>NZ_JABCJM010000010.1:0-74951 GCF_013184235.1 Niveibacterium sp. COAC-50
TTTCGCTGCCGCATTTCGCGACAGCCAGAACCGCTTGAAACCCTGCCGCGCCGTTGCTTTCGCTTCGTCAGCAGCAGAGAGGTGAGACTATAGCGACCCCGCCTTTTCGCGTCAACTGCCAAAGCAAATTAATCTACCAACTCGGTCTTGCCCTAGAAAGAGCCGAGCAGAGAAACCCCTGCTCGGCCGTCAGGCGGCCGTCACGCGTGCGAATTTGCGCTTGCCGACCTGAAGAACCATCACGCTGCCGGCGTTAACGACCAACCCCTTGTCGGACACCTTTTCTCCGTCGGCTCGCACGCCGCCCTGTTCGATCATGCGCATGGCTTCTGAGGTACTCGCAGTCAGACCCGCTTGTTTAAGAAGCTGGGCGATCGCCATGCCCGCACCGACCTCGACGGTGACCTCAGGAACATCGTCCGGAATTGCATTGCGCTGAAAACGCGCTTCGAAATCGGCCAACGCATCCTCCGCGGCGGCGCGGCCGTGGAAGCGCGTGATGATTTCTTGCGCCAGTTCGACTTTCACATCACGCGGATTGCGCCCAGCAGCCACTTCGGCCTTGAGTGCACCAATCTCAGCGTTCGAGCGGAACGACAGCAGGTCGTAGTACCGCCACATCAGTGTGTCGGAGATCGACATCAGCTTGCCGAAAATGTCGCGCGGCGGCTCATTGATGCCGACATAGTTGCCCAACGACTTGGACATCTTGTTAACGCCGTCCAGCCCTTCGAGGAGCGGCATCATCAGCACAACCTGCGGCGACTGGCCGTGGTGCTTCTGCAACTCGCGCCCCATCAGCAGGTTGAACTTTTGATCCGTACCGCCCAGTTCAACATCGGCCTTCATCGCGACCGAGTCGTAGCCCTGGCATAGCGGGTAGAGGAATTCGTGGATCGCGATCGGTTGGTTGTTGCCGAAGCGCTTGGCGAAGTCGTCGCGCTCGAGCATCCGCGCCACGGTGTGCGTTGCAGCGAGCTTGAGCATTCCGGCGGCCCCCAGCTCGTTGAACCAGGAGGCGTTGAAGCAGATTTCGGTCTTTGCCGGGTCGAGGATCTTGAAGACCTGCTCTTTATAGGTCTCGGCGTTTGCAACGACCTGCTCCGCCGACAGCGGCGGCCGGGTGCTGTTCTTGCCAGTCGGGTCACCGATCAACGCGGTGAAATCCCCGATCAGGAACATGACGTGATGGCCCAGATCCTGGAAGTGCCGCATCTTATTTAGTAACACTGTGTGACCAAGATGCAGATCAGGCGCAGTCGGATCGAAGCCCGCCTTGATGCGGAGAGGACGACCAGTCTTGAGTTTCTCGACCAGTTCGGCCTCGATCAGGAGTTCGTCGGAGCCGCGCTTGATGAGTTCGAGTTGCTCAGTGATCGCTGTCATGCCTTCTATCCGGAAACGTGAAATTTGCTACTATCGCCCGCATTTAACCGCGCGGCCAGTTGCAAATGAGCCACACAAAAGTTTCTATTCTAGCGCGGCTTAAGGGACTTAAAGAGCAGGGTCCTGTCTGGTTTTGGTCGGGGGTCGGCATTGCCGGCGCCTCGGTGTTCGGCATGGTGGCTGCGGTTGCGGTCATTCCAGGCCCTGACGCCACGACGATCAACCAGAAGGCGGTCATCGAGAACCTGCTCGTTTCGCCCGAAGCCGAGATTCTTCCTGAAGATGCGGCCTTCTTCCGCGAAGACCGCATCCAGCGCGGCGATACCCTCGCCTCGCTGCTGCAGCGTCTCAATATTGACGATCCGGAAGTCGCCGATCTGCTGCGGACCCACACGCTCGCGCAGAACGCAATGCGTCGCCTGACGCCGGGCGCCACGGTGCATGCGTCGATGACGGCCGGTGGCCGCGTGCTGACGCTCGCACTGCCCGGCAGTTCAAGCGATCGGCAATTGCTGGTTGAGCGGCGTGACGGATCGATCGTGGTTCGCGACGTCGCGGTTGAGTTCGATACTCGCATCCAGGCCAAATCCGCCGAGATCCGCAACTCGCTGTTCGGCGCGACGGACGAAGCGGGTCTGCCGGACTCGGTCGCAGTCGGGCTGGCCGAGATTTTCGGTTCGGAAATCGACTTCCATCGCGATCTGCGCCGCGGTGACCATTTCCGCGTGATCTACGAAGTGCTCTACCACCGTGGCATGCCGGTCAAGACCGGCCGGATTCTCGGGGCGGAGTTCGTCAACGACGGCCACCGCTACACCGCTGTGTGGAACGAGAACGGCGGTCGCGGCGACTACTACACCGCCGAGGGCAAGAACCTCAAGCGCGGCTTCCTGCGCTCGCCGCTGGAGTTTTCCCGTGTCACTTCCGGCATGGGCATGCGGATGCACCCGATCTACGGCACGATGCGCGCACACAAGGGCGTCGACTACGGCGCACCGATCGGTACCCGCGTGCGCTCGACGGCCGACGGCACCGTGGAATTCGCCGGCCGCCAGGGCGGCTACGGCAATTTCATCGTGCTGCGGCACGCTGGCGGCATCACCACCGCCTACGGCCACTTGTCGCGCATCGATGTGCGCCAGGGCCAGCGTATCCACCAGGGCGATACGATTGGCGCAGTGGGCAATACGGGTTCCTCTACCGGCCCGCATCTGCACTACGAATTCCGTGTCGCCGGCGAGCACAAGGATCCGCTCAAGGTCATCCTGCCCGATGCACCGCCGCTGTCGGGCAGCGAACTGGCGCGCTTCCGCCAGCACAGCGCGACGATCATTGCGCAGCTGAACGACGCGGCGCCGACCTCTCGCGTCGCACGCGCGGAGTGAGCAAACAAACGACGCTGTTTGCCGGGCTGATGTCCGGCACCAGCCTTGATGGCGTGGATGCCGTGATCGCGGATTTCGCGACGCCGCATCCACGCGTCGTTTCCAACGCCTTCGTCCCCTACCCCTCAGACCTGCGCGACGCGCTGCTGGCGCTGAATGCCGCGGGGCACGACGAACTGCGCCGTGCGTCAGAAATGTCGGTGCGCCTCGCAGTGCTCTACGCCGAGGCCACCCAGGCCGCACTGCAAGCCGCAGGTTTAGCGGCGGAAGAGGTTGCGGCGGTCGGCTGCCATGGCCAGACGGTTCGTCACCAGCCCGCGCTCGGCTACAGCCTGCAACTGAATCAACCCGCCTTGCTCGCAGAGCGCTGCGGCATTACGGTCGTTGCGGACTTCCGCAACCGCGATATCGCGGCGGGAGGACAGGGCGCACCGCTGGTGCCGGCTTTCCACGACCGCATCCTGCGCGATGCGCGCGAGCACCGCGTGGTGCTCAACGTGGGCGGCATCTCGAACGTGACCGACCTCGCACCGGGCCGCAGTACGCGTGGGTTCGATACCGGGCCGGGCAACATGCTGCTCGACGGTTGGGCCGCGCGGCATCTGGGCACGGCGTATGACGCAGGCGGAGCATGGGCCGCCCAGGGCGCGGTGCAGGCGGATCTGCTTCAGGCTCTGCTGGCCCACCCTTTCCTGGCCCAACCCGCGCCAAAGAGCTGTGGGCGCGAGGAATTCAACCTCGACTGGCTCGATACGCTGGTACTAAGTCACCACATGGCGGTCGACGTACAGGCCACCTTGCTGGAACTGACCGCGCGCAGCATTCTGGATGCCACCAGGCGCGAATGCGGCCGCCCTGATGCGCTGCTGGTGTGCGGCGGTGGCGTGCATAACGTGACCCTGATGAGGCGGCTGGCTGCGCTCGCACCGGGCGTACGCGTCGCCTCGACAGCGGAACTGGGCGTATCGCCCGACTACCTTGAGGCGCTCGCGTTCGCATGGCTGGCGCAGTGCTGCCTTGCCGGCAGCGCGGGCAACCTGCCTGAGGTTACGGGGGCGCGCGGGCCGCGCGTGCTCGGCGCCATCTACCCCGCCTGAACGGATCCCGGCGCCGATGGGATCGCTCTGGATGCTCGTTGCGAGCCTGCTGTTCGCCTGCATGGGGGCCTGCGTCAAGCTCGGTGCGACGCGCTTCAATGCAGCCGAACTGGTGTTCTGGCGGGGTTTCGTATCGCTGGTGCTGATCGGTGCCTGGATCGCATGGCAACGACGCCCCGTGATGACGCCGATGTGGCGCACCCACCTTGCACGCTCGGTATCCGGCTTCGTTGCGCTGGTGCTGTACTTCCTGGCCATCGTGACGCTGCCGCTGGCGGCTGCCGTGACGCTCAACTACACCTCGCCGCTGTGGCTCGCGGCACTTGTCGCGGTCCTCGCGCATGAGCCGATGCGGCGCGGCATGTGGGGCGCGCTGGCAATCGGCCTGGCCGGCGTGGCGATGGTGCTCAAGCCCAGCATCGACCCGGCACTCTGGTACGGCGCAGTCTTCGGGCTGTGCTCCGGCGCGCTGTCGTCGGTGGCCTACCTGAACGTACGCAAGCTCGGCGAAGCCGGTGAGCCGGAATGGCGCACGGTGTTCTGGTTCTCGGCCGTGTGCGCCGCAGGCGGCCTGCCTTTCGCGCTGTTCGAACCGCACGCTGGCGCATGGACGCTCACCGACGCCGCCATTCTGCTCGGCGTCGGCGGCTTTGGCGCACTCGCACAACTCGCCATGACGCGCGCCTACCGCTATGGCAAAACGCTCGTAGCGGCCTCCCTTTCTTACACCACGGTAGTGTTCGCCGCGATGTTTGGCGCAGCGATCTGGGGCGAGCGGCTGGACCCGCTCGCGCTGGTCGGGATCGTCGCGGTCGTGCTGTCGGGCGCGCTCGCCGGGCGGCTCTCGCGCAAACCCGCACCGCCGGCTGAAACGGACTGAACTGCGACGACGCGGGCACTAAATTGATGCCCCGCATTGAAGCGCAGCGTGCCCCGCGCGGATAATGGGGGTGTCCCATCCACAAGGAGTGCGTGATGATCACTGCAGAACTGCGTGACAACTGCGTCGAGGCAGTCGTGTTCGGAGAACTCACGCTGGCCGATTTCCGCCAGTTCGAGGCCCAGGTCGAAGCAGCGATCGGCACCGGGGCGCCGCTGCGCGCGCTGGTCGATTTGCGCGAGATGAATGGCCTTACGCTCGACGCCGCAATCGAGGACTACCGCTTCGCTCGCCGCTACAAGAACGAGGATGGCCGCATCGCGGTACTGACGACCAACGATCTCGATTCGATCGGTGCCTGGCTGGAGCAATCGCTGATCAACGCCGAGCTTCGGCTGTTCGACGACGAAATCATGGCCCGCGCCTGGCTGGCCGGAGAAACCGTCGAATGAGTACCTGGCACACGCTGGTGGAGGCGCCTGCACTCGCGGCGCGCCTCGGTGCGCCTTCGCTGGTGGTGTTCGATTGCCGCCACGACCTTGCGAAGCCGGGGTACGGCCGCGACGCATTCGCCAGTGGCCGCATCCCCTACGCCCGCTTCCTCCATCTCGACGACGATCTCTCTGGCCCCAAGACTGGCCGCAACGGCCGCCACCCGCTGCCCACCGCGGAAGACTTCGTCGCCCTGATGCGAAGCCATGGCGTATCGGAGACGACGCAGGTCGTCGCCTACGACGACGCTGGCGGCATGTATGCGGCGCGCCTGTGGTGGATGCTGCGCTGGGTCGGGCATGACGCGGTGGCGGTGCTCGATGGCGGCTTCGCCGCCTGGCGAGACGCGGCGCTGCCGATCAGCACCGATGCACCGCTGAATCTGCCGCACGGCACGTTGAGCCTTCGCCCGGGCGTGGCGAGCGTCAGCGCCGACGATGTGTTGGCCAACCTGGCGTCGGCCGCGTTTCAGGTGGTCGACGCCCGCGCGCCGGATCGCTTCCGCGGTGAGAACGAGACGCTGGACCCGGTTGGCGGCCATATTCCAGGCGCGATCAACCGCTTCTTCCGCGACAACCTGGCGCCGGACGGCCGCTTCAAAACGCCGGCGCAACTCGCCGAGGAGTGGCGCAGCCGGCTTGGCGACCGACCCGTGGCGCAGGTGGTCTGCCAGTGCGGATCCGGCGTTACCGCCTGCCACAACCTGCTGGCGCTCGAAGTCGCCGGTCTGAGCGGCGCGCGGCTCTATCCGGGATCGTGGAGCGAATGGTGCGCCGACCCGACGCGCCCGGTCGCGCAGGGCGACTGAGCGCCACGCCGCCCGATGCGTCGGCTGCCGCCGCTCGCCAACCTTGAAGCCTTTGATGCCGCCGCGCGCCTGGGCAGCTTCCTGGCCGCGGCGGAATCGCTTGCACTGACGCCCTCTGCGGTCAGTCACCGTATCCGCGCACTCGAAGCCGCGCTCGGGCTGAAGCTCTTCGAACGTCGCCACCGCAGCATCGCGCTTACCACCGCTGGCGCCGCCTACCATGCGGAGGTCGCACCGGCGATCGATGCGCTCGCGCGCGCGACCGAACGCATCCATGCGGACGGGCACCGCGCGCTTTCGGTGTCGGTCGCGCCCGCCTTCGGGCGTGCCTGGCTGGTTGAGCGCCTCGCGGCCTATCAGACACTGCATCCGCAAATCGAATTTGCGCTGTCCACCTCGACACGGCTGGACCCGGTGCAGCGCGGCGAGGTCGATCTCGCGATTCGCTTCATCGAAGCGGTGCCAGCGGGCCTGGATGGCTGGAAGCTGTTTGACGAGGCGGTGTTCCCCGTCTGTCGCCCGGCGCAGGCGCGCGAACTCCGGCGAGCGTCGGACCTGCTCCACGCCCGCCTGATCCGGCACCCGCTGCTGTCGTGGGCGGCGTGGTTCGCCGCCGCCGGCGTGCAAGCCGCCGAGCCGACCGAAGGCCCGCGGTTTGACGACGGTGCGCTGATGCTGGACGCCTGCGCCGCCGGCCAGGGCATCGCGCTCACCACCACCACGCTCGCCGCGCCGCTGCTGGCGAGCGGGCAATTGGTAAGGCCTTTCGCGACGGAGTTGGCCCAAGGCAGCTACTACCTGCTCGCCGCGCCGGGCGTGAATGACAAGCCGTGGGTGATCGCGTTCGCGCGCTGGCTTTGCGGCGCGGCACAGCACTCCACACCGTCCGCCTGAGGCTGCTCCGGCGCCAGGCGGGGCCTGCGTAGGCAGCGTTTGATCTGGCGCACTGCGATGGTGCTCAGATTGATCCACGGCAAGATTTTCCAGCCGCGCAAGACTAGTCTCGGCACTGACCGACGCCCCATCGCGCCAATACATAGACACAAGGGCGAGGTCTCGCGCAGCAACACCAACAGAGCGCGGTCGTGATCATCTGGTTCCTCGGGGGGGGGTGCCATGTCCGACTTCGAAATCGTCGCACGCTCGGATTTTTCCGACGTGACCTTCTCGCTTGAAGTGCGCCATCCGCTGATGGCACGCGCCGCCAAGCCTGGCCAGTTCGTCATCGTGATGGAACACGAACACGGCGAACGCATCCCGCTCACGCTCGCGGATTTCGACCGCGACAAGGGCACGATCACGCTGGTGATCCAGGCGGTCGGCAAGACCACCCGCGAGATGCAGCAGAACTGCCGCGTCGGCACCCGCTTGCATGCGCTGGTCGGGCCGATGGGCATCCCGAGCCACATCGGCGCAGCCAAGAAGGTGATCTGCGTCGGCGGCGGCCTGGGCGTTGCGCCGATCTATCCGCAGGCCCGCGCCTACAAGGAAAGCGGCGCCTACGTGATCGGCGTGCTGGGCTTTCGCAACAAGGGGCTGGTCTTCTGGGAGGACAAGTTCCGCGCCTGCTGCGACGAGCTGATCCTGTGCACCGACGACGGCTCGGCTGGCATCAAGGGCCTTGTCACCGAGGGCATCAAGCAATCGATCAGCGCACACGCCGACATCGACGAAGTCGTTGCGATCGGCCCGCCGATCATGATGAAAGGCTGCGCCGAGGCGACCCGCCCCTTCGGCATCAAGACCATGGTCAGCCTCAATCCGGTGATGGTGGACGGCACCGGCATGTGTGGCGGCTGCCGCGTGAAGATTGGCGAGGTGATCAAGTTCGCCTGTGTCGACGGGCCGGACTTCGACGGCCACCTGGTCGACTTCGATGACCTGATGGCCCGTCTGGGCCGCTTCCGCCCCACCGAAAAAGCCGCGCTCGAGGCGTGGCAGGAGAGCTGCCGCCTGCGTGGCGGCGCCGGACACTGAACCCGTCTCTCGCCACCGCGAGCAGGAGGCCAGCATGGCCAAGAGAAAGACGATCCGCACCATTCCGCAGGCGCGCACGCCGATGCCGGAACAGGCGCCGGAGATCCGCATCACCAATTTCGAGGAGGTCGCCTGCGGCTACCGGCTGGAGGACGCGCTGCTCGAAGCCGAGCGCTGCCTCGACTGCCCCGACCAGCCCTGCGTGCGCGGCTGCCCGGTCGGCATCGCCATCCCCGGCTTCATCCGCAAGATCGCCGAGAAGAACTTCCACGGCGCCTACGACGTGATCACCGACACCAACCTGCTGCCCAGCGTCTGCGGCCGGGTGTGCCCGCAGGAAAGCCAGTGCGAAGGCGTGTGCACCGTGGGCGAACGACTGGAGCCGGTGGCGATCGGTCGGCTGGAACGCTTCATCGGCGACAGGGCGATCGCCGAAGGCTGGACCAACCTGCCCTACATCGAGCGCAACCGGCACAAGGTGGGCATCGTCGGCTCCGGCCCGGCGGGCATGGCCTGCGCCGCCGACATAGCCAAGGCGGGCTGCGAGGTCACGGTGTTCGAAGCCTTCCAGGAACCGGGCGGCGTGCTCAAGTACGGCATCCCGGATTTCCGCCTGCCCAACAGCGTGGTCGATGCGGAGATCGAAAAACTGCGTCAGCTGGGCATCCGCTTCGAGTGCAACACCCTGGTCGGCCGCCTGTTCACGCTCGAACAGATGATGGGCGAGATGGGCTTCTCGGCGGTGTTTGTCGGCACGGGTGCGGGCTACCCCAGCTTCATGGGCATCCCCGGCGAATCACTGGGCGGCGTGCTGTCGGCGAATGAATGGCTGACCCGCTGCAACCTGATGCACGGCCGCGACTTCCCCGCCTATGACACGCCACTGCAGCCGGGCAAGCATGTGGCGGTGATCGGCGCCGGCAACACCGCGATGGACGCAATGCGCGTTGCGCTGCGGGTGGGCGCCGAAAAGGTCACCTGCGTGTATCGCCGCAGCGCCGCCGAAGCGCCGGCCCGCGCCGAAGAGATCCACCATGCGCAGCAGGAAGGCATCGACTTCCAGTGGCTGACCAGCCCGGTTGAACTGGTCGGCGATGAGCAGCACCGGGTGCGCGCGATGCGCTGCGAGCGCATGGAACTGGGCGAGCCGGATGCCTCCGGCCGCCGCCGCCCGGTACCGGTTGCAGGCAGCGCTTTCGAGATCGAATGCGACATGGTGGTGTTCGCGATCGGCACCAACGCCAACCCGATCCTCGGCCAGACCTCCGGCCTCAAGCTCGACAAGCGCGGCTACATCTGGACCGACGACACACTCGCCACCTCGATCGCCGGGGTGTTCGCCGGCGGCGACATCGTCACCGGCGCGGCAACGGTGATCCAGGCCATGGGCGCCGGCCGCCGCGCCGCACGCGCGATGAAGGCCTATCTGGGCCTGCGTGACACCGATGCGGTGTACCTCGCCGCGCCCACCGACCCCGCCGAACGCCTGTTCGGCATCCCGCGCCGCGAACGCGGCTTCGCCCGCGTGCACTTGCCGGAGACCGCCTCATGAGCGCCACCGCCACCCTGGATCGTCCGTCGAGCACCGCATCGCGCGCCGCCGTGCCGCTCGCCGAGCACATCATCGAAGTGATCAGCGATTCCGGCGAGGGCGCGCAGCGCTGCGGGCAATCGCTGGCCGCCATCGCCGCCCGCATGGGTAACGGCATCTGGACGACCGAGATTATCCCCGCCGAGATCCAGCCACCGGCGCGCAGCGTGGCGGGCGCCAGCGGCATCCGTATCCGCATCGGCGCACAGCGCGTCACCAACGGCGGCGACCAGACCGAACTGGTGGTCGCTTTCAATGAGCAGGTGCTGATCGGCCGGGTACGTGCCGGTGAGCTCAAGCCGGGCGCAACGATCCTGCTCGAATCGATGTGGCGCAGCCACCGCGATCCGGCGATCGTCGCCTCCTACACCGAAACGGTGGAGGCGCTGCGGCGCGACGGTTTCGACGTCCACGAAGTACCGCTGGAAGAACGCTGCCGCGAACTGGTGAGCGACCCGCGCAAGGGCAAGAACATGTTCGTGCTGGGCATCCTGTGCAACCTGTACGGCTTCGATGCACGGCTCGCACGCGAGCAGATCGCCCGCATCTTCGGCAAGAAGGATGCAAAAGTGATCGAGAGCAACGTGATGCTCTACGAAGCCGGCGCCGCCTGGGGCGAGGCCAACCTGCCGTTCCGCTACCGCATCCCGGCACAGCGATCCGAGGTGCCGCAGATCGTGGTGAACGGCAACACCGCCATCGCACTGGGCGTGATCGCCTCCGGCATGGATATCTGCGCGATGTACCCGATCACGCCGGCGACCTCGGCCTCGCATTACCTGAGCGAGATCTTCGAGAAAGTTGGCGGGCTGGTGCATCAGGCGGAAGACGAGATCGCCGCCTGCGCCTTCGCGATTGGCGCGAGCTACGCCGGCAAGTGCGCGGTGACGATCACTTCTGGCCCCGGCTTCTCGCTCAAGCAGGAGGCGATGGGCCTTGCGGTGATGGCGGAAATTCCGCTAGTGGTGGTGAACGTGCAGCGCGGCGGCCCCAGCACCGGGCAGCCGACCAAGGTGGAACAGGGTGACCTGCTTACCGCCATCTACGGCAGCCATGGCGACGCGCCAAAAGTAGTGATGGCACCCTGCTCGATCGAGGATTGCTTCTACTCGATCATCACCGCCCGCAAGATCGCGGAGACCTTCGGCATGGTCGTTGTGGTGCTCTCCGACGCCAGCCTCGCCACCGCACAGCAACCCTTCCCGCGGCCACAGTTCAGCGAAGACTGGCTCGCGCCGCCGGTGGATCAGACCCCCGTCGCGCCCGGTGCCAAGCCCTACGACTGGGATCCGGTCACCGGCCTATCGCGCCGCTTCCAGCCGGGCCAGCCGGGTGGCATGCACACGCTGACCGGCCTCGCGCACGACCGCAACAGCCGTGTCGCCTACGACCCGGCGATCAATGAAGAGGGCCTGCGCGCGCGCAGCCTCAAACTCGCGGCGCTGCAGAAGACCTTGAAGGCGCCCACCGTCTTTGGCGGTGATTCGGGCGACATGCTGCTCGTAGGCTGGGGTAGCACGATGGGCGCGATCGAGGAAGCAGTCACCCGCCTGCGCAAGGAAGGCCTCGCGGTGTCGGCGATGCACCTGCGCTTCATCCAGCCGATGCCCTCGGGCATCCGCGAAATGTTCAAGCGCTTCAGGCATGTGATGACGATCGAGGGCAACTGGTCGGACAAGCCCACCGACGAACTGATCGACGAAGACAACCGCCGTTACTCGGCGCTGGCAATGATGCTGCGCGCGCGCTTCCTGGTCGATGTCGATTGCTGGAGCGAGGCCCGCGGCCAGCCGATCAAACCCGGCGACATCTGCCGCGTGGTGCGGGAAGCGATGCAACGCAAGGAGCGCGAATCATGAGTGGACTCTTGAGCCAGTGCGTGATCAAGCTGCATGAGGCGCACCATGCGCTGGAGGACTATCAGGGCGGCGTGCCGCGCTGGTGCAACGGTTGCGGCGACAACGCGATCCTCACCGCGATGCAGCGCCTGTGCAGCGAAGAGGATCTGGCGCCGGAAAACACGGTGTTCGTCTCCGGCATCGGCTGCTCCAGCCGGCTGCCGCACTACATGAAGACCTACGGCTTCCACGGCATCCATGGCCGCGCTTTCCCGGTGGCCGAGGGCATCAAGATGGCGCGGCCGGACCTGAACGTGTTCGTCAGCACCGGCGACGGCGACTGCTGCAGCATCGGCGCGGCGCACTGGATCCACGCGCTGCGCTACAACATGAACATCACCGTGGTGCTGCACGACAACCATGTCTATGGGCTGACGAAGAAGCAGGCCTCGCCCACCTCGCCGCGTGGCCTGAAGACCAACACCACGCCCTTCGGCGCCACGCTGGAGCCGATGAACCCGCTGACCGTATCGCTCGGCGTGCAGGGCGCCTCGTTCGTGGCGCAGGCGGTGGATTGGGTGCCGGAAGTGCTCTACGACATCCTGCATGCCGCCTACCGGCATGAGGGCTTCTCGCTGGTGCGGGTGCTGCAGCGCTGCCCGGAATTCATGCCCAAGTCCTTCGACCCGTGGCTGCACGACCCGATGCGCACGATGATGCTGACACACGCCAAGGGCATCCAGCTGAGCGCATCGCTCGCGAAGGTGTACCGCAACCACTGCGAGCACGACCCGATCAACCTCGACCGCGCGCGGCAACTTGCCTCGCTGGAAGACCCGATCCCGGTCGGCATCCTGTACTGCAACCCGGACGCCCCGCGCTACGAGAACCTGCGCCACGCCGGCCAACTGCGATCCCCCGCGGCGATACAGGCCGGGCTGGAACGCGAGATGGACAAATACACCGTGTGGCCCGACAGCGAAACCGCGCCCGCCACCTGACCCGGAGCCTGTGATGGACATGCATGCCAAGCATCAGGATCAACTGGTCTTCCACCTCACCGGCCGCGTCCAGGGCGATGCGCTCGCCAGCATCGCAGGCGCGGATCTGCGCCCTGCCCTGCTCGCACCCTATCGCGACCTCGACGCCCTGCGTCACGACTTTCCGCTGGTGCTCGATCCGCAGGGCGAAGGCGGCGATTGCGTGCACACGCTCGCCGCGCTGGTCGACGACATGTTGCAGAAGGTGGCGCCGCGCGGCTTCGAAGGCGAACGCCTGCGTCGCCATGCGCTGCAGTTGGAGACCGCGATCCGCCGCGCAGTGTCTGGCGGCGCCCGCGGCACCCTGAGCGATTTGTGGGACGCCGCGGCCGCACAAC
This sequence comes from Niveibacterium sp. COAC-50, assembly GCF_013184235.1. NCBI lineage: Bacteria > Pseudomonadati > Pseudomonadota > Betaproteobacteria > Rhodocyclales > Rhodocyclaceae > Niveibacterium > Niveibacterium sp. COAC-50. The sequence continues at coordinate 12,833 of NZ_JABCJM010000010.1, forward strand.
TCGGCGCCGCAGAGGACGACACGCTGGAACAGGTGCTGATGCACGCCGGCAGCGCAGTCGCCTGTGATGGCGAGGTGATCGGCTGCACCCAGGACGCACCGGCGCAACTCCTGACCCACACCTGGCGCATCGCCACCCGCGCCAAGTCGCGCCAGTTCCACGCTACCGCCAGCCGCCTGGTGCAGAAACTGTCGGACATCCTGCGCGCGGCGCACAGCCACTCCCAATCCGGCCGCACGCCGCAAAGCCTGATGGCCGCCCTCGGCGCGCCGCACCAGGCTCAGTTCGACTTCGAGGCGCTCTCGCGCGTGATCGGCAAGGGCGTGCCGCGCGACGAACTGCCGGCGCCGCGCCGCGCGCGCATCGAGCGCGCCTTGAAGACACTTGAAACCCAGCGTTTCTTCGCCCCCCCTGGGGAGGACGACGACGCGCCGAGCCGCTACGAATTTGCCTTCGACAATTGCGCTGCCGCCGCGCTCGCCTACCGTGAGCGCCTGCCCGCGCTGGCCGAAGTGGTGCGCGCGATAGGCATCGCCGAGCTTGAAATCACCGGCACCTACAACGAGGCCGAGCACGACCTGATCTTCGCGGCACTCGACGAACACGCGCTGACCGCCGAAGACCTTGCCCGCTTCCCGGACTACCTCGTCTGCATTCCACCCACGCAGAACGATGCGGCAGACAACGCCATGCTGATCGACCTGCTCTCCGCGGGGATGCCTTTGAAGGTGCTGGTGGAAACCGCCGATCTGCTCGACGACGCCTCGATCGGCACCGGCCATTTCGCCTTCGGCGTACGCGGTACGCGTCTCGCCACCACCGCCATGGGGCTGGGCGGCATGTTCGTGCTGCAGACCGCGGCGGCCAACTTGTACGCCTTGCGCGATCGCATGATGCGCGGCGTCTCCTGCGCCGGGCCGGCACTGTTCAGCATGTTCGCCAGCCCTGCAGGTCAAGGCAGCCTGCAGCCTTACCTCGCGGCCGCCGCGGCGATGCAGTCGCGCGCCTTTCCCGCCTTCAGCTACGACGCCGCGGCGGGCAGCAACTGGGCAACCCGCTTCTCGCTCGAAAACAACCCGCGAGCCGAAGACGACTGGTCGATCGAAAGCATCGACTACGCCGACAACAGCCTTCAGCGCCAATCGGTGCGACACGCGTTCACCTTTGCGGACTTCGTGCTGTGCGACCCACGCCATGCCGCGCACTTCGCCCTGGTCCGACCCGGCGACTGGCACGACGGCATGTTGCCGGTGGCCGACTGGCTCGCGCTCGATGAAGCCGACGCCAGCCAGCACGTGCCCTACCTGCTGGCCGTCGATGAAACCGACACCCTGCAACGGGTGGTCGTTGACGCACGCTTGATGCAGGCAACCCGCCGTTGCCTGCTGCTGTGGCGCCGTTTGCAGGAACACGCCGGCGTGCACGACTCCTATGCCGAACGCATCCTCGCCGGTGCAGTTCCGGCACCGATGCCTTCAGCCGAAGCACCCGCGACACCGCCGGCCGCGACGCCCGAAGCCCCGGAACCGGAAGCGCCGGCAGCATCCGAACATTCCCGCGACGAAGCCTGGATCGAGACCGCCCGATGCCCCAGTTGCAACGAGTGCCAGAACATCAACCCGCGGATGTTTGCGTATGACGCCAACAAGCAGGCCTACATCAAGGACATCACTGCCGGCACCTATCGGCAACTGGTTGAAGCGGCGGAGAGCTGCCAGGTCGCGATCATCCATCCCGGCGCCCCGCGTGACCCCAACGAGCCGGATCTGGAGGCCTTGCTGGCCAGGGCCGAACCCTTCCGCTAGCGCGCGCTGCGCCGCCTTACGGCGGCAGGCAAACCTGTTTGCTAGGCGCGGCGGGTGCTGAGCGTGTCGCCGGACTTCATGCCCATCGGCTCGGCTTCACTCACTGGAACGACGTTCTCGTCCCAGCACTTGCCGCATTTCTTCGAGGGCGTCGGCTTTCTCGTTTTCCAGCGATATCCGCATGCGTGGCAAAGCATATGGCCATACCACTTGCGTGGGTTCCTGCGGAACATGAACGCCACCCCGGCCGCCAGCGCGACGGAGATGGCGAAGATGATGGCGAATGCAAACATGGATAGGTTCAACCGATGCTGTAGCGAGTCAGAGGATGCAAGTGTCCCGTGAGACACGCAGTCTGCCGATCAATTCCAAAAAAATCGTCAGAAGTTGTATCACCGGCCGAGTCAGCTCGCCCGAGGCGGACGAACGCGGCTGGATTGGTGGCGCGAAGTGACAAGGGCCTGAAGGCGAATTCGCGTCCCACACCGTGGGACGCGCCGACAACGCCGCGCAACGGCGTAGACTGCGATCAGTCCGGACCCTGAATGCCTGCCGACTGCGAGCGTGCCATGACACACGAAGCCACCCGATTCCCGCTTGAAGGCGGCTGTGACTGCCGACAGATCCGCTACCGCATGGAGACTGCGCCACTTTTCGTGCACTGCTGTCACTGCCGCTGGTGCCAGCGTGAAAGCGGCGCTTCGTTTGCGCTGAACGCGATGATCGAGTCGAGCCGGCTCAGCTTGCTGAGCGGCACACCAGAACTGGTGCAGACACCTTCGCTGAGCGGCTACGGCCAGCAGATTGCGCGCTGCCCCAGCTGCCGGATTGCGCTGTGGAGCCACTATGCCGGCGCAGGGCCGCTGATCAGCTTCGTGCGCGTGGGCACCTTGGACGAACCGGACCATTTGCCACCCGATATCCACATCTTCGCCGCAAGCAAGCAGCCTTGGCTGGTGCTGCCGCCGGATGCGCTGGTGGTGCCCGAATACTACGATCGCGATCAGTGCTGGCCGGCGGAAAGCCTTGCACGGCGCGAAGCGATCGTGCCGCAACTGGAGGCGTACCGGGCAAGCCTGAAGCCGCCTGGCGGCTGATGTTCGCTGCCGAAGGCAATCGCGGCACTAAGCCCCGCGCGCCATGTCGAACGCATGGCGCTGACGTGTAAGCAATTCAATCTTCGGCGCGCCGTGCCGTTATGGTTGCGTGGCACCCACTGCTGCCGGCGTGTGCATCGCGCCGCGCACCCTTGCAGCAGATTGCTTCCGTAATCGCAACGCAGGATCGACTGATGAACGACGCAAGCCCGCTGGTCCCCCCTAACACCGTTCCAGCGGATATGTACGCGACGCTGTTCGACAACCTGATCAACGGGCTGGCGTACTGCCGAGCGGAATACGAAGGCGACACGGCGGTCGATTTCATCTACCTGCTGGTGAATGAGGCGTTCTGCCGGCAAACCGGGCTGCCCGATGTAACCGGCCGACGTGCATCCGAAGCGATACCCGGCATCACGCAAACCGACCGCGCACTGATCGAACGCTACGGCCGCGTGGCGCGGGGGGGCGCTGCGGAACGCTTCGAGCATTACGTCGAAGCGCTGAAGATGTGGTTCTCGATCTCGGTGTTCAGCCCGGCGCCGGATCATTTCATTGCGGTATTCGACGTCATCACCGAACGCAAGAACGCCGAACTGGCCTTGCGCCAGAGCGAGCGTCGCCTGGCCCGCGTCATCGAGGGTTCGGATCAGGGCTTCTGGGAGTGGAATCTGCAGACCGGGGAGTTCTCGGTTTCACCGCGCTTCGAAACCATGCTGGGCTACGCACCCGGCGAGATGAAGCTCGATCCGGCGAACTGGCCCGCCTATGTTGATCCAGACGACCTACGGCTGGCGCACGAATCGATCCGCCGGCACACCGAAGGCGCGATTCCGGCACACGAAGTCGAACTCCGAATGCTCACGAAGTCGGGCGAGTGGCATTGGGTGCTGACCTGCGGTCGGGTGGTGGAGCGCGACGCCGCGGGCAACCCGACGATGATGTCGGGCACGCATACCGATATCCACCAGAAGAAGCAGGCCGAACTGGCGTTGCGGCAAGCCGCCGCGGTGTATGAGAACACCCAGGAAGGCGTGCTGATCACCGATGCCGACGGCCATATCGTGTCGGTCAACCGCGCCTTCACCGCGATGACCGGCTACACGCTCGACGAAGTGCTCGGCATGACCGCATCGATACTGAAATCCGGGCGGCACGATGCGGTCTTCTTTGCCGCGATGTGGGCCGAGATTGCGGCGACCGGGCGCTGGCAGGGCGAGCTGTGGAACCGGCGCAAGAACGGCGAGATCTATCCGCAGCTCACAAGCATCAGCGCGGTGCGCGACGGGCGTGGCCATGTGTCGCGCTACGTCGGCGTGCTGACCGACATCTCGGCGATCAAGGCCTCGGAGGAGCGGCTGGAGTTTCTCGCCCACCACGATCCGCTGACCAACCTGCCCAACCGGCTGACGCTGTTCTCGCGCATCGAACGCGCGATGAAAGTGGCCAAGCGCGAGGGGCATTCGACCGCGCTGTTGATGCTCGATCTCGACCGCTTCAAGGACGTGAATGACAGCTTCGGACATCTCGTGGGCGACAGTCTGTTGCAACGCGTGGCGGAAGGCCTGCGTTGCCGGCTGCGCGAAGTCGATACGCTGAGCCGGCTGGGCGGCGACGAGTTCACGATCCTGCTCGAAAAGCTGCACCGCCCGGACGATGCATCACGGGTGGCGGAAGACATCCTCGACACACTGCGAACCCCCTGGACACTGCCCGGCGGATCACAGCTACGTGTATCGGCAAGCATTGGCATTGCCCACTACCCCGGCTCGGCCGTTTCGCCCGAAGAACTGCTGCAGCAGGCCGATGCCGCGATGTACCGCGCCAAGCGCGAGGGCCGCGGCCGCTACCACTATTTCTCGCAAGATCTCACACACGCCGCGCGTGCCCGCCTTGAATTGGAAAGTGCCCTGCGCAGCGCCATCGAAAACGGCGAACTGCGCGCCTACTTCCAGCCGCAGATCGACATCCGGAGCGGCCATCTTGTCGGCGCAGAAGCGCTGGTGCGCTGGCACAAGAATGGCGACGGCGTTATCGCGCCGGACGCCTTCATCCCGCTCGCCGAAGAGACCGGGCTGATCGTGCCGCTGGGCGAATGGATGCTGCGGGAAGCCTGCCATCAGGCCAGCAGTTGGCCAGCGCGCCGCGGCAACCCGCTGGGGGTGGCGGTGAACGTGGCGGCAGCACAGATCCGCCGCGCCGACTTCGCCGATATGGTGCTGGGCATCCTGGCTGGCAGCGGCCTGCCGCCCGAACGCCTGGAGCTCGAGCTGACCGAATCCTCGTTGCAGGGGGAGGAAGACGCGGGCCTCGCACAACTCGCGCGCCTGCGCGACGCCGGCGTGCGCATCGCGATCGACGATTTCGGCACTGGCTACTCGTCGCTCGCCTACCTGAAGCGCTTGCCGCTGGATGTGCTGAAGATCGACCGCAGCTTCGTCGAACATGTGGTCAACCGGCGCGACGATCGCGAGATCGTGACCGCCATCGTGCAGATCGGCCGCACACTCGGGTTCAAGGTCATCGCGGAGGGCGTCGAAACGCAGGCGCAGCTCGACATCCTTGATGGTCTCGCCTGCGATCTGTACCAGGGCTACCTCTGCAGCAAGCCCCTGCCGGCCGAAGATTTCATGGCCTTCGCCAAACACGGCACGGCGCTCGGCAACCGCAGCCCGCAGTAAGGCCGGCACTGCCGCCGCAGGTGCCGGCACGACGCGCCCGCACCTCACCCACCCGCGGCATGCGCCGTGTTCGAGTGAAATTCCCTCACCCCAAACCGCGCGCTTTTCGTTCGACCCCGCACCACGCCGCCGGCAAAGTGGCCCTACCCCGCACACCGGTGCCGCCACAGCCCTCCACTACCCCGAGCTGATTCGCACCGCCCGCCGCCCAACCCGGGTCGGCCCGTTTGCCCGCCTTGGCGCGGGCGATTCCCGAATCGCTTTGGAGTGAACGAAATGAAACTGTCGGAACGTGATGGCTGGATCTGGCTGGATGGTGAATGGCTACGCTGGCGCGACGCAACGGTGCATCTGGGCACCCACACCTTGCATTACGGACTGGGCTGCTTTGAAGGCATCCGCTGCTATGCAGGTGCCGATGGCGCGGCGATCTTTCGCCTTGACGAGCATCTGGCACGCCTCGAAGGCTCCGCCCGCCTGCTCGGCATCGAAATCCCGTTCAGCCGCGCAGCACTGCGCGAAGCCTGCGTTGAAGCAATGCGCCGCAACGGCCTCACTGAAGGCTATTTGCGCCCGCTGGTGTTCCTTGGCGATGAGCGCCTCGGCATGGACCCCGCCGGCTTGTCAGTGCGCGTTGGCGTGATGGCGATGCCCTGGGGCCGCTACCTCGGCGCCGATGCGCTGACGCACGGGGTGCGGGTGAAGGTGTCGACCTGGGCACGGCAGCACCCCAACGCCTACCCGTGCCGCGCCAAGGCGATCGGCGGCTACACCACGGCGATCCTGGCGGCGCGGGAAGCGCGTGCGGATGGCTACGATGAAGCGGTGCTGCTCGATACCGAAGGCTTTGTCGCCGAAGGGCCGGGCGAGAATATCTTCATCGTGCGCGGTGGCGAAATCCTGGAACCGGAGGTGACCGTCGCGCTCGACGGCATCACCCGCCGCACGCTGCATGCGCTGGCGGCTGACCTGGGCTACCCGGTGCGCGCTGCGCGCCAGACGCGCGACGACCTCGTGCTGGCGGACGAGCTCTTCTTCTGCGGCACCGCGGTCGAGGTGACGCCGATCGTTGAAGTGGATCGCCGCCGTGTCGGCGATGGCACGCCGGGCCCGATCACGCGTGCGCTGCAGTCGCGCTACTTCGCCTGCGTGAAGGGTGAAGTGACGGCACACGCCGACTGGCTGACGCCGATCAGATGACGTCCGCGGTAACCAGCGCCCCCTCGATCGAGGGGGCGCCCTTAGGGAAGATCTGAAAACGTGAGCGAGACGGATGCAGCGCAAGGCGTGGCGCGCGCAGCGACCAAGACATATCAAATGGATAGGCGCGGGAGCGAGCACGCCACAGCGCCGCGATGCGCCGTCGCAGCCACTTATTCAGACCTTCCTTAGCCGAGGCGTAGCGGTGCGTCTGGCAACTCGTTCGGATTCGCCTCACCGGGCGCCAGCGGAAAATGCTGCCGCAGCAAACCGCCCACGGCAGCCACAGCGGCCGCCAGCCCCTGCTCGAAGCGGCCTGCGGCAAACTCGGCCCGCATGTCGCCCAGCAGGTTGTGCCACTCGATAATGCTGACCCGCCGATCCAGTCCGCGGTCGGCAATGATCTCGATGCGCCGTTCCGCGAGCAGCAGGTAGATCAGCACGCCGTTGTTGTGCTCGGTATCCCACACCCGCAGCTTGCCGAACAGCGTGATGGCGCGGTCGCGCGCGCTGAGCCGCTTCCAGAGGTAGGAGTTGGGCAAGCCCGCTTCGACCACGATGCGGATTTCGCCGCTGTGCTGCGTCTCGCTCTCGCGGACAAGCGACTGCAAGCGCTTCATGGCCGCATCGTCGATTGCGCGGCGGACGTGGCGCCCGCTGAACAGGCCGTGGCGGATGAAACGCCACGGACGCGGAGTTTGAGGGCCGATCGAACCGGGCATCACCAGTCTCCCGAGGCGCCGCCGCCACCGAAATCGCCACCGCCGCCGGAGGAAAATCCACCTCCGCCATCGCCGCCGCCACCGAAGCCACCGCCTCCGCCGCCATGCGAGCCCACGCTGAGCGCATTGCCGAGCAGGCTCGCCAGATTGCCGACGCCGACCGCAGCCAGAATCAAGCCAACAACGCCGCCAATCGCGGCCAGCACGATGCTGGATGACAACAACCAGCCCGCCAGGCCTGCCACTGCGCTGGTGCCCATCACACCGAGGGTGCGGCCGAGCACCGCTTTGAGCAGCACGCTGGCAGCGAGTACGCCAAGGACGAAGAAGACCAGCGTCGATTCCGCGCCGCCACCGGCGTCGCCACCGGTGCGGTATTGCGGGGCGCGCTCAGGCGGTGGCGCCGGCAAGCCCTCGCCACGAATCCGCGCCGCGAGCAGGTCTACTGCCGCATCGAGCCCACCGGCGAAGTCGCCCTTCTTGAATGCCGGCTTCAGTGCTCGATCGATGATCTGCTTGGCAGCCAGATCCGGCACCGCGCCTTCGAGCGCCTTGGCGACTTCGATGCGCAGGCGTCGGTCTTCCTTCGCTACGACGATCAGCAGCCCGTCGCCGACATCGCGCCGGCCGATCTTCCAGGTGTCCGCCACCCGCTGCGCGTAGGCAGCGATGTCCTCCGGCTGCGCCGTCGGCACCATCAGGACGACGATCTGGCTACCGACCTCGTGCTCGAACTGTTCGAGCTTGCTGCTCAGCGCAGTGCGCTGAGCAGCCGACAGCGTGCCGGTCTGGTCGATCACGCGGCCGCTGAGCGCAGGCACCGGCTGCACATCCTGCGCCCAGGCGGGTGCGAAGCAGCAGGCCAGTAGCAGCAAGAAGGCGCGGAGCAGCATCACGCGCGCCGGATCACTTCTTCGCAGGCTGGTCGAAGTTCACCGCCGGTGGCTGCGAGATCTGCGCTTCGTTCTGCACCGTGAAGCTCTCCTTCGGCTTGTAGCCCATCGCCATCGCGGTGAGGTTGCTCGGGAAGCTGCGCGCCAGCACGTTGTAGCTCTGCACCGTCTTGATGTAGCGGTTGCGTGCCACGGTGATGCGGTTCTCGGTGCCTTCGAGCTGCACCCGCAGGTCCTGGAAGGCCTGGTTCGCCTTGAGGTTCGGGTACTGCTCGCTGACCACCATCAGGCGCGACAACGCGCCGGTCAGCTCACCCTGCGCGGCCTGGAATTTCTTGAAGGCCTCGGGGTCGTTCACCAGTTCCGGCGTGGCCTGGATGCTGGTGGCCTTGGCGCGAGCCTCGATCACCTTGGTCAGGGTGTCCTGCTCGAAGCTGGCTTCGCCCTTCACCGTGGCGACGATGTTCGGAATCAGGTCCGCACGGCGTTGGTACTGGTTGAGCACTTCGGCCCAGCCGGCTTTCACCTCTTCGTCCAGGCGCTGGAAGTCGTTGTAGCCGCAAGCGGTCAGGCTCGTGGCCAGAATCAGGGCAGACAACAGGGTCAGTACGCGACGCAACATCGTGACTCCTTTCGAGAACCGGGACCGAAGGACCGCCGGGCGCGGCCAATTCTACGCATGCAAGATGGGTCCGGCAGGCGGCGATTTCAAGTCCGCGCGCCGTAAAGCGTATTTGTGCCACATGCGGAACTCGCCGGCGGTGGCGCTCAGCCAGTCGGCGATGCCGCGCCGCCGCTAGTCCCTGAGGTACTTGTCGTAGATCGCGCGGTAGCGCCCGCTCTTCTTGAGCAGGGCAAGCCCGGCATTGAAGTCGTCGCGCACCTTGGCGCTGCGAAACACCGGCCGGTAGTCCTGCGGGCGCGCGATGGTGAACGCGTGTTCCTGTATCGGCTGCTGCTTGAAGCTGCCGGTCCGCGTGAGCTGAAGCGAGAAGTAGCGGAAGATGTTGCGGTCGCTCAGCACCACATCGTGGCGCCCATCATTGAGCATGCGTACCTGCAGCGACTGGTCGTTCTGCTCGTGGTAATTGCCGGCCTGCTTCACCGGCCCCAGCCATTCGGGGTAACGCTTGTCGGCGCCCTGGAAGGCAATCACCGATAGGCCCTTCAGGTCTTCCGGCCGCCGGATCTTCAGCCCGCGTGAGCGCAGCGTGATGAACACGTTGTCGTAGAACACCGCCGGGTCGCCGTAGTGGCCGCCGTGCGGCTGCATGTCCTCGCCCAGATCGGTCATCGCGGCATCGACTTCGCCAGCCTTGAACGCCACCGGCACGCGCGCAAAGGGAAAGTACACCGGTTTGAGCTTGTGCCCGCCGCCTACGGCGAGCGCCTCGGCGATCACTTCGATCTCGATGCCCGAATTCGTCTCCGGGAAGCAGAACGGCGGGATCTTCTCGCCGAACGCCATCGTCACGTCCTCCGCCAACACGGTGGGCGCAATCAGCATCAGGAGCACGGCAAACAAACGACGCATTGACGTCCTATCCAGAGTGAGTACCGCGAAGGGCACTTTAGTGCGCTTGCGCAAGCAGAGCCAGCAAGGGCTTTCCCTAAACCCGCCCCGCCCGCTGCCGCACCCGCGCCGCGGCGTGGCGCAAGGCGGCGGCGAACGTATCGGCCAGTGGCGTGCTGGGCCGCTGCTGCGGGCGAATCAGCGTAACCCGAAACGGGATCGACACGCTGATCGGGCGCCAGTGCAGGCCCAGGCCTTCCAGCTCGATCGCGGTGAGCGGGTTGACGATCGACACACCCAGCCCCTGCCGCACCAGCGCGCAAACCGATACCGCGCTGGTGGTCTCGATCACCAGCCGGCGCTGCACGCCCTGCGCGGCGAACATCGCGTCGATGGCCTGACGGTAGGCATCCTGCGGCGCGAGGCTGACGAAGGACTCGCCCGCAAAATCCGCCGGGTGCAGCACGTTCTGACCGAGCAGGCGGTGACCATCCGGCAGCACCGCCACTTCGTCGCCGACGAAGAGGTCTTCCGCGATGGTGCCAGGCGGCGGCTCGGCGTGTTCGGTGAGGCCCAGATCGAAGCGCTGCGCGCTGAGCCATTCTTCGAGCAGCGGGGATTCCTGCGGCGTGATCGACAGGCTGGCCTGCGGATGGGCCGCGACAAACTCGGCGCAGGCCGCCGGCAGCAAGCCGTGCGAGAGGGCCGGCAGACACGCCACGCTCAAACGCCCCTGCGCGAAGTGACGCAGCGATTCGGCGGTGGCGGCGACCCGCTCCAGCCCCACATAGCTGCGCTGCACTTCGTCGAACAACTGCACTGCGCGCGCAGTGGGCTGCAGGCGGCCACGCACGCGGTCGAACAGCGTCATGCCGACGACCTGTTCGAGCCGCGCGAGCTCGCGGCTGACCGTGGGCTGCGAGGTGTGCAGCAACTCGGCGGCGCGGGTGACATTGCCGGTGTTCATCACGGCGCGGAACACATCAATCAGGCGGTGGGTCAGCAGCATGGCTTATCCATATCAGCAATGCATGATTGACGCACAAATCCGCATTTTTCGAAATACCCCGCGCGCGGCACACTGTCGCCATTCCCGAATCCAAACCGGACACACGCGATGAAGCCCAGCCTGAACCCCACCCAGCTCCTAGCTTTGACCCGCCAGCACGGCACGCCGCTGTGGGTGTACGACGCCGCGGTGATCCGCGCGCATGTCGCCGCGCTGCGCGCCTTCGACACGATCCGCTTCGCGCAGAAGGCCAACTCCAACATCCACCTGCTGCGCCTGCTGCGCGAAGAAGGCGTGAAGGTGGATGCGGTGTCGCTCGGCGAGATCGAGCGCGCGCTCGCGGCCGGCTACAGCTCGCGCAATGGCGAATCGGGCATCGTGTTCACCGCCGACCTGATCGACCGCGCCACGCTGGCCCGCGTGGTGGAGGAAGAGATTCCGGTGAATGCCGGTTCGATCGACATGCTGCATCAGCTCGGCGCCGTGTCGCCGGGCCACCGGGTGTGGCTGCGCATCAACCCCGGTTTTGGCCATGGCCACAGCAACAAGACCAACACGGGCGGCGAACACAGCAAGCACGGCATCTGGCACACCGATCTGCCGGCCGCGCTGGCCGCGATCCGCCAGCACGGTTTGAAGCTGGTCGGCCTGCACATGCACATCGGCTCGGGTGTCGATTACAAGCATCTGGAACAGGTGTGCGGCGCGATGGTCGAACTCACCCGCCAGCTCGACGCCCCGCTGGAGGCGATTTCGGCCGGCGGCGGCCTGTCGATTCCCTACCGCACGAACGATCCGCAGATCGACACCGAGCATTACTTCGGCCTGTGGGATGCGGCGCGCCGCGAAGTCGGCCAGATCCTCGGCGCGACGCCGCACCTGGAAATCGAGCCGGGCCGCTACCTGGTGGCCGAATCCGGCCTGCTGCTGACCGAAGTGCGCGCGGTTAAGCAAGCCGGCAAGAACCGCTTCGTGCTGGTGGATGCCGGCTTCAACGACCTGATGCGGCCGTCGATGTACGGCAGCTTCCACCACATCAGCCTGCTGCCGCAGGACGACAGCCCGCGCGCCGAGCACGCCACCGTGATCGCCGGCCCGCTGTGCGAATCGGGTGATGTGTTCACGCAGGGCGAAGGCGGCGTGGTGCAAACGCGCCACCTGCCCGAAGCGCGCGTCGGCGACCTGCTGGTGATCCACGATGCCGGCGCCTACGGTGCCTCGATGTCGTCGAACTACAACTCGCGCCCGCTGATCCCGGAAGTGATGATCGACGGCGACACCGCCCGCCTGATCCGCCGCCGCCAGACGGTGCAGGAACTGCTGGCGCTGGAACTGGAAGCCGGGCGCTAAACCCGCGATTCGGGTTAGCCATCGCATCGCTACCGCGATGCGATGGCGCGCGAATGCTGGCTAGGTAGTAGCCCGCGCCAACTCACGGCGCGCCCGCATCAAACGCACGATCGTCGTGGCGTTGGTCAGGCCAATCACGCATTCGAGCGCTGAGCCGCCAATCGAGCCCGAAAGGATGTTATTGCTCAGCCAAAGGCCGGTGCCGACCAGCAAGGTGACGCGCATCGGAATGCCGTCCAGGAAGAACATCGCAAGCGTGCCGAGCACCGAGCCAACCAACGGCAACAGATGCTGCCAGTGCGACACCAGCATGCCCCCCACCGTCAGGTTCGCAAGGATCACCGCCCCGGCTACCCACGGCGAGCGGGTGAAAAGCGAAAGCCATGCGCGCACAGCGGAAATGCCGGCCCCCGCGGCGGCGGCGGGGTTACCCAGCAGCGTGAAGTGCACCGCGTAAGTCAGACTCAGCGCGGTCACAAGGTAGCGCAGGCGCCTGTCGTCGCGCTGCCAGAAGGCCGAAACGCCGAGCACGAACGCCAGGTAGCCGAGTAGCTGCGCGGCTGAAAGCGGGCTGGCCGTTATCACTTCAAAGCCGGCCGCAGCGCCGCCGCCTCGCGCGCGAGACGCTCAATGGTGGCCCAGTCGCCTGCCGCAACGCGATCAGGTGGCAGCATCCACGAACCGCCCACGCACAGGACGTTCGGCAACGCGAGCCAGCTCGGCGCCGAGGCCAGATCGATGCCGCCGGTCGGGCAAAACCGAACTTCGGGGAACGGCCCGGCCAGCGCGCGCACCAGGCGCGGACCGCCTATCTCTGTGGCCGGGAACAGCTTCAGGCGATCGAAGCCATCGTCCATGGCCGCCATCACTTCCGACGCCGAGCCGACACCCGGCAATAGCGAAATCGGCGCGGAGCGCGCTGCGGCCGCCAACTCGCGAGTGAGGCCGGGGCTCACGGCGAAACGCGCGCCGGCGCTTACGGCAGCATCGAGCTGAGCCGGTGTGCGCACCGTGCCGGCGCCGACCACGGCGTCCGGTACTCCACGCGCAATCAACGCAATCGCGTCCAGCGCTACGGGGGTGCGCAGCGTGACTTCAAGGGCCGGCAGCCCGCCGGCAACCAGTGCGCGCGCCATCGGCAGCGCCTGCTCAAGGGTGTCGATCCGGATTACCGGAATCACGGCAGCGAGCCGCATGACGTCTTCTGATTTCAGCTTCATAGATTCTTCAATCGTTGTGTTGCCAAGGGCGGCGAGAGTCACCGCCGGGCCGTCAGGCCAGAAGCGCTGCCGGCATGCATTCGGGCGGAATGATCGCGCCGGGGTACTGGATCACGGTGGCAGCGAGCCGGTTCCCCACGGCCGCCGCCTGTGCAGCGCCAAGCCCGTGCAACCGCGCAGCAAGGTAGCCAGCACCGAATGAGTCGCCAGCGGCCGTCGTATCGACAACGGTCTTCACCGGCTCAGTCGCAACCTCCAAGCGCGAACCGTCGATCGCGCGGATCAGCGTTGGTGCGGCGCCGCGCTTGATCACCACCTCGCGGCACGGCAACGCACAGGCAAATTCGATCGCTTGCGCCTCATCCGCGATCGACCGCACTTCCATTTCGTCGCCCAAGGTCACCAGCGCAATATCGGCGCGCGCGTACGCCGCGGCATAGGTCTGCCGCGCTTCCTCTGGGTTAGGCCACAGTCGCGGGCGGTAGTTGTTGTCGAACACGAAGCGCGCCCCCTTGGCACGCAGCCAGTCGATCAGTGCGAACAGTCTTTCACGGCCCGCCGGCGGCAGGATCGCAAGGCTGATGCCGCTCAGGTACAGCAGGTCGATGTCTGCGGCGCGGCGCTCCAGCGGGCTCGCGTCGCCGGCAAAGTAGTTACGCGCAGCACTGTTCTGGCGCCAGTAGGCGAAACGCCGCTCACCCGCCGCATCGACCTCAATCGTGTAGAGGCCCGGCAGTTCACCGGGCCGCCGCTCGACGAACCCGGTCTCGATGCCTTCGGCCACCCAGCTTGCAAGCATCGCGTCGCTGAACGAATCGCCTTCGCCCACGGCCGTTGCATAGGCGACGTCGAAGGCGCCGCCGGCGAGCCGCGCGAGGTAGACAGCCGTGTTGAGGGTGTCACCGCTGAAGGACTGCCGCATGAGCCCTTCCTCCACCCGGCGAAGTTCGACCATGCATTCGCCGAATGCGACGAGCTTAAGTCTCTTTGTGTTCATGACTGACTCCACTGCAGATAGGCGCGCGACAACACCGGGCGACAATGCCGCCCGGACGCCTCTGCGTTGTAGTGCGCCTGCGCGCGGCTCAGGCGTCGTCGCCTGGACGCCCCGCGGGCAAGTGATTGACGAAGTAATCCGGGCGGAAGGTGCGGGCGATTTCGACCACCGGGAATACATGATCGAGGTGATCGCGCATCGCTGCGACTGCCTGCAATGCCTCGCCTGATTCCATCGCGGCGACAACCGCTTCGTGCTCGGCCACCACACCGTCCATGCGGCCCGGCATCGGCAGCGTGAGCCGGCGGTAGCGGTCGACCTGCGTCTTCGCCTGTACGATCAGGCGCCACACACCGGGGAAGCCGGCGATGTCGGCCAATGCTTCGTGGAAGGCTTCGTCGGTGCGGTGAAAGCCCCGCATGTCGTTCGCTTCCACGCAGGCATGCTGTTCGGCGAGGATCGCGCGAAGCCGCGCCAAGCCCTCGCTGTTGGCCCGCGTCGCTGCACGCTCGACGACAGCGGCCTCCAAGGCCGTGCGCACAAGCATCGCTTCCTCGATCTGATCGAGCGGAATGCGGGCAACGAACGTCCCCACGCGGGGCACGACTTCGATCAATCCTTCCTCTGCAAGGCGCTGTACCGCTTCGTGAACCGGCGTGCGGCTGGTGCCGTGCTCGGCGGCAATGTCCCGTTCGATGATGCGGGTGCCCGGCAGCAGTGTCATGTCGAGAATCTGCTGTCGCAGCGCGTGATAAACCTGCTTTGCGGCGCTCATTGCATTGTCCGTTTGCGATTTCCGGGTTGGCGTCAGCCAGCGGGGCCTCATTTGCCGACCGCGATGCGCCTATGCGGCAAACACGTCGGTTTGGAGTCACCGGTCGGTTACTGATTCTAGGCATTCTGACGTCATTCCCAAACTGGTCCGGCCGGGTGCGGCAGTCATGTCGCACCCGGCCCGGCGCTTACCAGGTAGTTCCACCCGGGCTAGTCGGCGACGGGAAGTCGACGTAGGCACGGCTGCAATCGACCACGTTCGCGGCTTCGACCGCTTGCGAGGCGGCGCCGCTTACGACGATGCGTTGATCGGCCGACGCAACGATCGGCAGGTTCACACCGCTCAGCGTGAGGTTGGCATCCGACGCAATCAGGTTCATCGAGGTTGGCGAATCCGCCACCACGTTCTTCAGCGTCATCACGAGCGGATATTGCGGATTGCCCAGCCCGCCGGTGTTGGCCTGGAAGCCCATCAGCTTGAGCGTCGTCTTGTCCTGGATGCGCACGTTGCTCAGGTAGATGTCGTGGAAGTTCGGGATCAGCGCGCCCGCGGCCGGCAAGGCCTTGGTGCTGTAGTACGGCGTGAACAGCAGCGCGTTGGTCGAATCCTTGATGCAGATGTTGTCGTAGTAGATGTTGCTGACTTCACCGCCACGTGCGTAGTCAGACTTGATCCGCAGCCCCTCTTCCGAGCCGTTGAAGCTGTTGTCGTACACATGCACGTTCTTCACGCCGGCATTGGTCTCCGACCCGATCGAAATGCCGTGGCCCCAGTAGATATGGTTGTGCGCGATCGTAATGCCGTACTTGCGATCGGCGCGGACATCCATGTTGCCGTCGATACCAGGCAGGCCCGAACCGGTCGGGCTGGGGTTGTTGCTGCCTTTCAGGACGATGTCGTCATCACCGGTGCTGACGTAGTTGTACACAATCGCCACGTTTTTCAGATAGCCGTCGAAGTACATCTTGGCGGCAGAAGTCGTGGTGGTGGTCGTCCACGTCGTGGTCGGCTTGGCAGCGCCCGCGGCGGCGGTGGTCAGCACGTTGGTCGCACCAGTGGTCAGCGCAACTTGTGTCGGCTTGGATGCGGAACCTGGGTCGAGCGCGTCGGTGTTCTTGACGTTGTCTTCGTTGAAGGTGTCACCGTTGTACAGCGGATTGCCGTTACCGGCCGGGTTCGCGAAGGCCGCCAGCGAAGGCGTCTGCAGCTTGATGCCCCACACCGTCAGGCCATCGATGCCGCTCGGCACGAAGTGGAAGTTCGCGCTGTTGTTCATCGTGATGCGGTACAGCGTCAGGTTCTTCACGTAGTTGAAGACCATCATGCGGAAGCAGGACTGCGAGCCCGATCCGGTTGTGCCGTTGTCGACCATGTTCCCTTTCATGGCCAGATCCCACCAGGTCATGTTGCGCACCGTGGTTGTACGGTTCACGACCGTGCCACCGTTGTCGCACGGTGTGCCTTCTGCGGCGAACGTGCCCTTCTGGTAGGCGGCGTAGGTGTTCGAGCAGGTCTCGTTCACCTTCATGATCGGGTAGTACTTGTCGGTGGTGACGATCTCCGCGTAGGCGCGGCTGTCGATCGCACCGTCGCCCACAATCGCGGCGTTGACGAGGTTGTCGCCGCCGATCAACGGGCGGCAGTTGCCGGACGAACCGGCCTTGGCGGCGGTCGTCGTGGTCGTCGGCGCGGCAGTGTTCCCGCAGTACTTGCCGGGCAGGTTGTAGAGCATCACGTCACGGCTGGCAAAGAGCGTCACGCCCTTGTCGATCCACAGCGTCACGCCCGAGGGCAGCGTCAGCGGGCCGGAGATGAAGGCGTTGCCACCATTGGCGCCCGCCGTCAACCGCACGGCGTACTTGGTCGCTTTGTATTGCGGCTTGGCCAGTTCCTCACCCGAGGCGCCGGCGATGTTCTTGGTCGGGTCGGCCGCTGCGATCTGCAGCGCGGCGGCGGCGGCGTCGGCATTCGCGATCGCTGCCCCCACTTCGGTTTCGACACCAGCACCACAAGCGTTCAGCGCTGCCTGGATGCGTGCCTGATCCGGGTTAGTGGTGGCCGCACTTGCGGCAACGCCCGCACCAGCCACGGAGGGATCGGCTTCGGGTGGCAATGCACCATCTGGCCGTTTGATCAGCGTATCGCTCGCCTGTAGCGTGGCGCAGACCTGCGTATCGGCCGGCAGGGTCGGCTCCGCGGGCAGGTTCGCGTCGTAGGCCGTGGTGCCGACCTGGAACGGCTTCGCCGACGAGTAAGTCACCCCAGAATCACCATCGCCGCCGCCACCACAGGCGACAAGCACCAGGGACAAGGCAAGGCAGGAAATCATCACTGCACCGTGCTTCATGCGCGGCGCCAGCGTTTGAACAGAGGCCTTCATTTCAAAATCTCCTCGAATAGGCCCGACGCACTCGCGGCGTGGGGCCGATCAACTTTGTGGTCTTCATGCATTGCGCAGCCGGCAGCAGCGGCGACGCTCACGTACGGGCCAGGCTCAGAAGCGCGCAATCACGCCGACACCTGCAGCACGCGGGCTGTTACCGGGCGCTAGGTAGGCGTCGTTGGTGCCCGAGTTGTTGCTGAAGACCGGCGACTGGCCGAAGTTGACGTTCTGCTGCGACTTGTTGTCGATGTTCGTGTAGTACAGGTAGGTCTTGAAGTACTCGTTGAACTTGTAGCTCGCGCCGAGCGAGTACTGAGTGGCGGAGTAGTCCTTGGGCTGGCCGACCACGGCGTTATCCAGATCGCCGAGCTTGGCGTAGGCGGCCATCAGCGAAATCTTGTCGCCGATGTCCTGTGCGATCGAGATCATCGTGCTGCCCTGCTTCATCGTGCCGTTCTCTACGCTCGGGTAGAAGTTGCTGCCCGACGGCGGCACGAACAGCTGGTAGCCATAGCTACCCTTCTCGTAGCCGACGCCCAGATAAGTGCTGGTCGGCAACTTGTACGAGGCGATCAGCTTGTAGAAATACGTGCTCGCGCCATCCTGCCCCGCGAGCTTGAAGCCGTAGCCCTGCTGCAACTTGTCGACGTCGACCGCGGTATCGTTCTGGCGGTCGTAGCCCACGCCAATCTCGAACGGACCATAGGTGTACTTCAAAGCCAGCGCGTAGCGGTCTCGGTTGCCGCCTTCGGTGCGAGCCTCATCGAACCCATAGGACGCCGCTGCCTGAAAGCCATACAGCTCCGGCGAAAGGTAGTGCACCGAATTCTTGTAGCGTGCCTCGCCGCGGCCAAAGATGCTGCTGGCGTTACCCGTCATCTGCGCGGTGGTGTTGTTCCACAGGTCGAGACCATGCGAGGTCATGCCCACGTTGCCACCGAGCTCACCGCCCGAACCAACCAGCGAACGGTAAGCCGAGTCGTTATTGCCGGCGATGAGACGGCCGAAGCGACTGTCCTCGATGCCAACGAAGCTGTTGCGCGACACGATGGTCGCCGAACTGCCCTGATCGTTCGTGCCACCCTGTTCGAAGTTGTTGAAGCTGCCTTCGATCTGCCACAGCCCTTTCGCGGTATCGGTGATGCCAATCGAACCGGTGAAGCCGATCCGCGAGTTTCCGTCGGACAAGCGCCCGCGGCGCTCATACGGCGTGGCACCGCCCTTGGCCTCGACCGATTCGACCTGCGCGTTGAGGAAACCGTACACCTTCACGCTCATCGGCAAATCGGCGTACGCCGCGTTGGAAAGGCAGGCAAACAACGCCGGTGCTGCCAGCAGCATCGCCTTCCGTGTGAATTGCTTCTTTGTCTTCATGTCATGCTCCTCCAGATTCCGGGTGTGGGTAGCCATACCTGGCATTTGCAATGCAGCGCCGCCGCGCCACGGACAGCCGTGCTCGTGCAGCGAGCAGAGCGCGCTCTGCTCGACGCCATGCGGGATGTCGGTGATATGTGCCGCCGCGCTGTCCGCAGACGCCTGCCATGCATCTGCGGGTCTTCGAGAATCGGGCAGCGCATTGGCGCGCCGCCCGGAACTGCTGCGTCGATCAGGCTCCGGTTCGGGCGGCCTGCAAGGGCGGCGTCGCCGCTGACGGTTCGGATACGCGGTTACGGTCGGTCGCGAGCACGCACACCACCACGGCACCAATCAGGTCGAACACCGCGAGCACCACGAACAGCGGGCTGTAGCCGACCTTCGTGACGAGCACGCCGAACACCGCGGTAAACGCCGCCGCGCCGAGGTAGCCCATCATTCCGCCCATGCCGGTGGTGGTCGCCACTTCGTTCTTGCCGAACATGTCGGAGGTGACTGAATAAAGCGCGCCGGAGAGTGTCTGGTGCGCGAAGCCGCCTACGCAGAGCAGCGCAATCGCGGTATAGGGGCTCTCGACAAGACCGATGCAGGCCGGTCCGATCATGAAGAGCGCGCCGGTGACGACGACCATCTTGCGCGAGGTGAACAGCGAGACCTTGCAGTACTTGTGATAGAGCGGAGAGAGGTAGCCGCCCAGCACGCAGCCGATGTCCGCCGCAAGGAAGGGCAGCCAGGCGAACAGCGCGATCTCCTTCAGGTTCATGTGCCGCTCGGTCATCATGTAGAGCGGAATCCAGGCGTTGAAGGTCTGCCACGCCGGCTCGGAGAGGATGCGCGGAATGCCGATCGCCCAGAAGTTGCGGCTGGTGATGATTTCGGTCCAACGGCGCTTCTTCGCGTTCGGGTCGGAGTACTGCGCCTCCTGGCCCGAAACGATGTAGTCGCGCTCTTCGTCCGAGAGCCGCTTCTGGTCCCGCGGGTGCTTGTAGAACAGCATCCACAGGAAGGTCCAGACGATGCCCAGACCGCCGACGATCAGGAAGCCCCATTCCCAGGAGCCATGCATGATCGCCCACACTACCAGCGGCGGCGCGAGCAAGGCACCGACTGACGAGCCGATGTTGAACCAGCCGATTGCGACCGAGCGCTCCTTTGCCGGGAACCACTCAGTGGTCGCCTTCACGCCGGCTGGAATGCCCGCCGCCTCGGTGATGCCGAGCATGCCGCGGAACACGGCAAGGCTCTGCCAACTGGTAGCCATCGCCGCCGCAGCGCAGGCCAGCGACCAGGCCAACGCGAAGATTGCAAAGCCCATCTTGGTGCCGATCGCATCGAGGATGTAGCCGGCGATCGGTTGCATCAACGCGTAGCACACCTGCCAGGCCACCACGATGTGCGAGTACTGCTCGGTGGAGATGTTGAGGTCTTTCATCATCGTCGGTGCTGCCACCGACAAGGTGTTACGGGCGAGGTAGTTGACGATCAGCCCGGCTGTCACCAGGCCCACCATCCACCAGCGCATTCCTTTCATGGTCTTCACGGTTGTCTCCTTCATGCTGCTCAATGGGTCCTCCTGCTGGCGTGCTTTGTAGTGGGCGAACCCGGTGCACGCTCGACGGAGGCCGGACAAATCGCTCTCTAGTCCGGGATCACTTCTCTAGTTACTGCGGTATTGCGTTGTATCCGGCAGGCGCAGGCTTTACGCCCGCGCCGTGTGTTCAAACTGCTACCGGCTGCTCAGTTGTCAGTGCTGCCAGCACCTTGCGCATGCCCTGCTGCCCGATCGCTTCGAGCGAGGACGCTACCGCCTCGCACAAACCGGGAACCGTGTTGAGATCGCGTCCCCACAGCGCGGTGTTCGCGAGCCACGACTTCGTCAGCTCATGCCGCGACCACTCACCCTGCACAACGCGCTGCCAGCCCGCCTCGAACCACGCGAGGATGGGCGCATCGTCGGCGAGCTTGATCACACCGCCGCGGTAGAGCTGCATCGTTGCGGCAAGTGCGAGCACCAGGCGTTGCGGCAACACGCCGTTGGTGGCCTGGTAGGTCAGCAATTGCGGCAGCACGCGCGCGGCGAACTTGCTCCAGCTGTTGAGCGCGATCGATTCCAGTCGGTGGTGGATGTACGGATTGCGGAAGCGGCGCAGCACGTCTGCCGCAAAGGGCTCCAGCTCCTCACGCGGCAGGGGCAGCGCGGGGATGATTTCCTGGTTCAAGGCGTCGAGCAGGAAGCCACCGACCTCAGCGTCATCCATCGCTTCGCCGACACTCTCCAGCCCCGCGAGCAGCGCCACCGGCACCATCGCGGTATGCCCGCCGTTGAGCACGCCGACCTTGCGCTGCTTGTAGGGCGTGATGTCGTCGACCAGTTTGATGTTGAGGTTTGCGCCAGCAAGCTTCAGCTCGTCGGCAAGCCAGGCGGGGCCTTCGATCACGAAGAGGTAGAAGTGCTCCGCGGTGACGAGGAACTGATCGTGGTGGCCCAGTTCGGCCTCGATCGTCGCGATCTCCTCGCGCGGGAAGCCGGTGACGATGCGGTCCACCAGCGTCGAGCAGAAGGTGCAAGCTTCGTCGAGCCAGGCGTTGAACGGTTCGCCGAGCGCCCATAGGGCGGCGAAGTGCTTCACTGCCGCGCGCAGCGCATCACCGTTGTGGTCAATCAGCTCGCAGGGCAGCAGCACCACACCCTTGTCGAGCGCTCCCTTGAAATGCTGGAAGCGTTCGTGCAGCAGGCGGGTCAACTTGGCAGGGAAGCTCGCCGGCGGCACGTCGGCGTAAGCGTCGCTGTCGTTGGTTGTGATGCCCGCTTCGGTCGTGTTGGAGACGATGAAGCGCAGCGCCGGGTGATGCGCCACAGCGAGGTAGTCGTCGTACATCGAGGCGATGTCGATCTCGCGTTGCACGCAGGTGATCTTGCGATACGTCTTCACCGCCTCGCCCGCCTCGTTGAGCCCGCGGATCAGCGTGGTGTAGACGCCACCCTGGCTGTCGAGCAAGGGCATGTCGGCGCGGGCGATCGGGCGCAGCACGACCACGCCGGCGTCCAGACCGCTGCGCTCGTTGAGCAGGTCGATCTGCCAGTCGACGAAGGCGCGCAGGAAGTTGCCCTCGCCGAACTGCGCGAAGCGGATCGGGTAGGCAAAGGGCGTTTCGCGATTGAGTTGTTTCATGGTGGTTCTCCGCGCGGCGATCAGAGCGAGATGTCGCGCTTCCAGAAGATGAAGTCGTACTGCTGCAGGCGGTCGGCCTTGACGGTGTATTGGCCGCCTGCGGTGGCAACGACGAGATCGAGCAGCTGGCCGGCGACCTCGGGCAGCGGCGCGCCGTCGACGACCGGGCCGCAATCGAAGTCGATGATGTCGTTGAGCTTGGTGGCGACCCGCGTATTGGTGGCGATCTTCAGTACCGGCACGATCGGGTTGCCGGTCGGCGTGCCAAGACCGGTCGAAAACAGCACGACGTTCGCGCCGGAAGCGACGATGCCGGTCACCGATTCCACGTCGTTCCCCGGCGTACAGAGCAGCGAGAGGCCAGGCTTGTCGGTCTGCTCGCCGTAATCGAGCACCGACACGATCGGCGAGGTGCCACCCTTCTTCGCGGCACCGGCAGATTTCATCGCATCCGTGATCAGGCCATCGCGGATGTTTCCTGGGCTCGGGTTGTCGGCGAAGTGCGTGCCAACGGCTTCGGCCTTGGCTTCGAAATCGCGCATCAGGCCGAGGAAGCGCCGTTTGTCATCCTCATTCACGCAGCGTTCGATCAGGTTCGCCTCGACACCGCAGAGCTCCGGGAACTCAGCCAGGATCGAAGCGCCGCCAAGCGCAACCACCATGTCGGAGACAAGGCCCATCGTCGGATTGGCCGAGATGCCCGAGAACCCATCGGACCCACCGCACTTCACGCCGATCTTCAGGTGCGACAGTGGCACGGGCTGGCGCTTCACCTCGTTGGCCTGCTTGAGCGCAGCCAGCGTGTCGCGCAGCACCGCCTGCATCATCGCCTGCTCACCGCCTTCCCACTTCTGCTGTTCGTAGATCAGGCAGGGCTTGTCGAAATTCGGGTTCTGTTTCGCGAGCGCTTCCTTGAACATCGATATCTGCGCGTTCTGGCACCCCAGGCTGAACACGGTGATGCCGGCCACGTTCGGGTGATCGGCGTAGGCAGAGAGCACCCGACACAGCGTGCGCGCATCGGCCCGCGTACCGCCGCAACCACCGGTGTGCGTGATCATGCGGATGCCGTCGACGTTCGGGAACGGCCGCGTCACCGCCTTCGGTTCGGCCATGTCTTCGTTGAGCAGCGAGAGCGTGAACGCGGCGAGGTCGTCACGCGCATAGCCCAGCGGCGCTTCGAGCGCATTGCGCAGATGTTCGACGTTGCGGTTCTCGCAGAAGACCAGCGGGAAGATCAGCCAGTAGTTGGCAGTGCCGACACGGCCATCGGCACGCACAACCCCCGGGAAGGTCGCGCCGGCCCAGCGCTCCACCGCCGGCGGCGTCCACTCGTAGGCTTGCGTCGCACCCAGTTCCACATCGGCGGCGTAGTGGCGCAGGTTCTCGGTCGTCACAGCCTCGCCGCGACGGATCGCAGCGGTCGCCTTGCCAACCGGCACGCCGTAGAGCTTCATCACCTCACCTTCGGCGAAGGCGCGGCGTGCGAGCTTGTGTTTGCGTGCGACAGGTGTGCAGACGAGGATCGATTCCGACTCCCACTGGACGACCTCGCCAGCAGCGAGATCGTCGAGCGCAACGAGCATGTCGTCGTCGGGGTGGATGCAGAGGACTTTTTGCATGATCGCGTTTCCTGATCCGGTGCCGGTCACAGCGCGAAATAGCGCTTGGCGTTTTCGTAGCTGACGCCACGCACGATCTGCGCGAGTGCATCGAAGTCGTTCGGGTATTCGCCAGCCTCGACCCACTGGCCGAGCAGACGGCACAACAGGCGGCGGAAGTAGTCATGGCGCGGGTAGGAAGCAAAACTGCGCGAGTCGGTCACCATGCCGACGAAGGTGCCAAGCAGGCTGTGGTTTGCCAGCGTCTGCAGTTGCTGCAGATTGCCGTCCTTGTGGTCGTTGAACCACCAGGCCGGGCCGTACTGCAGCTTGCCGGCCGAGCTGCCGTCCTGGAACGCACCGATCAGCGTCGACAGCACTTCGTTCATGCCGGGGTTGAGGCAGAACAGCATCGTCTTGGGCAACTGGTCGTCGGTGTCGAGCGCGTCGAGTAGCGCGGACAGGCCCGCGGAACAGCTCATGTCCGAGATCGAGTCGTAGCCGGTGTCCGGGCCGAGGCGGCCCATCATGCGGCTGTTGTTGTTGCGCTGGGCACCGATGTGCAGGCACATCGTCCAGCCGTGCTTCGCATACACCCGGCCGAGTGCTTCGAGCAGGCCGCGCAGGTACTGCGCAGCTTCCGCATCGCTGAGCAACTCACCATCGACGCGCTTGGCGAACAGGGTTTCGAGTTGTGCCGCACTAACCTGGCCAAACGGCAGGGCGATGTCGACCGCGTGGTCGGAGATCCGCGCACCACGCGCATGGAAGAACTCGACGCGCGCTGCAAGCGCCGCGATCAGCGAATCAAAGTTGGCGATCCGCACGCCCGACACAGCGGACAATCGTTCGATGTAGGCGACGAAGTCCGGGTTATTGATCCGCATCGCCTTGTCGGGGCGGAAGGCCGGCAGCACGCGGGTCTTCAGCGCCGAAGCGGCGATCTCGGCGTGCTGCGCCAGATCGTCCGCCGGGTCATCCGTTGTGCAGGCGACTTCGACCTTGGCCTGCTCGAGCAGCGTCCAGGTGTTCATGTTCGCCAGCTTGGCGTTCGCCGCTTCCCAGATCTGCCCCGCATTCGCTTCGTTGATCGTCAGCGCGATGCCGAAGATGCGCCGCAGCTCAAGGTGGCTCCAGTGGTGGATCGGGTTGCCGGCCGCCAGCGGCAGCATCTTGCAGAAGGCGCGGAACTTTGCCTCGTCCGGCTGGCTCCCGGTGATGAAGTCTTCCGACACGCCGGCGGTGCGCATCAGGCGCCATTTGTAGTGGTCACCACCCAGCCACAGCTCGGCGATGTTGCGGAAGGTCTTGCGCGAGGCGATCTCGCCCTGCTGCAGGTGCGAGTGGTAGTCGATCACCGGCAGGTCGGCCGCAACCTCGTGATAGAGGCGGCTGGCGACGGCGGTATCGAGCAGAAATTCGTGGTCGATGAAGTTGCGCATGCGTTGAGTCTCCTGGCGTGGCAGCTCAATCCCGACGCGTCCTAATCAACGCCGTTTATCGCGGGATCAACTGATATATCAGTAGACTAGTACTGATATATCAGCAGTGCAAGCGATTTTTTCTTGGGGTGTCCTTGACGGAAATTCATGGGCGCAACTCGCAGCGCATTCGGCCGCCCACCAAGAGCGCCACGAACCTGCGCCGATTCGCGAGCGACAGCCTCAGTGCGACATGTCGGCGGACGCCGCGGGAACCCGCGGGCCAAACGGCTGCCGCGTCAAGTCGCGGCAGCAGCCGCCGTTAACGTGGCGATCGTGGGTGTTTTCAGAGGGTCGTTTGATGCGCGCTGTGCAAGCGCTGGTGGGGTGGCTGTGCGTTGGGCTGCTTGTCAGCCCGTATGCGTTTGCGCGCGAGCTCCTCGTCGTCAGCGAAGCGTTCGCACCCTATGTGTTCGAGGAACAGGGGCAGCCAACTGGATTCGATTACGACGTCAGCAAAGCGGTGTTGGCACGCATGGGGCATACGCTGAAACTCAGTTTCGCGCCGTGGAAGCGCGCGCTGCTGATGGCGCAGAAAGGCGAGGTGGATGCGCTCCTGGACATCGGCCGGGGCGACCAGAACGAGCGGGAAGACTTCCTCGCCTTCCCTGACGAAGCCTTGTCCGGCACTCGCATCACGCTGTTCTATCTCAAGCGCAATCCGTTCCGATACGAGGGTCTGTTCAGCCTCGCCGGCAAGACAGTCGGTACGCTGGCCGGTTACGCCTACTCACCCGACTTCGCCAACGCGCCCTACTTTCAGCGCGAGGCCGTCGAGACGCATGAACAGAATCTGCGCAAGCTGCTGCGCGGCCACATCGACTTTGCGATGCTCGACACCGCGGTGGGGATCTACACGGCGCGCCGGCTCGGCGTCGCGGACCAGATTGGCTATGAGCCGATTTCGATATCGGGTGGCAAGCTCTATATCGCCTTCTCCCTCGCGCGCGGGCAACAGTCGCTGGCGCGCGACTTCAGCAAAACACTAAGCGCGTTCAAGCAGACAGCGGAGTACCGCGCCATCTTCGCGCGCTACGGTATCGATCCGGCGAGTGTCGCGCCGCCCGAGTTCTGATCGCCACCATGCGCCCGACCCTCACCCTCTTGCTGGCGCTGTTGTCAGCTGCTGCCAATGCCGGCACCGCGGCGGCCCCGAGCACGATTGATCGTTGGCTCAAGGAATTCCAGCCCAGCACGCTCACGCGACAGGAACAAAAGGCCGAGCTGGAATGGTTCATCAAAGCGGCCAAGCCGTTTCGCGGTCAGACGATTCGGGTGGTGTCGGAGACGATCGACACGCACAAGTACGAATCCGCCGTGCTCGCGAAGGCGTTCACCGAACTCACCGGCATCCGCGTGGTTCACGACACCATCCCGGAGGGCGAGCTCGTCAGGCAACTCAAGCAGCAGATGCTCGGCGGCAAGAATGTCTATGACGCCTACGTCAACGACAGCGACCTGATCGGCACACATTTCCGCTACGGCAAGACGCTGGTTCTCAGCGACTGGATGCAGGGCGACGGTCGCGACGTGACGCTGCCAACGCTCGACCTGAAGGACTTTATCGGACTTGCATTCACGACGAGCCCCGACGGCAAGCTCTACCAGCTGCCGGATCAGCAGTTCGCCAATCTGTACTGGTTTCGCTACGACTGGTTTTCGCGCCCCGAGCTCAAGCAGCGCTTCAAGCAGAA
Source organism: Niveibacterium sp. COAC-50 (assembly GCF_013184235.1). NCBI lineage: Bacteria > Pseudomonadati > Pseudomonadota > Betaproteobacteria > Rhodocyclales > Rhodocyclaceae > Niveibacterium > Niveibacterium sp. COAC-50. The sequence goes on from NZ_JABCJM010000010.1 coordinate 39,801, forward strand.
GTACGGCTACGAGCTAGGCGTGCCGCTCAACTGGTCGGCATACGAGGATATCGCCGCATTCTTCAGCAACGACGTGCGCGAGCTCGATGGCCAACGCATCTACGGCCACATGGACTACGGCAAGAAAGACCCGTCGCTGGGCTGGCGGTTCACGGATGCCTGGCTATCGATGGCAGGCGCGGCCAGCAAGGGTTACCCGAACGGCACGCCGATCGACGAATGGGGCATTCGGGTCGAGAACTGCCGGCCAGTTGGTGCTTCCGTGACCCGCGGTGGCGCAACGAACAGTCCGGCCGCCGTGTACGCCCTGCGCAAGTATCTCGACTGGCAGACGCAGTTCGCGCCGCCGGGCACGCTGCAGCTGGACTTCACCGACGCCGGGCCGATCCCAGGCAAGGGGCAGGTGGCGCAGCAGATCTTCTGGTACACCAGCTTCACCGCCGCCCTCACAAAACCCGGCCTGCCGATCAACAACCCGGACGGCTCACCCAAGTGGCGCGTGGCCCCATCGCCCCACGGCGCCTACTGGGAGCCCGGGATGCAGCGTGGCTACCAGGACGTCGGCGCCTGGACCCTGCTCAGCGGCACCCCGGTGCAGCGGCAGAAGATGGCGTGGCTGTACGCGCAGTTCACCGTGTCACGGACCGTATCGCTGAAGAAGTCGATCGTCGGCCTGACCTTCATCCGCGATTCGGACATCCGCTCGCCTGCGATGACACGCTTGGCCCCCAAGCTGGGCGGTTTGATCGAGTTCTACCGCAGCCCTGCCCGCGTCTACTGGACACCCACCGGCCCGAATGTGCCGGACTACCCGGCGCTGGCCGAGCTCTGGTGGAGGCAGATCGGCGCGGCGACCACAGGCGAAAAGACACCGCAGCGCGCGATGGACGACCTCGCACAGGACATGGACAGCGTGCTCGCCCAGCTTGAGACCAGCGGGCTCGCGCGCTGTGCGCCCAAACTCGGCAACGAACGCAGCAAGGAATTCTGGTTCAGTGCGCCGGACGGCCCGCGACGCCCACTGCCGGACGAGCGACCGCGTGGCAAGACCATCGATTACGACAAACTGCTGCGTATCTGGCGCGAGGGCGGCGACAGCAAGTAGGCGCCACCGGCCCGCGCTGGTCGTTTTGCCAACGACCGCTCAGCCGGCAGCTACCTCCGCCATGATCCAGGCACGAAAGCGCTGCATCAGCGGCGTTTCGCGTGCGCGATCGGCGGTGACGTACCAGTAGGCGAGATCGGTCGGCACCTCTTGCGGGAACAGCTTGACCAACCGCCCGGCGGCGATTTCCCCGGCAGCAATGCTGCGTCGGGTCACGGCAATGCCGCGGCCATCGATGGCCGCCTGCAGGGCGAGCGATGAATCGTTGAAGACGAGGCCGTTGCTCGGCACCGTCAGCGACAGGCCGGCGCCGCGGAACCAATCGTCCCAGAACGGGTAATCCTCGCGGATCAAGGGATGCGCCAGAAGCGACTCGGGCGTCGTCGGCAGGCGCCCATTCGCATAGCCGGGGCTGGCAACGACAAGCAGCGTGTCGGCCATCAGCCTCACTGCGTTGGGCTCGTTGCAGGGCCCAAAGCCGACGCGGATCGCGACATCGATGCCGTCTCGCGCGAAGTCCAGAACCTGCGCGGTGGTGATGATGCTGAACTCGACGCCCGGCTCGACATCGAGAAAGCGCGAGATCCGCGGGGCGAGCCAGCGCGCCGCGAACGACGGCATCGTTGTAATCGTGAGTCGATTCGGGTTGGTTCGCCGCTTGAGCTTGGCTGCAGCGTCGCCAACGCGACACAGTGCCTCATTCGCTGCGGCCGCAAAGCTGACCCCTTCCGGCGTCAGCGAGACGCGGCGCCCGCTGCGTTCGAACAGTGGAACACCAAGCCAGTCTTCGAGTGCGCGCACCTGCTGACTGACCGCGCCGTGGGTCACCGCCAGCTCTTCGGCTGCGGCACTGAAACTCGGGTGGCGCGCCGCCGCCTCGAACATCCGGAGGGCGCTCAGTGGCGGCAGTCGCGGCGGCTTCTGCATGTTAGCTCAGCTCACAAAGAGGTCAGAAATCATCGACGCAAACATTCGCGGCAAGGCCAATAATCAATCAACAGTTGGCGTATGCACGGAGAAGTGATGATGAAAGTGAATCTAACACACGGCGCAATTGATCTAGCGCAAGGGAAGCTGCTGTCACTTGACGCAGCAGGCGGCTGGACGCTGCAGGTCAGCCACGGCAGCATCTGGGTCACCAGCCCGGATATGCCCGGCGATCACTTCATTCACGGCGGTCAGAAGATCCGCCTGTCGGGTGCATCGCGCGTCGTTGTCGAAGCCCTGCGGGACTGCGCAATCCAGCTCGCCCCCGCAAGCGCAACGGCGAAGTCGCCTGCCCGGCGCGCCGCAGCGCCGGTCACCGCTTTCAACGCGTGTGCGGCGTGATGACTTGAGACCGGGGTAGCGCGTCAGGCCAGATGTGCTCACCCCATAGCACGTCGATGGCGTGAGCCACGGTGCCGGGGTTGCCGCTACACCAGAAACGCACCGGCTTCGCTTCGCCGGCCGGTGCACGATGGCCTTTTTCATCGAGTTTGCGCGCAAGTTGCCGCGCCACAGCGGCGCCGGTGTCGATCACCTTGACCTGCGGGCCAACGATCGACTCGACCAGCTCGCGCAGGAATACGTAGTGCGTACAGCCGAGCACGATCACATCGGCGCCAGCCGCCAGCAACGGTTTAAGGTGTGCTTCGAGCATGTGGCGGGTGCCGTCCGCACTCAGTTCGCCGCGCTCCACCGCCTCGACCAGCCCGACACCCGGTTGCGTCACCACCCGCACATCGTGTCCGAAGGTATCCAGCAAGGCCGCAAACTGCGCGCTCGATAGCGTGCCGACGGTGGCGAGTACGCCCACCGTGCCGCTGCGCGTTGCTGCCGTAGCCGGCTTCACCGCCGGCTCCATGCCGATCACCGGCAGCGAAGGCCAGCGCTCGCGCAGCGCACGACCGGCTGCCGCGGTGGCCGTGTTGCATGCGATCACGAGCGCCTTCACGTCATGCCGCACGAGGAACTCCGCCAGCTCAAGCGAACGCTCGCGGATCACCTGCTGCGGTTTATCGCCGTAGGGTGCGTGACCGGAATCGGCGCAGTAGATCAGGGTCTCATCCGGCAGCAGGGCACGGATCTCGCGCAGGACGGAGAGTCCGCCTACGCCGGAGTCGAAGATGCCGATCGGGCGGGTGTCGTTATTAGCCACGGGCGTTTGTGCAGAGCGTTCGAGAAGCGGGAATCATAGCCCGCTCAGGCCGACACGCCACAGACACCACCGAGGTAGCTCGCGAAGCTCTCAGCCGCCGCGACATCGAAACCGCCATCCGGCGACTTGGTCGTACGCAGGTATTGATACAGGGCGACGATCAATTTCATGGCCGCCTCGTCGGTCACTGAAATTTCGCGCGCCCCAAGTTGCTTCACGGTGAGGCGAACCGCGTGCTCAAGCGCCGCCATATCCACTACTTCGGCCTGCCGATAGCGGTAGCCGGCGCCCGTTGCGAGCCATTCGAGCGAGCAGTTGGCCGCCCGCGCAATCTGGTTGGCCTTCGCCAGGCCCGGTTCGGACCCTGCGAGGTACTTGCGGATCAAGGCTTCGGATACGCCCACGCGGCGCGCAAATGCGGCCACCGGGGTATCTCCGATCAGCTCGCGCAGCCGTGCTGCAAAGCCCTCTTCCCCCGACGAATTCGTACTTTGGTTCGACATTAACGCACCATGTTGCGAGACGCAGCGATCGCGACTAGACTCGCACCATCGTACGCAATCTCGTACTTCATTACCAAATTCCGATGAGAACCGAATCCACCCTGAGCCTCCTTGAAGCCCGCGCCGCGATCGACGCAATGCGAAGCGAACTCCAGCGCAGCGGTCGCGCCGCCGTGATGGCCGTGGCCGACATGCGCGGCGAATTGATCAGCCTCGAACGCATGGATGGCGCACAAACCACCTCAGTCCGCGTCGCCACCAACAAGGCCTGGACCAGCGCCCGGCTCGACAGCCCGAGCGGAGACGTCGGCCGCGCCGCGCATGAACAGGGCTGGGACTTCTGCTACTACGACGACACACGCTACGTCGGCTGGGGCGGCGGCCTGCCGGTGCGCGTAGGTGGCGCGGTGGTCGGCGGCGTCGCCGTCAGTGGTCTATCTCAAGAAGAAGACGTTGCGATCGCCGAGATCGGCGTTCGCGCGATTCTCGACCTGCTCGGAGCCCAAGCATGATCAGCCCCCGCATTCAGTTGGCCGAGCACGGCCCGGAACTCTCCCGCATCGTGGCCGGCGCCTGGCGCATGGCGGACTGGCAGTGGTCGGCGCAACAGCGGCTGGACTGGATCCGCGGCTGTATCGACCTCGGCGTGACCACCTTCGACCATGCCGACATCTACGGCGGCTACACGGTTGAAGCCCTGTTCGGCGAAGCGCTGGCGCTTGAGCCCGGCCTGCGCAACCGGATCGAGCTGGTCACCAAGACCGGCATCGCGCTGACCACGCCGAACCGGCCCGAGCACCGGATCAAGCACTACCGCACCGGGCGCGAACACCTCTTCGCCTCGGTGGACGCTTCGCTGCAGCAACTGCGCTGCGACTGGATCGACCTGCTGTTGATACATCGGCCAAGCCCGCTGATGGATCCGGACGAAATCGCAGACGCGTTCGATCGCCTGCTGCAGTCGGGAAAAGTGCGCGCCTTTGGCGTCTCGAACTTCACCCCGGCCCAGTTCGCGATGCTCAACGCACGCGTGCCGCTGGTCACGAACCAGATCGAACTCTCGCCCTTGCATCGCGAACCGCTGCACGACGGCACGCTCGATCAGGCGATCGCCCTGGGCCGGCCGCCGATGATCTGGTCTGCGCTGGGCGGTGGCCGCCTCTTTGGCGACAGCCCGGAAGCACACCGGGTGCGCGGCGCACTCGATGCCTACGCGCGCGAACACGGCGTATCACTGGAAACCGCCGCCTATGCGTGGATCCTTCGCCACCCGGCGCGGCCACTTCCGCTTACGGGTAGCCAGCGCCTGCCCGCAATTGCAGCAGCGGTTGCTGCGACCGCGCTTGCGATGGACGAGCAGTCGTGGTTTGCGATCTGGCAAGCCGGTGCGGGGCACGAAGTACCCTGAGGGGCCGGGCGATGCCGCGCCTGGCCCAGCGCGGCATTTGGCCACCATTACAACTTTGTTGATTGTAATAATTCCAACATTTCGACTCGCCAGAATGACGGTTTATTGAAGACCGCCTTTCTGGCCATGCAACGACTTCTCTCCGTACTCGCCTTCGCCCTGCTCCCGCTGTCCGCACAAGCTTTTGCACAAACCCGCAGCACCCCAGCCATACCACCGGTGGCACAGGCAGCCGAGCTGCGCTCGCTGTCTCAACGGCTGGCAAAACTTCACCTGCAACTGCGCCTGAACCTCAACGCGGAGCCGGCGCAGCGCCAGATCGAACAGGGCGTCACCCGCTTCGACGCCACGCTGGCCAGCTTGCGGCAGACCCCGCTGCAAGGTCCGGCGGCGGCGACCTTCAAACGCGTGGAAGCCGGCTGGCAGGAGCAGAAGCAGCTGATCACCGCGATCCCGACCGCGAGCACCGCCGAGCGCGTGATCCTCAGCGCCGAAGAGCTGACGATTGCCGCCGGTCGCCTCGCGATGCAGCTCGAAGGTGCGGAAGAAAGCCCTGTATGGCGGCTGTCGGACCTGGCTGGCCGCAACAACATGCTGGCGCAGCGCCTCGCCCGCCTCTACCTGCAGACACGCCTGGGCGACAAATCGCAGGGCCGCCGCGTGGACATCGAAACCACCCGCAAGGAATTCGTCACCAGCCTGGACGAACTGACCCGTGCGCCGCAGACCTCGCCCGCAGTCGCAGACAACCTCAAACTCGCGCGCCAGCAGTGGATCTTCTTTGATGCCGCGATCGGGCCTGACGGCGGTGACGCCAACGCCGCGCGCCATGTCGCGACAACCAGCGAGCGAATCGGCGAGATGATGGACGCCATCGGCAGCAGCTACGCGCGCCTGGCGGCCGAGAAGCCGGCCCGCTAACCCGACAAACCGACTCAGCGCTCGGCGGGCGCGAGCAGGTCGTAGCTGCCGAGCAATTTGTGCAGCGCCGGGATCGCCTTGACGCCCGCGCCGTTGAGCATTGGCACGACAAGGCGCCGCGCGTTGACCTGCTCGGCATCATCCCGGCTCAGGGCGCCGTAGCCGCGCGGATACGACCAGCCATAGCCCCAACGGTAGGTGGTCGGAAAATACGGTGTTCCGCCCGCCCGGACACCGGCGAGCATCAGTTTCGCAATCGCCGGCTCGCCGACCGCGGCCACACATTGCTCCAAGGTCTCGTCGGCGGCGACTCCTCCTTGGTGCCGCCGATCCAGTAGGCGATGTCGTGCTTCACGCAGCAGTCGAGCCACAGCGTCTGTTGCCACGGGGTGCCATCGGGGAAGCTGGAGCAGCCATCGGTCGTAAAGGGTTTGAGCGTATCGGCCCAAGCGACGCTCGCCGCGAGGCCGCAGAGCACAAAAACCGACTGCGCCAAGTGGCGCCAGCCGGGCCGGTTGTGTCGTTTCAAGTTGTCGCCTCCATGTCTTGCCCCGCGCCCCCGCGGCGCGCAGCGTGCTGCGCAAGTGCCCAGCCAACATGTTCGCGCACCAGTTCGGACTGATCCGCCGCGCGCGACTGCAACGCCGCCAGCACGGTCGGTGTCGTCGGCGCATTACCGAGGGCCACAGCGATGTTGCGCAGCCAACGCTCATGCCCGATCCGGTTGATCGCGCTGCCCGCCATGCGGCTCGCGAAATCCTCCGCGCTCCAAGCGAACAGCTCGACCAGCGCCGCCGAATCCAGCCCATTGCGCGGCGCGAAATCCGCCTCGGAAGTGGTGCGCGAGAAACGGTTCCAGGGGCACACCAGCTGACAATCGTCGCAACCATAGATGCGGTTGCCCAGCTGCGGACGCAGCGCTTCGGGAATCGGCCCTTTGAGTTCGATCGTCAGGTAGGAAATGCAGCGCCGCGCGTCCACCTTGTAGGGCGCCACGATCGCCCCGGTCGGGCAGGCATCGATACAGGCCGAGCAGCTGCCGCAGTGGGGCGCAATCGGCGCATCGGGTGGCAGCGCGAGGTCGACGAACAACTCGCCAAGAAAGAAGGTCGAGCCACCGTTTCGATCGAGCAGCAGCGTGTGCTTGCCGCGCCATCCGGTGCCTGCGCGGGTCGCCAGCGCAACTTCGAGCACTGGGGCCGAATCGACGAACACGCGGTGGCCGAATTCGCCAATCGCGTCACCGATCCTGTCCGCCAGCTTCTGCAGCCGGTTGCGCAACACCTTGTGATAGTCGCGCCCCAGTGCGTAGCGCGACACATAGGCGCGCTCCGGATCAGCCAGTTGCTGCTGCGCGCCGTGCGCCTCGGGCCAGTAATCGAGCCGCACCGACACCACCGACAGCGTGCCGGGTACGAGTTCGGCGGGCCGCGCACGCTTGAGCCCGTGGCGGGCCATATAATCCATCTCGCCGTGGTAGCCGGCCGCGAGCCAGGCCTCCAGCGCTCCTTCCGCGTCACCCAGGTCCACGCCTGAAATGCCGACTGCGGAGAAGCCGAGCGCCCGCCCCCATTCCTTGATCTGCGCCGCCAGTTGCGCCGCGTCCGGAGAAGAATTGTGTCTGACCGCCTGCATGCCCCCGATGATAGCCGCTCGCCCGCCGCAGATTGCCTGCTTGCGGACGAGGCAGCGACGCGCGCACTCGGTGCCGCGATAGCGCCGGCGCTCGAAGGCGGGCTCACGATCTACCTGCTGGGGGATCTCGGCGCGGGCAAAACCACCCTGGTGCGCGGGCTGTTGGAGGCTCTCGGCCACCGTGGTGCGGTACGCAGTCCGACGTACACCTTGATTGAACCTTATGCTGTTTCTAAATTAGACTTGTATCACTTTGATTTCTATCGGTTCACGGACCCGGAAGAATTTGTCGATGCAGGGCTTGAAGAGTACTTCGGAGGCCAGGGCATATGCCTGGTCGAATGGCCGGACAAAGGTGCGCCCTTTGTGCCGGCTGCGGACCTTGAAGTCCAGCTTGAGCCGGAAGGCGACGGGCGTCGCGCGCGCTTGCGCGGCTGCAGCGAGCGAGGCCTCCAGTGTCTGAACCGGATCACGCTGCCGTGCCGATGATGCAACGCCGTCGTTTCATGAAATTCGGCGGCGCGGCAATGACGCTGCTCGTCTCGCGCGTCGGCTTCGCGGCCGAAACCAGCATCCTGGCCGTACGGGTATGGCCTTCGCAGGACTACACACGCGTCACGCTCGAAGGCCGCGACACGCTCAAGTACAGCCATCAGATCGTCAAGAATCCGGAACGTCTGGTGATCGATCTGGAAGGCGCTGAGTTCAACAGCGTGATCCAGAGCCTGCCAGGCAAGATCACCGATAGCGACCCCTACATTAAACTGATCCGCGCCGGTCGCAACCGCCCCGGCGTAGTGCGCCTTGTCATCGAACTCAAGGCCGAGGTCAAACCACAGGTGTTCACGCTGGACCCGGTCGGCCAGTATGGCCATCGCCTGGTGCTGGACCTCTACCCGGCCGAGCCGATCGACCCGCTGCTCGCGCTGATCGAAAAGCCCGATCCGATCGTGGCCGCGAGTGGCGAAGCCGCGTCCCCGACGCGGCCAACTGCGCAGCCAGGCGGCGACGCCGGCAAACTACCGAGCACCACCCCTGAACCGGCGTCCTCCGCACCGGTTCAGGCCGCTGAACCAGTCAAGCCGGCTCAGCAAGACAACAAGGAGGAGGTCAGCCCTGCCGACCGCAAGCACCGCGGCGGCAAGGGACAGGTCACCCGCCTGGCCACGATCGCGATCGATCCGGGCCACGGCGGCGAAGACCCGGGTGCAGTCGGCAAGGCGGGGACGTTTGAAAAGAACGTCACGCTGGCAATCGGGCGCCGCCTGAAAGCCAAGATCGATGCCGATCCGCTGTTGCGCGGGATGCTGACGCGCGATGGCGACTTCTTCGTACCGCTCGGCCAGCGCGTTGCCAAGGCGCGCGCGGTGCAGGCGGATCTCTTCGTGTCGATCCATGCCGACGCCTTCATCAAACCCGATGCGCGCGGCAGTTCGGTATTCGTGCTGTCCGACAAGGGTGCATCGAGCACGGCTGCGCGCTGGCTGGCGCAGAAAGAGAACGCAGCCGATCTGGTCGGTGGCGTGAACCTCGGCGTCAAGGACGCCCTGCTCGCCCGCACCCTGCTCGACCTTTCGCAGACCGCCACAATGCAGGACAGTGCCAAGCTCGGCCGCGCCGTACTGGGCGAACTCGGTGGCATCAACCAGCTGCACAAGGGCCAGGTTGAACAGGCCGGCTTCGCGGTGCTGAAGGCGCCAGACATTCCATCCATCCTGGTCGAGACCGCTTTCATCTCGAACCCGGAAGAAGAATTGCGTCTGAAGGACGAGGCGTACCAGGACAAGATGGCCGAGGCGATCCTGCGCGGCATCAAGCGCTACTTCGCGAAGAACCCGCCGGTCCAGCGCAACACCGTCGCCTTCATCGGCTAGTGCGTCAGCAAAACATAGTTGTTACTTGAGGAATACAGTCGTTACCTCAGAAAATTAGTCGTTACCAGGTCTGCTGTGCCCCGCTCAATGGAGAATCCAGCCTGGTCCCTTGTGCGGTGGGGCACTGCAATCTCACCAACGGTGCCTCTGGTGGCCGCCTCGTACCGCGTTCTGCTGTCGCAATTATTCCGGCCTCTGCGCCGGCTCGACGCTGAGTCAAACCCCTAGGGCGAGACGATTCCTTGAGGCACAGCGCCACCATAGAAAACATAGAGTCCCTGCAACATCGCGTTCAGCAGCGTTTAGGTCGCTGCATCCTGAGGCTCCAGCAGAATGAACGCCTGTTGAAAGCGCTCGTTGGCTCTGGTCTGCTTGTTTTGATGCGTCGCGGGTTCTGCCTATTCGGTACAGCCCTTCTACTGTGCGAGGGGTGCGCCGACTCCGAGCTCGGGACTCGGTGCGGATTCCGGTCTGTTTCACCGTCGATGCCGGTAACCGAGGACGACATTGCTGGTCCTGACCGAGCTGCCGTTCCCGGGCAATAGCCGCCATTGGCGACGCCTGCCAAATCTCCATCGCCGGCCTGCCCTGGATGACCGGTTCCCGGCGACCAACTTAGACCATGTCTTGGCTCGATTTCGGCCATTCCGGTCTGTCGTTGACGCTGCCCAATTCAGCCAAAACCAGACATTCGGAACTACTGTTTGCCTGGAAAATTCGGTCCTCCCCTCAATCGAGTAGTCAAACCCTGATTGGCGCATGTGGCATATCGTATGGCGTGATTGGCATATATCTAGCGCCGCTGAGCTCCTAGACTTCTTACATCCCGAGAACTTCTCTCGGTCCACAAAAAGGAGTCTGAAATGTCCAATCAAGTAGCCCTGATTACTGGCGGCGCCACCGGCATCGGCAAGGCCGTTGCCCTCAAGCTTGTCGCCACAGGCGTCACTGTCGTCATGAGCGGCCGTCGTACGGACGTCGGGCAAGCCGCCGTCGCCGAGGTTTCCGCCGCGGCCCGGGACGGCGCACAAGTTCGCTTTGTTCAGAACGATGTAGCCGATGAGGCTGCGGTCAAGTCGATGATTGACGGCATCGTGGCTGAGTTCGGTCGCCTAGACATGGCGGTCAATAACGCTGGCCTGTCCAACGAGACTGGCACTCTTGTGCAGTCGAGCAGTGACAACTACCGTGCAATGGTTGAGACCAACGTCATGGGTGTGTATTTCAGCATGAAACATGAGCTCGTTCAGATGACCAAGCAGGGAGGCGGTGCCATCGTCAACTTGGCGTCCATCGCTGGTCTAAATGGCATCACCTGGGCGGGGCCATATGCCTCGACCAAACACGCGGTGGTGGGACTGACCAAGTCGTCTGCCCTGGACCACGCGACTCAAGGCATCCGGGTCAACGGCGTGGCACCTGGCGCCATCAAGACCGACATCATTGCCGCCCAGCTCGGCGGTGGCGACCCCAACTACAATGAGGTGAGTATCTCGGCAATGCACCCCATGAATCGACTGGGCCGCCCTGAAGAAGTCGCCAATGCCATCTGCTGGCTGCTGTCGGACGAAGCCAGCTTCGTCACCGGTCACATACTTAACGTAGATGGCGGCTTCCAAGCGAAGTAAGGGCAATGAATAGCACCGCTCCAGACAAGTTGAAGATTCCGGCCACGCTGTGGGAGGGCCTCAAGCGGGCCGGAGTTGACCGTGCAGAGGTCATTCGACGCGCGAACCTGCCTCTGAGCGTGCTGAGGGACGATGCGCCGATTGCCACGACGCAGTTCTTCGCCCTGTGGCGGGCCATCGAAACTGTTAGCCAAGACTCGACCATTGGCCTTCGTATCGCAACGAGTCTGGACGGGGCCGTGATGCCTCTCGCTTTTGTGGCAGCCCAGCACGCTCGAACTTTTCGGGACGCTTTGAATCGGGTCGCTCGTCTCAAGCGACTGTGCGCACCCGAGGAAGTTTCGGTCCAAGATTTTGCCGACCACAGCGCGCTTAGCATCAGTTGGCCACATGGTGCTTCAGATACAGTTCCTCGCGCTTTAGTCGACGCGACCATGGTGTCGTTCGTGGAGTTGGGACGCAGAGGAACAGGCGAGCGCCTGATACCTCTGTCGCTAGAGCTTGCACGTTCGGCTGTAGCAAGGTCGGCACTTGAGAAATACTTCGGGTGCGACATCAAGTTCGATGCGACGGTCGACCGCATCGCGTGGCGGCGAGAAGACCTAGACAAGCTGTTTGCCACCTACAACAAGGACCTGCTCGATGTTCTCGTTCCGGAATTGGACAGACGTCTTGAACATCATGACGCGTCCGAATCCGTGACCGAGCAGACCAAGTGGGTTTTGCGGCGTCGTTTGACTGCCGGTCGCCCGGACATTCGCTCCGTGGCCGCTGAACTTGCCATGAGCGAGCGTTCTTTGCAGCGCCGCCTGACGGATGAAGGCGTCAGCTTCCAAGCCCTGGTGACTCAGACCCGACATCAGATGGCACTCGAGCATCTGGCGGACCACTCGCTCACGCTTATCGAAATTGCCTATCTGCTGGGCTACGAAGACCAGAACTCATTCTTCCGTGCCTTTCGGCAATGGGAGTCGCAAACCCCTTCCGAGTGGCGCGCTGCACATGCTGTTGAGTGTCACGCGGGCAACTAAGTAAGTTCCTATGAACCCCACTGAAACCCTTGCACCGCTGCAGTCTTTGATTCGTGAATATTTCAAAGGCGAGTACCACGAAATGCTGCTCATCTTCGCGGGCTCAGCTGCGTTGACCTGCATTGCCGTTTGGCTCTGGGTTGCGACGCACTCCGGTTTTGCCGTGGGGTTCGGCGTCACCGTCTTGGCAACTGCGATGCTGCTGTGTGGAACGGCAGCATCGCTGCTTGTACGGGACAAGGGCTTGGTCGAAGAACTGACCTTGAGTATCGGCACACCTCAACAGAGCCAGGTGTTAGCCAAAGAGCGAGCACGCATAGAGGTTGTGGTATCAAAGTATAGGTATTACCGCTACAGCGCGGCAGTGCTGGCGGCCTTGAGTGTGTTGGGCCTGCTGCTTACAAGCCGAGGCTGGGTGCACGGCGTCGTGACTGGATTGCTTCTACTGGTGGTCGCACAGGTCGTCATCGACCACTTTTCGGAGCAAAGGGCCACCCAGTACCTCGCAGCGCTTCCGTGAACTGCGGGAGCTGCCCAAGAGGCCTGAGGAGTCGGTGGCCGCTTCGGAGGCGACTTAAGTTCCGCTTCGGGTCGCCATGCGACGGTCAAGCCCAGCGGGGGTGTTAGCCACGACCGGCACAGCGGTCAACGCATACCAGCGCCAGCAACTCGGTGCTTCACGTCGCAAAACAAGTTTGCGCAGCGGCATAGCCGCGTCGACCTGCACTCGGAAAAAATCCTGGGTCCAGGCCACGTCCGAGCGCTGTTTTCTTGGCGTGGCCTGCCAGTCCTTTAATGCCCGCTCGGGTACGGGCGAAAGCCGGGCCTTCTGGCCGCTGATGGGTAACAACTCTTTTTTTCGCCGAACATAGGTGAACGACGCCGTGGCGCCGTTTCGCGTAACAACATTTTCTCGTGCACGCTCTGGCTCTGGCTCTGGCTCTGGCTCTGGCTCTGGCTCTGGCTCTGGCTCTGGCTCTGGCTCTGGCTCTGGCTCAGGCTCAGGCTCAGGCGAGCTAAGCCTATGATTGACGGGCCCGCGAAGTAACGAGTCTTTTTTCCCGGCCCAGCTAGTTCGCCCGCTCATCACGCCGCAGCTGCAGCGCGGCTTCCACCTCCCGGAGCAAGGCTGGATTGCCCGCACGCAGCTCCAGCTTTGGCGGTAGCGGGCGGACGAACCAGCGCACCGTGTAATCGAGTACGGCACCCGGCGCCAGCGACACGCATGCGCCGTGGTTTTCAAGCTCGATGTAGACGCCGCCGTCCTGCCCCCAGATTTCGATCGGCGCATGACCCTCGGCACACTGTGCCGCACCGACCCGCTCGAACTGCTTCACGAACAGCAGGCGTTCCGGCGTGACATGAGCGAGCCATCCTTCGCGAGCGACCCCGAAATGTTTGCGCCCGACGACTAACTGTTCCCGCTCAAAGGCGTACCAGGCGAATCCACGCTCACATCGCTGCACGGCAAGCGCCGACGCGGGTACGTTAGGGGCGTCGCCCCCGGGGTAGAAACTCAGCCCGCCCGGAACCCGCGTGACCTCCCAAGGCGCCAAGCGTTGTGCTTGAGCACGGTGGTTACGAATGCGGTAGCGAATCGCGAAACCCTGTTCCTCGGGTAATGCCACGAAGCGCTTGTTGAAACTCAGGCCACAGGAAGCGTCGACATGGCTCTGGCAGACCAGCGCGTCGCCTTCGACCGTGCTTTCGTACGGCGCCGAATCGAGCCCTACCCTCGGTGGCCACCCCCACGCGGCCTGCGGCGCGTCCCAGAAAGTCGAGCCGTAGTTGTCCGGATGCGCATGCGGCTGCGAAAGCACTTCCGATTCGCCCAGGCGGAGCGAAACCACGCGTGCCCCGACGTTCGGATCGACTTCCAGGCAAACGCCCGCCGACGCAAGGCGAAAGCGCCCGTTCGCGAGCCGAATGGGCTGTGTTTCAGCGATCAAAACACTCATGCAGAACCCCTGATCATGAAAACGTTATCTTGGCTACCCTGAAATCGGAGCGCCCACCGATAGCACCGACTGCACCGGACAATCCAGGGCGCAGACCATACGCAGCAGCGCCTATTGAGCCGACCCATACTTCGTCCATGCGCAATCAGAAACAAATCCATGCTCTCAGAGGGCTTTCATTTTTGCAAACGTTTTCATATCATGACGGCTGACATGAAAGCAGGCCGGCAACGACGCAGTTTCAGCCAAGCAAGTCGCTGAAGATGCTTCGCACAGAGCCCCAACTGGACCCACCCACACCATGAATAGCGCGAGCACCTTCAAGTACGGTCATTTCGACGACGCCACCCGCGAATACGTCATCACCCGCCCCGACACGCCCCTGCCCTGGCTCAACTACCTCGGGCAGGACGAGTTCTTCGGCCTGTGCACCAACACGGCCGGCGGCTACAGCTTCTGGAAGGACGCCAAGCTGCGGCGCCTGACCCGCTACCGCTACAACAACGTGCCTTACGACCTCGGCGGCCGCTACTTCTATGTGAATGACGGCGGCGAGGTCTGGAACCCGGGCTGGAAACCGGTCAAGGCCAAGGGCGTGAAATACGAATGCCGCCACGGCCTGGGCTACACGCGCATCGTTGGCGAACGCGACGGGCTGGAAGTGGAAACCCTGTTCTTCGTACCGCCGGGCGAAAACCTTGAAGTGTGGAAGGTAACGGTGCGCAACAAGTCGGCGCAGCGCAAGACGCCGAAGTTGTTCTCCTACCAAGAGTTCTGCTTCTTCGAAGCGCTCAACGACATGACCAACTACCAACGCACCTACTCGATCGGCGAGGTCGAGGTGGAGGGTTCGGCGATCTATCACAAGACCGAGTTCCGCGAGCGCCGCAACCACTACACGCTGTTCGCCTGCACGCGGCCGATCGCCGGTTTCGACACCTCGCGCGACGCCTTCGTCGGCATCCACGAAGGGCTGCACGAGGCAAAAGTACCCTTCGCCGGCCAGGCCACCAACTCGGTCGCCTTCGGCTGGAACCCGATCGGCTCGCACCAGATCGACCTGGATCTCGCGCCCGGCGCCGAAGAATCCTTCGCCTTCGTACTCGCCTATGTCGAACAGGGCGACGCGCCGAAGTTCGACGCGCCCTTCGTGATGAACAAGTCGGTCGGCCGCGCGATCGTCGAGAAGTACTCGGCGCCCGGTGCGGTGGATGCCGCGCTGGCAAACCTGAAGGCCTACTGGGATGCGCTGCTCGGCAACTTCCAGGTCGACTGCCCGAACGAGCACGCCCAGCGCATGGCCAACACCTGGAATCAGTACCAGTGCATGGCGACCTTCAACATGAGTCGCTCCGCCTCGATGTACGAAACCGGCATCGGCCGCGGCATGGGCTTCCGCGATTCGAACCAGGATCTGCTCGGCTTCGTGCACATGATCCCGAGTCGCGCACGCGAACGCATTCTCGACATCGCTGCGACGCAACTCTCGGACGGCACCTGCTACCACCAGTACCAGCCGCTGACGAAGAAGGGCAACGCCGACATCGGCGGCGATTTCTACGACGACCACCTGTGGCTGGTGCTCTCAACCTGTGCGTACATCAAGGAATCGGGCGATACCTCGATCCTGCAGGCGCCGTGCGCTTACGCCGACAAGGCTTATGAAAACGTTATCACCGATACGCTGCTCGATCACATCGAAACCTCCATCGCCTACACGATGAAGAAGCGCGGCCCCAACGGCCTGCCGCTGATCGGCCACGCGGACTGGAACGACTGTCTCAACCTCAACTGCTTCTCGACCGAGCCGAACGAGTCCTTCCAGACCGCCGGCGACGTGCGCGATTCGAAGGCCGAGTCGGTGATGATCGCCGGCCTCTTCCTCTACGCCGCGCGCGAAATGGCCGTGCTCTATGAGCATCTGGATCGCAACGCTGACGCCGCACGGATGCGCGGCCACTACGCCGAGATGCTGGATACGGTGGAACGCGTGACCTGGGACGGCGCCTGGTACGCGCGCGCCTACGCGGCCGATGGTTCGGTAGTCGGCTCGCACACCAACACCGAAGGCAAGATCTTCATCGAGAGCCAGGGCTGGTGCGTGCTCGGCGGTGCCGGCGCCAACAATGGCCGTGCGCGGCAAGCGATGGAATCGGTGCACCAACACCTCTACACGAAGAACGGCGTGGTGCTGCAACAACCGGCCTACTCCACCTACGACAAGGCGCTCGGCGAGGTGACGTCCTACCCGCCAGGCGTGAAAGAAAACGCCGGCATCTTCAGCCACAACAACACCTGGATTCACCTCGCCTGGTGCCAGCTCGGCGAAGGCGACCGCGCGCTGGAGTACTACCTCTCGATCTGCCCCTCGGCCAAGCAGGGTCAGATCGACACCTACCGCGGCGAGCCCTACGTCTACGCCCAGATGATCGCCGGCAAGGATGCCCCCTGCTTCGGCGAAGCCAAGAACAACTGGCTCACCGGCACCGCGGCCTGGACCTTCGTCGTCGTCAGCCAAGGCCTGCTCGGCATCAAACCGGACTACGCCGGCCTGCGCATCGACCCCTGCATCCCGAAGGACTGGCCCGGCTTCAAGGTGACGCGGCGCTTCCGCGGCGACACCTTTGAGATCACCGTCAGCAACCCGCAGCACGTCAGCAAAGGCATCAAGGCAGTGCGAGTGGACGGCAAGGACATCGATCCGACGCAAGCGATCAGGCCCGCTGGCGATGGTCGCACCCATCAAGTGGAAGTCGTGCTGGGCGAATAAGCCCTGACGGAAGGAAAAGGCCGGCGGCTGAATCGCCGTCGGCCTTCTTGCGGTAACGCCCGCTCGGCTCAGTAAGCCGACGCGACCACGGCAACCGGCCGCTTTGCGACCACCGTGATGCGCGGAACCTGCTGGACTTCAACCGGACGCCCCGAGAGAGCCTCAGCGGTCGCAACGCTGATCTGCACGTCACTGCGGCCAAAACTCTTGCCATCGCTCACGCCGATCGCCGTCAGCATCGCCAGGCAGGCGAATACCACAACGAGCAGCGCGTTCATCACGTCGTCCAGGCGGTTCATGTTCGTGTTCATGGCGGTCTCCTTGGGGGGCTTTTTCGGGGCGTCTCGCGACGCGTTCAACGTGATGACACTGTGCCCCACCCCTCTTCGCCAAACGATGACGCGATGCGCAGCGGGAATGTGACCTTTTCACGCCGCGCCCCGTTACACTGCAGCGGCTACGCCCCCACACCGCTCCGATGCCAAGCACCCAGCCCAACAACCCACTGCATGGCCTGACACTCGAGACGATTCTCACGCAGCTCGTCGAGCGATATGGATGGGAAGAGCTCGGGCTGCTGATCCCGGTACGCTGCTTCCAGCACGAACCCAGCATCAAATCCAGCCTGAAGTTCCTGCGCCGCACCCAGTGGGCGCGCGAGCGCGTTGAGGCGCTCTATCTTCGCGGCATCTGACCGGCCGCCGAACAGCAGCCGCCTCCACACCGCGCTCAGTTCGCCCGCCCCCAGGCCCGGCCGCCCAATGCGGCACCGCCGCAGGCTATAATTCACGTTTTTTGTCAGACGCTTATGCTGGTCTTCCGCGGCCTACCCGATCGCGCTGAACACGGTTCGGTGCTCACGATCGGCAACTTCGACGGCGTGCACCGCGGCCATCAGGCCCTGCTGCAATTGCTCGTGCGCGAAGCGCGCGAGCGCGCGCTGCCGGCCACGGTGCTGACCTTCGAACCGCACCCGCGCGAGTTCTTCGCCCCTGAATCCGCCCCGCCGCGTCTGTCTCGCCTGCGCGAGAAGCTCGAATACATGGCCGAATGCGGTGTCGATCGCGTCTATGTGCTGCGCTTCAACAAAGCGCTTGCTTCGCTCGATGCCGAGGCCTTCGTCGAGAACGTGCTGGTGCGCGGTCTCGGCGTGCGGCATCTGTTGATTGGCGACGATTTCCGCTTCGGCCGCGGCCGTGGCGGCGATTTCGCTTCGCTGCAGCAAGCCGGCGAAACCTGGGGCTTCCGCGTCGAATCGATGCCGACGCTGGATTTCGACGGCGAACGGGTGTCGAGTTCGGCGGTGCGCGATGCGCTGGTCTCCGGCGACATTGAACGCGCCGAGCGCCTGATCGGCCGGCCCTACACGATGAGCGGCCGGGTAATGCATGGTGACAAGATCGGCCGCACGATCGGCTTCCCGACCGCGAACATCCAGATCAAGCGCAACCGCGCGGCGCTGCATGGCATCTACACGGTGACGGTGGATGGCATCGGCGACGGGCCATGGCCGGGCGTGGCGAGCCTTGGCAATCGGCCGACGATCACCAAGAACGGCGCAGCGCGGCTGGAGGTCTTCCTGTTCGGATTCAACGGCGATCTGTACGGCAAGCACTTGCAGGTGCACTTCCTGCACAAGCAGCGCGACGAGGAAAAGTACGGCTCGCTGGAAGAGCTGACCGCGGCGATCAACCGCGACTGCGAGATCGCGAAGGAAGTGCTCGCACAGCATCGAATTCCGGTGCCGGCGACCTGAGCGGTCGTCGGCGCCCCGCCTTGTCGGCGGCAGCCCTGCGTGAGTACCCCGCGGCGCCCGCCCTGAACCGAATCCCCTGCATTCACGCAAAGATTGAAGAGATAGCAAGCCATGGCTGATTACCGGAAAACGATGAACCTGCCCGACACCGCCTTCCCGATGCGCGGTGACCTGCCCAAGCGCGAGCCAGGTTGGGTGGCGGGCTGGCAGAAGGGCCAGCTGTACCAGAAGATCCGCAAGACCAGCGCCGGCCGCCCGAAGTTCATCCTGCACGACGGCCCGCCCTACGCGAACGGCAACCTGCACCTGGGCCACGCGCTGAACAAGATCCTCAAGGACATCATCGTCCGCTCGAAGACCCTGGCCGGTTTCGACGCCCCCTATGTGCCAGGCTGGGACTGCCACGGCCTGCCGATCGAACACAAAATCGAAGTCACGCATGGCAAGAACCTGCCTGCCGACAAGGTGCGCGAGCTGTGCCGCGCCTACGCCGCCGAACAGGTCGAGATCCAGAAGAAGGAATTCATCCGCCTCGGCGTGCTGGGCGACTGGGACAACCCTTACCTGACGATGGCCTTCGCCAACGAAGCGGGTGAGATCCGCGCGCTGGCCGAGATGGTCAAGCAAGGCTATGTCTTCAAGGGCCTCAAGCCGGTGAACTGGTGCTTCGACTGCGGCTCGGCACTGGCTGAAGCGGAAGTCGAATACGCCGACAAGAAGTCGCCGACGATCGACGTGGCCTTCGCGGTGTCGGATGCCGACGCCGGCAAGCTCGCCGCCGCCTTCGGCCTCGCTGCGCTGTCCAAGACCGCCTACGCGGTGATCTGGACCACCACGCCCTGGACGATCCCCGCCAACCAGGCGCTCAACATGCACCCGGAGTTCGAGTACGCGCTGGTCGACACCGGCGAGAAGCTGCTGGTGCTGGCCAAGGACTTGGTCGAGGATTCGCTCAAGCGCTACGGCCTCGAAGGCGCAGTGCTCGCGACCACCAAGGGCCAGGCGCTCGATCGCATCGAGTTCCGCCACCCCTTCTTCGACCGCGTCTCGCCGGTGTATCTGGCCGACTACGTGGGGCTGGATGCCGGTACCGGCGTGGTGCACTCGGCGCCCGCGCACGGCGTGGACGACTTCAATTCCTGGCTCGCCTACGGCCGCCGCAACGACGAGATCATCTCCATCGTCAAGGGCAACGGCGTCTACGTTGAAGACCTGCCCTTCTTCGGTGGCCAGATGATCTGGAAGGCCAACCCGGTCATCGTCGAGAAGCTCACCGAAGTCGGCGCCCTGCTCTCGCACGGCACCGTGAGCCACAGCTACATGCACTGCTGGCGCCACAAGACGCCGGTGATCTACCGCGCCACCGCGCAGTGGTTCGTCGGCATGGATAAATTGCCGAAGGATGGAAAGAGCCTGCGCGACAAGGCGCTGGGCGCGGTCGAGGCGACCGCCTTCTACCCCGCCTGGGGCAAGCCGCGCCTGCACGCGATGATCGCCAACCGCCCGGACTGGTGCATCTCGCGCCAGCGCACCTGGGGCGTGCCGATCCCCTTCTTCCTGCACAAGGAAACCGGTGAGCTGCACCCGCGCACCGTCGAGCTGATGGAAGAAGTCGCCAAGCGCGTTGAGGTCTCCGGCATCGAAGCCTGGTCCAAGCTCGACGCCGCCGAACTGCTGGGTGCCGAAGCCGAGCAGTACACGAAGATCAGTGACACGCTGGACGTGTGGTTCGACTCCGGCACCACGCACTGGCATGTGCTGCGGGGCTCGCACAACGATGGCCACACCAGCGGCCCGCGCGCCGACCTGTACCTCGAAGGTTCGGACCAGCACCGCGGCTGGTTCCACTCCTCGCTGCTGACCGGCGCCGCGATCGACGGCCACGCGCCCTACAAGGCGCTGCTGACGCACGGTTTCACCGTGGACCAGCAGGGTCGCAAGATGAGCAAGTCGCTCGGCAACGTGATCCTGCCGCAGGAAATCAGCGACAAGATGGGCGCGGAAATCCTGCGCCTGTGGGTCGCGGCCACCGACTACTCGGGCGAACTCGCGGTGTCGAAAGAGATCCTCGACCGCGTCGTCGAAACCTACCGCCGCATCCGCAACACGCTGCGTTTCTTGCTCGCGAACACCGCCGACTTCGACATCACGACAAACGCCGTGCCGGTTGAGCAGTGGCTCGATATCGACCGCTACGCGCTGGCCTTCACCCGCAAGCTCGCGACGCAGGCCGAGGCCGACTACGCGAAGTTCGAATTCCACCGCGTGGTGCAGGCGCTGCAGATCTTCTGCTCGGAAGACCTCGGCGCCTTCTACCTCGACATCCTCAAGGACCGCCTCTACACCACCGCGCCGGATTCCGTGGCACGCCGCGCCGCGCAGACGGCGCTGTGGCACATCGTGCAGACGGTGGTGAAGCTGATGGCGCCTATCCTCTCCTTCACGGCAGAGGAAATCTGGGCGGTGCTCAACGGCAACAACCCGGACGAATCGGTGATGCTGCACACCTTCCACGCCCTGCCAGCGCAGGAAGGCGAAGCCGGGCTGATCGCCCGTTGGGAGACGATCCGCGCAGTGCGTGGCGAAGTCTCCAAGGCGGTTGAAGCGGTGCGCACCGAAGGCAAGATCGGTGCCTCGCTGCAAGCCGAAGTCGAGATCCGCGCAGGCAGCGACAAGTTCGATGCGCTGGCCTCACTCGGCGACGACCTCAAGTTCGTGCTGATCACCTCGGCCGCGACCCTGGTGAAGGTGGCGGGCGAAGCCGACGAGGCGATCGTCGTCACGCCGACCGCGCAACAGAAGTGCGAGCGCTGCTGGCACTGGCGCGCGGACGTCGGCGTGAACGCCGAACACCCCACGCTGTGCGGCCGCTGCGACAGCAACCTGCATGGCGACGGCGAGGTGCGTACGCATGCCTAAGCGTTTCCTGGCTTGGCTCAGCCTCTCGGGCCTGGTGATCGTGCTCGACCAGATCACCAAGCTCGCGGTGCTGCGCAACCTGAAGCTCGGCGAGGCGATCCCCTACACCGACTTCTTCCAGCTGGTACTGGTGTACAACCCGGGCGCGGCGTTCAGCTTCCTCGCCAACCAACCGGGCTGGCAGAAGTGGTTCTTCGTCACGCTGGCGATCGTGATCTCGACCTGGCTGCTGGTGCTGTTGAAGCGCCACGCCAGCGAGCGCCTGCAGCCGCTGGCCTTCGCGCTGATCATCGGTGGCGCGCTGGGCAACGTGATCGACCGCATCGCCTACGGTGCGGTGGTCGACTTCCTGTATTTCCATGTCGGCCGTTACGGCTGGCCAGCGTTCAACGTGGCGGACTCGGCGATCTCCGTCGGCGCCGTGTTGATGATTGCAGCCCAACTCTTTGCGGGCCGCCAGCCGGCCGCGGACACCAAGTCATGAACCTGATCGGCAACGAAAGCCTCGTCACGCTGCACTTCCGTTTCGCGCTGCCGGACGGCACCGTGATGATCTCGACCTTCGAATCGACGCCAGCCACGCTGCAGATCGGCCGCGGCGAACTCGGCCGCAAGATCGAGGACTGCCTGATCGGGCTGTCGGTCGGCGCCGAGCGCAGCTTCGATCTGGCCGCCGGCGAAGCCTTCGGGCCGCGCCACGAAGAGCTCGTCGAGCGAATCCCGCGCAGCGAACTTCCCGCCGACGTGGAACTCGAAGCGCAGGCGGTGCTGACCTTCACCGCGCCGGACGGCAATGCCTTCTCCGGCCAGGTGCTGGAACTGGACGACGAGAGCGTGGTGATCGATTTCAACCACCCGCTCGCCGGCCGAGCCGTGCGTTTCGATGTGCAGGTGGTCGGCGTCAGCTGACATCCGCACTTCCAAAAAGAACAGAACCAGCCCCATACAGAGACCGAACATGGAAGTCCTCCTCGCCAACCCCCGCGGCTTCTGCGCCGGCGTGGAACGCGCCATCACCATCGTCGAACGCGCGATCGCGCTGTACGGCGCGCCGATCTACGTACGGCACGAAGTGGTGCACAACAAGTTCGTCGTGGATGACCTGCGCAACAAGGGTGCGGTGTTCATCGAAGACCTCGCCGATGTGCCGGCTGGCAACACGGTGATCTTCTCCGCGCACGGCGTGTCACAGGCAGTCCGTGCCGAGGCCGAGGCCCGTGGCCTGAAGGTCTTCGACGCAACCTGTCCGCTGGTGACGAAGGTGCACATCGAGGTCCAGCGAATGCGCGATCAGGGCCGCGAGATCATCATGATCGGCCACAAGGGCCACCCGGAAGTCGAAGGCACGATGGGCCAGAGCGAGGGCGGCATGTACCTCGTCGAGACCGTCGAAGACGTCGCTGCGCTGCAGGTCAAAGACGAAAACCTGCTCGCCTACGTGACGCAAACGACGCTGTCGGTGGACGACGCGCAGACGGTGGTGGATGCACTGCGCGCCCGCTTCCCGGCGATCGTCGGCCCGAAGAAGGACGACATCTGCTACGCCACGCAAAACCGCCAGGATGCGGTGAAGTTCATGACGCCGCAGGTGGATGTGGTGTTCGTGGTCGGCTCGAAGAACAGCTCAAACTCCAACCGCCTGCGCGAGGTTGCAGCGCTGCGCGGCGTGCCCGCCTACCTGGTCGACAACGCGGCGGGCATCGACCCGGCCACGCTGGAAGGCAAGCGGCGGATTGGCGTCACCGCTGGGGCTTCTGCGCCCGAGGTGCTGGTCAACGAAGTGATCGAACGGGTCAAGGCGCTCAGCGGCGCCAGCGTGCGCACGCTGGAAGGCGTGACCGAGAACGTGAACTTCCCGATCCCCGCAGAGCTGCGGCCGCAGTCGTAAGCGACAAACCGCTCGCGACGAAAGCCCGGCCTCGGCCGGGCTTTTTGCTTTGTCGCGGGCGCGACAAAGCTTGAGCCATCGCAAGCACGCTGCCACTGCAAGCCCTTAATCTGACAGTGATTTCTGCGCTCCGATTCAGTCTCCCCCGACCTTGGAGCGCGAGGAGCTTGCCATGTTCACGATTCTCGCCCTGCTGACCGTTGCAGCAGCCTACCCGACCTGGAAGGCGTTCAAGGACGCCGAGGCCGGCAAGTTCGACAAGCCGGTCTACAAGCGGCCGAACTTCTACATTTGAACCCACTTGCGGGGGGCCGTCGGCACGGCTGACCGGCCCTTGCGAGTTGGCCCAGCCGCCGCCTCGGCGCGGCTCAGCCCGGCTGGTTTCGCATCCAGTCGGCGGTTTTGAACAGCGAGCCCTCGAGATGCTGCCGCAGCGCGGCTGACATGGGCTGCGCATCCATCGCCTTGTGCATGCAGGCGAGCCACTGGTCGCGCTCCTTGACCCCGATCGGGAAAGGCATGTGACGGGCGCGCAGCATCGGGTGGCCCTTGCGCTCGACGAACATGTCCGGCCCGCCCAGCCAGCCCGACAGAAACCAGTACAACTTGTCGCGCGACTCATCCAGATGCGCCGGATGCAAGGCGCGCAGCTCAGCAAACTCGGGCTCCAGGTCCATCAGGTCGTAGAAACGATCGACCAGGGCGCGCACCGCGGCGTCGCCGCCTAGCATGTCGTACGGGGTGTTTTCGGGGCTCGGATGCATCGTGAGGCTCTCATGAAACGAGCCGCGATGATGCCACGAAGCCGGCACACGCCCGAGCCCGCGGCCATCGCCCTCTCACCACCCTCACCCTTCAGGCGGATTCGTCTTGCGCGGCGAGCGCAGCGCAGCCTCGATGCCCTTGCGTGCCCAGCGCAGAAACTCCACGTCGTCATCCATCGCGGCTTCCGGCAAGGGGTAGTAGCGCAGGGATTGCGGGCTGCCATCCTTCATCGCATAGGTGAATGGGCTCAAACCCTCGCGTTCGAAATCGGGCACGCTCAGTGAGTCCGCCTTCACGTAGAACACATCATCACTGACGATCGCGAAGAACAGCTCACCGCTGTAGAGCCCGTAGGCGCCGAACATCCGCCGCGCGCGAATCGCCCCGAACGGTGCGAGGCGTTCGCAGAGCCAATCCACATACTCGTTGCGTCGCGTCGCCATGCTTTCTCCTGCCCGCTCAAGTTTCTTGAATACCCGCCGAAATCCCTCGTCAGGAGCGCGTTCCGGCGTTTCAGGTGACAAAACTTTACTAGGCCGCTCATAGGCCGGGAGCTAACATGCCCTTCGTCCGCCGAAATCCGCAAGGAGAGATTGTCGCGATCCTGCGGGATCAGGAAGCGGATGCGCAGGAAGAGCTGTCCAACGACCACCCGGATCTGCTGGCATTCATCGGTCGCGACCCCGGCGAGAGCTTCGCTGCGCTGGATGCAGACTTCATCCGCGTGCTGGAAGACCTGATCGACGCGCTGATCGACAAGGGCGTCCTGCGGGTGACCGATCTGCCGCACGGCGCACAGCGTAAACTCTCGGCCCGCAAGGGTCTGCGGCGGCGCCTCGTCGGCGCGCTCGATCTGCTTGGCGACCAGGACGTGATCTGACCCCGCGCGCCCAGCGACAGGACCGGAATTCTGAATGAGCGACACCCAGCCGAACACCAAACCCTGGGAGGTCAACGAGCACGGCGTGCATGACGATCCGCTGCTCGACTGCCTCGCCGCCCTCACCCGTATCCACGGCAGCCCCTGGACCCACGAAGCGCTGGCCGCCGGCCTACCGCTGGTGAACAACCGGCTGACACCCTCACTGTTGCCGCGTGCCGCCGCGCGGGCAGGCCTTTCCGCCCGCCTGGTGCGCCAGGCGCTGTCGGCCGTTCGCCCGGCGCTGCTGCCGGTGATCCTGCTGCTCAACGACGGCCGCGCCTGCCTGCTGCTTGAACTGGGCGAGCAAGGCGATGCGCGGGTGCGCTTCCCCGAGGCCGGCGAGACCGCCGTCGCGCTCAGCCAGGACGAACTCGCAGCCCTGCATGCCGGCGTGGTCTGCTATGTGCGCCCCCGCTTCCGCTTCGAAGCGCGTGTGCCCGAAGTCGGCAAGGTGCGCGCGCGGCACTGGTTCTGGGGTGCGGTGTTTTCCAACTGGCGGCTGTACCGGGACGCGGTGTTGGCCTCGGTGCTGGTGAACATCTTCGCATTGGCGATGCCGCTGTTCTCGATGAACGTGTACGACCGCGTCGTACCCAACCGTGCCGAGGAAACCCTCTGGGTCCTCGCGGTGGGCGCGGTACTCGTACTCGGCTTCGACCTCGCGCTGCGAACGCTGCGCGCCTACATCATCGACACCGCCGCGAAGCGGATCGACGTGTCGCTGTCGTCGAAGATCCTCGAACGCGTGCTGGGCATGCGGATGGAGTCGCGCCCGGAATCCGTCGGTTCGTTTGCGTCAAACCTGCGGGCGTTCGAGAGCGTGCGCGACTTCATCGCCTCGGCCACCGTCACCACGCTGGTCGACCTGCCCTTCGTGTTTGTATTTGCCTTCGTCGTGGCCTGGCTGTCGCCCTGGCTGCTGCTGCCCGCATTCGCCGGTGCGGTGATCGTGCTGTTCCTCGCCTTCGTGGTGCAGGACAAGATGCACGAACTGACCGAGACGAGCTATCGCGCCAGCGCGCAGCGCAACGCCACACTGGTCGAGAGCCTGGTCGGCATCGAGTCGATCAAGACCGCTGGCGCCGAGGGCTGGATCCAGCGCCGCTGGGAACGGACCACGCTGTTCCTCGCCCAGGTCGGCACGCGCTCCAAGCTGCTCTCTTCGCTGATCGTCAACTTCTCGCAGACGGTGCAGCAGGCGGTGTCGGTGGTGGTGATCATCACCGGCGTGTATCTGCTGCTTGATGCCAAGCTCTCGATGGGCGGCATCATCGCCGCAAGCATGCTGACTGGCCGGATGCTGGCACCGCTGGGTCAAGTGGTCGGGCTGTTGCTGCAGTATCACAACGCACGCACCGCACTGACTGGCATCGAACAGCAGATGACGCTGCCGATCGAACGCCCCGACGACGCACCTTTCCTGCACCGAGCCCAGTTCCGCGGCGAAATCGAATTCCGCGACGTGAGCTTCCAGTATCCGGGCCGCGAGCAGTACGCGCTGCGGCGGGCTTCGTTCCGCATCACTGCCGGCGAGAAGGTCGGCGTGATCGGGCGCGTCGGCTCCGGCAAGACGACGCTGGAGAAACTGATCCTCGGGCTCTATCAACCAACCGATGGCGCAGTGCTGGTCGATGGCATCGACGCGCGCCAGATCGATCCGGCCGAATTGCGCCGCGCGGTGGGCTTCGTGCCGCAAGACGCCACGCTGTTCTACGGCAGCCTGCGCCAGAACATCGCGCTGGGCGCGCCCTTCGCCGACGATGCGGCGATCCTTGCGGCTGCGGACATCGCCGGCGTCACCGAGTTTGCCAATGCGCATCCGCGTGGCTTCGACATGCCGATTGGCGAGCGCGGCGAATCGCTATCGGGCGGGCAGCGGCAGGCGGTCGCGATCGCGCGCGCCTTGCTGAACGATCCGCCGATGCTGCTGCTCGACGAACCCTCCAGCAACATGGATCACCAGAGCGAAGACCGGCTCAAGAAGAAGCTGCGCGAGTTCGCGCACGCCAAGACGCTGCTGCTGGTCACGCACCGCACCGCACTGCTGGAACTGGTGGACCGCCTGATCGTCATCGACAACGGCCAGATCGTCGCTGACGGCCCCAAGGCGCAAGTCGTGGAAGCCCTGCAGCAGGGCCGCATCGGGAGGGCGCACTGATGAAGCTCCGCATCCCCGCCCTGCTCCAACGCGCCGGCCAGTGGTCCTTCCGCAAGACAACCGGGGCGCTCGATCGCTTGCTGCTGTTCGCGAGCAAGCGCGATCTGCACGACGACGCAGACTTCCTCGCCGATGCTGACTGGGCAATCGCCGAGCAAACGCCGCGCGGCGCGCGCCTCGCTGTCTGGATTTCGCTCGCCGCAGTGGTGGTACTGATCATCTGGGCCGCGTTTGCGCAAATCGACGAAGTCACGCGGGGTGACGGCAAGGTGATCCCGTTCTCGCAGAACCAGCTGATCCAGAGCCTCGACGGCGGCATCGTGCAGCAGATCCTGGTGCGCGAGGGACAAACCGTCGAGAAGGGTCAGTTGCTGCTGAAGATCGACCCCACCCGCTTCGTCTCTTCGCTGCGTGAAAACCGCTCGCAGTACTTGTCACTGCTGGCCAAGGCAGCGCGCCTTGAAGCGATTGCGGAGGGGCGCGCATACGAGCCACCGCCCGAGGCACTGAAAGAGGTGCCGGACGTGGTTGAGCAGGAGCGTGCCGCCTTCGAATCAAAGCGGCTTGAAGTGGAAGCCACCGTCGGCATCGCACGCCAGCAGCTCACCCAACGCACTCAGGAACTCAACGAAGTGCGCGCGCGCCGCGAGCAGGCCTCGCAAAGCTACGACCTCACCGCCCGCGAGCTGGAAGTCACCCGCCCGCTGACCAAGACCGGCGCCGTGTCCGACGTCGAACTGCTGCGCCTGGAACGCGACGTGGCACGCTACCGTGGCGAGCGCGATGCGGCGAATGCGCAGATCCCACGCATCCAGGCGGCGATCGGCGAAGCCCAGCGCAAGATCCAGGAAGTCGAGCTGCAGATGAAGAACCAGGCGCGCTCGGATCTTTCCGACGTCAGCGCAAAGCTTGGCACTTTGTCCGAAGGCAGCGTGGCGCTCGCCGACCGCGTGAAGCAATCTGAAGTGCGCGCACCGATGCGCGGCACCGTGAAACAGATCTTCGTGCACACCGTCGGCGGCGTGGTGCAGCCAGGCAAGGAAGTGGTCGCGATCGTGCCGAGCGACGATGCGCTGCTGCTGGAAGCGCGCGTACTGCCCAAGGACATCGCCTTCCTGCGCCCGGGCCAGAAGGCGCAGGTGAAGTTCACCGCCTACGATTTCTCGATCTACGGCGGGCTCGAAGGCACGCTCGAACAGATCGGCGCCGACACCGTGGTGGACGAAAAAGGCAACGCTTTCTACGAAGTGCGCGTGCGCACGACGACCAGCACGATCGGGCCGAAGAAGCTGCCGATCATTCCGGGCATGGTCGCGGAAGTCGATATCCTGACCGGCAAGAAGTCGATCCTGACCTACCTGCTCAAACCCGTGATCCGCGCCAAGGCGGCGGCGATGACTGAACGATGACGCATCCGCTGCTGGTTCTCGCCACCCACGACGACCACCTTGCCCGGCGCTGGCATGCGCTCGGCGAGCGCTGGCCGATCGTGCGCGCCAATCGCTTTGATGCCCTGCCCGCTGGCGCACGCCTGGCACTGATCGACGCCGAACTGCCCGATCTGCCGCCGCTGGGCGACCCGCGCTGGCCGCGCCTGGCGGCCAGTTTGCGCATGGTCTTCGCGAGCAGCAGGCCGAACGATAGCGAGGGCCTCGCCGCAATCGAAGCCGGTTGCAGCGGCTACTGCCATGCTTTCGCGTCGCTGGAGCAACTGACCCAGGTAGTGGATGTTGTGGAGTCTGGCGAACTGTGGGTAGGCCGCGCGATCCTCAACCGCCTGTTGCGCGCGGTGGACCACGCCAGCAAGGCCCCCGCCGCACCCGGCTGGGCCGCCGGGCTCACCGAGCGCGAACAGGAAGTCGCACAGCGTGCCGCACTCGGCGAATCGAACGCAGACATCGCCGCTGCGCTCGAGATCACCGAGCGGACTGTCAAATCCCACCTCAGCGCGGTGTTCGAAAAAATGGGCGTGGCCGACCGCCTGCAGCTCGCGCTGCGTGTGCACGGCATCAAATAAGCGCGCCGTGTAACACCGTTTCACAAGCAGGCCCTGTCTCCCTGTCCTTGAGTACGATGCGCCGCCCCGCCGGGCGGCGTAGTTTCGAGGGCAATCTGAATCAGTCCGTCCGGGAGACATTTCATGGCCACCACCACCAACCGCGCTGAAGGTACCGTTGCCCGCCTCGAAGGCAAGGCCTGGGTACGCGAAGCGGACGGCAGCCTGCGCCCGATCCACCTTGGCGATCGCATCGCCGAGGGTCAGGTGGTCGTGACCGACAACGGCGCGGTGATCGAACTGCGTGGCCCACATGGCGACCCGGTGACCCTGGGCGGCGGGCGCGAGGTGCTGGCGGACGCGGGCTTGCTGACGCAGGACGCAGTGCCGGCGCAGGACGCCGCCCTGACGCCGCCCGACGCCGAACTCGAACGCGTGATCGCATCGCTTAACGCGGGCGCCGACCCGCTTGCCGAACTGGACCCGACGGCGGCAGGCCTCGGTGGTGGTAGTGGTGGCGACGGGCACGGTTTCGTGCGCCTGCTGCGCATCAGCGAAGGTGTGGACCCGCTGAGCTTCCAGACGAGCGGCCCGATCGCGACAGACACGGTCGAGCGGCAGACGCTTTCAGCCATCACCACCGACGCCAACGCGGCGCCGGAAGCAGCCCCACTGTCGGTGACCCTGCCTGAAGACACCAGCACCGGCATCCGGCTCGACGGCGTGCTGAGCGACCCCAACGGCGACCCGGTAACGCTGGTTGGCACGCCCACGGCTAGCGTCGGCACTGTCACCGTCAACACCGACGGCACCCTCACCTATACCCCGCCGCCCAACTACAACGGGCCGGCAACAATCATCTACACCGTCAGCGACGGCCGCGGCGCCACCACCGACGGCACCATCACCGTTAACGTGACGCCGGTGAATGACGCACCGACCGCAACCAACGTCGCGGTCACAACACTGGAAGACACCCCTGTTGCAGGCCGCACGCCGGGGTCGGATGTCGACGGCGACACGCTGAGCTACGCCAAGGGCTCGGACCCCGCGCACGGCAGCGTCACCGTTAACACCGACGGCACCTGGGTCTACACCCCGACGAAGGATTACAACGGGCCGGACTCGTTCACGGTCACCGTGTCGGACGGCAAGGGCGGCACCACAACGGCCACCGTCAGCGTCGGTGTCACGCCGGTCAACGACGCGCCGGTTCCCGGCACCACCGATGGGCCCGCCGGCACGCCGGTCAGCGATGCCAACATCGACCCGGCAACCGGCCACTACACGCTCAGCACCCCCGAGGACACGCCGATCAGCGGACAGGTGAAGGCCACGGACGTTGATGGCGACAGCCTGAGCTTCGCGAAGGCGAGCGACCCGGCTCACGGCAGCGTCACCGTTAACACGGACGGCACCTGGACCTACACGCCGGCGAAAGACTTCAACGGGCCGGACAGCTTCACCGTGACCGTATCGGACGGCAAGGGCGGCACGGCCATTGCCACGGTGGATATCGGCGTCACCCCCGTCGGTGACGTTGCGGTCATCACCCCCGCCACACTCGGCGGCGACCAGGGCAACGTGACCGAGGACGCAGTGCTGCTCGCCACCGGCAAGCTCAACGTTGTCGATCCGGATACCGGCGAGGCCGTGTTCCAGGCGGGCACACAGACTGGCAGCTATGGCCAGCTCACGATCGACGCGAACGGCAACTGGACGTACACCCTCGACAACGCATCGGCCACCGTGCAGGCGCTCAAGAGCAGCGATGCGGTCACCGACACCATCGTCGTGCGCAGTGCCGACGGCACACCACACAACATCGTCGTCACGGTGCATGGGCAAGATGAAACCAGCACCACCGGTCGTGGCACCGTGCAGGAAGACACCACGCTGACCAGCAGCGGCACCCTGGTCGCAACCGGCGTATCCACCTACGTTGCCGGCACGCAGACCGGCGCCTATGGCAACCTCGCAGTCGGCACCGATGGCGCTTGGACCTACACGCTGCGCAACGGCGACACCGCCGTTCAGGCACTCAACGCTGGCGACGGCAAGAGCGAGACCTTCGTCGTCAAGCTCTCTGACGGCTCCACGACTACCGTCAGCATCAACGTACTTGGCACCAACGATATTGCCGTGATCACCCCCGCGACGCCGGGTGCTGACGCCGGCGCGGTGAAGGAAGACGTCACGCTGACGACCGGCGGCCAGTTGCTGGTCTCCGACGTCGACGCAGGCCAGGCGGTGTTCCAACCTCAGACGGCCGTCGCGGGTGCGCATGGCTCGTTCTCGATCGACACTGCAGGCAACTGGACTTACACGCTGAACAACGCCGACCCGGCGGTGCAGGCGCTGGGCGAAGGCCAGTCGCTGCCGAGCGAAGTCTTCACGGTGAAGAGTGCCGATGGCACCACCAGCACGGTGACTGTAGCCATCACCGGCACGAACGACGGAGCGGTGATCACCCCCGCGACGCCGGGTGCTGACGCCGGTGCGGTGAAGGAAGACGTCACGCTGACGACCGGCGGCCAGTTGCTGGTCTCCGACGTCGACGCCGGCCAGGCTGTGTTCCAGTCGCAGACAGCGGTTGCCGGTGCGCATGGCTCGTTCTCGATCGACGCCGCCGGCAACTGGACTTACACGCTGAACAACGCTGACCCGGCGGTACAAGCGCTGGGCGAAGGCCAGTCGCTGCCGAGCGAAGTGTTCACGGTCAAGAGTGCCGACGGCACCACCAGCACGGTGACTGTGGCCATCACCGGCACCAACGACGGTGCTGTGATCACCCCCGCGACGCCGGGTGCTGATGCCGGCGCGGTGAAGGAAGACGTGACACTGACCGCCAGCGGCCAACTCGTCGTCACCGACGTGGACGCAGGCCAAGCCGTGTTCCAGCCGCAGACGGCCGTCGCGGGTGCGCATGGCTCGTTCTCGATCGACGCCGCCGGCAACTGGACTTACGCGCTCAACAACGCCGACCCGGCAGTGCAAGCGCTGGGCGAAGGCCAGTCGCTGCCAAGCGAAGTGTTCACCGTTAAGAGTGCCGACGGCACCACCAGCACGGTGACCGTGACGATCACCGGTACCAATGATGGCGCCCAGATCACGCCGTCGGTTCCGGGCGGCGACACGGGCAGTGTCACCGAAGACGCGGTGCTGCTGGCGTCCGGCAAGCTGCTGGTCAGCGATGTCGACACCGGCGAGGCAGGCTTCCAGGCCAGCACTCAGGCCGGCGCCTATGGCTCGCTCACGATTGACGCCGCCGGCAACTGGAGCTACTCGCTCAACAACGCAGCGGCCAATGTGCAGTCGCTCAAGGGCACTGACACGGTGACCGAGACGATCGTTGTGAAGAGCCTGGATGGCACGCCGCACAGCATCGTGATCACGGTGCACGGCCAGGACGAAACGACCGCATCGGGCAACGGTACCGTACGGGAAGACACCACGCTAACCAGCACGGGCACGCTCACCACCTCGGGGGTCGCCACCTTTGTGCCGGAGACCGCGGCAGGCGCATACGGTGACCTGGTGGTTGCCGCTGACGGTACCTGGACGTACACGCTGCGCAACGCCGATAGCGCGGTGCAAGCGCTGAATGCAACGGACAGCAAGACGGAGACCTTCACGGTTGCGCTGTCCGACGGATCGAGCACCAGTATCACGATCAACGTGCTCGGCACCAACGACATTGCCAGCATCCAGGGGCCGGGGGTTGGCGCCGTGCAAGAGGCCGGCGGCATTGCGAACGCCATCCCGGGCACGCCCAACGCGTCCGGCACGCTGCTGGCCGCCGATGCGGACAACGGCGAAGCGGGCTTCCAGGCAGTTGCTCCCGCGGCGCTCAACGGCACCTACGGCACCTTCACCTTCAACGCCGCGACCGGCGCCTGGACTTACGCACTCGACAACACCAAGGCCGCGACGCAAGCGCTGACCAACGGCCAGATCGTGCATGACACGCTGACCGTCACGAGCCTCGACGGCACCGCCACCAAGGCAATCGATGTGACGGTGACCGGCGCCAACGACACCGCTGCGATCACCGGCACGGCCACGGGCACGATGACCGAGGATGTCGCCGTGACCGGCGGCAACCTCACAGCGTCGGGCAACCTGGCAGTGATCGACGTTGACGCAGGCCAAGCGGTCTTTGCGACCCCCGCGACGCTGGCCGGCACCTACGGCACCTTCACTTTCAACACCACGACCGGTGCCTGGACCTACGCTGCGAACAACGCGCAGTCCGCAATCCAGTCGCTCGGCGCAGGCCAGTCGCTGACCGATTCGATCACGGTGAAGTCGGCCGATGGCACCGCTTCGCAGGTCATCAGCGTCACGATCAACGGCGCCAACGATGGCGCAGTCATCACCCCCGCGACGCCGGGAGCCGACGCGGGCGCCGTGAAGGAAGACGTAACGCTGACCGCGAGCGGCCAACTCGTCGTCACCGATGTAGATGCCGGTCAGGCGGTGTTCCAACCGCAAACGGCGGTCGCCGGTGCGCACGGCACGTTCTCGATCGACGCCGCGGGCAACTGGGTCTACACGCTTAACAACGCCGATCCGGTGGTGCAGGCCTTGGGCGAAGGTCAGTCGTTACCCAATGAAGTATTCACGGTGAAGAGCGCCGACGGCACCGCCAGCACAGTCACAGTTGCAATCACCGGCACCAACGACGGCGCGCAGATCACCCCGTCCGTACTCGGCGCAGATACCGGGGCGGTGAAGGAAGATGTAACGCTCACGACCAGCGGCCAGTTGCTGGTCTCCGACGTCGACGCCGGCCAAGCGGTGTTCCAGCCGCAGACAGCAGTGGCCGGTGCGCATGGCTCGTTCTCGATCGACGCCGCCGGCAACTGGACTTACACGCTGAACAATGCCGACCCGGCAGTGCAAGCGCTGGGCGAAGGCCAGTCGCTGCCGAGCGAAGTGTTCACCGTGAAGAGTGCCGATGGCACCAGCAGCACGGTGACCGTAGCGATCACCGGCACCAACGATGGTCCCGTTGCCGCTGTCGACTTCAATGGTCTGACCAAAACGGATACGACTGCAGCGTCCGGCAACGTGCTGACCAACGACAGCGACATCGACACGGCGCACGCAAGCCTGATCGTGTCTGCCGTGGGCGCCACGCCGGTAAGTGGCACCACGGTGGTGGTGGGCAACTACGGCACGCTCACGATTCACGCGGACGGCAGCTACACCTACGTTCAGGACGCCAGCAACGCCGCTGTGATCGCGCTGAAGCCGACCGACGCGCCGCTGCATGACGTATTCAATTACACGCTCTCCGACGGTAGCGCGACGAGCAATGCCACGCTCGATATCGCGATTTCCGGTGCGAACACCGCGCCGGTCGCCATGCCCGCGCATGAGAACGTGACCGAGGGCGGCGCCCTGTTCAACGGCAACGTCGTCGCCACCGATGCCGAAGGCGACGCGCTGAGCTATTCGCTGATCTCGCCAGCGCCGGCGGGGCTTACGTTCAACACCGACGGCAGCTACAGCTTCAACCCTGCCAACCCGGCTTACGACCATCTGGCAGCGGGCCAAACGCAAGATGTCGTGGTGACCTATCAAGTCGCTGACGGCAAGGGCGGTTTCGACACCGATACGCTCACCATCACGATCGTCGGTACCAACGACGGCGCCACCATCGGTGGCACCGCCACCGGCACGGTGGTCGAAGCCGGTGGCGTCGCGAATGCGATCGCCGGCACGCCGAATGCGTCCGGCACGGTTACGGTGTCCGATGTCGATGCCGG
>NZ_JABCJM010000011.1:0-23937 GCF_013184235.1 Niveibacterium sp. COAC-50
CCTCGGTTGCGCCACGCACGGTGAGCGGCACGGTGGTCGCCGAAGGCACGGCAGTGACGGTGCTCACGAAGTAACACCGCTGCGCGCATCAAGCAAAACGGCCGGGCATTGCCCGGCCGTTTTCTTTGCTGGCTCGGCGGCCTCAGTTGCCGCCGAGCGCCTCGCGGATCTGCTGCAAGGTCGTCGGATCATCAATCGTCGTCAGGTCGCCCGGGTCGCGCCCTTCGGCCAGCGCCTGGATCGAGCGGCGCAACATCTTGCCGGAGCGGGTCTTGGGCAGGCCGCTGACGAAGTGAACCCGACCGGGTCGCGCAATCGCACCGAGCAGGCCATCGACCGTCTTCATCACCTCGGCCTCGAGCGCCGCACGCTTTTCCTCGGTATCACTGCGGCTCGGGTCCTTCAGTACTGCAAAGGCAATCGGCAACTGCCCCTTCAACGCGTCGTTCACCCCCACCACCGCCACTTCGGCGATGGCGTTGTGCCCCTGCACCGCCTCCTCGATTTCGCGGGTGCCGAGTCGGTGGCCGGCGACGTTGATCACGTCATCGGTACGACCAAGGATGAAGTAGTAGCCATCCGCATCGCGAATACCCCAGTCGAAGCTCGAATAGACCTGCGGCTCCTTGAACAGCGTGAAGTAGGTGCTGACAAAGCGCTTGTCGTCGCCCCATACGGTCGAAAGACAGCCCGGCGGCAGCGGCGGCACCACACCCACCACGCCCTTCTCGTTCGCGGCGGCCTCGGAACCGTCTTCACGGAAGATGCGCAGGTCGTAGCCATACACCGGGAAGCTCGGCGAACCGAACTTGATCGGCGTCTGCTCCACGCCCGGCATCGCGGACAACATCGCCCAGCCCGTCTCGGTCTGCCAGTAATGGTCGATCACCGGCCGCTTGAGCTCGCCCATGATCCATTCATGGGTCGGCTGGTCGAGCGGCTCTCCAGCCAGATACAGGCTGCGCAGGCTCGACAGATCGTGCTTGTGGATCAGCTCGGCCGGATGCTTCTTCAGCACACGGATGGCCGTGGGCGCCGAGAACATCACGCTGACCTTGTATTTCTCGACGATGCTCCACCACACGCCGGCGTCCGGCTTGATCGGCGTGCCCTCGAACATGATCGTCGCCATGCCGGCGATCAGCGGGCCATAGATGATGTAGCTGTGGCCGACGACCCAGCCGATGTCCGAAGTCGAGAACATCGTTTCGCCCGCGTTGCCGCAGTAGATGTACTTCATCGACGCCGCCAGCGCGACCGCATAGCCGCCGGTATCACGCTGCACGCCCTTGGGTTTCCCGGTGGTACCTGAGGTGTACAGGATGTACGAAGGCTCCGATGACTCCAGCCATTCGCACGGCACCTCGGCATTAAGGTGGTGTGCGCGCAGCGTGGCGTAGTCCAGATCGCGGCCTTCCACTCGCGGGAAGCCGACGTCAATGCCGCGATCAACAATCAGCACCCGCTCGGGCGGGTTCTGCGCGAGGCGGCAAGCTTCATCCACCAGATGCTTGTAAGGAACCGCCTTGCCGCCACGCATGCCGGCGTCCGCCGTCACCATCACCTTCGGGCGCGCATCGTCGATGCGTGTCGCCAGACTACCCGCAGCAAAGCCGCCGAACACCACTGAGTGGATCGCGCCGATGCGTGCACAGGCCAGCATGGCAAACGCCGCCTCGGCAATCATCGGCATGTAGATCAGTACACGATCGCCACGCCCGACACCCAGACCACGCAGGATCGCGGCGGCGCGCTCCACCTCACGCTTGAGTTCGGCAAAGCTGTAGGTGCGCTCGACCCCGGTTTCGGTCGAGATGTAGATCAGCGCAGGGGCATCAGGCCGCTGCGCGGCGTGGCGATCGACCGCGTTGTGACAGAGATTGGTTCGCCCACCGGCGAACCACTTGGCGAACGGCGGGTTCGAGAAGTCGCACACCGTCGTCGGCGGTGTCTGCCAGTCGATCAGATTCGCCTGTTCGCCCCAGAAACCGTTGCGATCGTCGATCGAACGGCGATGAAACTCCTTGTAGCTTGTCATGCTCTCCCCCCGAAGACCAAAACAAAATCCCCTGTTTTGAGCAGGGGATTCTTGGGGGTCAGCCTTACATTGCACTGACGCAGGCGCGGCGGCCTGCGGAGATCAGAGATGCGTGCGGATCGGGTTGCCGATCTCGGTGCGCTCGATGTTGATCAGGTTCGCTCGCTCGGCCAGCAACGCGAGCGGCATCCCGGTGCGGAACTCCGCGTCGATGAACTCGAGCAGCGGCATCATCGTGCCGACCAATTCGCGCACCCGACGGCGCACTTCGTCCGTCTGGCCGGTACGCAGTTGCGTCAGTGCGTGGTCCACGCTGACCGCGAGGCGGCTGAAGCGGCCGACGTTTTCTGGCGTGACCTCTCCGGAATCCGACACGACGGTGTTGCCGCCCATCAGCTTGCCGTCCTGCACCCGCTGCACGGCCAGCGCGATCAGCGATTCGAGCGTCATGTGCGCATCGCCGCCAGCGGTAGCCAGACCGATCGTCAGGCTGATGCGGATGCGCTCTTCCTTGTAGGTCATCACGATCGTTTCGATCGCGCGACGCAGGCGCAGCGCAAACGCACCGCAGGCATCAAGGTCGGCCGACGGCGAGATGATTGCAAACTGCCCTTCGGCCAGATGCGCCACCGTGTCTTCCTTGCGCACCTTGGCCGACAGCAGCTTGGACATCTTGCGGTGGATCAGCTGCGCCACATGGTGGCCATAGCGGGCGGAGAGATCGGCGTAGTGGTCGATCTCGATCGCCATGACCGACACGTCGCCGTGGTAGTTGCGCACCAGCTGCTCGCGGCTCTTTTCGAGGTCGCGGCGGGTCTGCGCCAGCTTCACCAGGGCCTCGAGGCGCGCCAGCAACTCAACGGTAGGCGTGCCTTTGCTGATGAAGTCGGTCGCACCGGCTTCCTTTGCCCGCACGCGCGCTTCCTCCTCGTCCTCGCCCGAGATGATGATCACCGGCAGGTCGTGGATGCGGGCGAGCCGCGAGGTGCGGATGCGTTCGAGCAGGCCGTAGCCGTCCAGCCGCGGCATGCCGATGTCGGAGATCACCACCTCGATTGTCGGATCGAGCAGCAGCGTCTGCCAGCCGGCTTCGCCGTCGGCTTCCTCGCGCACTTCGAAGTTCGCACGGATCTGTTTGATCAGCGACGCGCGCACCATGCGCGAATCGTCCACGATCAGCACACGAGGCAGTTGGGTCGCGTGTTGCTCAGGGGCTTGGCTCATGTCGGGGGTGAGTCCGGAAACGATTCAGGAAGCAATCCGCACCACCACGCGGCCGTGTGCCTGGCCGGCGATGAAGCGGTCGAATTCAGTCGGCAGTGCATCAAACGCGACCTCGCGCGTCAATGCGTCGAGATGGCGCGGGCGCAGATCCGTCGCCAGCCGCGCCCACACATGTTCGCGGATCGCCGCGGGAGCGTATCCGGAATCAATGCCAAGCAGGCTGGCGCCACGCAGGATGAAGGGCATCACCGTGGTGTTCAGATCGGTACTGGCCGCAAGGCCGATGCTCGCGATCGTACCCCAGGGCTTCATCGTGCTGGCGATCCAGGCCAGCACATCACCACCGAGGTTATCCACCGCACCGGCCCACAGGCCTTTGTCGAGCGGCTTCATGTTCGCCAGGTCAAGCTCACTGCGCAGCATCACGCGCGCCGCACCGATCGATTTGAGCCAGTCCGCCTGGTCAGCCTTGCCGGTCAGCGCAACCACCTCGTAGCCCCGCCCGGCCAGCATGTCGATCGCCAGGCTGCCCACCCCGCCGGTGGCACCGGTCACAATCACGGCACCGTTCTCGGGCTTGAGGCCGTTGTCTTCCATGCGCTGCACGCCAAGCGCCGCGGTGAAGCCGGCTGTGCCCAGCGCCATGGCCTGGCGCAGATCCATGCCCGCAGGCAAGGGCAATACCCAACCGCCGGGCACCAAAGCGTATTCGGCATAACCACCATGGTGTGCCACACCGATGTCGTAACTGGTTGCGATGACCTTGTCGCCCGGTTTGAAACGCGGCGCAGCGCTGCGCTCCACCACGCCGGCCAAGTCGATTCCGCCCACGCACGGGAAGCGCCGGATGATGCGGCCTTTGCCGGTGGCAGCCAGTGCGTCCTTGTAATTGATGCTGGAGTAGGCGACACGGATCAGCACGTCGCCCTTGTCGAGCGCATCCTCGGACAGGGTGCGGAAGCCCGCGCTGACGCGGCGGTCAGCGTCCTGATCGACCACAAAGGCCTTGAACGACTTCATCGGTGTCCCCATTCCTGCGCCCCCCGGCAAGCCCGAAGCGTGACGTATTTGACGTTATCGGCCGATTATACGCTGGGCATGAGGGCCAATCGGGCCCCGTTCGGCGCCAGACTTGAGAGCCCTCAAGCCGCGCCGCTCGGGTGCCGTTATTGCCTTATGGCGCCAGTCGGGCCGGAGACCATGCTTACCAAACCATTCGCCGAACTCAACAGCTATGTGCTGTACCTGCGCAGCGTCGAATTCCCGGTGCTGCGCCGCACCGCGCAGGAGCTCAACGCGCTGAAGGACGACGAAGACAACGTCTCGGCGCGCCAGATCGCGGGCTGCGTGCTGCAGGATCCGCTGATGGCACTCAAGCTGATGATCCATCTGCAGCGCAACCGCAGCAGCACGCAGAATCACGACATCACGACGATCGAGCGCGCGATCATGATGCTCGGCGTGACGCCCTTCTTCCGCCGTTTCGGCGAGATCCCGACGGTGGAGGATCAACTTGCGAACCACCCGCGCGCCCTGCTGGGCGTGCTCAAGGTCATTACGCGGGCCAAGCGCGCCGCTTACTTCGCGCGCGACTGGGCCTTGCACCGCCACGATATCGATGTAGACGAAATCACTGTGGCGGCACTGCTGCACGAGGTCGCCGAGATTCTCTGCTGGTGCTTTGCGCCAGATCTGGTACAGCAAGCCTTCGCGCTGCAGCGCGCCAACCCGGGCATGCGCAGCAGCGCGGCGCAAAAGGCCACGATGGGAATCGCGATTCCCGACCTGCAACTCGCGCTGGTACGCGAGTATTCGCTGCCAGAACTTCTGATCACCCTGATGGACCCGCAACGCACCGACAACCCCCGGGTACGCACCGTGTTGCTGGCGTGCGACCTCGCCCGCCACTGCGCCAACGGATGGGACGACCCGGCGCTGCCGGACGACTTCCGCGCGATTGGTGACCTGCTGCACATGGATGTCGGCCATGTGATGCAGCGGGTTGGCGTGCCGGCCGACGCCGCCGTATTGCGGATCGGAGAGTCGCCGGAATCCCCGGATTCGCTCTGATCGGATGGGCGACAGACGCGGGCAGCCCCGCTTAACAATACGGCGCTACCTGGGCCGCCTACTACCGTGGCTGCTGGGTCTCGCCGCCACCAATGCCATCGCCGAGCCTTTGCAAGCCTGCACCCGGCCGCTATCGGTCGGCTTCTATGCCATACCCCCTTACTACTACCGCGGTAGCGACGGCGCGGAATGGCGCGGTATCGACCGTGATCTCATCGACGAACTGGCGCGCCGAACCGGCTGCCGATTCGAGCATCGCTTCGAGTCGCGTGTGCGCATCTGGCAGCAACTCCAGGCCGGCTCGCTCGATCTGAGCGCGTCTGCAGTCCAGACGCCGGAGCGCGACCGCTTCGCACGCTTCATCCCCTACACCACGGAACGCAATCTCGTTGCGGTGCGGTCTTCGGCACCGGCGTCGATCAATGCGACGACGGTGATGACGGACCCGACATTGACGCTGGCGATCACGCGGGGCTATCGCTACGGCGCGCCCTTCGACGACTGGATCGAGACGCTCAGGGCCGCCGGCCGCACCACGGAAGCGGCCGACGAAGAAGCCGCACTTCGCCTGGTGACGATCGGACGCGCCGATGCGGCAATCGTGCGGGATTCCGCCTGGCGCTTGCTTGCGCGCTTGTATCCGGCGGCAAGCCTGCGGCGGCTCGACGTCGGTGCGCCCGTCATCGAGGTCAACCTGGTCCTGTCGCGCGCCCAGATCGGCGCCGGCCTCTACGACAAGTTCAACGCCGCCATTGCATCGTTGAAGCACGACGGCAGCCTGCGCCGGATCATTGACCGGCATGTGTCGCCGGAGGCCGCGCCGGCTCGCGGCAACGAGAGCCCGGCGCCCTGAGGGCCCGATGCGGCCAGCGCCGGAATCAGCGCTGCCGTAACTCGGTGCGAACCGCGAAGAGCTCCGGGAAGAAACTCAATTCAAGCGCCCGGCGCAGAAACCCCACACCGCTCGACCCACCGGTGCCGGCACGAAAGCCGATCACCCGCTCCACGGTTTTCATGTGCCGGAAGCGCCAGAGCTGGAAGTACTCCTCCACATCGACGAGCTTCTCGCACATCTCGTAGGCTTCCCAGCAGTCGCGCGGGTTTTCGTAGATGCTGCGGAACACCTCGACCAGCGCGTCCACCTTGCGGTAAGGCTGCGACCAGTCGCGCTCGATGCACTCGGCCGGCACTGGCAGGCCACGCCGCGCGAGGTGGCACAGGAACTCGTCGTAGAGGCTGGGGGCTTCAAGCGTTGCGCGTAGCGCCGCCTGCTGCGCCGGATCATGGCGAAACACCTCCACCATCGCGGCGTTCTTGTTGCCGAGCAGGAATTCGATCGTGCGGTACTGGTGCGACTGAAAGCCGGACGAGTTGCCCAGCACACCGCGGAACTCCATGTATTCGGAGGGCGTCAGCGTCTCGAGCACCGCCCACTGCTCGAACAGCTGCATTTGCACCTGCTTCACTCGGGCGAGAATCTTGAAACACGGCCCCAGCTCATCGCGCTGCACATGGCGAATCGCGGCGGAAAGCTCATGGATCATGAGCTTCATCCACAGCTCCGACACCTGATGCTGCACGATGAAGAGCATTTCATCGTGATGCGGCGGATCGGAAAGCGGCTTCTGCTGCGCCAGCAGGCCGTCCAGGCACAAATAGCCACCGTACGAGAGCCGATCACGCAGGTCGGTGACGATGCTGTCTTCGAGTTCGCGCTGATTGTCCAATTCAGGTCACCGCACTGCGTTCGGCGAAGCGGGCTTCCAGCCACTCGCCGGTTTCCAGCACCGTCGCCAGGGCTTCGGCCGCGTCCCACACATCGGTGAAGCGGATGTAGAGCGGCGCAAAGCCGAAGCGCAAGATGTCCGGCGCGCGAAAGTCACCGATCACGCCGCGCGCAATCAGCGCCTGGCAAACCGGCCACGCCGAATCGAATGCGAAACTCACCTGCGAGCCGCGGCGCGCGGCCTCGCGTGGCGTGACCAGCGTGAGCCCCTGGCCGGCGCAGCGCGCCTCGACCCGCTCGATGAACAGATCGGTCAGTGCGAGCGACTTGGCGCGCAAGGCGGCCATGCCACCGTAGGGCTCCGCCGCAAGCAGCGTTTCGACGCCACATTCGAGCGCGCTCATGGCGAGGACGGACGGCGTACCGCACAGGTAGCGCGCAACGCCCTCGCCCGCCTCATAGCCCGGCACGAAGTCGAAGGGCCGCGCATGCCCCATCCAGCCGGAGAGCGGCTGGCGGAAGCGACTCACATGGCGCGGCGCCACCCACACGAAAGCCGGCGCACCCGGCCCGCCATTGAGGTACTTGTAGCCGCAGCCGATCGCGAAGTCGGCGCCGTCGTCGTTCAAGGCCACCGGCAGCGCCCCGGCCGAATGGGCCAGATCCCACACGGTCAGCGCGCCGGCCGCGTGTGCGGCGGCAGAGAGCGCCGCCATGTCGTGCAGCGCGCCGGTGCGGTAATTCACCTGGGTGAGCATCAACACTGCGGTCTTCGGGCCCAGCGCCGCCGGAATCTCGTCTGCCGAATCAACCAGGCGCAGCGTGTAGCGGCCACCAAGCAGCTCCGACAAGCCCTGCACGATGTAGAGATCGGTCGGGAAGTTGTCGCGCTCCGAGACGATCTCGCAGCGCGCCGGGTCGTCTTCGCCGACGATGCGCAGCGCCGCGGCGAGCACCTTGAAGAGGTTCACCGACGTCGAATCCGCCGCAATCAGCTCGCCAGCGCCTGCGCCCACCAGCGGCGCGATCTGGTCGCCAACATCAGCCGGCAGGTCGATCCAGCCAGCGCTATTCCAGCTCTTGATCAGATCC
Organism: Niveibacterium sp. COAC-50; assembly: GCF_013184235.1. Taxonomy (NCBI): domain Bacteria; kingdom Pseudomonadati; phylum Pseudomonadota; class Betaproteobacteria; order Rhodocyclales; family Rhodocyclaceae; genus Niveibacterium; species Niveibacterium sp. COAC-50. The sequence continues at coordinate 8,151 of NZ_JABCJM010000011.1, forward strand.
GTGCCCCACTCGCCGCGGATCACCGCTGCAATGCGGTCGGGCGTGGCGCGTGGCAGCGGGCCGAGCGAATTGCCGTCGAGGTAGATCACGCCCGGCGGCAGTTCGAACTGGTCGCGCAAGGGCGCCAGCGGGTCGGCGGCGTCACGCAGGAGGCAGTCTTCACGCGTGGTCACGGCAGCTCCCGCAACACCGCGCGCACAGGGCTGGCATCCGCGGTCGTCAGTTTGAGGGGCAGTGCGATCAGCTCGTAGTCGCCAGCCGGCACCTCATCGAGCACGAGGCATTCGAGCACCGCCATGCCGTGAGCCCGCACGCGCTGGTGGCTATCCAGCGTCTTCGACTGCTCTGGGTCGAGCGAAGGCGTATCGATGCCGACCAGCTTCACACCCAGCGCGGCGAGCAGGTCGATGGTTTCCGGCGCCAGTGCAGTGAAGTCCGCATCCCATTCGTCCACCGCGGCGCGAAAGCGGGTGCGCACCAGCACGCGCGGCGGTGTATCCACCAGTTGCGGTGCTATCAGGTCTGGCGTGATCAGCGCGCGGCGGCCGATTGCGTGAATCACACGGCAGGGCCCGAGGTAAGCATCGAGCGGCACCGCGCCGATCGCCGCGCCGTGCGGGTCGTAGTGCAGCGGTGCGTCGGCATGGGCGCCGGTGTGCGGCGATAGCGTCAGCGTGCTGACGTTGACCGGGCTGTCGGGCCCGATCTGCCAGGTCCAGTGCTGCTGAAACGGTGTATCACCGGGGAAAACCGGGCTGGCGGCCGCAACCGGCGGCGAGATGTCCCAGAGACGGGCTGGCTGCATGGTTTATCCGGCCCGGGGCCGGCATGAATCGTTAAGCGTTCAGTCTAGCCGTGGCGTGATGCCAGGTCATGTTGCCGCGCGACAGTTCTTCCGGGTTCATGCCAATGGTTTTTTGGTGTTTTTGTCGGATAATGCAATTTGAAGCCCCGCCGTCGAGTGCCGCCCATGACCGAGTCCGAATTCCGCAACCTCGTCGCTCACCTTGAGCGCGAGTGCGACATTGCACCTGGCCGCTACCGCGCCAAGGTCACCGCGCTGGCGGGGCTGGGCTACGCCTACGCCGTGGGCATGCTGGCACTCACACTTGGCGGCGTGTTCGCCGGTATCGGGCTGGTGGCGTCGCGACATGCACTGATTGGCGGCAAGCTGGTGCTGATCTGCGGTGTGGCAGCCTTTCTGGTGATCCGTGCGCTGTGGGTGCGGCTTGATCCACCCAGCGGGCGGCGCGTTTCGCGCGAGGAAGCACCGCACCTGTGGCGGCTCGTCGACAAGCTGCGCGCCAAGCAGGCGGGGCCGGAAATCCACGAGATCATCATCGATGAGGCGTTCAACGCATCAATCGTGCAAACGCCGCGCCTGGGCATCTTCGGCTGGTATCGCAACACGCTCACGCTGGGCCTGCCGTTGCTGCAAGCCCTGTCGCCAAAGGAATGCGCCGCCGTGATGGCGCACGAATACGGCCACATCTCGGGCGCGCACGGCAAGACCGGCGCCTGGATCTATCGCATCCGGCTGGTGTGGATGCGGCTGGCGGAAGTTTTCGCGCAGGAAGAGGGTTGGTTCGACAAACTCTTCACCCGTTTCTTCCGCTGGTACATCCCCTGGTTCAACGCCTACAGCTTCGTGCTCGCGCGCCAGCAGGAATACGAAGCGGACCAGGCCTCCGCCCGCTTCGTTGGCCGAACCACCACCGCTAGCGCCTTGATTGCCGCGAGCGTGAAAGGCCGCTTCATGGCCGAGAAGTTCTGGCCCGCGCTGTATGCACAGGCGGACCATCAACCGCGGCCCGGCTTCATGCCGCATGCCGCGATGCGCACCGCATTGCGTGTCGCCGGCGACTCGGAGGACTTCAAGACCTGGATGTGGGATGCGCTGGCCCGCCTGACCACCTATGACGACACCCACCCCAGCCTGCGCGACCGCCTCGATGCGCTCGGCATGAAGCCCATTGTGCCGACACATCCGGAGCACAGCGCGGCACAAGTGCTGCTGCGTGACGCCCTGCCCCGTATCACGAGCGATCTGGACGCCGCGTGGCTCACCGCGGTGGAGGCCCAATGGCGCGAGCGGCACAACAAGGTGCGCGCAGCGCAAGCCGAGGTGGAGCGGCTAGGCGATGCCAACCCCGCCCGACTCGAAGTCGAGGAGAAATCCCGCTACGCCCTGGCGCTGCTGACGCTTGACCGCGTGAATGAAGCCCTGCCCTTGCTGTGCGAGGCCGCCGAACACGCGCGCGGCAACGCCGAAACCGCAATGGCAGCCGGCCGCATCCTCGCCGAACGCGGAGACGACGCAGCCGTGCGCTACTTCGAGATGGCGATGGACCGCGACGGCGACATGATTCCCGAAGCGACCTGGCGCGCCATGCAGTTGTACGAACACATCGGCAACGAAGCGCTCACCGAGGAATGGCGGGCGCGCTACGAACGCATCATCGCGGACTAAGCTGGCCGCACCGGAAAGCTCAAGCCCTTGCCCACCGCTTCACGCAGGCGGGCGCCGGCGAACCAGAACGCCAGATCAACGGGGAGCGCGGCCAAGGCGCACAGCAAACTGCCGTTTGCAGTCTTCCTGCTGAAACTCGTTGGCAACGACCGTCAGATCCGGGTTCAGCGCGGCGAAGGCATTAATCAGTGCAGCCCACGCGGTGCGTTGCCGGCCGCTGGAGATCATGAAATCAATCACCAACGGGCGCGCCACTGCGCCAGCCACGCGCCGCGCGTGGCGAACCCAGCAGTGCAGGCATCGGGGCCACGGCGTTATGGCGCGAAGCAGTCATGAGCCAATTATCGACAGGCCCGCACCGCGCCGGTGTAAAGACAAGTGACAAAGGCCGCGATGGGGTGGCAGGTAGCGGTGCAGGTGACTCACCAGCGCCACGCCAGCCCTACGCCCGCACCGTGATGCGCCTCAGACTTGTTCAGACCATGCCGGTAACCGACGTCAAGGTCGAAGGTGGGCGCAACACGGTAAATCAGCCCAAGCGTCAGCAGGGCCGGCCCCTGATTGACGTCGGGCTCGGTGCCTGAGCTGTAGACGACTTCGCCGACGGCCTGCAGCGCGTCGTTGAACGCGTGACCAAGGCCGGCAGACAGCGCCCATTGCCGTTTCCGAACGCTGGCGGCGTCGCCGCAGGCGTATGCGCCTACGGCGTTGGCAATCAGCGTCCAGGCTTCGTACTCATAGGTGGCGATTGCCGACACGCCGTAAAACGGCAAGCCGTTGCCGAGGCCACGACTGTGGTCACCCGTGGGCATTGTCGCGAAAGGCTTTAGCGCCAGCGAGGCGCCGTCGGCAGAATAGAAGCGCCACTTGGCGCCAAGGCTCAAGTCGCCAGCGCCCTGTGTTGCCAGTACGCTGCCACTGTCATCAAGGGCTTCGGCACGCAGCCATGTGGCGTTGAGGTACACATCCAGCGTATCGATCGCACCGCGCGTCAGCGTGGCATTGGACACCCGCTGGCGGGTGCTGGCATCGCGGTCGCGGGTGTAATCCCCGCTCAATTCAAGTTGCCAGCCACCCTCGCCTTGCGTCGCCGCGTCATCCGAAATCAACGGATGCGCTGCATGCACGCAGATCGGGAGGCACAGCAAGAGCGAAGCGCAGCGAATCATGGTCGAAATTCCGTCGGTTTGCCTGGACGCCGAATGTAATCACGGCCGCATTGCGCCAAGCTTGATCCAGACGAAACTCGTTGCGATTGATTCGCATTACCACCACATCAACCCGCTTTGCCCTCCAGCGCCTCCCAACGCTCCAGCAGGGTCAGCAGCTCCAGCTCGATTTCCTCAAGCCGCGCATTGAAGCGTGGCACATTCTCTGGCTGCGCCTTGTAGATCCCGGGGTCCGCCAGTTGTTGCTGCAAACTGGCCTGTTCGTTCTCAAGTTGCGCGATCTTGCCCGGCAGCTGTTCAAGCTCGCGCTTCTCGTTGAACGAGAGCTTGTTTCCGCGGGCGGGCGCCTTGCGATCTGCCTCCGGCGCCTTCGCCGTTGGGGCGGGCTTGGCAGCTTCCTTCTCGGCCGCGGCAGCGGCGTCGCGCACGCGCTTCCAATCGTAGTAACCGCCGGCGTACTCGCCCCAGCGACCGTCGCCGTCCGCGGCGATGGTCTGCGTCACGACGTTATCGAGGAAGGTCCGGTCGTGGCTGACCAGGAAGATCGTGCCGTCGTACTCGGCGAGAAGTTGTTCCAGCAGCTCAAGCGTCTCGACATCCAGATCGTTGGTCGGCTCGTCCAGCACCAGGATGTTCGCGGGCTGCGCAAACAGGCGCGCCAACAACAAGCGGTTGCGCTCCCCGCCCGAGAGTGACTTCACCGGTGAGCGCGCCCGCTGCGGCGAGAACAGGAAGTCTTCCAGATAGCCAATCACATGCTTGCGCGACTTGCCGATCTCGACCCAGTCGCTGCCAGGGCTGATCACATCGCGCAGCGGCATCTCGGGATCGAGCTGGGTGCGGAACTGGTCAAAATAGGCGATCTGCTGCTTGGTGCCACGGCGAATCTGGCCCTCGTCGGGCTCCAGATCGCCGAGGATCAGCTTGAGCAGCGTCGTTTTGCCCGCGCCGTTCGGGCCGATCAGGCCGATGCGGTCGCCACGCATCAGGCGCGTGGAGAATTCGCGGATCACCACCTTGTCCCCAAATCGCTTGGTGACGTTGTGCAATTCTGCGATCAGCTGGCCGCTCTGGTCGCCGCGGTCCAGCTGCAGGCTCACGTTGCCCATGCGGTCACGCCGCGCCGCACGCTGACGGCGCAGGTCCTCCAGCCGCTTCACGCGACCTTCGTTACGAGTGCGACGCGCCTCGACGCCTTTACGGATCCACACCTCTTCTTGCGCGAGGAACTTGTCGAAATCCGCAGCCGCCTTGGCTTCGATATCGAGCAGATCTGCTTTGCGCCTCTGGTATTCGCTGAAGCTACCGGGGAAGCTTGCGAGCTTGCCGCGGTCCAGCTCGACGATGCGGGTCGACACCGCGTCCATGAAGGCGCGGTCGTGCGTGATCACCACGACGCCACCACGGAAGGAGCGGATCAATTCCTCCAGCCAGCCAATCGCATCGATATCGAGGTGGTTGGTTGGTTCGTCGAGCAACAACAGGTCCGGCTCACCTGCCAGCGCCCGCGCCAACGCCACCCGCTTGATTCCACCGCCCGACAAGGCGCTGACTTTCACCGCGCCATCGAGCTTGAGCCGGTCGATCACTTGCTCAACCTTGTGGTGCAGGGTCCAGCCGTTGGTCGCTTCGAGCTGATGCTGCAGATCCTCCAGCCGCGTCAGCGCCGCCGCATCGCCCTGCCCCACCAGCGCCGCACAGGCGTGATATTCGGCGATCAGGCGGGCGGCTTCGCCTACACCGTCTGCCACCGTCGCAAACACATCTCGGTCCAGATCGAAGTCCGGCTCCTGCGACACGTAAGCGGTCTTGAGGCCCGGCTGGCGCCAGACCGTGCCGTCATCCAGCTTCGCCATACCGGCCAGGGTCCGCATCAGGCTGGACTTGCCGGCACCGTTGCGTCCGATCAGCGCCACGCGCTCGCCCGGCTCAAGCACCAGCTCGGCATGGTCGAGCAAGGCCACATCGCCAAAGGCAAGGCAGGCGGCATCAAGGGTCAGCAAAGGCATGGCGGTACTCAGGTGATTCAAAGGAAGGCGGTGATTCTACCGGCTCCCTTGATCAAGCCGGCCGCTGCGTCACCCCAGCCTATCGAGCGGGCTCGTTACGGCCAGCCCGCCGCGGTTCAGGACGTGGGTGTAGATCATCGTCGTCGAAACGTCGGAATGGCCCAGCAGCTCCTGAACCGTGCGGATGTCCTGCCCCGCCTCCAGCAGATGCGTCGCGAACGAATGGCGCAGCGTGTGCGGCGTGACCGGCTTATCAATCTTTGTCGCCGAAAGCGCCCGCTTCACCGCGCGCTGAATCATCTGCTCATCAACATGATGCCGACGCTCCGCACCGCTTCGCGGATCCACCGACAAGGACGCCGCTGCAAACACATACTGCCAACCGAACGCCGTTTCGGAGCCGGGGTACTTTCTCGCCAACGCATGCGGCAAATACACACTGCCGCGACCTTGCTCCAGATCGCGCAAATGAACTTCCCGCCGCCAACGCACCTGCGCCCGCAAACCCTCCACCAACGCCGCGGGCAACATCGTCACGCGATCCTTATTGCCTTTCCCCTCGCGAATCAGAATCTCACGACGAGAAAAGTCGACGTCTTTCACGCGCAGCCGAACCGCCTCCATCAAACGCATACCGGTCCCATACAACAAACGCACGATCAGGTTCATCAGGGGATCATCAACAGCTGCCACGAGGCGCGACACCTCAGCCTGTGTCAGCACGCACGGTAGCCGTTTCGGTTTCTTGGCCCTCGTCACCTCGTCGAGCCACGGCAAGGTCTGCCCCAGCACCTCGCGATACAAGAACAGGATCGCCGACAGCGCCTGCCCCTGCGTCGCCGCGGCAACGTTGTGCTCAACGGCAAGACTCGTGAGAAATGCCTCAACCTCCCCCTTGCCGAGGCCTTCCGGATGACGCTTGCCGTGAAAGAGAATGAAGCGTTTGACCCAACCCAAATAGGCCGTCTCGGTGCGAATGCTGTAATGCTTCACCCGCAGCCGATCCCGCATGAGGTCGAGCAACTTCGGCTGCTGGCCATCCGTGCGTAAAACCATTGCGAGACCTCAGGATATTCGTCAATACAGGCGGCATATTTCCCCCGTATGGCAGTAACTTCCATGACTTATGACACAGTCTTGGATTGATGAATATCCTGGGATAACAGTTTACTGAAGTCTACTTAACGTTAGGCTTGCCCATGAAGTGCTCGTTCACCCTTTCGAAGGACGACTACAAAGCGCTTATGAAGGTAGTTTCAAAGCGTTTAGTCGCACTCTCCGGCGCAAATACGAAGCTATTCTTCGTAAACCTTCTAGTGTGGTTCGTCATCGGAATTGCGTTTTCCATGCACATCTCCATGCTACGGAAGTACCCGGGCATCACCCACGACATTCTCTTTGTTGCTGGATTTTCGCTCGCCGCTTTGGCGGCAATCATCATTGGCTCAGCGTATCGAAACCAGATCGTGCGCCGCGTCGCTCATTCCGGGGACAGTTGGTTCTATCAAACGCAAGCCGCAGAATTCGACGCCACGGGTCTGACTGCGTCCGGATCCTATGGTGAAACAAGGTATGTGTGGTCTGCCTTTAAGCATGTCGAAGAAGACACAGCGAACCTGTACCTCTTCCTCGACAACAGCCAAGCGTATGTACTGCCAAAGAAGGCCCTTGCCGACTGCGGCGCAGATCAGGATGTTCGCGCGTGGCTGGCCTCGCATGCCATCCTTGCCTAACAATTCCGTCAACGGGACGCCAAACTGCTGCGCAGTTTGGTTCCCTCCGCTGCGCTCCGGCGCCCGTTACGTCCAACGTTAGGTGCTTAATGCTTCGATCGCTTCCCGCGCGAATTGCTTTCTCTTTCTGCCTTGGCCTCGTCTGCGCTTTCCTTTATTTCGCTGGGCCAATGGTTGAGCTTCCACGGTGGCTTCCCGAGGTGGTTTACCTGGGAATCATCTCCGCCGTCTTAGTAGCTGTCTCTCAGGCGTTCGCCACGCTCTCCCTCTGGCAAGTCGTGGCACATAGCATTCCCGTCACTGCGGTCACGGTTGTGCTCGCTCGCGCCATCGGCGGTCCGCTCGGGCCATTCATTCGCCCAGTTGCCGCGGTCTGGCTTGGCGCAGCGCTCGTATGGGCCATGTCTTACTACCGGCGCGCTGGCGGCCGCGCAAACCTCAATGCAAATTAGCGCCGCACCTAACAAGTCCGTCAACGGGACGCCAAACTGCTGCGCAGTTTGGTTCCCTCCGCTGCGCTCCGGCGCCCGTTACGTCCAACGTTAGGCGATCAATGCGCCTCTACTACCTCGCATTTGCCTTACTTGCCATCGTGAGTGTTTCTGGCTTTTCTGAAGTGTTTGCACGCGGTCTGTCACGAAACGAAATCGCAATCCAAGCCGCCCGCGAAAGCAGTTGCTTTCTCGCCAAAGAGAAGGAATGCGCTAAGCGCCTAGAAGACGAATGCCTTGCCGCTGGGGGTACTTGGGGTGGTGTTATTAGCGGCCGAGGAAGGAGTCCCGGCTGTACGTACGTCACAATTGATGGCGGGAATCACTGCACAACCTCAAACGATTGCGCCGCAGCTTGTATTGCCACTTCCGAACTTAAAAATCCGTCGTCTTGCCAATGCTCGCCCCGGTCTCGCGAGCCCAAAGGCGAGAGCATTCATTTATGCACCGCAACCGGAGTATCTAGCGTCCATGCAGATTGATGCCGTGCAAGAATCGCCTAACCAGTCCGTCAACGGGACGCCAAAATGCTACGCATTTTGGTTCCCTCCGCTGCGCTCCGGCGCCCGTTACGTCCAACGTTAGGCGGTCATGAAGAGAGGCACGGTTATCGCAGTGGCGTTATCTGCGTTTCTCGCAGGTGGCGTAGTCCTGGGGCTGTTCTCGATGCATATCTCAGCCGCGTTGATTGCTCACGCTTTCGAAGCACGCGTCGTGGCTGATGCAAAATCGCGACTTGCGCTGCTCAAAGCGCTCGATGAAAACCAGAATGCCGAGGCTGCCAAGCAGGTGAACATACTTCTGGACGGTGACATCATTGCCGCGGCAGCCGCGCTCAAAGAGCGCGGTACGGACTCTGCTCTCGAATCCGTTCTGCGTGAAACTGCCGAGCGCAGGCAGCGAGACTCATACGTCAGCCCAGATCCAACGGTTGCATCGGCGGTCAAGAACGCGTTATCTCAAGTCGACGCTCCGGCTCTTAAACCGAATGACAAATAGCTGCCCACCGCCTAACAAGTCCGTCAACGGGACGCCAAAATGCTGCGCATTTTGGTTCCCTCCGCTGCGCTCCGGCGCCCGTTACGTCCAACGTTAGGCTGAAAACATGAAAGCGGCGGTCTCCCAAGCCAAGTTCCGCTTCACTCAATGGTGGCAAGCGCCAATCACGCGTGCAGATCGAATTCGGGGCGCCGCTGTCGGGGCATTGGCTTGCTTCTGGATCTTTGGTCTTGGTCGCCTCATGTTGGCCCAGGAACCCGTTGGGCTAAGCGTCTTGGTGTGGTGGGCAGTTGGTGGTGCAATCGCTGGCATCTTGCTTGGCATGCGCTTCCCCAAGGCAGTAACCTGCATCCTCTTCCCGTTCTCCACCTTCGGCATCACCGGTTGAGCAGTAGCTCACTTTGCCACTCCAGCATGAATCCAGCTCTCTGCAACCGCCAGCCGCCTAACCCCTCCGTCAAGGGGACGTCCCGCAAGCGGGCCGCCCCTTACGTCGAACGTTGGGCGTCACTGAAAACCATCGCCTTCTTTGCGGAGCTTGTGGATTAGGCCCCATCGGCTGCCTAGCTCACAATTGCACTTAAAGCCGACGTATCTACCCAGGAGAGACCTATGGCAAACGAGCAAAAGCCTGAAGAAATCGTCAAGATCTACAGAGACTCATCGGACAAAGAGCGCATCCTTGTGGAGGTTCTCGGCGAGCCGATAGTCGCCCTGAAGCAAATGAAGGCGGAACCGTGGCTTCTCAAAGATCGGAAAGATCAGGCAGAGCCGAAGTAACTTTCGAGGCAAGAGGGGGCGTGCGCGATTAGCGCGCACGCCCGCTCGCTATGCGACAAGAGCGAAATGATGGCTAGCTTGGTATGTCATTCAGCAGTGCGTCTATTCCCGCCAGTCAATTCTGACCGCTGGCGTGCGGTAAACCTTTACACAAAAGTTACGTACGGCTGCTCCCCCTTGGCGGCAATGCTTCTAGTGGCATTCATGGGAGGCGCAAATAGACAGGAAATTGTTCAACTGTTTCTAAGAAAGTATTGCTTTGAGGAAGCCGTTACGGATGCGTCTATTTCAACGCTTTTGGAGCTTCGGCTCCTAACTCAGCCTGACGATTACTCTCATCAAAAGTGTTCGCGGTTGTGCCGCGAGTGGTCACGCTATGGCTGGGTTGATACAGCAGACTACCAACTTGCAACCTTGGATTATCCATTTGCAGACTATGCGGCTGACGGGAGGGAAATCGACTTCCAGCGAATGCGGGAATACGTGAATGATGAGCCAGACACTGAAAGATCTAAGACCTATCCGAGCCCTGAGGATCGAATTACTGCCCCAAATACTCTCTGCGCCCTAGAAGAACTTTCCGAATCTTTTTCTAGTGTCTGGACAACTGAACCTCCTCTTCAGCGGTTTACAAAAGAGCATTGCTTGACCCTAATGTCAGCGGTCTTTGGTGTACTGAAACGAAGGCCGCTTTCCGATAGTCCAGAACTAATTGAGGCAGCCATAAACAAGACCAGCCCATCTGGCGGATCTCGTCACCCCACCGAAGCCTATCTCTTTGCCTGCAACATTCAAGGGTTGGGCTCTGGCGTCTACCACTTCAACATCGACAACAGTTCTCTTGACGCTATTGGCGACTTAGACACATCCGAGCCGACGTTGATGCGGATGTTTTCTGGACCTATGCGCGCCTCATTTAGAATAGATGCATTCGTCGTTATGACTAGCGTGTTTGATCGAAGTATGTGGCGCTATCGTGAGCCGAGAAGCTTCAGGGCGATCTACATGGATGTTGGCCATCTTTGCGGAACGTTAGATATTGTCGCAAAGTCGCTAGGCTTGAATTGCTTGGTTCAGCATGGACTCAGCGAACAACCCATTGCCAAACTGCTAGGAACTCACACACTTACCGAAGGGGTCATCTATGGCGCAGCCCTTGGTGGATCAGACGCGAGGCCTATATGAAGTGGAAACCAACCCTGACGATCCGCGAAAATTACATAGATGGTCGGGAGGGCATTCAACTTAGCGATCCAATTAACATGAAGCGCCTCTTGGTCGCCAAGGAGGATGTATTGGATTTGATTGCCGACATGGCTTCCGTTCGTAAGACCGAAATAGAGAATGCGTTAGCAGATCAAGGAGCATTGGCGGAAGAATGGTCGTCCCTGTCCGAATGGAGTGCGGGCCTAGATCATTGGGAGAAACGCAACTGGAAACTTGCGTTGTCATACTATTTGTGGGCGCGACGCGACACATTCCTTGATGAAGGGCCGGAATACGAAGCCATTCGATGTGAAGCCCTGGAAAGTATGCTTAGCGAGAGCGACTTGCCACTTCCTTCTCCGATCGACGACTCAGAGCGAATTGATATTGGAAATGTCCGCCCGTTACCCGAAGATCAAAGCGTCGGTGCTGTCCTCAGATCACGGAGGACTACCCAAGTATTCGTTACTGATAAGACGTTCGACAGTCGGTTATTTGGAGGGCTGCTTAGGGAAAGTTTTTCTGTCTCGCGGCGGTACCACGTACCCGACATTCAAGAGCACATTCACAACATACTGCACGGCGTTGGGTTTGCGTTTGATCCTTATATAGCCGTCTTTAATGTCGACGGCCTTGATCCCGGAATTTATTACTACAACATTAGCCAAGATAGGATTCGCCTAGAGTCCGCAGGTGATTACAGACGAGACGTGTGTGCCGCGTTGATCGGCCACAATCAGGCATTAACCGCAGCTTGCACAATCTTTCTCGTTGTCGATTTTCAGCGCTTCCAGTGGAGGTATCGACATGAGCGTGCACTACGAAACTTATACGTAGATTCGGGTCGCATGGCTCAGTATTTAATATTGGTTGCTACGGCCTATGGACTCAAGAACCACATCACGCCTGCGACTGTGGATTCGGCTTTCGCAACTCTGCTGAAAATTGATCCGGAGCGCCGGCAGGTCTTTTATGGAATTACGCTTGGGTATTAGACTGCCACACATCAATGACGCCCAACACTGCGGTCAAGGGGACTGGCTTACAGCGGGCTTCGCCCGCCTCCAGCCAGCCCCTTACCTTGGACGTTAGGCTTCTTGTATGCCCACATTCTCATCTGTTCGAGCTATCTGCTTTGACTGGGGCGGAACCCTCATGTCTGAAACGGATGGCCCAGAAGATCAAGCAATGGCACTTTGGCCAAAGGTCTCTGCGATTCAGGGCGCACATGAATGTCTATCAATGCTTCAGGGAAAATTTTCTCTTTCAATCGCCACAAATGCAGCGGTCTCTACGCAACCACTAATTGAACAGGCTTTAGGTCGAGTTGGCCTTGATAAATATTTCACCAACTATTTTTGTTTCACTGAGGTTGGGTATAAGAAGAGTCAAAGCGAGTTTTGGAAATCAGTTCAAAATCAGCTTGAGTTACAACCACATCAAATTGTGATGTTCGGTGACTCACTAGAGCAAGACGTGATAGCACCAAGTAAATTTGGCATTAAGTCGGTTTGGTTCAATGCAGACGGGGCGCGTCAAGTGCCGTCAAATGAAATCGTTTCAGTTACACGACTGGAAGATTTTTCGAAGTACATGTTGTTGGCTAATCATGAAAAATCAGCCTAACAATTCCGTCGAGAGGGACCGCCTGCAAGCTGCGCTTGCAGGTTCCCTTCGCGGCTTCGCCGCTACGGCGGCCCCTCACGTCAAACGTTAGGTGTCTATGCCTTTGGTGCAGCGAGTTCGGCCGAGAATTGGCGACGTAATCGAGATTCCAACACCCAAGGGCTTGGCGTATGCGCACTTCACGCATAAGCACGTCAAGTATGGCGCGCTGCTTCGTGTTCTTCCGGCACTGCATGGGTCACGGCCGTCGGACTTCTCGGGCTTGGTCACACATACCCCACAATTCACAGCATTCTTTCCTCTCGGAACCGCCTGCAATCAAGGGATAGTATGCGTTGTGGCCCACGAACCGATTCCGCCGCATACGCGCGACTTTCCTACTTTCCGCACATCTCTCCGAACCCCAGAGGGTTATGGCGTGTGGTGGCTGTGGGATGGTGACCGAGAGTGGAAGGTTGGGCAGTTGACTCCTGGCATGGAGCAACTTCCGGTTCGAGGCATTTGGAACGACGCATTACTGATCAAACGAATAACTGAGGGCTGGCGTAATGAATTCGACACCTAACAAGTCAGTCAACGGGACACCCAAACGCTGCGCGTTTGGGTTCCCTCGGCTGCGCCTCGGTGCCCGTTACTTTCAACGTTGGGCGTCATGACGACTTGGCTACACTTCTCCATCGTTGTCGTATTGCTCGGGTTCCTCTCTTGGCATATCTCGCGATGGGCGGCGGTTTCAAAGCCGCCCGCCTTGGTCCAAGCCATAGCCGTTTCGCCGCTTTTGGCTGGCGTCGGGCTAATCATCTACGCACTGGGCTTCGCGCAAACTCCACTAGTTCGGGAAAGGCTCCCACTGGAGTTGCTCCTTCGAAGCGCAGTGCCACTCATTTTTGCACTGCAACCTCTCAGCATTTCCGTCATCGTTCCACGGCTGTTGTTGCGCTTTAACTCCCCCGACGTCGGCGACGCACGGCGCGCGGGTTTTGCCGCATCATGCTTGGCACTTTTAGTGGCGCCGTTTGGCGCACTTATCGCGGGCTGCGGTTTGGCGGGCGTTTGTGTATAGAGTCAAGGCCGCGACGCCCAACAAGTCCGTCAACGGGACGCCAAACTGCTGCGCAGCTTGGTGCCCTCCGCGGCGCTCCGGCGCCCGTTACGTCCAACGTTAGCCAGCTTTGAATGAATGAAAGTGGTCAGTGTGCAAAAGCTCATCCTAATTTCAGCCATTTCGGCTTTTCTCTGCCTCTCCGGGTGCGCCCAAAGCACGGGTGCTAACGCAGTCGCGAGTTCCTCGTCTTCTTCGTCTAGCGCAGGGCAAACCGCCGAGGGTTCCATCGTCGGCGAAGGCTCGATATCGGTGGCCAATCATCGCGTCGAGGTTAAGGGCGGGAAAGTCACCGTTGACGGCGTCTCATTCGGTGAAGCGTCCGAAAGCAGCACAGTCCGCTACCTCGTCACGCCGAGTGGCGCCAAGCTCTTCGTTGACGGTCAGCTTCGCAATGCCGCGGCTGGCTAACAAGTCAGTCAACGGGACCCCAAACGCTGTGCGTTTGGGTTCCCTCGGCTGCGCCTCGGTGCCCGTTACTTCCAACGTTGGCCATTCGCAATGAAAGACCTTCTCGTTCAAATCTGCGCGAGGCTCATTTGGCCCGCCGTTGCGCTCGTGGCAGGCTTGCCGGCATTGGCCAGCGGCGTTGCAGCGCATGACAACTCGCAACTTGTCTCCGGCATTGGCTGGCTCGTTCTTGCTGTGGGGTGGTTTATGCAACCACTCAACTTCAAATCGCGCGTCGCCAATCGAGCTGCCACATTGGCTTCTGCGTCGATCGGTAGCCCACGCATTCCTGGCGTGCTAAACCTGTGCGGTGGAGCGCTGCTCATTGCGGGTTTTGTTCTTCGCCTCGTCCACGGCTAACAGGTCAGTCAACCGGACACCCAAATGCTACGCATTTGGGTTCCCTTCGCTGGCGCTCCGGTGCCGGCTACTTTTACGTTAGCCGTCATGTACCGTACTGTCATACCTCGATGCACTGTCCCTGGCTCGGTGGAACCGGTTCCTTACTCGCACTTCATGACTGGCGCTGTGCCAAGCAAGTGCAGCACATGCGAGCACTTGTTTGAAGGCAGCTGTAGGCGTGCTATGGAGCAAGTTCGTGGCTACCTAGCACTCGATCATGGCCCTTGCCCCATGAGGGGCCCAACGAGTCCAGTGATTGTTGAAACCGAGCATTACATCAGTAAGGTCTCAGTGCCCGCGAAGTGTGAGCGCTGTCGCCACCTTGCACTCGATAGAGTTCGAGGCTTCGTTTGCAACTTCGAACACGAAAAGTGGGGCGCCTTTCCACGCTCCCTTGATTGGGCCGCGTGGAGCCCTGAACACCCGAACGTTGGGCTAAAGAGTGGCCGCTCTGTATCGCACGAGGTTCTGCAAGCCGTTGCTGCACAGCGTGAGGTCGAAGCAATAAAGGCATTTCGCGCAGCCCATCGTGACGCTACGCTCAAAGAGGCGCGAGAGGCGTACTCTGAACTTCTGCAACAGGTCTCGCGCAGTGACGGCTAACCAGTCCGTCAACGGGACGCCAAACTGCTGCGCAGTTTGCTTCCCTCCGCTGCGCTCCGGCGCCCGTTACGTCCAACGTTAGGCCTCTCCTTATGCCAGATCACATTCTCTCCTGGTCAACCGCCAATGGCGGCGGGAATCAAAATGTGCCGGCATGGACGGACGTATTGCCCTATCTCGAAGAAGTTCGTAACGGAGGGGGAGTTGTTACTCTCGATACAATTGAAGACGCACGAACGACCTATCGTTCTCTTCAAGTCCGTTCTGAGGCCGGCAACTATTTGCTAACGCTTGGCGAGGAAACCGATGACGATTGGGAGGTTCGCACCTACCACAATCCGAACAGCAAAGAAAGTCGGGTCGAATTGCTCGGTGATTACTGGGACGCGAAGATGATTTTTCGTAATTTCGAAGTAGTAGTCGCCGCATTCAAGGAGTTCTACGAGCTCGGCAACGTAAGCGTCGCGCTTTTGTCGTAGTTCAATGTTCGTTCGAACAAAGATGAAATTTCTCGCAAACCGAGGCCTAACCCTACGGTCAACCGGACAGCCCAAAAGCAGCGCTGCGCGCCGTCTTTTGGGTCCCCTTCGCCCTATGGGCTTCGGCTGCCGGTTACCTTCACTACAAGGGCTTCCCCAGTAGTCAAGGCGAACTGATCCAACGGCCACGCAACACGTGGCCGTTTTGCTTCCTGCCAAACCGCTTTGTTCTTCCGGTCGTTGGGCTGCGTAGCTCGATTGAGTGAGG
>NZ_JABCJM010000012.1:0-15927 GCF_013184235.1 Niveibacterium sp. COAC-50
ACAACGTCGGCGTGCTGCTGCGCGGCACCAAGCGTGAAGACGTCGAGCGTGGCCAGGTTCTGGCCAAGCCGGGTTCGATCACGCCGCACACCCACTTCACCGGTGAAGTGTACGTGCTGTCGAAGGATGAAGGTGGTCGTCACACCCCGTTCTTCAACAACTACCGCCCGCAGTTCTACTTCCGTACCACCGACGTGACCGGTTCGATCGCGCTGCCGGAAGGCACCGAGATGGTCATGCCGGGCGACAACGTGTCGATCACTGTCAAGCTGATCGCCCCGATCGCCATGGAAGAAGGTCTGCGCTTCGCGATCCGCGAAGGTGGTCGTACCGTTGGTGCTGGCGTCGTCGCCAAGATCATCGAGTAATTGTTGTTTCCGAGTGGGCGTCCGATGAAAGTCGGGCGCCTGCGACAAGCTCCGGTCTTCGCTGGAGCTTTGTAGTCTCTGCTGCAGGGGCATAGCTCAATTGGCAGAGCGTCGGTCTCCAAAACCGAAGGTTGGGGGTTCGATTCCCTCTGCCCCTGCCACAACGCATAGCGGGTAATTTCCACCCATGGCCGACAAAATCAAGTTTGCGCTGGCGCTGCTGCTCGTGGCTGCCGGCGTGGCTGGCTTCTATCTACTCTCTGCGCAGCCGACGGTGCTTCGCGTGCTCGTCGTCCTCGCCGGCGTCGCTGCTGGCGTCGCCGTGGCATGGGTGACCGAGCCTGGCCGCCGCTTTGCCGTGTTCGCGGCCGACGCCGTGACCGAGGTCAAGAAGGTTGTCTGGCCGACGCGCAAGGAAACCTTGCAGACGACCGGCATCGTGTTCGCCTTCGTTGTCGTCATGGCGATCTTTCTGTGGGTTGCGGACAAGTCGCTCGAGTGGGCGCTGTATGACCTGATCCTCGGCTGGAGGCATTCATGAGCATGCGCTGGTACGTGGTACACGCCTATTCCGGCTTCGAGAAGTCGGTGCAGCGTGCACTGGTCGAGCGCATTGCACGCGCCGGCATGCAGGACAAGTTCGGCCAGATCCTGGTACCGGTCGAAGAAGTTGTCGAAATGCGCAACGGCCAGAAGGTCACGACCGAGCGCAAGTTCTTCCCCGGCTATGTGCTGGTGGAAATGGACATGGACGATGAGTCCTGGCACTTGGTGAAGAGCACGCCCAAGGTCACCGGCTTCATCGGCGGCACGGCCAACAAGCCGACTCCGATCACGCAGAAGGAAGTCGACAAGATTCTGCAGCAGGTGCAGGAAGGCGTCGAAAAGCCGAAGCCGAAGGTGCTGTTCGAAATCGGCGAGATGGTGCGCGTGAAGGAAGGCCCCTTCGCGGACTTCAACGGCAACGTCGAGTCGGTGAATTACGAAAAGAGCCGACTCAATGTGTCGGTCACGATTTTCGGGCGCGCGACGCCTGTCGAATTGAGTTTCGGCGAAGTCGAAAAAGTTTAAGTCGTACCGGCCCGCCTCGTGCGGGCCTTGCCACGTCGTGCAAGCGGCGGGGCGTTGAGGAGCGCAAGTAGGTTCGCCGAACGCGCGCTTTCACTCATCAATCAGGAGCCATCATGGCAAAGAAAATCATCGGCTACATCAAGCTGCAGGTGCCGGCCGGCAAGGCGAACCCGTCGCCCCCAATCGGCCCGGCGCTCGGTCAGCGCGGCCTGAACATCATGGAATTCTGCAAGGCCTTCAATGCCAAGACGCAAGGCATGGAAGTCGGTCTTCCGATTCCGGTGGTGATCACTGCCTTCGCGGACAAGTCCTTCACCTTCATCATGAAGACGCCGCCCGCGACGATCCTCATCAAGAAGGCTGCTGGTCTGCAGAAGGGTTCGCCGAAGCCCCATACCGACAAGGTTGGCAAGATCACCCGCGCTCAGTGCGAAGAGATCGCCAAGGCCAAGCAGGTCGACCTGACCGCCGGCGACCTGGAAGCCGCTGTCCGTACCATCGCTGGCTCCGCGCGCAGCATGGGCATCACCGTGGAGGGCCTCTGAGATGGCTAAGCAATCGAAGCGTCTGCAGGCTCTGCGCGCGAAGATCGATCGCAACCGTGTCTACACCGTTGCCGAAGCGCTCGCGCTGGTGAAGGAAACCTCGACCGCGAAGTTCGACGAATCCGTCGACGTGGCGGTGAACCTTGGCGTTGATGCCAAGAAGTCGGACCAGCTGGTGCGTGGCTCTGTCGTGCTGCCTGCCGGTACCGGCAAGTCGGTGCGCGTGGCCGTGTTTGCGCAGGGCGCCAAGGCTGAAGAAGCGAAGGCTGCTGGTGCAGATGTTGTCGGTTTCGATGATCTGGCTGAGCAGGTCAAGGGCGGCACGATCGATTTCGATCTGTGTATCGCTACGCCGGACGCGATGCGCGTCGTCGGCGCGCTGGGCCAGATCCTTGGTCCGCGCGGCCTGATGCCGAACCCGAAGGTTGGCACCGTGACGATGGATGTCACCACCGCGGTGAAGAACGCCAAGGCGGGTCAGGTGCAGTACCGTACCGACAAGGCCGGCATCATTCACGCGACTATCGGCCGTGCTTCGTTCACGGTTGAAGCGCTGCAGCAGAACCTTGGCGCGCTGGTTGATGCGCTGGTCAAGGCCAAGCCGGCTGCCGTGAAGGGTCAGTACATCCGCAAGATGGCGGTTTCGAGCACGATGGGTGGCGGCGTCCGCGTCGAACCCACCAGCGTCTCCGCCTGATGTGGCGCGGTGGCGTAGCGCCACCGCAATAGCAAGAACTTTGGGCCAAGCCACCTCCGGGTGGCTTGGATCGTCAAAGACCGCGGGTGCTCGAGGTTTTGGCCGAGAGCTTAATCGTGCGAACAACCTGCGCAGACGGTGTATCCAGAACAGGATTTCGCCGGCCTAGGCCGGCACGCTCCTGATCCAGGTCGCCGTGGGTGTGGCGGTCCGCAAGGATCGTCGCGAGTTGACTTGATAGGAGGAAAGACCTCATGGGTCTGAATCTAGACGACAAGAAAGCCGTCGTAGCCGAGGTCGCTGCACAGCTGGCCAACGCGCAGACCGTTGTCGTGGCGGAGTACGCAGGCATTGAGGTGACCGACGTCACCGTGCTGCGTGCGAAGGCACGCGCGTCTGGCGTTTACCTGCGCGTGTTGAAGAACACCTTGGCGCGTCGTGCGGTGGCTGACACCGCCTTCGCCGGCCTTGCCGAGCACATGACTGGCCAGCTGATTTACAGCTTCTCGGCCGATCCTGTCGCTGCAGCCAAGGTGCTGAACGACTTCGCGAAAACCAACGACAAACTGAAGCTGAAGGCTGGCTGCTACGCGGGCAAAGTGCTCGACAAGGCGGGCGTTCAGGCGCTGGCAAGCATCCCGAGCCGCGAGGAACTCCTCGCCAAGCTGCTGGGTGTGATGAAGGCGCCGGTTTCGGGCATGGCTGTGGCGCTTGGCGCACTGGCCAAGAAGCGCGAAGCCGAAGGCTCTGCCGCCTGATCGGTTGGTCCGGTTTTCTGTACGGTTTGTACGAATCTGAATTTGGAGTGTTTTGACATGGCAATCACCAAAGACGACATCCTGGAAGCCGTCGGCTCGATGACGGTTATGGAACTGAACGACCTCGTGAAGGCGTTCGAAGAGAAGTTCGGCGTGTCCGCCGCTGCGATGGCTGTTGCTGGCCCGGCCGCTGGCCCGGCTGCTGCTGCTGAAGAGCAGACCGAGTTCACCGTTGTCCTGGCTGCCGCCGGCGACAAGAAGGTTGAAGTCATTAAGGTCGTGCGTGCTGCGACCGGCCTGGGCCTGAAGGAAGCGAAGGACCTGGTCGACGGCGCTCCGAAGCCCGTCAAGGAAGGCATCGCCAAGGCCGACGCCGAAGCGCTGAAGAAGCAGCTGGAAGACGCTGGCGCCAAGGTCGAAGTCAAGTAATCGACCTGCGAAAGCATGGGCTGGTGACGTTTCGGCGTCACCAGCCTTTTGTGCTTTTTTCGGGACGCACAGGAAAACCCGTCGATTCGGCGGTTTTTCCTGTGTCTTCTGAATCGACTGCAGAAGACAGGAACTGGTCGGACGGGAGTTCTGCCGGGGCTTCGGACCCCGCGCTTCCGTCGTCCGCCAGAGGTTGGTAGAGGCCAGCCACCAGATCCGCAACCCCAGTCGAGGCTAGCCAGTCCGAACCATAAATGACTCCGGGGGGTCATACGGACGGACTGCCAGTGCCCTTCGCTTACCGGAGAACTCATGGCCTACTCGTTCACCGAGAAAAAGCGCATTCGCAAGAGCTTCGCAAAACGTGCGGACGTTCTCGATGTGCCTTTCCTCCTCGCTACTCAGCTGGAGTCCTACACGTCCTTCCTGCAGGCCGATGTGCCGCCGCAGGCTCGTCGTGATCAGGGGCTTCAGGCCGCTTTCAAATCGATCTTCCCGATCACCTCGCATTCCGGCAACGCCCGTCTGGAGTTCGTCTACTTCGCGCTCGGTGAACCGGCGTTCGACGTCAAGGAATGTCAGCAGCGCGGGTTGACCTTCGCGTCGCCGCTGCGCGCCCGCGTGCGTCTGGTGATCCTCGACAAGGAAGCTGCCAAGGAAACCGTCAAGGAAGTGAAGGAACAGGAAGTCTACATGGGCGAGATTCCGCTCATGACGACGACCGGTTCCTTTGTGATCAACGGTACCGAGCGGGTCATCGTTTCCCAGCTGCATCGTTCGCCGGGCGTGTTCTTCGAGCACGACCGCGGCAAGACGCACAGCTCCGGCAAGCTGCTGTTCTCGGCCCGCATCATTCCTTACCGCGGCTCCTGGCTGGACTTCGAGTTCGACCCGAAGGACTTCCTGTTCTTCCGCGTGGACCGTCGCCGCAAGATGCCGGTCACGATCCTGCTGAAGGCGATCGGCATGACCGCCGAGGACATTCTCGCGACCTTCCACGACTTCGACACCTTCAACCTGAAGGGCTCGGAGTTCGAATTCGCACTGGTGCCGGAACGTCTGCGCGGCGAAGTCGCGCGCTTCGACATCACCGACGGCAATGGCAAGGTGATCGTCGCGAAGGACAAGCGGATCACCGCTAAGCACATCCGCGAGCTGAACGAAGCCGGCATCAAGACGATGGCGGTCCCCGAGGACTTCCTGCTCGGCCGCGTGCTGGCGAAGAACGTCGTCGATAGCGAGACCGGCGAACTGATCGCGCGCGCCAACG
The DNA here is from genome assembly GCF_013184235.1 of Niveibacterium sp. COAC-50. Classification (NCBI taxonomy): domain Bacteria; kingdom Pseudomonadati; phylum Pseudomonadota; class Betaproteobacteria; order Rhodocyclales; family Rhodocyclaceae; genus Niveibacterium; species Niveibacterium sp. COAC-50. The sequence goes on from NZ_JABCJM010000012.1 coordinate 5,139, forward strand.
ACGAGATCACGGAAGAAGTGCTCGCCAAGCTGTCGCGTGGTGGTGTGCAGTCTTTCGAGACGCTGTACATCAACGACCTCGATCGTGGCGCCTACATTTCGTCGACGCTGCGCTCGGATGAAACGGCCGACCAGTGGCAGGCGCGCGTTGCGATCTACCGTATGATGCGCCCGGGCGAGCCGCCGACCGAAGATGCGGTCGAAGCGCTGTTCCAGGGCCTCTTCTATGCGCCGGAACGCTACGACCTGTCCTCCGTCGGCCGCATGAAGTTCAACCGCCGCGCCTATCCGGAACGTCTGGATGACAAGGCGCCGGAATGGCAGCGTCGCCTGTACGAGCGTGTCGGCCCGCAGGGCGAGGAGGGCGCTGGCGTCCTCTGCAACGACGACATCCTCGCGGTGGTCGGTGTGCTGGTTGAGCTGCGCAACGGTCGTGGCGAAATCGACGATATCGATCACCTCGGCAACCGCCGCGTGCGCTGCGTTGGCGAACTGGCGGAAAACCAGTTCCGCGCCGGCCTCGTGCGTGTCGAGCGTGCCGTCAAGGAGCGCCTGAACCAGGCCGAATCCGACAACCTGATGCCGCACGATCTGATCAACGCCAAGCCGATCTCGGCCGCGATCAAGGAGTTCTTCGGTTCGTCGCAGCTGTCGCAGTTCATGGACCAGACCAACCCGCTGTCCGAGATCACGCACAAGCGTCGTGTCTCGGCACTCGGCCCGGGCGGTCTGACGCGCGAGCGTGCAGGCTTTGAAGTGCGCGACGTGCATCCGACCCACTACGGTCGTGTGTGCCCGATCGAGACGCCGGAAGGTCCGAACATCGGCCTGATCAACTCACTCGCCGTCTACGCGACGACCAACCGCCATGGCTTCCTTGAGACGCCGTACCGCAAGGTCGAAAACGGCAAGGTGACCGAGCAGATCGATTACCTGTCCGCAATCGAAGAAGGCGGCTACGTGATCGCGCAGGCAAACGCCGAGCTCGATGGCACCGGCGCGCTGATCGACGAACTCGTCTCATGCCGCCACAAGGGTGAATTCACCCTCGTGACGCCGGATCAGGTTCAGTACATGGACGTGTCGCCGTCGCAGATCGTGTCGGTCGCCGCCTCGCTGATCCCGTTCCTTGAGCACGACGATGCGAACCGCGCCTTGATGGGCGCGAACATGCAACGTCAGGCCGTGCCCTGCCTGCGTCCGGAGAAGCCGCTGGTCGGTACCGGTATCGAGCGCACCGTGGCAGTGGACTCGGGAACGACCGTGCAGGCACTGCGCGGCGGTGTGGTCGACTATGTCGATGCGAGCCGCGTCGTGGTGCGTGTGAACGACGATGAAACGGTGCCGGGCGAAGTCGGCGTCGACATCTACAACTTCACCAAGTACACCCGCTCGAACCAGAACACCAACATCAACCAGCGTCCGGTCGTGAAGAATGGTGACCGTATTGCGAAGGGTGATGTGCTGGCGGACGGCGCATCGACCGACCTCGGCGAACTCGCGCTGGGCCAGAACATGCTGGTCGCGTTCATGCCGTGGAACGGCTACAACTTCGAAGATTCGATCCTGATCTCCGAACGCGTGGTGGCCGACGACCGCTTCACCTCGATCCACATCGAGGAACTGACGGTTGTGGCGCGTGACACCAAGCTCGGCGCCGAAGAAATTACCCGCGACATCGCATCGCTGGGCGAAGCGCAACTCGGCCGCCTCGACGAGTCCGGCATCGTCTACATCGGCGCAGAAGTCGATGCGGGTGATGTGCTGGTCGGCAAGGTCACGCCGAAGGGCGAAACCCAGCTGACGCCGGAAGAGAAGCTGCTGCGTGCGATCTTCGGTGAGAAGGCGTCCGATGTGAAGGACACCTCGCTGCGCGTGCCGTCCGGCATGAACGGTACCGTCATCGACGTGCAGGTCTTCACCCGTGAAGGCATCGAGCGCGACAAGCGCGCCCAGTCGATCATCGACGACATGCTGCGTGGCTTCCGCCAGGATCTGGGCGACCAGATGCGTATCGTCGAGCGCGATGCGTTCTCGCGTATCGAGCGTTTGATCATTGGCCAGGTCGCCAACGGCGGTCCGAAGAAGCTCGCCAAGGGCACTGCGATCACCAAGGACTACCTCGACCAGGTCGAGCCGCATTCCTGGTTCGATATCCGCATGGCCGACGAGACCATCGCTCAGCAGCTTGAGTCGCTGAAGGAAGGTCTGGAGAAGACCCGCAAGGACTTCGACCTCGCTTTCGAAGCGAAGAAGAAGAAGCTCACGCAGGGCGATGAACTGCCCCCGGGCGTGCAGAAGATGGTCAAGGTCTATCTGGCTGTGAAGCGTCGCCTGCAGCCTGGTGACAAGATGGCCGGCCGTCACGGTAACAAGGGTGTGGTGTCGAAGATCGTTCCGGTCGAAGACATGCCGTACATGGAAAACGGCACCGCCGTCGATATCGTGCTGAACCCGCTGGGCGTGCCGTCACGGATGAACATTGGTCAGATCCTTGAAACCCACCTTGGCTGGGCAGCCAAGGGCCTGGGCAACAAGATCAACGAGACCCTGCGTCGCCAGGCCACCGCCAAGGAAGTGCGCTCGCTGCTGAACGAGATATACAACACCAGCGGCAAGGACGAGGAAATCGACTCCCTGACCGACGGCGAAGTGGTCGAACTGGCGCAGAACCTGACCAAGGGCGTGCCCTTCGCAACGCCGGTGTTCGACGGCGCGACCGAAGAGGAAATCGGCAAGATGCTCAAGCTGGCCGGCCTCGAAGGCGGCGAGCAGGTCACCTTGTTCGACGGCCGCACCGGTGAAGCGTTCGAGCGCAAGGTGACGGTTGGCTACAAGCACATGCTGAAGCTGCACCACTTGGTCGACGACAAGATGCACGCGCGTTCGACTGGCCCGTACTCGCTCGTCACCCAGCAGCCGCTGGGCGGTAAGGCGCAGTTCGGTGGTCAGCGTTTCGGTGAAATGGAAGTGTGGGCGCTGGAAGCCTACGGCGCCGCCTACACGCTGCAGGAAATGCTGACGGTGAAGTCGGACGATGTGACCGGTCGTACCAAGGTCTACGAAAACATCGTCAAGGGCGAACACAAGATCGATGCCGGAATGCCGGAATCCTTCAACGTGCTGGTGAAGGAAATCCGTTCGCTGGCGATCGACATCGACCTGGACCGCTACTGAGACGGCCGAGCCGTCTCGGAATGGAGTGACGAAAGATGAAAAGCCTGCTCGCTGATCTGTTCAAACAGAGCCTGCCGAACGAGGAAGAGTTCGACGCGATCACCATTGGTCTCGCGTCCCCGGAGAAGATCCGCTCCTGGTCCTTCGGTGAAGTGAAGAAGCCGGAAACCATCAACTACCGGACGTTCAAGCCGGAACGCGATGGTCTGTTCTGCGCCAAGATCTTTGGCCCGGTGAAGGACTACGAGTGCCTGTGCGGCAAGTACAAGCGCCTCAAGCACCGCGGTGTGATCTGCGAAAAGTGCGGCGTGGAAGTCACGCTGGCCAAGGTTCGCCGTGAGCGCATGGGTCACATCGAGCTGGCCTCGGTGGTCGCCCATATCTGGTTCCTGAAGAGCCTGCCGAGCCGCCTCGGCATGGTGCTCGACATGACCCTGCGCGATATCGAACGCGTGCTGTACTTCGAAGGCTTCGTGGTCGTCGATCCCGGCATGACCCCGCTGACGCGCGGTCAGCTGCTGACTGAAGAAGACTTCATCGCGAAGACCGAAGAGTACGGTGACGAGTTCACCGCGTTGATGGGTGCCGAGGCCGTGCGCGAACTGCTGCGCTCGATCGACCTGCCGCGCGAAATCGAGCGCCTGCGTTCGGAGCTCGAGACCACCGGCTCGGAAGCCAAGATCAAGAAGATCGCCAAGCGCCTCAAGGTGCTGGAGGCCTTCACGCAGTCGGGCATCCGCCCCGACTGGATGATCATGGAAGTGCTGCCGGTGCTGCCGCCGGATCTGCGCCCGCTGGTGCCGCTGGACGGTGGCCGCTTCGCGACCTCCGACCTGAACGACCTGTATCGCCGCGTGATCAACCGGAACAACCGCCTGAAGCGTCTGCTCGAGCTCAAGGCGCCGGACATCATCGTGCGCAACGAAAAGCGCATGCTGCAGGAAGCGGTCGACTCTCTGCTCGACAACGGCCGTCGCGGTAAGGCGATGACCGGCGCGAACAAGCGTCCGCTCAAGTCGCTCGCCGACATGATCAAGGGTAAGGGCGGTCGCTTCCGTCAGAACCTGCTCGGTAAGCGCGTCGACTACTCGGGCCGTTCGGTGATTACCGTGGGTCCGCAGCTGAAGTTGCATCAGTGCGGTCTGCCCAAGCTGATGGCGCTCGAGCTGTTCAAGCCTTTCATCTTCAACAAGCTTGAGCTGCGTGGCTATGCCACCACCATCAAGCAGGCGAAGAAGATGGTCGAAAGCCAGGAACCGATGGTGTGGGACATCCTCGAAGAGGTGATCCGCGAGCATCCGGTCATGCTGAACCGTGCGCCGACGCTGCACCGCCTTGGTATTCAGGCCTTTGAACCGACGCTGATTGAAGGCAAGGCGATCCAGCTGCACCCGCTCGTCTGTGCGGCGTTCAACGCCGACTTCGACGGTGACCAGATGGCCGTGCACGTCCCGCTGTCGCTCGAAGCGCAGATGGAAGCCCGCACGCTGATGCTGTCTTCCAACAACGTGCTGTCGCCGGCGAACGGCGAGCCGATCATCGTGCCGTCGCAAGACGTCGTGCTGGGCTTGTATTACGCCACTCGCGAAGCGGTGAACGTGCCGGGCGAAGGCATGGCCTTCATCGATGTCGCCGAGGCAAAGCGTGCCTACGAATCGGGTCAGGCATCGCTGCACGCTCGCGTGTTCATCCGTGTGCGTGAAGTCGAGCTGACGCCGGAAGGCGAAAAGCGCGAGAAGATCACGCGCTACAACACCACCATCGGTCGCGCGATCCTCTCCGAGATTCTGCCTGCCGGTCTGCCGTTCTCGGTGATCGATAAGGCGCTGAAGAAGAAAGAGATCTCGAAGCTGATCAACCACGCCTTCCGCCGTTGCGGCCTGAAGGAAACCGTGGTGTTCGCTGACCGCCTGATGCAGTTCGGCTTCCGTCTCGCGACGCGTGCCGGTCTGTCGATTGCGGTGCGTGACATGCTGGTGCCGACCTCGAAGCAGGACATCATTGCCGCCGCTGCGCACGAAGTGAAGGAAATCGCGCAGCAGTACACCTCGGGTCTCGTGACCGACGGCGAGCGCTACAACAAGGTCGTTGATATCTGGGGTCGTGCGGGTGACCAGGTCGCCAAGGCGATGATGGAGCAGTTGGGCACCGAACCGGTGATCAACCACCTCGGCAAGGAAGTCCGCCAGGAATCGCTCAACGCGATCTACATGATGGCCGACTCGGGCGCGCGGGGTTCCGCGGCTCAGATCCGTCAGCTTTCCGGTATGCGCGGCCTGATGGCGAAGCCGGATGGCTCGATTATCGAGACGCCGATCACGACGAACTTCCGCGAAGGTCTGAACGTTCTGCAGTACTTCATCTCCACCCACGGTGCTCGTAAGGGTCTCGCGGATACGGCGTTGAAGACGGCGAACTCCGGCTACCTGACGCGTCGTCTGGTCGACGTGACGCAGGACCTCGTGGTCACCGAAGACGATTGCGGTACCGCGCTCGGCTTCACGATGCGCGCGATCATCGAAGGCGGTGAAGTTGTTGAGCCGCTGCGCGACCGCATTCTGGGCCGCACTGCCGCTGACGACGTCGTGAATCCGGATACGCAGGAGACTGCAATCTACGCCGGCACGCTGCTCGACGAAGATGCGTGCGACCTGATCGACGCGCTTGGCGTGGACGAAGTGCGCGTGCGTACGCCGCTCACCTGCGAAACCCGCTACGGCATGTGCGCCAAGTGCTACGGCCGTGACCTCGGCCGCGGCAATCTGGTGAACTCCGGCGAAGCGATCGGCGTTATCGCCGCGCAGTCGATCGGTGAGCCGGGCACGCAGCTGACGATGCGTACCTTCCACGTGGGTGGTGCCGCGTCGCGAGCTGCAGTTGCCAGCTCGGTCGAAGCCAAGTCGGCGGGTGTGGTCCGCTACGCGGGCAACACCCGCTATGTGACGACCGCCAAGGACGAGAAGGTCGTGATCGCCCGCTCGGCCGAGGTCGTCGTGACCGACGAAATGGGCCGCGAGCGCGAGCGGCACAAGATCCCGTACGGTGCCACGCTGTTGGTTGAAGATGGCGGCGCGGTGAAGGCCGGTGCACAACTGGCTACCTGGGATCCGCACACCCGTCCGATCATCACCGAGTACTCGGGCACCATCAAGTTCGAGAACGTCGAAGAAGGTGCGACGGTTGCCAAGCAGATCGACGAAGTCACCGGTCTGTCCACGCTGGTCGTCATCGACGCCAAGCGCCGTGGCCAGTCGGCGACCAAGGGCGTGCGTCCGCAGGTCAAGCTGATCAACGAAGCAGGCGAAGAAGTGAAGATTGCCGGCACCGATCATGCAGTGACCATTACCTTCCAGGTCGGCTCGCTGATCACGGTGAAGGACGGTCAGCAGGTTTCGGTCGGTGACGTGCTGGCGCGTATCCCCCAGGAATCGGCGAAGACGCGTGACATTACCGGTGGTCTGCCGCGTGTGGCGGAACTGTTCGAAGCGCGTTCGCCGAAGGATGCCGGCATGCTGGCGGATGTCACCGGTACGCTGTCGTTCGGTAAGGACACCAAGGGCAAGCAGCGTCTGGTGATCACCGAGCCTGACGGCACGGTGCACGAGTTCCTGATCCCGAAGGACAAGCACGTGATGGTGCACGACGGCCAGGTGGTGCAGCGTGGCGAGTTGATCGTGGACGGCCCGGCCGACCCGCATGACATCCTGCGTCTCAAGGGTGTCGAAGAGCTCGCGCGCTACATCATCGAGGAAGTGCAGGACGTGTATCGCCTGCAGGGTGTGAAGATCAACGATAAGCACATCGAGGTGATCGTTCGCCAGATGCTGCGTCGCGTGGTCATCACTGATCCGGGCGATAGCAAGTTCATCCGTGAAGAGCAGGTCGAGCGTTCGGAAGTGCTGGACGAGAACGACAAGCTCATCGCGGAGGGTCGTCTGCCGGCGCAGTACGAGTACATGCTGCTGGGTATCACGAAGGCCTCGTTGTCGACCGACTCGTTCATCTCCGCGGCTTCCTTCCAGGAAACCACGCGCGTGCTGACCGAAGCGGCCATCCTGGGCAAGCGCGACGAACTGCGCGGCCTGAAGGAAAACGTCATCGTCGGCCGTCTGATCCCGGCCGGTACTGGCCTTGCCTACCACCGTGCTCGGCGCGCGCAGTCCGGCGCAACCTTTGATCTGCCGCCGTCGGGCAGTTTCAATGACGAGCCGGCGGCGGTCGAAGGCGCGCAGTCGGAATAAGGCGTCGTTGACGCTTCGGGGCCGGGTTGGCTACAATCCGGCCTCTTTAGTGGGTCGACCTTGCGGGGTCGGCCTTCCTGTGTCTTGATCGCGGCCCAATCCGTGTTTCATCGGTGGTGCGATCCGAGGAAAAGTAATGCCAACAATCAATCAACTCGTTCGTAAGGGTCGGGAAACCCCGGTCTCCAAGAGCAAAGTGCCGGCTCTCGAAGCCTGTCCGCAGAAGCGCGGCGTCTGTACCCGCGTTTACACCACGACCCCGAAGAAGCCGAACTCGGCGCTTCGTAAAGTCGCCAAGGTTCGCCTGACCAACGGTTTCGAGGTTATCTCGTACATCGGCGGTGAAGGTCACAACCTTCAGGAGCACTCGGTGGTCCTGATCCGCGGTGGTCGTGTGAAGGACTTGCCGGGTGTGCGTTATCACATCGTCCGCGGTTCGCTTGACCTCCAGGGCGTCAAGGATCGGAAGCAGTCGCGCTCCAAGTACGGCGCGAAGCGTCCGAAGAAGTCCTGATCCCTTTCGAAATAGCAGGAGGTTGAAATGCCCCGTCGTCGCGAAGTACCTAAGCGGGATATCCTGCCGGATCCGAAATTCGGCAGCCAGGATGTCTCGAAATTCATCAACGTGATCATGCAGAGCGGCAAGAAGGCCGTCGCCGAGCGCATCGTCTATGGCGCGCTGGAAGTGATCTCGACCAAGGGCGGCAAGGATCCGCTCGAGGTGTTTGGTAGCGCAATCAGCAACGTCAAGCCGGTCGTGGAAGTGAAGAGCCGCCGCGTTGGCGGTGCGAACTACCAGGTTCCGGTTGAAGTGCGTCCGTCGCGTCGTATGGCGCTGTCGATGCGCTGGATCCGCGAAGCTGCGCGTAAGCGTTCGGAAAAATCGATGGCTCAGCGCTTGGCTGGTGAGCTGCTCGAGGCCTCTGAAGGTCGCGGCGCTGCGATGAAGAAGCGCGAAGAAGTTCACCGTATGGCAGAAGCGAACAAGGCGTTCTCGCATTTCCGCTTCTGATTGCGACCCGTCGCAGAGCAGTCGGGCCCTGAAAAGGGCTCGATTGCTTTTCCAGAAGTACCGATTTTCTGTCCGCACCTGCTGCGGACTTTCGTTTAGGTAGAGGTTACTACCGTGGCACGCAAAACCCCGATCGAGCGGTACCGTAATATCGGTATCTCGGCGCACATTGACGCCGGCAAGACCACCACGACCGAGCGCATCCTGTTCTACACCGGTGTCAATCACAAGATCGGTGAAGTGCATGATGGCGCTGCCACCATGGACTGGATGGAGCAGGAGCAAGAGCGCGGCATCACGATTACGTCGGCCGCGACGACCTGTTTCTGGAAGGGCATGGACCTGTCTCTGCCCGAGCACCGCGTCAACATCATCGACACCCCGGGGCACGTCGACTTCACGATTGAAGTGGAGCGCTCGATGCGCGTGCTCGATGGCGCGTGCATGGTTTACTGTGCCGTTGGTGGCGTTCAGCCGCAGTCGGAAACCGTTTGGCGCCAGGCCAACAAGTACGGTGTTCCGCGTCTCGCCTTCGTGAACAAGATGGACCGCCAGGGTGCGGACTTCTTCAAGGTTCACGATCAGATGCGCGCGCGCCTGAAGGCCAACCCGATCCCCATCCAGGTGCCGATCGGTGCGGAAGACAACTTCCGTGGCGTCGTTGATCTGGTCAAGATGAAGGCCATCTGGTGGGATGACGCTTCGCAAGGCATGAAGTTCGAGTACGGCGAGATCCCGGCTGAACTGGCTGCCAAGTGCAAGGAATGGCGCGAGAAGATGGTCGAGGCCGCGGCCGAAGCATCGGAAGAGCTGATGAACAAGTACCTTGAAGAAGGTGACCTGTCTGAGGCCGATCTGAAGGCGGCGCTGCGTGATCGCACCATCAAGGGTGAGATCGTTCCGATGCTGTGTGGCTCGGCGTTCAAGAACAAGGGCGTCCAGGCGATGCTCGACGCTGTCATCGACTACATGCCTTCGCCGGTCGACATCCCGCCGGTTGACGGTGAGAAGGAAGATGGCTCCGCCGACACCCGTCCGGCGACCGATGATGCGCCGTTCTCCGCGCTTGCATTCAAGCTGATGACCGACCCGTTCGTGGGTCAGCTGACCTTCTTCCGCGTCTATTCGGGCGTGGTGAAGTCGGGCGACACGATCTACAACCCGGTCAAGAGCAAGAAAGAGCGCATCGGTCGTATCGTGCAGATGCACGCGAACAACCGTGAAGAGATCGAAGAAGTTCGCGCCGGCGACATCGCTGCAGCGATCGGTCTGAAGGAAGTGACGACGGGTGACACCCTTTCCGATCTGGAAAAGGTGATCATGCTTGAGCGCATGGAATTCCCGGAGCCGGTGATTCACGTCGCCGTGGAGCCGAAGACCAAGGCCGACCAGGAAAAGATGGGCGTCGCGCTGAACCGCCTTGCGAAGGAAGATCCGTCCTTCCGTGTTCGCACGGACGAAGAGTCGGGTCAGACCATCATCTCCGGTATGGGCGAACTGCACCTCGAGATCATCGTCGACCGCATGAAGCGCGAGTTCGGTGTCGAGGCGAACGTGGGCGCCCCGCAGGTTGCCTACCGCGAAACGATCCGCGGCACCGTCGAGAATGCCGAAGGCAAGTTCGTCAAGCAGTCCGGCGGTCGTGGTCAGTATGGCCACGTTGTGCTCAAGATCGAGCCGAACGAGCCGGGCAAGGGCTACGAGTTCGTTGACGCGATCAAGGGTGGCGTCGTGCCGCGCGAGTACATCCCCGCGGTGGACAAGGGCCTGCAGGAAACGCTGCCTAACGGCGTGCTGGCTGGCTTCCCGGTGGTGGACGTCAAGGTGACGCTGCACTTCGGTTCGTACCACGATGTGGACTCGAACGAAAACGCGTTCAAGATGGCCGCCTCGATGGGCTTCAAGGATGGTATGCGCAAGGCCAATCCGGTGCTGCTTGAGCCGATGATGTCGGTTGAAGTGGAAACGCCGGAAGACTTTATGGGCAACGTCATGGGTGACCTCTCGGGGCGTCGTGGCATCGTCCAGGGCATGGACGACGTTGCGGGCATGAAGGTCATCAGGGCCGAAGTGCCGCTGGCCGAGATGTTTGGTTACTCGACCACGCTGCGCTCGCTGACCCAGGGTCGTGCGACCTACTCGATGGAGTTCAAGCACTACTCCGAAGCGCCGCGCAACGTCGCGGAAGCCATCATCAACAAGAAGTGATGCGTTGATCAATTAAGGACTAAAAATGGCCAAGGAAAAATTCGAGCGGACGAAACCGCACGTGAACGTCGGGACCATCGGTCACGTTGACCATGGCAAGACCACGCTGACCGCAGCAATCACGACCGTGCTGGCAGCCAAGTTTGGCGGCG
>NZ_JABCJM010000013.1:0-11460 GCF_013184235.1 Niveibacterium sp. COAC-50
CTGCCTTGCACGCGGCGACGCGTTTGAACTCAAGTCCGAGTAACCCGTTTCCCGCCGATCGAGACGGCACGCGTTGATGAGCCAGGGTTGGACCCGCGCGAGGCATGTCCTGTTTAACTCGTGGCGGCAGCAAGCGCTTTCCGCGACTAACGAATGAGGCCCCCGCGCGCGTCTTTCATCAGGGTCCGCAGCCACGAGCGCTGCATCGATGACCGTTTGTAGTGTCGCAGTCCGTACCCCTCGCTCAATCGAGCGACGCAGCCCAACGACCGGAAGAACAAAGCGGTTTGGCAGGAAGCAAAACGGCCACGTGTTGCGTGGCCGTTGGATCAGTTCGCCTTGACTACTGGGGAAGCCCTTGTAGTTGAAAGTAACCGGCACCGGAGCGCCAGCGGAGGGAACCCAAACTGCGCAGCAGTTTGGGTGTCCGGTTGACTGACCTGTTAGGCAACTTGTTGCGATGCGCCGAGCAGCCCAACTTTGTAGCCCGCCTTCTTTAGGGTGCGAGTGGCACGCGAACTTAGAACGAGCATTGTGATGAGGTTAACAAGGGGAATGACCATAAGGATCAGACAAAGCACCGTGATCCATGTCGCACCGCTTAACGCAGATGCCAGCCGATAGGTGCCCCAAAGAGAAACCAACAACCCAACAACTTGGAGTGCTTGTCCGAGTACTCCTACCGCCGCCGCCAATGCTGCAGCTCCAAGAGTAACCAGTATTGAGATGACGATAAGTCGTTGCCCTGAGGCAATTCTGTTCAAACGGGCGCGTTCGTTAGAGCTTTCAACAGGTTGCTCGCTTAAAGAGCTTGTTGGAGGAGCATAGGGATTCTGGTCTGACATGGGAAACATCCTGTTGAGTGGCCTAACGTTGGACGTAACGGGCGCCGTAGCGCAGCGGAGGGAACCAAAGTGCGTCGCACTTTGGCGTCCCGTTGACGGACTGGTTAGGCATCATGCGAAGCGGGTAAGAGTTCCTCAATTGCACGCCTTTCGCGCTCCTTTAGTCGCCACTTTGTAGCCTCGGACACACAGGCCAGACCGGCAAGCGCGCCGGCGACGAACGGAGCCCACGAGTGAGTTGTTTGAAAGGGCAGCGTGGTCGCCACCGCGATGACGCCCCAGACTGCAAAGAAGACGATGCCCTTGAGATGCCATGAAGGATTCGGCGCCATCAGTTCATTGGTACCTGGGTCGCGCCACCCGACCAATGTGTTCCAGTTGCCGGGTTCGCGCAGGACAGCGTGAACTGTCATTCCCGGTTCAAGGCGCGGAAAGCCGGGAGCGGTAACTTGCGGGGTGTAGCCGATGCCGTCGGAGAAGCCGAAGACCGTTCGCTGCGGAAGCGCGCGGTTGGCTCTGATGCGCCGCACCTGGTGTATTTCCTCAAATCGAACGGTGACGACGTTCATGTTGCCTAACGTTGAAAGTAACCGGCACCGGAGCGCCAGCGGAGGGGACCCAAACTGCGCAGCAGTTTGGGTGTCCGGTTGACTGACCTGTTAGCCCTGAGCCTCACTGCTCCTGGGTTACAGAGGTTGAAACCGTGATTCCTGAGTTTTGTGCAGGCTTCAACTTCGCTTCAAGGGCATTAAGCGCACCTTCCGAAAAGACGCCTGTCTTTGTACCGCTCACCGACTGAGCCTCCGCCGGCTGTGAATTGCTTTGGCTGACTTCCGTCGTTACCGCAAAGCCCTCGCTCTGAAGCAGACCCGAGAACGCGCCGAGGTCGGCACCCGTACGGTCGGTCTTGATCGTGACCTTTAGAGTGGCAGGCTTTGCAAAGTCAATGCCTTTTGCATGCGCCGCTTGAGCAAACGAACCTCCGCTGTCTTGGCTCGGAGAGCAGCCAACGATCGACGCGGCAAAGAAAACAGGAGCAATAGCGGTAAATAGAGTACGCACAGTAGATGGTTTGGGTAGTAGAGGGCTAACGTTGGAAGTAACGGGCACCGAGGCGCAGCCGAGGGAACCCAAACGCGCAGCGTTTGGGTGTCCCGTTGACGGACTTGTTAGCCAGCCGCGGCATTGCGAAGCTGACCGTCAACGAAGAGCTTGGCGCCACTCGGCGTGACGAGGTAGCGGACTGTGCTGCTTTCGGACGCTTCACCGAATGAGACGCCGTCAACGGTGACTTTCCCGCCCTTAACCTCGACGCGATGATTGGCTACCGATATCGAGCCTTCGCCGACGATGGAACCCTCGGCGGTTTTCCCTGCGCTAGACGAAGAAGACGAGGAACTCGCGACTGCGTTAGCACCCGTGCTTTGGGCGCACCCGGAGAGGCAGAGAAAAGCCGAAATGGCTGAAATTAGGATGAGCTTTTGCACACTGACCACTTTCATTCATTCAAAGCTGGCTAACGTTGGACGTAACGGGCGCCGGAGCGCAGCGGAGGGAACCAAACTGCGCAGCAGTTTGGCGTCCCGTTGACGGAAGTGTTAGGCCTGGATGCCAAGTACAACATGGTGAACGCAGCCACTAGCTTCCCAGCCTACGCAAGAACGCGAAGAACGGTCCTTGAAGCATTGACGTGAAGCCAGGTGTTTTGACCACTCCGGCCTTCAGTTCTCTTGGCCAACCGAAATTAAAGCAAGCATCTCGCACCGGAACATCCGGAGAAACGCCTCGATCACTCAGCAGACTCACCAGCTCCTGATGAGCCCTAATCAAGGCAGTGCGAGCGCCCCAGTTCTTGTTCTCAAATCCGGGCGCAGGCCTGGCAAACGTTGCCTCGCTTCCAATGACATTAGCCATGTCATGCTGCATGAGCTCTCGGGAGTACTCCCAATCGATGTCGAACACGACCTCGTAGGCGCCGAGGAATCGGGCAATAGCTGACTCTAGTTCCGAATCGCTCATGGGAGTGTTTGGCATGAAAGAAAGGCCTAACGTGGAAGTAAGCGGACGCCGGAGCGCGTAGCGCGGAGGGAACCCAAAGCGCAGCATTGGGCGGTCCGCTTGACTGTAGTGTTAGAGCGGCTTCGCACGGGATACACGTACACAGTCTCCACAGAACGTGCCGTCGTCGTACTGCGAGGTCAGAAAGAGGCTTTCCTCGCCGGCGGTGAGAGAGAGCACTTGATGGTCGTTTTTGATGTAGTTCATTGTGACATCGCGCTCAATGAATGGGCGCCAGTGCGGGTGTTGGGTCATATCCACTGCCGTGAGCACTCCCGCATTGAAAAACGAACAGCCTTTCTGCTCGATGCTGTATTGCAGCGGCGTGTTTCCCCACGACACGAAAACTGTCTTGTCGTTACTGAACGTCAATGCAACCTCGCCATCCAGTTGATGCCAGGAGGTTCTGTCAGTAGGCCATGGGCCAGCTAGTTCATGTTCAAACACGTGATATGTAACGCGCAGAAGGATCATGAGCGCTAACGTTGGACGTAACGGGCGCCGGAGCGCAGCGAAGGGAACCAAAGTGCGCAGCAGTTTGGCGTCCCGTTGACGGACTTGTTAGCCCGCGGAGTCATGAACACTCTGGGTTGTCCTTCAGGTGTTTGCACGACTCTATATAGCTATCCTTGGCTGCAGGGACGTTCTTGACATTAGGATTCTTCTTGACAGCAGCCTTATAGCTGGCGACCGACTTGGCGTAGTCCCCTGCTCCAAAATAGGCATGAGCAAGGGCCATATTAATGTTCCAGGCGTCGTCCATTCGCTGCGCCGCCTCAAAATTCCGGATAGCTCGTTGATAGTCCCCGACCGCATCGTAAAAGAGACCCGCTCCATTCAAAACAGACCAAGAGTTTGGCTTCTTTGATAGAAGGCGTTGGATTTCAGACTCTGCGTTCGCCTTTAGCCCAGAATTTAGGAGGATGCCTGTCTTGGTCAGGCTTATAACCTCATGGAGCTCCGAGCACTTTGATTCAACAGCCACCAAGTTCTCGTACCGCTTTTGATAAGTTTCCCTGTGATTTTCGCTATAGATCAGGGCGAGATACGTAATGCGGGAGACGCCGATAGTCTGTAGCGCGTCTGCACAACTTTCAGACGGCTGAATATTGATATCGTCGGCTGCCGTTGCCCTCAAAGCAAGAAAAGCAACTGCAATACAAACTAGTCGTTTTGCTAACACCAAGGCTCCTGTTGAGCGGGCTAACGTGGAAGTAACCGGCACCGGAGCGCCAGCGAAGGGGACCAAACTGCGTAGCAGTTTGGTGTCCGGTTGACTGCAGGGTTAGGCATTTCAGTCGCCGGAACAGCGGACGCAGATACTGTTACGAGCCGCTGCGCTGAAGAATTGCGCCAAGCGCAAGACGAGACCCGCCTGTGCTTTGCCACTGTTTGCTCCGAAGCGATCGTGAAGGGCAAGTAGTTCGTGCACCAACAACCCGGCATGCTCGGGCGTGAGACTGAACTCCGAGTAGAACCTAGAGTACAGCGCTTCCAGTTGCGGAAAAGCGCCTGGTGCTTCCGCGACGTAGGCAAAGATGTACTCGTCTTGGTCGTAAATGGCTTCGTGCCGGTCGCCCGCGTACATATCAAATGCCACAGCGTTTCCTTGAAATGCCTAACGTTGGACGTAACGGGCGCCGTAGCGCAGCGACGGGAACCAAACTGCGCAGCAGTTTGGCGTCCCGTTGACGGACTGGTTAGCCAGCATTTTGCTCTGCCAGCGCCTGACGCTTTGCAAGGAACGAGATTGCACCTACGGGGAGCGCAAAACTTAGAACAACTGGAGCGAACGGACCGCTGCTCAAGAAGCCCGCGCCGAGCAAAAGAAAGCTTATGAGCTGAATGCTCGTTTCGCCAGTTGACCAGTTAATTGAGAACTGAATCATGCCAACAGCGATAAACACATACCACAACCACTTTCGCTTGAGTGCGGGCGTTTTGTAGCACAACCTCAGAACGTAGACGATGAATATTGGGATGACAGCGGCCAGCAGCAAGAACAAATAGTGCAGAAAACCCTTCTCCGACAGGGTGAATCGATTGACCTCCTTCAATGGCGTCTGCTCTGGCTGAAGGTGAAACCCTGTAACAACAACTTGAGTACCATTACGGACCAATTGTACGTTGGTCAGAAGCCAGGAACTTGAGTACTCATACTCAAGTGTAAGGTTGTAGTTGGTGACTTCGCCGCTTGAGAAGGTGTTCGCACCTACTATGTTTATGCTTCTCGGTGTCTCTGTTGGAACTATCTTCGCCAAGCGTTCCAGCGTGCTTTGGAGCTCAGGGGTTCTTAGCGTCGTATCAAGCTGCGCTTCGATTGAGGCGAAATCTCTGGCTGCTAGTTGTGTCACAAGTTGCTTGGCTTTACTGACTTCCTGTTGCGGTGCGAACTTTTCAATCATTGCTTGCTGATCGCAGCCTGCAAGCAGTAACAGGGCGCAAGCAAAAACAGTTTGAAATACGCGCATGGTCATTTAGTGATGGCTAACGTTGAAAGTAACCGGCACCGAAGCGCAGCGGAGGGAACCAAGCTGCGCAGCAGTTTGGTGTCCGGTTGACTGCACAGTTAGGTGGATGTTTGCTCATAGCCATCGAAATAGGCATCAATGCTTAGTGACAAGCCCCGTTCGACAAACTTCGACAAATTGTCGACACTAATGTTGAACTCTCTATTCCAATTGCTAGCGTGTCCGACCAGCGCAACCCTGCCCACGTATGCTGAGGAGATGCTCCTCCATGCTTCGACGTCTTGTGACGCGGTTGCAAAGATGTTTGCAATGGATTCATTTACTGGAAGGTTCGAAGAATCAACTCTTAGACACCATTTTCCAATGTCGTCAACTCGCATGAGACCTGACCTGCCATTGCCGTGCGGGCGCTTTTCGCCAGCATTCCAAGCTTTCGTTGGATTTAACCCGACGGTCTTGGTGATAAGGTCTCTATCGAGATTTGGCGACTGAAACTCAACATAGATCGAACACGCGTCGAACTGCCCTCCAATTTCACAAATGTGTGTCAGTTCCTCCATTCGGGGAGCCGGCGGCTGAGGTACTTCGTTACCGTCCGCGTCGAAAATCTGCATTGACAAGACCTAACGTGAAGGTAACCGGCAACCGGAGCGCGAAGCGCAGAGGGCACCCAAATGCCGTGCGTAGCGCGGCATTTGGGTTGTCCGGTTGACCGTAGGGTTAGGCATCGTCCTTCGCCGCGTTGGTGACATTGCCATAAACCCATACGCCGAGTTCGCCAACGTAATAGCTGTAGTGCTCGTCAACCTCAAGGGCATAGACGGTTACCCGTTCTTGAGTGTCCCGTCTCTTCTTAACCAGAAGATTTGAAAAGTCGTTGCTTTCAAGTGTATTGCCAAAGACGATCCTATCGCTCGTCTTCCACCCAAACCCTTGGATATAGATCGGATGGTTTGGGGTGACCTTTATCGTCTCTTTGATATTGTTAGCCAAATCCCAAGCAATAACCTCACAGACTACCAATTCTTCCGCGCGCGATATCGCTGTGACCCTGCGATAGGTGTACTCGTGCTCCTCGCGCAGGCGCGGCGGCGGAATTTTGTCGTCCGGGAAGCTAAGCACTAAGTCTCCGACGGAGACGTCTTCAATTGGTTTAAGTCCAATTTTCGTGTGCACCAAGGTTCCAGCAGCAAAGCCAGTTTCTACGAGATTCATTGGTATTGACTTTCGGTGCATTCCCAGACCTATGCCTTGACGGCTGCGGGATGCCTAACGTAGAAGTAACCGGCACCGGAGCGCCAGCGAAGGGAACCCAAATGCGCAGCATTTGGGTGTCCGGTTGACTGCCTTGTTAGCCGCGCAACCGCTGCCCGATTGAGCAACCGAGCGGCTGACCGAAGGCACAAGGCGCGGAGCAAATTGAACCGCACCGCCAACAGCGCCGGCAAGGGAAAAAGCCCTCACTCTTGCACCGGCCCAAAAGTGCGTTGGCACGCCAACCGCAAGCCCGAAGAGCCCCAAACCGGAAGAGTTCAAACCACCGCCAGCGGCTGAAGGCGCCGCACTCGAAGCCCTCAGCTGTTGAGCACGAAGATGCCCCGCAGTGTGATGACCCTTGGAGCTGGAGAAGTGCTGCGGCGCCCCGGAACAGGCGCCGCGCCGAAGTAGCATTTCAAGAATTGACCACACGAAAAGAAAGCAATTCAAGGCGAGTGGCTAACGTTGAAAGTAACCGGCACCGGAGCGCCAGCGTAGGGAACCCAAACTGCGCAGCAGTTTGGGTGTCCGGTTGACTGATATGTTAGGCATTGGCATTGAGTTCACGAAGAACTTCGATCGCTAACGCACCGGCTCCGGCGCCAATGCCACGGTTGTGGATGTTCAGATTTTGGCTCTCGGTCACGTCACGCCAAACCTCAATGAGCTCCACTGACGAGTGATTTTCATCAGTTTCAATTTCAAACCGGATGAATCGCTCGGAATTTGTAAGCATGACGCCAAATAGCCTAGGCATGCCGGGAAAGTCGATTTCCAACTTTAGAAATATTGCCGTCGCACAGT
This sequence comes from Niveibacterium sp. COAC-50, assembly GCF_013184235.1. Classification (NCBI taxonomy): domain Bacteria; kingdom Pseudomonadati; phylum Pseudomonadota; class Betaproteobacteria; order Rhodocyclales; family Rhodocyclaceae; genus Niveibacterium; species Niveibacterium sp. COAC-50. The sequence continues at coordinate 7,436 of NZ_JABCJM010000013.1, forward strand.
TAACGCCACGAGCGGCAGCAGCTTCGATGAGCGCTGGAGGCAAAGGCGTGCTGCGCCAATACTTGGCGTGAATGCGGAGTGCTTCTTGGGTTGCCGCATTTTGCTGCTGCACGCTTTGCTGTCTCATGAGATGGCTAACGTTGGACGTAACGGGCGCCGGAGCGCAGCGGAGGGAACCAAAATGCGCAGCATTTTGGCGTCCCGTTGACGGACTGGTTAGCCGGCTTCATCGTTGCTGTGGCCGGCTGCTGCCGTAATGCGCGCGATTTCTTCTGGCGTTGCCCAAGATATTGCACGAACAAGGATTGCGGCAAACGAAAACCAAACGATCGCAACAGCACCGGGCGGAAAGCGGCCGAACCAAAGGCCAGCAAGGACCGCTACCGAAATACTGATGCTAAGGAAGGCAATGAGTTTTCGATCGGCGGCTAATTGATGCAGTCTTTGGTTGATTTCGGTCATGACGTTATACGAGATTGGAATTGTTTGACGGCTAACGTTGGACGTAACGGGCGCCGGAGCGCAGCGGAGGGAACCAAAATGCGTAGCATTTTGGCGTCCCGTTGACGGACTTGTTGGGCGTCATGCGCTTCCAAACCTTCCTACGATGTTTTGGCAAGCCTCGGTTGCAAAGGGTTTGGCCCAGGCTTCAATCCGCTCGAACTCAGGCTGGAACTTCTTCAGTGCCTCCGGTGACCAACGGTTCTGAATATGGTGCGGGGGAAGATGGTCCGACTCTGATGCGATGGCAACGAACGCCATTAGGTCTGAGTCCCCTTCGGGAACGCCAACGCTTTGGCGGAGGCGAGTGATTTGAATTGCCGCCTCAAAGAACGAGAGTTCTTCCGCGAGCACTGCACGGCATAAGGAGACGAGTTGTCGCCGTGCATGCTCTTGCGATTCGTTGAGTGGTGCGCGATCGGGTTTCATGATGCCCAACGTTTGACATAACCGGCGCCGGAGCGCGCAGCGCGTAGGGAACCAAAAAGCATAGCTTTTTGGCGTCCGGTTGATGGAATGGTTAGGTTCATTCCCTTGCCTCATGGCAGATGCCTATTGCCGGCTTAAGGCGAACCCATAGCTGATCGTGATTGCCAAGCTCAATTTCGAGCAGTTCTCGGTTTCCTTCGTTGTGGTAACGAACGTCGGCAACACCCATGGCATTTAGCTCGTAGAGGATATGCGTACCACTTTTTAGAATAATTCGAACATCTCTATATGAAGGTGCAACGGCACATGAGAGCGATAACTCACCAAGAGAAAACTCATATAGAGCGTCGTTGTACGTCCATGGAACGTCAGCATCGCGCAACTTCGGTTCGCACTCGAAGAAGGTGAGCAAATCCAGTTCGTCGGCTGAGATCGCACCCATGCAATGAACCTAACGTTGGACGTAACGGGCGCCGGAGCGCAGCGGAGGGAACCAAAATGCGCAGCATTTTGGCGTCCCGTTGACGGACTTGTTAGCGGACACGGTGGGCGAAAACATTAGCTTGCTTTTTGCCCCGCGAATAAAATGATTTCAGCCAATTTGGACCGAATTCTCCGAACTTCGACCGCGAAACCAAAGCCGTACATTCCGAGGAGCGTCACCAGAATTGCAAACGGGGGAAGTGCGCGAAATTCGCCAGAAAGTACGGCGGGTAACGACGGCCCAAGTGTACAGATGATGAGTACGGTTAGGGCGGTTACCAATGGATTTACGTAAAGCAGCACGTCAATGCGCGTACCGCTGGGGGTTGCCTTCAACCACCCACGAATGTAAGGCCGAAACGAGTTGCGTGGGTTTTGGATGTTGAGCTTCAGCGAGAAGCTTTCATCCTTGACAGCGCCAAAGAAGGCCTCTTTTGGCCTCTCCGTTACGAGAAAATTCCACTTAAGCTCCTCGGAGATCGTGGGCAGCGCATGCGTTGCCGCTTTGAGGCCGCAGAGAGCTAATGCCTTAGGTGTTGGGTATTCAGCGCAAAACGCGTAGATGGGCATTGTGAACGCTAACGTGGAAGTAACCGGCACCGGAGCGCCAGCGGAGGGAACCCAAATGCGCAGTATTTGGGTGTCCGGTTGACTGCCTTGTTAGCCGCGCAACCGCTGCCCCATTGAGCCACCGAATGGCGGGCCGAAGGCACAAGGCGGCGAGCAAATTGAACCGCACCGCCAGCTGCGGCAGCAAGGGCGACAACCGCAAAGTTTGAGCCAGCCCAACCGCGCCCCGACACGTTGCCCGCAAGCCCGAAGCACCCCAAACCGGAAGAACTCAAACCACCGCCAGCGGCTGACGGCGCCGCACTCGAAGCCCGCAGCTTTTGAGCGCGAAGATGCCCCGCTGTGTGATGACCCTTGGAGCTGGAGAGGTGCTGCGGCGCCCCGGAACAGGCGCCGCGCCGAAGCAGCGTTTCAAGAATTGACCACACGAAAAGAAAGCAATTCAAGGCGAGTGGCTAACGTGGAAGTAACCGGCACCGGAGCGCCAGCGGAGGGGACCCAAATGCGCAGCATTTGGGTGTCCGGTTGACTGCCTTGTTAGCCGCGCAACCGCTGCCCGATTGAGCCACCGAACGGCGGGACGAAGGCACAAGGCGCCGAGCCAATTGAACCGCACCGCCAACAGCGCCGGCAAGGGAAAAAGCCCTCACTCTTGCACCAGCCCAAAAGTGCGTTGGCATGCGAACCGCAAGCCCTGAGCGCCACAAGCCTGGAGCGCCCAGACCTCCACCAACCGATGAAGGTGCCGCACTCGAAGCCCGCTGCTGTTGAGCAAGAATATGCCCAGCAGTGTGATGACCCTTGGCGCTTGAGAAGCGCTGCGGCGCCCCGGAACAAGCGCCGCGCCGAAGCAGCATTTCAAGAATTGGCCACACGAAAAGAAAGCAATTCAAGGCGAGTGGCTAACGTGGAAGTAAGCGGACGCCGGAGCGCGAAGCGCGGAGGGAACCTGCAAGCGCCAGCTTGCAGGCGGTCCGCTTGACTGCAGGGTTAGGCAGATTCTTCATCTAGCCAAGTATCGGGAACGGGAAGCGGCGAGTACCAACCCTGTAACGCACGGGTTCTCACATCGTGTAGGGCATCGGGTATGCGGCAACAAGCCTCCATCACATACCCAGAAATTTCAATTGCAAGTGACTCAAGGTTTGCCGCCGTAAGGTCGTACGCAGCTGGTGCAGAGGGAGCCAGTCGTTCGAGTCTGCCATCAGCATGAAACTTTGAGGTTTCTCGTAGCGGGACTCCATCAATCGCCACGGCAACATTGATGTAAAAGTGCCAAGGCTCATCACCAGAATTCCAGGAACTGCCTTGAACTGAAACCCGCTCAGTATAGCCTTCGGACTTTCTCGTGAAATTTCTACCTTGTTTTTTAAAACCCATCGCCTTCATGTGCTTTTCGTGAAGGTGAGAACAAAAGGCATCGCCGAGTTTTCGAGCGGACATAGCTATGGGGCAACTTGCCTAGCGTTGAAAGTAACGGGCACCGAGGCGCAGCCGAGGGAACCCAAACGCGCAGCGTTTGGGTGTCCCGTTGACTGACCTGTTAGCGCGTTGGTTGAGAGGGGCTTTCATGCGCAGGGGCCGTATTTGACTGCGATGAGGAAGTTGCGGCCATACTCAGCAAGCGACTGGGGTTCCGACGGGTAGAACGGAGCTGCGGCGGATTGAGCAAGCACGAACAGGCTAAGCGTTGAGAATACGTAAAGCGCTTTCCGCCACCAGCCAGCAACGCCGCACGTTGGCGCGACAACAACAATGGTTGTGAGCGACGAAAGTGCGAGCCAATACACGACGGCGTGCCATGCATAGCCGCCGCAACTGAATAGGCCAAAGAAAACCCCGCCGACCACGGACAGGCAAAGTGGCGCGACTGCAAGCCATCGAGCGATTGGGAGCGTGGTCTTCAAAGCAAGCGCTAACGTTGGACGTAACGGGCGCCGGAGCGCAGCGGAGGGCACCAAACTGCGCAGCAGTTTGGCGTCCCGTTGACGGACTTGTTAGCCCCACGGGACATCGCACTCCCCCTCCATGATCTCACCGTA
>NZ_JABCJM010000014.1:0-4515 GCF_013184235.1 Niveibacterium sp. COAC-50
TAGCGGCCGCGCAAACCTCAATGCAAATTAGCGCCGCACCTAACAAGTCCGTCAACGGGACGCCAAACTGCTGCGCAGTTTGGTCCCCTTCGCTGCGCTCCGGCGCCCGTTACGTCCAACGTTAGGCTGCAGCTTAGGGAGTTAGCTAGCGTGTTAGAAGATCTCTTTGCGGAAGTAGAAAAGCTCAGACTGGCTGGCGTTGTGGTGGATTTTAGGTGCAATGAACTAGACGGGGAAAAGCAATACTCTGTTATCGTTTTGCGACGAAAAACCAATTACGCATTCCGCGATTCGTCAAATAGTTTAGTTCCACTCCTCAGACGAGCAATATCCGACTATCACGCACACCACGGATCCTAGTTGTATAGCCATGAATGCATTCTCCGCCCCGAAGCCTAACAAGTCCGTCAACGGGACGCGCAAAATGCTGCGCATTTTGGTTCCCTCCGCTGCGCTCCGGCGCCCGTTACGTCCAACGTTAGCCACTCAAGTGATGAGCGATGAATAGGTCAGAACGTGCCAGTCAGATTTGGGCGGTGCTCGCGTGGGCTGCCACTCATAGGCAATCCATTACTTATGCGCAGTTGGCAAAGCTCATCGGTGTTCCTACTGCAGGGCTTGGGCAACTCCTCGAGCCAGTGCAGTCCTACTGCATTACTCAACAGCTTCCTCCGCTAACAGCCATCGTCGTTCAGCAAGGTAGCGGCCTTCCAGGCTCTGGCTTCACCGGTGCAACTGCGGAGCAATACGCACAGGCCATCGCCAAGGTCTTTTCGTACAACTGGCTAGAGCACGGAAATCCACAGCCCGAGCGTCTCGAGTCAGCCGTCGTCCAGCGCCCGTCAAATGGGTAGCGCCGTGGCTAACAAGTCCGTCAACGGGACGCCAAAATGCTGCGCATTTTTGTTCCCTTCGCTGCGCTCCGGCGCCCGTTACGTCCAACGTTAGCCAGCATGCGATTCGGCAACACCTCCACTTTCGCAATTGATTGCGTGCATGAAAACGTTCCAAACGAACGGGGGTGGGTCTTTGGTCGTATGTGCATTTGGGCGCGCGAGTTGCAACTAGGTGATTTCGAAGAGCCCTCGTGCATGCTTAATGTCACTGGCGGCCACCTTGAACGTGTGATGGGCAGGCTTCAGGCTTTGGACGAGCCATCATTCGAAGACCTTACGGATTCCCAGTTGTACGAGCTGCTCGATAGAGCCGTCTACCGCGATGACGACCGAACAGCCGGCCAAGTGGCCGCAGATTCGGAGCGGTACTTCAAGCATGACTTCCTAACAAATGGAGGCGAGTCGTTTGATCGATTCAAGTCTTTCATCGCCACGGCGAATGGTCGGGTTCGGATAGTTTTCGCGGAGTGCTCGTCAGGTCCGAATGGCGTGAGCGTGGACATGGCGGACTTTGTCTCTGCTGTCACCGCATTCCTTGGGTGGCTCAAGCAGGAGGCTCGGAATGTTGGCTAACCAGTCCGTCAACGGGACGCCAAAATGCTGCGCATTTTGGTTCCCTCCGCTGCGCTCCGGCGCTCGTTACGTCCAACGTTAGGTCTTACGCCGAAGGCGCCTATGGGTATAGATATCTACTGGGTATTCCAAGCCTGCAAAGACGATCAATGGGTCGATATTTCAAGCGAATATAACGGGGACCGTGACTACTATCTATACAACTGGATTGACACGGAACTGCAACCTCCCGCAAGTCGCCGAGGTTTCCCCCCGGACTTCTTGCTTGACGACGACGGCAATACCCACCCACTTGAGACTGCAGATCTACTACCTCCTTGCAAGAGGAAATATGTCTCTGGTGGCCAAGGGCTGTATCAATTTATGGGGTCTTGGGGCTATTCCTGGCTGTCGGGAGAGGAAATCTCTAGCGCTCCGATTCCGGTAAAACGTCTAGAGATTTGGTTGCCGATCGATGTTTATCGAGAGTGGGATGGACGCTCAAATCCGAAGCTGTGGCACGAACTACGCGACAACTGGCAAGAAGGGGAACATTCTGAGCGCTATGCCACCCCAGAAACGATAACAAACGAGACCTGGCGGGTTATTATCGAGTGGGACTATGACTTTAAAGAGCATTTCGAATATTTCGTTTGCGAGGTTCGCCGACTAATTGCAATACACGGGAAGATTCGATTCGTCTTTGGATTCGGCTAAGTGAATCGAGTCGCTACAATTCAACCATCTCCGAGCCTAACCAGTCAGTCAACCGGAAACCCAAACCGCTGCGCAGTTTGGGTTTCCTTCGCTGGCGCTCCGGTGCCGGTTACTTTCAACGTTAGCCCCCTCATGAAATCAACTGAGGTTTACGCGCTGCTAAAGTCAGAGTTGGGTCCGTGGTTCAAGGCGGCTGGGTTTAAGCGCGCCGACACCTTCTTAAGCTGGTCACGCCCGCACGGCAATTTACATATCACGGCGTGGTGCCAAGTTTCGCGCGACGGCTGGGACGAATATTCCGGCTCAAAGTTTGTCGTTGAGTTTCAGCTCGCGCCCGACCCCATTGTTGGCGCTAGCGCCACGCGCAGGCAGCGCCTTGCAAGGCTTCTTACCCCGGAACAAAGAGAGGCTGCTCGTCGAATAGAAAACGAAGTAATTGCCTCACTCAAAAGACCGCCCAAGACGCATCCCTCCCTACACGTTTCGCCGGAGGTGACGCGCTGGTACCTCGCCAAGTTCGATACCGTTTCCGCCCCGTATCCAGAAGGCCATGACATTTGGCTGCGCTACGCCAAGCCGGAGCACGTTTCAGGTTGGGCTCAGTTCATTCTTCCGCTTTTGCCGGGGTGCGTCAGTGCGGTTGAGGCCTGGGGCTAACACTGCAGTCAACCGGACACCCAAACTGCTGCGCAGTTTGGGTACCCTTCGCTGGCGCTCCGGTGCCGGTTACTTTCAACGTTAGGCATCGCGAAGACCGTGCACGCAGTCACCGAGCTTGAACGCGTCTTCCTGCCTTTATTGAATGAGGCGGCACGAGTGGCTGCGTCTGAGTACCCGAGGTTCAAATTCAACGTTGGGTCATCGTCAGTCGGTGGCCTCACTGAGTACAAGGGCCACAGCGTCTGGCTTGAGTGCACATTCCCGGACGCCGCGGACCATGAGGCGGACTCGGTAGCCATCTTGGTCGGAGTGAAGCACATCACCACGGAACCAAAGTTGTGTGAGGCTTCTGTCGAATGGGGCAATGGTCGGCACCCGGAGTACCTGCTCGAATTTCTCGAACATCCGGTGGCGCTTACGGAACAACGACTGCAGGAAACAACGATGCGCTTTCCCGAACTGCTCAGTGTCTTCATGAGTGCCCTTCACGCATGGGGCACGCGTGCCAGCAATGCCTAACCCTTCCATCGAGGTGACGTCCGCAAGCGGGCTTCGCCCGCTTGCGGACGCCCCTCATGTCAACCGTTAGGCACTCAAGCTAAATGGTGTACGAAACATACGTGCTTGCTGGAATATTCGTCGGGCTCCCATTGCTTGGCGCGGGCATGTCTGCCGCGAACGTTGCATTTCTTCCAGCACTCGAGTGGCCTTCCGTATTTGTGCTTGGCGCCTCTATCCTTCTTTACGGCGCCGGTGCAGCACTTTGGTGGGCACTCGATTCTCCCGCGGCGCGCTACTTGGGTACCTGGTGCCTTGTTGGCTTCTTGGCCGCAGCGTGGTCTGGCAATTGGTTCAGGGGCAGGAGCACGAAGAACCGCAAGCGCCGCGAAGCCGAACTGACTTCACCGCTAGGTCTAGCAGTCGTCGTCATACTTTATGTTTTCGGGTTCTGGGTCCGTGCCTAACAAGTCAGTCAACGGGACACCCAAACGCTGCGCGTTTGGGTTCCCTCGGCTGCGCCTCGGTGCCCGTTACTTCCAACGTTGGGCGTCATGAGTAGAGATTCCGAGGCAGTCGCAGCTATCGACGCAGCCTTCAGCTCGGTTAAACGTCCTGAGCACTTCACAAATTACGGACACTGCGAAGAATGCTTCGAGCATGATCAAACACTTCTCGCTAGAAGCCGCGAGGACCTGACGCTCGCACAACTTGGCATGCCGGGGTGGGATCCGGTCACTTTTTGCACCCCCACAGGGAAGGCATACTTGCTTCCCAGGTTGGTCCGTCTGGCGCTTGATGAGCCTGAAGAGCACTACGGTTGGTATGGCCCGCAGCTTCTAAACCACCTGTACGCGGCATACGAATGCAACGACCTGTGGCAGTTCTGTAGCTCCGGACAACGGGAAGCGGTTGCCTCTCTCTTGCTTCACATCATCAATACTCGGGCGGCACTCATCGACTCCTACTTTTGCGCCGATGAGTTTCTCCGTTGCCACGAACTGTGGGCGACGCCCAACAATTCGGTCCAGCGGACCGGCCCTAGCGGGCCGTCCGCTGACCTCCAACGTGTGCGCCGGGCATGGCGCGTTACTTCCTAGGTGCAAGTCCTAGGGCCAGGTTTTCGCAGAGCCGAAGGCAAGGAGAAGGGCAAGGGCGTCGTCGCGAGGCGGGGTCTGAAGGAAGCCCAATC
>NZ_JABCJM010000015.1:0-1957 GCF_013184235.1 Niveibacterium sp. COAC-50
GAAACCTTGGGACTACCCAGCCTTGCGCCACGGTAGGAATTCAATTCATCGAACCGCCGGATACGTGACCCGTACGTCCGGTGGTGTGGGAGGGAGGGGCCGCGAGGTTCCTTCCTATCCCGATTAGGCAAGTCGAGAGATGCCGCTTCGTCTCCGCTGTGGTCACTGTCAGCTTTCGGTTTCCGTAGGTTGGTTCCATTACCACTCATTTGAGTCAGGCTACGGTGGCTGCAGTCTGCTGGTATGCGAGTCCTGCGGCACGCAACACTGGCTCGAGCACGCTCTACGCAACCGTGGTCCCGAGTTTTACTCCATCTATTCTGCAACCATCGCGAACGTTCCCAGCGAGGCACGGATCAAACTAGCCGGATGGTTGCGCCGTAAGCATGGTGTTTCGCTCAGCGATGCACTGGAATCGGTCAGACAACCACCCGTTATCGTTGCGCACCGCGCCAGGGACCACGAGATCGAGCGGCTCCATGCATCGCTCTCAGAGATGGGCTTGGTACTAACGAAGACTGAAGTGGATCGAGACGTCAATCCAGTATTTGGACCGATCCTTCAAGACAGGCTGTCCTTTGCTCAAGGGCCAGTGTTCGGCCCCGACTCAGCCACACAAATAGGCTGTGTATTAATCGAGGGGCCTCCTCCCAAGCACTATCTGCAATGCCAGCATTGCGAGCGGGGTGATCTTCTTGGTGAGCTCGACACGGGGGAGTTATGCCCGTCTTGCAAGACCTCAACATTGGTGGTCGATTCGGAATGGATTACCTAGCAAGCGGCAACGACAAGGAGCCCGCGATGCCTAACAAGTCCGTCAACGGGACGCCAAACTGCTACGCAGTTTGGTTCCCTCCGCTGCGCTCCGGCGCCCGTTACGTCCAACGTTAGCTGCTTCAATGATTACGCCGTCACGCCTACTTCGTTTCTGCGCTGCATTCACTGTACTTGCGCTCTTGTCGGCCTGTTCAATGGGCCGGGTTTATGAGCGCATCGCGTATTGGGAAGCCGAAACGAAAAACGGGCTGCCTGTTGGCACCAAAATCGAAGAAGCCCAACGGTTCTTTTCTGCGAGAGGCGTCGAGCTTGGCTGTTGCGTGTCGGCGCCTGGTATGCGCGAGGCTCACTACGCACGAGAAGCAGAGGTTGGGAGCTTTGGCCTTGTACGGTACGACGTTGTTGTCTTGGTCAGCTTCGACGCGAGCAAGCAGCTTCAAGCCGTTCAAGTACAACGGTGGGGTGTCGGGCTATGAGCGCCGCAGCTAACTGGTCAGTCAACCGGACACCCAAACTGCTGCGCAGTTTGGGTTCCCTCCGCTGGCGCTCCGGTGCCGGTTACTTTCAACGTTAGGCGAACACCATGACCACTCCGTCTTCGCAATGGTGCTTAGTAGGGAACATCAAGGAAACGCGCCCGTTTGGCCCTGGCGGCAAAGAACACAAACCCGGAACACAGCACTTTTCGTCGGGTACAAAAGTTTATTGCCTTCCTGCGCAGTGGGGAGACGGCTACGAGAAGGTCAAGGTTGTTGGGAAGCATCGTGGTTCTAGCCGAATGGTCAAGATGGTAGTTTGCTCAGCTTGGATCACTAATTGGCGCGCTCAGGTGGTTTACTCCTCCAGCATTCTTAAGTTGCTCACTGAAGAAGTTTTAAATTGGAAATCCAAGGAAGAAGTATTGGAGTACCTAGGCTCCATTCTTTCTACAGCAGAAGGCAGCTCTAATGTTTGAGCCATACGCCTCGCCTAACAATTCGGTCAAGCGGACAGCCCAAAGCTGCGCTTTGGGTTCCCTCCACGCCTGCGGCGTTCCGGCTGCCGCTTACCTCAAACTACAAGGGCTTCCCCAGTAGTCAAGGCGAACTGATCCAACGGCCACGCAACACGTGGCCGTTTTGCTTCCTGCCAAACCGCTTTGTTCTTCCGGTCGTTGGGCTGCGTAGCTCGATTGAGTGAG
>NZ_JABCJM010000016.1:0-1844 GCF_013184235.1 Niveibacterium sp. COAC-50
AACGTGTGCGCCGGGCATGGCGCGTTACTTCCTAGGTGCAAGTCCTAGGGCCAGGTTTTCGCAGAGCCGAAGGCAAGGAGAAGGGCAAGGGCGTCGTCGCGAGGCGGGGTCTGAAGGAAGCCCAATCCGAAACTGCGGGACGATGAACAAAAACCGGATATGAGGCGTGATGCATCTGGGGCGAGTGGGCACGTGACCACAAAGCCCTCCATCTGCGGTTGGGTGCATTTTGTAAATCCGGCGTCTATGCAGGGAAGGTAACGTGTCTTACCCCGGGAGATCTCCCCGGTGCCTCGCGCAAGCGAAGCTGGGCGACTGGAGACGGTCGCTGAATACCGTGGAGAAGTCAGCAGAAGGCATAGTAGGCGGAGCCCCCGCCGAAGGCCTGAACGATGAAGGTGAAGGGCCCATGATGAAGGGCAGCGGGATTGCATCTGACCATCTGCGTACGCAGGCTGCGGTTCCACCGCAGGATGAACCCGAGGCCGGATCACCAGGACACCCCGAACCGATTCACACCCAAGCGTCGCTGGCCCAAGTGTTGGAGCGGGCCAATCTGCAACGCGCATTAAAGCAAGTGCGCCAGAACAAGGGCGCGCCGGGCATCGACGGCATGACAGTTGATGACCTGCCAGAGTACCTCCGACACCACTGGCCACGGATCCGCACACAACTGATCGAAGGGCTTTATCGTCCCCGACCGGTTCGACGTGTCGAGATTCCCAAGCCAGACGGCAAGACCCGCCCCTTGGGGATTCCGACGGTGTTGGACCGATTCATCCAGCAAGCCATTGCACAGGTTGTTTCTGCGCAATGGGAACCGCGTTTCCACGACCACAGCTACGGATTTCGCCCGCAACGCTCGGCCCATCAAGCCGTGCGCCATGTGCAAGCGATGATCCGAAGCGGTTACGGTTGGGTCGTGGATATGGATCTGCAAGCCTTCTTCGATCGTGTCAATCACGACCGATTGATGGCACGGCTCAAGCGCCACTGTCCGGACACCGGACTGCTGCGTCTGATCAACCGTTTCCTCAAGGCGGGCGTGCAGATCGGAGCGAGCAGGGCGCCAACGACGATGGGCGTGCCACAAGGCGGCCCGCTGTCGCCGGTACTCGCCAACGTGGTGCTCGATGAACTCGACTGGGAACTGGAACGTCGCGGCCTGCGCTTTGCCCGCTACGCCGACGACTGCAACATCTTGGTACGCAGTCGGCGAGCCGGCGAGCGCGTGATGGCCAGCGTAACGCGCTACCTCAGCGACACACTGCGACTCACAGTGAATCCGTTGAAAAGCGCGGTGGATCGCCCAATGAACCGCAGGTTCTTGGGCTTCACGGTCAGCCGCAACGGCGCCCGGCTCAAGGTGGCCGACAAAGCCATCGACAAGCTCAAGGCGCGCGTGCGCGAACTGACCCGCCGTACGCGAGGCAACACGATTGCCGTGATCGTGGCAGAGCTAAGAGAAACCCTGCTTGGTTGGAAAGCGTACTTCGGCATTGCCGAGGTGCTGAGTCCTCTGCGCGAGATCGACAAGTGGGTACGGCGCAAGTTGCGCTGCTATCTCTGGAAACAATGGGGGCCATCGGGCTACAGGGAGCTGCGCCGACGTGGGGTAACAGTCCGCGAGGCGTGGAACACCAGCAAGACTGCTCATGGCCCGTGGCGTATTTCCAAGACGCCGGCGCTGACCCTCGCGCTACCATTGCGCTACTTTGAAACCTTGGGACTACCCAGCCTTGCGCCACGGTAGGAATTCAATTCATCGAACCGCCGGATACGTGACCCGTACGTCCGGTGGTGTGGGAGGGAGGGGCCGCGAGGTTCCTTCCTATCCCGATTAG
>NZ_JABCJM010000017.1:0-1783 GCF_013184235.1 Niveibacterium sp. COAC-50
CCACAATTTTCATGGGCTTCCCCTCCATCGAGATGACGATGAGTTGTGCAATCCCATCGTGGCACTCAAAACGCGACGCCGCTCACACGGCACCGCGGGATGGGGAATGCCCTTTCATTCGTTAGGCGCCAAACAAAGCACACATGCACTCCAACCACCCGTTAGCGTGCCCATCGTGCGCGAGCAAAGAAGTCGTCAAGGGAAGCTTAATCGCGTCTGATGAGAACGAGATTTTCAACGGCCGCTTCTATCCACAGGATCTCAACTTCTTCGCAATCTCCAGATCCGTCGCAGTCATTGATAAACAAGGGTTTCATGCGTGCGCGAAATGCGGCTGTCTCTGGAATTACGTAGAACTTCAAAAGCTTCAAACGCTGCTTCAGAAGCGCGTCAAAGGAGAGAGTCCATTCGCACCAGGAACCTCCCACGGAGCCAAAGTACTTTTGCTCGTAGCACTTGCGTTGTTGCTGGTTGGCGTCGTGTTTGGGGTGAAATCTCTAATCTTTGGGTAGCCCCTGAAATGTCGCCTAACACGGCAGTCAACCGGACACCCCAATGCTGCGCATTGGGGTCCCCTTCGCTGGCGCTCCGGTGCCGGTTACTTCCACGTTAGACAGCACTACCCACTGAGCATTGCAAACATGAGTACTCTCACGTCAGATCGCTATGTCCTCAAATGCATCTATGAGATGTACAAGGATCAATACCCCAGATCGAACTCTGATGTTGTGGTCTCCGACAATGATCCATACATCGCCATAAATCTGCAGGCGTTGGCGGAAAAGTTGGATTGCAGCCCAGAGCTTTTATTTGGTCGTCTTTACTATCACTTGGATAGAAAACACCGCTACAAACAAGAAGATGGGGCGCTGGTATCTCTATTTACCTTAAAAGTCGGAGAGAAGAAGCATGCCGTTAATTTTCCGTTCTTGGCGTCAATCCTTGCTGGCGAGAACCGCGACTTTTTGAGGTTCATCATGCCGCTGAGCATGTCAGGGCTTGCGCTGCTTATTTCAGCTACATCACTGGTAATCAGTATTCTGCTCAAGCGATGAATTCCGTGCCGTCTAACCCTGCAGTCAAGCGGACCGCCTGCAAGCTGACGCTTGCAGGTTCCCTCCGCGCTTCGCGCTGCGGCGTCCGCTTACTTCCACGTTAGCCGTCTCGATGACCACCGGCACTCCTCTCTACTCGCTCAATGGTGAACAACCGCCGATCGTCGGTTGTGAATGCACATCGTTCTGCCTATTGCAGCATCAAGAGCACGGAGAGGTCGCGGACCCTGCGAACGTCGCCTATTTCGAGTTCTCTGGTAAGTGGGTCCGGCTCTACTTCGATGGCAACACGATATTTTGGCGCTCGTCTGACCAACCAACTGTGCCGGTAAACCACACCGACTCAAGTGCGCTTGCTTTGGTAAACCTATCGAAAATGCCGGGCGTCGTTGGCTGCAATCTAGCGTCCGTCGAGTATTGGGGAGCGTCGGCGGAAGTCGGTGCTACGCTGAACTTCGAAGAGGGAAGCACACTTACGTTTCGCCACTTAGCAGACCATGACAAAACTCTATTCCGCGCCGGCTAACAAGTCCGTCAACGGGACGCCAAACTGCTGCGCAGTTTGGTGCCCTCCGCTGCGCTCCGGCGCCCGTTACGTCCAACGTTAGCGCGCTTTGTTATGACCAGCCCAGTTAACGTCGCCACATGAAACAACGACACCTATTTCGCCTTGCTCAAGCATGCGCGTTGCTGTTGGCGCTTGCTGTCGTTTCAAACCCAGAGTTGCG
>NZ_JABCJM010000018.1:0-1764 GCF_013184235.1 Niveibacterium sp. COAC-50
TTGCGTGGCCGTTGGATCAGTTCGCCTTGACTACTGGGGAAGCCCTTGTAGTTGAAAGTAACCGGCACCGGAGCGCCAGCGGAGGGAACCCAAACTGCGCAGCAGTTTGGGTGTCCGGTTGACTGACTTGTTAGGAGTTGTGCTCATCGACGCTGAGGTGACCAGCCTTGACTCCGAGTGCGCCGAGCCTGGGCGAGCTAAACAATAGCGCCCACGCCGGCTGGCCAGCGTAGTGCGTAAAGGTCTGCAACCAGCGCCCGTTTGAAAACGCAAGCTGAAGTTCCGGAATTCTTCCAACGGAACAGGCGTCGATGATTTGCGAACCTAGCAATGACTTTACCGCTGAAGCGATTCTGCGGTTTGATTCGCCACTTGCGCACACAATACTTCGCGGCCCTTCGATGCGCCAGCCAAAGTCAGCCATGACCGTGACGGCACCTTTCGGGTTTCCCTGCGAACCATCCTTGCGCCGACATTCGCCTATTTCCCCGAGTTCGAGAAACAGCGCAGATCCGTGGCCTAACCAGACGTGCGCCACGGACATGCCAATGATCTGGTTCAGCGCTGGTTGATTGATCGCGATGCTCAACTCCTAACGTTGGACGTAACGGGCGCCGGAGCGCAGCGAAGGGAACCAAAATGCGCAGCATTTTGGCGTCCCGTTGACGGACTTGTTAGGCGCCGCCGTCACTTGCCGCCCCAACGCCATTCTGGGCGCTCACCTTTGACCCAGCAGATCGCGACGAGCAGGAGCGTGAGAGCACCGGCGTAGGCGACGAAACGGGGAGCGCCATAGTTTGGCAGCACGGCGACCGCGCCCGCAAAGATTAGGACGAAATAGATGACGAAGACGACCCAACCCTGCCACACCGTGGGCAACCCCCAGCCCCAACCGTAACGTTTCGCGGGGAACCAGTATTGCTTTTCATTCGATGCCATAGCGTTTCCGTAAGCCACAAAAGAAACTGCAATTAGGTAAGGCGGTTGTTCTTGGCGCAAACAAAAAGCGGCGCCTAACGTTGGACGTAACGGGCGCCGGAGCGCAGCGGAGGGAACCAAAATGCGCAGCATTTTGGCGTCCCGTTGACGGACTGGTTAGGTCTCAAACGCATCGTCTCCCTCCAGACCACGGATGAATGACTCGAAGTCCTTTGCAAGGTACGTGATCTTGTAGTCGTTTTCCTGGTCGACATGTACGACGGCCGGCTCACCTTGAGGGCCACATTCGCGATAGTCCAAGCAGAGCATATCGTGACCGGCAGAAGGGCAGTCGGCGAAGTAGATGCCAATGGGTGGATAGCCCCACTCTTCGACCCAGAAGGCGCTATTGAACTCACCGCATAGGGAGTACGTCTGTTCTCGACCGATGGAGTAAATGCCTGTTAGCGCGACATGGTCGTCCGCCCACGAAGTTCGCTCACTGGTGCGATATTTCGAGAGGCGCGGAATTCCGCCGTTTTGACTTCGCATTAACGCGATATAGGAACTGGGAAGCTTGTATCCGAGTTCGCCTTCGAAAGCGGCGAGATCATGCTCATTGAACATTGGTCCAACGTACGCACTACGTGCAAAGTCGGAGTCTTCCCAGAAGTTACTCAGGTCAAATCCAGAAAATGGGGCGGTGGTTGTCATGAGACCTAACGTTGGACGTAACGGGCGCCGGAGCGCAGCGGAGGGCACCAAACTGCGCAGCAGTTTGGCGTCCCGTTGACGGACTTGTTAGCCCCACGGGACATCGCACTCCCCCTCCATGATCTCACCGTA
>NZ_JABCJM010000019.1:0-1242 GCF_013184235.1 Niveibacterium sp. COAC-50
CGACGCCTGCCACGCTGGCTGGCACCTACGGCACCTTCACCTTCAACACCACGACCGGGGCATGGACCTACGCTGCGAACAACGCGCAGTCCGCGATCCAGTCGCTCGGCGCAGGCCAGTCGCTGACGGACTCGATCACGGTGAAGTCGGCCGATGGCACCGCTTCGCAAGTGATCTCGGTGACCATCAACGGCGCCAACGACGGCGCCACCATCGGTGGCACCGCCACCGGCACGGTGGTGGAGGCCGGCGGCGTCGCGAATGCGATCGCCGGTACGCCGAACGCCTCCGGTACGGTCACCGTGTCGGATGCCGATGCAGGTCAATCGAGCTTCCAGGCCGTCGCGCCCGCTTCGCTCAACGGCACCTACGGTACCTTCAGCTTCAACGCCGCGACCGGCGCCTGGACCTATGCGCTGGATAACAGCAAAGCGGCCACGCAAGCACTCACCAACGGCCAGATCGTGCATGACACGCTGACCGTCACGAGCCTGGATGGCACCGCGACCAAGGCAATCGACGTGACCGTGACCGGTGCCAACGACACCGCTGCGATCACCGGTACTGCGACGGGCACGATGACCGAGGATGTCGCCGTGACCGGCGGCAACCTCACGGCGTCGGGCAGCCTCGCCGTGACCGACGTGGATTCGGGTGAAGCGGTCTTTGCGACGCCTGCCACGCTGGCTGGCTCCTACGGCACCTTCACCTTCAACACCACGACCGGTGCCTGGACCTACGCTGCGAACAACGCGCAGTCCGCAATCCAGTCGCTCGGCGCGGGTCAGTCGCTGACCGATTCGATCACGGTGAAGTCCGCAGACGGCACCGCTTCGCAAGTGATCTCGGTGACCATCAACGGCGCCAACGACGGCGCCACCGTCGGTGGCACCGCCACCGGCACGGTGGTCGAAGCCGGTGGTGTGGCGAATGCGATCGCCGGTACGCCGAACGCCTCGGGCACCGTGAGCGTCAGTGACGCCGATGCGGGCCAGTCTGTCTTCCAGGCTGTCGCGCCCGCTTCGCTCAACGGCACCTACGGTACCTTCACCTTCAACGCCGCGACCGGCGCCTGGACGTACGCACTCGACAACACCAAGGCCGCGACGCAAGCGCTGACCAACGGCCAGATCGTGCATGACACGCTGACCGTCACGAGCCTGGATGGCACCGCGACCAAGGCGATCGATGTGACCGTGACCGGTGCCAACGACACCGCCGCGATCACCGGCACCGCAACCG
>NZ_JABCJM010000002.1:0-1224594 GCF_013184235.1 Niveibacterium sp. COAC-50
CGCCGCCAAACTTGGCTGCCAGCACGGTCGTGATTGCTGCGGTCAGCGTGGTCTTGCCATGGTCAACGTGACCGATGGTCCCGACGTTCACGTGCGGTTTCGTCCGCTCGAATTTTTCCTTGGCCATGTCACTACCCCAGATGTCGTAATAAAAACCCGGAGCGAGGACATCTCCCTGCACCGGGCCAACAGAAACGAATGGTGCCCTTGACGTGGATTGAACACGTGGCCTCTCCCTTACCAAGGGAGTGCTCTACCACTGAGCTACAAGGGCACTGCAATAACTTGGAGCGGGTGAAGGGAATCGAACCCTCGTCGTAAGCTTGGAAGGCTTCTGCTCTACCATTGAGCTACACCCGCAGGCCGACGACTTTCGCCGCCCGCCTTGTCACTTACTACCGCAACAAGGCCGAAATACTTGGTGGAGGGGGAAGGATTCGAACCTTCGAAGGCAGAGCCGTCAGATTTACAGTCTGATCCCTTTGACCGCTCGGGAACCCCTCCCCGTGCGAAGCCAGCTACTTTAGAGAGACAGAGAAGCTCTGTCAACCCGATTTTTGAAATAGGCGAAAAATAGTCGTCGTGGGCCATCTCTCCCCGACGTGGATTGGCGCTTCCCGCCCCACTTCCTATAGTGGATTGACGACCTCCATCGAGGCGAATTCCCAAACTGTCTCAGGACTGACATTGCGGCGGCGCAGCGTAGCGCACTCGCCGTGACAATCTGCGCCTGGCGTCGAGAGTTTCGACACGAGCGCAAGGCTGCCCATTCAAAAGATGGGATCGGCCGGGCAGAGCAAAAACACGATTTTTGTAGAGGAGACGCCCCATGGCGGAAGCATCGGCCGCCCAGGTCCCCGCACGCGCGGTGAGCCTGGAAGACAAGTACGAGATCACATCCGGTCGGGTTTTCATGACCGGCTACCAAGCGCTGGTTCGGCTGCTGATGATCCAGAAGGAGCGGGATCGGGCGGCCGGGCTCAGCACCGCCGGCTTTGTATCGGGCTACCGCGGCTCGCCGCTTGGAGGCCTCGACCAGACACTCTGGAAGGCCAAGGCGCATCTCAAGAGCCATGAGATCGTCTTTCAACCCGGCGTCAACGAGGACCTCGCTGCGACGGCCGTCTGGGGCACCCAGCAAGTCAACCTCTACCCCGGCGCGAAGTACGACGGCGTGTTCTCGATGTGGTACGGCAAGGGGCCCGGGGTAGACCGTTCGGGCGACGTGTTCCGCCATGCGAATGCCGCGGGCACCAGCCCCAAGGGCGGCGTGCTGGTGATCGCTGGCGACGATCATGCCGCCAAATCCTCGACGCTGCCGCACCAGACCGACCACTTCTTCAAGTCGATGATGATGCCGGTGCTGGCGCCCGCCGGCGTCCAGGAATACCTCGACTTTGGTGTGCATGGCTGGGCGCTTTCGCGCTACTCGGGCTGCTGGGTCGCCTTCAAGGCGCTCGCCGACACGGTTGAGACCTCCGCTTCCGTCGACATTGACCCGCACCGGGTGAGCGTGAAGATTCCGACTGACTTCACGCTGCCGCCGGACGGTTTGAACATCCGCTGGCCGGATCCCCCGCTGGTGCAGGAAAAGCGCCTGCTGCACTACAAGCTGTACGCGGCGCTCGCCTACTGCCGGGCCAACGGGCTCAACCGCATCGTGATCGATTCGCCGCAGCCACGGCTGGGCATCATCACCTCGGGCAAGGCCTACCTCGACGTCCGCCAGGCGCTGGACGATCTGGGTATTGATGAAGCGCTTGCGGCCGAGATCGGCATCCGGCTATACAAGGTCGGCATGGTGTGGCCGCTGGAGTGCGAAGGACTGCGCCAATTCGCCGAGGGGCTGGACGAGATCCTGGTGGTTGAGGAGAAACGTCAGTTGCTCGAATACCAGCTCAAGGAAGAGCTCTACAACTGGCGCGAGGATGTCCGCCCGCGTGTCGTTGGGAAGTTCGACGAGAAAGGTGAGTGGGCTTTTGAGGTGGGCGGCCAGGGCAAGGTGTGGCATGGCGACTGGCTGCTGCCCGCGGCCGGCGAGCTGACGCCGGCGATGATCGCCCGCGCGATCGCAAGCCGAATCGCGCGCTTCCACACCTCCGATCGCATGAAGGCGCGACTCGCCTTCCTCGAGGCCAAGGAGCAGGCGCTGGCGAAAAAGGTGTTCGCGATCGACCGAGTGCCGACCTTCTGTCCCGGCTGCCCACACAACACCTCGACCAAGGTGCCGGAGGGTTCGCGCGCCGTCGGCGGCATCGGCTGCCATTACATGGTGACCTGGATGCACGGGCGCAACACGACCACCTTCACGCACATGGGCGGAGAAGGCGTGACCTGGGTCGGCCAGGCGCCCTTTACGAATACCCGCCATGTGTTCGCGAACCTCGGCGATGGCACCTACTTCCACTCCGGCCTGCTGGCGGTGCGGCAGTCGGTCGCGGCGCTGCAGCGCGCGGCCCTCGGCAACGAGAAGGCGCCGGGCATCACGTACAAGATCCTCTACAACGACGCCGTTGCGATGACAGGCGGCCAGCCAATCGACGGCCCGCTGACGGTGCCGATGATCGTTGCCCAGCTGAAAGCCGAAGGCGTGCATAACCTGGTCGTCGTCACCGATGGCACCGAGCGCGCCTATGGCCCGAGCGATCTGGACCATGTGCCGATGCGGCATCGCGACGAAATGGATGCGGTGCAGCGCGAATTCCGCGAGCTGCCGGGGGTTTCGGCCATCATCTACGACCAGACTTGCGCCGCCGAGAAACGGCGCCGGCGCAAACGCGGCAGCTTTCCAGACCCGCAGCGCCGCGCCTTCATCAACGAAGCGGTATGCGAAGGCTGCGGCGATTGCGGCGTGCAATCGAACTGCATGGCGATCGTACCGGTGGAAACCGAATTCGGCCGCAAGCGTGCGATCGACCAATCGGCCTGCAACAAGGATTACTCCTGCCTCAACGGGTTCTGCCCGAGCTTCGTGACGATCGAAGGCGGCAAGGTACGCAAAGGGCGCGCGCTCGCCGGCCAAGCTACGGAGGGTTTCGCGCTGCCGGCGCCACGGCTGCCGGACACCGCACAACCGTTCGGCATTCTGATCACCGGCGTGGGCGGCACCGGTGTCGTGACAATCGGCGCGCTGATCGGCATGGCGGCGCATATCGACGGCAAGGGTGTCACGGTGCTGGACATGACGGGCCTCGCGCAAAAGGGTGGCTCGGTCTACTCGCACGTGCGGATCGCGAATCGGCCGGAAGACCTGCATGCGGTACGCGTTGCGGCCGGGGAAGCGGACGCCGTGATCGGTGGCGACGTGATCGTTTCGGCATCGGACGAAGCGCTCGCAAAAATGGCCCTGGGCAAGACCCGTGCGGTGGTGAACTGCGCCCAGTCGCCAACGTCAGAGTTTGCGCACAATCCGGACTGGCAGTTCCCGCTCGACAAGATGCAGGCTGCGATTGCGGATGCGATCGGCCCGAACTCGGTGGACTTCCTCGACGCGCAGAAACTGGCCACCGCGCTGATGGGTGACGGCATCGCAACCAATCTGTTCCTGCTCGGCTATGCCTGGCAGCGCGGGCTGGTACCGGTGTCGGAAGCCGCGCTGATGCGGGCGATCGAAATGAACGGGGTGGCCGTCGACATGAACAAGGCTGCGTTCGCCTGGGGGCGGCGCGCCGCGCACGACCGCAGCGCGGTGGAGCGCATCGCCTTCCCGGCACCGGTGATCCCGCTCAAGCCCACGCAGACGCTCGACGAATTGCTGAGCTCGCGCGTCGCCTTCCTCACCGCCTATCAGGACGTGGCCTGGGCGGAACGCTATCGCACCAGGGTCGAGGCCGTCCGCCGCGCCGAGTCGGCCTTGGGCAGTACACGACTCGCCGAAACGGTGGCGCGCAATCTGGCCAAGCTGATGGCCTACAAGGACGAGTACGAAGTCGCGCGCCTCTACACCGACCCGGCCTTCCTTGAGCGGGTCGCCGAGACCTTCGACGGCGATTACCGCGTCAAGCTGCACCTCGCGCCGCCGCTGTGGGCAAAGCCCGACCCGGTCACCGGCAAGATCCGCAAGATCGAATACGGCGCCTGGGTGCTGACTGCGTTCAAGTACCTGGCCAAGCTCAAGGTGCTGCGCGGGGGGCGCTTCGATGTGTTCGGCTACACCCGCGAACGGCGCATGGAACGCGCGCTGATCGCGGAATACGAGGCCGACATCAAACGCCTGGCGGCCGAGCTAACCGCCGAGAAGCTGGATCTGGCGTTGCAGATCGCCGGCTTGCCGGAAAAGATCCGCGGCTTCGGTTACATCAAGGACCGCAACCTTGCCGAGGTGGAGCGCGAACGCAAGGCGCTGTGGCTGCGCTGGAGCCAGTCCGAAGCGGGCGGACGCCCCGCGCTCAAGTCCGTCGAAGCGGCCTGAAGGACGCGGGGCTGGCCGCCCCGCGTCTCAATGGCGTCTGTCGTCGCGGCACGACAGCGCGGGGCATGTCCTGCAGCACGGTTCGGCGATAAGATCAGCAACAGGTGGCCGCGTATAAGCGGCCACCTGCCGACTGCATCGCGTCAAGCCGGTTTGCCGGCTTTGCGCCCGTTCGCCACTCACACCCGTGCCGATGACGACCCTGCCGCCGACGCCCGCCAGCCCACCCGAGCGCGAAACCGCGCGCCCAGACAGTGCGCGCTATGGCGCGGTGTCGATGCGCGCGCTGCTGCTAAACGGCACGCAGCGTGAACGCTTCCTGATCTTCGGCGCCTGGCTCGCCTCCATCGCCGTCAGCGTCGCATTCGGCCTCGCCACGGTGGCTTGGGGCTGGTCCGGCATTCCATTGCTGTTCGGCGGCGTCAAGGTATTCATCACGATCTATCCACCGCTGCTCATCTGCCAGTTGTGGACGCTGTGTTTCGGCTGGTGGTGGGGCGCCGTACCTGCTTACCTGGCGACCCTTGTGCTGGCGCTGTACGCCGGCATGCCACCACATTGGGCGCTGCTGTTCGCCTGCGCCAATCCGCTGGGGTTTGCGGTGTTGAGCCTCGGCTACCGCGCCATGGGCATGTCGCGCGCGCTGCGTTCCCTGCGCTCGTGGCTTTTCTACGTACAGATGAGCTTCGTGGCAGGGGTATTCAGCTCGGCCGGCGCGCTGATCTGGTGTTACACCAACCGCATCGACACGATTGGCCAATTGCCGATCTGGCAGGGCTGGTGGTTGGGCGCCTTCGTGCAAGGCATCGCGATTGTTGCGCCGCTGCTGATGCTGGGCTGGCCGGCGATCGAGCAATGGCAGCAAAGGCGCCCTGCATTGCTGCACCATGAGTCGGCAGACCCGCGCCGCCTTGCCTTGCGCCTCACGCTTGCGGTGGTGGCGGGTGTCGTCGGCTATGGCTTCCTGAGCCTGAGCATGGGTGCCGGCCGCGTGGACGAAACGCTGCGCAGCGGCGAGCTTGCCTTGTTGCCTGCCGCGGCGGAGGTGATGCTCTCGACCACCTGGGTGTTCTTCTGGGTCTTCGCGCTGATCGTGGTGTTCGTTGGCCTCTTCGGCTACAAGGTGTTCGTACGCTGGATGGATGAGACCGACCGCCTCGTCGCGCGCCTGGAGCAAGCCAACAGCGAACTCGCGGTGCTGAGCCGTACCGACGGGCTGACCGGGCTTTACAACCGCGCCACGATCGACGCCCTGCTGCAGGAAGCCTGGCAGCGCGCCAAGCGTTTCGGCGAGCAGCCCTCCAGCCTGCTGATCCTGGATATCGACCACTTCAAGCAGATCAACGACCGCTATGGCCATGCGGTTGGCGACGCAGTGATCCGCAGCGTTGCCACGGCGATACGCGAATCGACACGCGGCGCCGATTCGATCGGCCGCTTCGGCGGCGAGGAATTCATCGTGATCCTGCCGGCGACCGATGCGCCGGGCGCCGAATTCCTCGCAGAACGCATCCGGCTGCGCATCGAGCAGACCGAATTGCGCAGTGCCGCCGGGCCGATTCACTTCACTGTCAGCATTGGCGCAGCAGACTTCCGCGTGCAGGACGACGACGCGACCGCCTGGCTGCGGCGGGCAGACGCGGCGCTCTACCGCGCCAAGGCGGCGGGCCGCAATCGCACGCACTTGGCTGGCGACGCAGAAGTGCACGTCGCCTGAACCGAGCGAAGGCGATCACTGCGCGCGCTACAGCGCGAGCCCGGTCGTCCGGATAACCGCCGCCGCTTGCCTGCCCCCACCGAATTCGGGAACCATGCGGGCATGCAGACGCCCACCTTTCCTGCCACGCGTGCCCTCGTCGCCCAACTGATCGGCGCCTGCTGCGTTGCGCTGTTCGCCAAAACCGGCGTGTTGTTCGGCTTCCCGCTGTTCGCGTTGGCCTGCTTGCAAGGGGTGTTCGCGGCGCTGACCGCGGCGCTGATGCGAATGGACCGCTGGTGGCTGCCGCTACATCTGGTCTTCGTGCCGGCGGTGCTGGTGGTCAGTGGGCTCGGGCTGCCACGCTGGGTATGGGCCGTTGCCTTCGCCGTGCTCGCGCTGGTGTATTGGACGAGCTTCCGCACCCAGGTGCCGTTGTTCCTCTCCAACCGCCGCACGGTCGCGGCGCTGGCCGAGGCGCTGCCGGACGGCCCCATGCGCGTGCTCGACATCGGCAGCGGCACCGGCAGCTTTGTGCGTGCGTTCGCGCGTCTGCGGCCGGAGTCGCAGGTGGACGGCATCGAAGCCGCACCCGGCCCGGCGGCGCTCGCGGCCTGGCTCGCTCGGCGCATTCCGAATGCGGATCTCGCGCGCGGCGACTTCTTTGCGGCGGATTGGTCGGGCTACGACGTCGTCTATGCCTTCCTGTCGCCGGTGCCAATGGCCGAGGTGTGGGACAAGGCGCGCGCCGAGATGCGGCCGGGAAGCGTGCTGGTCAGCAACTCATTCCCGGTGCCGGATGTTGAATCCAGCGGCGTGCTGCAGGTGGACGACCGACGAAAAACTCAGCTTTACTGTTACACGGTTGGTGCCGTTAAAGAGGAAGACGTACCCCGCCGACGGCCGATATGGCCCACCCGGCAGGGCAAGCACAAACGCAATCCGACCCAGCACACAGCCCGCTGAGCCCAAGCCGCCAGCGGCCCGGAGACCTGAACACCATGGCAGAAATCATCTGCATCATCGGCAACAAGGGCGGTACCGGAAAGACCACGTTGTCGCACACGCTCAGCCACGGCCTCACCTTGCTCGGGCGGCGCGCGGCCTGCGTGATGACCGACGAGGATCGCGAGCCGCTGTCGCCGCAGGGGCGACGCTATGTCGTGGCCGACGCCCGTTCGCCGGTTGCGCGCAACAAGGTGGTCGAAAAACTGCGCGATCTGAAGAGCTGGATCGGCGTGCTGGACGGCGGCGCCAACCGCACCGAGACCGACATCCTGCTCTACCAGATGTCCGATGTGGTGCTGCTGCCCTTCCGCGATTCGGCGGAGGATCTGCGCACCGTGATGCGCGATCTCGACCTCCTGCCCAAGGCCTGGGCACTCCCCTCGCAGTGGCCGCGCAACCGCTTCCAGCTCGATGCAGCAACGCGGCTGATCGACACGCTGCCGCTGGAGTTCCGCGAACGCATCCTGCCGCCGTTCTTCGCGCTGTCCTCGTCCAAGCTGCTGTTGCAGGAACGCGTGCCGGAAGATCTGCCGGCGCAGCTCAACAACAGCGCCCGTGCCTTTGCCAAGCAGGTGCTGGCGATCTTCGAGGATCCGCACGACGACGTTGCCGACGCGCTTGAGCGCGCCGCGCTGGCAAGCGAGCTCAACGAGCAGGACTGACAACCGGCGGCCCCCCGCTCGCTGGGCTATGATCGAACGCTACCTCGCACGACACCGGAGAGCGCAATGAGCGGCGAACACACGATGCAGGATCCACTCGAGTTCATGAAGAACCTGTGGGGCCAGATGGGCTTTGCCCTGCCGGGCATGGTCGCACCGACGCTGGATGTGGGCGAACTTGAGAAGCGCATCACCGACCTGAAGGCGGTGGAGGGCTGGCTCAAGATGAACCTGAACATGCTGCAGACCACGATCCAGGGGCTGGAAGTGCAGCGCGCCACGCTCGCCGCGATGCAGGCGATGGGCGAGAGCGCCCGTGCCGCAGCGGCCGCCGCCGCGAACGCGCGCGCAGAAGAGGCCGCGGCACCTGCCGCCAGCGGCGAGGCAGCAGCCAACCCGTTCAATCCCGCAACGCTGTGGCCCTGGAATCTGGTGCAGGCGAGCAAGCCGGCCGAAGCCGCGCCTGAAACCCCGCCGGCCGAGCCGCCGCGCAAGGGCCGCGCGCGCAAGTCCGCGGACAAGCAGTGAGCGTATCGGAAAGCCGCTTCGCAAGCGGCTTTGCGCTGGCAGCGGACTGGCACCTCGCGCTCGACACCTGTCTTGAGCGCCTCGCGCTGCCGGCGGGCGCCAACCTGGGCTTCTGTTACTGGTCCGACCATTTCAACGCCGAGGTGGACGCGATTCTGCAAGCGCTGCAGGCGCGCACCGGGGTCACACACTGGGTCGGCGCCAGCGCACTGGGCCTTATCGGCCGCGAAGGCGCACAGCTCGACGCGCCGGGCATCAGCCTGTTGGTCGCACAACTGCCGCCGGATAGCTTCCGCGTCTTCTCCGGTCGAGCACCCTTGCCGAACGCCCGCGAGTTCGCCGCACACTCGGCGATCGTGCACGCTGATCCGGCCACGCCGGACATGCCGGATCTGGTTCGCGACATGGCGGGCAAGCTCAGTGGCCTGCACCTCTCGGGCGGCATGGCGAGCGGGCGCGACGGCAACCTGCTGATTGCCGACGCGGCCTTCACCGGCGGCCTGTGTGGCGTTGCCTTCGATCGCCGCATCGCGATCCTGGGTGAGCTCTCGCAAGGCTGTCGCCAACTCGGCCCCGCCCGCGTTGCGACCGAAGTTGAGGACAACCTGATCGGCCGCCTTGATGGCCGCCGCTCGGTGGCGGTGTTCCGTGATGCCGTCAGCCCGCTCTACCGCGATGACTTGCGCCGCGCCGCACGGGGCGTGCAACTGGCGCTGTCCGATGAAGCGGACCCGCGCCACTACACCGTGCGCCACATCATCGGCATCGACCCGAACGGCGGGCGGCTGGCGATCGACGACCTGGCCGAGGAAGGCCAGCAGGTGTTCTTCGTGCGTCGCGATGCGGACTCGGCCACGCACGATCTCGACACCATGCTGCTGGCGCTGCGCGAGCGCTGCCCGTCGGCGCCGAAGGCCGCGCTTTACGTCAGCTGCACCGGCCGTGGCGGTTCGCTGTTCGAACGCGACGACAGCGAGGTTGAAGCGATCCAACGCGTCTTCGGCAACATTCCGCTCGCAGGCTTCTTCGCCTCCGGCGAACTGCTCGGTGAGCGCCTCTACGGCTACACCGGCGTGCTAACGCTGTTCTGTTGATCCGACGGAGAATCCCGATGCTGCTCTACGTCGACACGCAATTCGCGTCGCCTTACGCGATGTCCGCCTTCGTCGCTTTGCACGAAAAATCGCTTGCGTTCGAGATGCGCACGCTCGACCTCGCGGCCGGCGAGAACCGCGGCGGCGACTACGCGCGCAGATCGCTGTCGCAACGGGTTCCGACCCTGGTCGATGGCGACTTTTCGCTGTCGGAATCCTCGGCAATCACCGAGTATCTGGACGAAGCCTATCCCGGTGCAGCGCTCTACCCCACGGCGCCTCGCCAGCGGGCGCGCGCACGCCAGGTGCAGGCGTGGCTGCGCAGTGATCTGATGGCCATCCGCCAGGAACGCTCGACCGAGGTGATCTTCTACCGGCCGACGCCGGCGCCGCTATCGGCGGCCGCCACCGCGGCGGCGGAGAAGCTGTTCGCTGCCGCCGAGGTGCTGCTGGCGCACGGTGGCGAGAACCTGTTCGACGCATGGTCGATCGCCGATGTCGACCTCGCGCTGATGCTCAACCGTTTAGTGCTCAATGGCGACGCCGTCCCCGCCGCCCTGGCGCGTTACGCCGCCCATCAGTGGACACGCCCATCGGTACAGCGCTGGCTCGCGCTGAGCCGCCCACCGCTCGAGCAGACCTGAACGCCTCAGGCCGCCAGCGCCAGCAGGAGCGGCAAGCTGAGCATCGCAATCAGCGTGGAGACTGAAATCAACCACGCCACCCCGGCCGCGTCGCCGCCCAGCCGCACCGCGAGGATATAGGCGGACGACGCTGACGGCAGGCCCGCCCAGAGCACCAGCACCGCTCGCGGCGTTCCGCTCAATCCGAAGAGTTGGGCAGCGAACCACGCAATCAGTGGCAGCGCGGCGAGCTTAACCGCCAGCACCGCGGCAGCGGGCACCGGCGAAACCCGCGTTCCCTTGAAACGCAAAGCCGCCCCCACGGCGAGCAAGCCCATCGGCACTGAAGCTTGTGCGAGGCGTGACAGCGCAGCATCGGCCGCCGCCGGCGGGTGCCAGCCGAGCAGGTTGCAGGCGAGCCCAGCCAACGTCGCGAGAATCAAGGGGTTGCGCACAAGCTCGGGCAGCAGCCGCGTCTGCGCGTGCCGCGCCAGCAGCACCACCGACGCCGCGTTCGCAAACGGCACCGTCATGCCACACAGCAGCCCCATGGTCGCCAGCCCCGGCTGACCCAACGCGCTACCTGCCGCGGCAAGGCCGATGTAGGTGTTGAAGCGAAAGCCGCACTGCGCGCGCGAAACCGCTTCCAGCGGCGTGTGCTGGCCAAGCCGCGCAAACAGTACTGAAAGCACGACGCCGCAGGCCATCGTGCCCAAGCCGGCGCCGAACAGCGGCAATGCGGCGCCCGCTTCGATCGGGTTGCGTACCAGCGCGGAGAACAAGAGGGCCGGGAACAGCACGAAGTAGATCAACTGTTCGAGCCCGCTCCAGAACGCCGACGGAAAGCCGGCCAGACGACGCAGCGCGACGCCGAGCAGAATCAGGGCGAAATCGGGGGCAAGCAGGCGAATGCCATCCATGCGTTCATGCTCGCGTGAGGCGCTGCGTCACGGCAATACGCGATTTCCGCAGGCATTTGCGCTGTGTCGGCCGCATGTAAGCCAGCAGCGCTAGAGTGGCTGGATTTCGTCACGAAGGAGTGCGTCATGAGTCGTCCATTCCGCGTCCTCGGCATCCAGCAGATTGCCATTGGTGCCGCCGACAAATCCCGCCTCGCCCACTTGTGGGGCACCTTGTTCGGCCTCGAAAAGACCGGCGATTTCCGCAGCGAGCGCGAAAACGTGGACGAGGACATTTTCGTGATGGGCGTCGGTGTGGCTCGCTGCGAAGTGGACCTGATGCAGCCGATCGACCCGGCCAAGAAACCGCGCGTGGACGAGCCCCAGCTCAATCACATCGGCTTGTGGATCGACGACCTGCCGCGCGCCGTCGAATGGCTCTCGGCCCAGGGTGTGCGTTTCACGCCGGGCGGCATCCGCAAGGGGGCTGCAGGCTTCGACATCACCTTCATCCACCCCAAGGGCAACGAGGCCACCCCGTTCAGCGGCGAAGGTGTGCTGATCGAGCTTGTGCAAGCCCCACCGGAGGTTGTAGCGGCGTTCGACGCGCTCGCGCGCAGCTAGCACCGGCCGCAGTCACCCCCCGACAAGCCGCGTATCATCGCCGCTCGGCCCGCGTGACGCCGGGCCGCGGCGCCATGCATGACGTCGTCCCTGCTGCGGAGTGAAGACATGACACCACGCCCGAACCCCGGCTCAACGCCAGCGCTGCCGGCCTTGTCGATGCCCGAACCGGATCTCGACGAGCATCTGCGCTCCGACCGTGGCTTCCCGTCAGCCTTCCTGCGTGCGATCTGCGCGGTCGCGCTGGAGGATGGCGACGTCAGCCTCGCCGAGTTCGCCGCTTTGGACGAACTGGTGCGCCGCACTGCCGATTCGGCACTCAGCGCAGCCTTGCTGTTACATGGCGTCGAGCATCCGGTGCCGCTGCCCGTGGCGCTCGCCGACCTGCAGCAGGCCAGCAGCAACACCGACACCGCATTGCGTGCGGCAGCCTTCGACGCGGCCCTGCCGCTGCTGCGCCTGCAAGGGGAGCGAAGCCGCGACATCGTCACCCGCTTCGCCGATGCGCTTGGCCACCCGCTCTCCCCGGCCGACCTTGACGCTGGCTCCAACGGCCAAGATGCCCCGCTATGGACCCGCATGACGCGCGGCTCCAAGCGCCTGCTCGACCGCGAAGGTCTCGTCGCTCTGACCGAAGATTGCATCCACCTGACCGGCGATACCGCGCTGCGCGCGCCGCTCGAGGCCTACCTCGACCGCCAGCTGGACGCTGGCGAACTGCGTCGGCAAGTCGAACAGGCCTGCGCGAACGCCCTGCAGCGAATTGACGCCTTCGAAGCCCAGGTGGCTGCACGCGTCGACCAGGCCGGCAACTTGCGGCAAGCCGCGGGCGCGCTGACCACTGAAGCGGAGCAGTTGCGCCGCCAGATCGGGCAGAGGCTGGCCGTGGTCGACGCACGCATCGCGTTCGAGCGACAGACCTTCCGCGAGGATATCGACGAACTGGTGCACGACGCCGGCAACGGCTTCGTGCTGGAAGCCTCAGAACGCCTCAAGACCGACGACTGGACCCAGGCGCGGGTCTGGGAGAGCATCGGCCAGAGCCAGTTCGGCAAGGACATCGAGCGCCGCGTGACCCGCGCGATCGGCCGCCGCGAGGAAGCGCTGCGGCTGATGTACGAGGATCTGCGCCTGTTCCAGGAAGACATGCAACTCACGCGCGTCTCGATCCTCGAACGCCAGCACCACACGCAGTACGCCCAGCTGATTCCGCCGCTGCGGCTTGGCGCGCGGGTGGCAAACGTGGTGGACGATGCCGCGAAGCTGACGCTGGGCGCCGGAGCCTTGTCGATTGTCGGCACCGGCGCGGCGGCCTACCTGCTCGGCAGCGCCGCGGTGTTGCCGCTGGTCGCACCTGCTGCACCGCTGGTCGGTGGCGCGATGGTTGTGGCGGGGCTGGTGAAGTGGTTCAGCGATCCGCAACGGCGCAAGGACAAGGAACTGCAGCATAAGCGCGAGGCCTTCGAGCGCGCGCTGCGCGAGCAGCTTGAAGAGGCGGAACGCTCCTTCACGCAGCAACTCGAACGCATCGGCCGGGCCTTCCACGAGACAGCCGAGAACACGCTGCGGCCGATGATCCTTGAAGGGCAAGCAGCCGAACGCCTCGCCAGCCATCAGGGTCGCCTCGCACGCCAACTGGTTTCGCGCTCACGGCAGGGTTTGAGCCGCATTCGCGCGCAGCTGGGGCAAGCGTCCGACGCGACGGACTGAGACGCTCGTTCCCCGGTAACACCGCCGCACCGGACGCGCTGCCGCCAGAAATGCGAACGGCCGCCCGAAGGCGGCCGTTCCTGAAGGGGGTGCTACCACTACGCTGCAGTAAAAAGAGGGGACCGGCTTAGGGGCCGGCCCCGCCCAAAAGAGGGAGCCCAACTGCAGGCTCCCCTCCCCCTTGATTCCTTTGGTGACCCGGCCGCTCTTTGGCAACTCGGGCTGTGGCGCTTGGCACGCTTATCGGAAGCGCAGGATCGGCTGATCCACTGACAGGCTCTCGCCCTGTTTGGCGAGCACCTCGGCGACCACGCAATCCTGTTCGGCGCGCAGCACATTCTCCATTTTCATTGCTTCGATGGCTGCGAGCCTTTCCCCTGCCTTGACCTCTTGACCAACCGAAACAGCAAGATCGGTCAATAAGCCCGGCATGGGTGACAAAAGGTACTTCGACAGATCGGGCCGGGCTTTGCGCGGCATCAAAGAAAGCAGCTCGGCCGCGCGCGGGGCCAACACCAGCGCAGTGACATTGATGCCTGCGTGGAAGAGTTTCCAGTGCCAGCCATGGCGCTGCACCTGCACCACGATCGGCTCGCCATCCATCCAGCCCTCGAAACGCGGCGCGCCGAAAACCCAGTCGCCCACCAGCGTGTGGCGCAAATCACCACAGCGCACACGCTGGCCGCCTTCGATGTCTTCCAGCTCGACGCTGAAGCAGCGGTCGCGGATCTGCACGATGTACTGCTTGCCGACCTTGCGCGGGTGGCCCGGCAGCTGCGCCGAGATTTCGGTCTCCCGCATGTCGGTACGGCGATACAGCGCGGCGGCCACCGCGGCCATGCGGCTCAGCTCGGCATCTTCCGCCGGCGCGCCGGTGAAGCCGCTCGGGTACTCCTCGGCAATGAACGCGGTGGTGAAATTGCCGGAGCGGAAGCGCGGGTGGCGCAGCAGCGCCGCCTGCAGCGGAATGTTGCTGGCGACACCGCGGATCACGAAGGCATCGAGTGCCGAACGCATGCGGCTGATCGCTTCCTCTCGGCTCGCGCCATGGGTGATCAGCTTGGCGATCATCGAGTCGTAATACATCGAGATCTCGCCGCCCTCATACACCCCGGTGTCGACGCGCACCATACCCGGCATCTCCTGCGGGGGACGGTAGGTCACCAGGCGCCCTGTCGATGGCAAGTAGCCACGGAAAGGGTTCTCCGCGTTGATGCGGCACTCCATCGCCCAACCGTCGCGCTTGATCTCGTCCTGCGTAAAGGCAAGCTTTTCGCCCGCCGCCACACGCAGCATCTGCTCGACCAGATCGAGGCCGGTGATCATCTCGGTCACCGGGTGCTCGACCTGCAGGCGGGTGTTCATTTCGAGGAAGTAGAAGCTCATGTCCTTGCCGACAACGAACTCCACCGTGCCGGCGGACTGGTACTTCACCGCCTTCGCCAAGGCCACCGCCTGCTCGCCCATCGCCCGGCGAACCTCTTCGGTGAGGAAGGGGCTGGGCGCCTCTTCGATCACCTTCTGGTGCCGGCGCTGGATCGAGCACTCGCGCTCCCACAGATAGACCGTGTTGCCGTGCGCATCGCCCAGCACCTGGATCTCGATGTGGCGCGGTTCTTCGACGAATTTCTCGATGAACACACGGTCGTCGCCAAAGGCGTTGCGCGCCTCGTTGCGGCAGGAGGCAAAGCCCTCGTGCGCCTCCTGGTCGTTGTAGGCAACGCGCAAGCCCTTGCCGCCACCGCCCGCGGAGGCCTTGATCATGACCGGGTAGCCGATGCCCTGCGCAATCTTCACCGCCTGCTCGGGCGTGTCGATCGCATCGTTGTAGCCAGGGATGGTGTTGACCTTGGCTTCAAGCGCGAGCTTCTTCGATGCGATCTTGTCGCCCATGGCGGCGATCGAGTAATGCTTGGGGCCGATGAAGACGATGCCCTCTTCCTCGACGCGGCGCGCGAAGTCCTCGTTCTCGGACAGAAAGCCGTAGCCCGGATGTACCGCCTGGGCGCCGGTCTGCTTGCAGGCGGCGATGATCTTGTCACCGACGAGGTAGGACTCCTTCGACGGTGCCGGGCCGATGCACACCGCCTCGTCCGCCAGTTCGACATGGCGCGCATCGCGGTCCGCCTCGGAATACACCGCGACGGTCTTGATGCCCATCTTGCGTGCGGTCTTGATGACGCGGCAGGCGATTTCCCCGCGGTTCGCGATCAGGATCTTGTTAAACATGGCGTGCCTCCGCGGAGAAATCGCCTGCATGCGCTTCGCGCACCATGCAATTTGGCTTCGCCGCTGCGTCGCTGCGCGACTGGTCACCGCGATTCGCGATCAGGATCTTTTCAAACATGTTCGGTTCTCCCCGTCGCAATCAGAGCGGAATGTTGCCGTGCTTGCGCCACGGGTTCTCGAGCTTCTTGTCGCGCAGCATCGCGAGCGAGCGGCAGATCCGCTTGCGCGTTTCGTGCGGCATGATCACGTCGTCGATGTAGCCGCGGTGACCCGCGATGAAGGGGTTGGCGAACTTGGTGCGGTACTCCTGCTCGCGCGCGGCGAGCTTGGCCGGGTCACCCTTCTCTTCGCGGAAGATGATTTCAACCGCGCCCTTCGGGCCCATCACCGCGATCTCGGCACTCGGCCACGCGAAGTTCACATCGCCGCGCAGGT
The DNA here is from genome assembly GCF_013184235.1 of Niveibacterium sp. COAC-50. NCBI lineage: Bacteria > Pseudomonadati > Pseudomonadota > Betaproteobacteria > Rhodocyclales > Rhodocyclaceae > Niveibacterium > Niveibacterium sp. COAC-50. Next base: position 15,920 of record NZ_JABCJM010000002.1, read on the forward strand.
GCTTGGAGCTCATCACGTCGTACGCACCGCCGTAGGCCTTGCGGGTGATCACGGTGACTTTCGGTACAGTGCATTCGGCGTAGGCGTACAGCAGCTTGGCGCCGTGCTTGATGATGCCGCCGTATTCCTGCGTCGTGCCCGGCATGAAGCCCGGCACATCGACGAAGGTGACGACCGGGATGCCGAAGGCGTCGCAGAAGCGCACGAAGCGCGCGGCCTTGATCGAGCTCTTGATGTCGAGACAGCCGGCGAGCACCAGCGGCTGGTTCGCGACGATGCCGACGGTACGGCCTTCCATGCGCGCGAAGCCGATCATGATGTTCTTCGCGTACTCGGGCTGCAGCTCGAAGAAATCGCCCTCGTCGACGATCTTGATGATCAGCTCGCGCATGTCGTAGGGCTTGTTCGGATTGTCCGGCACCAGGGTGTCGAGCGAATCGTCCATGCGGTCCGGGCTGTCGGTGGTCGGGCGCACCGGCACGCCGGCGCGGTTGTTCGCCGGCAGGAAGTCGACCAGCCGGCGCGTCATCAGGATCGCCTCGACGTCGTTCTCGTAGGCGCGATCCGCGACACCCGACTTCGACGAATGCGTCAGCGCGCCGCCCAGCTCTTCCGCGGTCACCTCTTCATGCGTCACCGTCTTTACGACTTCGGGGCCGGTGACGAACATGTAGGAGCTGTCCTTCACCATGAAGATGAAGTCGGTCATCGCCGGCGAGTACACCGCACCGCCCGCGCAAGGCCCCATGATCAGCGAGATCTGCGGGATCACGCCGGAGGCCAGCACATTGCGCTGGAACACTTCGGCGTAGCCGCCCAGCGACGCAACCCCTTCCTGGATGCGCGCGCCGCCGGAGTCGTTGAGACCAATGACCGGCGCGCCGACCTTCATCGCGTGGTCCATGATCTTGCAGATCTTCTCGGCATGCGCTTCGGACAGCGAGCCGCCGAACACGGTGAAGTCCTGCGAGAAGACGAAGGTCATGCGGCCGTTGATGGTGCCGTAGCCGGTGACGACACCATCGCCGGGCACTGTTTGTTCCGCCATGCCGAAATCGTGGCAGCGGTGTTCCTTGAACATGTCCCACTCTTCGAAGCTGTCTTCGTCGAGCAGCAGTTCGATGCGCTCGCGCGCGGTGAGCTTGCCTTTGGCGTGCTGCGCCTCGATGCGTTTCTGCCCGCCGCCGAGCCGCGCGGCACCGCGCTTCTCTTCGAGCTGACGAATGATGTCGTGCATGTGTTCCCCCAGATTGTCGTGTCGCTGCCGGCCATGCCCGCAACGATGCGTCCCCCGACGCGGCGCCGTTCGATACGGCCGACGCCCCGCCCTTACTGCGCAGCCCGACGCAACAGCTCCCCAGCTGCTGCGCCCGGCGTTGTATCCCCACGTTCCACCGCTTCGCTGAGCGCGCCCAAGGCGGCGCGCACCGCGGGATGGGCATCGAAGCGCGCCTTGAGCCCGCTCTCGATCAGCGCCCACATCCATGCCACCGCCTGCGCCCGGCGTTTGGCCTCGAAATCGCCGCTCGCCTGCATCGTGTCGCGATAGCGTTCCACCGTTTCCCAGAAGGATGCGACACCTTCCTGACGCAAGGCTGAAAGCGTGAGCACCGGTGGCGTCCACGCGGCGTTCTGCGGACGCAGCATCGTCAGCGCAGAGCGGATCTGCCCCTGCGCCAGCGCCGCCGCGTTCGGGTCGATATCCGCCTTGTTGATGACGATGAGGTCGGCCAGTTCGATCACGCCTTTCTTGATCGCCTGCAGGTCGTCGCCGGCATTCGGCAACTGCAGCAGGCAGAAAAGATCCGTCATGCCGGCCACGGTCGTTTCGCTCTGCCCGACGCCCACAGTTTCGACGATCACAACGTCGAAACCCGCCGCTTCACATAGCAGCATCGCTTCGCGCGTGCGTTCAGCCACGCCGCCCAGGCTGCCCGACGAGGGCGAGGGCCGGATGTAGGCCTCGATACGCTGTGAGAGGCCTTCCATGCGCGTCTTGTCGCCGAGGATGGAGCCGCCGGTGACGCTGGAACTGGGGTCGACCGCCAGCACCGCGACGCGATGGCCGCGCGCGATCAGCCACAGGCCGAGCGCTTCAATGAAAGTGGATTTGCCGACCCCCGGCACGCCCGAGATGCCCAGCCTCAGCGCCTTGCCGGTTCGGGGCAGCACCGCCTGCAGCAAGGCATCGGCTTGCGCGCGGTGGTCGGCACGGGTGGATTCGGCCAGCGTGATGGCCTTGGCGAGCGCGCGCCGCTCGCCAGCGAGCAAGCGGGCGACGAACACTTCCAAGGCGGCGTCCACGCGGGGCGCCCTCTGCTCAGCCAAGCCGCTTGCGAATCTGCGCGAGCACCTCGCGCGCCGCAGCAGGGATCGGCGTGCCCGGCCCGAAGATGCCCGCCGCACCCGCGTTGTAGAGGAAGTCGTAGTCCTGCGCCGGGATCACGCCGCCCACGAAGACGACGATGTCGTCCGCGCCCTGCGCCTTCAATGCGCTGACGAGCTGCGGCACCAGCGTCTTGTGGCCGGCCGCGAGCGTAGACACGCCAATCGCGTGCACATCGTTCTCCACCGCATGGCGGGCGGCTTCGTCCGGCGTCTGGAAGAGCGGGCCGACGTCGACATCGAAGCCCATGTCCGCAAAGGCGGATGCCACCACCTTGGCCCCGCGGTCATGACCGTCCTGCCCGAGTTTGGCCACCATGATGCGCGGGCGACGCCCCTGCTCGGCGGCAAAGGTCTCGATCTCGCCCTTCAGCGATTGCCAGTCTTCCTGACCTTCCACGACGCCTCCGTACACCCCACTCACCGTTTGCGGATTGGCGCGGTGGCGGCCCCACACCTTTTCCAGCGCATCCGACACTTCACCCACCGTGGCGCGCGCGCGCACCGCGTCGATCGCCAGTGCAAGCAGATTGCCTTCGCCGGTTTCGGCACAGCGTGTCAGCGCATCGAGGCAGGCCTGCACGCGGCTTCCATCGCGACGCTCGCGAACCTGCTTGAGGCGAGCAATCTGCGATTCACGCACCGCAGTGTTGTCGATGTCGAGGATATCCACTGCATCCTGCTTCGCGAGCTTGTACTTGTTGACGCCGACGATCACGTCCTTGCCCGAGTCGATGCGGGCCTGCTTCTCGGCCGCGCACTTCTCGACCTGCAGCTTGGCCCAGCCGGACTCGACGGCCTTGGTCATGCCACCCATCTTCTCGATTTCTTCGATCAGCGCCCACGCCTTGTCGGCCATTTCCTGCGTGAGCGTCTCCATCATGTAGGAGCCGGCCCAGGGATCGACCACGTTACAGATGTGGGTCTCTTCCTGGATGATGATCTGCGTGTTGCGTGCAATGCGGGCCGAGAACTCGGTCGGCAGCGCAATCGCCTCATCGAGCGCGTTGGTGTGCAGCGACTGCGTGCCGCCGAACACCGCCGCCATCGCCTCGATGGTGGTGCGCACGACATTGTTGTACGGATCCTGCTCGGTGAGCGACCAGCCGGAAGTCTGGCTGTGGGTACGCAACATCATCGACTTCGCGCTCTTCGCGCCGAAGCCCTGCATGATCTTGTGCCACAGCAGCCGGCCGGCGCGCATCTTGGCGACTTCGAGATAGAAGTTCATGCCGACCGCCCAGAAGAAGGACAGGCGCCCGGCGAAGGCATCCACATCGAGCCCGCTCTTGATGCCGGTGCGCACGTACTCCATGCCGTCGGCCAGCGTGAAGGCCAGCTCGATCGCCTGGTTCGCCCCTGCCTCCTGGATGTGGTAGCCGGAGATCGAGATCGAGTTGAACTTCGGCATGTGCTGCGCGGTGTAGCCGAAGATGTCCGCAATGATCCGCATCGACGGCGTCGGCGGATAGATGTAGGTGTTGCGGACCATGAACTCCTTGAGGATGTCGTTCTGGATCGTGCCCGAAAGCTGATCCTGCGACACGCCCTGCTCTTCGGCCGCGACAACGTAGCCGGCGAGTACCGGCAGTACCGCACCGTTCATCGTCATCGACACGCTGATCTTGTCGAGCGGGATGCCGTCGAACAGGATCTTCATGTCTTCGACGGAATCAATCGCCACGCCGGCCTTGCCGACGTCACCCACCACGCGCGGGTGGTCGGAGTCGTAGCCACGGTGGGTCGCCAGATCGAAGGCCACCGACACGCCCTGCCCGCCGGCGGCGAGCGCCTTGCGGTAAAACGCGTTGGATTCTTCGGCGGTGGAGAAGCCGGCGTACTGGCGGATCGTCCAGGGCCGCGCGGCGTACATCGTAGGCTGCGGCCCCCGCACGAACGGCGCGAAGCCGGGCAAGGTATCGGTGTGCGGGAGATCGGCGATGTCGGCGCGCGTGTAGAGCGGCTTGACGGTAATGCCCTCGGGCGTGACCCAGTTGAGCTTGGCCAGATCGCCACCCGGTGCGGCCTTGACGGCGGCTGCCTGCCAGGCGGCCAGATCGGCGGACGTCTTGAATTCCGACATGCGAGACTCCCTTGCCCCGACGCCGAGTCGCACCGCCACACGAGCGGTCACAGACGCCGGGTGGAATAAAAGGGGCCGACCCGTGGGCCGGCCCGGGCCACCGTGTCACATTGCGGCGCCTCCCCCCAGACGCACCGCAATGTCGTCCGTCCTGCGATTTGGCTCACTCCCCCAAGCTCGCCGCAGACAATCCGCTGGATCGCCCGCTATCGCATTCCGGCTTGACAGCCCTCGGAAGCAATAATACGTTATCCATAATTATGAATACAAGAGGTCAACTAGAAGTGTTGCCAAAAGGTGACTCGCCGCAGCGGATTACCCGCTCCGCCCTCTTTGAAGAGGTCGCGGAACGGCTGCGGACACGCATCTTTGCGCACGATCTGCCGCCCGGCAGTTGGATCGACGAGCAGGCCATCACCGCCGAATACGGCATCTCCCGCACGCCTTTGCGGGAAGCACTCAAGGTGCTCGCCAGCGAAGGGCTGGTCACCTTGACGCCGGGCCGGGGCTGCAAGGTGACGCTTCTGACCGAGCAGGATCTGGACGAGATATTCCCGATCCTCGCGCTGCTCGAAGGCCGCTGCGCCTATGAAGCGGCATTGCGCATGGACGAGGCCGCCCACGCGCGGATCGATGCACTGCATGACGCACTGGAAGCGCACTTCGTCGCCAACAACATTGAAGCCTTCTTCGAGGTGAACCAGCAGTTCCATCTCGCGATCCAGGAAATCGCCGGCAACCGCTGGCTGACCCAACTCGTTCAGGACACGCGGCAGAAGCTCAAGCTGATGCGCTTCCACTCGCTGTTCCGCGAGGGGCGCCTGCAGGAATCACTCGAAGAACATCGCGCGATCGTTGCGGCGCTCCGTCAGCCGGACGCCGCCGCAGCCCAGGTGGCGATGGAGAACCACTTGCTGCAGGGGCGCCGCGCCATGGGGCGGCTCGGCTCCGCCTGAGGCGCGTCAACGCAAAACGGCCAGCACCAGGCTGGCCGTTGCACAGGCGCCGAAGCTACCCGACCTACTGGAAGTAGTACTTGCCCGAGAAGTTCAGGCGCGTCGCTTCGCCCTTCTCGCCATCGAGCGTCTGCCGACGCGCCCAGATGACTTCGGCACCGACATCCACCAGCTTCGGGAACGGGCTCCAGAACAAACCGGCGTGCCCCTGTTGCACGTTGCGGTTTACGCCGTACTGGCCGGAGCCAAGCCCCTGCGCCTTGGCAAAGTCGGTGTAGTCGTTGTCGAAGTTGCGCTGGTAGCCGTAAGCAAAGTTGTAGCGGATGCGGTCGCTCGGCTTGATCTGGTAGCCCAGCACCACGCCCAGTGCCTGCTCGGCCAGCACTTCGTTCACCGCGGGGTTGTAGATCGCGCCCTCGATGTAGTTGAAGTAGCGGCCGATACCGTTGCCACCGGTCACCGCAATCGTCAGGAAGTCGTCGCCGCGCGTCTTGATGAAGCTCGACGCAGCCAAACCATAGCCACGCTTCGAGGCATTGCCAAGCGCACCCTTCACCTCCATCTCATGCGTCACGCCGCGCGCGCTGATCGTGCCCCAGTCAAACGCCTTGTCGTAGCGCAGCACCAGATCCGGCATACGCGAGAAACCGTCCGCGGTCGCCACGCCGGTGTCGTCCAGCACATAGCTCACCGAGTTCTCCAGCGCCGCGGTGAAGTTGCCGATATCCGGCGTCACGTAGGTGTAGCGGATCATCGGCTGGCGGATGAAGGTCGCGCCAATCGGGCCGTTGAAGTCCACCGTCTCCGGCAGCGCATCGACGTCCATGAAGGTGGACCAGGTCTGACCGACCAGCCAGGAGCCGACTTGGCCGTAGGCATGGCGCAAGCGGAAGTTGTAGCTGTTGGTGCTCTGCTGGGTGTAGATCGTTTCGAGACTGCCGGTCACCGCCGAGTTGCCGGTGCGCGGATCGTTGTTGAAGTCGCCTTCGATCTTCACGTTGATCGGCCCGACCGGCGACGGCGTGGAGGCTTCCACACCGAGACGCGACGTACGCGCCGTCATGTAGGTCATGCCCTTGCGGTTGCTCTGGCCATCGAGCGGGATGTAAGGCGCAAACGTCGAGTAGTCGCTCGCGCCATTGTCCGGCCCGAAGTCGTGCACCAGGTTCAGCTCGGCCACGCCGTAGACATGGAACGAGGTCTCCTCGCCCGCGCGGCGGTAGGAGCCGGGGATGTCGCCCTTGACCACCGCCTCCTTGCCCTGCGCCTCAACCTGATCCGCGACATCCTTGATCGCGGCCGGCGAGGCGGCGGTCGCGGCGGCCTTGGCTTCCGCTGCCGTCGCGCCAGCAGCGGCGGTTGCGGCGTCACTCTTCTGCTGGGCGGCCTTCAGCGCCTGCACCTCGCGCTGCAGTTCCTGGATCTGGCGCTCAAGGCGCTCGATCACCTTTGCATCCGCGGCGGCGTGTGCCGGCACAGCGAGGGCCGCAGCCACGGCGGCAACCATTACGCGCAGTCTTGTTGTCGTCATCAGTGTTCTCCGTACTCGTGGTGTCGCCTCGCCCGCGTCATCCGGCGTGCTTGATCTGCGACAGGAAGGCCTGCGCGCGCGGATGGGTCGGTCGAGAGAAAAACTGCGCCGGATCGCCCTCTTCAACGATCCGCCCGCCATCAAAGAAGATCACGCGGTCGGCCACTTCGCGTGCAAAGCCCATCTCGTGCGTGACCACCAGCATCGTCATGCCGCTCTTGGCGAGATCACGCATCACCAGCAGCACTTCGTTGACCATCTCCGGGTCCAGTGCGCTGGTCGGCTCGTCGAACAGCATCACCTTGGGCTGCATCGCCAGCGCGCGCGCAATCGCCACACGCTGCTGCTGGCCGCCGGACAGTTGCGAGGGGTACTTGTGCGCATGCGCTGCCAGCCCCACGCGTTCAAGCAATTCGCGCGCGGTCTTCTCGGCCTGTTCGCGCTTCCACTTGCGCACCCGCTGCGGCGCGAGCGTGATGTTGTCCAGCACCGTCATGTGCGTGAACAGGTTGAAACTCTGGAACACCATGCCGACTTCGGCGCGCACGGCGTCGATGTGCTTCATGTCGTTGTCGAGCTCGATGCCGTCGACCACGATGCGGCCAGCGTCGTGCTCTTCCAGCCGGTTGATCGTGCGCAGCAGCGTCGATTTGCCGGAACCGGAGGGGCCAATGATGCAGACGACTTCGCCTTCCTTGAAGGACACCGACACCTCGTTGAGCGCGGTAAAACTGCCCCAGCGCTTGACGATCTTGTCGACCGAAATGATCACGTCACCCTTGCTCATGCTTAGCGCTTTCCGACAGCCAGCTTGCGCTCCAGCGCACCGGCGAATTGCGTGAAGGTCGTCGTCAGCGCGAGGTACACCGCCGCCACCGTGATGAAGACCGGGAAGGGCTGGAAGCTCGACGCCTGCACCCGGCTGCTGACCATCGAAAGCTCGACGACACCGATCGCATAGGCCAGCGACGAATCCTTCAACAACGCGATCAGGTTGCTCGCCAGCGGCGGCAGTGAAATCCGAACCGCCTGCGGCAAGGTCACATCAAGGAAGGTGTAGAACTTCGACAGCCCGAGCGAACGGGCGGCCTCGACCTGGCCCGTGGGCACCGCGTTGATGCCGGCCCGGATCGCCTCGGCGTTGTAGGCGCCGACGTTCATCGACAGCGCGATAACGGCTGTCCAGAATTCATTGAGCTGCAGTTTCGGCGAGATCTCCGGCAGCGCGAAATACACGAAGAGAATCTGCAGCAGCAGCGGCGTGCCGCGGATCACCCACACATAGAAATCGGCCAGCCAGCGCAGCGGCGGCAAGTGCGAGAGCTTTCCAAGTGCCGCCAGCACCCCGAGCACGAGCCCGGAAATGCCGGAGACCAGCGTGAGCTGGATCGTCATCAGCGCGCCGGCCGAAAACTGATCTGCCGCGGGCCCTACCGGGGCCGGCAGCATCGCGAGCGGCGCCGACATGAGCCACAGCAGCACACCGAGGCCCAGCACCGATCCGACCAGCACCAGCGAGTCGCGATCCTTCAATCTAGTGATCATTGAGTCGTTCTATCGAAACTGCGGGCCGCCGTGGCGGCCCGCACTGACTACGGGGGAATCTGCGCAGAAACTCAGTTCTGACAGGTAATGTCTTCCTTGAAGTACTTCTCGGAAATCTTCTTGAGCGTGCCGTCTGCCTTGAGTTCGGCAAGCGCCTTGTTGAGCTGGTCGCGCAACTCGTTGTTGCCCTTGCGCACGACGGTGGCGATGCGCTCGACGAACAGCAGTTCGCCCGTCTTGAGCCCAGCCGACGCGTTCTTTTCGACAGCCGACTTCGCCACGAAACGGTCTGTCACCCACGCATCAACACGGCCACTGATCAGCGCCTGCTGCGCATCGGTGTCTTTCGGGAAGGTCTTGACCTCCTTCGCGCCGGTCACTTTCTTCGCTGCATCGGCATAGGTCGTCGCAAGCTGCACGCCGATCACCTTGTTGGCGAGTTCGCTACCCTTGGTCGGGCCACCCGCCTTGGTAACGATCTGGCCACCCGAGCAGTAATGCGGATTCGTGAAGTCGACCGACTTCTGGCGCTCTTCGGTGATGCCATGGCTGGCGATCGCAGCGTCGAAGCGATCCTGGCGGATGCTGGCAATCAGCGCGTCAAACCCAAGCGCCCGCCATTCCACCTTGAGCCCCAGCTTGGCCGCCATCGCGTTCATCACATCGATCTCGTAGCCGGTCAGCGTGGAGCCCTGAAAGTAGTTGAAAGGCGCATACGCGCCCTCGCTGGCGACAACAATGCTGCCGGACTGCTTGATGGTCGCCCAATCGCGCGCCTGGGCGGGTAGCACCGCGCAGGCCAGGCCGAAGGCGACGGCGAGAGAATGGATCACACGCATCGTTTCGCTTCTCCGAAGGAGGGAAATAGGCGTCCCGGGCGGGACGATGTAAATGAGTTTAGGCAGCGCCCGGTGGCGAGTCCACAACAGGTGTCGGATGAATCAGACACTGAAGACCCCCCAGAGCATCTTGCCAGCCAGCAAGACCAGCACACCTGCGAAGGCGCGTTTAAGCGTGGCGACCGGCAAACGGTGGGCCAATCGCGCACCAAGCGGGGCCGTCAGCATCGAAGCAAAGATCAAGCAAACCAAGGCAGGCAGATAGATGTAGCCAAACGCCGCAGGCGGCAAACCCGACTGGCCCCAGCCGTTCCACAAGTAGCCCAGCGAGCCCGCAACGGCAATCGGAATGCCGACGGCCGCCGAAGTGCCGATCGCACGCTGCACCGGCACATTGCACCAGGTCAGGTAGGGCACGGTCATCGAGCCCCCGCCAATGGCGGCGAGCGCCGACACCATGCCGATTCCGGTACCGACGCCAGCCAGCCCGGCCCGCCCGGGCAAGCCACGCCGCGCAGCCGGTTTGAGGTTGAACATCATCTGCACCGCAACGAGCGTGATGAAACAGGCAAAGAACACCGCCAGGCCACGGGTGCTGACGCGCGCAGCAACCAAGGTGCCAAGCAGCGTGCCGAACACGATGCCGGGCGAAAACGCCTTCACCACGTCCCAGATCACTGCGCCGTGCGCATGGTGCGCACGCGTGCTGGACCACGCGGTAAAGATGATGGTCGCCATCGACGTACCGAGCGCCAGATGCAGCACATGCTCGTGCGGCACACCGGTCGCGCTGAAGATCATCACCAGCAGCGGCACCATGATCGCCCCGCCACCCAGGCCCAACAACCCGGCCATGAAGCCCGAGAAGAAGCCAAGCAGCACATAGGAGAGCCACCACGCGTCAGGCGTCATTCAGCGGTCCCAGACCATGAAAAGCCCCAGATCATATGCAACTGTGCGGACGGCGTCTGTCCGTAGTGATGCGTAAATGCCTCTACATCGATCCAGCAATCAAGCACTGCCGATCAACTGTTCGGTGATGTAGCGCCACTCCGCCGGATCAACCGGCGTGATCGACAGACGGCTTGCCTTCTGCAACACGCGCATCTGCTCAAGCGCAGCATGGCGACGCAACTCGGCCAACGCGATGAGCGGCGTCTTGCGCACGAAGCGCACGTCGACGTTAAGCCAGCGCGGATTCTCATGGCTCGATTTCGCATCGAAGAAGCGGCTCGACGCGTCGAATTGCGTGGCGTCGGGGTAGGCACGGCGCGCCACTTCGACGATCCCCGCGATGCCCGGCTCGGCGCAGGACGAGTGATAGAAGAAGGCCAGATCGCCAAGCTGCATCTGGTCGCGCATGAAATTGCGCGCCTGGTAATTCCGAACGCCATACCAGGCAACTGTCTGACCCGGCATTGCCGCGAGGTCGTCGATCGAGCAATCGTCCGGCTCGGACTTCATCAGCCAATAGCGCATTAGACCCCCACAAACGCAAAGGGCGCGAAGCTCAGCTTCGCGCCCTGCACAATGGGATCCCCCGCCTGTGCCGTTCGGATCGGCATCCTGAACCTGGGTTCAGGTCGGTCGCGTTCCAGCCGCATCAGGTGCGCCCCGAAGGGTGCTCACAACAGCGGTTTGTAGGTCGGCGACCAAGTCGCGTAGACATTGGTCCAAGGAATCTACGACCCAAACGAACACCGCAGGGGAAAACCGTTCCGGGCCGCTTTCGCGCCCCGCGGCGCCTGTCTCCAGACCCCGTGAAACCTGTATTGCCGCGCCTTGCGGCGCACGACGCCAGTTGAACTGCAGAAGGCTCAGAAGAGCTTTTCCTGCTGGGCGAGCGCTGCGTCGATCCGCTCTCCCATGGCTGTCATTCTACGCCGGTATCCCGGCAGATCCAATCCGGCGCCGCTCTGTAATTGCACAAGTTCATGCGCAATGTTGATCGCGGTCATCACTGCGAGCGTATCGGACGACGCCTTGGTGCGCGCATCGAACTCACGCATCTTCGCATCCACCAACGCAACCGCCGCGAGGAACGAATCGCGCTCTTCGGGCTTCACGGAAACGCTGTATTCGCGCCCCAATACGGAGAAATCGACGCTCTCGGTCACGACACCGCTCCATCCGGAATCATCGCAAGCACGGACTCGATCCGGCTCGTCGCAACCTCCACCTTGGCCTTGAGGCGCTGGTTGTCGGCTTCCAGCGTGACAACCCGTTCGCGCAGCGACAGGTTGTCGGCGCGCAGCGTCTGCATCTGGCGAACCAGCGTATCGAGCTTGGCTTCGAGAGCCGAGAGTTCCTGTTCCATGCGACCGATCTTAGGAGTCGTCGGCGACCCGGTCAAGCGCGCAGCATCACACAGGCGTGTCACACTTTGGCAGATGCCATGACAGTAGAATCAGGGGCTTGCAATTTGCCCATGAAGCACGCCCGCCATGCAAACTTTCAGCCCCTTCCGCCTGCATCGTGCATTGATCCGGCGCAAGCACCTCGCGTCATCGATGGTGCTCGCGTTGATGCCGGTCGCGGCGCTGGCTGCAAACGTGAGCGTGCTGGACGACACCGGCGCGCGCGTCACGCTCAATGCCCCGGCGCAACGCATCGTCAGCCTTGCTCCGCACGCAACCGAGCTGCTGTTCGCGGCCGGCGCCGGCGCGCGTGTCGTCGCCGCAACGGAATACAGTGACTACCCCGCCGCTGCGGCGAAACTGCCGCGTGTGGGCGGCTACCACGCGCTCGACCTTGAACGAATCGTCGCCCTCAAACCGGATCTGGTCGTTGGCTGGGCGTCGGGCAATCCGGCAGCGCAGCTTGAACGCCTCAAGCGCATGGGCGTGCCGGTCTTCCTCAGTGAGCCGCGACGTTTCGATACGATTGCCAGCGATCTTGAGCGCATCGGCGTGCTGACAGGGAACGACGGTGAAGCAAAAGCCGCCGCGAAAGGCCTGCGCGAAGGCATCGAGACGCTGCGCCAGCGCTACGCATCACGTAAGCCGGTGCGGGTGTTCTACCAGGTGTGGTCCGATCCGTTGCAGACGCTCAATGGCAAGCACATGGTCAGCGATGTGTTGAGCTTGTGCGGCGGGCGCAACGTCTTTGCCGAACTTGACCCGATCGCGCCGACAGTGACGCGCGAAGCGGTGCTCAAAGCCGCGCCCGAGGCGATTCTGACCGGCCGCGAGCCCGCCACTGACCAGGGCTCACTCGACGCATGGCGCGCATGGAAAGCGCTGCCAGCGGTGGCGCTTGGAAACCTGTTCTACGTGGACGGCGACCACCTGAACCGAGCCGGTCCGCGCATTCTCGCCGGGGCGCAGGAAGTGTGTGCCGTTCTCGATCAGGCGCGCGAGCGGCTCGCCGGCAAACGCTGATCAGATGCGCACCGCGCCATCCTTGCGCGAGAAGAAGCGAGCCCCGCGCACTTCGCACAGGATGGCCTCGTCGCCGCTGTCGACCGGCACCGTGAGCACGCGCCACAAGCCCGGAATCGTGATGCCCGCTTCGATCTCCTGCGCCACGTCGGCGATGGCACCGAGGGCGTGGTGCTCGACGCACAGCACGAGGATGTAGGCACGCCAGCGCGGCGCCAACTCGCAACGCCGCCGCACCACATAGGCGCGACGCACCGGATCGTGGCGCCGGATATCCCGCACCAGCGCACGCAGCTCATGCATCTCGAGCCCCGGCGGCAATGAACGCAGCGCTTCGAGCGGCGCATCCAGCGCCGCCTGCACGAGCTGCGCCTGGCGCAGCAGCTTGCCGAGGCGCTTGCGATACGGACGCGCTGCCGCGCCGATACCGCTGCTCTCGTAATGTTCGATCAGCAGGGCGGCAGCTTGCAGGCCCACCGCATCGTCCTCGCCGATCGCGCGGCGCAGGTAGGCCACGCCCGTCGGATCGCCACGCCCAAGCAGCAAGCGCCCCATTGCGAGCAACGCATCCGGGCGTCCGGGCGCCTGCGGCATCAGTTCCCGGTACACCGAGAGCGGGTCACGATCGCCTGCATAGCGCTCGACCAGCAATGCAAGTTCAAGCCGCTCGGAGACGCCCAGTTGGGCGCCCTCGGACTCGAGCTTCGCGATCTTGTCGAGCGCGCGGGTCACTTCCCAGTGGCGTTTGCGCCAGCTGCGCTGCTGCCCTTGCCACCACTGCTGATCGAGTTCGCCAGCGAGCCGCCCAACCGACTCGCCAAGGAAGCGCCGCGCCGCGCTGTCCGACCCAACGCCCTCACTCGGCACCGCGAGGCCCAGCGCATGCACCCGCGTGCGCAGGCTCGGGTGTGTGCTCAACCGCGATTCGTCGCTCTGCTCATGCGACAGCGCTTCGAACCATTCGGCGAATGCCTCGCGGTCGAAGCCCGCACGCAGCGCCGCCGCCATATGGCGATAGGGCAGGATCGACGGCCGTTCGGAGTGGTTCGCCTGCGCGTAGACCTTGGCCCAGTAGTCGTCGGCCAGGAAGCGGTGCTTCAGCGCAATCTCGGCCAGCGCTTCGCCAAGCCGCTTGGCGCCGACAACCTCTGCGGCACAGGCGTCCGCCTCCAGTTCATCGAGGTGCGACAGCACCAGCGATTCGGCGCAATACAAGGGTGTCTCGATTTCCGTGATGAGCGAGAACGCCGGTTGCAGCGGACTCGCCACCGCCTCCATGTTTTCAAGCACCTGGTGCCACAAGGCGCGCAGGTAACAACCGATGCCACCCAGCGCGATGCGCTGGCGCCGCAGATGGCCAAACTCATGTGCGAGAACGGCGACGAACTGGCGCGGTGAGGTCGCCAGCGTCAGCGGCAGCCCCATCACCAGCGTGTTGCGCATCGGCACGCCGATCCAGCGGTTCGGCCGCTGCGTGATCGCTGCGTTCAGCTCGCCGGTGATGCACACCGAGTGAATCGGCGGCGTACCGAAGCGGCGGCGCAGGCGTTCGAGCAAATCGAACAGCGCGGGCGCTTCGTCTGGCCCGAGCGCGAGGCCATCGGGCGCCGGAAAGCGGCCACGCAGCATGCGCGACACCAGCATCAGCAGATGCAGCGCAGGAATCGCCAGCAAGCCGCGCAGGAAACACAGCACCGGCTCTTCCTGAAAGCCACCATCGAACAGTGGTGACAGGGCCCAGCCGATCATCAGCACCGCCGCAACGCCAAGCAGTACGACAAACCCCACCCCGGTCGCCGCCCGCATCGTGACGAGGAAGCGGAACCAGCGCGGATAGCGCAAAGCGCGCCGCCGGGCGCGGTCGAAGAGGCGTTCGAAGTCCTGTTCAAGCATGGGGGCGCAGTCTTCCTGCTTGTGCGGCGTCAGGCAAGAGGGCGCCCGACCGACGGCTGCGCCGTGCGCGGTACTCAGGCCGGGACAAAGTGCGGTCTGCCTGCATCGTCGAGCGCCCGCACCGGGTGGCCAAGCGCACGCCCAAACACCGACGCCGAGGCCACTTCGTCGACCGGGCCTGCTTGCCAGGCACCGTCGCCGAACAGGATCAGCAGATGACTCGCCCAGCGCAGCGCGAGGTTGATGTCGTGCAACACCATGACGACGGCTGCGCCCGCGTCCGCGACGCCACGGAAATGATCGAGCACCGCGATCTGGCCGGCGAGGTCGAGATGCGTGAGCGGTTCGTCCAGCAGATAGAGCCGTGGCGTCTGCGCGAGGAGTGCGGCAATCGACACGCGTTGGCGCTCACCGCCCGAGAGGGTCTGCACATTGCGCCGTGCGAAGCCTGCCAGGCCCATGGCCGCCAGCGCGTCGGCCGCGATGCGGAGGTCGTCTTCGCTTTCCCACTCGAAACGCTCGAGCCACGGATGACGCCCCACCAGCACCGCTTCTTCAACGCTGCTGGCGAAGGGGTCGTCCGGATGCTGCGGCAACCAGCCGCGGAGTTGCGCCAGCGCGCGGGCCGACCAGCGCGCCAGCGGCGCCCCGCCGCACTCAAGTTCGCCCTGCGACGGGTGCAGGCCGGCCAGCGCAGCCAGCAGCGTGCTCTTGCCGACGCCATTGCGGCCGAGTATCGCAAGCCGATCGCCGGCCTTGAGATCCAGATCGAGCCCACTCACGGCGCGGACCTGGGCGACGCCGACATCAAGGCGACGCGCACGCAACAGCATGGATGGGCGTGCCTCGCTCATCGTGGATGCCGGGAGAGGAGCCACAGGAAAAGCGGCACGCCGATCAGCGCAGTCAGCACGCCAACCGGCAACTGCAAGGGCGCGACGACGGTACGCGCTGCGGTGTCCGCGATCAGGAGCAGGCCACCGCCACCGAGTGCCGAGGCCGGCAACAACAAGCGCTGGTCGTTGCCCAGCACCAGCCTCAGCAGATGCGGCACGACGAGACCGACAAAGCCCACCGCGCCGACTGCCGTCACCGCCGCAGCGGTGAGCAGTGACGCGAGCAGGAACACGATGGTCGCAACGCGACGCGTATCGACACCGAGCGCACGCGCATGCCGCTCGCCGCGGGCGAGCAGATTCAACTCGCGCGCCATCGGCAGACTGGCCAGCACGCCAAGTATCAGTACGCCCAGCACCAGCCACGGGCGATCCGCCGCGCCCGCATCACCCATCAGCCAGAACAGCATGCCGCGCAGCGCACGGTCGGGACTGAGTGCAAGGAGCAGCGAAACCAACGCGCCGCAGCCGGACGCGACCACCACGCCCGTCAGCAGCAAGCGGGTTTGCGTCCTGCTACCGGAACCACGCGCGATGCCGAACACGGCAAACATGCTGAGCAGGGCACCGGCGAGCGCCGCGCCGTCCACCCAAGGCGTGGCGAGCCCCAACAGCAGTGCCGACAGCGCGCCGACCGCCGCGCCACCGGAGATACCCAGCACATAGGGATCGGCCAGCGGGTTACGCAGCAGCACTTGCATCAGCGCACCCGACAAGGCCAGCAGGCCGCCGCAGCCGAAGGCAGCCATCGCACGCGGCAAGCGCAGCTGCGCCACCACGGTGGCGGCCATGTCGTCCGGCTGGCCGCGCAGCGCGTCGAAGATCGCTCGCGGCCCCGCTGCCACCTCGCCCGCGGCCAGTGCAGCGAAGAACGCCGCCAGCACCACGGCAGCGAGGCCAAGCAATACGAGCAGCACGCGGCGAGGGCGCATCGGCGAACGAGCGATTGCGATCGAAAGGGTGCTCATTGTCGCGCGCCCCGGCCCACCAGCGAAATGCCTGCGCTCAGCGGGTGCTGAAACGCAGGCCCGCGAAGATGCTGCGTCCGGCTGTGCCGTAGCCGCGCACCGTCTCGTACTGCTCATCGAACAGGTTGTCGAGCCGCACTTCCAGTTGCGTTTGCGGCATCAACTTCCAGCTCGCGACGAGATTGACCAGGGTGTAGGCGTCGAGCTTGTGCAGGTTCGCCGCGTCGTCGTAGCGATCGCCGACATAGCGCACTTCGACGCCGGCACGCCAGGCATCCTGCACATAGCGTGCGTTGAACGCCCCCTGCCACTCGGCACGCCTTGCGAGTTGCGTATCGGTATCCGGGTTACGCGCATGCAGCCAGTCGAGCGAGCCATCCACGACGAAAGCGCCAAAGGTATTGCCCGCTTCGGCGGTGACGCCATCCAGCTCGGCGTGCGCAATGTTTTGTGGCGTCCAGGTCTCATCCAGCGCGATCTGGTCGCTCACACGGTTGCGGTAAGCGGTCAGCGATGCTTTGGCCTCGCCCGACTCCCACACCACGGCCGTCTCCACGCTGCGGCCCTGCTCGGCCTTCAGGTTGGGATTCGAGTAGCCGGGGTAGTAGAGGTCGTTGAAGGTCGGCGCGCGGAACGATGTGCCACCGCCGACGCGCACTCGCCACGCCTCGGCGAACTGCCAACCCCAAGCGGCCGTGCCGGTGGTATGCGCGCCGAATTGCGAGTTGTCGTCGCGGCGCACGTTGAGCTGCACGCGCTGCGCACCGTAGTGGGCGCTCCAGCCAGCGAACAAGGCATTGATCGTGCGGGACTGATCAAAGCTGCCTTCAGCCTTGGCCTGCTGCTGCAGCCATTCGGCGCCGAGCATCAGGCTGCCCGGCCCGATGCGGACATCGTTCTGCCACGACGCCTGGTCCTGCTCGGTGCGGAAGGTCATGCCGGTCGGATTCCACATCGCGTAGTCACGGCTGTCGTCCACCGAGCGACCAAAGCGCAAGGTGCTGACCCAGTTCTCGGCGAAGCGATCACGCAGGCTTGCGCCATAGCTCGCCACCTTCACGTCGGTATGCGAATCAAAACCGATGCCGCCGTCGTACCAGCTGCGGCCGTTGTTCTGCAGTGCGGTCAGTTCAAGCGCGTGACCGTCGGCGATCTTCCAGCCGAAATTGGCCGCGAAACTGTTGCGGCGATAGCCGTCGTCGTCCGGGTCGTAGCTATAAGGCTGCTTGACCGGATCGTTAATCGCCGAATAGCCGTTCGTCTCCTGATGCGTCACGCGCAGGCCGCCGCTGAACGCGCCGTTCTTGCCCGACACCCCTGCCGCATACTCCTGCGTGCCGTAGGTGCCCACGCCGGCAAACGCATCCGCCGCAAAGGGTTCCGTCGCGCGACGGGTGAAGATCTGGATCACGCCACCGATCGCGTCAGCGCCGTAGAGCGCCGAAGCCGGGCCGCGGACGATTTCAATACGCTCGATATCGTCGAGCGACAGGTGTTCCAGCGACGCGCCACCGCTGGTGGCGGATCCAATGCGCATGCCATCGACCAGCACGAGGCTTTGCGACGCACTCGCGCCGCGCACGATGAGGCCCGCCGTCTTGCCAGGCCCCCCGTTGGAATAGAACTGCAGGCCGGGCTGGCGGCCGAGGAACTCGGTCAGATCGGCGACGCCGGCACGGGCGATTTCTTCGCGGCCGATCACTGTCACGTCGGCGAGGGTCTCGGCGATGCGCGTCGCTTGCCGCGTGGCGGTGACGACGATCGTGCTGCTGGGAATATCGTCCGGCGCGGCAGCGAACGAAGGTACGGAAAACGCCGCGAGAACGGCGGCGGTGACGGGGCAAACCCGAAGGCACTTCATTTAGAGGCAACTCCCTGATCGTCCGCGCACGCGACCCCGCGTGCCGGACATGGCACACGGACAGCGCAACGGGGAAACGAGCAGGCAGGGCGCAAAGCGCTCAGGCTGATCAACCGACACCCCGCGGCCTGTCCTCCAGCGCAAACACCCTGCTGACACAAAGGCGCTTGCGGATGTCTGACGGGCCGGTATCCGGGCTTGCGAGCGGGCGCATGTGCGCCGGCCCTGCGTCGCCTTCCCGGGAACAATCCCAGTGGCCGATGACGCCGGGCTCTCGCCTACCGTTGCGGGGGCAGCACAGGAATAGTCCGCATGCGGACGCACCTGTTTCCCGTTTAACCCTGGCGCGCGACACGCCGGGGCACCTTTCAGACGAAACTCCGGCCGCAGCCGGAGTAAGCGCGGCAGTTTAACATTGCCGCTTTCGCGTCGCAGCAAAGGTTTCTCCGATGATCGAACTGGTACTCGGCGGTGCGCGCTCCGGCAAGAGCCGCCACGCAGCGCAACGGGCCGCCGCCGGCGCACTGCCGGTGACGCTGATTGCCACCGGGGAAGCGCTCGACGAAGAGATGCGCACGCGCATCGCGCGCCACCGGGCCGAACGCGACCCGCGCTGGAAGACCATCGAGGCCCCGCTCGACCTGCCACGCCAGCTGATTGTTCAGGCCCGCCCCGGCAACTGCGTGATCGTCGACTGCCTGACGCTGTGGCTCAGCAACCGCCTGCTCGCCGCGCCAGACGACGCCGGCGATGCCGCGGGGGAAGCTGCGGCAGCCGAGCTGATCGCAGCACTCAATCGCTGCGGCGGACATGTGATCCTCGTCTCGAACGAAGTTGGCCTCGGGCTGGTTCCCGAAACACCCCTCGGGCGCGCCTTCCGCGACGCGCAGGGGCGACTGAATCAGGCAGTGGCCGCGATGGCGCAGCGCGTCGTGTTCGTTGCGGCGGGTTTGCCGCTGGTGCTGAAGGGCTGAGGCAAGCGCCAAGCGCACGCTTCACCCGGCGCAAAGGCCGAACCGCCCCTGCGTGCTAGCATCCGCCCCCTTCTGCCCGCCCCGGAATTCGTCCGCCATGTACGCCGATATCACTTCGCCCGACACCGCGCTGAGCGCGGCACTGCAAGCCCGCATCGACGGCAAGACCAAGCCGCCGGGCAGCCTGGGGCGAATCGAAGCGCTCGCGGCGACGATGGGCCTGATCCAGCAGAGCACGTCGCCCTCCGTGTGTGCGCCACACATCGTCGTGTTCGCCGGCGACCACGGTGCGGCAAAGGCGGGCGTGTCGGCCTACCCGCAGGATGTGACCTGGCAGATGGTAGCCAACATGCTCGCTGGCGGCGCGGCGATCAACGTGTTCGCACGCCAGGCTGGCATCGCGCTCTCCGTGGTCGACGCCGGGGTCGCACGCGAGCTTTCCGATCTGCCCGCCACCGGAGCAGACGGCACCCGTTTCGTGCGCGCGAAGGTCGCCGCCGGCACCGCGAACTATCTCGACACCACCGCGCTGAGCAACGACCAGCGCGACACCGCGATCGAAGCCGGTGCGCGGATCGTGCGCGAGCTGGCGGCCGCCGGCTGCAACACGATCGGCTTCGGGGAAATGGGCATCGGCAACACCGCGAGCGCATCACTGATCACCGCCGCCCTCACCGGCGCTCCGCTGGCCGACGTGATCGGACGCGGCACCGGGCTCGACGACGCTGGCCTCGCACGCAAACACGCGCTGCTGGCCCAGGCTTGGCAGCGCGCTGGCGCGCCCCGCGATGCGCTGACCGTGCTGGCAGAGTTCGGCGGCTGCGAGATCGCGATGATGGTGGGGGCATTCCTTGAAGCCGCGCGGCAGAAGATGACCGTCGTCGTGGATGGTTTCATCGTCACCAGCGCCTTGCTGGTCGCCCATGCGCTCGCCCCCGCGGTGCGCGACTACTGCGTGTTCGCACACCGATCGCAAGAGCCGGGTCACACCACGCAGCTGGCGCACCTTGCTGCGCAACCGCTGCTCGAACTCGATCTGCGGCTCGGCGAAGGCACGGGCGCGGCGCTCGCGATACCGTTGCTGAAGACGGCTTGCGCCATGCTGGCCGAGATGGCGAGCTTCGAATCGGCTGGCGTGAGCGGAAAGTCCGCATAGCTGCGTGAGCATGCTGCGCTGGAATCTCGAACTCTTCTTCACTGCGCTGGGCTTCTTCACGCGCATCCCGGTGCCGCGCTGGGTGCCGTATTCGCCTGAGCGGCTGAACCACGCGGCGCGCTGGTTTCCGGCGGTGGGCTGGGTCGTCGGCTGCGTTGCAGCCGCCAGCTTGTGGCTTGCGGCGCAGGCATGGCCGCTGCCGGTCGCGGTGCTGATTTCGATGGCGATATCGATCCGCCTGACCGGTTGCTTCCATGAAGACGGCCTCGCCGACGCCGCCGACGGCCTGGGCGGCGGCTGGGAGAAGGCGCAAGTGCTCGCGATCATGAAGGATTCGCGGCTCGGCACCTATGGGGCGGTGGCACTGGGTCTTGCACTGGCCGGCAAATTCGCGCTGCTATGTGCGCTGGGCGCCGACAAGGCAGCGCTTGCCTTGCTCGTAGCGCACCCGTTTTCGCGGCTGTGCTCGGGCAGCCTGATCCGACTGATGGACTATGTACGCGAGGATGCACAGGCGAAAGCGAAGCCGCTGGCGGTACGCATGTCGAACGGCGAATGGTCGCTGTCGATCGCCTTTGGCGCCGCACCCCTGATACTGCTCGCGCCGCGCCCGGCGCTGGCGGCCTTGTGCGCAGGCGGACTCATCACGCTGTGGTGGGCACGGGTGCTGCACCGCCGGCTCGGCGGCTACACCGGCGATTGTCTCGGCGCGGCGCAACAGCTGGCGGAACTCGCCTGCTACCTCGCCTGGACGGCGGCATGGACCTCCATCTGATTCGTCACCCGGAAGTCGCGGTGGCGCCCGGCACCTGTTACGGCGCCAGCGACGTACCGCTCGCTGCGCCAATCGATGCGGCCGTCGCGCATCTGCTCCCCCTGCTGCCGGCCGACGCGGCGCTGTTCGCCAGCCCTTTGGTGCGCGCGCGCCTGCTGGCCGAAGCGCTGGGCGAGCCCGTCATCGATGAACGCCTGCGCGAAATCAGCTTCGGCGACTGGGAGTTGCAGACCTACGAGGCGATCGGCAAGGCCGCGCTTGGCCGCTGGGCCGACGATCCGCTCGACCATCGCCCGCCCGGCGGCGAGTCGGCCTCCGACATGAGTGCCCGCGTGCTGGCGTTCTTGAACGAACTACAGGCGCAACGGCAGGGCGAGGCCGTCGTCATCGTTGCCCACGGCGGGCCGCTGCGCGTGATCGCCGGCCATCTGCTCGGGCTGCCGCCAGCGCGCTGGCTGACGCTCGATTTCGCCCACGCGCGCCTGACCCGCATCCAGGTCGAAACCTGGGGCACGACCCTCAAACTCTTCAACCGCTGACTGCGTGCTATCGTCGGCCCCATGCTGCTGACTGACCCGATTCCGCTTCACGAAGTACGCCGCGTGCTGGTGATCAAACTGCGTCACCACGGCGACGTGCTGCTTACGGCCCCCGTGCTGCGTGCGCTGAAAGCCCGCGCACCGCACTGCGAAATCGACACGCTGGTGTATCAGGAAACCGCGCCGATGCTGCAGGGCCACCCTGCCATTGCGCAGCTGCACGGCATCGATCGCAACTGGAAGAAGCTCGGCCCGCTCGGGCAGGCCGCGGCGGAGCTGGGGCTGCTGCGGCGGTTGCGCGCACGCAAGTATGACCTGGTGCTGCACCTCACCGACCACCCGCGCGGCGCTTGGATCGCGCGCCTGACGGGTGCACGCTGGGCCGTCGGCCCCGCCCGCCCGGCACGCGGCCGGATGTGGCGCAAGGCGTTCAGCCATCTGCAGGGCGAGCCGATGAACGCCCGCCGCCATACGGTAGAGCGCAACCTCGATGTGTTGCGTCGAATCGGCCTCTACCCCGAATTGCACGAGCGCGTGCTATCGATCCACCCCGGCGCGAATGCCGACATGCGTGCGGATGCGCTGCTGCGTGACGGCGGTGTTGAGGCTGGCCGCTTCATCGCGGTGCACCCGGTCTCGCGCTGGATGTTCAAGAGCTGGCCGGCAGAACACGTCGCAGAACTCTGCGGGCGGCTGCAACGCGCCGGCTGGAAGCTCGTCTTCACCTGCGGACCGGACGCCGACGAAAAGGCCTTTGTCGCACGCATTCTCGAAGCCTTGCCCGAACCGGCACTGAATCTCGGCGGGCAACTGAACCTGCGCGAACTCGCGGCCGTGATCGGTCGCGCCCGGCTGTTCTTCGGCGTGGATTCCGCGCCGATGCACATCGCTGCCGCGCAGCAGGTGCCTACGGTGGCCTTGTTCGGCCCCTCCGGCGAGCTGGAATGGGGTCCGTGGGGCGTACCGCACCGCGTGGTCAGTAGCCAGATCCACCCCTGCCGCCCGTGCGGCATCGACGGCTGCGGCGGCGGCAAGATCAGCGATTGCCTCGTCCGGCTGCCGGTCGATCAGGCCTGGGCTGCCGTGCAGGATCTGCTCAACGACACCGGCGGCACGCCGGTGGTGCACCTGCAGCGCGTGTGAAGCTCGCCCTCGTCCGCCAGCGCTACACCGCCTTCGGCGGCGCCGAGCGTTTTGTCGAGCGCGCGATTGCGGCACTTGGCCGCGACGACATCGAGATCACATTACTGACACGGCGCTGGAGCGGCGAGCCCGCTTCGAATCTGCGCCTGCGCAAGCTCGACCCTTTCCACATCGGCCGCACCTGGCGCGATGCGAGCTTTGCGCGCGCCGTGCAACATGAGATCGCCAGCAGCGATTTCGATCTGGTGCAGTCACACGAACGCGTGCCCGGCTGCGATATCTACCGCGCCGGCGACGGCAGCCACCTCGGTTGGCTCACGCATCGCGCACGTGCCCGTGGCCAGCGCTTTGACGCACGCTGGTGCGGCCCCTACCACCGCTACACGCTCGCCGCCGAAGCAGCGATGTTCCGCCACCCGAAGCTGCGTGCGGTAATCTGCAATTCGCGCTTCATCCAGCGCGAGTTGATGGACTTGTTCGGCCTGCCCGCAGAACGCTTGCCGCTGATCGAGAACGGTGTCGATCTGCAGCGCTTCCGCCCCGCGGGCGCCGACGAGAAGCGCGCCGCGCGCGTCATGTTCGGCTTGCCGGCGGATGCCGCCGTCCTTGCCTTCGTCGGCTCTGGCTTTGAGCGCAAGGGGCTTGCCGCGGTCATCGAAACCCTGCCGAACGACGCCCATCTCGTGGTCGCTGGCAAGGACAAGAGCGAGCCGCACTACCGGCGCATGGCGCAGCGCCTGGGCCACGGCAATCGGGTGCACTTCCTCGGCCCGCAGCAAGACGTTTCACCGATCTACCGTGCCGCCGACGGTTTCGTCTTCCCCGCCGTCTATGAACCCTTCGGCAACGTCGTGCTGGAAGCCATGGCCAGCGGCCTGCCTACGATCACCTCACCGAGCTGCGGCGCTGAATCGCTGATCGAACACGGCGCCAACGGCTGGCTCGCCGACGGATTCGACCGTGAATCGCTGCGCGCCGCGCTAGCCGAGTTGATGACTACGGTCGGCTCACCAGAGCGCCTCGCCGCCATCGCCAGCGCCGCGCGCCGGACCGCCGAGCAGCAAACACCGGAGCGAATGGCCGAGGCACTGGTCGGGCTGTACCGGCGATTGCTGGGCAACTGCCTGGACATGTGACGCAGTTGGGTGGGCGATCCTCGGCGCTTGGCCAGAATGGAGCCCCCCACACTCCTTACAAACGCGTCGAATCGCGTCGCGCCCGCCATGCAGCAACTCTTGTTAGTGTTGGTTTTCGTTGCCTTTGCCGTTTCCGCTCCAATCAAGGTGACCGCGCTTTGCGCAACACTCCTGCTGCTGATCACGCTCACGGTGGTGGCAGTAACTCACGCGGTGGCCGGCGTATCCACAACCGTCAGTTCGGCGTTCAAGGCCGTCTTCCTGTCGCTTTGCTTCCTTGCCATCTGGCTGCTGACGCTGCTCAGCTATGTCAAGGGAAGCGGCAGTGCCAGCTTTCATGACCTTTCGCTATTGATGCTGCTTGCAAGCCTGTTCGGAGCCTTTGTCATGGGTTTCAAGGTGGCGCTGCCATTGAGCTTCAGCTCCAGCGCAATCGTCGCAGTGCTGTCGGCGGGGATCTCCGGTGCGTTGATCTGGGGGGCCCGCAGCTACCTCTAGATCAGACGATCACAGGCGGCCCTGCCGCGCTTACAAGCGCTGACGACTGCGCCTGACCCAATCGCACCGGGCCAGGCAGACCCCTCCGGTATAATCCGCGCCGTCTTGTGCCCCGGGGGCTTCATGTCTCAATCCACGCAGCTCTATCGCCGCCTGCTGAATTACGTTCGCCCATACAAGAAGGCGTTCGTCGCGGCGCTGTTCTGCATGATCATCGCCGGCACGCTCGAGCCGGCGATGGCCAAGCTGCTGCAACTGATGATTGACGAGGGCTTCACTGCGAACGCCTCGGCCAAGGTGTTCTGGTACCCGGCGGCCATCGTCGGCGTGTACTTCATGCGCGGCGTGCTGTCCTTCCTCACCGACTACGCGATGGCGTGGGTCGCCAACAAGGTGCTGCTGGATCTGCGCAACGAAATGTTCGCAAAGCTGATCCGCCAGCCAACGCCCTTCTTCGACAACCGGCCGGCCGGCCTGCTGATGTCGAAGATCGCCTATGACGTGCAAGGGGTGCTGGACGCATCCACCAACGCGGTGAACACGCTGATCGGCGATGCAATCAAGGTCGTCGCGCTGTTCGGCTTCCTGCTCTACCTGAACTGGCAGCTCACGCTGATCGCCTTCGTACTGGTGCCGCCGGTGGCGCTGGCGGTGCGCGCGTTCTCGGGCCGCCTGCGTCGCATGACGCGCGGCTCGCAGGAATCGATGGGCCTGATCAACCATGTGCTGGAAGAGGCGATCGGCGCGCACAAACTGGTGAAGGTATTCGGCGGCCAGGTTTATGAATCCAGCCGTTTTCTGAGGGCCACGCAGCAGCTGCGCGGTTTCAACATGAAGGGCACCGTCGCCGCTGCGGCGCAAGGGCCGATCGTGCAGACGCTCGCGGCAATCGGCATCGGCAGCATCATCGCCGCGGCGCTGTGGCAGGGCCAGAAGGGCGGCCTCACGGTAGGCGAGTTCAATGCCTTCATCGTCGCGATCGCACAACTGGTGCCAGCGATGAAACGCCTCACCGATGTGAACGCACCGCTGCAGCGCGGGCTGGCGTCAGCCGAAAGCGTGTTCGAGCTGATCGACGCCGATACCGAATCGGACACCGGCACGCGCGAACTGGGTCAGGCGCGCGGCGATGTGCGCTTCGAGCAGGTGCGCTTCCGCTACCCCGGTGCCGCGCGCGACGCGCTTGACGGCATCGACCTCGCGATCCGGCCCGGCGAAATGGTCGCGCTGGTCGGCCAGAGCGGCAGCGGCAAGACCACCATCGCGAACCTGCTGCCGCGTTTCTACCCGGTCAGCGGCGGCCGCATCCTGCTCGACGACATCCCTGTGGAGGATGTTCGGCTGGAAAGCCTGCGCGCCAACATCGCACTCGTCAGCCAGGAGGTGGTGCTGTTCAACGATTCCGTGGCGAACAACATCGCCTACGGCGCAATGAGTGGCGCCACGCGCGCCGAGATCGAGGCCGCCGCAAAGGCCGCCAACGCTTACGAATTCATCATGCAGATGCCGAACGGTTTCGACACCGAGATCGGCGAGCGCGGCACCAAACTCTCCGGCGGCCAGCGGCAACGCCTGGCGATTGCGCGCGCACTGCTGAAGAACGCGCCGCTGCTGATTCTCGATGAGGCGACGTCAGCGCTGGACACCGAGAGCGAACGCGCGGTTCAGGCCGCGCTGGATGCGCTGATGAGCGGCCGCACGACACTGGTGATCGCGCACCGGTTGTCGACGATTGAACGCGCCGACCGCATCGTCGTGATGGACCGCGGCCACATCGCCGAGACCGGCACCCACGCCGAACTGCTTGCACGCGACGGTCTGTACGCCAACCTCTGGCGCATGCAGTTCCGGCAGGACGACGACACCAACGGAGCCACCTGAGCATGTGCGGCATCGCCGGCTACTTCGGCACCCGGCCGCTCAGCGGCGCCGCGGCCGAAGCCATGTTTGCCGCGATCGCGCGGCGCGGCCCGGATGCGAACCACGCCGTGTGCTGGCGCGACGGCCAACGCGGCAGCGAACCCGCCGGCGCGCAGCGCGCGTTGATGCACGCACGGCTGTCGATCCGCGATCCTCGGCCGGAAGCCGACCAACCGATGGGTAATGCCGACGGCAGCCTGTGGATTTGCTACAACGGCGAGGTGTACGGCTGGGAAGACGAGCGCCGCGCGCTCGAAGCACAGGGCGCAACCTTCCGCACCACCTCGGATACCGAGTTCATCCTGCGCGGCTACGAGGCCTGGGGCATCGAAGCACTGCTGCCGAAGTTGCGCGGCATGTTCGCCTTCGCACTGCTGGATCTGCGCAGCGGCACGCTGCATCTGGTACGTGATCGCATGGGCCTCAAGCCGATGGTCTATCACCATGACGAAGCGAGCCGCACGCTCGCCTTCGGCTCTCTGGTGCGCAGCGTGCTGCCAGCAGTGCCGCCGGCCGAACGCGATTTCGACCCGGAAGGCATCGACGCCTACCTCGCCCATCGTACGATCCCGGCGCCGCGCACGGTGTTCCGCGCCATCCGGCGATTGGAGAACGCCCATCGGATCGAGTTCGACCTCGCCAGCGGCCGCCTGACAAAGCGCCGCTACTGGCAGCCGACACCCAACGGCCGCGACCCGGCCGAAGTGCTGGACGAGGCCGTCCGCCTGCGCACCGTGGCCGATCGCCCCGTGGGCGTGTTCCTGTCCGGCGGCATCGACTCGTCGGTCGTCGCCAGCCGGCTCGCGCTGCAGGGCTATACCAACATCGAGAGCTTCACCGCCGGCTTTGACGACGCGGCGATGGACGAAAGCGCGCTCGCCGCGCAGATCGCCGCGTCGCTGGGTCTGCCCAACAACCGCATCGCCATGGCGAGCGATGTGTCCGGCGATTTCGAACAGGTCGTCGCCGACCTCGACGAACCCTTCGCGGACCCCTCGGCCTTCCCGACCTGGGCGCTCGCGCGCGAGGTCTCGAAGTCGGTCAAGGTGGTTTTGTGTGGCGATGGCGGCGACGAGATGTTTGCGGGCTACAAGCGCTACCGGCAACATCTTCGCTCCGCCTGGCGGCGCCATCTGCCGGCGGCCGCGGCGCTGCGCCCGGCCGGCAACGTAACGCCCGGCAAAGCCGAACGCCTGCGCCTGGAAGCCTCTCTGTCGTGGCCAGACGCCTGGTCGCTGCGCTTCTCCGGTTTCTCCGCCACCGAACGCGAGGGCCTGCAGCCGGTACTCGGACGCGTTCCGGCGCATCGCTGGCGCGCCGCCGAGATTGGCGACACCGATCCGCTCGGTACGCTGCTGGAGCTGGACCGCCTGAACTACCTGCCGGAGTACATCCTGCGTAAGGCCGACCTGACCACCATGGCGCACGGCCTCGAGGGTCGCGCGCCGCTGATCGACCATGTCTTTGTCGAATCGCTGGCGAGCCTGCCAAGCGGACAACGCTTCACGCAGCCGGCCAAGGCCTGGCTCGCCGGGCGCTGCCCGCCCTGCCAATCGCTCGGCCTGTTGACGATGAAAAAGCGCGGCTTCAACCCGCCGATCCGCGCGCTGGTGCGCGAGGGCCTCGCCGCCCGGCTGCCCGGCTTCGGCGCGCGTTTGTCCCACGCCAGCGATGGCCAGCTTGATGCCGCGGCAATCGAACAGTATGTAGAGGCCTGGCGCAAGGACGGCAGCCTCTCCGAGGGGCTGCTGCAGTTGCTGATGCTCGACGAGAGCCTGCGTCAACTCGGTCGCCTGCGGAGCGCCATTCATGGCTAGCCGCGGCTTGGTGCGCGCATTGACCGTGCTGCGCGCGCTGCCAACCGTGTTGCACAACCGCATCGCCCCCGCGGGCGGCGACACCCCGCGACGCATCCTGATCGTGCAGTTGCTGCTGCTGGGCGACACGCTGATGCTCGCACCGCTGATCGCCAAACTGCGTGCGCGCTACCCGGCCGCGCAGATCGTACTGACCTGCCCGCCAAGCTTCCTGCCGCTGTTCGCGACGCGACCGTGGGATGTCGAAGCCCTCGGTTTCGATCTGCGCGACGCTGCAGCGCTATCGCGGCTGCGGGCAAGCGGCCCGTTTGACCTCGCCGTGGTGCCGGCCGACAACCGCTTCTCTTGGCTCGCGGCGGCAGCGGGGGCACGGCACATCGTCGCCTTTACCGGGGACGCGCGCTGGCGCAAGAACCTGCCGGTGACGGAATTCCGGCCGCTGCCGGCTACGCCCGCCGCGTTTGGCGACTTTGCCGCGACGCTGGTGGACGGCGACCCGCCGCCGCCCTATCGCGTTGGCGACTGGCCCGCGCCCGTGGCGCGTCAATTCGCCCGACCGGTCGAGCCCTACGCCGTGATCCACCTTGGTGCCAGCAGCCCGCACAAACTCTGGCCGGTCGAACGGTGGCGTGAAGCCATTGATTATTTGCGGGGGCGGGGGCTGAACGTGGTACTCGCATGCGGGCGTGGCGAGGAGAAATTGATCAACGAGGTCGACCCGGCGCAGCAATGTCCGCGTTACGCCGGCACGCTCGACCTCGCGCAGTACTGGGCATTGCTTGCGAAGGCACAGGTACTGCTGTGTCCGGACACCGGCATCGCCCATCTCGCACGACTCGCCGGCACACCCACTGTCGCGCTGTTCGGCCCCGGTTCGCCGGTGTTGTTTGGCGCCGGCGAGTTCTGGCGCAACATGCCCTACGCCGGACTCTGGGAGCCGGATATCGCATGCCGTGACCAGCAGGCCGTATTCGAAAAACCGCTGCCCTGGGCCCGCCAGTGCTGGCGCACGCCGGCACAATGCGGCAATCCAAAGTGCATCCGCGCAGTGTCGCTCGATACGGTCCGGGTCAGCCTTGAAACCCTCCTCGCAAACGGACGTCGCGCTCAACCATGATGGCACCGGACGCAAGCCCTTCGACGATGCAGCGTTTCATCGAAACCACCAGCCTCGCCGCGTTTGCGGCCCTGCTCTTCTTGTGGTCCGTGCCGGATGTGATTGCCGCCCGCAACGCGCTGCTGGCTTTGCTGCTGCTGCTCGCGCTGCTGCTGAAGCCAGACTTTTCGCAACTCAGCGCCTGCTTGCGACAACGCAGCGTCGCAATCCCGCTGCTCGCGCTCACGGCCTGGATCGCACTGCATTGCGCGGTGCTCGCCTGGAACCCGGGGCGCGCGTGGCATGAAGCTGCCCAGTGGTTCAAGGCTGTGCCAATCTTCGCGCTGGGCGTTGCGCTCGGCCAGGGGCCGGGATGGCGAACCCAGCCGAATCGCGTGTCGGCCTGGGGTGGCGCCACGGTCGTCGCCTACCTGATCTATCTGATCTTCCAGGTGATCTACAAACCGTGGGATCTGCCGGCGCCGGCGGGCCAGATCCTGCTGCAAACCACCCGGATCGGCTCCCGCGATCTGGCCAGCTACTTGGGCACCGCACTGGTCGCGCTGCAACTGGCCGACTTGGTCGCCTATTCCGCACGCGGCCGCGGTCTGGTGAACGGGCCGGTTTGGCTACGCGTGCTTGCACTGATCGCCGCCACCGCACTTACGGTTGCAACGATGACGCGCAATGCGCTGCCGATATTGCTGCTGCTCGGCGCCATTGCGGCCAGCGCATTCATCGCAACCCGCCCGCGCCAGACGCGACTGCGCGCCATTGCGCTGGTCGCCGTGGCGGCGGTACTGCTCGCCAGCGGCATCGCGATCAACGTGAAACACGACGAGCGCTGGGCCCGCTTCGCAAGCTCGGTCGCGATCGGGCTCGACATCGAACACCAGAAGGCTTGGCTCGCACAGGAGCAAACCCCGCTGCCGCTGAACGCACAGGGCCTGCCGGTCGACGACTCGGCCTACATGCGCACCGCCTGGATGAAAGGCCTTCTGACCGAGATCGCGCGACATCCGCTCGGCGTAGGCTACGATCGCAACGCCTTCGGCAATGCGCTGCGGGCCGACTACGGCAAATGGGTCACCACTGGCCACGGTCATGCAGGCGTGTTCGATTTCACCGTTGGCGTCGGTATCCCCGGCGGCCTGCTGCTACTCGCCTTCTTTGTCGCGCTGGCGGCAGCCGGTTTGCGGCGCTGGCGGGACGATCGCGATGCCGCCGGCCTCGCCTTGCTGCTGTTCGTCGTCTCCTATGCGAGCCGCGCCTTCATCGATGGCATCGTGCGTGACCACATGCTGGAGCAGTTCATGCTCATCGCCGGTCTGCTGCTGGCGCTCGCCCACACCAACAAGGCCCAACAGGCATGAAGAGCATCCTCGTCATCCGCCGTGACAACATCGGCGACCTCGTCTGCACCACGCCGCTGATTCACGCCTTGCGTACGCGCTTCCCCGATGCCCGGATCGATGCGCTGGTGACGAGCTACAACCTGCCAGTGGTGTCGCGCAACCCAGACCTGGACGAGGTCTTCGCCTACACCAAGACACACCACCGCGTGCGCGGCAGCGAATCGGCGTTGGGGGTGCTGTGGAAGCGCGCGCGCCTGATGTACCGCCTCCGGCGGCGCCACTATGACTGCGTGGTGCTTGCGAACTGCGGCTGCATGCCGCGCCCGGTGCGGCTGGCGCGCCTGATCCAGCCGAAGCATGTGGTCGGCTTCACCGAGGCCGGCAAACCCTGGGCGCGCCACATCGACATGGGCATCCCTGTCGAACGCCGACCGGAACATGAGGTGGAAGAATTGTTCCGGTTGCTAACGCCGCTGGGCATCACCGACAGTGCGGGGCCACTTGTGGTGAATGCAGATGCCGAAGCCACCACTGCCGCAGCACGTACGCTGCGCCAGCAACGCTGGTCGCGCGCGCGCCCCACGCTGGCAGTGCATATCAGTGCGCGGCTGCCCAGCCAACGCTGGCCGGCGCAACGCTTCATCGACACGCTCAGGACACTGGGTGGCGCAGGCGATTTGCAATTCATGCTGTTCTGGTCGCCTGGCGACGAGAACAACCCGATGCACCCAGGCGACGACGGCAAGGCGAACGAGATCATCGCCGCCCTCGGGGCCGACTTCCCGATGCTGCCGTGGCCCAGCAACAGCCTCGACGAGCTGATGGCGGGCCTTTCGGTGTGCGACGGCATGCTTTGCAGCGACGGTGGCGCGATGCACCTGGGCGCATCGCTCGGTCTGCCGATCGCGGCCCTGTTTGGCAAGTCGGATGCGACGCGCTGGCACCCCTGGGGTGTCGCCCATGAAATCCTGCAACCGACGAGCCTAGAAGTGGCCGACGTGACCGCGCCGGAAGCTTTGGCAGCGCTAGCACGTCTGCGCCCGGCGATCGACGCACGGGCACGCACGCGTGGCGTACTGAAATGACACCGCGCAGCATTCTTGTCGTGCGCCGCGACAACATCGGCGATCTTGTTTGCACGACGCCGGCCATCGCAGCCCTGCGCCAGGCGTTTCCCGACGCGCGCCTGGCTGCCTTGGTCAATTCGTACAACGCCGACGTGCTCGCCGACAATCCGCATCTCGATGCGGTCTATGCCTACACCAAGCTCAAGCATCGTGAGGCAGGGCAGAGCGCATTCGGCGCAGTGTGGGCGCGTGCGAGGCTGTTGCACACGATCCGCCGCGAGCGCTTCGATGTCGCGATCCTGGGCAAATCATCGTGGGACAAGCACGGCCTGCGTCTCGCGCGGCAATGTGGCGTTGCGCGCACGATCGGTTTTGCGAGCCCCGACAGCCGTGCCCGCCAGCCGGACGTCGCCTTGCCGCCCCCCGATCTGCTGATCCATGAGGTGGAGGCGGTTGCGCAGTTGCTGGTGCCCTTGGGTGTGAAGACTTCGCCCGGCCCCTTGCAGGTGTTCCCGGACGTCGCGCTGGCCGCAAACGCCGAAGCGCGTTTCGCCGCGCTTGGCAAACGCCCGCGCCTGGCCTTGCATTTGTCCGCCCGCGAAGCCACGCGACGTTGGCCCGCGGAGCGCTGGATCATGCTCGCGCACGCCGCAGCGTATGCCGGCTGGGGCATCGTGCTGTTCTGGTCGCCCGGCGCCGCGGACGATCCGCGCCATCCGGGTGACGATGCATTTGCCGCCGAGATCGCTGCTGCACTCCAACAGATCCCGTTCGTCGCGTGCCCGACGCATGGGCTGCGCGAACTCGTCGCCGCGTTCTCACGCTGTCACGCCTTCGTCGGCGCCGACGGTGGGGCGCTGCACCTCGCCGCTGCCGCAGGGCTGCCCATGGTCGCACTGTTCGAGAACTCACCGCTCAAGACCAAGCACTGGTATCCGTGGCAAATCGCCCACGAGTTGCTGTGCGGCCCCGAGGCCAGCGTTGCCGGCATTGAACCGGAGCGGACCATTCTCGCACTGAGCAAATTACCCAAGCGCGAGCTGACGTCCGCGTAGGTAACGTCAGCTGCGCTGAACGGCGCTCCAGGCCGGCGCAGGCGCCATTGCACTACGCGGCAGGTGCGCGCGTGACCAGTTCGCGAGCCCCCATTCAAGCTGCACACGTACCGGCGCACCGCGCAGCTCGCGCGGCAGCGCGTGGCCGAGGAAGGCCAAGGCGTCCGTAAGTGCCTGCGGCGCCGGTTGCTCGGCCACCGCCAACGCAAGCGTCTGCTTCGAGAGCTTCTCGCCAGCCTGATTGCCGGCGACGGGCAGGTGCAGATAGTCCGGACGCCGATAACCTAACAGCTGCTGCAGAAAGAGCTGTCGCGGGGTGGAATCGAGCAGATCGGCTCCGCGCACGATCTCCGTGACCCCTTGCTCGGCGTCGTCCACAACCACGGCCAACTGATAAGCCCAGACCCCATCGCCGCGAAGCAGCACGAAGTCGCCGACCTCGTGTTCGATATCCTCGCAAACACGCCCCTGCAGCGCGTCATCAAAACAGATCTCGCCCGGCGTTGTGCGCACCCGCCAGGCGCGAGCTTCGCGCCCTGGCGCCAACCCGCCCCGACACGTTCCGGGGTAGCGCAGAGCGCCGTCGCGTGCGCGTACGGTTGTCGAATCAGCGATTTCCTTGCGCGAACACGCGCATGGATACACCAAGCCCATCGCACGCAACCGGTCAAGCGCGGCCTCGTAGCGGTCGCCGCGCTGGCTCTGCCAGACGATGTCGCCATCCCACTCGAGGCCGAAGCGAGCGAGGTCTGCGATGATTGCGCGATCGGCCCCCGGCACGATGCGGGGCGTATCGACATCCTCGATCCGCAGCAACCAGCGCCCACCGCGCGATCGCGCATCCAGCCAGCTGCCGAGGGCGGCAACCAGCGAGCCGAAATGGAGCGGACCGGTCGGCGACGGCGCAAATCGGCCGATGGGTGTGATAGCAGGCGCAATCGGGTACATAACGGACATTTTCGAGCCTGGCGGCAGGCGGCATACTTTGCGGCCGGACTGTATCACCCCCACGCATGGTCACCGACACCTCCTCCCCCGACACGCCCCTCGAACAGCGCCTGCTGATCGAGCGCGTTGCGCTGCTTGGCGAGAGTTGCCGCGTGGCAAGCCTTGGCGGCGTGATTGCGGTGGTGGTGATGGCGGCAACGCTGTGGCCAACCGCCGGTGCCCTCGCGACCACCGCCTGGGCCTTGGTGATGGCGGTTCTGGTGTTGTCGCAACTTGGTTTCCACCGCGTGATGTGCGCCCCCGATCTGCAGCCGCTGCGGGCCGAACGCCTCGAACAGTTTTATCACGCGCGCAATGCGCTGACAGGACTCGGCTGGGGCATCACGATCTTCTTTGTCGCCCGCCCTGACGACCTCGTCATACTGGGAACCGTGATCCTCATCGTCATGACAGTGGCCCTGGCCAGCGCCGGCACGCAGGCCGTCAGCCGCATGAGCTTCTTCACGATCGTCCTGCCCAGCCTTGCACCACCCGTCGCCTTGCTGATGATTCAGCCGCCACCCACGCTGCCGCTCGCCGGCTGGGGCTTGCTCGGCTACCTGCTGCTGCTATTCGGCCTGCACGGCGCCTTCAATCGCATCCTGGTCGGCACGCTTCAGCGCCGGCTTGAAAGCGAAGCGCTTGCGCGCGAGCAACAGGTGATCTTCGATACCGCCGCCGAAGCGATCGTCCTGGTACGGGGGCCGCATATCGTCAAATGCAATCAGCGTTTCCTCGAACAGATGCGCTGCCCGGCGGCAGACGTGGTCGGCAGTCCAATGTGGATCTGGCATCTAAATGCGGACGACTGGTCGCAGCACAGCGGAGCGGCATTGCACGCCTTCCGGGAGGCGCGCCCCTACACCTACGTGGCCCCCATGCGGCGGCGTGATGGCAGTGCGTTCCGCGCCGAAATGACGGGCATGCCGGTGAGCGCTACGCACCCGGAGGCCGGTATGGTGTGGATGGGCTCGGATATCACCGAGCGGCTCGAGACCGAGACCGCGCTGCGCATCAGCGAAGAGCGCTTCCGCCGGCTGATCTCGATGTCGTCCGACCTGTACTGGGAGCAGGACGCCGATCTGCGCTTCACCCATCTCTCCGGCGCCGGCATGGAGCGGATTGGCGCCGCGTTGCAGGACTGCATCGGCAAGCGGCGCTGGGAAGTCGCCAAGATCGAAGGCATCGCACCCGAACAATGGGCCAAGCACAAGGAACAGCTCGAAGCGCATGAGCCCTTCCGTGATCTGGTGTTCTACGTCACGCGCTCGGACGGCACCCGGCTATGGTTTTCCACCAGTGGCAACCCGGTGTTTGACGAGGACGGTCACTTCGCCGGATACCACGGCATCGCCAGCGACATCAGCGATCGAATGCGCAACGCAGAACGCTACCGCCACCTTGCTTACCACGATCCGCTCACCGGCCTACCCAATCGCCGCCTGCTGGCAGATCGGTTGGAGCAAGCGATCGCGCAGGCAAAGCGGCGCGACGGTCTGGTCGGGCTGATGCTGCTCGATCTGGACGACTTCAAGATCATCAACGATTCCGATGGTCATGCCGTCGGCGACGCCGTGCTCGCCACGATCGCGCATCGCTTGCGCCTCGCCGTGCGCGATTCCGACACGGTCGCCCGGGTCGGGGGCGACGAGTTCGTCATCCTGCTGCCCGAAGTCGACGGCCCGCAGGCAGCCGAAGCGGTGGCGGCCAAAGTTCTGGAGGCGGTGCGCGAACCGGTTACTTCAGACCAGCGTGACTACCTTCTGGGTGTCTCGATCGGCATCGCGCTCTACCCGACGCATGCCGGCGGGGGCGAACTGCTGATGCAGCGCGCCGATGCCGCCATGTATCGCGCGAAAACCCTGGGCGGCCGCAGCGCGGTATTCGCCAGCGCGCCAGCGGACAACTGAGCAGGTCGTCACTCAAACGCGCATCGCGGTGGAGACCGCCAAAGCGGCCTCCATCCACCATCCGGCATGCAGTAAGGTCATCCCGATGCTCGCCCCGACGATCCCGCACCGGAATCGGGATACCCTTTGTCTTTTGCATCAGGAGGCATTCTGTGCCGCAACTACCAAGTGGCCGCCGGATCGGCCTGTCCGCTGACAGCGTATTTGAACGGGTGCTCGCAGCCGACCCGGAAACCCTTAACGAGATCCGGAGCACGGTTCACGACCCGCGTGACCTGTTGCCGTTGATCGATCTGGTCGAGTTCATCCCGACCGTCGGCGCCAAGGAGCCGGGCGTGCCCAGCGCCACCGGCCTGGTCGCCGCCGATATGGGTAGCGAGCGCTGCAACTGGCCGGCCGCTGATCAGGACGCCCTGCGCGACTGGCTCAATTCCGCTGCAGCAGAGGAATGGCTGGAAGACCGTTTCGACGAGCTCGAAGCCGCGCTCGAGGATCAGGAAGACTGAGGGCGCGCGCGGCACGCCTGCCATGCTGCACGCCGGACATCGGAAGCACCGCAGCGTCATCCACCCCATCGCACCAACAAAAAGCCCCGCAGGCGGTGTGCCGTGCGGGGCTTTCTTCGGCGCCGCCAAGTGCTGGCGACGAAGTCCTGCTTAGACGTTGAACAGGAAGTTGAGCACGTCACCATCCTTGACGACGTATTCCTTGCCTTCGGAGCGCATCTTGCCCGCCTCTTTCGCGCCCGCCTCGCCCTTGTAGGCGATGAAATCGTCAAAGGCGATCGTCTGGGCGCGGATGAAACCACGCTCGAAATCGGTGTGGATCACGCCAGCGGCCTGCGGTGCGGTGTCGCCCTTGTGGATCGTCCACGCGCGCACTTCCTTCACCCCTGCGGTGAAGTAGGTTTGCAGGCCCAGCAGATCGTAGCCGGCGCGAATCAGGCGGTTGAGACCGGGCTCGTCGTAGCCAAGATCGGCGAGGAAGGCCATCTTGTCCTCGTCTTCCAGCTCCGCCAGCTCCTGCTCGATCTTCGCGCACAGCGCGACGACCGGAGCCCCCTCCTTGGCTGCATGCTCGCGCAGGCGGTCGAGGTAAGGGTTGTTTTCAGCACCGTCTTCCAGCACGTTGCCGACGTACATCGCCGGCTTGATCGTCATCAGGCACAGCGGCTTGAGCAACACCTTGTCGTCGTCGGACAAATCGAGCGTGCGAACCGGCTTCCCCTCGTTCAGGTGCGGCAACACCTGCTCAAGCACCGCGACCAGCTTGCGGGCATCCTTGTCCCCCGCCTTGGCCTTGTTCGTGTCGCGCTTGAGCGTGCGCTCGACCA
Organism: Niveibacterium sp. COAC-50; assembly: GCF_013184235.1. Classification (NCBI taxonomy): domain Bacteria; kingdom Pseudomonadati; phylum Pseudomonadota; class Betaproteobacteria; order Rhodocyclales; family Rhodocyclaceae; genus Niveibacterium; species Niveibacterium sp. COAC-50. Next base: position 53,018 of record NZ_JABCJM010000002.1, read on the forward strand.
CCGCAAGGTCGGCCAGTGCGAGTTCAGTCACGATGGTCTCGATGTCGGCGATCGGGTCGACGCGGCCATTCACATGCACCACGTTCTCGTCGTCGAAGCAGCGCACAACGTTCACGATCGCGTCGGTTTCGCGAATGTTCGCGAGGAACTGGTTGCCAAGGCCTTCGCCCTTCGAAGCGCCAGCGACCAGGCCGGCGATGTCGACGAACTCAACGATCGCGGGCTGAATCTTCTGTGGCTTGACGATCGCGGACAGCTGCGCGAGACGCGGATCCGGGACCTCAACAATGCCGACGTTCGGCTCGATGGTGCAGAACGGATAGTTCTCGGCCGCGATGCCCGCCTTGGTCAGCGCGTTGAAGAGGGTGGACTTGCCAACGTTGGGCAGACCGACGATGCCGCACTTGAGGCTCATGATTTCAACTCTTTCAAAAGCGAACCGCGCATGACGCGGGTCGGGACGCGAATTTCGCCGCCCCACGCTTGAGCATGGGCCCGCGAAATGCGCGCTCAGGTCTTGGGTTTCGGTTTGGTGTTCACGGCCGCCGTTGCACGCTCCCACTCACCAGCCTGCATTTTTGGCCAGGCATCAAGCGCACGGCCGATCGATTCGTCGATGAGGGTCTGCTCATCACGCGACGGCCGGTGGAGCACAAAGTTCGCCACCTGATTGCGGTCGCCCGGGTGGCCGATGCCAATCCGCAGGCGCCAGAAGTCCGGCGTACCGAGATGCGCCTGGATGTCCTTGAGTCCGTTGTGACCGCCGTTTCCACCGCCGCACTTGAGCTTCAATTGTCCCGGCGGGATGTCGAGCTCATCGTGCACAACGAGAATCTCATTGGGCTGGATTCGATAGAAACGCGCCAGTGCGCCAACCGCCTGCCCGGAACGGTTCATGTAGGTCTGCGGCAGCAGGATCCACATGCCGGCCGCGCGGGCATTGCCCACGACGCCGTGGAAGCGCGACTCATGCGACAGCGACACGCCCAGTGCACGCGCGAGCAGCTCACAAAACCAAAACCCGGCGTTGTGCCGGGTTTCGACATACTCGGGCCCCGGATTGCCGAGGCCGACCACCAGTTTCGGCGCGACTTGCGTCATGCGTCTCCAGTCTCCGGCCTCGACTACGGGTTGGCCTCGCTCAGGCTCAGGCCTGGGCTTCGCCTTCGGCCGCTTCGCTGCCGCCCTTGGTCTTCATGATGGTCGCGACGACCGGGTCACCGTGTGTGACAGCCTTCACGCCTTCCGGCAGCTTCAGGCCCGACACGTGGATCGAAGCGCCCGAGGCGAGATCCTTCAGGTCGACTTCGATGAAGGCCGGCAGGTTGCCCGGCAGGCACTCAACGTCCACTTCGTTCATCACGTGCGACACGATGCCGCCTTCGAGCTTGACGCCCGGAGCGATGTCAGCGTTGACGAAGTGCAGCGGCACCTTGGTGTGCATCTTGTGGGTGGCATCCACGCGCTGGAAATCCACGTGCAGGATCTGCTGCTTGTAAGCGTGCCACTGGGTGTCACGCACCACTGCGGTTTCCTTGGCGCCTTCGACTTCGATCGTCAGCACGGAAGCGTGGAAAGCTTCTTTGCGCATGGCGTGGAACAGATCGTTGTGATCCATCGTGATCTGAACCGGGGCCTTGTCGCCACCGTAGATGATGCCGATTGCCTTGCCAGCGCGACGCAGGCGGCGGCTCGCACCCGTACCTTGTTCGACGCGCTTTTCAGCCTTGATAACGAATTGCATGGTGATACTCCGTTTGCCTCGTCCGCGACCAGACGATGGCGGGTTATAGACATGGGGCGCGGTCACCCGCGCCCCATGTCCGGAAAACTGATTACTCGTCGGTGAACAGCGAGCTGACCGACTGCTGGTTGTTGATCCGCATGATCGTATCGGCCAACAACGAGCCGATCGAGATCTGGCGGATACGGTTGCAGCCGCGTGCATCTTCACGCAGCGGGATCGTATCGGTGACGACCAGCTCGTCCAGATCAGATTCGGAAATCCGGCTCACCGCCGCGCCCGACAGCACCGGGTGCGTGATGTACGCGAGCACCTTCTTCGCGCCGTTTTCCTTGAGCGCCTGGGCTGCCTTGCACAGCGTGCCAGCGGTGTCGACGATGTCGTCGACGATCACGCAGGTACGGCCCTTGACGTCACCGATAATGTTCATCACTTCGGAAACGTTGGCTTTCGGACGACGCTTGTCGATGATCGCCAGATCGCACTCGAGTTTCTTGGCGTAGGCACGCGCACGCACCACACCGCCAACGTCGGGCGAGACAACCATCAAGTCGTCACCACGATGACGCGCGAGGTCGTCGAGCAGCACCGGGGTCGAGTAGATATTGTCGACCGGAATATCGAAGAAGCCCTGGATCTGGTCGGCATGCAGATCGACCGTCAGCACGCGCTGCACACCCGAAGCCTGCAGCATGTTGGCGATGACCTTGGCGGTAATCGGAACGCGGGCGCTGCGCGGACGACGATCCTGGCGGGCATAGCCGAAGTATGGAATCGCAGCAGTGATACGGCCGGCCGAGGCGCGTTTGAGCGCATCGGTCATGACCAGCAGTTCCATCAGGTTGTCGTTGGTCGGATAGCACGTCGACTGCAGCATGAACACGTCCTTACCGCGGACGTTTTCGAGCAATTCGACATTGACTTCACCGTCGGAGAACCGACCCACGGTGGCCGCGCCGATCGACATACCAAGGCGCTTGACCACATCAGACGCCAGCTTCGGATTGGCGTTACCCGTAAAGACCATCAGGCTGCCGAAAGCCATGACCGACCCCTATGCGTTGGAGATTTCAGCACCCGAAGCGCACAACGCGCACCGGATCAACCGCTCTCCGCCGGTTCCGGGAACCGACAGAAAAACAGCGGGCAGGCCTAGGCCTGCCCGCTGTGTTTGGCTGGGGAAGAAGGATTCGAACCTTCGAATGCCGGAATCAAAATCCGGTGCCTTGACCAACTTGGCGACTCCCCAAGAAACCTTTACTGCTGCTCTACCGCGCCGGACCCGCCCAATCGTGCAACGGATGCCAGTCCAGCCCCCGCGCCGACCACGCCACCACTTCGGCGGGCAGCTTTGCGAGCACTGCCTGCGCTTCGGCCTCGCTCTCGCAAGACAGGAACACACAGGCGCCAGAACCGCTCATTCTGGCATCTCCCATCGCGCCGAGCATTTCAACCGCTTGAGCAACCGCAGGGTAGCGGCGGCATACGACTGGCTGAAGATCGTTCCGCGTTGGTGATCCCGGAAAGCTCGCAATTATGGTGGGTTCTGTATTTCTTGTCAAATCCTCGGCGGAAAAAATTTCAGCGGTTGGCACCTGAACGCCGGGCTCGACCACAACATACCAAGCCGGCGCCAGGTCGAGCGGCTGCATCCGTTCGCCCACACCTTCGACAAACGCGCTGCGGCCAAAGATGAAAAACGGCACATCCGCGCCGAGTTCAAGCCCCCAGGTCTGCAAGGTTTCGCGCTCGGCATTGACGCCCCACAGCACATTGAGCGCAAGCAGGATCGACGCGGCATCCGAACTGCCGCCACCGAGCCCGCCGCCCATCGGCAGACGCTTTTCGACCTCGATATCCACGCCGAGTGCGACGCCCGCTTTCTGCTGCAGCAGGCGCGCCGCGCGTACGACCAGATCCTGCTCGGGAGGGACGCCAGCGAGTTCGGACAGGCGATTGATCTTGCCGTCATCGCGAACCGTCAGGGTGATCCAGTCGCTGCGGTCGAGCAGGCGGAAGGCGCTCTGCAGCAGGTGATAGCCGTCGGCGCGACGGCCAACCACGTGCAGAAACAGATTGATCTTCGCCGGCGCCGGCACTCGCGCGACACGGCCGCGCACATCCACACCACTCATTCCACGACTCCGTGCAACCACGATTCGATCTTGACGCGCACCACCACATCTCCTTGCCTGGCTTCGATCAGGCTCGGGCCGGCGACGGATTCCACCGCGCCGTAGCCGGAATAACTCAAGAGCCAGCCGCTATCGCGCATCGACACGATACGCGCGTCGGAATCCCGCTCGATCGCGACAGCGCTGGCGCCCGGCTCGGCACGCAGCCAGCCGGAAAACTGGCGAAGCGGCAGCGGCACACCGATCACCTGCTCGGCAAGCGCGACATCATCCGCAGCCTCGAAGGCACGCCCATCGCCGAGCTGAACATGCGCGCGTTGCGGATCGAGCTGCAGCTCTGCGACCGTCTGCCCCAGCGGTGTTTCAAGACGCACCGTGTCGCGCATGCCGAGGTGCGTCCAGTTCAGACGCAGTACGTCGGCGCGGTTGGCCTGCCTGACCAGCACGCGGCCGCTCAGCGAATAGTCGCCTGCGCGAAGTGGCGCCTGCTGCGGCGCCGTGGCACAAGCATTGAGGAGCGCCACCGCGGCCAAACTCAGCGCAGCAGAAATGCGACGCCCGAAGCTCATGGTGTGAAACGTTTGATGACCTTAGCGAGTTCCTCATTCTGAGGATGCGCGGCAAGGGCGTCCTGCCAGGTCTTACGGGCGTCGTCCTGGCGCCCCATCATCCACAGCACCTCGCCGATATGCGCGGCAATCTCCGGATCCGGCCGCACCTCGAACGCCCGCTTCAGATGTTCATAAGCGGATTCCAGGTTGCCGCTTCGATACAGCACCCAGCCCATCGAATCGAGGATGAACGCATCGTCCGGCGCCAGCTCAAGCGCCTTGCGGATCAGTGTATTGGCCTCAGCAAGACGGATATTGCGATCCGCAAATGAATAGCCGAGCGCATTGTAGGACTGCGCCTCGTCGGGCTTGAGCTTGATCAGGCGGCGCAAATCGCGCTCCATTTCGTCGTACTTGCCCAAACGTTCGGCCAGCAACGCGCGGTCGTAGATCAGCTCGGTCTGGTCAGGCTGCTTGCGAATCGCGGCATCGAGCAGCGCATAGGCCTCGGCCGCGCGATCGAGTTCCCGCAGGATCTGCGCTTCGGCAAGCAGGAAGGTGTTTGCTTCCTTCGGCTCGGCAGCGCGCAGGCGCGCGAGTTCGCTGCGCGCCCCTGCCAGATCGCCGCCGCGAGCCTGCAAGAGGGCTGCGCGAATCCACGCCGAGTTGCGCTGCGCACCGCCGGTGATCGCGCGATACGACAGAATCGCCTCGGGAATCCGCTTCTGCTCTTCCTGAATCTGGGCAATCTGCATCCGGACCGTATCCGAGTCGGGCTTGCCGAGCACCAGCAAGCGCTTGAATTCAGCCTCCGCCGCATTCGCGTCACCCGCCTGCAGCAACAGCAAGGCCCGGGTGTAGCCGATCTCGCCGTTGTCCGGCGCCAGCGTCACCAGCTTGTCGAACTCGACCCGCGCGGCGTCGTACTGCCGATCAGCGGCCAGCAAACGGGCATAGGCATGCTGGATATCAACCGACTGCGGCTGCTTGCTGCGGAAGGCGGCGAGGAAGGCGATCGCGTCCTTGGTTCGCCCCTGTTGTTGCAGCAGTTGCGCCTTGAGCAGCGCCGCCGGCTCCCAATCGCTCTTGCGCACCAGCGCAGCGTCGAGCGAGGCAAGCGCAGCATCGGCATCGCCTGCATTGAACGCGGCATGGGCGCGCGCGAAGTTAGCCTCGGGCAACTTCAGATAGGGCTCCGTGAGCCGATCCACGCTGCGCCGAACCTCGGCCTTGTCCGGGTAGCGCTGCAAGGTGCCATTCAGCGCCATCAGCAGTCCCGCCGGGCCCTCAGGGCTTTTTGCCAGAATGCGTGCGAGCTGCGGCTCCAGTTCATCGAGCTGCCCCATGCCGCCGGCCAGCAAACCGGCGAGCATCTGCACCGCCTGCAGGTTATCCGGCTCCAACTTGTTCCACAGACGTGCCGCCTCAAGGGCGTCCGGTACGCGGCGCGCGTAGAGGGCGATCTCTGCGGCGCGATGGGCGATGCGCGCATCCTGCGTTTTTCGCGCCAGGTCCAGATAGCCTTGCGACGCCAGCTCCAGATTGCCGCGCGCGCCAGCAATTTCCGCCAGCAGAAACTGGTACAGCACTTGTGGCGTCAGGGCGCTCGCCTGCTCTGCTGCGGGGCTCTGAGCAGGCGTCGACTGTGTCGCCGCGGGCTCGTCGGCACGCGCCACGAACACGCCGGCGCCCAGGCACAGGCCGAGCACGAGGCGCGAAACGGTTTTCAGCAACGGGCGCGGCGACATGGCGGAAACTCCAATCCGGGTAGGCGTCATCTGGGACAGTCGGAAGTAACATGCGTTCGTCCGATGTTATCAGCTTGCCGTGATACCCCTCGATGCCCGAACTGCCTGAAGTTGAAACCACTTGTCGCGGCATCGCGCCGCATGTCGAGGGCCGCACCGTCACCGCGGTGGCTGTGCGCGAGGCACGCATGCGTCGCCCGGTCCCGCCCGAGCTGGCTGCCGAGTTACCAGGGCAGACGATCGCATCGGTCACTCGCCGCGGGAAATACCTGTTGCTGAGCGCCCCGGCCGGCACCGTGCTGATTCACCTCGGCATGTCGGGCAGCCTGCGGGTGGTGCCGCCCGATGCGCCGCTGCGCAAGCACGACCATGTCGACATCGTGTTCGGCGCGCACGCGCTGCGCTATCACGACCCGCGACGATTCGGCGTGATCGACTGGTGGGTCGCGCCGATCGACACGCACCCACTGATTGCACCGCTTGGCATTGAGCCGCTCTCCAGCGCCTTCAGCGGCCCCTGGCTGTATCGAGCTACGCGCGGGCGGCGCAGCGCGATCAAACTCTTCCTAATGGATGCCCATACGCTGGTCGGCGTCGGCAACATCTACGCATCCGAAAGCCTGTTTCGCGCTGGCATCCGGCCCAGTACGCCGGCAGGGCGAACCTCCGCTGCGCGCTGCGAGCGACTGGTCGAGGCCGTCAAGGACACCCTGCGCGCGGCGATCCAGGCCGGCGGTTCGACGCTGCGCGATTTCGTTGGCAGCGACGGCGAGCCCGGCTATTTTCAACAGGAAGCCTTCGTCTACGGGCGTGCAGGCTTGCCCTGCCGGCAATGCGGAACGCCGATCCGGCAGCAAGTGATGGGCCAGCGCAGCACCTTCTGGTGCCCGACGTGCCAGCACTGAATTAGCGCGCACGCGAGCACCCGCGCAGCCGATTACCGTTCGTCGGCCGCGGCCCGCCCAGCCGGACTGAATTTCGTTATGCTTGAGGAATTCGTCAAAATCCAGGCGCTGATCGTCGGCGCGGGCCGCTGGCGGCTGATCTCCACCCCCGGGAGCGGGTATGAACCTGACTGACAGTTTCTCCGAGTTTTCAGAGTGGCGCGACAGCGTCGGCCAGTCCATTTCGCAGCTGAAAACCTGGCTCACCCGCAACGAGGTCGGCGACGCCCAGACCGACTTGCGCCTGCGCTACCTGCTCGAGCGCCTGCGCGACGAGAAGCTCACCGTCGCTTTCGTCGCCGAGTTCTCGCGCGGCAAGTCCGAGCTCATCAACGCAGTGTTCTTCGCCGACTACGGCGACCGCATCCTGCCCTCCTCCGCCGGCCGCACCACCATGTGCCCGACCGAGTTGCAGTGGGAAAACGGCCAGTCGCCGTCGATCCGCCTACTGCCGATCGAAACGCGCGGACGCGGCGCCAGCGTTCAGGAATTCAAACGCCACCCGGAAGAATGGATCACGGTCCCGATCGATGTTGAATCGACCGAGAGCATGCAGCGCGCCATGGCACGCGTTGGCGAGACCAAGCGCGTCGCGCCGGACGAGGCGGAGCGCCTCGGCTTCGCGGTGGATCCGAGCGGCAAGAAGGGCACGCGGGTCGAGGAAGATGGCAAGGTCGAGATCGCGGCTTGGCGCCATGCGCTGATCCAGTTCCCGCACCCCTTGCTGAAGCAAGGTCTCGTCGTCGTCGACACCCCGGGCCTGAACGCGATTGGCTCCGAACCCGAGCTGACGCTTTCGCTGCTGCCCAACGCGCACGCGGTGCTGTTCATTCTTGCCGTGGATACCGGCGTCACGCAGAGCGATCTGGCCGTCTGGCAAGAACACATCGTTGCCGGCAAGGCGCAGCAGCGCGGCCGCGTGGTGGTGCTCAACAAGATCGACAGCCTGTGGGACGGCATCCGCTCGGAATCGCAGATCGACAACGAGATCCGCGGCCAGGTCACCAGCGTGGCGCGCACGCTGTCGGTACCGGAGAACCAAGTATTTCCGGTTTCGGCTCAGAAGGCGCTGCTCGCCAAGGTGACGCGCGACCCGGACCTGCTCGACCGCAGCCGCGTCGAAACACTTGAGAGCGCACTGACCAGCGAGCTGCTGCCGACGCGCCAGGAGATCGTGCGCGACAACGCACGCGGCGAAACCGGCGAGATCATCCGCCGCACCCGTGAGCTTCTGAATGCGCGTTTGCGGGGCGTTCAGGAGCAGGTGCGCGAACTCTCCGAGTTGCGCGGCAAGAACCGCAGCGTCATCGAGTACATGATGCGCAAGGTGCGCGCCGAGAAGACCGAGTTCGAACAAGGCCTGCAGAAGTACCACGCAACGCGCAGCGTGTTCACCAGCCTGTCGAACAACCTCTACGCACACCTTGGCCTCGACGCCCTTCGCCACGAGACCCGGCGCACGCGTGAAGCGATGCTGGATGCGAACTTCTCGCGCGGGCTGCGCGAGGCGATGGAGAGCTTCTTCGATCAGCTGCGCGGCAACCTGCGCAAGTCTTCGGACGAGGTCGGCGAGATTCAGCGGATGCTCGACACGATGTACAAGAAGTTCGCCATCGAGCACGGCCTCAAACTCGCCGCGCCGTCGAGCTTCTCGACGCTGCGCTACGAGAAGGAAATCGAGCGCCTCCGCGCCGCCTTCAACCAGCAGCTCAACACCGTCGGCGCGATGGTGCTGCACCGCAAGGGCACCGTCACGCAACGCTTCTTCGACACCATTGCGCTGGAAGCCCGCCGCACCTTCGAAATGGCCAACCGCGACGTTGACCAATGGCTGCGCGCGGTGATGAGCCCGCTCGAAACACAGGTGCGCGAGTATCAGATCCAGCTCAAGCGCCGGCTTGAAAGCGTCAAGCGCATCCACGAGGCCACTGGCACGCTGGAAGAGCGCATCGCGGAGCTCGATCAGGCCGAGCGCGGGTTGCTGCAGCAGATGGCCGAGCTGACCCGCCTGGAGCGCGGCATCGCCGCCGCAATTGGCATCACCGGTGATCTGGCCGAAGCCGAGGCTCCCGCCCGCGCCGCCTGATCAGTGCGGTAGCCGGAAACGCAAACGGGCGGCCGAGGCCGCCCGTTTCTGTTGCTGCACCGGCGCTTACTTCTGCGCGGTCAGCTTGAGGAATTTGTCCATCAGCTGATCCTTGGTCTCAACGCGTTCCGGATTCAGCGGGATGCAGTCGACCGGGCAGACCTGCTGGCACTGCGGCTCGTCGTAGTGACCGACGCACTCGGTGCACTTGTTCGGGTCGATTTCATAAATCTCGGCACCTTGCGAAATCGCGTTGTTCGGGCACTCGGGCTCGCACACGTCGCAGTTGATGCATTCGTCGGTGATCATCAAAGCCATGGCTTCTTACCTCTTCCTTACCCTCGCAGGGCGCTAATCTTCTCTCTCAACCGCGCCTGCACGGCCGGTTGCACGAACTGACTCACATCGCCGCCAAGCAGTGCGATCTCGCGCACCATCGTCGCCGACAGGAACATGAACTCATCGGCCGGTGTCAGGAACACGTATTCGACCTCGGGATACAGCCGGCGGTTCATCCCGGCCATCTGGAATTCGTATTCGAAGTCCGACACGGCACGCAGGCCGCGCAGCACGATGCGCGCATCCTGCTTCTTCAGGAAATCCAGCAGCAGGCCGGAAAACCCGTCGACCTCGACGTTCGGATAGCCGCTGAGCACCTCGCGCGCGATCTGGACCCGCTCGTCCAGTTCGAAGATCGGCCGCTTGCCGCGGCTGTCTGCGACCGCGACGATGACCTTCTCGAACATGCGCGAAGCGCGCCGCACGAGGTCTTCATGGCCGCGCGTCAGCGGATCGAACGTTCCCGGATAAACCGCTACGCGTTCCCTCATGCGTCGCCTCGTTGCAGTAGTTGATAGTGAACTTGTCCGGCCTTGCCGGCCTTGACGGCACGCAAGCCACCCAGGGTTTCGACCGGCGATTCCGCTTCGACGTACACAAAGCCGTCATCGGCCAACATCCGTTCGAGCTTCGGCGCGAGCCGCTCCAGCCACTGCTGGCGGAACGGCGGATCAAGGAAGATCAGATCGAAGCGGCGTGGTGTTGTGTCGACCAACCTCAGCGCGTCGCCACGTTGGCATACCAAGGCCTCGCCCCCAAGCAGGCGGGCGTTTTGCTGCAGGACAGCATACGCAGCCGGGTCGCGCTCAACAAGCAGCACATGGGCAGCACCGCGCGAAGCCGCCTCGAAGCCGAGCGCACCGCTCCCGGCGAACAGATCCAGGCACGACCAGCCATCCAGATCCTGCCCCAGCCAGTTGAACAAGGTTTCTCGCACCCGGTCGGGCGTTGGCCGCAGCCCCGGGACATCCGCCACCTGCAGGCGGCGCGAACGCCATTGGCCGCCCACGATGCGCAATTGGCTCATCGGGCAGCTCCGGACACCGCAAACTCAGGATGGATGGGGGGCATCTGCTAGACTTCTGGGTCGAATTTTCCTGCCGGCGCAGCCTCTGCAGGCTACCGCGGGCGCAGCATATTAGCGGCACACGGGCTTGCGCGCCACTCGCGCACCCGGCATCCACGGAAGCTCCCATGTTCGATTTCTTCAAGAAGAGACCCGCCGACAGCGCCGCGCCGCAGCCAAGCCCTGCCGCGCCAGCGCCCGCAACGGCCCCGGAAGCAGCGCCGGTTGACGCCGCACCGATTGCTTCGACGGTAACCACCCCGGCCCCTGCGCCAGAGACGAACAGCGCGCCGGCGGACGCACGCTCTTGGGCCGCGCGCCTGCGCGACGGCCTGTCGAAGACCCGCGCGAAGCTGAACGCCGCGGTCGGCCCGACACTGGGCGCCGACGTCGGCGACGTGATGTCGGACCTGTTTTCGCGACGCAAGATCGACGACGAACTGCTCGACGAGATCGAGACCACCCTGCTCACCGCCGACTGCGGTGTCGACGCGACGCAGTACCTGATCGACGAAATGCGCAAGCGCTGGAAGCGCGACAAGCTCGAAACCGGCGAGCAGCTCAAGGGCGTACTGATGGAACTGCTCGAAGGCCTGCTGACGCCGCTGCAGCAGCCGCTCGACATCCACACCCACAAGCCGACGATCATCATGCTGGCCGGCGTGAATGGCTCCGGCAAGACCACATCGATCGGCAAGCTGGCCAAGCGCTTCCAGGCCGAAGGCAAGAGCGTGTTGCTTGCCGCGGGCGACACCTTCCGCGCCGCCGCCCGAGAGCAACTGCAGGAATGGGGCCGCCGCAATGATGTGACGGTGATTTCGCAAGACGGCGGCGACCCGGCCGCAGTCGTGTTCGACGCCATCAACGCTGCGCGCGCCCGCGGCATCGACATCGTGCTGGCCGACACCGCCGGCCGCCTGCCTACACAACTGCACCTGATGGAAGAGATCGCCAAGGTGCGTCGCGTAATCCAGAAGGCGGACCCGACCGGGCCGCATGAAGTGTTGCTGGTGCTCGACTCCAACATCGGCCAGAACGCGCTGGCGCAACTGGCCGCCTTCGACAAGGCGGTTGGCGTCACCGGACTGGTCGTGACAAAGCTCGACGGCACCGCCAAGGGCGGCGTGCTCGCCGCCATCGCACGTACCAACCCGAAGCCGATCCGCTTCATCGGCGTGGGCGAGCGCATCGACGACATGCAGCCCTTCGTGGCGCGCGAATTCGTCGAGGCACTGTTCGACGCCGCGCCCGCCAACTAGCCGATCACAGCCAGGAGCGCGCCGCGTGATCCAGTTCGACAACGTTTCGAAGCGCTACCCCGGCGGGTACGAAGCGCTGATCGGCATCAACCTGCGCATCGAGCGCGGCGAGCTGGTCGTGCTGCGCGGCCACTCGGGCGCTGGCAAGAGCACCCTGCTGAAGCTGCTGCCGGTGCTCGAACGCCCCACCAGCGGCCGCGTGCTGATCAACGATCAGGACGTGAGTCGCTTGTCGGCCGGCGCGATTCCCTATCTGCGCCGCAGCCTCGGCCTCGTCACGCAAGACAGCCGCCTGCTCTACGACCGCAATGTGCTGGACAACGTGATGCTGCCGCTGATCCTCGCCGACATGCCGGTACGCGACGCCAAGGCGCGTGTCCGCGCGGCGCTGGAGCGCGTCGGCCTGGCACAGCATGAACGTTCGATGCCGATTTCGCTTTCGGGCGGCGAGCAACAACGCGTCGCGATCGCGCGCGCGATCGTCAATCGCCCGACCATGCTGATTGCGGACGAACCAACCGCCAACCTCGATGCGGCCTATGCGCAGGACATCGCTGCGCTGTTCCGCGACTACAACGAAGCCGGCGTGACGATGATCATCGCGACCCACGACGAACGCCTGTTCGCCGATCGCGCGCCGCGCCGCATCGAACTCTCGAAGGGAAGGCTGGTGAGCGCATGACCCGCTGGTTCGCCCTCCACGGCATCGCGCTCACGCGCGCCGTCAAACGTCTCACCCATACCCCGCTCGGCACCCTGCTATCGGTGCTCGTGGTTGCCATCGCGCTGGTGCTGCCCGCCTTGGGCTATGTGCTTGCCGACAGCGTCGCCCGACTTGCACAAGGCCTGTCCGGCCAACCCGAGATCAGCCTCTTCATGGAAGTGGGCGCCGACAAGGCCAAGGTCGCCGCAGTCGAACGTGCGCTGCGCAGCGACAAAGGCGTCACCGGCCTGCGCTTCGTTCCGCGCGACGAAGCGCTCAAGCAGCTGGCAAGCGGCAGCGGCCTGGGCGACGTAACCCGCGCGCTCGGTGAGAATCCGTTGCCCGACGCCTTCATCATCACCCCGCACAGCGACGCACCCGCCGAGTTCACACGCCTCGCCGAGAGCTTCCGCAAACTGCCCGGCGTCGCGCATGTGCAACTCGACACCGAATGGGTGCAACGGCTGGCAGCATTGGTGAGCCTAGTACACTCGGCGGTCGGTGCACTGGCCGGCCTGCTGGGCGCCGCGCTGGTCATCGTCACCTTCAACACCATCCGGTTGCAGATCCTGACGCAGCGGCACGAAATCGGCGTCAGCCTGCTGCTCGGCGCAACCCAACAATGGGTGCGCCGCCCCTTCCTGTGGTTCGGTGCGCTGCAAGGCGCGCTCGGCGGCCTCGCCGCCTGGGGGCTGCTGCTCGGCATCCTTGCGCTGATGCAGGGGCCCGCCACGCGACTCGCCGAGTCCTACGGCATCCCGCTCGAACTCGGCGGGCCGGATCTCCTCGGCGTAACCGTGCTGATCGGTTTCGCAAGCCTGCTCGGCTGGCTCGGCGCCGCGCTGTCGGTTCGCCGGCATCTGCATGCGGCCGGTGAGCGCGGTGACGGCTGAACACGACGGCACGGCCCCGCGGCTGCGAAAGCGATAGCACGTAAAAAAGGCCGGGGTGCAAACGCCCGGCCTTTTTCGTTACTGCCTATAGCAGATCAGAACGGCCGTGCGCCGTAGGCCTTCTCGAACCGCGCCGCGATCTCATCGCGCGTCGGCGCGTAGTTTTGCGGGCCGCGAACTTCGATCTTGTAAGCGCCCATCACGCTTGCAAGCTGACACGCCTTCTCCAGCGACCAACCGTTGGATAGCCCGTACAGCAGCCCGCCGCGGTAGGCATCGCCACACCCGGTGGGATCAGCGATCGCGGTGATCGGCACCACCGGTACGCGCGTTTCGCGCCCGTCGGCAAAGATGTCCGAACCTTCGCCGCCGCGCGTGACAACCAGCCCCTGCACCTTGGCCGCGATCTGCGGCAGCGTGAGACCGGTGCGCTCGCACAGCAGATGGGCTTCGTAGTCGTTAACGGTGCACCAGGTCGCCCAGTCGAGGAACTGCAGGAAGTCCTCGCCCGAGAACAACGGCATCGCCTGACCCGGATCGAATACGAAGGGGATGCCCGCGGCGTGGAAGTCGCGTGCGTGCTGCAGCATGCCGTCTCGACCGTCCGGCCCGACGATGCCGAGCTTCACGCCGGCCGCATCCGCCACATGGTTCTGGTGCGAGAAGCTCATCGCGCCGGGGTGGAAGGCGGTGATCTGGTTGTCGTCCAGATCGGTGGTGATGAAGGCTTGCGCGGTGTAGCTGCCGGGCACCTCGCGCACATGCGTATCCGGAATCCCGAGGTCGGCCAGCCGCTTGCGGTACGGCGCGGCGTCCTCACCCGCCGTGGCCATGATCAGCGGCGCACCGCCGAGCAGCTTCAGCGCGTAGGCAATGTTGCCGGCGCAGCCGCCGAACTCGCGTCGCATGTCCGGCACGAGGAAGGAAACGTTCAGGATGTGGATCTGGTCAGGCAGGATGTGCTTCTTGAAGCGATCCTGGAAAACCATGATCGTGTCGTAGGCGATCGACCCGCAGATGAGGACGGACATGGGAGCTCCGGATTTGGGAAAACCGGGATTCTAGTCTGCGCAGGCTTCACCGCTGACCCGATCTACCGCAGATGCCTCGCCGCGGCAGACGGTGACGCCTTGCAATCTGCCACACGGCATTCAGTTGGGCATGCCAGGCATCAGCTGCGCGCTGCTTCCCTGCCCGACGTTTGCGGCCATTATCTTCTGCACCGCGGCTTGGGCCGCGATGGTCCATAACCGCTCAATCACAGCGGGATCCTTCAGCTCTGCTTCGTCCACGCCGTCTGCGGGGTTGCCGAGCGGCCCAACATAGCCCCGCCTCGTGGCGACCCTGTCGCCGTTCTTGCCGAATACAGCGCAACTCACGCTCAGAACCGGCACCAGCTTCGAGCTGAACCCATGCGGAATGCTGAACCCATATAACTGAATCTCTAGTTTGAACATTGAATCGACGGACAAGGCCCCCTCCGTCACAACCCCTCTGCCGGACTTCTTGAGCTCGGCAAGCAATGCCTCCAAGACGATTCTCTCGATGAACACACCGTTATCTTCTGCGTGCCGCTGGATCGCCTGAGCAGGGGTCATCGCCTTTTCCACTGCGGCGGCACCCAAGGCGCCAAACATCAGCGCTGCACCTCCTCCCGGCCCGAAGTAGTACATCGGTTTGGGTTTGGCCAATTCACGGTCAACAAAGATGGTTTGGGTGGTCTCCGCTACCTCCTGCGCCATTGATGGCGGGCAAAGGAAAAGGCAAAGGCAAAAAGCGAGCAAAACGGAAAGAGAGGGGACAGGGAGTTTCATGGATCGACAACAGTGAAGAACGCGTTGGCAAATGCTGAATCGGGCGAGCGAAAAAATGCCTGCCGTTGCTGCCCTCGGACTGCGATACGAGAGGTGACCAGCGGTGCAGAAACGCACCACTGATCACCTCTGGACGAGATCAGAACCCGAACACGACGTTCACGCCGCCGTAGCTGGCGTTGACCTTCTCCTGGTTCGAGATGTCGTAGCGCCAACCGCCCACCTTGAGCGATTCCGGCTCGTACTCCTCGATACCAATTCGGGCGTTGACCCAGCCTTGCTTCGTGATCCGGTAGCCCGCCTCGATCACATAGCCCACGGCGTTCTTGTAGTCGACCGTCTCGGTTGCAGCGCCATCGCGCTTGAGTTCCGCGCTGATGCTGTTCACGAAGCGCAGGCCGGCGCCGAAACGCCACTTGTCGACACCGGTGTAGTAGCCCATCAGCTCGAAGGGCACGCGCGAGAAGGTGGCATCGCCGTTCTTGGCGCTGGCGTAGTCGGAATGGTAGTTCAGCGTAGCCTGCACCGCGATCGGCATGTTCGTCGGCGCCCACAGCGCACCCGCACCGATGTTGAACAGGTTGCCGGCACGCAGTTCGGTGGAACTGCCATCGGTGTAGGTGATGGTGGCGATCTCGTCGCCGCCGTAGGTGAGGCCACCGGTCAGCGCGAAGAAGACGGAGCGGCCTTCATCGGCCTGGGCGCTCAGGGTGCAAAAACAGGCCGCAACGGCGGCCAACAGCGTTTTCTTGTTCATCTTGGGTCGGGTCGTTGTGCTCGCGAACCATCGCGGCGAGCTGCGCGAGCGCTCATCCGGCTTGGCGGGCGCGGGCGGATTCTGCCGTGTGTTGTGCCCATCGCGTGGCCCATTCCGTCACGCCGAGGCGTGGTCGTGTGCCGCGATTGATCCGGCGCAAGCGGGCTTGCGCGTAGGGCCGCGACGGGACATACCCGCCGCAGAGTGTGAAGTAGCCTCGCACGGCAAAGCGGCCATCCGCGGACAATACCGGCGGACCACTGCGCTGCCTGCAAGCGCACCGACGCCGCAGCCGATCTGCCGATCTGCCGAACGGATCATGAGCCATACACCACATGCTTTCCGGAGAACTGCGCGAATGCCAGCGCTGAATATGAAAACCCGCTGGGTGCTGGGCCTGCTGACGCTGGCGGCCTTGCTCGCCAAACCCGCCTACGACTACCACCTCGCCCGCCAGGCGCGGGCGGCGGCGCAAGCACGGTATGCCGCGGACAAGGCTGAGTTTCAGCGTTTGTGCCGGGAGGTCGCCGGCTACAAGTTCTATCGCAAGGCCGAGAATGTTGAGGGGATTCTGCTCTTGAAGGTTCGTCGCGATGGTGATTGGCAGGATCTTATGGCGCCGGGGGCGGCCTTTGCGCTGGAGACCACTGACGATGGCTACATCACATCGTTTCTCGAATACCGATACCCCTCCTCCGGAGTGAACGACGAAAGCTACTTTACAAGCACCGAACGGATGGATGGAGCAATCCCCGGATTCAGCTATGTCGACGTCATCGATGAGAAGACTGGCAAGCGGATTCACTACACGCCTCGCTGGGACGAGCCGTGGCAGCACGACAACAAGTCCTACTTGAAGGGTTACATCAAGTTTTGGCTTGATGAAAACCCACCGCAAGATCCGGCCCCTCGCTATGCGGTGACTTTCGAAGACCATGTCGTGCCTACCGAACGGGCGCGCGGTCTGGCAAGCAGCACCGTCAAGGTGATCGACACGCAGACCAATGAAGTGATGGCCGAGATGCTTCGCTACGCCTGGGGCGCGCGGCAAGCGTCCTCCGCGCACCCGTATCCTTGGCTCACTGCCTACAAATGTCCAGGCGTTGGGCATGGCTCGAGTGCAGCGACGCGTCAGTTTGTCGACCGGGTCCTCGTCCCGCCAGGTGCGACTGCGCCACCGTTTCCTCCGCCTCGGCACGAGAACCGGCGGTGACGTAGGTTGGGTTGAGCGTAGCGAAGGCCAAGGTTTGGCTTGCGCGCAGGTTGCGGCGGCTGGCGATTCGCTTTGTCGCTTTGCAGGCGTGCGTTGGCCGGGGTCCCGCCCCCGGCGGGCGTGTTACTTCTTTTGCTTCGTCAAAAGAAGTAACCAAGAAAAGACGACCCGAAATAGTGCAGTGTTTGCACACACTGCCCGCTCCAGCGGCGCGGAGCAGTGCTCCGCGAAACCCCGCTTACGCCGTTCGCGGTCAGGTGCTGCGCACCTGACTTCCCTGCGCTGCTCGCACGACCGGGGGCCTGCGGAACTCGCCCTCGCTGCGCTCGGTTCTCAAACAGTCCTCGGCCTTCTTCCCGGTCGCGCTCCGCTACTCGGCGCTCTCGACGGGACCCACAGTCAAAACCGTCGCCGTTTTCACGCGGATCGGATTTGCAAAAAGCGGCTGATCGCTGACGCTTTTCAATCCCCCTCTGAAACGCCAAGCAGCGCAGAAGCATCGGGTTCCGACATGCGAAGCATGGCGGTGGCGAGGACTGTTTGAGCTCCGAGCGCAGCGAGGGCGAGTTCCGCAGCCACCCGATGCTTCGAGCAGCGCAGGGCACCCCGCGGCAGGCGGGGCGTTGAAGCGGGGCGACTTTCTTTGGGTACTTTCTTTGTTCACACAAAGAAAGTACCCCGCCCGCCGGGACGGGACCCGGCTTGAGCGGTCACACCGTCGCAACGCGACACAACCCATCGCAAGCCAAACCCGTCGGGCTTCGCAAAGCCCAGAACAAACCTACAAATCCACGACGCCACAAAACAAAAGAGCCCGCACTCAGCGGGCTCCTTCCACAACGCACACGGCCGTCACAACGGCCCCAGCCAAAACCTTACTTCAAGGCCGCCAGCGCCGCCTCATAGTTCGGCTCGTTCTTGATCTCGCTGACGAGTTCGCTGTGCAGCACCTTGTTGTCAGCATCCAGCACAACCACGGCGCGGGCGGTAACGCCGGCGAGCGGGCCGCTGGCGATATCCACACCGTAGGCCTGCTTGAAGGCCTCGCCACCGCGCATGGTCGACAGCGTCATCACGTTCTTCAGGCCTTCGACTTCGCAGAAGCGCTTGGCGGCGAAGGGCAGGTCGGCGGAGATGACCAGCACGACGGTGTTGTCGAGCGACGAGGCCTTCTCGTTGAACTTGCGGGTCGAGACTGCGCAGGTCGGCGTATCGAGCGAGGGCACGATGTTCAGCACCTTGCGCTTGCCGGCGAACTCGGCGAGGCCATGGTTGGCGAGGTCGGCGCCGACCAGCGCGAACTCGGCGGCGGTGCTACCGGGGGCCGGGAAGGTGCCGGCGACATCGATCGGGTTACCGCCCAGAGTGACTGTGCTCATGGTGTTGCTCCTGTCAGGGTTGAGGGTGGTGTTGCGGGCGCCATCTGTCGGGCGCCTCGGGTTCTCTGTTTGTACGCGTTTCGCGTGACAAGTTCGCGAGCCTACACCGAATCGGCCGCAGATTCGGCCACCGTGCGTTCGCCCGTCTGCAGGCGCCACAACGCGGCGTACTGGCCGCCGAGCGCGAGCAGCGCGTCGTGCGTGCCCTGCTCGACGATGCGGCCCTGCTCCATCACGTAGATGGTGTCGGCGTGCCGCACGGTGGAGAGCCGGTGCGCGATGATCAGGCTGGTGCGGTTGCGGGTGACGCGTTCAAGCGAGCGCTGAATCGCGGCCTCGGTCTCGTTGTCGACCGCGCTGGTGGCTTCGTCCAGCACCAGGATCGGCGGGTTCTTCAGGATCGCGCGGGCCAGCGCGATGCGCTGCCGCTGGCCGCCGGAGAGCTTCTGCCCGCGCTCACCGACCGGCGTGTCGTAGCCCTGCGGCATCTGGGCGATGAACTCGTGCGCTTCAGCGGCCACCGCGGCGACGACAATGTCGTCCCGCTTGGCCGTTGGCAGGCCGTAAGCAATGTTGTCGGCGACGGTCGCATCGGCGAGGAAGCTGTCTTGCGCAACATAGCCGATCGCGCGGCGCAGGTCTTGCAGGTTGGCTTCTCCGATGGCGGTGTCGTCGAGCAGGATGCGGCCACGCTGCGGTTCGATGAAGCGCAGCAGCAGCTTCACCAGCGTGCTCTTGCCGCTGCCGGTGCTGCCGACGAAGGCAACGGTGTGGCCGGCCGGCACCGTCAGCGAGATGCCCTGCAGCGTGGGCTGTTCGCCGTAGGCGAAGTGCACCGCGTCGAAGGTCAGCGCGCCCTTCACCGAACCGGCGGGCAGGTGACGGCCCTCGTAGGGAATCGCAAGCGGCGTGTCGATCAGGTTCATGACCCGTTCGATGGAGGCCATCGAGCGCTGGTACAGATCGGTCATGTCCGCAAGCCGGGTCAGCGGCCACAGCAGACGCTGCGTCAGGTACACCAGCACCGAGTAGCTGCCGACACCCAACTCGCCGTTCAGCGTCAGGAAGCCGCCGTAGAGCAATGTGACGGTGAAGCCGGCCAGGATCGCCATGCGGATCACCGGTGTAATCGCCGCGGAGAGGCGGATTGCCTCAGCATTGCGCACCCGGTAGGCGTCGGAGCCCTCGCGCACATGCTCGGCCTCGTAGGCTTCCGCCGTGTAGGCCTTGATCGTGGCGATGCCGAGCAGGTTGTTCGACAGTCGTGACGCGAGCGTGCCGGCCGCCTCGCGCACACCGGCATAGCGCGGCGCAAGCCGGCTCTGGAACCAGAAGGCGCCGTAGAGGATCACCGGCACCGGGATCAGCGACAGGAAGGCGAGCTTGGCGGTGAGCGCGAAGAACACCGCGCCGACCATCAGCGACGAGCAGAACACCTGGATCAGGTCGTTCGCGCCGCCGTTGAGGAAACGCTCCATCTGGTTGATGTCGTCGCCGAGGATGGACATCAGGTTGCCGGTGCGCTGGCGCTCGAAGAAGCCCATCTCCAGGCGCTGCACATGCTGGTAGGCCTGTTGCCGCAAGTCGTGTTGCAGGTTCTGCGCGAGGGTGCGCCATTTCACGTCGTAGAGGTACTGGAACAGCGATTCGCCGACCCAGATCAGCGCGGTGACCGCGGCCAGCAGCACCAGCTGGTCCTTCGGCTCATGCACGCCGACGCGGGCGAGGAAGGAGTCCTTGCGATTGACCACCACGTCGACCGCGACACCGATCAGCACCTCCGGCAGCACATCAAAGAACTTGTTGAGCACCGAGTACAGCGAGGCGAGCCAGACGTCGCGACGATAGGCGCGCGCATGGCCAAGCAGCCGGGCAAGCGGGTGCTGCGCAGTCATGACGGATCCCCCTTCGGTGGCGCAGACGCGCCAGTCGAGGCGGTGGCTGCGCTGTCCGGCAAGCCCAGCACCCGCGCCAGCGGCTCGCCAATGCGCTGCCAGGCTTCGATGTTGCGCGCGCTGCCAGCGAGCGCCTGCTTCACGGTGGGCCGCTCGTCATCCGTCAGATGCGCCGCGGCATAGGCGTCGATCTCGGCCGCAAGGGCTGCATCGCGTGCGCCGTCCAACGGACTGCTGACGATGTAACGGCGGGCCCAGGTGGAGGCGCGCGCAAACAGTGTGTCGATATGCGCCTGAGTGAAGGTCCACACCCGTCGTGCATGGCCGTGCTCAGCCAGCCACCCCGCGAGGCTGTCGCGCACCGCGCGCGGCAGGGCATCTTCGAGGCTCAGGGCCAGCACCTTTTCCACCGCCTCGGGGGTCGGTGCATATGCGAGCGCGTTGCCGTAAGCCCATTCGAGGCCGGTATCGCGGTTCTCCCGGCTGCGTGCAAGCAGGGCGTCGAATTCGGCTGGCGTTGCCTGGGCAGCGAACACCTGCAGCAAACCCACATAACGATCGCGCGACACGTTTGGCTCGGCGCGCGCGAATTGCTGGCGCGCCAGCGCGATCACGCCAACATCGCCCGCCAAGCCGCGCAAGGTTTCCACGTCGGCGATCAAGATCGCGAACGCGGGTTGCTCCTGCTGATCGGTCGGCAGCGCCGCCAGCCGCTCGCCCACCGGCGCCAGCCAGCCTCGCACACGAGCATCCCAAGCGGCCGCGTGTGGCGTGTTGCGTGTGAGCCCGCGTACCGCCCGCATCACAGCGATCGCGCTGCTCCAGGTTTGCGGCGTATCGGACACCGGCAGCGCGTCGAGCATCGCAACAACCGTATCGATCCGCACGTCGCCGGTTTGCGCGAGCGCCCAGGCATCGCCCAGCAGGCGTGCGCGCTGCTCCGAACTGAGTTGCGGGAAGCGTGCCAGCAAGGCGTGCAGGCTGTTGTCATCCCAAGCTAGGCGCCACAGATCGAAAGGCGAAGGCTCGACGCTACGCATCGTGCGGCAGGCGGGGCCGGTGACGACCTGCGGTGCGCTGCCCAGCTCGATGCGCTCGCGTGTAGCGCCATCCTGCGCCGCCAACTGCAGCGGCAGCGGCCATTGCTCGTCCGCCCCCGCAATCGCGCCGAAACCATAGCGCTGTTGGCGCAGGCTGATCTGTTCCTGCCCCTGCTCACAGGTGCGGCTGGCGAACACCGTCGGGTGGCCGGGGCGAGTCGTCCACGCCTGCGCGAAGGCCGCAACCGGTTTGCCGCTGCGCTTGGCGAGCGCGTCCCAGAGGTCCGCGCCGGTTGCGTTGCTGTAGGCATGCTTGCCAAGGTAGCTGCGGATGCCGTCGCGCAGACCCTGCTCACCCAGGTACTGCTCGATCAGGCCGATCACCATGTGGCCCTTGTTGTAGGTGGTCGCATCGAAGGAATCGAAGGCTGCGCGATCGCTGGCAACGGCGCGCGCGATCGGCTTCGCGGTGGGCAGCGCATCATCCAGCATGGCCTTGTCGCGCTCGTGCCCGAGGTTATCGAGTGCGCGCCAGGCCGGGTTGAGCTCCCGCGCGGCCTTCACGCCCATCCATTCGGCAAAGGCTTCGTTGAGCCACAGATCGTCCCACCAGGCCATCGTCACCAGGTTGCCGAACCACTGATGCGCGATCTCGTGCGCGATCGTGGTGAAGCTGCCTTCCCGCTGGCGGAAACCGGCGCGGTCGGGATCCATCACGAGCAGGGATTCGCCATAGGTGATCAGCCCCCAGTTCTCCATCGCGCCACGCTTTCCGGGTACCGCCAGCTGATCGAGTTTGGGCAGCGGATAGCGGATGCCGAACCACTGGTGGTAGTAGTCGAGCACCTGCCAGGTGGCGGCCATCGCGTAGCCGGTTTGCTGGCTGAGGCCTTCAGTCGTCCAGATCGCCAGTTCGATGCCGTCGTGCGTGGCGCGGGCCGCCTCGAATTCGCCAACAGCGAGCGCGACCAGATACGACGCCATCTTCGGCGTCGGCATGAAGCGCACTTCCTTTCGGCCGTCGGGCAGACTGCGTTCGCTCGCCTGCGGCATGTTGCCCAACACGGTGAAGCGGGCCGGAGTGCGCACACTGATGTCGAAGCGGGCGCGGAAGACGGGCTCATCGAACAGCGGCATCATTCGGCGCGTGCCGATCGGCTCCATGTCCGTCGCGAGCATCCGCTTCTCGACGCCGTCCGGGGTGCGGTAGCGCGCCACGTACAACCCCTCGCCGTTCTCTTCGATACGGCCCTGCCAGCTCAGGCCCAGCGTGTGCCGCCCTGGCTCCAGCCTGCGCGGCAGCCGGATCGTGATGGTCTGCGCCTGGGCGTCCGCCTCGACGGGCATGGCCTGCGCGACGCCGTCCAGCGCGTCCGCGCGCACCGTCAGTGCATCGGCGTGCAAGACGATCTCACGTGTGGCGCGGCGCAGGTCGAAGCGGATTGTCTGGCGGCCGGAGAAGCTGTCGGCGTAAGGATCGGCGTCCAGCTCGACGCGATAGTCGACCGGCACCACGCTGCGCGACAGCGCGCCCGGTACCTGATCGAGTTTGAAGGCATATGCCGCGCCGGCACACAGCGTCAGGCTCAGGCCGAGAAGGCTGCCGCCAAGTCTGCGCAGGAACATCGTTGTCTCCATCGGGTGCGCTGGCAGGGGGCCAAGCGCCGAGGGCGACAGTTTAGGGCCAGACGCAGCGCTTGCCGGCTCATGCAGCGAGACGCCGCCCTGCAAGGAAGCTGGCACCCGCACAGCGCCGTCGACAACCGGGACGGTGACTCAAGGCTGCCGGGTGCGGCCCGCGAAATTCGTCACGCTTGGCGCGACGCAATCTTTGACAAGCACCTTTGTACAAAACCCGGACAATTGCATCCATCCCCTTTAATGCGCCCGAGGTCTGGATGTCCGCAACGCTCCCCCTTCCCTGTGCAGGACGCTGCCGGCACTTTGCGCCGGAAAGCTCGCATTGCCACCTGCACGGCAAGGGTATCGAAGCGCCATTCGAGCAGCGCTGCGATCACCACGAGGTGATGGAGTCGTTCTCGGTGAGCAGCAATCTTTCGCTGCTCGACGGCCTCGATCTGGACCGGGGCTGACCCCGGCCAGGCAATCAGATCGCGTCCGGATCGAAGGACATGCCGGCGCCGGGTTCCAGCGCCTCCCACACGATGTTTTCTTCAAACGCGACGTGTGCGGTCAATGCCGCGGCAAACGCACGCACGCCTTCCACCGTAGGTGTGGCCAG
Organism: Niveibacterium sp. COAC-50; assembly: GCF_013184235.1. Taxonomy (NCBI): domain Bacteria; kingdom Pseudomonadati; phylum Pseudomonadota; class Betaproteobacteria; order Rhodocyclales; family Rhodocyclaceae; genus Niveibacterium; species Niveibacterium sp. COAC-50. Next base: position 76,826 of record NZ_JABCJM010000002.1, read on the forward strand.
CGCATCGGCGAGTTCGCGCAGGCGCTCGTGATCGCGCCGCGTGCGCTCAGCCAGCTCGGTTCGCCCTGCCGCCTCCAGGCGCGGCAGCACATGTTTTTCTTCTTCCTCGAAATGCGCCGAGAGTTCGCGCTCGAACGTATCGCGAATCCGCTGCGCAACTGCCGGCAGCGCAGACGGGTCTTCCGGCGTGAGGGCCCGCACCGCGAGTGCGAGCTTGAGCGCCGAAGCGTGTTCGTGAGAAAGATGGATCAGGCGAGGGCTGCGTGTCATGTGTGGTTCTGGCCTAGCGGTTCGGAAGCCCCGTCTGCTTGGACGGGAAAATGGCAGATTCGCATTTAACGGCAAAGTTCTGCACCAAGGATTGAGGCGGATCAAAGCGCGCCGATCGCCGCCAAGGCAGGCATGTTGCTTGCACGGTACCCTCCGAACGCCTACCCTTGCCCGCTTTGCCCGGTACGGCAAGCCCGGACACACGCCGGACGCCCTTGACCGCTGCGCAGCCCAACCGGGCAGCGCGATACCGGGATGCGCCCCATTCAGGAGCCCAGAAACGATGCACATGCCCCAACGGCTTGCATGCTTGATCAGCGCTGCAGCCGCGCTAGCCGGCGCGATCGGCGCATTCGCGGCCGAGGTGCCGCCGGGCACCAAACTCCATCCGGTGCAGGAGATCGTGCGCGGCAATGGAACCGAGCCAGCCACACTCGATCCGAATAAGTCAGAGGGGCGTCCCGAATCGAACATGGCGGTCGAGCTCTTCGAAGGCCTGGTGACACTCAACCCGGACGGCAAGGTGATACCGGGCGTCGCCGAGAAATGGGAGAGCCGGGAAGACGGCCGCGTCTGGCTATTCACGCTACGCAGGACCGCGAAGTGGTCAGACGGCAGCCCAGTGACCGCGCACGACTTCGAGTACTCGTTCAAGCGCATGGTCGATCCGAAGACCGCTTCGCAATACGCTTGGTATCTGGGCAAAGCCAGCAACGTGAAAAACGGTCGCGCCATCGTGGCGGGCAAGGTGCCGCCCTCCGAATTGGGCGTCAAGGCGCTTGGCGACCACACGCTCCAGATCACGCTGGAGAAGCCGGTCTCTTACCTGATTGCCACGCTCTCGCACGGCAGTCTGATGCCGGTACCCCGCAAGGCCATCGAGAAATACGGCGACAAGTGGACCGAGCCCGGCAACATGATCTCCAACGGGGCCTACAAACTGGCCGAGCGCGTCGTCAACGAGCGGATCGTGATGGTGCGCAACCCGCACTACTGGAACAACGCGAAGACGGTGATCGACAAGGTGACCTTCCTGCCGATCGTCAACCAGTCAGCCGAATACCAGCGGTATCGCGCCAACGGCATCGACATGACCGCCGACGGCGGCGTGCCGCCAGAGCAGCTCAAGCAGATCCGCCGCGAGATTCCGAACGAACTGGCAACCTGGCCGCAGTTGGGCACCTACTGCTACGTCTTCAACTTCCGCAAGAAGCCTTTCGACGACGTGCGGGTGCGCAAGGCCCTCTCGCTGGCGCTGCAGCGCGAGGTGATCGCGCAAAAGCTGGTCGGCACTGGCGAGACCCCCGCCTACAGCTTCACCCCAGAAACCGCTGAAGGGTATTCGCCGATCGAGCACGATTGGCAACGCTGGACGCAAGCCCAACGCGAAGACGAGGCGCGTCGCCTGCTCGCTGCGGCGGGGTATACCAAGGCGCGTCCGCTCCGCTTCGAGCTTCTGTACAACACCAATGAACAGCACAAGAAGATCGCGCTGGCGGCGGCGTGGATGTGGCGCCGCATCGGTCCGGTGGAAGTGGTGTTGGTAAATCAGGAGTGGAAGACCTTTCTCGACTCCCGCAACCGCGGCGACTTCGAAGTCTCGCGCTACGCGTGGATTGCCGATTACAACGAACCGTCGACGATGCTCGACCTGTTCCACTCCCAGCATGGCAACAACGACGGCAAGTACAACAACCCGCAGTACGACGCAATCATGGACCGCGCCAAGAGCACGCTCGATGCTGGCGAACGAACACGCCTTTACCAGGATGCCGAACGGATTCTGGCGAGGGACTTTCCGACTGTTAACGTTTACCACTACAGCAACCGCCACCTGATCAAACCATGGGTCAAGGGCTACGGCCACAACCCGGAGGGCCGCATCCTCACGCGCGACCTCTACATCCTCGCGCACTGAAGCCGCCCATGCTCAAGTTCATCCTCCGCCGCCTGCTGCTTGAAGCCTTGCCAACCCTGCTGGTGCTGGTGACGGTCACTTTCTTCCTGATCCGCCTGGCGCCCGGAGGCCCCTTCTCGTCGGAGGCGAACATGCCGCCCGAGGTGATGGCTGCCATCGCGGCCAAGTACCGCCTCGACCAGCCCGCCTGGCAGCAATACCTCGGCTACCTTGCCGATCTGGCGCGCGGCGACTTTGGCCCGTCGTTCAAGTACAAGGACTTTACTGTCAACGATCTGGTGTGGGCCGCCGCGCCAGTGAGCTTCCGCCTGGGCTTGATGGCCTTCGTCGTCGCGGTCGTGGTCGGCATTGCAGCGGGTGTGACCGCCGCGCTGCGGCAGAACAGTTGGGTCGATTATTCGGTGATGGGGATTGCGATGATCGGCGTAGTGCTGCCGAACTTCGTGCTCGCGCCGGTGCTGGCGCTGGTCTTCGCAATCGGCCTCAAGTGGTTGCCCGCCGGCGGTTGGGAAGGTGGCAAGCTGATCTATGTGGTGCTGCCGGTAGCGGTGCTGTGTCAGCACTACATCTCGGTAATCGCCCGCATCACCCGCGGCAGCATGATCGAAGTACTCGGCAGCCCCTTCATCCGCACGGCACGCGCCAAAGGCCTGCCGGCGGGCTACATCCTGCGCCGGCATGCGCTGCGCCCGGCGCTTCTGCCGGTGATCTCCTACCTCGGCCCCGCCTTCGTCGGCATCATCACCGGCTCGGTGGTGGTCGAGACCTTCTTCGGCATCCCCGGCATCGGGCAGCTCTTCGTCAACGGCGCACTGAACCGGGACTACCCGATGGTGCTCGGGCTGACGATCCTGATCGGTACGCTGACGATCTTCTTCAACGCGGTGGTCGACATCCTGTACGGCTTCATCGACCCGCGCATCCGCATCCACTGAAGGGCCGACGATGCATTCGCCTTCCCACGCGCCGTCGGCGCCCACCTTGGTCGAACGCCTCGCGCGACCGCTGCCGCCGCTACCCGGGCTCGACGACACCCTGTCGCAAAGCATCCGCGGTCGCAGCCTGTGGGCCGATGCCCGCCGGCGCTTCCTGCGCAACCGCGCAGCGCTCGCGAGCCTGGTGATCCTCACCGTGATCGTGCTGCTGTGTGCCTTTGGCGCCCAGCCGTCGCCGCACGCCTTCGACGAGCCGGATTTCGACAACATGCACGTCGCCCCCGCCACCGACACCGCACACTGGTTCGGCACCGACAACCTGGGGCGCGACCTCTATGTACGCACCCTGCTCGGCGGCCGCATCTCGCTGATGGTCGGCGCCCTCGGCGCGCTGGTCGCTGTGCTGATCGGCACGCTCTACGGCGCCACCGCCGGTTTCCTGGGCGGCAAGACCGACAGCGTGATGATGCGCTTCCTCGAGATCCTCGCCAGCTTCCCGGTGATGTTTCTGGTGATCCTGCTGATGACCTTCTTCGGCCGCGAGCTGTGGCTGATCTTCCTTGCGATCGGCGCGGTCAGCTGGCTGGACATGGCGCGCATCGTGCGCGGCCAGACCCTGTCGCTCAAGCGCAAGGAATTCGTCGAGGCGGCGCGGGTCTGCGGCGTGTCGCGCTGGGGCATCATCACCCGGCACATCGTGCCCAACGTGCTGGGCATCGTAGCGGTGTACGCCACGCTGCTGGTGCCCTCGATGATCCTGTTCGAGAGCTTCCTCTCGTACCTCGGGCTCGGCGTGCAGGAGCCGATGACCTCATGGGGCGCACTGCTAGAACAGGGCGCCAAGTCGATCGAGGCCGCGCCCTGGGAGCTGGGCTTCCCGGCCGCTTTCCTCGTCACCACGCTGTTCTGCTTCAACTTCATTGGCGACGGCCTGCGCGACGCGCTGGATCCGAAGGACCGATAACCGTGTCACTGCTCCAAGTCCGCAACCTGAACGTCCGCTTCGCCACGCCGGAAGGCGAGGTCGCCGCGGTTAATGACCTCTCGTTCTCGCTGCAGGAAGGCGAATCGCTGGGGATCGTCGGCGAGTCCGGTTCCGGCAAAAGCCAGACTGCGTTTGCGCTGATGGGCCTGCTCGCGAGGAACGGGTGCGCCACCGGTGAAGTGCTCTACGGCGGCGCCAATCTGCTTGCGCTCACGGAAGCCGAATTGAACACCCGCCGCGGGGCCGAGATCGCAATGATCTACCAGGACCCGATGACCGCGTTGAACCCCTACCTGACGGTCGGCGACCAACTCACCGAGGTACTGCGCTTCCACAAGGGGCTGGACCGCAAGGCCGCATTGGCGGAATCGGCGCGCATGCTGGATGCGGTGAAGATTGCAGAGTCGAAGAAGCGTCTGACCATGTACCCGCACGAGTTCTCTGGCGGTATGCGCCAGCGGGTCGTGATCGCGATGGCGCTGCTGTGCCGGCCGAAACTGCTGATCGCGGATGAACCGACCACCGCGCTCGACGTCACGGTGCAGGCGCAGATCCTGCGGCTGCTTCAGGATCTGCGGCGCGACTTCCGCACCGCGGTGATCATGATCACGCACGATCTGGGCGTGGTTGCCGGGGTATGCGACCAGGTGCTGGTGATGTACGCCGGCCGCGTGATGGAACAGGGCCCGGCGGAAGCGCTGTTCGTGCATCCCAGTCACCCCTACACGATGGGTCTGCTGCATGCGGTACCGCGGATGGATCACCCACACGGCAGTGACCGTCTCGCGACCATCCCCGGCAACCCACCCAACCTGCTCGCGCTGCCGCCCGGTTGCCCGTTTGCGCCACGCTGTGTTGAACGCGACACCGCCTGCCTCGCCCCTGCCCCCCTCACCGCCTTTGCTGAGGGACGTCGGCGTGCCTGCCATCGGCCAATCGAACACCTTTGCTATGCCGATGCCACCGCAGCGCCGGCAGCGGATAGCGCGCAAATTAACGATCGGAGGGTCGCACCGTGAGCGCGCCGCTGCTTGAGGTTCGCGACCTGCAAGTCCAATTCCAGGTCGGGCGAGAGGGCTTGCTGCCTTGGTCACCACCGCGGCTGCTGCGGGCGGTCAACGGCGTGAGCTTTACCCTGAATGCTGGAGAAACGCTGGGCATCGTCGGTGAGTCCGGCTGCGGCAAGAGTTCGCTCGCACGGGCACTGATCGGTCTTAACCCGATCGCAGGCGGCAGCGTGAAGCTGGGCGGGCGCGAGCTCGCCGGACTGCTTGAAACCGACTGGCAGCCGCTGCGCGCCGACCTGCAGATGATCTTTCAGGACCCGCTGTCTTCGCTGAACCCGCGTATGACCATCGGCGACATCATCGGCGAACCCCTGCGCACGCTGCGCCCGGGCATCGGTGCGCACGCGGTGAAGGCCGAAGTGGAGCGCGTGATGGCGCGCGTGGGCCTGCAACCCAACGTGATCAACCGCTACCCGCATGAATTCTCGGGCGGTCAGTGCCAGCGCGTCGGCATCGCGCGTGCGCTGATCGTCAAGCCGAAGCTGATCATCTGCGACGAACCGGTGTCGGCGCTGGATGTGTCGATCCAAGCCCAGGTCATCAACCTGCTGATGGATCTGCAGCAGGAAGACGGCCTCGCACTGGTCTTCATCGCCCACGACCTGGCGGTGGTGCGCCACATCTCAGACCGCGTGCTGGTGATGTACCTCGGCCGCGCGATGGAGATGGCCGATGCCGACGCGCTGTTCCGCGCTCCGGCCCATCCCTATACCCGCGCTCTGCTCTCCGCCGTACCGATCCCGGACCCGGCACGCGAGCGCAGCAAGGCAGTGCAGATCCTTGAAGGCGACCTGCCAAGCCCGATTGCGCCGCCCTCAGGCTGCGTGTTCCGCACCCGCTGCCCGCTCGCCATCGAAGCCTGCAGCGCAGCGATCCCACCTCTGACCGCCCAGGGCGGCAGCACGCATGCGGTCGCCTGCACGCGCGCACCGCTTGAGCCGGCAGGCTGATCAGTCGGCGGCCTCACGCAATTTTCATCAAGTCATGACACCTATTGCCAACCGTACCGACCCGAGCTGCGGCATCGCAATATGAAACAGGGCCCACGGCGCCTTTCGCTGCGGCCATTCAGCCGCAATTTATGACCAAATTCGCTGGATCAGCCTGCGCAGCGCTTCTCGGGCAGGGTGCGCGAACACGCTGCGCGGCATTTATCCCAAGTTCATTTGCTGCAACGCAAAACGCATTCTTGCCAACTGGATAGCTTTTTGTCATTTTTGGCGCTTAAAATCGCCAAACACAATCAAGACGCGACTTCACCACAAGCGAAGAATCCGCGACAGAGACAAAACCCGATCGCGCTCCAACAACGCGACCGTTCTTCCAGAGCGAGAACACAAGACATGAGCACGCAAACCCAGAGCTTCGAAGTCGGACATCGCGTCCGCATCGGTCACCTCGACGCCGGCGCTGCCGCCCGGCAGGCCTTTTTCAACGGACGCACGGGCACCCTGGTGCGCAAAAACCGCCTCGGCGGCAATGCGCGTGAAGCCATGTGGTACGTCAAGGTTGATCCGGACGAGGCCTGCGCCTCGCTGGAAGCGCTGTTCTACGCATCCGAACTCGAACCCGTCGCCTGAGTGCGCGGCACGGCCGTTCCGGCACACCGCAATTGAGTGCGCCGGAGCTGCCGTCGGTCTGCATGCGGAAACAAATCCCGGGAACAAAATCCGTTATTAGCACTCTCTAGCGTCGAGTGCTAACATTGTTCCAGAGGTAATTTGTTGGAGGTATGCAGATGACCACATCGCTGTCGTTCCCCGTCCCGTCCGCACTGGGCAGTCTGGATCAGTACGTTCAGGCGGCGAACCGGTTCCCGATCCTGACGGAAGCGCAGGAGCTTTCGCTCGCACGCAAACTGCGTGATGAACAGGATCTCGAGGCCGCGCGTCAGCTCGTGCTCTCGCACCTGCGGCTGGTGGTTTCGGTCGCCCGCAACTATCTCGGTTACGGCCTGCCGCACGGCGACCTGATCCAGGAAGGCAATGTCGGCCTGATGAAGGCCGTCAAACGCTACGACCCGGATCGCGGCGTACGTCTGGTGAGCTTTGCAATCCACTGGATCAAGGCCGAGATCCATGAGTACATTCTGAAGAACTGGCGCCTGGTGAAGATCGCTACCACCAAGGCGCAGCGCAAGCTGTTCTTCAACCTGCGCAGCATGAAGTCCGACAGCAGCACGCTGACCACCGGCGAAGTGGCCGAGATGGCGCGCGTGCTGGGCGTGAAGCCGGAAGAAGTGCGCGAGATGGAAACCCGCTTCTCGGGTGGTGACGTCGCGCTTGAACTGGGCCCGGAAGAGGATGACGACGGCCGGGTCGCGCCGATCGCCTATCTGGCCGACGCCAACGCCGAACCGACCGCCGTGCTTGAGGCGCGCGGCCGCGACCGCCTGCAAAGCGAAGGTCTGGAGAGCGCGCTGGAAGCGCTGGACGAACGTAGCCGCGCAATCATCCGCCGCCGCTGGCTGGCTGACGACGAAAGCGCGACGCTGCAAGAGCTGGCCTCCGAATACGGCGTCTCCGCCGAGCGTATTCGCCAGATCGAAGCCAAAGCACTGCAGAAGATGAAGGGCGCGCTGGCGGCTTACGTCTGACCCGGCTGCCAGGCCCTCCCAAATGACCAAGGCCCCGCAAGGGGCCTTGTCGTTTTTGCCCGCTCTACTCGCTTTGCTGCCCAGGGCGGCGCGGCCGATCCTGCTCCGGTCGCCCGTGTTCGCGTGACTCGTGCCCGCGATTGCCGCCGCCTTCAGGCGCGCGAGGCGCCTGCGGGCTGACGGCGGGCATCGCCTGGCGATCGGCGCGCGGCTCTACCGGCCGCCCTTCCGGCACGCGCGGGCGTGGCGCCGCGTGCTGCGCCTCTGCACCCGACACGCCCGACACCCCTGGCATGGGCATCGCGCGCGGCGGATTGCCGTGCGGTTGCGGCGCTGCCGGCTGTTCGCTGCCCGGTGCGGGCGGCCAACGCCGGGGCGGCCCCCCCTCGCTGCCGCGCGGCATCACTGCCGGATCGGAACGGCTCGCCTCGCCCCCTTGCCTCGGCATACCTGGTACGACGCCGGGCTGGTTCTGTTGTGGCCCGATGTTAGGCATGCCCGGCTGGCGCTGCGGCGGCGCGGATTGCGGCCGCACGTCGCGCTCGATCGGGATCGTCGGCATCGGGGCGCTACGCGTTGGCGGTGCCGCCGGGGCGGGCCGATCAACCGGCGCTGGCGGCGCGGCACGCTCGCCGCCCCAGCCCTGCGGCGCCCGACGCGGATCGCCGATCGGATAGCGCGGCAGGTCACCGCGCTGCGGATCGCCCGGAATACGAGGCGGCATCGACTGCGGCCCCGGCCCGCCGGACGGGCGCGGATCCGGTACTGGCATGTCACCCCCGCCCGGCCCGCGCGGCGGACGCGGCGTGACGCCCGGCGGCGGGGGCGGCGCGCCACCGATCGGCAAGTGCCGAATGACATCCGTGTTCACACGGCCCTGACCATGCTGTATCGGGCGTTGGCGGAAGAAGTCGTCACGCGACACAAAGGTTGCGGCGTCGCGCTGCGCGCCATAGCGGTAGTCGATCGGCCGGCGCGGGTAGTCGCCATTCGGGCCACCCGGCATCGGCGGCATGCGTGTGACGTGCGTGATGTTGATACGCTGGATGTAGGTCTCGCTGTAGGTGTAGGCCGGGCGGTACACCTCAAAGGGTGCAAGCGGGAACCAACCGACGACCGGGCCGAGGCGAACACTGATCGAGAAGCCTGGCGCGCCACCGTAAAAGCCGACCAGCGCCGGCGCATAGACCGGCCGCGCAACATAGCTGCCCGGTGCCCACCCCCAGCGCCCACCGATCATGATCCAGCGGCCATAGTGGAAGGGCGCAAAGCCCCAGGGGGCGTCGTCGATCCAGGTCCAGCCCCAAGGTGCCACCCACGCCCAGTGGCCGTAACGGTAAGGCGCCCAACCGGGCGCCACCGCCACCGGGTACCACAGCGGGCCGTAGCGGCTGTCTTCCTCCCAACGGCCGTGACCATCCAGCGCTTCGATGCCGGTCATCTCGGGCGACACATAGCGGCTCGACGCAAGCCGATCCTGTTCGCGGTCGCGACGCTCGGCCCATTCATCAAAGCTGCTGCGACCAGCTTCTTCCGACGCCACAAGGCGCAGCGCTACCGCATCCAGCTCAACGCGTTGGCCGGCAAGCACGGTAAGCCGCTCGGCAATTCCGCTGACACGCGCACGGCCGGCAAACACGGAGACCCAGGCACGGCGTGAGCCAGGGTCGTACTCCAGAGCATAGTCGCCCGCGCGCTGCGCCTCGACACGCACACCACCGGCACTTATCACGAGCTGATCGTCATCCGGCAGGCTGCGCAGGCGCACACGTGCCACGCCGCGTCGCACTTCAAGCGCGATGACTGCATCGTCGACGCGGTCAAAATTGAGTTGTGAATCGGCATCCAGCCGAACCGAAGTACTCCCGATACGGACTTCTGCGCGACCATCCGTCGCGGTCCAGAGCCCGATGCCGGACGTCACCGGCATGTTCACATTGATCGGTGCCCAGTCCTGACTATCAGCCGTCCATGCCTCGATCCGACCTTCGACATAGCTGACCCGGCCGACCCGCCCCGGCGGGTCCGGCACCTCGGCCGATGCCTGCGCCATGAGGCAGAGTGCGCCGATGAGCGCACACACCCAACGCAAGCCGCCGTCTGCTCGCCACTCCCGCATGAAAGCCCCCAACGCGCCGCGCGCGTACCAGAATCGCCACGCCGACTTGGCGGGCGTACACGCTCAACGCCTCACTGTTCAGCGTAGCTGACGGCGGCGGGGCTGCGAGTTGTAACAGTCGGTGAAGCTTACTTGCCCGCGATCAGGAGGCGCAGATCGTCGGCGATGTTCTGCGGTGTCTCGCCGTGGCGGATGTACAGCCGCAAACGACCCTGCGGATCGTAGGCATAGGTGCCGGCAGTGTGATCCACCGTGTAGTTGCCGCCCGCGATGTCCCCCTGCTTCTGCGCGAAGATGCGGAAATCTTTCATCACACGCTCGGTCGTTGCGGCATCACCCCGCAGGCCGAGGAAAGTGGGGTGGAAGGCGGGCATGTATTCGGACAGCAGTTGCTGGGTATCGCGCTCCGGATCAACCGTGACGAAGACCACCTGCAGGCGCTCGCCATCGGCCCCCAGCAGCTTCACGACCTGCGCCATCGTCGAGAGATTGGTCGGGCAGACGTCCGGGCATTGGGTGTAGCCAAAGAAGACGGTGACCGCCTTGCCCTTGAATTCGGCGAGCGTGCGCGGTTTGCCATGCTGGTCGGTCAGCGTGAAGGCTTTCGCATAGTCCGCCCCCGTGATGTCGGCGGCGTGGAATTTCGGGGCGTCAGAAACGCCGCAGCCGCCTAACAGGGCGGCTGCGAGCACGGCAAGAAAGCGGCGGCGCATCACAGGTAGTGGTCGATCAGCAGGGCGGCGAACAGCGCTGAAAGATACACGATCGAATAGCGGAAGGCGCGCCGCGCCAATGCGTCCGAGTAGTCCACCCAGAGTCGCCAGCCATAGCGGATGAAGCCAGCCCCCAGACCGACAGCGGCGACGAGGTAGGGCAAGCCGCTCATCTTGGTCGCATACGGCAGCAGCGTTACCGCGAACAGGATCAGGGTGTAGAGCAGCACCTGCAAGCGGGTGTATTCCGAACCGTGGGTTACCGGCAGCATCGGCAAACCGGCGCGGGCGTACTCTTGGGTCCGGTACAAGGCGAGCGCCCAGAAGTGCGGCGGCGTCCAAGCGAAGATGATCAGGAACAGGAGGCAGGCATCGGCCGAGACCTCACCGGTCACCGCGGCCCAGCCGAGCACCGGCGGCATCGCCCCCGATGCGCCACCGATCACGATGTTCTGCGGTGTGTAGGGCTTCAGCAGCACGGTGTAGATCACCGCATAGCCGACGAAGGTCGCGAGTGTCAGCCACATGGTCAGCGGGTTGACCGCCTGCCACAGCACGGTCAGACCGAAGCCGCCCAGCAGGCCCGAGAACGCCAGCGTCTCGGCCGGTGTCAGCACGCCGCGCGGCAGCGGTCGTGCGCGCGTGCGCGCCATCACGGCGTCGATCTTCTGCTCGATGAGGCAATTGATCGCGGCCGCCGCGCCAGCCACGCAAGCGATCCCCAGCGTGGCGGCGATCACCGTCGCGGCATTGGGTAGCCCCCCTGGCACCGCGAGGAACATGCCGATCACCGCGCAGAACACGATCAACAGGTTGACGCGGAATTTCGTCAGCGCACCGAAGGCGCGCAAACGATCGGCCAGTGGCTGAGCAAATTCAAGCGAGAGCGTTCTCATTCAGGCACCTCCCCCGACGCACCACCACGGCACGCGGCCGCAGGGCGTGATTGATCCGGACCATCACCAGCACCAGCACCAAAGCGCCGGCGTTATGCATCACCGCAAGCGGCAGTGGCAGGCTCAACAGTACGTTGGCCACACCGAGCGAAATCTGCAGCACCAGCGCTGCAAGCAGCAGCGCACCGAGCCCGCGCGTTGCGGTACGCCGTAGCAGCGCAATCGCCAGCGCAGCAAGCAAGGCACCCGCCACCAGCGCTCCGACACGATGACTCAGGTGAATCGCGGTCAACGCCGCGTTTGAGAGCAGATCACCGCTGGCTGTCATGCCCAGTTCACGCACGAGGTGGAACGCATTGTGGAAGTCCGTCTCCGGCCACCACTGGCCGTGACAGGTCGGCAGATCGGCGCACGCCAGCGCCGCGTAGTTCGTGCTCACCCAGCCGCCGAGAACGACCTGGCACGCAAGCGCGAGAAACGCAGCTCGGGCAAGCCAGGCTTGCGCCGGCGGTACGTCAATGCGGCGCAAGCCCGCGAGCCGGCAGGCAAGCCACGCGAGCAGCGCCGCGGTGGTCATGCCGCCGATCAGGTGACCGCTGACAATCGCGGGTTTCAGCAGGAGCGTGACCGTCCATTTGCCCAGGAGCCCCTGAAAAATCACCACGCCAACAAGGGCCGCAGCAAGACCCAGCGGCGCGCCCTCGCGACGGCGGCGCCAGGTCAGCACCGCAATGCAGAGGATCATCAGACCAAGCGTTGCCGCCAGATAGCGATGAACCATCTCCTTCCAGGCCTTGGGCATCGACACCGGCCCCTGTGGCGCGTCGGCCTGCGCGGCAGAGATCGCTTCGGCCGCGTGATGCGGACTCAATTGGCCATAGCAACCGGGCCAATCCGGGCAGCCGAGACCCGCATCCGACAGCCGGACGTAGGCGCCCAGCACGATCACGATGCAGGCCAAAGAGAGGGAGGCGAGAACGAGTCTGCGCAACATGCCGTTCAGCCCAGCCGCGAGTACTTCAGGATGCGGGTCAGATCCTTGATGATCCGCTTCGGCTCAGGCTGTGCCGGGTAACGCATCATCCGGTTGCCCAGCGGGTCAACCATCTCGATCCGCCCTGCTGGCGCCGCGGCGGCCTCGGCGCGCACCACGCGCAGCCCCGGATGCTCGGCGAGCAATTCGGCACTGGGCGCGCTGCCGTCGGTCACGAGCCAGACCCGCTCGACGCGCTCCATCTCCTTGCCCTGTGCTGTGCGCACCTGACGCATGATCCAGAGGTCGTGGCGGCAGGCGGCGTCGCACGCCGCTGGCGCGGCGTAGACCATCACCCAGCGGCCCTTCAGGCTTGCAGGTTCGATCGCAGCGCCGCCGAGCTCGACCATTCGGCCCGGTTGCCACGGCGCTGGCTGCAGCAGCTCGCCGTAGTTGGCGCCCGTCGGCGCTCTGCCAAACCAGTAGAGCGTGTAGCTTGCGATGACCGGGGCGGCACAGACCGCGGCAATCAGCAGCAAGGTGCGGCGGGCGTCAGGCTTCATCACGTCGCAAACTCCTCCATCCAAACCACAGCGTCAGCCCCGCAGTGAGGGCCGCGAGCAAGAACCATTGCAGCGCGTACCCGCGGTGCTTCTCCGGCCCGAACGCAGGTGGCGCCCACTCGCGCACGAGGCCATCACCCACATTGCTTTCGAGTTGCAGCACCAGCGGGTAGACCTTTGCTGCGCCTGCCCACCGCTGCATCTGGGCAACATCGATGCGCGACCACAGCGCGTCGCGGGCATCGCCGCCCGCGAGCGTGTAGCCGCCGGTCGCAGGCTGCACCGCCACCCCGATCAGTGCCTGTGCCGCGCCGCTTGGCAATGACGGCAATGGCAACTGACGACGATCGCCCGGCATGGGCGCCCAACCCCTGTTTACGAACAGCCAGCTGCCGTCGGCGAGCGCGAGCGGCGTAAGCACATGGACGCCTGCGCGGCCGGCGTGGGTTCGGTTGTCGATCCAGACGGTGCGGTCGATCAACCACTTCCCGCTCACCACCACACGAGCGCCGTCGTAGTGCGCCGCGTCGGCAGACGGTGGTAGCGGCTGTGCCGAACCTGCTGCAGCATGGGCAGCGGCGAGCGCTGCCTTGAACTCGGCACGCTGCAATTGCCAGCGCCCCAAACCCAGAAACAGCACGCAGAACGCCAGGCCTGTCAGCAATGCCAGCGCGCGACGCAGCGACGCACGCCGGCTGGCCGACGCCGCCGGGGCTGAACTACACTGCGTGACAACCATTCCGGAGTGAGACATGCGCGTTCTGGTGATCGTGTTTCTGGTGCTGATCGTGGCAAGCCTGGCTTCCGCGCTGGGCTTCCTGCTCAAGGACCGCGGTGCCGGTCAACGCACCGCGATGGCCTTGTCGATTCGGGTTGGCATGTCCTTGCTGCTATTCCTGTTGCTGATGGCGAGCTATCACTTCGGTCTGATCAACGGCAGGCTCTGAGTCCCGCCGCAGTCAAAGCCAGTAGACGACGACGAACAGGAACAGCCACACGACGTCGACGAAGTGCCAGTACCAGGCCACCGCCTCGAAGGCGAAGTGGCGTTCCGCCGTGAAGTGCCCCTTGATGCTGCGTGCGAGGATCACGATCAGCATCGTTGCGCCGATCGTCACATGCATGCCGTGGAAGCCGGTGAGCATGAAGAAGGTGGAGCCATAGATGCCGGACGCCAGCGTGAGGTTCATCTCCGCGTAGGCATGGTGATACTCATACGCCTGCAGGCACAGGAAGATCACGCCGAGCAGCACGGTCAGCGCGAGCCCATTGATCAGCTGGCCGCGAGCACCCTTCAACAATCCCCAATGCGCCCACGTGAGCGTGACGCCGGAACTGAGCAGGATCGCGGTGTTGATGGCCGGAATACCCCACGCGGCCATCGGCGTGAAGGCCTCTTCCGCGTAAGGGCCGGCATTGGGCCAGGCACTCTTGAACCCGTCCCACAGCATCGCGGACTTGCCGGAACCCAGCTCAGGCAAAGCCAGCACGCGAACATAGAAGAGCACGCCGAAGAAGGCCGCGAAGAACATCACCTCCGAAAAGATGAACCAGCCCATGCTCCAGCGGAACGAACGGTCGACCTGTGCGCCGTACTTGCCGCCTTCGGATTCGCGCACCACTTGGCCGAACCAGCCGAACAGCATGTAGATCAGCGTCGCGAAACCGGCCGCCACCATCCAAGAGCCAGGCGATACCCGGTTGAGCCACATCGCCGCACCCGCACCGATCAGCAACAAGGCGGCGGAGCCGAAGATCGGAAAGCGTGAGGGCTCGGGTACGAAATACTTTTCGAGCGTGGAGCTCATCTGTGCGTCTCCCTGTCGATGCTGTTTTATGTCGGCGCCTTCAAGGCGACGCCGTAACCCATGACACAACCATCACGAGCGTGAAGATGAACAACGCACCCGCGATCAAGCCCGCCACCACCACCGCAAGCGGATTCAGCGAACTCGCGTCTTGCTGATAATCCTGTCGTTTGCGCACACCGATGAACGACCACAACACCGCACGCAGCGTTGCCAGGAAGCCGGCCCGCGGCGTCGCCGTCACCCGGCCCGCCCCGCAGCGGCCACAGGCGCAGCGCCTTCCACCTCGAAGAAGGTGTACGACAAGGTCACGGTATTCACTTCAGCCGGCAGCGCCGCGTCCACCACGAAGACCACCGGCATGACACGGCGCTCGTGCGGCGCCAGGGTCTGCTGCTGGAAACAAAAGCACTCGAGCTTCTTCACGTACTGCGCGGCGACGCGTGGCCCGTAGCTCGGGATCGCTTGCCCCACCACCGTTTTGTCCGTGGTGTTCTCCAGCACGTAATCCACCCGCACCAGTGCGCCGGGGTGCGTGCTCACACTCGACTGCTGCGGCGAGAAGCGCCACGGCAACGCGTGGGTGTTGGCGTCAAACTCGACGGTCAGCGTGCGCGAGGCATCGACCTGGCTGTTGGCCGCCTGCGCATCCGCTTTCATCAGGCGATTGATGCCGGTGACCTCACAGATCGTGTTGTAGAACGGCACCAGCAGAAAGCCGAAACCGAACATCGCGACCGCAGCCACGGCCAGCCGCAGCAGCAGACGACGATTCTCGGAGGCGCGTTCCAGTGAGCTCATTGGTGGTTCTGCAGCCAGTACTTGAGCATCACGCCGAAGAAGAACACCAGGGCGATCGATCCCAGCCCCAGTGCCGTCTTCAGGTTGCTGCGCGTTGCGCTCCGCTTGGCCATGTTGCGAATCACTTGACCTGAGGCGGCTCTTCAAAGGTGTGGTATGGCGCCGGCGACGGCACCGTCCACTCAAGCCCCTCGGCACCGTCCCAAGGCTTGGCTGCGGCCTTCTCACCACCGCGCACACACTTGATGACCGTGAAGAGGAAGATCAGCTGTGAAAGCCCGAACCCGAAGGCGCCGATCGTGGCGATGGCATTGAAGTCCGCGAACATCGGGTTGTAGTCCGGAATGCGCCGCGGCATGCCAGCCAGGCCGAGGAAGTGCATCGGGAAGAAGGTGATGTTGAAGAAGATGATCGAGCACCAGAAGTGCAGCTTGCCGAGGCGCTCGTCATACATGTGCCCGGTCCATTTCGGCAGCCAGTAGTAGGCGCCGGAGAACAGCGCGAACAGTGAGCCGGCCACCAGCACATAGTGGAAGTGCGCCACGACGTAATACGTATCCTGGATCTGGATGTCGATCGGTGCGATCGCGCAGATCAGCCCGGTGAATCCGCCCATCGTGAACACGAACAGGAAGCCGACCGAGAACAGCATCGGCGCCTCAAAGGTCATCGAGCCGCGCCACATCGTCGCGACCCAATTGAACACTTTCACGCCCGTCGGCACCGCAATCAGCATCGTTGCGTACATGAAGAACAACTGGCCGGTCGCGGGCATGCCGGTCGTGAACATGTGGTGCGCCCACACCATGAAGGAAAGAATCGCGATCGACGCCGTCGCGTAGACCATCGAGGCGTAGCCGAACAGGGGCTTGCGCGCAAAGGTCGGAATCACCTGCGAGACGATGCCGAAGGCCGGCAGGATCATGATGTACACCTCGGGGTGCCCGAAGAACCAGAACACATGCTGGTAGAGCACCGGATCACCGCCACCGGCCGCGTTGAAAAAGCTGGTGCCGAAGTGCCGATCCGTGAGGATCATCGTCACGGCCCCCGCCAGCACCGGCATCACGGCGATCAACAGGTAAGCCGTGATCAGCCAGGTCCAGCAGAACAGCGGCATCTTCATCAGCGTCATGCCGGGGGCGCGCATGTTCAGCACGGTCACGACGATGTTGATGGCGCCCATGATCGAGCTGATGCCCATGATGTGGACCGCGAAGATCGCCATGTCCATGCCCATGCCCATCTGGATCGACAGCGGCGCGTAAAGCGTCCAGCCAGCCGCCGATGCTCCGCCCGGCACGAAGAACGACCCCACCAACAGGATCGCAGCCGGCGGCAACAGCCAGAAGCTCCAGTTGTTCATGCGCGCGAAGGCCATGTCGCTCGCGCCGATCATCAGCGGGATCTGCCAGTTCGCGAAGCCGACGAAGGCCGGCATGATCGCGCCGAACACCATCACCAGCCCGTGCATGGTTGTGAGCTGGTTGAAAAACTCCGGCTGCACCACCTGCAGGCCGGGCTGAAAGAGTTCGGCACGGATCGTCAGCGCCATCACGCCCCCGGAGAGGAACATGATGAAGCTGAAGATCAGGTACATCGTGCCGATGTCCTTGTGATTCGTGGTTTGAATCCAGCGCATCAACCCGCTCGGGTGATGGTGGTCATGTCCGTGTTCCAGGCCGTGTGGGACCGCACTCATGCTCTAGCTCCTGTCTCGGAATCGGTGCGTGATCAACCGGCCGCGGCCGTGTTGGCAGATGCCTGCGGGGCCGCGGGCTGTGCTTCAGCGGCCATGCGTTTCTTCTGCGCCGCAACCCATTCGGCGTACTTCTCAGCAGACACCACATGCACCTCGATCGGCATGAAGCCATGCTCCTTGCCGCACAGTTCGGCGCAGTTGCCGCGATACACGCCCTCCTTCTCGGCGCGGAACCAGGTGTCGCGGATGAAGCCGGGGATCGCGTCCTGCTTCACGCCGAAGGCAGGCACCCACCAGGCGTGGATCACATCGTTCGCGGTGGTGAGGATGCGGATCTTCTTGCCCACCGGCACGACCACCGGGTTATCGACTTCGAGCAGGTAGTTGGCGCCCTTGGCCGCCCCGCCTTCGATCTGGTCGCGCGGCGTGGACAGCGTCGAGATGAAGCGCACGCCCTCGCCCTCGCCCTTGAGGTAGTCGTAACCCCACATCCACTGGTAGCCGGTGGCCTTGATCGTGATGTCCGGGTTTGACGTGTCCTTCATCGAGATCACCGTCTTCGTCGCCGGGTAGGCCATGCCGAGCAGAATCAGCACCGGCACGACAGTCCAGGCAATCTCGACCGCTGTGTTCTCGTGGAAATGGGCTGCAACCGCGCCCTTCGATTTGCGGTGCCGGAACACCGACCAGAACATCACGCCGAAGACACCGACGAAGATCACCAGGCAGATCACGAGCATCATCGAATGCATGCCGTAGATCTGTTCGGCAATGCCGGTGACAGGAGGCTGGAGGTTGTAACGTGCGTCGGCTGCCGACGCGGCGTTGGCGACAAACGCCATTGCCAGTGGAACTGATGCGCGAGTGGTATGCCTCATGGGTCCTCGAAAAACACCGGATGAGTGCTGCTTCTGACGACAGCTTTGCAGTCCGTGAGCACCCGACCTCGCGACGCCTCACACGACCGCTTGCCGCAACTCCAACTCCCGCGCGGGGGAACGACGCCCTTTCGGGCCGCCCCGCCGCGTTCGGTTTTGATGGTGCCACAGCGAAGGCGCTCGCAGCAACAAATGTTGATTCATATCAATGTGTTGCATTGCCGCACATGCTGCATCGCCATATCCATCTGCCTGAACACACACCGCTTACGCAGCACAGAAAAACAAAAGGCGCCCGAAGGCGCCTTTTCTCTCTGCGTGCAAGGGGTCAAGCGACAGCCAGCGCATCCAGCAACTTCTGATGGACACCGCCGAAGCCCCCGTTGCTCATCACGAGGACATGGTCGCCGGGTGCGGATTGCTGCACCACAGCACGCACAAGTTCATCGATCGACTCAAAGGTGCGTGCCCTCTCGCCCAGCGGATTCAATGCCTCGGCCGGATCCCAGCCGAGTTTGTTCGCATAGCAATAGACAAAATCCGCCTGCGTGAGGCTTGGCGCCAAACGATCCTTCATCGTGCCGAGCTTCATCGTGTTGGAACGCGGCTCCAGCACGGCGAGGATGCGCCCTTGCGGCTGCCGCCGGCGCAAGCCTTCAACGGTGGTTTGGATCGCAGTCGGGTGATGAGCAAAATCGTCATACACGGTAACCCCGCGCACGACGCCACGCACTTCGAGCCGCCTCTTGATGCCCTTGAAGCCCGCGAGCGCGGCAATCGCATCCTGCGGGCGCACGCCGACATGGCGAGCCGCCGCAATCGCCGCCAGCGCATTGGCGCGGTTGTGCGCTCCAGCCAGCGGCATCTCGGCACGCCCGATCTCGTTGCCATTAAGAGAAAACACCGCCTCCGACACCGAATCACCCTCTCGCGCGTGCCACGCACCCGCGTCGTCAAACCATTCGAGCTCGCTCCAGCAACCGCGGTCGATCACGCGTCGCAGACTCGCCTCGGCCCCGTTGGCCACGATGCGACCAAGGCGCGGAATCGTGCGCACCAAGTGATGGAACTGCGTTTCGATCGCGGCCAGGTCGGGGAAGATGTCTGCGTGGTCGTACTCAAGATTGTTCAGGATCACCGTGCGCGGGCGGTAATGAACAAACTTCGAGCGCTTGTCGCAGAAAGCGGTGTCGTACTCATCGGCTTCGATGACGAAGAAGGGCGACTCGGTCAGCCGCGCCGACACGCCAAAGTCCTGCGGCACCCCGCCAACCAGAAAGCCGGGATTGAGCCCGGCGGACTCCAGCAGATAGGCCAGCAGCGACGTGGTGGTGGTCTTGCCATGCGTGCCCGCAACCGCCAGCACCCACTTGCCCGGCAGGATGTGCTCAGCCAGCCACTGCGGCCCGGAGGTGTAGGGCAAGCCGCGATCCAGAATCGCTTCGAGCAGCGGATTGCCCCGCGACACCGCGTTGCCTACCACATACATATCTGCCGCCTGATCCAGCTGCGACGGATCGAAGCCTTCGATCAGGCCAATCCCCTGTTCCGCCAGTTGCGTGCTCATCGGCGGATAAACATTGGCATCGCAGCCAGTGACGCGATGGCCTGCGGCGCGGGCAAGCAAGGCAATGCCGCCCATGAAGGTGCCGCAGATACCAAGAATGTGAATATGCATCAGGGACGGCGCAGCCGGGAGACCGCGCGGGGTGTGGTTAGAATAGGCTCAATTGTAGCCGAGGCCCCGCGCCCAACCCCGATGCCGCTCGATGCACCGCCCCCGCGCAGTTCGCTGCGCCAGAACGTCGCCGCACTGGCAGCCCGCCTGATGGCCGAAGACGGCATATCCGATTACGGCCTCGCCAAACGGAAGGCTGCGCGCCAACTCGGCGTCACCGAGGGCGAAGCGATGCCGAACAACGCCGAGATCGACGCCGCATTGCGCGAGTATCAGGCGCTCTACCCCGACGACGAGCATGAGGAACGCCTGGAAACCATGCGCGAAACCGCCTGCGAGGTCATGCGGCTGCTCGCCCCCTGGCGCCCCGCCCTGACCGGCGCGGTGCTCGACGGCTCGGCAAATGGATTCTCGGAAGTCGAAATCGACCTGTTTGCCGACAGCGCCAAGGAAGTCGAGATCTTCCTGCTGAACCAGGCGCTCGACTATGAACACCGCGAAGTGCGCCGGCCGGGCCCGGAGTCGCCCGAGGCGATCCTCGCGTTTGAATGGGACGAAGTGCCGGTCAAGCTCTGCGTGTTCGGCCCGCTGGCGGAGCGCATTCCGCGCCGCAACGGTTCGGACCGCGCCAAGCTGCCCGCGGTGGAAGCCCTGCTCACTTCACCGGCACAGCGCGACGAATGAACCCCACCACTCGACGCGCCCTCGCAGCGGCGCTGATCATCGGTGTATCCGCCATTGCCGGCTACGCGGGCTGGCGCACCCAGCGCCATGTCGACCAAGCGACACCCGCACCGAAGGTCAGCGACAGCGCACTCCGGCAGCTGATGGCATTGCAACTGCCCGACTCGGACGGCCGACCTCAGGCCCTCCAGCAATGGCAGGGCAAAGTGCTCGTCATCAACTTCTGGGCGACCTGGTGCCCACCCTGCCGCAAGGAAATGCCCTTGCTGGATGCAGCCCAACGCAAATGGGCGGATAAGGGTGTGCAAATCGTTGGCATCGGCATCGACGAAGCCGACGCGATTCACAACTATGCAGTCACGAACAAGCTCGCGTTCCCGCTGCTGGTCGGCGGCGCGGAACTGGTCGACCTCACCGTCGCGCTCGGCAACGCAGCGCAAGGACTTCCGTTTTCAGTCGTGATCGGGCCAGACGGCCGCGTTGCACAAACCAAGCTCGGTGCATTCAAGGACGATGCGCTGGAGAAACTGCTGCAGGAACTCGCCACGCGTTGATCTGGCGGCCGCCGCGCTTGCAAAGTGCGGCATCGAGTGGCATCGTGCAGCGAACTCGCCGCATGAGGCTGGCCGACTATTTTCGTCGGTTCCTGCCTCGACGGTAGTCATCTTCGTCGATTTCCGGCAAACTTGTCGGTTATGGCGACCTCCAATCGCAAATCGAAGCGCACTTCTGCTGCACCGCCGCAGCGCCGCATCCTCGTGCTGCACGGGCCGAACCTGAACCTGCTCGGCACGCGCGAGCCGGAGGTATACGGCCGCACGACGCTGGCGGACATCCACGACATGCTCTCGGCGCGCTCGCGTGCCGATGGCGTGCTGCTCGAATCCTTCCAGAGCAATCACGAAGGCGAGCTGATCGACCGTGTACAAGCTGCGCGCAGCGAAGGGATCGACTTCATCCTGATCAATCCGGGTGGTTACACCCACACCAGCGTCGCGTTGCGCGACGCCTTCTCCGCGGTGCAGATCCCGTTCATCGAGGTGCACCTGTCGAACATTCACGCCCGCGAGCCTTTCCGGCATCACTCCTATTTTTCGGAGATCGCGGTGGGCGTGATTTGCGGACTCGGCGCCCAGGGCTACGCGCTCGCGCTCGAGTACGCACTCAACCGCATTCGCGAAAACTAAGCCGTCACCGCCTCCCCAGACAAATGGCGGGCCGGCATCCACGTGAGGGAGCAATAAATTGGACCTGAGAAAACTCAAGAAGCTGATCGACCTCGTCCAGGAGTCGGGCATTTCTGAACTGGAAGTGACCGAGGGCGAAGAAAAAGTCCGCATCGCGAAGCATCTCGGCGCACCGAGTGGTGCCGCCCCGGCACAGTACTACGCGGCGCCGGCCCCGGTTGCCGCAGCACCGGCCCCGGCCGCACCCGCCGCGCCGGCAGAAGCCGCGCAGCCGGACGGCCATGTCGTCAAGTCACCGATGGTCGGCACCTTCTATCGGACCTCGGCCCCCGGAGCGAAACCCTTCGTCGAGCTCGGCCAGTCGGTTTCGAGCGGCGACACGCTGTGCATCATCGAGGCGATGAAGCTGATGAACGAGATCGAGTCCGATGCAACGGGCACGATCAAGGCGATCCTGGTCGAAAACGGCCAGCCGGTCGAATACGGCCAGCCGCTGTTCGTGATCGGTTAAGGGTTCGGGCGCGAGCCCTTCCCCCTACCGACCCTATTCACCTTTCACGGACACTGCCTCATGTTTGAAAAAGTCCTGATTGCCAACCGGGGCGAGATCGCGCTGCGCGTGTTGCGCGCCTGCCGCGAGCTTGGCATCCGCACGGTTGCAGTGCACTCCGAGGCCGACATCTCGGCCAAGTACGTCAAGCTGGCCGATGAGTCGGTCTGCATTGGCCCGGCCGCCTCGGCGCAGAGCTATCTGAACGTGCCGGCGATCATCGCCGCCGCGGAAGTGACCGACGCCGAAGCGATTCACCCGGGTTACGGCTTCCTGTCGGAAAACGCCGATTTCGCTGAGCGCGTCGAGAAATCCGGCTTCGTGTTCATCGGTCCGCGCCCCGACACCATCCGCCTGATGGGCGACAAGGTTTCGGCCAAGCAGGCGATGATCGAAGCAGGCGTGCCTTGCGTGCCCGGTTCGGGCGGCGCGCTGCCGGACGACCCGAAGGAAATCACCAAGATCGCCCGCGCGATCGGCTTCCCGGTCATCATCAAGGCGGCCGGTGGTGGCGGCGGCCGCGGCATGCGCGTGGTGCATACCGAAGGCGCGCTGATCCAGTCGGTTACGATGACCCGTACCGAAGCGCAGGCGGCCTTCAGCAACCCGACCGTCTACATGGAAAAGTATCTGGAGAATCCGCGCCACGTGGAGATCCAGATCCTCGCCGATCAGCACGGCAATGCGATCTACCTTGGCGAGCGCGATTGCTCGATGCAGCGCCGCCACCAGAAGGTGATCGAAGAAGCGCCTGCGCCCGGCATCGATCGCAAGCTGATCGAAAAGGTCGGCAAGAGCTGTGTCGACGCTTGCAAGCGCATCGGTTATCGCGGCGCCGGCACCTTCGAGTTCCTGTACGAGAACGGCGAATTCTTCTTCATCGAGATGAACACCCGCGTTCAGGTGGAGCACCCGGTGACCGAGATGATCACCGGCATCGACATCGTGCAGGAGCAGATCCGCGTCGCATTTGGCGAGAAGCTGCGCTACACGCAGAAGGACGTCGTGCTGCGCGGTCACGCGATGGAATGTCGCATCAACGCCGAAGACCCGTTCAAGTTCACGCCGTCTCCCGGCAAGATCACCAACTGGCACACGCCGGGCGGCCCGGGTATCCGCGTGGACTCGCATGTGTACAACGGCTACACGATCCCGCCGAATTACGATTCGATGATCGGCAAGGTGATTTCGTACGGCGACACACGCGAGCAGGCAATCCGCCGGCTGCGCATCGCGCTGTCCGAGATGCTGGTCGAAGGCATCAAGACCAACATTCCGCTGCACCAAGAACTGCTGCATGACGGCAACTTCATGCGCGGCGGCACCAGCATTCACTATCTCGAAGCGAAGCTGGCGAAGAAAGACTGAGGAACACGACGATGTGGCTGCAGGTTGCCGTTCAGGCGGATGAAGCGCATGCGGAAACGCTTTCCGAGGCGCTGATGGACGCGGGAGCGTTGTCGGTGTCGATCGATGACGCCGATGCCGGCACGCCTGACGAGGTGCCGCAGTTCGGCGAGCCGGGCCATCCGGCCCAGCCCTTGTGGCAACACAGCCGCGTCGTCGCGTTGTTCGATCGTGATGTCGAGCTGGCGGTAGCGCTCGCCGAAGCGGCGGCGCAGGCCGGCCTCGACGCGGTACCGCCATTCACCGTCGAAGAGGTCGCCGAACAAGACTGGGTGCGCCTGACGCAAAGCCAGTTCGATCCGATCGAGATCGATCCCCGCCTGTGGATCGTGCCGTCGTGGCATGTGGCACCGAACCCAGACGCGATCAACATCGAGATGGATCCGGGCCTCGCATTCGGCACCGGGTCGCACCCGACCACCCGCCTGTGCCTGCAGTGGGTGCTCGACAACATCCCCGCCGGCTGCAGCGTGCTCGACTACGGCTGCGGCTCCGGCATCCTCGCGATCGCGGCGGCCAAGGTCGGCGCGGGCAAGGTTGTCGGTATCGACATCGACGAACGCGCGCTCGAAAGCACACGCGACAACGCCGAGCGCAACGGCGTATCGATCGAGGTGGTGCATAGCGGGACGCCGGTTACGGCCCGCTACGACCGCGTGATCGCGAACATTCTGACCAACCCGCTGTGCGTGCTCGCCCCCGCCATTGCGGCCTGTGTCGCAGACGGCGGCAAGCTGGTGCTCTCCGGCGTGCTGGAACCACAAGCCGAGCAGGTCATCGCCGCGTACGCCCCCTACATCGCGCTCAAAGTCGGCGCGACACATGAGGGCTGGGTGCGCCTGGAGGGTCAGCGCTAATGCTGATGACGCGCTGCCCGCACTGCGGCACCGCGTTCCGGGTCAAACCCGAGCAGCTCCGCGCGCGCGGCGGGCGGGTGCGCTGCGGCCACTGCCAAGCCCCCTTCTCTGCGCTCGAATCCCTGATCGATTCGCCGCCGGCGCCGCAAGGCACCGAGGATGCGAACACCGAAGTGGCGGTCACGACCTCGCCCGCGACGCCCGCGAGTACACCTGCACCTGCACCTGCACCTGCACCTGCACCTGCACCTGCACCTGCCAGCGTGACGCCGTCGCCCGCGGTTGTGACAACGCCTCCGCGCGTCACCGCGCCAGTCGAGCCGCCGAAAGCGCCGCTCGCGGTGAACTCGGCGCTCGCTACACATCGCACGAGTTCCTGGGCCGGCACCTCGACCACCGAGATCGTTCCGCCGATGCCGGAACTCGATCCCGCCGCGCCGCCACGCAGCAGCTACGAGCTCGATTTCGACCTCGATGCCGACGTGCCCGCGACCGCTACGCCGGCCCCCGTTGCGCCACCCGCCACGGCCGACTTCATCCGGCCCGCGCGCGACGACGAGAAAACGACACTCACGTTCGACTGGCGCACCGGCGGCGACATCCCGGGCGGGCATGGCGGTGCAGCACAAGCACATGAGGCGGAAGTCGACCTCGCCGCTTCTGACTGGCACAGCGAGCCGGTTGAGCGAGTCCCGGTCGAATCCCTGTCGGAAGTACCGCTCGAGGCAGAAGAACTCGCACCCGCGGACGAAGACGACGCGCCGATCTTTGTTACCGCCTACGCTTCACCTGCAGGGGTGACACAAGAACCGAGCTGGCCGACCGAGGTGCACGAACTCGATGCCATCGAGGAAGACCGCTTTGCCCCGCTGCCCGAGCCGGCCGTTGCCAGCGCCGCCGTGGTGGGGGACGACCTGCATACGGTACCGGGCGAGCCCGAGCTGATCGAGCACGTCGACGACGAAGATGAGCCGCCGCATGAGGCTGCGCAGCAGTTCGCCTGGGAAAAGCCGCGGACCCCGAAATCCGTCAGCTGGATGTGGGGCATCGCGATTTTTGTACTGTTCGCCGGCGTTGTCGCCCAAGGACTGCTTTGGGCGCGGCACGACATCGCGCGTGAGCTGCCCGAGACCCGGCCATTGTTCGAGGCTGCGTGCGCGAAGCTGGGCTGCGCAATGCCGTGGCCGCGCGTGTCGTCGCAGATCAGTATCGACGCCTCGGATCTGCATCCTCGCCCAGGCAAGGACGGCCAGTTTGAATTGAGCGGCACACTCCGCAACAAAGCGGCATTCAGCCAGTCTTACCCGCACATCGAGGTTACGCTCACCGATGTGTTCAATCGTGCGCTGGTCCGCCGCGCGCTACCGCCTGAGGAATGGCTGCCGCCGAATCTGCAGCACACGCAGGCCTTTGCAGCGGGCAGCGACGTGTCCTTCACGCTCTATCTGGACGCAACCGGCCAGAAGGCCACCGGCTACAAGCTCTACGCCTTCTACCCCTGACCGCCATTTGCGGCAGCGCAACAAATCCCGCTTATACAGCAATCGGAAAGATGAATTGGTGCTCCCTTTAAGGCGGAGTAGTCTTTGTGCTGTGCACAAAATCATAACAAGGCACGCAGTACAACTACCCTGGGGGTACAGATCATGAGTGAAAACGCTCTCGAAGTTTTTGAAGTCTCCAACGGTTCGGTGCGCGTCTTCGGTGGCGTCTATGCCGCCAATGATGGCTTCTTCGCCGAAATCCACGAACAGCGTGACGGGTCGATCCGCCGCGTCGACAAGTCCGACATGCTGCCTTCGCACGAGATCGCGGTGGCATGGATGCAGAGCCGGCCCTGGTTCAAGCACTCCGCCGCCTGATTCCGCCCCTCGCCCGACATCCGGGCGCCCTGACGTAATGGCCACCAAACGGTGGCCATTATTCATTTTGGGTCTCCGATAGAAAAAACTATCGACATATCAAAAGCTTGAATTTGTTAGCTGCTTTGGCTGCGACTAGAATTCAACTCAGCAGTAAAGCAAAAAGAAAGGAATAGTCATGGCCCCCCTACCGCTTGACGTGATGGAAACCGGCACCGGTCGCAACTGCGTATTCGGTGGTGTGTATGCCGCGAACGACGGCTTCTTTGCAGAGATCCACGAACAGAAAGACGGCCGCGTCCGTTTGATCGCGAAGTCGAGCAGCATGCCGACCCGCGAGATCGCGGTGGCATGGATGCGCACCCGCTGCCAGGCAAACTAAAGATCTCCCCCGCTGGGCGTGCTTTACGCGCGCACCGGCACAAGCACCGAGACAGGTGCAAAGCAAACAGGGCCAAACGGCCCTGTTTGTTTTTTTGGGTCGGCATGCGCGATATGCGCTCAAGGAGCGTCGGCAGCCCGCCACAGGTACCAGCTGGCAACGCTCCGCCAGGGCGCCCAGCACTGTCCCGCCGCGCGAAGTTCGCTGGCGCTTGGCAAATGCTCCAGCCCATAGGCTCGCGCATAGCCTGCACGAATGCCGTAGTCGTCGAGCGGCAGCACGTCGATACGGCCCAGCGTGAAGATCAGGAACATCTCCACCGTCCAGCGCCCGACGCCTCGCACGGCTGTGAGCCGCGTCACGATCGCATCGCTGGACAAGCGCTCGAGTTCGCCACTCGCCATCGGCACGACGCCTTCCAGCGCCTTGGCGGCGAGGTCCCGCAGATAAGCTTGCTTCTGCCTTGAGAGCCCGGCCGAGCGAAGTTGCTCATCGCTCGCAGCGAGCACCGCAGCTGGCGGCGGGAATGCGTGCTCGGGAAACAGCGCGAGGAAGCGGCGATGAATCGTCTCCGCCGCCTTGCCGGCAAGTTGCTGGTACATCACCGCCGTCGCCAGCGCCTCATACGGCGAACGAGCGGGGTCGGGCGCCAACAGACAGCGGCCATGGCGTGCTATCAGCGCAGCGAGCACCGGATCCGCCGCCGCAAGCCCACGCTCGGCGGCACGCAGCCGGCGCGGCGTGATCAGAATCTGCTTGGTCACGCGCGCAAGGGGCTGCGCAGGAAACTCGTCAGCGGGCCCGTGTCGTCTTCGGAAATCGGTGACGGTACTTCCGCTGGCGGCTGCCAGCCTTCGACGCGATTGCCGCCCGCTTGCCGCGCACTCACCAAGGCAAGATCGGCGCGACGCAACACGGCATGCGACCGCTCACCGACCATGCAGTCGGCAACGCCAATGCTGACACTCACGGCGATCGCGCCATCAGCAAGCACGAAAGGCTCCTCGCCGATCGCCTGGCGCACACGCTCTGCCAGGACATGCGCCTCGCCCACATTCGTATCGGGCAGAAGGATGCAGAACTCGTCGCCACCGAAGCGTCCGCAGACATCGTCCGCACGGGCGACGCCAATAATCCGCTTTGCCACTTCGAGCAGCACCCTGTCGCCGGTGGCGGCACCAAAACCGGCATCGATATCACCGAAGCGGTCTACGTTGATCATCACAACGCTGTAGGGGCGCCCGCTCCGCAGCCAGCGCGCGTGCTGGCGAGCCAGCAGTTCGGTGAGAGACAGACGGTTCGCGAGTCCGGTGAGATCGTCGATGCGCGCAAGCCGGGCCAGCTGAGATGAGACACGGATGTTCGCCCAGAGCAGGCAGCCGAACGAGAACACGATCGACAGCACGCTGACACCGGCATAGCAGAGCACGCGCGTGGTCGCATCGTTGGCATTCAGACCGCCGGGCAACAAGTTTGCGGCGATGCGGGTGCAGAAGATACCGCCAAGTCCGGTCGCGGCCAGCAGGACCACGACGCGAGCGGATTGCTCCTCGACAGCACCAGGGCCGAGCACACGCAACGCGATCGCACCGCTGGCCAAAACCAGCAGACCCGACATCAAGGTCACTCGGATCGTCGCCTGCATGCCCTCGCCCGCAAAGCCAAAGCTGATGACCAGGCCCGCCAGTGCAGCGAGCGGCACCAGCCACAGGCGGGCCTCGGCGCCATCGAAACGGCGTACGCCTTCGAGGAAGGCAACAAAACCGGCGAGCACGCCGGCATTGAACACGGCACGCCCGCCGGGCAAGCCGATCCACATCAGGCCGACCAGTGCGATCAGGCCGGTCGCCACGAGACTCATGCCAAGGCACCAGAGGTCACCGCCGGGCACTTCGCTCCGCCGGCGGATCGTCAGCGTCAGCACCAGTGCCAGGGCGGTGTGAATGGCGGCCGCCATGATCGCCATCGTCGGTTCGTGAAACTGCATGGTGACGCTCCTTCCCAGCCTCGCTGACGGGCATGTATCACCTGCCGTCGCGCCGCCTCACCCGATCATTGCAATCTAGTCATGCTACGCCCGGCGTTTCGCTTGCGAGCGAGAAATTCGTCAAACCTGCCGACAAACGGCTGGCGGCGATCAATCCCGCGGGCGCCGTACCAATCCAGCCAGGCGCGCGCCGATCAGCAAGCCCAGCCCCATCGCGCCCACCACGAAGCAGGCCTTGAAGAAGCACGCGAAAGTCGCGGCCAGTTGCGCCGCATCAGCATGCGCGCCTTCACGCGCGATCTGCATCGCGCCGGCGATGCCTTGGTAGATGAACACGCCGGGCATCATCGGTACTGCGCCAGCAAAGGCCACGGCGGCAAAAGGCAGACGCATGCGGTCAACCGCAACGTTGGCCATTGCCCCGATCGCGAGGCAGGCAAACAAGGTCGCGATCTCCTGCGACACGCCGTTGCGCATGGCGACGTAGCGGATGCCGTGGCCCACCATGCCACACAGGATCGATGTCCAGAGCACACGCCAGGGTTCGTTGTAGAACGCGCCGAAGCCACAGGCCGCCACGCCCGCCAGAAGTACGTCGACCAGCAAGGTGATGTTGGCGTCTGGCGAGGGCGCCGCGGACACGGTGGTCATGCCCAGCGTCAGCCAGCCGCCCAGGAAGACGCCGAGTGCCGCCGCCACGAGGATCCCCGTGGCCAGCCCGAGGCGCGCGATCCCGGTCTGCATGTGGTTTTCCAGCATGTCGTAGAGGCCGTTGATCAGATGTGGCCCAGGCACCAGCATCAGCGCGGGCACCATCAGGCAGAAGCCCGGTGTCGCGGTCCATCCGGCACGGATCACCAGCCCGCCGAGGATCGAGCCGATCAGCGCCGCGGTGAACGGCATGGCGAACAGCACGACATGCCGTTTCGCGAGCTCCTGGCGCGCCAGCAGACCAAGCCCTGAGGACACGCCACTCACGGCGACCGCCCCCCAATCCGCTTGCAGCAAGCGGGCCAGCGCTGCGGCTGCAACGCCGAAAATGCAGGCGAGCAGCCAGCGGTTATGGCGCACGGCACGGCGCTCGATCGATTCCAACTCTGCAGTTGCTTCGGCCAACCCGATGCGGCCTTCGCACACCTCGTCAATCACGCGATTGACGACCGAGCTGACGGCGACGTTGATGCGCAGCTCGGGAGCTTGTGCGTGGAACTGTTGCCCGCCGGGCGAAAAGAGCGTGACACCGCGGTAGCTGACGAAGACCAGGATATCGAGGCCAAGGTGCGACGCAGCGCGGAGCAATTTCCGCCGCAGCAGTTCAGCGCGCATGTTGTATTCACAGAGCAATCGCGCAGCAAGAACAAGGAACCGCATCGCCGGCAAAACATCGGCTGCGGGGATGGGAGTGGCGTGCTGGGCTTGGGCAGTATTCATCGTGTGACCTCTGCTGGCGCCCGCGTGGTTGCGGGGCCGGATCGCTGCCGGATGAGCAGCGTGGCAATCGTAGCGGATGCGGCGCGACAGCCACGCCGGATCGGTCAACTCCGGCCTTCGATGCGGGAAACGCTGGACAGCGCGTCCGCCGCAACTATGCTATTCGAATCCCCCCGACCGACGAGGGTACGTGGCACAACTGCGCACCCCGACTCTCCAGCCCGACAGAGAAGGAGTTACCCATGGTGTTTCGCAAACGTCAGCTTGTGGTCTCAATCGCAGTCGCACTGTCCAGCGTTGGCGCCGCCTCGGCGCAGGAAGCATCCGCCCCGGCGGTCAAACGCGCCCAGATCCATCTGCAGAACTTCGGCGCAAACGTGCAGGCATCCGAAGGCGATCAGTTCATCGCACGCGGCACGATTACCGATGCCGACGGTAGTGAGCATGTCCGCTTCGACCGCACCTACAAGGGGCTGCGCGTGATCGGCGGCGACATCGTCGTGCATTCGAATGCGCGCGGACAAGCGCAGCGCTTCAGCCACACGATGGCGACACGGCATCAGATCGACACCCGCCCGACGCTCGACGACCTCGCGGCCACGGCCGTCGCGGAATCGGCATTCCGCGGCCAGCGTGACGGCGCCTCGCGCAGCGAGCAGGTGATCTTCGCGCGCGGCAGCCAGCCCACGCTCGCCTATGAAGTGGTGACGACCGGCACGGCACCCGACGGCACCCCCAGCGTGATGCACACCTTCATCGACGCCCACGGTGGCCAGGTGCTCGACAAGTGGGACGAGATCGAAACTGCCGCCACCTTGGGCACCGGCAAGAGCCTGTTCGACGGCACCGTTTCGCTGACCACCGACAGCCAGAGCACTGGCGGCTACGCCTTGCGTGATCCCTCGCGTGGCAACCACTACACCACCAACCTGAAGAACCGCACCAGCGGTGGCACCATCTTCACCGACGCCGACAACGTGTGGGGCGACGGCACCACCGCCGACACCGCCACCGCGGCCGTCGACGCCACCTTCGGGCAGAACGTCACCTGGGATTACTACAAGAATGTACACGGTCGCAACGGCATTGCGAACGATGGACGTGGCGCCTATTCGCGGGTGCATTACAGCCGCAAGTATGTGAACGCGTTCTGGAGCGACTCCTGCTTCTGCATGACTTACGGCGACGGGGATGGCACCAGCTACTATCCGCTCACCTCGCTCGACGTGGCTGGCCACGAGATGACGCACGGCGTCACCAGCCGTTCGGCCAACCTCACCTACTCGGGTGAATCAGGCGGCCTGAACGAAGCAACGTCGGACATCTTCGGCACGCTGGTGGAGTTCTATGCCAGCAATGCATCGGACCCCGGCGACTATCTGATCGGCGAGAAGATCTTCGTCGCGAACAAGGGCGTCAGCAACCCGACCAAGGCGCTGCGCTACATGTTCAAGCCAAGCCTTGATGGCTCATCGCCCGATTGCTACAGCAGCACGCTGGGTTCGCTCGACGTGCACTATTCGTCCGGCGTGGCGAACCACTTCTTCTACCTGCTCGCCGAGGGCGCCAAGGTGCCGACCGGCTTCAACCTGTCGGCCTCACAACTGGTCTGCAACGCCGATACCGGGCTTACCGCGATCGGGCGCGATGCGGCAGGCAAGATCTGGTACCGCGCGCTCACGGTGTACATGACGTCCAACACCAACTACAAGGGCGCCCGCACCGCAACGCTCAGCGCGGCGGCGGACCTCTTCGGGGCAAGCTCTGCGCAATACGCCGCCGTGGCGCGCGCTTGGTCGGCCGTCAGCGTGAATTGAACCTCGCACGCCGGCGCGCACGGCGCTGGTTACGCAAAACGCCCGGCGGCCACCATCGCGCCGGGCGTTTTTGCATGAATTTGCCAAGCTGGTCTGGTGCAACGCGCACACTTGCGGTACGAATCACCCCTCCAGGGCCCCACCGTCAGACCATGCCTGTAACGCCTGACACGATCTTGCTCGAACCGCTCGCCACGCACCACGCAGAGGCCTTCTGGCCCCATGCGCAGTCCGATGCGCTGTATGCGTTCGTCCCGATCGAGCAGCCGGGTTCGCAACAGGAACTGGCCGCGTGGTTCGCGCGCCTCGCCGCTGGCGCGCCCGCGCACCTGAACGAGGAGTGGCTCAACTGGGCCGTGCGGCTTCCGGAAGGTGGCGCCGTTGCCGGCATTGTGCAGGCGACCGTGATGCCCGACGGAGAGGCCGAACTGGCCTACCTGATCGCACCGGCATTCTGGGGCCACGGCATCGGCCGCGTGGCGGTGCGACGCATGATTGAATGGCTGTGGCACGAGCGCGCGGTGGCGGTGCTCCGTGCGGTGGCGGACACCCGCAACCTGCGCTCGCAGGCGCTGCTCGATGCGCTCGGCTTTGTGCTCGCCGGGGAGGTGGCGTCGTCGATACGCGGCGTGCCGAGCACGGACCGGGTGTACGCCGCTCAGGCGCGCAGCGTGCTCCGGCGCGCCTGATTCGACACCGCGCTCAGACGGACGCGTCGTCCTGCTGCGCCTTGCGCCCGCCAAACAGGCGGCGGGCCGCGGCCACCAGCGCAACACCGCCGAGCGCGATCAGCTTGAACGACTTGGCCGCGAAGGCGGCAATCACGGCGAAGAGCCCGAGCTTTTTCACCGCCAGGCCGCCAACAAGCGCGGCAAGCCCGTACTCAGCCACCTTGTCGGTGGAGGCATTGAAGTCCGAGTAGCGCTTGCCGTCGCCGTACTCGAGGGCGGCAAGCAGGGCATGCGCGACCGGCTTGTCCTGCGCGATGCGATCGGCGCCGGTAACCAGGTTCAGGCTGAAGTAACCATCGCGCCCGAGTGCGTAGGTGTTGTAGTTGATCGAACCTTCGGCGCTCTCAGGCTGGCCTTTCTGGCGTGCGCGGATCGACCACACAAGGCGGTGCGTGGTAGCGTCGTAGGTCGGCGCCTGCACCCAGCCGAGCACGTCGAGCTCAGGGATGCCGCGCGCACGGCGATCTTCGTTGCTGGCGGCGGTGCCTTGCTTGATGTTTTCAAGCAACTCGTCGGCCTTCCAGTCACGCGCGTCGTCGTCCTTGATGTAGCCCGCCTTCTCGAACTCTGCGACAACCAGCCAGTCGCCCTCGCCGTCCGGGAAGATCACGCCAGCAAGGCGGTCATCCGCACTGTTGCCCATCGCGTGCATCAGCTTGCCGGCAGCCGGCTGCGGCACCCAGATGCGGCCAGCGGGCAACTTCAACGTGGCCTGGTCGAGCAGCTTCACTTCGGCCGGGCCGACCACCTTCACCGCTTCGGCGGCCTGCACCGCAGCCGACATCTCTGCCTGACGCGCGGCGACCTGGGCATCGTCGGCCGACGATGGGCCTGCACACAACAGCATCGAACACACGCTAAGGCAACTCAGGGCACGGCGGGCAAACGCAATCATGATCGGTCCGAAAGGGTCGGGAACATTGGCGGGGCTGGCCCTGCCGGGAAAGGAGGGGGTACGATGCCCTCCGCCGTTGCCGGCAGCAAGGGCTGGCTGCGGTGCCGTGTGTCCTCGCGCACACTGCAAAGCAATCCTTGTGATTTTGATGCGGGCAGTCCAGATTAGAAGCTCACAGATCCGCCCGAGAGCGGCATACCCACAGCGAGGAGAGCAAGGCAATGACGATTACGGTACGGCAGATGCTTCAAGCCAAGGGTGGCAAGGTGTTCACCGTTTCGCCGGATCAAAGCGTGTTGCATGCGCTGGAGTTGATGGCGAAGAACGATGTGGGTTCGGTGCTGGTCACCGAAGGCGAGCGCCTCGCCGGCATATTCACCGAACGTGACTACGCGCGGAAAGTGGTGCTCAAGGGCCGCACCTCGGCTGAGTCGACCATCGGGGACCTGATGACCTGCAACGTGCTGACCGTCTCGCCAACGCAGACGATCGACGACTGCATGGCGATCATGACCAACAACCGCATCCGCCACCTGCCAGTGGTCGAAAAGGGCCAGCTGATCGGCATCGTCACGATCGGTGATGCGGTGAAAACGGTGATCGAAGAACAGCAACGCACGATCAGCCAGCTCTCCAGCTACATCTCAGGCGAACTCACGACCTGATTCGGCAGCGCAGCCGTCGCCGGGTGCTCAGTTCGCCCGCGGCAGACTCATGCTGAAATCCACCACCGCGAAACGCCCGCCGGCATCCACCACGCTGACAGTGTGGGCGCCGGCGGTAGCGACCTCGATCAGCTGAGTCGCAGCGGCCGGCGCGCTGCGCAGCACCCGCCCGTCTAGCAGCCACCACACGGCGCCGCTCGCCCCCAGCAGCTGCAACTGCACCCGTGCGGAGGACTGGCCAGGCGCCGGCCGAAGCACACTGCCCGGCGTCAGACCATTGATGCGGAGATTGCCCGCACCGTCGCCGGCGGCCATGCAGCGCGGCGACCAGGCGGGGATGCCAACCCGTTCACGCATTGCAGGGCCGAGGAAGGGCTCCAGATGCGTCGGCCAACGCGCGACGCGGCGGGCCTGGGCATCGGCTCGACAGGCGGGTGTAGTGCGCAAGCCGCTATCCGGATCGATCCAGACCGTATCGAGCTGCCCGCTCGGACGCACGCGGTCCGGCAGCGTTGGCGGCGCGGCACCGTTAAGCGTCCATGCAGTGCGCTGCTGGTGGCAATGCGCCGGCTCGGTGTCGGCCAATGCGCGGCCAAGCGGCCAGCAGATCTCCGCCACGCCGACGTTCTTCGGCGGCGAGCGCGGCGCGCTCGCGGCGGCGCCGGGCAGCGCGGCCGCGATGTCCTTCAGTAGCGGCGCGGCGATGTTGGCCCCGAAGAAGCCGGGGTTGGGTGTGCCGTCCGGGCGGCCGACCCAGACGCCTATCGTGTGGCGATCGGTCACACCAACCGCCCATGCGTCGCGAAAACCAAAGCTGGTGCCGGTTTTCCACGCCACGCGCCGTGAGCCCGCCTCGATGAAGGGCCTGTCGGGGTGACCACCGGTTTCAAGGATGTCGCGCACGATGAAGGCGGCCCCCTCGCTCATGATGCGGTTCTCCACCCGCGGGGCATCGGGCGTGAGGCGTGGTTGGCCAGCCAACCCGCCCGCGGCCAGCGCCCGATACGCGCCGACGAGTTCCTCCAGCGTTGTACCTGCGCCACCGAGTATGAGTGACAGGTTGGGCGTAGCGCCCTTGGCCATGCGCAAACGCAGGCCGCCCGCCCGCAACCGGGCGGCAAAACGTTGCGGCCCCACGCGGTCGAGCAGATCGACCGCCGGCACGTTGAGCGACCGTGTCAGTGCTTCGGCAACGCTGACCGGGCCGGAGAATGCGGCCTGGAAGTTGCCGGGCTCATAGCCGGAGAAAGCCTGCGGCGCATCACTGAGCAGGCTCTCGGAATGAATCAGGCCTTCGTCCAGCGCGATCGCGTAGAGGAAGGGTTTCAGCGTGGAGCCCGGCGAGCGCACGCCGCGCACCATGTCGACGTATGCGTAACGGGCGCGATCGGAGAAATCCGCCGAGCCGGCATAGCCGAGCACAGCAAGACTGGCGTTGTCCATCACCAACGCCGCCATCGACACCTTCGGCGGCAACTGGTCGACGCGATCCAACAACATGCGCTCCAGCGTGCTTTGCACCTCAGGTTCCAGCGTGGAGCGTACAAGCTGCAAGGCGCCTTCGGTACGCGCTGCTGCGGCCGGGGTGCGCGCTTCGCCGCGCAGGCGCTCGGCCGCGAGCGGCGCAAGCCAATGCGCGCGGATCGGCTGCGCGCCGACGCGCTCAACGCGCGCGTCGGCCACTTCGGCTGCCGACCACACACCAAATGCAGCCATCCGATCGAGCACCTTGTCGCGCGCGGCCTGCGCCTTGTCCGGCGCACGATCGGGCCTCAGCCGCGACGGCGCCTGTGGCAAGGCCGCGAGCATCGCGGCCTCGGCGTGGCTGAGGTATTTGGACGGTTTGCCAAGGTAAGCCCGGCTCGCCATTTCAACACCTTCGACGATGCCGCCCATCGGCGCATGGTTCAGGTACAGCGTGAGGATTTCATCCTTCGAGAAGTGCACTTCAAGCTGCAAGGCTCGCACGACCTGGCGCAGCTTGCCGCGCAAGGTGCGTGGCGGCGGATCGAGCATGCGCGCCACCTGCATCGTCAGCGTCGATCCGCCGGAAACGATGCGCCCGTTGCGCGCCCACTGCCACGCCGCACGCAGCATCGCGAAGGGATTCACGCCCGGATGCCAGCGGAACCAACGGTCTTCGTAGTTGAGCACCGCCTGCAGGTAGCGCGGTGACACCTGCTCTGCCGTAACCGGGTAGCGCCATACGCCATCCACCGAGGGCCAGGTGCGCAGCGGGGTGCCGTCGGCTGCGGCAACGATCAGTCCGGCCTCGTGCGGCGGAAGCGGCAACGGAAACAGGCGATCGAGCACCCACGCCGTGAGGACGAGGCAAGCAAGCGTCGCCAATGCCACGCGTGCGCTGCGGCGCACAGCCAGTGCAGCGAGCATCCGCTTGATCGCCACAATGCGCGCTTGCATCCAACTCAAGTTTTTCGCCTCAGCATCGCATCGCTCGTGACGACCTGCGCGTCGTCATCGCGAGCGGCTTCAACCCACCGCATCTTGCGGGCCGACCTGCTGGCCATCGGCCGGGCCGGCATCGCGCTCTGCGCGCCCCAGCAGGCGGCGATACCACAGCGTCCACAGCATCAGCAGCGCGACCAGCCCGTAGCCAATGAAAGGTGCCACCGCGAGGAAGCGGGCGGGTGGCCAGGTCCATGCCAGCCAGGTACGCAGCGCGGCCTCGGCGGTGAGGCCGCTCCCCCACACCGCGGTCATCACCGATACCGCCCGACGGGCTCCCGAGGTAGCCCACCACGCCTCGATCATCTCGTGGGCGTCGTCTTGCTCACGGGCCATCGTCGCGCGCGCGAGGTAGAAGATCAGCGGCTTCTCAAACAACAACGACACCAGAAAGGCCACGCCAATCGCACCGGAAGCCAGGGATTCGCGGACCAGCAATATCCGCGCATCGCCACCCAGAGCCAAGCCCAAAAGCGACATCGCAATGCCGACCAACACCAACACGCTCAGCGCGTCCAGACGCCGATGCCGCAGCAACTCGCCCAGGCTCCAAAGCAGGGGCGGAATCGCCGACGCAATCAAGCCCCCAAACTCGCCCCAGCGCGGCTCGGCCAGCGTGTAGGCCATCCACGGCAGCGCCAGATTGACGGCGAGTTCGGCGATGAGGTTGATGTGTTTTCGGTTCATGGTATTCACAAGCGGCATACGGCTAGTCAACCGAAAGCGTAACCCGACACGCGGCCGTCCGCGTCGCCCGCGCGCGCGAACATAGCCCTCGCTACCGTGGGCGCGGACTGCGCGCCTAGGCGCGGCATGCCTCGGTGGCGTCGTCCCGAATGAGGTCGGGGTAAAAGCGATACGGCACCTTGACCGCCGGCAGCGGAGAGACGAAGCACTTCACATTGCCCGCACTATCCCGACGCGCATACATCAACCAGCCCGCGATGAACCGGTCGTCACGGATATAGAGGAAGGGCATCGGGTTGCGGCCCGGACCGAAATCGAGCCGGATCTGGTGTTCGGTCGCGGAAATGCTCACCTTCTCGCCCGTATCAAAGTGGTACGCACCCGCGAATTCCTGTGGGTTAGGTATTGGCGTTGAGGCGCTGTCGGCATCGGGCCGGTCACGAGCAAGCATCCAGTCCACCGGGTCCTTGGTAAAGGCCAGCAGTTGCACCCCCGCGTGGTCCATCGCTTCTTCGTGGACATCCGGATTGCCGCCCGCACTCCGCAGCAACGATACCGGATTGCGCGCAACGGCAATCGGTACATTGTTGTCGGACAAGCCGCTGTAGACACGCACGTTATTGCTGGCGACGGCATCGAATGCGTGGCCCCAATCTTCCGCGCCAGTCAGAGGGATGTTCGAGAAGTAAAGCAGGTCGTCATTCGTGAGTCCGCCCGCGACCGGCATGACGGCCGAGAAGCGCTTCGGAAAGCTCAGCGCCATCGCCCAACTACCGAACCCCCCCATGCTGCCGCCGGTAATAGACACCCGCGTCTTGTCGACGCGATAGCGGCTTTCGACGTCGCGAATCACTGCATCAAGAAAGACCGGGTCGTGCCAGGTAATTGGCCACTGGGCGTTCGTCGGGTATTGGTAGAAATCCAGATCCTGCTGCGGCGCGATGATGATTGCGGGAAAGTGGGTGCCTGTATTTCGCATGAACCCCATCACGCCAATCCGGGTGATCGAGTCGAGCTCAAGGTCGCTCAAGACGACCGAGCCATGCAGGAAGATCAGCAAAGGCCAGCGTTTGTCTGGACTTGTCTCGTATCCCTGCGGAAGGTAGAGCACATAGCGCGACGCGCCATCGACCGGCGACGCAAGAGCCTCCTGTGAGAACGAGACCGGCTTCGAATCGCCCCCCCCTCCACCGCCGCCACCATCACCACCGCAACCGCTCAACACCAGAACAAGGCAGGCAAGCGCTGCTAGAACTCTGCATTTCATGAATAAGGTCTCGTCAGAATGAGGCGCTCGAGCACCGCTCGGGCTGGCTTCGGCAGCGCAGAGGCTGCATGTCGCAAGAAAATTACATCGGCATTGTCTTTGTCGCCACGAAGACAATACGCACCGCGTCGACCGCGAACGTGACAGTACGCACGGCGAAGGCCGAAAACCGCCGCTGCGGTTACACGCCCTCCGCGTTTTTCATCGTCGTTCAGGGTCTCTGGTGATTCCGCTGCTCATCGGCACGCTGCAAGGCCGCCAACAGCACTGCGACGCGGGGACACATCTGTGCCGCCGCATTGGTAACGCCCAGCACTTTGGCGACGCAAACTCCGAATCCGGTTGCCGTGGTAAGCCCACAGCGGCCAGCGCAATCCCGCGTAGCGCTCCTAGCCCCGGACCAACTGCCGGTGAACCGGCGCGCAGCAGGATCGACCGGACCTGGCGGAGATGAGATGGCTGGATCTGCGCTGGCCATGCCAGCGGCTTATCGGACTGCAGCGCGCGCAAAGAAGTCCTGCATGTAGCCATGCAAGGCTGTCTGATTCCAACCCGGCGCGTGCGTGGCGATATCCATCAGCGTCTGCTGAACCGGGGCGCGGCACCCCATCGCTACCGTAGTCGTCGAACGTGTTCCCGACATCAGCGATGAGTCGGTCGACGACTGGGTCGTACCGTCGCAACTCATCATGCCCTGCCAAGCCGTAAAGGCTTCCGCCAAGCCCATGGTGCCCATGGCGCCACCGGCGATCGGCACGACGGAGTCGTTGCCGCCCGCCATCAGCGCGACCGCAACAGGCCTTGATGGCGTACACGTTCGACCGCGAAGCAGCGGCCCCGCCAGCGAAATGACGGCGGTGACATGATCGGCGTGGTCACAGACAAACAACTGCGACAACTCGGACCCGTTTGACCAGCCAGCCACGAAGACGCCCGCCGACGGGCCGCGGTCGCGCTGCACCGCATCGATCAAATCGGCCAGGAAGCCAATGTCGTCGCCGTAGTTCCAAACATTGCCTTTGCCTTGCGGGATGACGAGCCGATAACCAAAACGATCGGCAAATGCTCGGCCGTGCCACATGGCCTCGGTACTGTCGAGCCCGACGTTCGCTCCGTGCAGCAACACCAGCAGCGGCGCATTGGCTGGCAGCGTGACCGGTTCATAGACGACGTAGCTGTGGCCAGAAAGCACACCGCAAACCGTGTAGTCGCAGGTTGATGGCACCACCGTAGAACTACCGCCGCCATCACCGCCACAGCCGGCAAGCAATAGCGCCGTGAGGCACACAGAAGCGGCATGGGTTCGCAACATGACAATGCCTTTTATGGGAAGAGAAAGGCTCATTCTCCGCAAAGCGCAAATCAGAGCGACCGCGCCAGATCAAGCATCAGTTCTGGCCGCCTCCAGATCATGGGCGGCGAAGAACCGCCGATTTAGCAGAGGCCGATATTCGATGCGGCAGGACGATGTTGGAGCGCGAGGCGGGCAGCGCCGACAGCGCCACCCGCCTTGCACCATCACAGGTTCACTTCGTCACTTCTCCACCGGTGCGCGAGGGTCAACGATCGTGATCGGCGCCGAGGCGGGGCCGATGCCGCGCAGTTCGGGTCGGTACATGTCTTCCGCGAACGGGGCCGGAACCACATAGCGGCCCGGCGTGACGACGCGGACCATGTAGAACACGTTGAGCTCACCCGGCTCAAGCCGCGCCGCGGCGACATAGCGGTCGTCGCGGAACTCACGGTGCTTGATGCGCGCATCCTCCATCGCCTGGCCGACGTTGATGTTGCCAACGGTGAACTCCTGCGCTGATGGCCCCTGCGAGAGATTGAGGTTCTCGACTTCGAAACCGGCCGGAATGTGGTCGACGATCAAGCCGTCTTCGATGCGCTGCTTTGCGCTGGCGGTGACGCGCACGATCATCATGTCGCCCACCTTGAGCGGGCGCCCCTTCCATTCCTTGCCATCGGCCTCGTACCAGGTGCGGGTGAGCTTGATGGCGTCGGACTTCGGTTCGGGCGCCTTGACCGGGTAGCCGCTGGCTTCGATCTCGACGAACAGGGCCTCGCTGTGGCTGCTATCGATCTGCACGCCACGGGCGAGTGCGGCAGCGTCG
Source organism: Niveibacterium sp. COAC-50 (assembly GCF_013184235.1). Lineage (NCBI taxonomy): Bacteria > Pseudomonadati > Pseudomonadota > Betaproteobacteria > Rhodocyclales > Rhodocyclaceae > Niveibacterium > Niveibacterium sp. COAC-50. The sequence continues at coordinate 117,720 of NZ_JABCJM010000002.1, forward strand.
AAGCTGCGTGCTTCGGAGCTCTTCGAGGTGAGTGTTTGGGCCGCGTCACCGTTCTTCAGCACGGCGCTCCACTCCTGCTTGCCGTCGCCGCCCGCCGCACGTGCCGCGAGGAACAGCGACAGGCGTTCCTGAGTGGAAGCCCAGCCACCACGCTCTCCGAGGCGGTCGGCGAGGTCGAAGAGGATCTGCTCGCGGCGCGGGTGCGCGATCTTGTGCCGCACCAGCAGCGCGTACGACAGCGCCAGATCGCGCACCGGCGAGCCGTAGTCACCCAGCCATTCCCAGTAGTAGCCAGTCGGTTGAACGCCATAGCGGCGCGTCATCGCTTCATCGAGTGCAACCTTGGCGCGCGCCGGGTCACCGGAGAGCTGCAAGGCAATCGCAAGATGAACCAGCGGTAGCGGTGAACGCGCACGGTCGCGGTACTGGTCGTGCAACAACCGCAGCGTAGCGAGCGGCGCGGCCTGCTCGCGGGCGAGCATGTAGGCCAGATGCGCCATCTCGGCGAAGCGCTGGTGGCCGTTGCGCAGCAGTTCGTAGTCCTGCGCCTTGTAGAAGCCCTTGTCGTCCGGCTTGAGCGTGCCCGGGATGCTGGGGAAGTTGTTCGGCGCGTTCTGCAGTTGCTGCAGCATCCAGGTCTGCGCGCGCTTGCTCATCTCCGCCGGCACGGTGAAGCCGGCCTCGCGTGAATCCTGCAGGAAACCGGCGACATAGGCGGTCAGCCACGGTTCGTAGTTGCCCTGGCCCCACAGCGTGAAGCCCCCTTGCGCGCCCTGCATGCCGGCGATACGGCCGATCGCGCCTTCGATGAAGGCGGCGCGCTGCTCACGCGTGCGCGGCTCCAGCCCCATCGCCTTGGCGCCGGCCTCGTCGATGAAGACATGCGGGTAGGCCGCGCTGGTGGTTTGCTCAAGGCAGCCGTAGGGGTAGTCGAGCAGGCCCTTGACCAGCGCCTTCACGTTCAGCGGCGGCTTGTTCGAGAGCGTGACGCTGACATTGCTCGATGCCTTGAAGTACGGCGCGATCATCGTCGGATCGAGCTTGAGGCTACCGTTCGGCTCGATGCGCGCGCGGCGCACCACGCGCTCCATCGGCACTGGCGGTTGCACCTGCAGGGCCGATTCGCGTTTGATGACGATCGGCTTGGCGCCGCCCGTCTTCAACTGCAGCGTGACGCGTGCAAGGCCGTAGGCATCCGTCGCCTCGGCCTGGAAGCGCAGCGTGCTGCGTTGCTTGTCGGCGAGCTTGAGCGTGCGCTCACCATCCTTGATCTTTGCCGGATCGGCCGCTTCGAGCTTGAGCGTGATCTCCTGCGGTGCGCCGGAAAGGTTGGTCACATCGAGTGCAATGGTCGCCAGATCCCCCGGCGCAATGAAGCGCGGCGTCGCGAGTTCCGCAACGATGGGCGCGGCGACCGTCATCTCGCGTTCGGTGTTGCCGTAGCGCTCGGCGGTGGACGCCACGGCCATCAGCCGCAGCGTGCCGTTGAAGTCCGGAATGTCGAGCGGAATCTCGGCTTCGCCCTTGGCATCGAGCTGCACCGGGCCGCTGAAGATGTCGACGAGCTTCACCTTCTTCGGCATCGACTGGCTGTCGCGCATGCCGGCGTCGCCGCCCCACTTGAGCTTGCCGCGCGTGCCATCCATCTTCTCGATCAGCTTGCCGTACAGGTCGAGCAATTCCGGCGCGTAGCGGTGCTTGCCGAAGAAGAAGTCGAAGGGGTCCGGCGTCTTGTAGCGCGTGATGTTGAGGATGCCGACATCAACCGCCGAGAGGGTCACCGTCGCCACTTTGCCCGCCACGCCATCGACCTTGACCTTCACTTTCGTGATGCGTTCCGGTTGCACCTTGTCGGGCGCCGTCACCTGTACCTTGAGACGGCGGTCCTCACGCGCCAGCGGCAGGTGCGCGAGGCCCAGCGCACGCGCCGGCGTCACGCGGTCGCCCTGGCTGCCAGGGCGGAACACGACGGCGGACACATACAGATCGTGCCGCGCCCACTTCGCATCGACCGGAATGCTGACCGTGGTGCCACCGGTCGACGCAGCGACCCGCTTGGTCCACAGCACCTTGTCGCCTTCGACCACGATCAGCGCTTCGCCATCGTGCGGCGGCGTCAAAGTCAGGCGCACGTTGTCGCCCGGTTTGGCCGGCACGCCTTCGAGCTTCATCTGCACACGATCCGGCCGGTTGCCTACATCGTCGGCGTCCTGTGCGTTCCAGCCGGCATAGAAGCGGTAGCGCAGCGTTTGCTGCGTGTCCGGGTCTTCCACTTCGAGGCGGTAGCGCCCCCACTTGACCGGCAAGGACACTTTGGCGCGCTGCTTCAGCGCCACCGCGCCAGATTCGATCAGCTCCTCGGTTTCGGTAAAGCCGGAATGCCAGCCGCGCTGATCGTCGAAGCGCCAGTAGTACTGACGATCTTCGCGGAACAAGCGGATCTTCGCCTGCGCCAAAGGCGCCAACACACCGGCGGGCGTCACGCGGACCAGCTCGAAATCGGCGTTCTGCTCTTCGCGCGAGACGTCGCGGTCGAAGGCCGGGCGCACGCCGATCATCGCCTTGGCTGGCCACCAGGTGCGCTCGACCGAACGCACCACCGGGCGGCCTCCGGATTCAAGCAGGCTGAAGGACGCACGCACCGTGACCGGCGACTTCGCACTATCGACACCCGTCGGCACCGTGACATTCGCAGCGCCCTTGTCGTCGAGCGCGGTTTCTTCCATTTCGCTGCGGCGCTTGAGCGTGTCGTCAGCGAAGTCGCCAAAGATGAAGCCGTTCCACTCCTTCGCGAAAGGCGTGCGCGCACGTTCGATCGCCACGCTGCCGAGCAGCCGGTTGCCCGCCGCCGGCGCGCCAAAGAGGTAGTCACCCTGCACCGCCACCTCGAACGCGTCGCCGCCCATCAGCGGCGCCTTGGCGGTCTTCAGATCCAGCTTCATGCGCTCGGGCAGGAATTCCTCAACCTGGAAGCTCCACACCGCGTCCGGCGCCTTCGCTGCCGGATCGGCACGCACCTCCAGCATCCAGCGGCCGGTCTGCGCGTCGGCCGGCAGGCTGAGCGCCTGCTGGAAGTAGCCGGGCTGCTTGTCGTTCGGGCGCCAGCTTTGCGTAACCACCGCACGGCCATCCGGCCGCTTCAGGATCGCCTGCACCGGCGAGGGCGGCAGCGCGCGGCCGTCGGCATCGCGTGCGAGCAGCGAAACGTTGAACTTCTCGCCCGGCCGGTACAGATCACGTCCGGCGTACACGAACAACTTCGCGTCGCGCGGCAGGTGGCCGCCGATATCGAACTCCGACAGGTCCAGGCCTGGCTCGCGCAGTGCAACCAGCGACAACTCCTTGCCGCGCCGACCCAGCAGCAAGTGGGCCGATGCGGGCAGGCCGGCGATCTGCACATGCCCGTCACCATCAACCTTGGCTTTGGCGAGGCGCTTCGCGTTCGCGTCGAGCACCTCGATGTCGACATCCCCCATCGCCTTGCCGCTCACCAGCGAGGTGGCGAAGACATCCATCGTCTTGGTGTTGCGATGCGCGTGCAGGCCGATGTCGGAGACGTAGAAGTAGGTGACCTGGTATTCCTCGCGGAAGCGCCCCGGCTGGCTCATCACCGCGATGTAGACGCCGGGTTCCTGCAGTTCCTTCACATCTTCCACCGGCAGGAAGGTCACCTGACGCTTGTTCGGTTTGTCGCCGGTCAGGAAGCGGCCCGCGTACACGCTCTTCGATACATCGCGCAGGCGATCGAGCTGCCAGGAACCCACCGTGCCCTTGAGCCGGCTGTTGGTGTCGTAGCCATACTCGTAGTTCTCCTCACCGCCCTCGCCCGCCGCCTCATCGTCCGAAGCCGGCGCACGCCGCCCCGCGATCACTTGCTCGATGAAGCGCGGCAGGTTCTCCGGCTCGACGCGCAGGAACTGCACATCCACTTCCGCGACGTTCACCGTGACGACCGGCAAGCCGCCGTTCTGCTTCGCAGGCAGCACCGTACCCTTGCTGGCAAAGAAGTAGGAAGGCGGCATCTCTTCCGTCGCCAGCTCGCAGGTCTTCGCGCTGGCGAGCTTCGCGCCGCTCGCGGCCAGCACGCCCTCGTTTACCGTGATGCGATATTTGCGCTGCGGCTGGATGTAGGGGAACACGACGATGCGCGGGTTGCCATCCACCACCCAGCTGCCCTGTAGGATCTTTTCACCCGGCGCCGCTTTGTCGCCATTGCGCGGCTTGCTGCCGTTGGCCTGCTCCTCGCCCGATTCGGACTTGCCGTCGATGCGGCCGAGGTCGGTCACCTGGAAAACCTTGTCGAGTGCCTGGCTGCGATCCACCGGTTCTGAGAACACCACCGCCAGCGCGGGCTGATCCTCGAACAAACGCGCGCGGCAATCGGTCGCCGCGAAGGGGCCGCCGGTATCCGCGATCACCGCATCGCCCGCCATCGTCCCGCCCGCGCCCGCCGCACGGTGCTCGTACCACCAGCCACCGCCAGCGGCCGCGAGTGCCACGACGACCGCGCCAGCGGCCAGGATGCGTTTGTTCGCAAACGGGTTCATGCCCATGCTCCAGAACGGATTCGGATGTGGCGGCGAGTATGCCGCTTTGCTAATCCGCTCGGTAGCGGATTTGGGGTGGGGGAGCGACGGATCGCACGGCAGGGGTGTTCGGTGCCGTGGTGCGGGCACTTTGCGCACAGTGGCGGCAACGCAGCGCCGGCCGTTGGGTTGGCATCAGGGAGCGGCGTGGCTTGGGCTGCGCGTCGCAGAGCACAACGGTTCGGCTTGCGATTTGCCGCGTCGCTTTGCCGCGGCTTTTCCGTTCAAGCCGGGCCCCGCCCCGGCGGGCGTGTTACTTCTTTTGCTTCGCCAAAAGAAGTAACCAAGAAAAGGCGACCCGGCGTTCGCGGTCAGGTGCTGCGCACCTGACTTCCCTGCGTTGCTCGCACGGCCGGGGGCCTGCGGAACTCGCCCTCGCTGCGCTCGGTGCTCAGACAGTCCTCGGCCTTCTTCCCGGTCACGCTGCGCTACTCGGCGCTCTCGACGGGACCCACAGTCAAAATCGTCGCCGTTTTCGCGCGGATCGGATTTGCAAAGCGCCGCTGATCGCTGACGCTTTTCAATCCCCCTCTGAAACGCCGAGCAGCGCAGAAGCATCGGGTTCCGACATGCGAAGCATGGCGGTGGCGAGGACTGTTTGAGCTCCGAGCGCAGCGAGGGCGAGTTCCGCAGCCACCCGATGCTTCGAGCAGCGCAGGGCACCCCGCCGCAGGCGGGGCGTTGAAGCGGGGCGACTTTCTTTGGGTACTTTCTTTGTTCGCACAAAGAAAGTACCCCGGCCGCCGGGCCGGGACTCGGCTTCAGCGGCAAGACCACCGCAGACCGTTAGCCGACGTGTTGGGCTTGGAACGCTCTGCCCAATCTGCGCAGATGACTGGTCGCGCGTTACCGCGGCACGGTTTGCCTGCTACTCATTAAGAACGCCGACGTCTGCGCGCAATGGCACCAAACAGCGCAAGGCCGCTCAGCATCATGGCGTAGCTCTCGGGCTCCGGAACGGCAGCAACATTAGCCCCGCTATACACGGAGGAATAGAGCCAGCCGCTATATGCCCCATCGCTATAGAGGGCAAGGCGCAGCACGCCGGTCCGAGTGGCCGCCCCCGCCCAGGAGCTTAGGTAGGCGCTCGCTGTACGGTCCGTCGTGTAGCCCCCCTCGCTTACATAGCTGCGCAGCAACGCCTGCGCCCACGAGTCGCCGCCACCCACAGTGCTCACTTCGAGCGAATACGGCACGGAAACCAACAGAAATCCTGTCCCTGTAATGTTCAGGTTGCCGCCGCGTTCGCCGCCGGAGGAGGCCACCTGAAATACCCCCGCAGGCGTTACAGCTGACGACGCGTTCCAACTGGTCGGCGTAATCGCTGCGCTCGCATTGGCGCCACCACTCACGCTGCTGGCAGTCAGGTTGGGCTCAACGAAGTTCGAGTCATAGGCGCCATTCGCGCTGCTCCAGACGTAGCTCGACGCGCTCCAAGTGTAGGTAAGCGTGCCTTCAGTAGCGACAGTCGTGAAACTCGCGCGACTCCAATCCACATCGGCGGTGCCACTCGCCGCCATGACCGCTTCCGGCACAAGGGCCGCAATGCTCAACACAAGAGCAAAACTCTTTAGGCTCATCAAATATTCCGGTAGTTGTTAGGTTCGATCCAAACACATCGGATCTGGCCGAATTCTAGGGCACGCTCGGAGCCCACCACCTTGATTGCAGTACGCACACCCCCAAAGGAATTGGTGAAATTTGTTTCCGCTGTGAAGGATTACGCCATCCGTGCGTCGTCAGTATTCGCGATGGCGGTGCAACGGCGTGGAAGTAATTCGGCAACATTGAAGAGGAAGCGCAAGTCTGTCACCCCGTCGCCGCATCCACCGCCGTCGGCGCCACCAGCGCCACCAGATCCGCCGGCGTAATGCCGACGAGATACCCGCGACTGCCCCCGTTGATGTAGAGCTTCTCCAGATCGAGCACCGTGCGCTCGACATACACCGGCATCTGCTTGCGGGTGCCGAAAGGCGAGGTGCCGCCGACGCGGTAGCCGGAGTGGCGTTCCGCGACTTCGGGCTTGCAGGGTTCGACACTCTTCACGCCGATCGCGCGCGCGAGGTTCTTCAGCGAAACCTCGCGGTCGCCGTGCATCAGCATCACCAGCGGGTGGGCGCGGTCGTCCTGCAGGATCAGCGTCTTCACGACGCTGTGTTCGTCCACGCCGAGCGCTGCGGACGAGACCCGCGTACCGCCGTGGTCGACGTAGGTGTAACAGTGTTCGGTGAAGGCGATGCCGCGGCTCTTGAGCAGGCGATTGGCGGGCGTGGAGGGGATCTTCGGACTCACGGTGTCTTCCTGAAATGCGTTGTCACACGGCGGTAACGCACGCGTCATGTTTGGGTCACGGCCGGATTCTAGAGTCACCCCGACAAAAAACGGACAAGACAGGGTGAGAAGCATGCTGCAAATCGAATCCAGGCCCGAGCGGGCCCGCACGCGTGATCTGCAAGTTCGGCTGGCGAGCTGCGAGACCGAGATCCGCGAGGCGCAGAAGCTGCGCTGGCGCGTATTCGCCGACGAAATGGGTGCACGCCTCAACAGCCGCGAACACGGCGTCGACCGCGATCATTTCGACCCATTCTGCGAGCACCTGATCGTGCGCGACGAGGCGCAGGGCCGCATCGTCGGCACCTACCGCATCCTCACCCCGAGTGCCGCGCGCCGCATCGGCAGCTACTACTCGGAAACCGAATTCGACCTGACGCGTTTCCACCTGATCCGCGACCGCCTGGTCGAGATCGGGCGTTCCTGCATCGACCCGGAATACCGCAGCGGTGCGGTGATCGCGCTGCTGTGGGCTGGCCTTGCGCGCTTCATGCAGGAGAACGGCTACGAATACCTGATGGGCTGCGCGAGCATCAGCATGGCTGATGGTGGCCACGCGGCGGCGGCAATCTACGACCAGCTCGAAGCGCACCAGGCGCCGGCCGAGTGGCGCGGCTTCCCGCGCCTGCGCCTGCCGCTCGAAGCGCTGCGCAACGGCCAGCGCGCCGAGATGCCGCCGCTGATCAAGGGCTACATGCGCGCCGGCGCGATGGTGTGCGGCGAGCCAGCGTGGGATCCGGATTTCAACACAGCCGATCTGCTGTTACTGCTGCCGATGGGCCAGACCGACGCGCGCTACGCGCGCCACTTCATCGGCTCGCGCGGCGAGTGAGCCTGGCCCGACGGGTGTCAGGGCTGGCCGCTGTGGCCACGCCGTTGGCACGCGGGGTGCTGGGAGGCGCCGCGAGGGCGCGGGTTACAATTGCGCCACGCCAACGGCCCGCAGCGGGCCGGATGGCGCACGTGGTCGGCGCAGTGCGCACGGCCAGCCCGCAGCCCCGCCGACCCGTACTTGCCTTGTTCAAACAGATCCGTGCCGCCTGGCGGCTCCTGCGCACCGTCCTGCATTTCTTCCGCGGCTGCGCCATCGTGGCGATCCGCTTTCCGCGCTGGACGCCCGCGCAACAACTGGCCGCCAAGAAGCGCTGGTCGATCCAGCTGCTCTCGCGCCTCGGCGTAACGCCAGTTCTGCATGGCGACGTGGTGAGCGGCGGCGCGCTGGTGGTTGCAAACCACATATCGTGGCTGGATATCTTCGTCATCAACGCGTTGCGCCCCTGCACCTTCGTGTGCAAGGACGATGTGAAGGACTGGCCGCTGGTGGGCTGGCTGGTGGCCAACACCGACACCATCTTCATCCAGCGTGGCAACCGTGCGGCCGCCCGCCGCACGGCAGAGTCGATGGTCGAGCATCTGCAGGGCGGGGTTTCGATCGTGGTGTTCCCGGAAGGCACCACCACCGACGGCACCCACATGCTGCCCTTCCGCCCCGCCTTGTTGCAGTCCGCCGTGGATGCCGGGGTGCCGGTCGCCCCGGTCGCGATCCGCTACCGCGATCCGCAGCACCCGATCAGCCCTGCGCCGGCTTACGACGGCGATATCTCGCTGTGGCAATGCATGCGCGCGATCACGCTGGCCGACGGCCTGGTCGCCGAAGCCTGGGCGCTGCCTGCGCTCGACTCGCAAGCGGAACGCGCTCACCTGGCCGCGCACGCGAAACACGAAATCGCCACCCGCCTGGGTGTGCCGCATCAGGCGCCCAGCCCCGCCGCCTGAAGTCCCGCGCCTTCAACAGTTAGTCGACAAGCTGGCGCCACGCGGCCAGCTTGTCGTCAAACCCCTTGCTGGCATGGGCCGGGCTGGTGGATGGCAGCCGGATACGCTCGATCGCGCACGCCGTGGCATCGAGCTGCGGCAGCACATGGCGGCGGAACAGCGTTTCGGCCGCGGTGCCATTGAAGGCAATCTGCACGATCGCTGGGTGCTGCGCGAGAAAACCGGCGAAATCGTTGGCTTCGACGCTGTCACCCTCGATCGCTGAATCAAGGCTGCCGATGCGGCGGCAGGCCGCGAGCACATCCCACAAGGCCACGCCAGCCGCCTGCAGATGCCGCAGACGGTCCGCATAGGCTGCCGCCGGATCGAAGCCGAACAGCGTGCCGACAATGGGCCAGAACGCGTTGCGCGGGTGGGCGTAGTACTGCTGCGCGGCGAGCGAGGCTTCGCCCGGCATCGAGCCCAGCACCAGCACACGCGCACCCGGCGCGGCGACCGGCGGAAACGCCAGCAGGCGCTCAGCGGGGGATGGCATCGATATCGAACACGGCGCGCACCGGGTCGTGGTCCGACTGGGCGTCCGGGTACTCTGCGTTCAGATGCACGATCTGGTAGCCGCGCAGCGCCTGCCCGGCCAGCGGGGGCGACACGAACACATGGTCGAGCGCCTGCGCGTTGCCCTGGTAGATGAAGCTGTAACGCTCCTGCGGCGGCAGACCAAGCGTGAGGTTGGCGAGCCCGGCAGCCTCCAGCGCCTGCGCAGCGGGGCCGAAGGCGAAATCGTTGAAGTCACCCAGCACGACGATGGCCGCATCAGCGCGATGGCCGCGCAAGGTGCGCACGAAATCGGCCACCACGGCAGCCTGCGCCGCCCGCTGCACTTCAGAGCCCGCGAAGGGGGGCTGCTGCGGCCCGAACAAGGGCTGATCCATGCGTTTCGACACGAAATGCGTTGCCACCACGACCAGGCGCTTGCCGGCAACCGAGAACTGCGCAACCAGCGGCTTGCGGCTGGATTCAAAGGCCGGGTCGCTGGGTGCGATGCGGCCTGCAGCGGGTTGCAGCTTGCCGCCCACGCCGATCGCCACCGCATCCTTCGCGCCGCCAACGCTGCCGTCGAGCTGCACCCGTGCAGGGTCGTACAGGATCACCTGCCGGATGTTGGCGCCGGGCGCCCCGCCGTCGGCGTTGTTCTCCGGCGCGATGTCGATCCAGCGGTAGGCCGGCCCACCCGCGGCACGGACTGCATCGGTAAGCCGCGTCAGCGTGCGCGTCGCATCGGTCACGCCGTTGTCGCGCGCGCCGCTGCTGTCCTGCACTTCTTCGAGCGCCAGCAGATGCGGGGCGCGCAGCGGCCCGACGATCTGCCGCGCCAGTGCATCGAAGCGCGCCTGCGGCGCATCGCCGCCGAGGTTCTCGACGTTGTAGGCCGCCACCGCCAGCTGGCCTGGCGCCAGGGCGGGCGCGGCGTCCGCGGGCAGGCTCTTCGATACGAGCTGCGGCGTCTCGGTGAGCTTGAGCCGATAGCTGCCGTAGGCGTAGTCGACCACGCCACGCACGCCGCGCAGGTGATCGCCCACCTTCACACCGGCCGGCGTCGCAGCGAGCGAATCGTCGATCAGAATGCGATGCGGATTGAAGGCACCCGGTGCGATGGTGAGGGCACCACGCGCCGAACGCAGCCCAGTTTCCGCCTGGGCCGCGGCGATCACGACCAGCTCGCCGCGCTTGCCGCGCGCGCTCACCGCCACCGCATCGTCGATCTCGATCCGCATGCCTTCGAGGCTCTCGAAGAAATCCATCGCATAACGCCGGGGTTCCAGCGCACGACGGGCGGCTTCGACGTTGCCCAGCGTGGGCGCGATCGCTGCGGTAGGCGGCAGCCGGCCGCCGTCGCCGATGCGCACAGGCGCCGGCAGGGGCACACCGGCGGCAAGGCGCTGCCAGCGCGCGTCGTCGAGCTGCGTGATCGTCAGGTTGTCGGGGTTGCGGCCCGGTCGGTACTCGCCGACACGGCCGCTCACGGCGAGCCGGTCGCCAACGGCGGGTTTGGCACCCTTCGCGAGGTACACGAACACCGCATCGGCGCTCCATTCATCCGCATCCGGCGTTTCGTCCTGCAGCCAGAAGCCATTGCGGGTCACCGCGGTCACCACGCCGCGCAGATCCTCCACGGAACGGCCCGCGTACGGGCTCAGGTGACCGGTACCCTGAACTTCGCCAATCGTCATCGCGGACGCGCCGGTGGCGGCGAGCAAGGCGAGCAGGCCCGGGACAATACGGTGCAAGGGCAGCTTGGTACGCATCATGGTGCGCTAGCGTACCGGATACCGCAGCGCAGCGTGCCCCGTACGCACGCGTACGTCAGAATCAGCCAGACACCCGACCAAGGAGTGGCGCGATGAGCTGGCCGACGCACGAAGTGATGAACCAATCGCCGGAACTGGGCGACTACAACCTGTTCGAAGCCGACGCAGCGCTGCGCGAAGCCGCCAACCGCGAGGGCGCGGCCTGGGCGAGCGATGCGCTGCGGGCGACCGGTGCGGAACTCGGGCGCACCGAGCTGTTCGAGGCTGGCCGCCTGGCCAACACCTACGGGCCGGTACTCAATGCCTTCGATGCGCACGGACACCGCATCGATCAAGTCGAATTCCACCCCGCCTGGCATGAGCTGATGCGCGGCATCGTCGCACGGGGCTTCCATGCCTCGCCGTGGGCAGAGCCGCGCCCCGGCGCCCATGCCGCGCGCGCTGCCGGCTACCTGATGCAGGCGCAGGTCGAGGCCGGTTCGCTGTGCCCGACCACGATGACCTACGGCGCCATTCCGGCGCTGTCGCGCGACCCCCAGCTCGCTCGCGATTGGCTGCCGCGCCTGATGTCGCGCGACTACGATCCCCGCGACGTGCCGTTTGCCCTGAAGCGCGGCGGGCTGATCGGCATGGGCATGACCGAGAAACAGGGTGGCTCGGATGTGCGGGCCAACACCACGCGTGCTGAACCGGATGGCCACGGCGGCTGGGCGCTGACCGGCCACAAATGGTTCTTCTCCTGCCCGCAGATCGACGCCCACCTGGTGCTGGCGCAAACGCCCAGCGGGCTCTCGTGTTTCTTCGTGCCGCGCTGGCGGCCGGACGGCACGAAGAACCCGGTGCTGGTGCAGCGCCTGAAGGACAAGCTCGGCAACCGCTCCAACGCCTCGTCCGAAGTCGAGTTCCAAGGCGCGTATGCCAGTCTGCTCGGCGAGGCCGGGCGCGGCGTGCCGACCATTCTCGAAATGGGCACCTATACGCGGCTCGATTGCGTGCTCGGCACCACTGGCCTGATGCGCCAGGCGCTCAGCCGCGCGGTGCATCACACCCGCCACCGCAGCGCGTTTGGCGCGATGCTTGTCGCGCAGCCGCTGATGCGCAATGTGCTGGCCGACATGGCACTTGAAGTGGAGGCCGCGATCGCGATCGCACTGCGGCTCGCGCGCGCCTTCGACGAACATGACGATGCCTCGCAGCACCTGCGCCGATTGCTCACGCCGGCGGCGAAATACTGGATCTGCAAGCGTGGCCCGGAACTCGCCGCCGAAGCTATGGAGGTGATGGGCGGCAACGGCTATGTCGAATCCGGCGCCCACGCTCGCATCTATCGCGAGATGCCGGTGAACTCGATCTGGGAAGGCTCGGGCAACGTGATGTGCCTCGACGTGATGCGCGCACTCGCCCGCAGCCCGCACGCGGCCGATGCCCTGGCCGCAGAGCTTGCCCCCGCAACCGGGCGCAACGCGGACTTCGACCGCTTTGTCGGCACGCTCCACCAGAGCCTGCGCGCGGGCGAGCCTGATCCAGCCGGGGCGCGCCGACTCGCGCAGAACGTGGTGCTGGCGGTGCAGGGCGCACTGCTGCTGCAACATGCGCCCGCCGGTATCGCGCAGGCTTTCTGCCGCTCGCGCCTGGCAGGGGACTGGGGCTACAGCTTCGGCACCCTGCCCGCCGCCAGCGACCTCGATCGGCTGATCCAGCGCGCGCTGCAGACGGAATGACCCTACCCGCGGCGCGGCGAAAGGGCTAGGCTAGCGGCAAAGAACAAGGAGAGAGACGCCGTGCTGCTCCGCCGCCGCATCCTGATGCTGGCCGCGTGTGTTCTGGCCAGTCTGGCCGCCACCGCGGGTGAAACGATCGTGCGCTTCCCGCGTGGCGCCAATCCGACCGATTTTCGTTACACCTACCCGGTCCGCATCCTGCAGCTGGCGCTCGACAAGACCGCCGCGGAAGACGGTCCGGCGCGCGCCGTGCAGGCCACCGAGCCGATGACCAATGCGCGCATCCAGGCCGAAATCGAGCGCGGCGGCCTGATCGACATCGCGAACTATCCGCCGGGCCGGGATCTCACGCAGCGCCTGCAAGCGATCCCGATCTGCATCCGCAAGGGCATCCTCGGCATCCGCATCTTCATCATCGACCGCAAACAGGCGCCCCGCTTCGCCGCAGTGCGCACGCTGGACGACCTGAAGGCGCTCAGCGCCGGCCAGCTGAAAGACTGGCTGGATACCCGGGTGCTGCGTGCCAACGGCCTGCAGGTAGTGACCTCGGAGAACTACGAAGACCTCTTCGAAATGCTCGCGACCGGCAAATTCGATTACTTCCCGCGTGGTGTCCATGAGCCCTATCGCGAAGTCGAGCCCCGCGCGCTGCGCTTTCCGGACCTGATGGTGGAAGAGACCCTGGCGCTCAACTACCCGCTGCCGGACTACTTCTTCGTGCGCAAAGGCAATACCGCGCTGGCGAACCGCGTGCAGCGCGGCCTCGAACGGGCGATTGCCGACGGCTCCTTCGAGGCGGCGTTCCAGAAGGAGTTCGCCGAATCCTTGCGTCGCGCCAAAGTCGCGCAACGCAACATCATCCATCTCGACAACCCGGATGTCGGGCCCTTGCCCAACCCGGACGACCCGAAGCGCTGGCTTCAGGCCACCAAGGCCGCCGACGAGGGCGGCAAACGCAGCAACGGCAAATCAGCCCATAGCGACTGAGAGCCAGCGCTCGAACGCCTCGGGCGTGATGATCGCGACGCGCTCGCGCAGCAGGCGATGCTTTGCCAGCCGCAGCACCGCCTTGTCGCGGCTCAGCAGCAGGTTTGCGCCACCGGTGAAGGCCAGCTCGATGAACTTCTGGTCATCGCTGTCGCGGCACTTGGGCAACAGATATTCCGGCTCGATCGCAGGCACCAGCTCGACCCGCGCGCGGTATTCGGCAAGCAGCGCGGCCTGCGCATCCGGTGCGACCGCGAACTGCGTATAGGCGAGCACGCGGCGCAGTTCTTCGAGGGTTTCTTCCCTTGCCAGCAACACGAAGCGGCCCGCCTCGCAGGCCGCGCGCAAATGCGGCAGCTTCGGGTCACGGAACAGCCACAGCGCCAGTACGGTGTTGGAATCGAGCAGCACGCGCGGCTGCGCCGGAAGGGTTTCTAGCAAGGCAGACATAGCCGCGACTCTAGCCTAGATCGCAGCCGCATCAACGCTGCATGCCGCGGCGATTGCTTTGCACCCGCTGCTCGCCTACGGTTGAAAGGCGGCCACCGCTTGCGTTAGGCACGCCGCCGCGCCGGCAGCCACCCATGAAGCCCGATCGCCCCCTTCCCGATGCAGACACGTTGCAACGCCAGCTGGTTGAAGCGCTGCACACACCCGACTGCTACCCGCACCCGGTGGGCACGGTGCGGCTGCTGGAAACCCATATTTCGCGCGTGCTGCTGACCGGCGACTTCGCCTACAAACTGAAGAAGCCGGTCGACCTTGGCTTTGTCGACTTCAGTACGCTCGCGCTGCGCCGGCGCGACTGCGAAGACGAGCTGCGTCTCAATCGCCGCCTCGCACCCGAGCTCTACCTCGCCCTCGTCACCTTCTGCGGCGACCCCCGCGCGCCACGCCTGCGCTGCGACGCCGACGCCGACGCAGCGGATGTCATCGACTACGCGGTGCAGATGCGCGAGTTTCCGCAGGATGCGCTGCTCGACCGCATCGCGGCGCGCGGTGCGCTGACGCCCGACACCGTCGATGCCATTGCCGACGCGATGGCGCACTTCCACGAGAGCGTTGCGCGTGCGGGCATCGATGATATTTACGGCACCCGCACCACGGTTTGGGACCCGGTCGCCAACATCATCGCGCCGCTTCGCGCGAGCGCGCAGAACGCCGACGAAGGCGCGCTGCTGAGCCGGCTCGACGCATGGTGCACCGGCGAGTACGCACGGCTCGAAACGTTCTTTGCCGCGCGCAAGCGCGACGGTTTCGTGCGCGAAGGCCATGGCGACCTGCACCTAGGCAATATTGCACTGCTGCACGGCCGGCCGCAGGTGTTCGACTGCATCGAGTTCAGCGCCGCGCTGCGCTGGGTGGACGTGATCTGCGAAGTCGCCTTCCTGTTCATGGACCTCGAAGCGCATGGCCGCAGCGACCTCGCGTGGCGCTTCCTCAACCGTTACCTCGAACACGGTGGCGACTACGCGGGCCTCGCCGCCCTGCGTTTTCACCATGCCTACCGCGCGCTGGTGCGCGCCTATGTCGCCGGCATCCGCGCCGCTCAGCCGGATGCCGCCAGTCACCCGCAGGCCACGCTCGATCGCGCGCGCTACCTCGCCTGCGCAGCGCGGGTGCTGCGCAAGCCAGCGCCACAGCTGCTGCTGATGCATGGCCTCTCCGGCAGCGGCAAATCGTATTGGGCTGGTATCGCACTCGAACTCATCGGCGCAGTGCGCGTGCGGTCGGATGTCGAGCGCAAACGCCTCAACGGCCTGGACCCCACGGCCCGCAGCGGTTCGCCGGTCGACGGCGGCATCTACGCCGAAGCCGCAACGCGCGCCACCTATGCGCGGCTCGCGGAACTCACCACCGGCTTGCTGGCGGAAGGCCACAGCGTCATCGTCGATGCCGCCCATCTCAAACGCTGGCAACGTGATGCCCTGCGCACCACGGCACTAGCGCTTGGTCTGCCCTGCCGCATTCTCAGCTGCGTCGCAGCGCCGGCCACGCGGCTCGCACGGCTGCGGGCGCGCGCAGCGGCCGGGCTGGATGCATCGGAGGCCAGCGCGACAGTGCTGATGCACCAACGCGAGCACTGTGAGCCGCTGGCGGCCGACGAGCAGGCGATCACGCTCGAGATCGACAGCGAACGCGCGACGCCCGAGCTGCTACGGCGCTCACTCGCCGCACCGAGCCACGCGGCGCGCGTGCGCGATCACGCGCCGTCCTGAGCGCTTGTATCGAGATCGGGTTCGCCGCACAGGCGGCGCAGCTCGGCGCGGGTTGCCGCCATCAAGCGCATCGCCGCCGGCCAATCCTGGCCATCGGGCGCCAGGGTCGCGCCTTGCTCGAAACGCAGTGGCTCGCGATGTGGCAGCCAGGTGCCATCGCGCAACAGGGCACGACTGCCGCGCAAGCCGGTGCAGACGACCGGCACGCCGGCATGCGCGGCAGCGAGGAAGGCACCAGCATGAAAGCGTCGCAGGCCTGCTGCGCGCGTGAAGGTGCCCTCCGGGAAGACCACCAGCTGCGCGCCGCGCCGCAGGGCCTCGACCAGCACTTCGACATCCTCCGCGCCGCGCAGCGCATCGTGGCGCTCGACGAACAGGGCACCGAGGCCGCGCAGCAGCGTGCCGGCGACGCGCTGCTGCGCGAGTTCGGCCTTCGCGACAAAACGGTACTGCGGCGGCAAGGCCGCGCTGAGCAACAGCCCGTCGAGATAGCTTGCGTGATTGCACACCAGCAGGTGCGCACCAGCGGGCGCGGCTAGGGCGGCAGGTGTCTCGATCGACAGCCCGCACAGCTGCATCCAGCCGCGTGCGGCACGATGGACCCAGGCGCGCGCCCAGGCGTGCGCGGGGCAGAACGCCACCAGCACGCACGTCGGTGCCGCCAGCAGCGCGAACGCCGCAAGCGACCAGTACGACCACAGGCGCCCCGCCAGCCAGCGTGCGCTGACGCGGAGCCGCGCCAACAGGCCTTGGACCAGCAGGCGCACGCCCTGCAGCCACAGCGGCCAGTCGCGCTGGCGCAGTTCGCCGGCCAGATAGCGCTCGCGCGTGGCAGCCCGGCGCAGTTTGCCGCTGGAGGTCTTGAGCACCGCATGCGGCGGCGCAAGCACGATGTCGTCGGCCGCTTCGCCAAGCACCGCCTGTGTGCAATCTGCAATGCGCCGCTGCAGCGCCGCACGGGCCGCGGCATCGCGTTCGCGCGTTTCGGCCAGCACGACGAGGCGCTCGCCGCCGCCGCCCGCTGGCGCACACGCGAACACCGCCACACAGCCACGGCGCACGCCAGGCAGCGCACCGACCGCCTGCTCCAGATCGTAGGGGTAGAGGTTGCGGCCGCCGCGGATGATCATGTCCTTGATCCGCCCGGTGAGATGGATCTCGCCATCAGCGAGATACGCCATGTCGCCACTGTCCAGCCAGCCGTCGCGGAACAACCGGGCGTTTGCCACCGGGTTGCGGTAGTACCCGCTGGTGGCCGAGGGGCCACGAAATTCCAGGCGGCCAATGCGCCGCTCCGGCAGTTCGTCGCCCGCGAGATCCACCACGCGCACTTCATGGCCGGGCAGCGGGCGGCCGCAGGCCGGAATCAGCACCGCATCGTCGCCCGCTGCAGCGGGGTCCGCGCGGCGCTCCTGCGCGAACGGAGCGGTGCGGATTCGATCAATGCGCGGGCCGCGCCCCGGCGGCGGAAAGGCGAGGCCGACCGAGCATTCCGCCAGCCCGTACACCGGCGCCAGCGCCTCACGCCGCAAGCCAGCCGGCGCGAACCGCGCAGCAAAGGCGTCCAGCGTTGCCGGGCTGACCGGTTCGGCGCCATTCAGCGCCATCCGCCAGCAGGAAAGATCCAGCTCCGCCAAGGCAGCATCCGGCACCTTGCGCACGCACAGCTCGTAGGCGAAGTTGGGGCCGGCCGATAGCGTCGCGCGGTGTTGCGAGATCGCCTCAAGCCAGCGCGCGGGTCGCGCCAGGAAGGCCAGCGGGGACATCAGGACCAGTGGGAAACCGTAGTAAAGCGCGCCCAGCCAGGCGCCGATCAACCCCATGTCGTGATACAGCGGCAACCACGAGACGAACACGTCGTCCTGCGTGACCTGGCAGGCGTGCCCCATCGCGCGCAGGTTCGCAAGCAGGTTGGCGTGGCTCAGCGCCACACCCTTCGGGTCGCCGGTGCTGCCGGAGGTGTATTGAAGCAGCGCCAGCGCATCCGCGGCCGGGTGCATGACATGCTGCGCCGTGCCGACCAGTTCGTCCGGCGCCAGCACCGCGATGATGCCCGGCGCCGCGGCCCGCAGGCGCAGCGCAACCGGCTTGGCCTGCGGCACCGTGATCAGCAGGCTGGCTTGTGCATTCGCGAGGATCGTCGCGTGGCGGCGCACATGCTCGTCGATCTGCGCCAGCCGCGCCGGTGGGTAGATCGGCACCGGCACGCCACCGGCGAGCAGCACGCCGAAGAAGCTCACAAGGTAGTCGTGCCCTGTCGGCAGCATCAGCGCCACCGTCTGCCCGCTGCGAAGACCAGCGGCGATCAGTGCGGCGGCGCGCTGGGCAGCGCCCTGCCACAGCGCGCCGTAGGTCAGGGGCTGGTCGGCGCCTGCCTGGTCGAGCAACAGCACATGCACGCGATCAGGCTCGCGCTGCGCGCGCCACTCAAGCACTTCGACCAGGCTTGTCGCCTGCTCGGGCGTGCCCTGCTCGCGGGCGCGCTCGACCGGGAGGGCCGTCGACGCAACGCTGGTCGGCAATTCGCCAGCCCAACGCAGCAACTCACGTAAGGTATCGGCCTCGGCGTACGCGCGCTCCGGGAACTGCAGCTTCAGCGCATCCGCAATGCGACTGATCAGTTCGACGCGACCGAGACTATCGAGCTCGAGATCGCGGCCAAAGGCGCTGTCGGCGTCGAGCGCGATCTCGCGGCCCGGATGCGTTTCGCGCAGCAGGGCGGCAGCAATCTCAAGCGCCTGCGCGCAACGGGCATCGCGCGTGGCGACAGCATCGGCCATGATCGGCCCTCCACCCACGGCGAAGGCGAGAGTGCCACATCACCGGGGCCTATCCTCAGCATAGGCGCCGGCGGATCAGCCGTCAGAACCGGTAACCGAGGGTCAGCTGGATCCGGCGCCGGTAGGTGTTGGGCACGCCGCTGCCCCACAGCAGGCCACCGCCCATCAGCGCCGCTTCCCATGCCGGCGCGAGCCGCAAGCCACCTTCAAGCTCGGCGGTGGCGCCGCTCTTGCCATCCTGTTCCCAGTCGAACACCGGCTTGATCGTGAGCTTCAGGAACCGGCCGCCGCCCCAGCCGTCGTTGAGGCTTGCTTCGAGCTTGGTGTAGTTGATGTCCTTGCGGCTCTCATCACCTGCGAACGAGACGACCTGCTGCACCAGGCCAGCGAGGGTCAACGCGTGCTTGCTGTCGGCGATGCGGTAGGCGCCGGCAGGCAGACGCGTACGCAGCGCAGGCGCGATCTGGTACTTGCCACTGCCGAGGCTGGCCGGGTCTGCGGTCGGCAAGGTGAACTCGGCGTATGCGGTGAGTGGCAGGCCGAAGACATCCACCGCTTCGAGATCGCCCCGCAATTTGATGTCGCCGAGTCGCGGGTCGAGCAGCTTGCCGCTGTAGCTGGTGTCGGCATCGGGAAACGGCACGTCCAGCCGCAACAGCGACAGATGCGCGGCGGGGAAGTACTCAAGGCGCAGCGTGCTGCGGGTTGATTCGTCAGCCGTGCCGCGGTCGGTATTCTGGCGCTTGAACTGGAAACGCCAGGGATAAGGCTGCGCCGCTGCGGCGCTCGAAGCCGGTTCGTCGTCGGCCACGGCAGGCGTGCTTGCCCACAGGGAAGCAAGCAGCACGGCAAGGAAGCGGCGAGGTAGGTGGAGGCTGACCATCACGAGCGGAATTGTCGCCGCAGCGCGCGACAGGTGAAAGCCGGCACGCGGCTCAGGCGCCGATGCGCAGGCCGGTTTTCTTCAGGATGGCGGTGGAGAACAACACGTCGTGCGCGCGGCAGGCCGCGCCCAGCAGGGCATGGATCTCCGCAACGCGGGCGAGCACTTCTTCGCGCGTATGACCGTGCACCATCGCGAAGAGGTTGTAGGGCCACAGCGGCAGGCGACGCGGCCGGCGGTAGCAGTGGGTGACGCAGTCCATATGACCGAGTTGTTCGCCGAGCGCGTCCACCTGTTCGTCATCGACATCCCAGACCGACATGCCGTTGGCGGTGTAGCCCAGGGCGTAGTGGTTCGGCACCGCAGCGATACGCCGCACCCTGCCGTCGGCTTGCATGGCGCGGAAGCGTTCGAGGATGCGCCCGGGCTGTTCGCCGAGCGCCTCACCGATCGCCTGGAAGGGCTCAACGGTGAGCGGCAGGCCAGCCTGCGTGGCGAGCACGATGCGGCGGTCGAGTTCGCTGTCGTCCATCTCGCTCGCTCCTGATCAAACAGTGAACTTGAGTTCGACGAAGAACTCGCGTTCCTTCGGGAAGGCGTACACCGGCAAACCGGTCTCGGCCTCGATCCGCGCAATCGCGGCATCAATGCCCTGCGGCGTTTCGGTCGCCAGCACGAACCACATGTTCAGCGCATGCTCACGGCGGTAGTTGTGCGCCACCTCGGGCAGCGCATTGACCTGCTCGCACACGGCATCCCAGCGCTCGTCCGGCACCGCCAGCGCCGCCAGCACGAAAGCGCCGCCCATCCTGGCGACATCGAACATCGGCCCGAAGCGCGTCAGCACCCGGCGCTCAAGCAGGGCGGCGATGCGATCCACCACCGCCTGTTCGCTGATGCCAAGGGCGTCGGCGAGCGCGGCGTAGGGCCGCTCGATCAAGGGCAGACCGTCCTGCAGCGCGGTGATGAGGGTGCGATCGATCGGGTCGAGCTGCGCAGGTTCGGTTGCGAGCGGGCGCGCCATCGGCTCAGCGTTCCGCGTAGCGGGCACCGCGCTGCTTGTAGCGGCGGGTCGAGAACAGCACCTCGGAAGGGCAATCGGCAATGCCGGCCTCGGCGACCGCGCGTTCGCGGGTCTGCAACACGGCTTCGCGCTCGCGCCCGTGGATCATGCAGTACAGGTTGTAATGCCAGCGCTCGGACACGCGTGCGCGCCGGTAGCACAGGTTCACGCCGGGCAGCGCGGCGATGCGGCGGCCGGCTTCGGCGGCGCGCGCATCCGGCACATCCCACACGCACATCGCGTTGGCGCGAATGCCCAGCTCGTGGTGATGGACCACGATACCGATGCGACGGATCGCGCCGGTCGAGAGCCAATGCCGCAGCTGTTCGATCACTTCGGTTTCGTGCATGTCGGCACGCATGCCCAGCCGCGCGAAAGGCCGCGGCACCAGTGGCAGGCCTTGCTCCAGCGCCGCCAGAAGGCGCCACTGACGGCTGTCCAGATTCACGCGGGCGCGGGTGAGGTCGACCGAGCGTGCCGCGCGCGCTTCCGGACCGCGCAGATCGAAACCCAGATCCAGGTGATAGCCCTCGAGCATCGGCAGGTCGAGCGGTGCCGCGCCGGTGGCATCCTCGATACGTTGCAATGCGGCGTCGATCTGGCGCCGTTCTCCTGCAGTGAGCACGAACCAGAGGTTGTATTCGTGCTCGCGCGCGTAGTTGTGATTCACCTCGGACATCAGCGAGATGTAGCCCGCGACCGATTCGACGCGGTCCTGCGGCACGCTCAGCGCGGCCAGCGTGGATGCGCCGAAGGCTGCCGGCGTGAGCACCGCACCAACACGCGAAATGGCACCTTCGCGCTGCAAACGGCGCAGTGCGGACAGCACATCGCGCGGCGGGCGGCCATAGGCCTCCGCGATGCGGGCGAAAGGCTCCGGGTCGAGCGGCAGATCGCGCTGCCAGCGGTTGAGCAGTTCGAAACCGAAGGCTTCGTCATGCACCTCGTCACCGCCCTGCCCACCGAGGAGCGTAAGAATGTCGACCGAGCCGCCGCTAGAGGGCACGGAATGGGGCGGCGGCATGTCGGTCATCATCCTGGGTTTCATCAGAATCCGATTCTCGCGGCGCGCGTCGTGAAGAAGATGCCGGACGGCGCGTCGATGGAAAAGCTTGCGAGCGTGTCAAAGCGCTCGGTGTTGATCACGCTGACCCGGTTGTCATCGCGCGCCGAGAGCCACACCTCGGCGCCGCGCGGCAGGAATTCCAGATGCAGCACGGCGCGACCGGGTTCCAGCGACTTGACGACACTGCGCGACAGCGAATCGATCACCTGTACTTTGCCGTTATCCGGGAAGGCGAAGTTGACCCATATCTGTCTTCCGTCAGGTCGCGCCATCACGAAGACCGGCTGACCCGCCACCGGAATCTGCGCAACCTGTTGCCAGCTGCGGGTATCGACCACCCATACCTGGTGCCGGCCAATCGCCGGCAGCCACAGGTAGCCATCGGCCATCGCCCAGCCGCGCAGGTGCGGCATCTTGTAAACCGGCAGCTTCTCGTCACCGCGGCCCCAATCGCGCAAGACCTTGCGCACGCCTTTCTCAGGCTGCCAGAGATCAAGCAGTGCGAGTCCGTCCTCGCCGAACAGGCCGGCGAGGTAGTAGCGCCCGTCCGGCGTCACCAAACCGTCATAAGGCTGCAGGCCGGCGGCGTATTTTTCGGTGCGCGGCGTCTTGGGGTCGGACAGGTCGGTGACCCAGATCTCGCCTGCGTCGAACAGCGCGTAGGCGAAGCGGTTGCCGGGCAGGTCGGCCAGCCCGACCACCTTGGAGCGCTTGCCCTCTGCGCCGTAGGTCGAAGGCACCTCGGCCAGCGGCGCCAGCGTATCGGCGTCGAAGGCGCGGATACCGCCCGGCTCGTAGTTCTGCGCGACGACGATACGGCCGTCCTGGCTGATGGCGCCGCCAATCGAGTTGCCGGCTTGTTGCACGCGGTGCGTGATACGGCGGGCCAGCAGGTCGACACGCGTCAGCGCGCCGTCGCGGCCGAATACGAAGGCGAAACGGCCATCGCGTGCGAACACCACCGAAGCATGCGACAGATCGCCCAGCCCGCTGACCTCGCCAAGCACGGTGCGATGCGAGGTGTCGACCACCGCGATCTTGCCGCTCGCGCGTGCAATGACGACCCCCAGATCGCCTGTGCCACGCAACTCGGGCGCTGGCGGCTGCGAGGCGCATCCGGCGAGCAGGCCGGCAGCGAGCAGCAGCGCCCGGATCCGCAGGTCAATGCGCACGGGCAAGCTCCTGCGGGAAACCGTTGATCAGCTGATCGAGGATCCAGTCGGCCTCACCCTCGGTCAGAAAAGGTGCCCAGGGTGGCATCGGCGTGCCCGGACGGCCGTGCAGGATGGTGGCGAGCATCGCCTCGCGCGGCCGGTTGGCCAGTGTTCCGGCGTTGAGCGCCGGCCCCAGTCCGCCGGTCAGCTGCATGCCGTGGCACGAGCCGCAGTCCTGCCGAACCAGGTGAATCAGCGCGTCAACGCGTTCGGCCGACGGCGCCGCGGACGCATCCGAGGCCTGCCAGAAGCCCAGCAGCAAGGCACCGACCGCGCCGATGCGGATGATGCGATCAAACAAGTGTGGCGACATGGATTCGCGCTCCCCCTTCGCGAGATGGGGCCAGCATGCCGACCGGGTGCTACGCCAGCGTTGATCGCAGTCAAGCCGCCGGACGCACTGTCGGCGAATCGGGCGGGGCCTGATCTGGCACAAGCGGGCCGCTCCGCGCTGCGGCGGCTCTTTTGTTGGGTGTTGCCCCGGTTGATGGTGATCAACACCCCATGTTGCCCCCTCCAGAAATCCGGAATTTGGCCGAAAATCAGATAAGTGTTGCTGCAGACACGCCCATTAGAAGAACAAGGAGACATCGTGACCGCGATTCAACTGATGAAATCGCCGATGCGGCCTTTGGCTCAACGCCGCTGGCGCTGCTGGCTGAGCGTGCTGTGTGCGGCATCACTGCTTGGCGGTTGTGCGAGCTGGTATGGCCGCGACGCGCAGCAGGAGGCCCTGAAACGCGCCGAGTCGCAATTGCAGCAACGCGTGATGCGCTACGCCGACGGCTACATGGACAGCGTGTCGCTGGCGGTGCGGCAAGTCGAGGATCAGGTGAACGACCCGCACTCGCGGCGCCTGCTCAACGATTTTCAGGTCAAGCAGTCCACCGCTGCGGTACAGATCGGCTCCGGCCCCAGCGCAAAGATCAATGCGCTGGACATGCTGATCCTCGCGACGCTGACCCGTAATGTCGTCGAACAACGCCTGCCGCCGGTGCTCGGCAAATCCGCCGCGCCGGTGATCAACACCTTCGGCAAGCTCGAAACTGGCGCCTGGGCGCTGGTGGATTTTCTGACGCCCGCCCAACGCGACGATCTGCGCAGCAAGCTCGAAGCCTGGAAGCAGACCTCCACCTCGCTGGACAGCGTCGCCTTCAACCGCCTGGCGGACTTCGCACGGGCAACCGGCCTGCTGAAACCGGGCGACGCGCCGGATGATGGCGTGTTCGGCCTGATCGGCCTTGACCCCTTTGCTGGCCTCAGCCCCGCAGTGAAGGAGATCGAACAGAGCCGGCTGTTGGCCGAGCGCGCGATCTACTACGCCCAACGCTCGCCGATGCTGCTCGATCTGCAGACGCGTTCCTTGTCCAGCGCACTGGCGGACATGCCCGAATCGCGCGCGATGTTGGCGACCTCCACCCGCGTCGGCGACGCGGCAGCGAAGATGGCCGAAACCGCGGCACTGATGCCGGCGACGCTGAGCTCTGAACGCGAGGCCGCCATCCGCCAGATGTTTGCCGCCCTGCAACAGCAGCAAGGCACGATGACCGCGATGCTGCTCGAACTGCGGCAAAGCCTCGAAGCTGGCCGCGCGGCATCGGATTCGGTGCATGGCGTGATCGAGAGCACCGACGCGCTGCTGACCCGGCTCAAGGTCGGCGAGCCGCCGCCACCGAACGCGCCGCCGCCGGGCCGCCCCTTCAACATCACCGAATACACCGCAGCCGCCGCAGCCCTGGGCGACAGTGCGCAGCAGATCCAGAGTCTGGTCATGCTGCTGGAGAAGGACACCCCAGCCGCGATGAAGCTGGCGGAGTCGGCGCGCGCGCAGGGCGAAGTGCTGATCGACCACCTCTTCAAGCGGCTGATCCAGGCCTTCGGCGTGCTCTTCCTAGGCGTGCTGGTGATCGTCGTCGCGTCGCGCTGGATTACCGGCCACTTCCAACGCAAGGCGCTGCAGCGCTGAACCCGCCGCCGACAAAAAGGGCGCCAGAACGGCGCCCTTTGCTCTTGTGCAACACACCGTACGGGCTACTTGCCGCCAGCGAGTGCCCACGCGACCAGCGTCCGGATGTCCTCTTCCGGCACATTGTTGGGTGGCATCGGCACCGGCCCCCAAACGCCCTTGCCGCCCGCCTTCACCTTCGCGACGAGCTTGTCCGGCATGTCCGACTGGCCTTTGTACTTGGCCGACACATCCTGCCAGGCCGGCCCGACCACCTTCTTGTCCGGCGCATGGCAGGCGGCACAGTTGTATTTCTTCGCGAGCTCGGCACTGGCTTGCACCTGTGGCGCCCCCAACGCTGCGCCTGCGGCGATCAGCAGAACGATTCGCTTCATGTAACCCTCCCCCCGATTTGCGGGCTTTGATTCGAAAACGCCGGCGGGTCTCCCCGCCGGCGTTCCCATTCCCTCTTGAGACCTTTGGCCGCGCGGGTGGCGGCCGCCGGGCAACACGCGATCAATAGACGTCGTTTTGCGTGTTGTTCAGGTTGAAGTGGCCGGTTGGCGTGATCAGGCGCGGATCGCGGATCACGGCCTTGAGCGCGAGGGTCTTGTCGTCGACCACCACGATCGCAGACTCCTTGTTCTTCGCTGACCACACGGAGAACCATACTTCGTCGCCGGCCTTGTTGTATTCCGGCTGCACCACACGGCGGGCGCCGTCATCCTTGATGCCCGACCATTCGCCGATCGGCAGCACCTTGAAGCCCTTGTCGAGGTTCTTGATGTCGAACACCGCAACCGATTGCGAGATTGCCGGTTCCGGATTGAGTGGCGTGTCGACATACAGGTGCGTCGATTTCGGATGCGTCTTGAGGAATAGCGAGCCACCGCCCTGCCCCTTCAACTGCGCGACCATCTTCCACGCATATTCCTTGTGCTTGACCGGATCGGTACCGACCAGCGCAATCGTGTCGTCGCCAAGATGGCCGGTCGCCCAGACCGGGCCGAATTTCGGATGCACGAAGTTGGCGCCACGACCCGGGTGCGGAATCTTGCCGACGTCCGCGATACCGGCGAGCTTGTCTTCCTTCGCGTCGATCACGCCAATCTTGTTCGACTGGTTCGCTGCCACCATGAAGTAGCGGTGCGTGCTGTCCCAGCCGCCGTCGTGCAGGAAGCGGGCCGAGCCGATCTCGGTGATCTTCAGCGCATCGATGTTCGAGTAGTCGACCATCAGCGTCTTGCCGGTCTCCTTCACGTTGACGACGAACTCCGGCTTGAAGTGCGACGCGACGATCGACGCCACGCGCGGTTCCGGATGGTAGTCCTGGGTGTCGACCGTCATCCCGCGGGTGGCGACGATCTTCTTCGGCTCCAGCGTGTTGCCGTCCATGATCACGAACTGTGGCGGCCAGTAGGTGCCGGCGATCGCGTACTTGTCCTCGTAGCCCTTGAACTTCGAGGTATCGACCGAGCGCGCCTCAAGACCGACGCGGATCTCGGCAACGTTGTCCGGCTTCTCCATCCACAGGTCGATCAGGTTGATCTTCGCGTCGCGGCCGATTACGAACAGATAGCGGCCAGACGCCGACACGCGCGAGATGTGCACCGCATAGCCGGTCTTGATGATGTTGATGATCTTCTTGCTGTCGCCGTCGATCAGGGCGATCTCGCCGGCGTCGCGCAAGGTGGTCGAGAAGATGTTGGCGATGTTGTAGTTGTTCATCTTCTTCGTCGGGCGCTTCTCCGGCGGAACGATGACCTTCCAGGTCGCCTTCATGTCCTTCATGCCGTATTCCGGCGGCTGCGGAGGCGTTTGCTGCACGTAGCGCGCCATCAGGTCGACATCCTGCTCGCTCAACTCGCCCGAGGTCTGCCAGTTCGGCATGCCGGCCGGCGACCCGTAGGCAATGAACACCTTGAGGTAGTCCGTGCCCTTGCCGATCGTGATGTCCGGTGTCAGCGGCTTGCCGGTGGCACCCTTGCGCAGCACGCCATGGCAGCCGGCGCAGCGCTCGAAGTAGATCTGGCGCGCCTTGTCGAACTCCGCCTTGCTCATTGGCGGCGCCTTCGGGTTGATGTCCTGGTACATCTCCACGTCGGCCAGTGGCGAGCCGCCCGCCTGGTATTTCACCTCGGCGTCGGTAACCCCCATCTTGTTGTCCGCCGCCCATAGCGGCCCGCCCCCCAATGTGGCCAGTGCGGCCAGCGTGGCGATCGATAACGCCTTCTTGTTCATGTGCTCTCCCCCAATGTAAGACCGGTGCCCAGACCGTCTGAGACGGCGCCACTGTCTTCCCCACTCCTGGTGGGGTCATTGATGCGAGTCAAGATCGCCGGAGCGCCTTTGCGCTTGGGCGCGGGCGGCTATCATGGGCGCAACGGAGGCCATGCATGACGACACAGAACCCACCTGATTTCGACGCAATCCTGGATGCACTTAGCGAGGTCGCCGACCCCGAACTGGGCGTCGGCATCGTGCCGCTCGGCCTGATCTACGAAGCCCATGCCGACGGCGCAACGCTGCACGTCACGCTCACGCTGACCTCGCCGACCTGCCCGCTCGGCGATGTGCTGATCGCCGATGTCGAAGATGCACTGACAGCCCGTTTCCCCGGCTTTGCACCGGCCGTGACGCTGACCTTCGAGCCGGCGTGGACGCCGGAGCGCATGAGCCCCGCCGCCCGCGCGGCGATGTCATGAACGCGGTTCGCCTGCTGCCAGTAGCCGGCGCGCTGGCCGCCCTGCTCGCCGCAGTGTGGGCAGGGCTGGTGCGTCTGGGCTTGCCGCTGCCGGTGCCACACGCGCAGTGGCCACTGATGCACGCAGCGCTGTTCGGCTGCGGTTTCTTCGGCACCGTGATCGCACTTGAACGCGCCATCGCCTACGGGCGCGAAGCCGCGTTCGCGGTGCCGCTCGCCAACGCCACGGCCACTGTCGTCGCCCTTGCGGGGCTGTGGGAGCTGGCGCTCTACATCTGGGTCGGCGCTGGCGTCGGCCTCGTCGTGGTGGCCTTCCTGCAAGCCCGTGCGATACGCGAACCGTATGCGGATGTGCTGACGCTGGCGGCGAGCTTCCTGCCGCTGGCCGCAGTGTTCGTGCTGGGCGGACATGGCACTGCCGCAGCGCTGAGCTGGATCGCCTTCCTCGTGCTGACGATCGCGGCCGAGCGGCTCGAACTCTCACGCGTGATGCCGCGCCCTGCATGGGCAACCGCGCTGCCGCCGCTGCTCGCTTTCGCCCTTGCGGTGCCAGTCTGGTTCGCCGTGAGCCACCCGCTCGGCGCGCAGCGCGGGCTCGCGCTCGCCTTGCTGGCGTGGGTCGCGTGGCTGGCGCGCTTCGACGTGATCCGCATCACCCTACGGCGGCCGGGTCAGCCGCGCTTCACCGCGGTATGCCTGATCAGCGGCTATGCCTGGCTGGCGGTTGCCGCCATCGTGCTCGGCGCTGCCAACGTGCCGCTCGGCGCCGGCGACGCCGCCTACGATGCGGTGCTGCACGCGGTGTTCGTCGGTTTTGTGATGTCGATGCTGTTCGGCCATGCGCCGATCATTCTTCCGGCGATTACCGGCTGGCGCCCACGCGTACGCCCGGCGCTGTATCTCGCGCTGGCCGTGCTTCATCTGTCAGTTGCGCTGCGCCTGAGCGGCGATGCGGTCGGGCTGACGAGCCTGCGCCAAACTGGCGGCGTAATGCATGTCGCCGCGCTGGTGCTCTATGCGCTGCTGCTGGTGCAAGGCGGCGGCACACGCATTCGCCTGAGCGCGCCGGCCAAGCGTTAGGCTGTATCAGACCCAGGCCTCGGGGGGCAGATCAAACTCCCCGATATCGCGCTCGCACAGCCGCTCAGCCGGCTCACAACCGGGCGGGCACAGCGACGGATCGCCCCACTGCGTGGCGCACCATATCTCGTCGAGTTGGTCGTCCGGAGCTGGCGCACGCACAGGGTAATCAACCGCATGTGGCGTCATATCGCCTCCTGAGCCGTCGCGGCGCGAAAGCCACGATTTTGATGGAATCGTGAATTAATAGACCATCAGCATCAGAATCGTCAAACCGCCGACTTGACGCAGCGCCGCAAAACCGTGGCCAACGGCGCACGCGGCGCCACGCCAATAGGCAACCCTGCCATGCATCCATATGCATATGCCCGCGCAGATATTGGGGCGCCCGACACATGCGCCTAGAATCCGCCCACAGCCCCAGAGGCCATCCCCTTACAAGGAGACGCACACCATGCGCATCGCGAATGACGTGACTCAACTGATCGGCCGCACTCCGCTGGTCCGCATCAATCGTCTGACCGCCGGCTCGGCCGCCACCGTCGCCGCCAAGCTGGAGTTCTTCAACCCCGCACACAGCGTGAAAGACCGCATCGCGATCTCGATGGTCGAAGCGGCCGAGCGCGACGGCAAGATCA
The DNA here is from genome assembly GCF_013184235.1 of Niveibacterium sp. COAC-50. Lineage (NCBI taxonomy): Bacteria > Pseudomonadati > Pseudomonadota > Betaproteobacteria > Rhodocyclales > Rhodocyclaceae > Niveibacterium > Niveibacterium sp. COAC-50. The sequence continues at coordinate 147,022 of NZ_JABCJM010000002.1, forward strand.
AGCCGGACACGATCCTGCTGGAGCCCACCTCCGGCAACACCGGCATCGGCCTCGCCATGGTCTGCGCCGCACGGGGCTACAAGCTCACGATCGTGATGCCGGAAACCATGAGCCGCGAGCGCCGCCTGCTGCTCAAGGCCTACGGCGCCGAACTGGTGCTGACGCCGGGGCCGGAAGGCATGCCAGGTGCGATCAAGCGCGCCGAGGAAATGGCCGCCGCCGATCCGCGCTACCTGATCCCGCAGCAGTTCACGAACCCGGCCAACCCGGCCATTCACCGCAACACCACCGCCGAGGAGATCTGGGCCGACACCGATGGGCAGGTCGACATCTTCGTCTCCGGCATCGGCACCGGCGGCACGATCACCGGCGTCGGTGAAGTGCTCAAGGCGCGCAAGCCCGGCGTGAAGATCGTCGCGGTGGAGCCGGATGCGAGCCCGGTGCTGTCGGGCGGTGCACGTGGCCCGCACCCGATCCAGGGCATCGGCGCCGGCTTTGTGCCGGAGATTCTCAACACCTCGATCTACGACGAGATCGTCCGCGTGAAGAACGCCGACGCATTCGACCTCGCGCGCCGCGCCGCAACGGAAGAAGGCCTGCTCGTCGGCATCTCGTCCGGCGCAGCGCTGTGGGCGGCAACCGAGCTGGCGAAGCGGCCGGAAAACGCTGGCAAGCTGATCGTCGTGGTGATTCCGTCCTTCGGCGAACGCTACCTCTCGACCCCGCTGTACGAACACCTGCAGGTATAAGTCCGGCGTTACGCAGCGTCGACAGTGGCATATACAAACGCGACTTCGGTCGCGTTTGTCATTTGTGTGCCGGGTTAGGATGTCGGCTCCTTGCCTGCGGATACCACGACGACATGTACGACTTCGATACCCCGCTACCTCTCGCCGATCGCGCGCATTCGATGAAATGGTCGCGCTATGCCGGCCGCGATGTGCTGCCGATGTGGGTCGCCGACATGGACTTTGCCGCACCGCCGCCGGTGATCGACGCACTGCGCGAGGCGGTCGACTTCGGCCACTTCACGTACAGCAAGCCGACCGCGACGCTGACCGAAGCCACCATGGCCCATCTGGCCGACGCCTACGGTTGGCAGGTCGCGCCGGAGTGGCTGGTGTGGCTGCCGGGCCTCGTATGCGGCATCAACATCGCAGTGCGCGCCGGCTGCGACGCCGGCGACGCCGTTTTTACGGCCACGCCGGTCTACCCGCCCTTCCTCGCCGCACCGGGGCTCGCGGAGCGCCGCCTCGAACGCCTTGATCTGGTGCGCGGCGCGAAGCGCTGGGAATGGGATTTCGACGCCGCCGACGCAGCGCTCGCGAAGAGCCGGATGTGGTTGCTCTGCCACCCGCACAACCCGGTCGGTCGCGCATGGGACGCCGACGAACTGCGCCGCATCGCGGAACTGGCCGAACGCCACGACGTGGTGCTGTGCTCGGACGAGATCCACTGCGGGCTGGTGCTCGACCCGGCCAAGCGCCATGTGCCGATCGCGGCGCTGGATCCGGCAATCGCGCGGCGCAGCATCACGCTGATGGCGCCCTCGAAGACCTTCAACATCCCAGGCCTCGGCGCCGCGTTCGCGGTGATCCCGGACGCCGCGCTGCGGCGCCGATTCGAGAGGGTGATGGCCGGCATCGTGCCGCATGTGAATCTGCTCGGTCTGGTCGCGATGGAAGCGGCGTTCCGAGACGGCGAGCCGTGGCGCCGGGCCCTGATCGACTACCTCGCCGAGAACGCGCGACGCGTCGAATCGCGGATTGCGGCCTTGCCTGGCGTGAGCATGACGCCCGTCGAAGCGACCTACCTTGCCTGGATCGATTGTCGCGAGCACGCCCTGGAGCATCCGTCGGCCCACTTCGAGGCCGCCGGCCTGGGCCTCTCCGATGGCCGGGACTTCGGCGCGCCGGGTTTCGTGCGCCTTAATTTCGGCTGCCCGCGCAGCACCCTTGAGGCCGGCCTGGATCGCTTCGCCGCAGCGCTCTCAGGCCGCTGACCACACGGCGGCGCCTGAAAACACAACGGGCCGAATCCCACTGGGAATCGGCCCGCAATTTCGGTCAGCGCAACCCGCTCACCGATCGCCGTTGTCTCTTACGGCGTCATTCTTCTGGTTTGTCTCCATCCTCTGGCTCGATTCCTGGACTGGCGCGATAGCTACCGGAATCTGCATTTCTTTAGCCTTCGCCTTCTTGGCTGCCTGACGAAGTGCGCGGAGTGTAGCCAGATCGGATTCTCCGGTCGACAACTGTCAAGCCAGCAATTCAAGTCAAATGACAGCCGTGTTGCAATCAAGCCAGAAGCAGCCCGGGCAGTAATTCGCGACCGAATTGCGAGCCCAGGCAAATCAGTGATCGAACCGCTCCACTGCGCCGTGCAGATCCTGTGCCGTCTGCGCCAGCAACTGCGACCGGTTGGCGATCGCAACGCTTTCGCCACTGGCCTCGGCGGCAACCGCGCTCAGGCGCGCCACCGCTGCAGCCACTGAATGCGCAGCCTCGCGTTGCGTGCGCAGTGCCTCTTCGATGCCGGCGATGTTGTCGTCCACCCGGCTGGCACGACGCAGGATCGCCTCGATTGCACCACTCGCGCGCTCGGCGTTGCCCAAGCCGGCTTCGACTTCCTGCACCGCGCGCGCCATGCGCTCGGTCACGTCGTTCTTCACTTCGATGATCTCGCTCACCATGCGCGTGATGTCGCCGGTGGCGCGGTTGGTCTGCTCCGAGAGTTTTCGCACCTCATCCGCCACCACGGCGAAACCGCGGCCGGCCTCACCGGCGCGTGCCGCTTCGATGGCCGCATTGAGTGCGAGCAGGTTGGTCTGCTCGGCCACCGTCTTGATCATCTGCACCACCTGGCCCACGGCATCGGACTTGGCGCCCAGCGTCTCGACCGAGGCAGATGCCGCCTCTACCGCCTCAGCCATGCGCCGCATCGCATCGGCCGCCTCGCTGATCACCGCGCCGCCGTCGCGCGCCGCTTCGCGCGAGCGCACCGCCGCGTTGGCGGCCTCCGCTGCACGTTCGGAAATCGTGCCGACGGTCTGTTCCATGTCGCTCGCAACGTTGCCGGCGCTCGCGCTGGCATCGGCCTGCGCCTGCACTCCGGCCAAAATCCGCGCGCTGGCGGCGGCCAGCTCGGTCGCCGCCTCAGCCAAGGCGCGTGCCGACGAGGCCGCGACGCCCACGGTGCCACGCAGGTCGTCCTGCATCGCATGCATCGCGGCGATCATCGGGCTGCGGCTGATTTCCTTCTCGTCGAACTGGAAGTCCAGCTTGCCGGCCTTCACCGCCTTGGCGAACTCGGCGCCCACCTGCGCGCGCAGCAGCACGGTACGCAGCATGAAACCAAGGAAAGCCAGTACGCCGGTGACGACGAGCATGGCACCGAACTGAGCGGCGATCTGGCCGCTGCTGACCGCGTGCTGTGACGACCAGACCGCGTCGGCGCAGGCCCACAACACGGCGCCGAGCAGCACCGTCTTCTGGTCGCAATAACCGAGCAGGATCATCACCATCGCAACCGCCGCGAGCCGCGGCCAGGCGGCGCCACCGCCCAGTTGCAGCAGCAGCACGGCCATTACGACGACGCTGGCCATGGCGATCAGGCGGGTTGGCGTCGCGCCCGGCGCTAGTCGGTGCGACACCGCCAGGGGCAGAAGCGCCACCAGCGCCCCCACGATGGCCGTAGTCAGCGCTCCACCGCCCAAACCTATCGCCACCGCCACCAGCCCGCCCAGGCCGACCAGACCCAGCACGAGCTTGTCGGTAACCGAGCGCGCAGCAAAGAACACCCCATCGCGCGACTGAGACAGCCGCATGATCATCGTCGTCATGAAATCTCCGTGCAGATCGAATACGGTGCAAGCAGGGTTATCGGCAGCGAACGCCGCAACCTGAGGCGCAACACTGCAATCGGCCTGCAATGCCGGGCGGCGAAGATCACTGCCCCGCTTCCTGTATTCCGAAAGGCGCGCCATGCCGACCACGGTCGCCGACAAGACTTCACTGCACCTCGCCAATCTGTACACCGAACTCGAAGCCCTGCGGGCGGACATCGCCGACGAGGGCGAAGGCCTGGTCGACCAGTGGGCCAGCTGGATCCGGCGCGCCGACTTCGCGCCCTCGGCACGCAACCTGGCCTGCTACCTTGCGCTGCGACGGCGCGACCTGTGTGCCCTGCAGGAGGAACTGACCCGCTTTGGCCTTTCATCGCTGGGGAGAAGCGAGTCGCGCACGCTCGAATCGCTTGCCGCCACGACCGCCCTGGTGGCCCGCGCAGCCGGCGTGCCCGAAGCGCACCAACCCGCCCTGCCCGCGCGTGGCGATTTCATTGCCGGCAACCGCCGCCTCGAAGAAGAATGTCTGCGGGTCTTTGGCGTGCCGAGCCCGCAGCGGCGCACACGCATCATGGTGACCTTGCCCGACGCTGCGGCGGACGACAGCGAACTGCTGCGCGGCCTGCTGCAACGTGGCGTCGAACTGGTTCGCATCAACTGCGCACACGGCGACGAGGCGAACTGGGCGGCCATGATCGACCGACTACGCGCCACCGAACGCAAACTTGGCCTGCCGCCGCGCACGCGCGTGCTGATGGATCTCGGAGGGCCGAAGCTGCGCACCACCGTTTTTGCCGGGGCCAGCGACAAGCCGCGCTTCGGTGTTGGCGACAGCTTCTGGCTCGCGCGCGCGCCGTCCGACGTGCCCACGGGCGAACGGGCGATCGGCTGCAGCCTGCCCGAGGTCATCGGCCAGCTCGCGCACGGCGACCCGGTTTGGGTGGACGACGGTGAACTGGGTGGTCAAGTCACCGAACGGCGCCACGGCGCGGTTCGGGTGCAGATCACCCATGCACCAAGCGATGGCAAACGCCTGAAGGCGGACAAGGGGCTTAACTTCCCCGCCTCCGAACTCGCCGTGCCGGCGCTTACCGAAGCCGACTTGGCCGCACTACCCTTCGTCGCACGCCACGCGGATATCGTCGGCTATTCCTTCGTGCAGGGCGCCGACGATGTCGCGCGCCTGCAATCGGCGCTGGAGTCCGCCGGCCGGCGGGGCGCGCAGGCGCCGGCCTTGCTGATGAAGATCGAGACACGGCGCGCGGTGCGCAACCTCCCCGAGATCATCGTTGCTGCCGCCGGTCGCAACCCGGCCGCGGTCATGATCGCGCGTGGCGACCTCGCGGTCGAACTGGGCTACCAACGCTTGGCCGAGATTCAGGAAGAGATTCTGTGGCTCTGCGAAGCCGCTTCGGTACCAGTGGTGTGGGCGACCCAGGTGCTCGAATCGCTCGCCAAGCGCGGCCAACCTTCGCGCGGGGAAATCACCGACGCAGCGATGGGCGTGCGCGCCGAATGCGTGATGCTGAACAAGGGGCCTTACATCCTCGACGCGGTCGATCTGCTCGCCGACGTGTTGCAGCGCATGGAGGCCCACCAGCGCAAGAAGACTGCGCGGCTGAGAGCTCTGCAGTCTTGGCAGGCCTTGTTTTGATCTAGTCCTGAGCAGAGGCGGCGCGCGCCGCCAGCGCCGCATGCCTGCGCACGACTTCATCGATGATCGTGCGAAAGACCTGTTGTACAAGCGCCGCATCGAGCCCATGGCTTTGCGCCAGGGCCTCGTAACGCCGGCCTTGTTCGCGCTCGCGCGAGGGATCAACGGGCTTGGCGCCGGCTTCCGCCTTGAGCCGTCCGATCGCTGCGGTCACGTCGAAGCGATCGGCCAGCAAGCCGATCAGCCGTTCATCGATCTCATCGATCCGGTCGCGCAGGGCGAGAAGCTCGGGTTGCGTCATCAGGAAGGCATGCCTGCGGAACCGATCAGCCCACCGCCGCGAGGCGCGCGCTGACTTCGTCCGCCGTCAGCGGTTGGGAGAACAGGTAGCCCTGGAAGCTGTCGCAAGCCAGCGCGGTCAGCGCAATGCGGGTGCCTTCGTCCTGCACGCCCTCGGCGACCACCGCCAGACCCAGACCACGCGCAAGGCTCACGATCGAGGCGACCACCGTCGCTGCGCGGGTGCTGCGCACCATCTCCTCGACCAGGCTGCGGTCGAGCTTGAGGATGTCGAGCGGCATCCGCGCGAGCATCGCCAGGTTCGAATACCCCATGCCGAAGTCATCCAGCGAGATGCGGATACCGGCATCCTTGAGCCGGCCGAGTACGCGTGCGACGCCCTCGGGGTCTTCGATCAGCAGCGATTCGGTGATCTCGACCTCCAACGCGTCGGGTGGCAGCCCGCTCGCCTTGAGCGCATGCTCGATCGCAGGCAGCAGTTCGACATCTCGGATCTGCCGCGCCGACACGTTCACCGCCACGCGCAGGCTGTGGTGCCCGATCGCCCGCCAACTGGCGAGCTGCATGCAGGCGTGCTCAAGCACCCAACGACCGATCGGCACGATCTCGCCGGTATCTTCAGCGATCGGGATGAAACGCGAGGGCGGCACCCAGCCAAGCTTCGGGTGGCGCCAGCGCAGCAGCGCCTCCAGCGCCACGACGAGGCCGTTACGTGCAGCGACGCGCGGCTCGAAACGCAGTTCGAACTCGCCGCGCTCAGTCGCGTGACGCAGCGACTTCTCCAGCGCAAGCCGTTCGTGTGCGGCCTCGGCGAGCGACACATCAAACAGCGCATGGCCACCGCGGCCCGACTGCTTGACCGCGTACATCGCCATATCGGCACAGGCGATCAGCTGCTCCGGCTCATTGCCGTCCTCCGGATGCAGGCTCGCGCCGATACTGCAATCCAGATAGAACTGTTCGCCGCTGACCGCGAAGGGCTGCTCAAAGCAACGCCGCACGCGCGCCACCGCCAGCGCCAGCTCACGATCGGCCAGCCCACGACCGGCGCCGACCGGCGCTTCGAGCGGCATCACCGCGACGAACTCATCGCCACCGTATCGCGAGAGCAGGCCGCCATCTCCGCAGGCTTGCGCCAGCCGCTGCGCGACGTCACACAGCACGCTGTCGCCAGCCGTGTGGCCGAGCGAGTCGTTGATCTGCTTGAAACGGTCGACGTCGATGAAGATCACCGCGACATGCTCGCCGCCAGCCGCGGCATGCAACATCTCGCCAAGGAAGGAGATCAGCGCACGCCGGTTCGGGCAGCGGGTGAGCGGATCGCGTTCGGCGAGGAAGCGCACCTGACGCTCGATTTCCTCGCGCCGGGTGATCTCGCGCTCCAGCCGCTGCACGGTTTCGGACAGCTCCCGCGTGCGCTCGGCAACACGGGTTTCCAGTTCGGCCTTGTCGGCGCGGGTGTCTTCCAGCGAACGCACCGCCTGCATGTAGCGCAGGTTCTGCGAGCTGGTACGTTCGAGCTGGGTCAGCCGCGCGGTCAGCAACTCACGGTGCGTCGCCAGCGCCGCCGTCGTGTCGCCGATCCGCTCGTAGTGTTTGTGCAGCTGATCGAGGCAGGCCACATGGCAGTCCAGCAACGCATGCTTCTGAGCCGCCGCCAGCGCGCGATCCATGTGGGCATCGAAGGTTTCGCTGTCACTGATCTCGGCGGCAATCGTCGCGAGGTGGTAGTGGCTCCACGCCTCGATGATCGGCTCGCCCATCGCTTCGCCCAATTCGAGCGCATCCTCGATCGCATCACGCGCGGCGTCCAGCGTGCCGCGCAACTGGTGGATCACCCCCAGCTGGCCGAGGGCGAGGGCGCCGAGGCGATTAGCGCCCTCGCGGCGACTGATCTCGAGCGCTTCGACCAGGGCTTCACGCGCCTCCTCATGGCGGCCGAGCGCGATCAGCGGCGTGGCGCGGTTGTAGAGCGCGTAGCCCAATTCGATAGCGTGCTGCGGGCAGCGCAGGCGGTAGATGCGCTCGGCGCGCTCGGCCAGGTGGAGGCCCTCGGCCGGCCGGCCGGAATTGGAATAGGTAACCGCCTCGGTCACCAGAGCGCGTGCCTGACCGCGAGCTTCGTCGATCAAATCGAACAGGTCGCGCGCGGTTTCGATGTGGCGCAGCGAATGATCGAGCAATCCACTCGCCGCGCAGACCGTGGCCAAGTGGTGGTGTGCCCAGGCTTCGCCGAGGCGATCGCCGTTGGATTCGAACCAGGTCAGTGCCGCGCGCAGATGCGTCGTCGCATCCGGCACGCGGCCCAGCACGCGCAGGATCTCGCCCAGGCCGAGCCGGATGTTCGCCGCCAGCGGACCATCGGACGCGTTCAGCGCATCATCGAGCAACTCTTCGGCATAGCGCAGCGCCCGTTGCGGTGCTGTCTCGCGCAGCCGGTCGAGCTGTGCAAGAGCATCCATCCGCCTATCCGCGCCGCTACCAACGTCTGACACCTGAGCTGCAAGAACCACCGTGACCTCCGCATGCGTGCGCGGAGTCTGCCACGACTTGGGCGGGTCGTCAGAGCCATCTGTCCGCGTTCGCGGGCGGATTGCCGGGCGACGCGCAATTTGCGCCGGGAGCACAAGCAATCGCTGTCAATTCGGAACCGTCTGGAAACTGTGCAGGCAGTCACGGCCTTTGCATTGCGGCCAGCGGCAATTCGGGATTACCCGCAAAGCGGCCTGCGGATTAGGTTTTCTATGTTTTCGTTCGATCGGAAAGTTTTTTTTGAATTGCGCAATCCCCGCAAGGATTGCAAACGACGAGGCTGGTTTAATTCGTTCCAAGGCGTTACGGACTCCCCCCGTCCCCCCCCCGAAGTCGCTTCCCCCAGCGGCCTCTCCTCCTCCGTAGCGTCCTTGTCTCCCCCCGCCCGTCGGTCGAGTCCCCCCTCACCGACGGGCTTCATCTTTCTGGCTTCCGCTTCGCTCACCTGTTCGCCCCGCGCCGGCAATTCCCGGTCGCATCGACGACAACCGAGCGCCGTTTGCTCCACTAGAATTTCGCTCCATTCCAGAATGGCGGAACGGGCGTGCGCGTGGGCGCAAGCACCGGCTTCTGCCCCGCCTATGCACGGCGCCCAGACCGAGGAACCCCCATGCGAACCGACACGCCACAAGCGATCTACCTGAAGGACTACACCCCGCCGGCCTTCCTGATCGAGACCGTCGATCTCGACGTCGCGATCGAAACCGGGCACGCCACGGTAACCGCGGCACTCGCCTGCCACCGCAACCCGGCGGCGGCTGACCCGAGCGCGGCGCTGGTGCTGACCGGCGAAGAACTGAAACTGGAGGCGATCCGCCTTGATGGCCGCCTGCTTGGCCAGGGCGAATACGCGCTGTGCGATGACCGCCTGCTGATCCACGCCGAACTGCCCGAGAGCTTTACGCTGACCACGGTCAGCACGATCAACCCGGACGGCAATACGCAGCTGTCGGGCCTGTACCGCTCGAAGGACGGTTACTTCACCCAGTGCGAGGCCGAAGGCTTCCGCCGCATCACCTGGTTCCTCGACCGGCCTGACGTGATGGCGAAGTACACCGTCACGATCCATGCCGACAAGGCGCAGTTCCCGGTGCTGCTGGGCAACGGTAACCCGGTCGGTGCCGGTGACGAAGAAGGCGGCCGCCACTGGGCGAAGTGGGAAGACCCGTTCCGCAAGCCGAGCTACCTGTTCGCGATGGTCGCGGCCAAACTCGACATGCTCGAAGACTGGTTCGTCACCAAGTCGGGTCGCAAGGTGCGCTGCGCGGTGTACGTGGAGCCGGGCAAGCTCGACCAGTGCGGGCATGCGATGGCAGCACTGAAGAAGTCGATGAAGTGGGACGAAGACGTGTTCGGTCTGGAGATGGATCTGGACCACTACATGATCGTCGCGGTCGGCGACTTCAACATGGGCGCGATGGAAAACAAGGGCCTCAACATCTTCAACACGAAGTACGTGCTGGCCCGCCCGGACACCGCCACCGACATCGACTTCCAGAACATCGACCGCGTCGTCGCACACGAGTACTTCCACAACTGGACCGGCAACCGCGTGACCTGCCGCGACTGGTTCCAGCTCTCGCTGAAGGAAGGCCTCACGGTGTTCCGTGACCAGCAGTTCGGCATGGACATGCATTCGGCCGGCGTGACCCGTATCCAGGAAGTGCGCACGCTGCGTACCGCACAGTTCCCGGAAGACGCCGGCCCGATGGCGCACCCGATCCGGCCGGCCAGCTATGCCGAGATCAACAACTTCTACAGCGCCACGGTGTACGAGAAGGGCGCTGAAGTGATCCGCATGATCCACACGCTGATCGGCAAGGACGCCTTCCGCAAGGGCATGGATCTCTACTTCGCGCGCCACGACGGTCAGGCGGTGACCTGCGAGGACTTCGTCGCCGCGATGCAGGACGCGTCCGGCCTCGACCTCACACAGTTCAAGCGCTGGTACAACCAGGCTGGCACGCCGAAGCTGGTTGTGCGCGGCGCCTACGACGCAGCAACCAAACGCTTCACGCTGGATGTCGAGCAACTGTATCCGGCCACGGCCTACGAAAAGCGCCTCGAAGCCGAAGGCAAGCCCGTTGCGCGCGGCGCCTACCACCTGCCGCTGGTGTTGGGTCTGCTCGATGCCGATGGTCGCGAGCTGCCGCTTCGCCTCGCGGGCGAGACGAGCGCTGCGGGCACCCAACGCGTGCTGTCGGTTACCGAAGATCGTCAGAGCTTCGTGTTCGAGGACATCGCGGCCGCACCCGTGCCCTCGCTGCTGCGTGGCTTCTCGGCGCCGGTGGTGCTGGACTACCCGTACACCGCCGCGGAACTGACGCACCTGATGGCGCACGACAGCGACGCCTTCTGCCGTTGGGAAGCCGGTCAGCGCCTCGCAACCGACATCCTCACGGCAGGCATCGCGGCCTACCAGGCTGGCGACGGTGATTCGCTCGCGTGGATACCGACGACCTACGCCGATGCGATCCGCGCGCTGCTCGGTTCGGCCTTCGCGCCGGGCGGCGATCCGGCGCTGGTGGCCGAAGCCCTGGCGCTGCCGTCCGAAGTGGTGCTGATCGAGGCCACCGACGGCACCGTCGATCCGGACGCGATCCACGCCGCCCGACTCGCGCTGCGGCGCCATCTTGCCCGTGAGCTCAAAGGCCCCCTCGCTGCGGCCTACCATGAGCTGAAGGTGGATGCGCCCTATTCGCCCGAGGCCCAACAAGCGGGCGCACGCGCTTTGCGCAACGCCTGCCTCGGCTACCTTGCCGAGATCGACGACGCCGAATCGCGCGCCTTGGTCATGACGCAGTTCGATACCGCGGACAACATGACCGACACGATGGCCGCGCTTGCTGCGATTGCGCAGTTTGAGGTGGCAGAACGCGACGACGCGCTCGCCCGCTTCCTCGACAAGTGGAAGGACGAGGCGCTGGTTGTCGACAAGTGGTTGATGGTTCAGGCCACCGCGCGCGCTGCGGATACGGGCCAGCGTGTGCGCGCCCTGCTGCAGCACCCGGCGTTCGACATCAAGAACCCGAACAAGGTGTATGCGCTGATCCGCGCGTTCTGTGCCGCGAACCCGAAGCATTTCCATGCCGCCGACGGTTCGGGCTACGCGTTCGCCGCCGATGCGATCCTGCAACTCGATGCGATGAACCCGCAGGTGGCATCGCGCATCGCACGCGCCTTCGACCGCTGGCGCAAGTTCGACACACATCGCCAATCGCTGGCGCGCGTGCAGCTGGCTCGCATCCAGAGCCAGAACGGCCTCTCGCGCGACGTGGCTGAAGTGGTCGGCAAGGCGCTCGACAGCTGAGCACGCGCCGACGCAACGTGAGCCCCGCCCCGGCATCGCCGCGGCGGGGCTTTTCATTTCACACGCAAAGTTCGGCGGACACCTTGCGGCGCCCGCCGGCCTGTGACGCCCTGCTTACCAGCTTGCCGTCAGCGAATACTTGCCGTTGGTCGAGCCGGTGCCGCCGCTGTAGTAGCGCACCTGTACATAGCGCGTGACCGTCGTCGTGCCGGTGTTGGTGGTGCTTGCGGTATCGGTCTTGCCGGCACCCAACTCACTCTTCGCGATCTGCGTACCCGCAGAGTTGTAGAGGTAGAGGTCATAGTCAGCCGTGCTGAGGCCCGGCACGAGTGTCGCAGTGAGCGTCTTGCCGGCCGGCAGATCGACGCGGTACCAGTCCTGGTCGGTACTGGAAGCCATCGTGCCGGCCACCTTCGACGGCTGCGACAACAGCATCGGCGCGGTGCGGGAGTTGTTCGGCTCCACCTCGGTCACGTTCACGACACCGCCGCCACCGCCACCACCGCCATTCGCCGCCGCCACTGCCGCGCTGGCATCGACGAGGCCCGCACCGCATCCGGAGCAGGTGCCCGGGAAGGGGCGCACGGTGCTGGTGAGCACGCCCTTCACCTGATCCGGCGTGAGCGCCGGATTCTTTGCAATGACGAGCGCCGCGACCGCAGCAACATGCGGTGTCGCCATTGAAGTGCCCTGGTAAAAGGCATAGGAATCCGCTCCGGGCGACTTGGTGCCCGCGTTGAGGGTGGACAGGATGCCGTTGGACGCGCTGCCACTCATATCGCCCCCGGGCGCCGCGAGCGTCACGATGCTGCCGTAGTTGGAGTAGTACGCGCGATCGCCATAGCGACCGGTCGCCGCTACGGCGATCACGCCGGAGCAATTCGCCGGGTTCGAGTTCGACGCGTTCTGGTTCTCGTTGCCCGCCGCCACCACCACCACGGTGCCGCGCGAACGCGCCGAGGTGATCGCGTTCTGCGTGGTGGTGTCGCAAGCACCACTGCCGCCTAGCGACATGTTGATGACCCGCGCAGGCGTGGCGTTCGCCGGGACGCCGCTGACCGCGCCCCCTGATGCCCAGACGATCGCATCCGCGATATCCGAGGTGTAGCCGCCGCAACGCCCCAGCACCCGCAGCGGTTGGACGCGCGCACCGTAGGCGATACCGGCAACCCCGCTGCCGTTGTTCGTCAACGCGGCAATCGTGCCGCCCACATGCGTGCCGTGCCAGCTTGAATTCGTGGCAGCCCAGCCGGTGCCGCACTCGCCCGCATTGGTCCAGTCGCCCGGGTCACTCGCGTCGGCATCGCGGCCATCGCCGTCGTTGGACACGGCAGTGTCGGAGATGAAGTCGTAGCCTGCGACGATGTTCGCGGCGAGGTCGGCGTGTGGCCGATAGCCGGTGTCAATCACCGCAACCACCACGCCGCTGCCGTTGCCCTGGTCCCACGCCCCCGGCACACGCATGCCCGCGGTGGCTTCGTAGAGATCCCACTGCTCCGCGTAGCGCGTGTCGTTCGGCGTGAAGAGCGCATGCATCATGCGGTCCGGCTCCGCGTATTCGATACTGGCATCGCGGGCCTTCAGTTCGGCGATCAACTGCGACGCTTCAGCCTGCGTGACCTTGCGGTCGAGCTTCACGACGTCCGCACCGAGGGCGGTCTTTCGCAAAGCATGCATCGTCACACCCAGGCGCGCGCCGGCAGCTTCAAACACCTGCGCACGCTGCGTCGCCACCGGCGCCGATTGCGCGCCGATGTTGAGCGTGTTGCGGTATTTCACGATCAGGCGATCGGTGTGTTCAACCGGTGCCTGCGGCACATCGAACGCGCTGATGGTGCCGCCAGCAATTGCAAGTTGGGGAAGGGCTGCCGCGAGACATGCGGCGATACCGGTCACGCGCGTGACCGGGGAACGGCGAACGATCATCTTGGACATCTCCTGTTGTGGTCCAGACCCCACCGGGGTATCCGGCGGCAGTCAATTCCGCGCGACCCGATCACCCGATTAAGGTGCGCGTCGTCACGAAACCCGCTGAGCGAGTCGGCCGAGTATGCCGCTCACATATTTGTACGTGCGAATCACTTTTTCGGAGACAACCCACTCGCAACACGCCATGCAATATGGGTAGATCTCCCATGCTCGGCGCGCGTCCTCCGTGCCGAGCCTCAGAGCACAATAGAACCCACGCAGGCAATCCTCAAGGTCGAATTCGCACCGCAACGCGGCCACTGCAGCGAGCGCACGGGCCCTCCATTTGTTGGGTCGAAACACGAACCTGCCGACGGGGTCAGCGGGCCACGCTGCGCGCCGGCACGGGGCTTGGTATCGGAATCTGCTACGCAAACGCGCAGGCGATGCAACGTGTGATGAGACGCTCGCCAAAGCACGCGAGCGGCGCAAGCATCGCGTTACCGTCAACACCACCCGAGAACCATGAATACCCGCACTCTTGTTCGTCGCGCCGCGGCAGCGCTGGCGCTCCTTACGCTGGCCGGCTGCGCCAGCCTGTGGCATCGCACCGACACTCACACCCAATCGGGCAGCGCCGTCGAATACCTGTTCCCGGATGCCAAGCAAGCGCCACAGATGGCACCGGGCGTCACCACGCTGCGGCCGCCGGTCAAGGTCGGTATCGCGTTCGCCCCCGCCGCGCAGTGGGGCTCCGCGATTCCCGAGCAGCAGAAGACGCTGCTGCTCGAAAAGGTGAAGGGCAACTTCGCGAGCCTGCCTTACGTGGGCAAGATCGAGGTGATTCCTTCGTCCTACCTGCGCGCAAAGGGCGGCTTCGCGAACCTCGAACAGGTGTCGCGCATGTTCGACGTCGATGTCGTCGCACTGGTGTCTTACGACCAGGTCCAGTTTGTCGACAACGGCGTGCTGTCGATGCTGTACTGGACCATCGTGGGTGCCTATGTCATTCAAGGTGATCGGTACGATGTGCAGACGATGGTCGACGCCGCTGTCTTCGATGTTGCGAGCAAGAAGCTGCTCTTCCGCGCACCAGGCACGAGTCGCATCAAGGGCAGTTCGACCCTGGTGAACTACAGCGAAGCGTCTCGCGAGGCACGCGCTGCAGGATTCGACGCCGCGGTGGATGATCTGATCCCGAACCTGAAGCGCGAGCTCGACGGCTTCCGCGAGCGCATGAAGACCGATAGCAGCGTGCAGATCGTCAATCGGCCCGGCTATAGCGGCGGCGGTGGCCTCGGCCTCGCCGGCGTGCTGGTGGCGATCGGCCTTGTGATCCTGATCGGGCTGCGCCGCCGGTCATGAACACCCACCTGCGCTGGCCATCCGCCAGCCTTGCGATAGCGGCGATCAGCCTCGCCGCCATCGCGCTGCCCGAGCTTTGGGTCGCCCGATTCGAGTTGACGCGGGCACCAGTCGCAGGCGCCGCCCTCTGGCAACTGTGGAGCGGCCACCTGCTGCATTTCGGCGCTGCGCACGCACTGACCGACCTGGTGACCCTGATCACCGCCGCCGCCATTGTCGAATCGGCGCTGGGCAGTCGCCGAGTCTCGCTGCTCTATTGCGTGGCAGCGCCCGTGCTGAGCCTTGGAACATTGCTCACGGCGCCGGCACTCACCGCCTATCGCGGTGCATCGGCGCTGGCGGTGATGATGAGCTTTGCGGCAGCCGGCGTACTGTGGCGTGAGGCCCGCCTGCGCGCGCCGGTGGTGCTGCTCATCACGGCCTTTGCGGCAAAGCTGGCCGGCGACGCACTCGGCAGCGCCACCGATCTGGCTGGGCTGCCAGCGGGCGTGGCAGTGGTATGGCAGGCGCACGCCGCAGGCGCCTTGCTTGGCGCCGGGGTCGCGCTGCGCCTTGCGCGTGAGGGCAGCGCCGGGCGCTACGGCATGATCTCGACGTAGTCGTAAACCGGGCAGTCGAGGATTTCGCGCTGCAAGGCTTCAGGCAAGGCGGCATACCAGTCCGCAAGCGGATAACGGTCGATCGCCTGCCCGAGGTGGCGCACCAGTTCGCACACCGGGTCGGTAATGCCACTGCGCCAGGCATCGTCTTTGCGCACGTACCCCATCCACAGATTCTTCATGCAGTTGCCGCGACACCAGGCTTGCGCTTCGCAAGCGCCGCAGGGCATGTCGGGGTGCTGCTGCAGCGGGCTGGGCACGAGCCAGTTCTCGGCGAGGTCCCCCATCTGCATGTCGGGGAGGTGCATCAGATCCGGGCACGGGAAGATGCGCCCGTCCGGCATCACGTTGAGGATGTGCGATGAGACGCGACACTGCGCGCGACCATGGTGGCGTTCATCAACGAGTTGCGGGAACAGCTTGTTGCGCACGATGCCCATCAGCGGGATCACCGGCAGCAAGGCGTCGGCATCGCGGAAGAAGCGCGCCACCAGATCGTCGAGCACTGCCTTGCGGCGTATCAGCGCTGCGTCGCCATAGGCGTGATCGGCAACGAACTGAAAGTAGAGGTAGTCGAAGCGATCGAGCAGCGCTTCGATCTGCGCGAGGTCGATCTCGTCGCTGGACCAGGTCATGCGAGCCGTCAGAGAGCCGCCAACGCGTGCATGAACGCGCTCGACATTGCGCATCACCTGACGATAGATGCCGCGCCCGCGATAGCCGTCGGTGACCTGCTCGCCTCCATCGATCGAGACCAGGATGTTGTCCAGTCGCCGCAGCACCCATTCGGGCAGATCGTCGAGCAATGTGCCGTTGGTCTGAAGCTGGAAGCGGAAGTGCGGGTATCGCCACATCACTGCTTCCATGAATGCGCGGTTCAGGGTCGGCTCGCCGCCGTAGAAGGTGACGTAGACGTCCTTTGCACCAAGGTGTGTTTCGACGAAACGGTGCAGCGTGTCGATGTCGTACTCGACCTTGCCCTGCGAGCCGAGCACGTCGCCTTCACTGATCGAGCAATAGCTGCACTTGAGGTTGCACTGCAGCGTGGTCAGCAGTTGCAGTTCGACACGATGGCCGATGATCGCGGGGAGGTCGCTCTGCACTGGGGGCCGCGAGCGGACGAATGAAATGGGTTGCGCGTGCATGATGCCAAGGGCTTTGCCGGGGGAGCGCGATTTTGAGCGCCACGACGAAGCCCCGCTTGGAGCAAGGTCAACGCCGGCGCAGTCTGTGGTCGCCCGAGGCAAGGCGCGCGGACACCGACCGGTGGAGCACGACGAGCGCGGCATGAAAAAAGGCCGGCGCCTTTCGGCGACCGGCCTTTCCAAAACGCATCGGCTGAGTCTTACTCGACGCCCTGGCTGTGCAGGTATTCGTCGTAAGTGCCGCGGTAGTCGATGATCTGACCGTCCTGCTTGATCTCGATGATGCGCGTCGCCACCGAGCCGACGAACTCGCGGTCGTGCGAGACGAACAGCAGCGTGCCGTTGAAGTCCATCACGCCCGAGTTGAGCGACTCGATCGACTCCATGTCCATGTGGTTGGTCGGCTCGTCGAGCAGCAGCACGTTCTTGCGCTGGAGCATCAGCTTGCCGAACAGCATGCGACCCTGCTCGCCGCCCGAAATCACCTTGACCGACTTCTTCACGTCGTCGCCCTTGAAGAGCAGCCGGCCGAGCGTGCCGCGGACCAGCGTCACCGCGTCGTCGCCCTCATAGCCGCCTTCGCGCACGTAGCCTGAGATCCAGTCGGTCAGATTCTCGCCGCTGGCGAACTCGTCGGCGTGATCTTGCGCGTAGTAGCCAAGCTTGGCCTTCTCGGCCCATTTCACGGTGCCGAACTGCGGCTTGAGCTCGCCCATCAGCAGTTTGAGCAGCGTGGTCTTGCCGACGCCGTTCTCACCGATGATCGCCACCTTGTCACCGGCGTCGATGGTGAGCGTCAGATCCTTGATGATCGGCTTGCCCGGTTCGTATGCGAAGGTAAGCTTCTCGATCTCCACCGCCTGGCGGTGCAGCTTTTCCTTCTCGTCGTAGTCGAAGCGGATCCACGGGTACTGGCGGCTCGAGGGCTTGAACTCGTCGATCTTGATCTTCTCGATCTGCTTGGCGCGGCTCGTGGCCTGGCGGGCCTTGGACTTGTTGGCCGAGAAGCGGCGCACGAACTCCTGCAGTTCGGCGACCTTTTCCTTCGCGCGGGCGTTGTCCTTGGCCTGCTGCTCGCGCGCCTGCTGCGCGGCTTCCATGTAGTCGTCCCAGTTGCCCGGGTAGATCTGGATGCGGCCGTAGTCCAGGTCGGCCATGTGGGTACAGACCTGGTTCAGGAAGTGACGATCGTGCGAGATGATGATCATCGTGCTCTCGCGCTGATTGATCACGTTCTCCAGCCAGCGGATCGTGTTGATGTCGAGGTTGTTGGTCGGTTCGTCGAGCAGCAGGATGTCCGGGTTCGAGAACAGCGCCTGACACAGCAGCACGCGCAGCTTCCAGCCGGGCGCGACTTCGCTCATCGGGCCGGTGTGCTGCGAGGTCGGGATGCCCACGCCCAGCAGCAGTTCGCCCGCACGCGCCTCGGCGGTGTAGCCGTCGTACTCGGCGAAGTGCGCCTCCAGTTCGGCGGCATGCATGTAGTCTTCTTCGGTCGCCTCGGGGTTCGCGTAGATCGCGTCCTTTTCCTTCATGCAGGCCCACATCTCGGCATGGCCTTGCATCACGACGTCGATCACGCGCTGGTCTTCGTAGGCGAACTGGTCCTGGCGCAGGAAGGCCATGCGCTCGCCCGAATCGAGCGACACGTTGCCGGCGGAGGGCTCCAGCACGCCGGCGAGGATCTTCATGAAGGTCGACTTGCCTGCGCCGTTGGCGCCGATGAGGCCGTAACGGTTGCCGTCGCCAAACTTGATCGAGACGTTCTCGAACAGCGGCTTGGCGCCGAACTGCATGGTGATGTTGTTTGCGACCAGCACGACGTATCCCTTTGCTCTGCCATCGGGCGGCCGTCCGCCCGGAAAAACCGCATATTGTAACGCGGAATTATTGCTTTCCACTCAAAGACTTGCGCCCCTTGCGCGAAAGCCGGCGAACTTCGCGTTGTGGTGCGCCCCGCGATGGTCTTAACTGCAATCTGAAGCCGCTCCCCCCGCAGGAGGCACGCCATGCTCGCCGATGCCCCAGTCACGACCCTGTTGCCCGTCGTGGATCTCGACCGCGCCCGCCATTTCTACGAACAAAGCCTGGGCCTGCGCCCGGTCGGCGCACGAGCGGACGGCAAGTTCATATACGCCTGCGCCGGCGGCGCCTTGCTGGCGCTCTTCCCGCGCCATCAAGGCACGCGTGCCGAACACACCGCGCTCAGCTTCCAGGTGCCGGACGTCGAAGCCGCTGTGCGGGCACTCGAGGCAGCCGGCGTGGTGTTCGAGGACTACGATCTGCCCGGCCTTCGCACCGAGGGGCATCTCTGCGTTCTGGGTGCGGAGCGGGCCGCCTGGTTCAAGGACAGCGAAGGCAACATCCTGTGCGTGCATCAGGACCTTGCGTGACAGGGCCTTGCCGCACGGCGGGATGCGCGCCGTGACGAGCCCGGCCGACGCAGCGCAGTACACCGCTGCGCTCGCGGCGCGCTACCACGAGGTACGGACCCTCAGCCTCGCACTCGCGGAACCACTAAGCGCCGAGGATCAGTGCGTACAGTCGATGCCGGACGCGAGCCCGACGAAATGGCATCTCGCCCATACCACGTGGTTCTTCGAAACGCTGGTACTCCGCGCCAGCCTGCCCGGCTATCGCCCCTTTTCCGAAGCCTTCGCCTATCTGTTCAATTCCTACTACGAATCGCTCGGCGCCCGACAAGCCCGGCCGGAGCGTGGGCTGCTGACGCGGCCGCCTCTGTCGGTGGTGCTGCAGTACCGCGCACAGGTGGACGAAGCGATGGACGCACTGCTCGCAACGTCGATCCCCGTTGAGTTGGCAGCCACCATCGAACTGGGGATCCAGCATGAACAGCAGCATCAGGAGTTGATCCTCACCGATGTGAAACACCTGTTTTCACGCAACGTGCTGCTGCCGGCCCATTCCGCCGCCTCACTGCGGCCGCGCACCGCGCCAGTGGCGCTAGCGTGGATCGAATTCGAGGGAGGCCGTTGCGAGGTTGGCCACGCTGGTGCGGGCTTCGCCTTCGACAACGAGTGTCCGCGCCACGCGGTGCTGCTGCCGCCGTTCTGCCTCGCCAACCGGCCCACGACCTGCGGTGAATACCTCGCCTTCATCGCCGACGACGGCTACCGGCGCCCGGAATTCTGGCTGTCCGATGCATGGGCAACGGTACAGGCCCAGGGCTGGCGGGCGCCGCTGTATTGGCGAGAGATCGACGCCGAATGGCACATCTTCACGCTGCATGGCGAACGCATGCTCGACCCCGATGAGCCGGTGTGCCACCTGAGCTTCTATGAAGCAGCGGCATTCGCGAACTGGGCGGGCGCACGGCTTCCGACTGAATTCGAGTGGGAGGCCGCGATCGGCTCGGCAGCATGCGATGGCCACTTCATTGAAGCCGGTCGCCTGCATCCGGAGGCCGCGCACCCGGGCAACGGTCTGCTGCAGTGCTTTGGCGACGTATGGGCGTGGACGCGCTCGTCCTACGACCCCTACCCCGGTTTTCGCCCGTTTTCAGGCAGTGCCGGTGAGTACAACGGCAAGTTCATGGTCGGGCAACTGGTGCTGCGCGGGGGCAGCTGCGCGACACCCGCAGGGCATATCCGCGCGAGCTACCGCAACTTCTTCCCGCCGGCCGCGCGCTGGCAGTTCTCAGGATTGCGACTCGCAAGGGAGTGCTAGACCATGGACCGTCCGCCCGCCTACGCCACGTCACGCCTGACCCGCAGCCACACCGCCCACAGCGGCTTCGCGCGCGACTTTGTCGAAGGCCTTGCCGCGCACCCGCGCCGCCTGGCGCCGAAGTACTTCTACGACACAGCGGGTTCAGCCCTGTTCGACCATATCTGCGCGCTGCCCGAGTACTACCCCACGCGCACCGAGATCGGCATCCTGCGCGCCTGCTCCGAGGACATTGCCGCCTGCATCGGGCCAGGCGCCCAGATCGTCGAGTTCGGCGCAGGTTCCGTGCTGAAGATCCGCCTGCTGCTCGACGCACTGCACTCGCCGGCGGGCTTCATCCCGATCGACATCTCCGGCGAGCACCTGCACGCTGCGGCCGCGGCGCTGCAACGCGACTATCCGGCGATCCCGATCGAGCCTGTGGTGGGCGACTTCACCGCACCGATCACGCTGCCAGCCTGCCCCGCAGGGGCGCGCCGCGTGGGCTTCTTTCCGGGGTCCAGCCTTGGCAACTTCGAGCCGGACGATGCAATCCGCTTTCTCCGCCACGCAGCCGAAAACCTCCACGGCGGCGGCATGCTGATCGGGATTGATCTCGTCAAGGATCCGGCGCGCCTGCACGCCGCCTACAACGACGCGGCGGGCGTCACGGCCGCCTTCAACCGAAACGTGCTGGTGCGCGCGCAGCGGGAGCTGGGTGCAGAGCTCGCACCGGAACGCTTCGCCCACTACGCGTTCTACAACGCCCCCTTGCGGCGGATCGAAATGCATCTGGTCAGCGAGACATCGCAGCGCATCGTCGTACTCGGGCGGCGTTTCGACTTCACGCCCGGCGATACGCTGCATACCGAAAACTCCTACAAGTACACGATCGACGACTTTCGCGAACTGGCGCGCAGTGCCGGGTATTCGCCCGGCGCGTGCTGGTGTGATCCGGATCGCAGCTTCAGTCTGCACTGGCTGGCGATGCAATGAAAAAGGCCCCGCGGCATTCACGCCACGGGGCCATCTGCGTTACTAAGCGAGTGCCTTACTTCGCGATCGTGTAGACCACGAAGGACTGCGGCTGCACCGTGGTGCTGAAGCTGCCGCCAGAAGTCACAGCGCCGCCAACGCCGCTCGCAGGCCACGCCACCGACACGCTCGCGCCAGCAGGAAGGCCGGTGAAATTCACGCTCGATGCGGTGGAGCCATAGTTGATCGCGACGAGCGCCGTCTCGCTTGCAGTGCTGCGCGTGAAGCTCATCGTCCAACCGTTGGCCTGCGGATTGTCGTAGCTGCCCGCGGCCAGCGCCGGATGCGCCTTGCGCACCGAGATCAAGGCCTTGTAGAAGCTCAACAGCGAGTTGGCATCGCCCAGCTGCGCAGCGACGTTGTTGGTCGAGACATTGCTCGACACTGCACGGAAGGGCTTGCCAGTGGTGAAACCGGCCGTCGTGGTGTCGGCCGTCCAGCTCATCGGCGTGCGCAACTTCCAGTCGCCACTGAGGCTGTTGTTGTTGGCCATGCCGATCTCTTCACCGTAGTAGATGAAAGGCACACCGGGCTGCAGCATGTAGGTTGCCACCGCGAGCCGGTATTGCGGCAGGTTGCCGTTCAGCTGCGTCCACAAACGATCGCCGGCAAAGGCGTCATGGTTCGACACCATCGCCGCCATGTTCGCCGGCGCGCCGGTGAAGTAGTTCGCCACCGCCGCCACCGCACTGCTGCTGCCCTTCGCTGCGCTGACGATGTCGTAGTTGTGGCCAAACGCGAACGCACTGCCGCAGGCGCTGGATGCACTGAAGCCCTTCGGATCGATCGGCGCCTCACAGACCATGTAACGGTTCTGGTAACCGTTGAGCATGGAGAGGATGTCACCCATGATCACGTAGTTCTCCGGCTGGCCTTCCCAGGCCGAAGGGCCGTTCTCGACCAGGTTGCCGACGGCGTCGAAGCGGAAGCCATCGACACCGCGGTTGAGCCAGAAGCGCATGCTGTCGCGATGGTAGGCGAGCACGCTGGCATTGCGCAGATTGAAGTCAGGCATCTGATCCCAGAAGCCGGCGAAGTAGTAGCCGGTGCTGCTCGACTTCCATGGGTCGTTGCCGTAGATGTTCCATCCGCTCGGCTTGGTGCTGGACCAGATGTACCAGTCGCGCCGCGCGCCGTCCTTCGCCCCGCTGGAGTTGAGGAACAGCGGGTTCTGCGCGGCGCTGTGGTTCATTACGTAGTCGATGATCACGCCGATGCCGCGCGCGTGGGCGGCGGCCACGAAGGCGTCGAAATCGGCCAGCGAACCGTACTGCTTTTCGATCGCGCGATAGTCGCTCACCGCATAGCCGTGATCGTTGTCCTGCGACTGGGTCACCGGCATCAGCCAGATGCCGGTCACGCCCAGGTCCTTCAGGTAATCAAGGCGCTGGGTGAGACCCTTGAGGTCACCAATGCCATCGCCGTCGCTGTCCTGATAGCCACGGACATAGATTTCGATGAACGGCCCCTGCTTCCAGGTGGCTGGCAGTACGGAGCCGGGATCGCCCTTCGCCACCGCGGAGACATCCGCATCCGGCAGCGTTTCCGGCGGCACAACCGTTACCGACCCGCCACCACCACAGGCAGCAAGCGAAACCAGCATGGGCAGCAGAGCAAATCGAAGAGCACGACGCATGAAGCCTCCTGTACGGGGCATGAGGGAATCGCGTGATTGTCGCGCGAAAAGCCCCCGAGGATGTTGACCGCTCGTACCCTTGGCTTTGCGCGGCGCGCCACGGCTCGCGGGTAGAATCCCGCGTCTGACTGCAAGGATCACGTTCATGGACTTTCGTTCCCGCCTCGACGCCGCCTGGCGCACCCAGAACTCGCTGCTCTGCGTTGGGCTCGACCCCGACCCCGCCAAATTTCCCGCCCATCTGAAGGGGCGCCCGGATGCGGTATTCGAGTTCTGCCGCGCCATCGTCGACGCCACCGCCGATCTCGCGTGCGCCTTCAAGCCGCAGATTGCCTACTTCGCCGGCGCGCGCGCCGAAGACCAGCTCGAAGCCCTGATCGCGCACATTCACGCCAAGCACCCGCAGGTGCCGGTGGTGCTGGACGCGAAGCGCGGCGACATCGGCGCCACCGCGCAGCAGTACGCCCGCGAAGCCTTCGAGCGCTACCAGGCCGACGCGCTGACGGTGAACCCCTACATGGGCTTCGACTCGGTCGAGCCCTACCTGGAATGGAAGGACCGCGGCCTGATCGTGCTGTGCCGCACCTCCAACCCGGGCGGGTCCGACCTGCAGTTCCTCGAAGTCGGCGCGGGTCGCAAGCTCTATCAGCATGTCGCCGAGCTCGTCGCCACCAAATGGAACCCGCACGGCCAAGCCGCGCTGGTGGTCGGCGCGACCTTCCCGCAGGAACTCGCGGATGTACGCAAGATCGTCGGCGACGTGCCGCTGCTGGTGCCGGGCATCGGCGCACAGGGCGGCGATGTCGAAGCCACCGTCAAGGCCGGCCGCACGGCCGCTGGCAGCGGCCTGATGATCTCGTCCTCGCGCGCGATTCTCTATGCTGGCAAGGGCGAGGACTTCGCCGATGCCGCGCGCGCCGTGGCGCTCGCCACCCGCGACGAAGTGAACCGCTACCGCGGCTAAGCGGCCAAGGCCGCGCCGGCGCGGCAGACCAAAAGCAAACGGGCCACAGCGTGCGATGCCGCTGTGGCCCGTGTTGTTTCCAGCGCGCGGATCAGGCGACGCCAGGGCTGCGACGCAGCGCCCGGAACAGCCACTTGAAGCCGCGCCAAAGCAGGCGCAAGCCCAACAACGCGGCGAAGGCTTCCGCGAGTGTGGTGACGAAGGCGAGGAAGGCATTGCCGCGCGCCTCGCGGCGCTGGAACTTGCGGATCGCCGAGTCGCGCTTGATCTCGATCGAATCGTAGAAGCTCGGAATCACCAGTAGCGTCAGCAGTGTCGAGGTGATGGTGCCGCCGATGATCGCCACCGCCATCGGGCTGTAGAACTCGCCGCCCTCGCCGACACCGATCGCGACCGGCAACATGCCTGCGATCAACGCAAAGGTGGTCATCAGGATCGGGCGCAAGCGCTTGCGGCCCGCGGTCATCAGCGCCTCTTCGCGATCCATGCCTTCGCTCTCGAGCTTGCGCGCGGCGTCCAGCAGCAGGATCGCGTTCTTCGCGACCAGCCCCATCAGCATGATCACGCCGATCAGGCTCATCAGGTTCATCGTGCCGCGCGTCAGCAGCAGCGCGAGCACCACACCGATCAGCGACAGCGGCAAGGACAGCATCACCGGCAGCGGCGCGGTGAAAGAGCCGAACTGGATCACCAGCACGAAGTACATCATGCCGATGCCAGACAGCAGCGCGATCAGCATGGCGCCGAACACTTCCTGCTGGTCCTTCGAGGCACCACCCAGTTCCAGCCCGTAGCCGGGCGGGAAGGCGATCGACTTGGCGAGCTTCATCGCGTCTTCGGTCACCTCGCCGGGCGAGCGACCTTGTGCGTTCGCCGACACGGTCACCATGCGCTTGCCATCGATATGCTGAATCTTCGACGGCCCCTTGCCGGTGGTGATGGTGGCGATCTGGTCAAGCGGCACCACGGCACCGCTGCCGGCCACAGCGATCGGCAGTCGCTCGATGTTGCCCGCGTCGACGCGGTCTTCCGGCGCCAGTCGCACCGCCACATCGCGCGTTTCACCGGCCGGGTCCACCCAGTCACCGACCTCGACGCCGGCAAAGGCCACCCGCAGTGCCTGTGCCGCATCGTTGGCCGAGATGCCCAGCGCGTTGGCGAGCCCGCGGTCAAGTTCGATCCGCAGTTCGTCCTGCGGGTCCTGTTCCGACAGGCCGACGTCGACCGCGCCCGGCACCTTGCGCAAGCGCGCCATGAAGTCGTTGGTAATCGCCTGCAGCGTGCGGGCGTCGGCACCATGGAAGCGGATCTGCACCGGCTTCTGCGCGCCGTTGTTCAGGTCGTCGAGCACCACATATTCGGCACCGACGAGCTGCTTGAGCTTGATCCGCAGGTCGCTCGCGATCTGCTGGGCCGAACGCTTGCGCTCGGAGCTCTTGCCGATGTCGAGGTAGATGCGACCGCCATCGGGGTTGATTTGGCTGTTGGTCGCCACCGTTTCGGGAATCGTGCGGGCCAGCGTTGCTGCGGCCTCCAGTTTGCGTCGCGCGTATTCAAGGCTGCTCGACGCGGGCGTGCGCACATCAACCGCGATCACCGGGTTATCCGACGCAGGCAGGAAGCTCGACCCACCGAACTTCACCTGCAGTCCGATCGCGGCGACGAAGCTCGCAGCCGCGAAGGCAAACATCCAAGCGCGGTGGTGCAATGCCCAGGCGACCAGACGGCCATAGCGTTCCGACTGGCGGTCGAACCAGACGTTGAAGTGCGCCAGCTTTTCGGCCAGCCCGCGTTTCGGCGCAAGGTGGTGCCCCGCCGGGTCGCCCCAGTAGGCGGACAGCATCGGGTCCAAGGTAAAGCTGATGAACAGGCTCACCAGCACCGAGGTCACGACGGTCAGGCCGAAGGGGCGGAACCATTCGCCCGACATGCCCTGCATGAAGGCCACCGGCACGAACACCGCAACGATCGAAAAGGTGGTTGCCGCCACCGCCGGGCCGATCTCCGCCGTGCCGCGCAGCGCCGCCGTCATGCGGTCCTCGCCGGCCTCCATGTGCCGCACGATGTTCTCTCGCACCACGATCGCATCGTCGATCAGCACCCCGATCGCGAGCGATAGCCCCAGCAGGCTCATGAAGTTGAGCGAGAAGCCGCATAGCCACACCGCGATGAAGGCCGCGATCACCGAGGTCGGCAGCGACAGCGCGGTGATCAGCGTCGAACGCCAGGAATTGAGGAAGGCGTACACCACCAGCACAGTGAGCCCCGCGCCAAAGATCAGCGCATGCACCACGTTGTTGAGGCTGTCCTGCGCTTCCTCGCCACCGTCGCGCGTAACGACCAGCGTGGTGCCCTTCGGCAGTTCCTTGCCGACCGTCTCGACCAGCTTGCGTACCTTGTCGGCAATCGTCACCGTCGACGAATCGCGCGAGCGGATCACCGACAAGCCCACGTTGGGCTGGCCATTGCGTACCGACAGGCTGTCGATGTCGTTGAAGCCGTCGCGCACCGTGGCGACCTGCCCCAGCCGCACGACTTGTTCGCCGCGCCGCTGCACGACGATCTGCTCGAACTCCGCCGGGCGCTCGATACGGCCGACGAGGCGGATGCTCTGGTCCTGCAACTCGCCGCGCACCTTGCCGACCGGCGCGGTGGCGTTCTGCGCACGCAGCGCCGCGACCACCTCGGCGACCGACACGTTGAACGCGCGCAGCTTTTCGGCATGCAGCAACACCGACAGTTCGCGCTTCAACGCGCCACGCACCTCGACCACCGACACGCCGGGAATCGCGCGGAAACGGTCGGCAAGCTGGTCCTCGGCGTAACGCGAGAGTTCGGCATGCGTCATCGTCGACGACGACAGCGCCAACTGCATGATCGGCTCCGCCGACGGATCGACGCGTTCAAGCACCGGTTCGCGCATTTCCACCGGCAGCTTGTAGCGCACCGAGGCAATCGCATTACGGACCTCGTCGGCCGCTTCGATCAGGTTCTTACTGAACTTGAAGATCAGCACGATCGTTGCGCTGCCCTCGGCTGCGGTCGAGCGCACTTCGTCGATGCCGGCGATGCTTTGCAACGCCTTTTCAACCCGGTTGATCACCTCGCGCTCGACCGAGTCGGGCGAGGCGCCAGGGTAGGCAATGCTGACCACCAGCACGGGCGGCTGCACATCCGGAATCTGGTTGACGCGCAGCTTGTTGAGCGCCAGCAGGCCGGCAAACATCAAGCCCAGGATGATCACCACCATCGCGATCGGACGGCGGATACTGAAATCGGACAGGAACATGGTGGTCGCGCTCTGAGTGGGTGTGGGGCGTCTTACTTCTGTGCCTTGGCCGCAGCACGCTCGACCGGCTGGCCGTCAACCAGGCCAGTGTTCGGCGCACGCAGCACCTCATCGCCGGCGGCAACGCCAGCGCGTACCACCCACAAACCGTTGCGGGCATCGCGGTCGCCCAAGGTCACCGCGACCTTGTGCAGTTTTCCGGCGGCCACACGCCAGGCATACACATGGTCGCCCTCACGCGTCAGCGATGCCTCCGGCAGCATCGCGACCGCCTCGCCGGAACTCACCACCTGCCCTTCCGCATACAGGCCGGCCACCCGCGGCACATCGCCTTCGACGGATACACGCACCGAAACCTGGCGCGTCACGTCGTCGGCGCTCGGCGCGATGTGCTGCACATGGCCCACAAAAGCGGCGCGGTTCGCGCCAGCAACGCGGAAATGCACAAGCTGGCCGGCCTTGAGCTCGGCCACGCGCTCCACCGACACCAGGCCTTCGAAGCGCATGCTGGCAGGGTCGATCACCTTCAACAGCTCCTTGCCAATCTGCGCGGTGTCGCCCGCAGAGACTTTGCGGTCGCTCACCACGCCGTCGAACGGGGCACGCACTTCGGTACGCTGCAGTTGCTGACGCGCCGCCACCACGCGGGCGCGTGCGGCAGCCAGATCGCTCTGCGCCTGGTTGCGGCGGGCTTCAGCGTCCTCCACCGATTGGGTCGAGCTCATGCCCTGCCCCTGCAGCGTGGTCAGGCGCTTGAACTGCCGCTCGGACTGGTCCAGCGAACGCTCTGCGGCACGCGCGGCTTCTTCGGCAGACGACAGGCTGTCGCGGATCGACGTGTCGTCCATGCGGACCAGCAGATCGCCCTTGCGCACCACGTCGCCGTTGTCGCGCAGCACCTGCAGCACCGTCGTTGACACCTCGGCGCGCAGGTCCGCGCGGCGCTCGGGCTGCAGCGAGCCCGTCAGTACCGGACCGCCGGCGTGCAGGGCACTGTCTACACGGGCGACATCCTCGGGCGCCAGCAACAATGGCTGCGAAGCTGCCTTCTTCGCGGCTTCGGCCGCGTCGTTCTTGTTCGGGCTGCAGGCGCTCAGCGTTGCGCCAAGCAGCGCAACAGCGATGAAGGCAACAAAACGCGACATGCGAAACACTCCGGGGCGGGACATCATTTCGGATTTCCGTGGCAATTCATGACCAAAAGTCCCGCGAGCTTACCGTCGCCCGTGCCACGTAGTATGGCAATTGCGACATAAAGATACATTGGCACACATAAGTGCTTCGGCTAGGCTCCAAAGAGGGTCGCGCAAAGCCCTGCGCAGTACGCCAAGGCGATCGCCTGACCCGCATCAACCCGACCCGGCAACGCCAGTGCAGCATTGGTTCTCCATGGCACAAGAACGAGGGATATCGACATGCAAGCACGACTGATGGGTGGCGCACTCGCACTGCTTCTGGCGCTCACGCCAATGTTCGCCTCGGCTGCCATGAGCGCGAAAGAGAAGGAAAAGGAACGCGCCACGATCCGCAAGGACGTCAAGGCAACGCTGAACAAGCTGTACCGCACACAGCCGTCAGCAAAGTCCTTGATCGCCGGCGCTGCGGGCTACGCCGTGATCAACAACTTCGGCATGAAGATCCTCGTCGCGGGCGGTGGATCGGGCAAGGGCATCGCCTACAACAAGGCGGGCAAGGAAGTGTTCCTGAAGATGGTGGAAGTGCAGGCGGGCCTGGGCATGGGGGTGAAGAAGTTCTCCCAGGTCTGGGTCTTCCGCGATGAAGCGAAGCTGAAGAAATTCATGTCCGGCAGCTTCGAGACCTCAGGCCAGGCCAATGCCACCGCGAAGTACAAGCAGAGCGGCGGCGCCTATGCCGGCGCCTTCGCAGTGGATGACGGCGTGTGGATCTATCAGTTGCAAGGCGACGGCCTGGCACTTGAGCTGACCGCGAAGGCCACGAAGTACTACCGCTACGACGAACTCAACTGAAGCACGCGTTCGCCCAGAACAGCAACGGGGGCCACGGCCCCCGTTCTTGTATTCAGCGCAGCGTGCCTTTGAGGCTCAGCGCCATGATCGCGGCGCCGATCAGGATCATCGGCAGCGACAACCATTGCCCCATCGAAAGCTGCCCGGCCAGCAGGCCGAGGAAATCGTCCGGTTGGCGGGCGAACTCCGCGATGAAGCGGAAGGTGCCGTAGCCGATCAGAAAGCTCGCTCCCATGAAACCGACCGGGCGAGCCTTGCGCGACACCAGCCACAGGATCACGAACAGACACACCCCTTCCAGCGCAAACTGGTAGAGCTGCGAGGCATGGCGCGGCAAACCGCCGTATTGCGCGAGCTGCGCCATCAGGGCCGGGTCGAGCAGCGCGGCGGCGCGGTCCTCATTCGCCGCTTGCGGGAACATCATTGCCCACCATGCGTCGGGCGAGGTGATGCGCCCCCACAGCTCACCGTTGATGAAATTGCCCATGCGGCCTGCGGCCAGGCCCAGCGGCACCAGCGGCGCGACGAAATCGCCCACCTGCAGAAAGCTGCGCCCGGTCTTGCGGCCGAAGAACCATAGTGCGACCAGCACGCCGAGGAAGCCCCCGTGGAAACTCATGCCCCCCTGCCAGACCGCCAGGATTTCCGCCGGGTGACCAAGGTAGTACGCCGGCTTGTAGAACAGCACATAGCCCAGGCGGCCGCCCAGCACCACACCCAGCACGCCCCAGAACAGCAGGTCGTCGAGATCCTTCTCGACCCAGCCCTTGATCGGGCCATGCTTGGCGCGCCACTTGCCCAGCGTCACGAAAAGCATGAAGGCGACCAGGTACATCAGACCGTACCAGCGCACGGCCAGCGGGCCGAGCGAGACAGCAATCGGGTCGAACTGCGGATGAACAAGCATTGATGGGCTTCCAGTTTCGCTAGAATTGATCTTTTAGGTCGGATGCGAGGCGGTGCAACCCACCTCTGGCTTCCGGGCGGTCCGGGTTGTCGCGCCGGGGCTCATCGGCCCCTTGCAGCGCAATCCGCCGCGCCGGCCCCGCGTTCCGGAAAAGCTGAATTGTATCGGTGCCGCTGTGACAAACAGCGTCGCCGGGCGCCGACGGCGCCATTTCCTGGAGTGAGCACCATGCCTGAGTACCGTTCCCGTACGTCCACCCACGGCCGCAACATGGCCGGCGCACGCGCCCTGTGGCGCGCCACTGGCATGAAGGATGGCGACTTCGGCAAGCCGATCATCGCGATCGCCAACAGCTTCACGCAGTTCGTGCCGGGCCATGTGCACCTGAAGGATCTGGGCCAGATGGTCGCGCGCGAAATCGAAGCGGCCGGCGGCATCGCCAAGGAATTCAACACCATCGCGGTGGACGACGGCATCGCCATGGGCCACGGCGGCATGTTGTACTCGCTGCCCAGCCGCGAGCTGATTGCCGACTCGGTCGAGTACATGGCCAACGCACACTGCGCCGATGCGCTGGTGTGCATCAGCAACTGCGACAAGATCACCCCAGGGATGCTGATGGCCGCACTGCGCCTGAACATCCCCACGGTGTTCGTCTCCGGCGGCCCGATGGAAGCCGGCAAGGTCACCGTGGCCGACCCGGCCGGGCAGAAGATCATCAAGCTCGACCTCGTCGATGCGATGGTGAAGGCTGCCGACAAGGCGGTCAGCGACGCGGAAGTCGACGAAGTCGAACGCTCGGCCTGCCCGACCTGCGGTTCGTGTTCCGGCATGTTCACCGCGAATTCGATGAACTGCCTCACCGAGGCGCTGGGCCTCTCGCTGCCGGGCAACGGCACCATCGTCGCCACGCATGCCGATCGCAAGCAACTCTTCCTGCGCGCCGGCCGGCTCGCGGTGGAGCTGTGCAAGCGCTACTACGAGCAGGACGACGCCTCCGTGCTGCCGCGCTCGATCGCGACCTTCGAGGCTTTCGAGAACGCCGTTGCGCTGGATGTTGCGATGGGCGGCTCGACCAACACCGTGCTGCACCTGCTGGCTGCCGCACACGAGGCGCAGGTCGACTTCAAGATGAAGGACATCGATCGCATCTCGCGCAAGGTGCCTTGCCTGTGCAAGGTCGCCCCGATGACCGACAAGTACCACATCGAAGATGTGCACCGCGCCGGTGGCGTGATGGGCATCCTCGGCGAACTCGCGCGCGGCGGCCTGCTGCACCGCGAATGCCACACGGTGCATAGCAAGACGCTGGGTGGCGCGCTGGACACCTGGGACGTGATGCACGCCCACAGCCAGGATGTCTTCAACTTCTACCTTGCGGCGCCGGGCGGCGTGCCGACCCAGGTCGCCTTCAGCCAGGACAAGCGTTTCCCGGAACTGGATCTGGACCGCACGGCCGGCTGCATCCGCGATGTTGAGCACGCCTACTCGAAGGACGGCGGCCTCGCGGTGCTGACCGGCAACATCGCAGAGAAGGGCTGCATCGTGAAGACCGCCGGCGTGGACGAATCGATCTGGCAATTCACCGGCAAGGCGATCGTGTTCGAAAGCCAGGAAGACGCCGTCGAAGGCATCCTCTCCGAGAAGGTGCAGGCCGGCCATGTCGTCGTGATCCGCTACGAAGGCCCCAAGGGCGGTCCGGGCATGCAGGAGATGCTCTATCCGACCAGCTACCTGAAGAGCCGCGGGCTCGGCAAGCAGTGCGCGCTGCTCACCGATGGCCGCTTCTCCGGCGGCACATCCGGCCTGTCAATCGGCCATGCCTCGCCGGAAGCCGCGATGGGCGGCGCAATCGGCCTCGTGCAGGACGGCGACATGATCGAGATCGACATCCCGAACCGCCGCATCCACCTGGCGGTGAGCGACGAAGAACTGGTGCGTCGCGAAGCAGCGATGGAAGCCCGTGGCGACAAGGCATGGAAGCCGGCCTCGCGCGTGCGCCCCGTCTCGCAGGCATTGCTCGCCTACGCCGCGATGACCACCAGCGCAGATACCGGCGCGGTGCGCGATCTCTCGCAACTCAAGCGCTAAGCACCCAGGGCCACGCCGGACGCGTGGCCCTTTTTGATTCCGGATCCGGCCGGACTCTTTTCCGCCGCAAAGATGAAACCCGCCAGCCACCCCACCGCCCTGCGCACCCAGCAAATGCTGCACGACACAGGGCTCGACGTAAGAGTCGTCGAGTTCGACCAGCCCACCCGCACCTCGGCCGAAGCCGCCGCCGCGATTGGTTGCAGCGTCGCCGAGATCGCCAAGTCCATCGTCTTTCGCGGCGCCGATAGCGGGCAGGCCATCGTCGTGGTCGCCAGCGGCGACAACCGCGTCAGCGAAGAAAAGGTCGCCGCGCTGGTCGGCGAAAAGCTCAAACGTGCCGACGCCGATTTCGTACGCAGCGCCACCGGCTATGCCATCGGCGGCGTCGCACCCTTGGGCCACGCGCAGCCGGTGCGCCTGCTGCTCGACACCGATCTGCAACGCTTCACCACGGTCTGGGCGGCTGCCGGCACGCCCTTCTCCGTCTTCCCCCTCGCCCCCGCTCAGCTCGCCACCCTCACCGGCGCAGCGTGGAGCGATGTTCGTGCCGGCTGACCGACCCACAAACAAGAAATGAGACAACGCGTAATGAAAACAGTCGCCCTGATTGCCCACGATGGCAAGAAAGACCAGATGGTCGCCTTCGCAAAGACCCACCGCGACCGCCTGGAACGCTGCAAGCTGATGGGCACCGGCACCACCAGCAAACGCATCCGTGAAGAAACCGGCCTGCCGGTACACGGCCTGCTCAGCGGCCCACTCGGCGGCGACCAGCAGATCGGCGCGATGGTCGCCGAAGGCCGCATCGACCTCGTCATCTTCCTGCGCGACCCGCTCACCGCACAGCCGCACGAACCCGACATCGCCGCGCTGATGCGGGTGTGTGATGTGCATGACGTACCGCTGGCGACTTGCCTCAACAGTGCGCATCTGCTGACGGTGGCGATTCTTCTGGAAGAAGGCGCCTGACCAAGGCGCGAGAGGGGTGGCTTGGCTGCCCCCGCTTTCCCCGATGTGTGGCTGCAAGGGTGCAACAATCGGCGGCAGCAGAAGGGATGTCTTTAATACACCCAGCCCGACCCAGAAGCACGCCGATGCGCCCAGAACCCTGCAATGCAGTCGAAGCCGAGCGAGACCTACTTACAGGTCTTCTGAATTGGCGAGGAGTCCATCGGGTGCTTGATCGGCTTACTGGTGAGGCCAGTGCGAGCGTGCCGAGCTCGCTGGTCTCCCTTGATCTGGATCGCCTTTATGCCGCAAACCAGCTTTTCGGCTACGACGTGATAGATGTTGCGCTCACGACGATTGCATCGCTGATCACCGCGCACCTGCCAACCTCCAGTTATGCAGCGCGCGTTGGCGGCGAAGAGTTCCTGATGATCCTGCCGAATCAGCCCCTCGAAGTTGCCTACTCCGCCGCCGAAGCCGTTCGTCAGGCAGTGCAGGATTTCAGCTTTACGCCTCCGGATTTGCGGTTGACGATTTCCGCCGGCGTTGCGTGCAGCCCAGCGCATTCGAACTGGACGGCAACGGAGTTGCTGAGTCTTGCCGACATGCGACTCTGCGTCAGCAAGAAGCGCCTTGTGCATTCAAGAAACACCGTCTGGGCCGGGAGACTGCCGCGCGGTTGGGCGGCCACGCGCGATGAGTTCCAAGACTGGCCGACATTCGACGATACCCCTGACTACTGAGCGGGCTGCTCGCGCTCAGAGTGATGAGCCTTGTAGCACGAGTCCCGTAGGTTGGGCTGAGTACAGCGAAGCCCAACGTTTCGGTTTGCGGTTGCCCGTGTCGCATTGCCACGGCTTGTCCGCTCAAGCCGGGTCCCGCCCCGGCGGGCGTCTTACTTTCTGGCTACAGCACCAGAAAGTAAGCAAAGAGTGCCGCCCGGCGTTCGCGGTCAGGCACTAAATGCCTGACTCCCCTGCGTTGCTCGCGCAACCGGGGGCCTGCGGAACTCGCCCTCGCTGCGCTCGGAGCTCAAACAGTCCTCGGCCTTCTTCCCGGTCGCGCTCCGCTACTCGGCGCTCTCGACGGGACCCAAAGTCAAAACCATCGGCGGCGCGACGCGTGTAAGTTGCTCGAAGCCTAAACGGAGCGGAATCCTGGGCGGGCGAGTTCGGATACTCAACTGCCCTTCCCGGATTCCGGCCTGCGGCCTGCATCCGGGCTACGAAAGCCCTGCCGCGGTCGCACGCCGACGCTTTTTCCTCCCCCTCTGAAACGCCGAGCAGCACAGAAGCATCGGGTTCCGACGCGCGCAGCGCGGCGGTGGCGAGCACTGTCCGAGCACCGAGCGCAGCGAGGGCGAGTTGCGCAGCCACACGATGCTTTGAGCAGCGCAGGGGACCGGGCGCGAAGCGCGCGGCGTTGAAGCGGGGCGACTTTCTTTGGGTACTTTCTTTGTTCGCACAAAGAAAGTACCCCGCCCGCCGGGGCGGGACCCGGCTTGAGCGGGAAAGCCGCCGCAAACCATCAGCGCAGATCGCAAGCCGAAGCGTTGAGTTTCACGACGCGAAGCACGAAAACAAGCCCGGCGCGCCGCTTGCTAGTCCCCCCAAGCCATGCCGCCCGAAATCAAACAAGAGACTCCAAACTCAGCCCCCGTCCAGCGGGTGATCAAGATCCGCCGCGACTACAACAGCTGGGTCGCGCGCGAGACGATGGAGGACTACGCGCTGCGCTTCACGCCGCGCAGCTTCCGCCGCTGGAGCGAGCTGCGGGTCGCGAACACGGCATTCGGCGTGGCGTCCTTTCTGGTGCTCGAAGCGGTCGGCGCCACCATGTTGGTGCAGGCAGGCTTCATCAATGCACTATTTGCGATCATCGCGACCGGTCTGATCATCTTCCTCGCCGGGTTGCCGATCAGTTTCTACGCGGCCCGCTACGGGTTGGACATGGATCTGCTCACGCGTGGTGCAGGCTTCGGCTACATCGGGTCGACAATCACCTCGCTGATCTACGCCTCATTCACTTTCATCTTCTTCGCGCTCGAAGCGGCGATCATGGCCTACGCGCTGGAGATGGCCTTCGGCATTCCACCAGCCTGGGGCTATGTGCTCTGTGCGCTGGTCGTGATTCCCCTTGTTACGCATGGCGTCACCACCATCAGCCGGCTGCAGACGCTGACCCAGCCGCTGTGGCTGCTGATGCTGGCGCTGCCCTTCGTCTTCGTGCTCTGGCAGGAGCCGACGGTACTCGCCGGCCTCGCGAGCTATGCGGGCGCCGATGGCCATGGCGGCCGCTTCAGCGTGCCGCTGTTCGGCGCGGCGCTCACCGTGGGCATCGCGTTGATTACGCAGATGGGCGAGCAGGCGGACTACCTGCGCTTCATGCCGGAGCGCACCGCCGCCAACGGCAAGCGCTGGCTTGCCGGCGTGATCGTCGGCGGCCCCGGCTGGGTGGTGCTGGGCGTGGCGAAGATGCTAGGCGGCGCGCTGCTCGCGTGGCTGGCGCTGCGCAACGCGGTGCCGGCCGACAAGGCGGTGGACCCGAACCAGATGTACCTGATCGGCTTCTCGCACGTGTTCGGCGCGCCGGGCTGGGCGCTGTGGGCAACGGTGCTGTTCGTCGTGATCTCGCAGTTGAAGATCAACGTCACCAACGCCTACGCCGGCTCGCTCGCGTGGTCCAACTTCTTCGCGCGGTTGACGCACAGCCACCCCGGCCGCGTGGTGTGGATGGTGTTCAACACGCTGATCGCGCTGATGCTGATGGAGCTGAATGTCTTTCAGGCGCTCGGGCAGGTGTTGGGGCTGTACTCGAATATCGCAATCAGCTGGATGATGGCGGTTGTGGCGGATCTGGTGATCAACAAGCCGCTGGGCTTGTCGCCGCGCGGTATCGAGTTCAAGCGCAGCCACCTGTATGACATCAACCCGGTCGGCGTCGGCAGCATGGCGATCGCCTCGGCTTTGAGCATTTCGGCCTGGATCGGTTTGCTCGGCCCCGCCTTGCAGCCCTTCGCATCCTTCATTGCCATCGGCACAGCGCTGGTGTGCTCGCCGCTGATCGCGTGGGCGACCGGCGGCAAGTACTACCTCGCACGCAAGGCCGAAGTACGCAGCAACGGCGCGCATCGCTGCTGCATCTGCGACCGCGAGTACGAATCGGACGACACCGCCCACTGCCCCGCCTATCAGGGGCCGATCTGCTCGCTGTGCTGTTCGCTCGATGCGCGCTGCAACGACCTGTGCAAGCCGCATGCGCGGCTCTCGTCGCAGTGGAACGGCGTGCTGCGCAGCCTGTTGCCGCGCGCCGCACTGCCGTATGTGGAAACCGGCCTCGGGCATTACCTGCTGTTGATGGCCGGCATCGTGCCCTTTCTCGCGCTACTGATGGGCCTGCTCTACTACCACGAGTGGGTCGTCGTCGGCAGTCAGCATGCTGCGCTGCTGCCGCACTTGCAGCAGAGTTTCATCAAGGCCTTTTCCGCCCTGTTACTGGTAAGCGGCGTGGTGGCGTGGTGGATGGTGCTGACGCACAAGAGTCGACAGGTTGCGCAGGAGGAATCCAACCGCCAGACCGCCGCGCTAATGCAGGAGATTGCCTCGCACCAACGCACCGACGAGCAACTTCAGAAAGCGCGGCAGGTGGCGGAACAGGCGAACCTCGCGAAGAGCCGCCACATCACCGCGATCAGCCACGAGTTGCGCACACCGCTCAACAGCATCCTCGGCTACGCGCAGATTCTGGACGGCGACGAATCGATTCCAGCGCACCGAAGGCAGGCCGTTTCGGTAATCCGACGTAGCGGCGACCATCTGCTGTCGCTGATCGAAGGCACGCTGGATCTCGCGCGTATCGAGGGCGGCAAGCTCACGCTCGACATCCGCCCGCTCGACTTCCCCGACTTCATCGCGCAGATCGTCGGCATGTTCGAACTGCAAGCGCGCAACAAGGGCCTCGCCTTCCACTTCGAACAACTCGGCGAGTTGCCACCGGTGGTGCGGGCGGACGAGAAGCGGCTGCGCCAGATCCTCATCAACCTGCTCGGCAACGCGGTGAAGTTCACGCAGCGCGGCGAGGTGCGCTTCCGCCTGCGATACCAGCGCGAGATGGCGCTGTGCGAAATCATCGACAGCGGCCCGGGCATTGCGGCCGACGAAATCGAGCACATCTTCGAGCCCTTCGCGCGCGGCAGCGCGGCGAGCCAGGGTGGCGCCGGCGGCACCGGGCTCGGCCTGACGATTACCCGCATGCTGACTGACCTGATGGGCGGCGAACTCTCGGTGCGCAGCACGCCCGGCACCGGCAGCACCTTTCTCGTCCGGCTGTTCGTGCCACAGGTGCATGGCCTGCAGGCGGTGCGTGCGCGGTCCGACAAACTGCGCATCGGCTATGTTGGCGTGCGACGGCGAGTCCTGATCGTCGACAACGAGCGCGTGGACCGCGAGCTGCTCCGCAGCATTCTCGCCCCACTCGGCTTCGATCTCGCCGAAGCGGCCAGTGGCTACGAATGCCTGGAGCGTGTGCCCGACTTCAAACCGCACCTGATCTTCATGGACCTCGCGATGCCCGGCATCGATGGTTGGGAAACGCTACGTCGCCTGCGCATGCAAGGCTGCGACGCCACACTCGCGGTGCTCTCGGCCAATGCGTTTGACCGCGGGCTGGAAAACGACGTTGGTTTGCCGGCCGAGGACTTCCTCGTCAAGCCGCTGCGGGTCGAGCATCTGCTCGACTGGATCGGTCACAAGCTCGCGCTTGAATGGGTCAGCGCAGAACCGCCCGCAAGCCCATCGCCACCCACATCACCGCGCCCGGCAAGCCTCTGCTATCCCGACGAGACCGCGCTGACCACGCTGGAATCCGCGATCACGCTCGGCTACCTGCGCGGCATCCTTGATACGCTCGCAGCGCTCGAAGGGCAGGATGCGCGTTACCTCGAATTCGTCCGCGTCATGCGCGGACTCGCACGTCAGTTCCAGTTCGAACCCATGCAAGAGATCATTCGCAAAGCGCGCAGCGCGCAGCACGGAGACGCCCATGCCGAGCAGTGAGCGCCCCGGCGTCGTGCTGATCGTCGACGACGTGCCGGAAAACCTCTCGCTGCTGCACGACGCGCTCGACGAGGCGGGCTACACCGTGCTGGTCGCGACCAACGGCCACGATGCGCTGATGCGGGCGCGGCAGAGCCTGCCGGACGTAATCCTGCTCGACGCATTGATGCCCGGCATCGACGGCTTTGAAACCGCACGGCGTTTGAAGGCGGACTTCGCGACTCAGTCGATCCCGATCGTATTCATGACCGGGCTGACGGAAACCGAGCATGTTGTCGCCGCCTTTTCGGCCGGCGGCGCCGACTACGTGACCAAGCCGATCCGGCCGCAGGAAGTGCTCGCGCGCATCGCCGCACACATGCAGAACGCACGCCAGATGCGTCAGGCACGCAGCGCACTCGATGCCTTCGGGCAGGCAACCGTAGCGGTGCGTTCGGCCGACGGCAAGCTGGTCTGGCAAACGCCGCTCGCACGCGAACTGCTGCACGCCCACTTCGGCACCGAGCGCGACGAAACACCACCGCGCCTGCTCGAATGGATCGGCGCCGCGGAAGCCGCGCGCCGCGACGGACGCGAACCCAGCACCCTGCTGATCGCAAACGGATCACGCAGATTGCTGGCGACCTTTCACGACCAGACCGGCGACGAGGAATGGTTGGTGGTGCTGCGCGAGGAGAACGACGCCTCCGCGATCGAGGCATTGATCGCGACCTTCCGTCTGACCACGCGGGAGGCGGAAGTGCTCTACTGGGTCACCCAGGGCAAGACCAGCCCCGATATCGGCCAGATCCTCGGAAGCAGCCCACGCACCGTCAACAAACACCTGGAGCATGTGTTCGAGAAGCTCGGCGTCGAAACCCGCACGGCGGCGGCCGCGCTCGCAATGAATCGCCTGCGTGGCTCGCAACGCGGCGCAGCTACCTGACCAGGCACACTGGCTGGTGCGTTACAGACGCTTGCAAGCGTAACGGAGCATCGAGGCCCGAATCGGGTCAGACTTTCAACGCTCGCCCTGCCTGCGATACCGGCGGAGCAAGCGGCGTGGGCGCCCGCCCGCGCGCACTGGATGTGAGTCCATTGCTGCAGAAGGAGGAATCACGATGCCTGCAATCCGTTCGATCCTCAGCACCCTTCTTGTCGCCGCGCTTTGCCTGCTCCAGGGCTGCGCATTTGCCGTTGGCGCCGCAGCAGGTGGCGCCGCCGGGTACATGCTCAAGGAAAAGGGATACACCGTTCAATCCCCGGTGACACACGAGCACCGCTAAAGCACGTGCGAAGCACACGCCGCGTCGCGGCATGAAGAGGCGCCCGCCAGATCCGTACGACAAGCGCAGTGCTTGTTGCAGCCTGCGCCGTAGCTGCCTCGCCCCCGCTTTCAACGATGTCCATGCACGCCTCGCGGCAATGAAGAAGCCCCGGTTGGGCCGGGGCTCGTTTGCCTTGCAGAGGCGGGCTTACTTGGCGGGCTTGGCTTCCGGCGTTGCTGCAGGCTTCGCCTCGGCAGCGGCGGCCGGCGCCTTCTTCGCGTTGTGCTTGGTCTGTTTGGCCGACTTGGTCGTCTTTGCCTCGGCGGCCGGCTTGGCAACCGGGGCCGACTGGGTCGCGGCCGGTGCATCTGCCGCGAACACGCCAGCAGCAAAGGTCAGGGCGCTCAGGGTCAGGATCAGCTTTTTCATGGTCAGGCTCCTTGTGTTCGGGTTAAGTGCCTTCTCGCTGAAGGCATGGCTGCATTCTGCAAGCCCGACCCTTAAGCCCGAATGAGCCCGGATTAAGCCGGACTTAAGCCTTCAACCCGCGCCATAGGTCGAGAGCGCCGGATGGTCGGGCGCCACTTCTGCGATCGTGGCGTTGATCAGCCTGCGCGCGATCGTGATCTGGTGCGGCAACGGTGGCAGCGCGTCGACGTGGAACCACGCGGCATCGAGAATCTCGGCGGGGTCGGCGACGATTTCGCCGCTCGCCCAATCCGCCACGAACGCGATCATCAGCGAATGCGGGAAGGGCCAGCACTGGCTGCCGAAGTAGCGCAGGTTCTTCACGCGCAGGCCCACTTCCTCGAAGACCTCGCGGTGCAGGCAATCCTCGACCGATTCGGAAGGTTCGACGAAGCCGGCGAGCGCGCTGTAGATCACGCCGGGAAACCGCGCGCCGTGTGCAAGTAACAACTCGCGCCCGTTCGGCCCATCGCGCTTGATCAGCGCCATCATCGCCGGCGCGAGGCGCGGGTAAGCGACCTGCCCGCAAGCCGGGCAACGCCTTGCCCGCCCTTCGTCAAACAGCTCGTTGGCATGGCCGCAGGCACCGCAGAAACGATGGCTACGCGCGAAATCCAGCAACTGCTGCGCCCGCCCGGCCACCGCCAGCAGCGCTTCTGGCAGGCGGTTGAACAACTGCCGCAAGGGCACCGCCTCCAGCCCTTCGGGAAGCTCCGCATCGCGCAGTTCGGCCATGTGGCAGGCGCGGCCATCGAGCACGCCGACCGAGTGCAACGCCCCGATCGGCAGATCACGGTAAGCAGCATCAGGCAGACGCGCGCCATCGCCATCGCCCAACACGACCAGCGCGCCGTGCAGGAAGAGGAAACGGTGCGCCGACGCGTCTTCGATGTCGGCAGGCGCCCAACCGGGCTGAAAGTCGATAGGGAGTTGCATCGCGTGGATTCCGTTCGGGGGACGACAGCATAACGCGCCCACGCCGCCGAGTTCGCTGATGCTTCACGAGCGCGACGGCCAGTGCGTGCCAAACGAGGCTAACACCTCACCTACGCAATCTGACGTATTCCTCGATCCGGGCGCCGGCCCTAATGTGGCACCGCAGCATCCCACTGACCCCGTGACCCCAACTGATTCGAGGAAGAGCGTCCATGAGCACACGTCGCAATTTCGTGAAAATGACTGCAATGTCCGCCGCGCTGGCCGTGTGCGGCTTCACTTCGCTGGCCGCGCAGGCCGCCGACACCATCAAGGTCGGCATCCTGCATTCGCTGTCCGGCACGATGGCCATCTCCGAAACGGCGCTGAAGGAAACCGCGCTGATGGCGATCGAAGAGATCAACGCCAAGGGCGGCGTGCTGGGCAAGAAACTCGAACCGGTGGTGGTCGACCCCGCCTCGAACTGGCCGCTGTTCGCCGAGAAGGCGCGCCAGCTGCTGTCCAAGGACAAGGTTGCGGTGACCTTCGGCTGCTGGACCTCGGTGTCGCGCAAGTCGGTGCTGCCGGTCTACAAGGAACTCAACGGCCTGCTGTTCTACCCGGTGCAGTACGAGGGTGAAGAACTGGAGAAGAACGTGTTCTACACCGGTGCCGCGCCCAACCAGCAGGCGATCCCGGCGGTGGAATACCTGATGAGCAAGGACGGCGGCGAGGCCAAGCGCTTCGTGCTGCTGGGTACCGACTATGTGTACCCGCGCACCACCAACAAGATCCTGCGCGCCTTCCTGAAGAGCAAGGGCGTCGCCGATGCGGACATCATGGAGGAGTACACCCCCTTCGGGCACTCCGACTACCAGACCATCATCGCCAAGATCAAGAAGTTCGCCTCCGAGGGCAAGAAGACTGCGGTGGTGTCGACGATCAACGGCGACTCCAACGTGCCCTTCTACAAGGAACTCGGCAACGCCGGCCTGAAGGCGACCGATGTGCCGGTCGTGGCCTTCTCGGTGGGTGAAGAGGAGCTGCGTGGCGTCGATACCAAGCCGCTGGTCGGCCACCTCGCCGCGTGGAACTACTTCCAGTCGATCAAGAACCCGACCAACGCGGCCTTCATCAAGGCTTACCAGGGCTGGGCGAAGAAGAACAACCTGCCGAAGGCCGACACCGTCGTGACCAACGACCCGATGGAAGCCACCTACATCGGCATCTACATGTGGAAGCAGGCGGTCGAGAAGGCGAAGAGCACCGATGTCGACAAGGTCATCGCTGCGATGGGCGGGCAGAAATTCAAGGCACCGTCTGGCTTTGAGGTCGAGATGGACCCGAAGAACCACCACCTGCACAAGCCGGTGTTCATCGGCGAAGTGAAGGCTGACGGCCAGTTCAACGTGGTGTGGAAGACCAAGGGCCCGATCAAGGCCCAGCCGTGGAGCCCGTACATCCCCGGCAACGACAAGAAGAAGGACGAGCCGGACAGCAAGTAAGCCCGGCACGCACCTGAACGCTGCACCGCGGCGCGGTGCAGCCCTCCCGGCCGGCGCGCCCTCGGGCATGCCGGCCGGCACCACGAACACGGAACGGCCTTCCCATGGTCAGACTCCTCTTTCTGCTTGCGCTGCTCGCCCGCCTCGCCTGGTCGCCGGCCTGCGCAGCGCTTGACCCCGCCCAGCTCGCACGCCTCGGTGCAGACGACTCTGACGAGAAGATTGCCGCGATCGCGGCCCTCGCCAGCGCCGACCCCGAAGCAGTACTGCCCGTCTTCAAGGCGCTGTCGGAAGACGCTCTGTTCGTCGCCGGTGACAAACTGGTGCGCCTAGACGGTGAAACCTACATCGATGTCGCGACCGGCAAAGCGCTGGCCGCGCCACCGGACAATGCCGAAGCGGTCAGCATCAACAACCGCGTGCGTCGCACGCTGGACGCCGCACTCGCCGGCCTGCGACTGTTCGCCAGCGAGCGTGAGGTGCGCCTCACGGCCGCCAAGGACGTGAGCGCCAACGCAAGCGCCGAGATCCTGCCGCTGCTCGACAAGGCCCTCGCGAAGGAGGCCGATCCGCAAATCAAGCAGCTGCTCGTACTTGCACAAGCCAAGGCAAGCCTCGGTTCGCCCGACGCCGCTGCGCGCCTCAAGGCGGTCAAGTCACTCGCCGACAGCGCCGACCCGGCCGTGCGCCAACTACTCGCCGCCATGCTCGACAAGAGCAGCGGCAGTTACGCCGAGCCCGACGAAGCGGTGCGCATTGCCGCCGTCGCCTCACTCACGCAAATCGAACGCCGCATCGCGGTGGGCGAAAACCTCGGCCGCATCTTCACCGGCATCTCGCTCGGTTCGATCCTGCTGCTCGCCGCGCTGGGGCTCGCGATCACCTACGGCGTGATGGGCGTGATCAACATGGCGCATGGCGAGCTGCTGATGGTGGGCGCCTACACCACCTGGGTGGTGCAAGGCCTGTTCCGCAGCTATGCCCCGCAGTGGCTTGATGCCTACGTGCTGGCCGCGATCCCGCTTGCTTTCGTGGTTGCGGCGCTGGTCG
Organism: Niveibacterium sp. COAC-50; assembly: GCF_013184235.1. Taxonomy (NCBI): domain Bacteria; kingdom Pseudomonadati; phylum Pseudomonadota; class Betaproteobacteria; order Rhodocyclales; family Rhodocyclaceae; genus Niveibacterium; species Niveibacterium sp. COAC-50. The sequence goes on from NZ_JABCJM010000002.1 coordinate 190,445, forward strand.
GCGTGGCGATGGAACGGCTTGTGATCCGCCACCTCTACGGCCGCCCGCTGGAAACCCTGCTCGCTACCTGGGGCCTGTCGCTGGTGCTGATCCAGGCCGCGCGCGTGATCTTCGGGCCACAGAACCAGGAAGTCGCCAACCCCACCTGGATGAGTGGCGGCATCGAGCTCTATGCCGGCGCCATGCTGCCGCTCAACCGCATCGCGATCATCGGCTTCGCACTGTTCGTGCTGCTGATCGTGTGGCTGATGATGCAGAAGACGCGGCTCGGCATGTTCGTGCGCGCCGTGACGCAGAACCGCCCCATGGCCGGCTGCGTCGGCGTGCCGACACGGCGCATCGACACACTGGCTTTCGCGATTGGCTCCGGCATCGCCGGCCTCGGCGGCGTCGCGCTGTCGCAGATCGCCAACGTCGGGCCCGACATGGGTCAGGGCTACATCGTCGATTCCTTCCTCGTCGTCGTGCTCGGCGGCGTCGGTCAGCTCGCCGGTGCAGTGTGGGCGGCACTGGGGCTGGGCATCGTCACGAAGTTCCTCGAAGGCTGGGCCGGCGCGGTGATCGCGAAGATCCTCGTGCTGCTCTTCATCATTGTCTTCATCCAGAAGCGTCCGCAGGGGCTGTTTGCCCTTAAGGGCCGCTTCGTCGAGAGCTGATCATGCGCACGCCACTGACCCTTCGATTCCTCACGGCCATGCCACGCAGCGGCTGGATCGCGCTGGCACTGTTCGCCCTCGTCGCCTGGGTGCTGGTGCCGGTCGCACACCTCGCGCTGCCCGAGGGTCACCCGCTGCATGTGTCGGACTACTTCGTGACGCTGACCGGCAAGGTGCTGTGCTACGCCGTGGTCGCCGTGGCGATGGACCTGATCTGGGGCTACGCGGGCATCCTGTCGCTCGGCCACGGGCTCTTCTTCGCGCTCGGCGGCTACGCCTTCGGCATGTACCTGATGCGGCAGATCGGGCGCGACGGTAGTTACCACGCCGACCTGCCGGACTTCATGGTGTTCCTCGACTGGAAGGAACTGCCCTGGTACTGGGTGGGCAGCGACAGCTTCCTCTGGGCGCTGGTGCTGGTGCTCGTGGTGCCGGCCGCGATTGCGTGGGTGTTTGGCTACTTCGCCTTCCGCTCGCGCATCAAGGGCGTGTATTTCTCGATCATCACGCAAGCGCTCACCTACGCCGCGATGCTGCTGTTCTTCCGCAACGAAACCGGCTTCGGCGGCAACAACGGCTTCACCGACTTCAAGCGCATCCTCGGCTACTCGATTACCGCGCCGGAAACCCGGCTGGTGTTGTTCGGCCTCTCGGCGCTGTTGCTGATGTGCACGCTGCTGCTCGGCCGCTACCTCGTCACCTCGAAGTTCGGCCGCGTGCTCGCCGCGATCCGCGATGCCGAGTCGCGCGTGATGTTCATCGGCTACAACCCGCTGCACTACAAGCTCTTCATCTGGACACTGTCGGCCGTGCTGTGCGCACTGGCCGGTGCGCTTTACGTGCCGCAGGTGGGCATCATCAACCCGGGTGAGATGAGCCCGGCGAACTCGATCGAAATCGCGATCTGGGCTGCGGTCGGTGGCCGCGGCACGCTGATCGGCCCGGTGCTCGGCGCCTTCACCGTGAGCCTCGCGAAGAGCTGGTTCACCGTGAGCTTCCCTGAATACTGGCTGTTCTTCCTCGGGCTGCTCTTCATCCTGGTCACGCTCTACCTGCCGGAAGGCCTGGTCGGTCTGTGGCGGCGCATTCGCAGCACACGCGATACGACACCCGCCGCACCCAAGGCCGTCGCGAAAGCCGCACACGCCCCGGCGAGCACCTCCACCCACAGCACCCCGCCCGACGCTGCCGCCGCTGAAGGAGCATCCGCATGAAAGTGGGCACCCTCGAACACGCCGATCCGACCCAGCGCGAACAATGGGAAGACGGCGCGCCGACCGGCCGCGTGATGACGCCCGGCGAGCTGGATCTCTCGCACAAGGTCATCCTCTACCTTGAAGACATCACCGTCAGCTTCGATGGCTTCCGCGCCCTCAACGCGCTGACGCTGACGATCGACGCCGGCGAGCTGCGCTGCATCATCGGCCCCAACGGCGCCGGCAAGACCACCATGATGGACGTGATCACCGGCAAGACGCGCCCCGACGCCGGCCGCGCCTTCTTCGGCCAGACGATGGATCTGACGCGCATGCGCGAGCCGGAGATCGCGCACGCCGGCATCGGCCGCAAGTTCCAGAAGCCAACCATCTTCGAGCAGCACACGGTGTTCGAGAACCTCGAACTCGCGATGAAGACCGACAAGCGTGTGTGGCGCAGCCTGCTCGCGCAACTGACTGGCGAGCAGCGCGATCGCGTCGCCGAAACGCTCAAGCGCATCCGCCTCACCAGCGAAGCGGATCGCCCCGCCGGACTGCTGTCGCACGGCCAGAAGCAGTGGCTGGAGATCGGCATGCTGCTGATGCAGGAGCCGCGTCTGCTGCTGCTCGACGAACCGGTGGCCGGCATGACCGACGAGGAAACCGAACGCACTGCGGAACTCTTCGTCTCGCTCGCCGGCGAGCACTCGCTGATGGTGGTCGAGCACGACATGGCCTTCGTCAAGGCGCTGGGCGGCAAGGTCACCGTGCTGCACGAAGGTAGCGTGCTGGCCGAGGGCGACCTCGAAACCGTACAGAACGACCCACGCGTGATCGAGGTCTATCTTGGCCGCTGATCGCGCGAGGCACCGCGTGCCCCCCTCTGCCGCTCCGGCGCGCGGCCTGCTACGCTACGCGCATGGTTACCGGCACCGGCAAGTTCGATTACTTCCTCTGGCGTACTTCGCTGAAGTGGCAGGACGCGGTCGCCGCTGCGACCGCGGTGATCGAGCGCTGGAACACGCTGACGCCGTTCGTGATGACGACGGACAAGCGCGACGCGGTGTGGATCGTGCGCCACGGTTCCACCGCGGCCCCCTTCTTCCAGTTGCGCGAGGATTCACTGCGCGGCTCGGTGCCACGCGTCGGAGATCCGCTCGGCGCGCTACTGCTGCTCTGCCTGGTGCGGGTTCACGGCGACAAGTTCCGGCTCACCTTTACCGACGGGCAGCCGATCGATGCGGCGAAACTCGACCCAAGCGAACTCGCGTCGCTGTTGCCGCATGCCAAGCACGATGTCTTCCGCAAGCTGCTGATTGCCGGCAGCGAGTTGCCGCCGCCGGCTCCGCCGACAACGCCCCCGGCCGCCTGACCGCAGCATTCCACAACGCCTCCCGGCGGCGCGACGCGCACGCCGGCGCACGCCCTCGCCCGTATTGCGGAGCCTGACCATGCTCACCGTATCCAACCTCAACCAGTACTACGGCGGCAGCCACATCCTGCGCGACCTCTCCTTCGAGGTCCCGACCGGCAAGGTAACCACCCTGCTCGGCCGCAACGGCGTCGGCAAGACCACGCTACTGAAAACGCTGATGGGCCTGGTCCCAGCGAAAACGGGCACCGTGCGCTTCGGCGAAGCCGATCTCACGCGCAGCCCTTCGCATGCGCGGGTGCGCGCCGGCATCGGCTATGTGCCACAGGGCCGCGAGATCTTCCCGCGCCTGACGGTGGCCGAGAATCTGGAGATGGGCCTCGCGGTGAAGCCCGCCAGCGCGCAGGTGCCCGAGCGCATCTTCGAGATGTTCCCAGTCCTGCGGCAGATGATGAAGCGCCGCGGCGGTGACCTCTCAGGCGGGCAGCAGCAGCAACTCGCGATCGGTCGCGCATTGGCCGCGGGGCCGAAGCTGCTGATCCTTGACGAACCGACCGAAGGCATCCAGCCGTCCATCATCAAGGACATCGAACGCGCCATCCGCGCACTCGCCGAATCCGGCGAGATGGCGATCCTGCTGGTCGAGCAGTACTACGACTTCGCACGTTCGCTGGCCGACCAGTACATCGTGATGGAGCGCGGCGAGATCGTGATGCGTGGCGAAGGCAAGAACATGGACGCAGACGGCGTGCGCGAGCGCTTGTCGGTCTGAGCGCCGGGGCTTCAAAAGCACAGCGCCGGCTGGAAGCCGGCGCTGTTTCATTTTGTTGCGGTAGCAGGCGGTCGCCGCAGCCAGCCGAACCATACGCCAACCAAGGTCGGCCCCCACAGGCAGACGCCCGCGACCTGGTCGCCGAGGCCGCCATCGCTGAACAGCGCCGCCACCAGCCCGATACTCGTAAGCACCCCCAGCGCGATCGGCCAAGCCCAGATCGCGGCTGCACTCAGCGGTTCGCGTGGCGAGCTCATGCCCCCACCCCGTCCGCGGTCACAACCGAAGCCCGCCTGCCCGGCCGCGACGCTGCTCGCCGCTTGCGCAGCCACAGGTAGAGCCCGCTGCCGAGCACGAGGATGCTGGCGAGATCCAACACCGCCCAGACAATCTGCATCGGCCGCCCACCGTAGTCACCGAAGTGCAGCGGCTGTGACACCAGCAAGGCCGTCAGGTACCAGGGCAGCGCCGGCGCAGCCGTCACCTGCGCGGTCTTCGCATCCACTAGCACGGGCTGCAGCAGACGCGAGGTCAGCGGCGTATTGCCGCGCAGGAAGTAGGTGTGGTGGTGCGGGCTCGAATACGCGGTGCCGGGGAAGGCGACAAACGAGAGCTTCATGCCCGGCGCCTTTTTGAGCGCCGCATCCAGCCCCTGCTGCACCGAAGCGCGCTCGGCCAGCGGCACGGTCGGCTGGCCCGCGTAGGGCGCCAGCAGCGCCGAGAGCTGATCGTGCTGCCAGAACTTGATCAGCAAATCGGCCCAGGTGTTGATCATGCCGGTCGCACCAACGACGAACAGCCACACCAGCGTGACGATGCCGAGCAGGTTGTGCAGATCCAGCCATTTCACGCTGGCACGCCGCTCGCGCCGCACGCTGCCGAATTCGAGCTTGCGCATGAAGGGGCCGTAGAGCGCGACGCCGCTGACAATTGCAACGAGCAGCAGCAACCCCATCAGGCCGAGGAAGAGCTTGCCCGGCAGGCCGGCGAACAGGTCGACATGCAGCTTGAACATCACCCACATGAAGCCGCGATCGGCGCGCGGTTCGGCGAGCAACGCGCCGGTGCGGGCGTCGACCGCAACCGAGCGGTAGTCGTCGGTCGGCGCCGGGGTCGGCGTCATCGTGACGAACCAGATGTCCTCGCTGTCCTCCGGCTGCGAGGCGTACTGCGGCACCCGGTCCGGAAACTGCGCACGCGCGACCTCCAGCGCCTTGTCCAGGCTCATCCGCGGCGTATCCGAAGGCATCGCCGGCGCCTCCACCTCGGTGCCGAGCAGGTGCCCGATCTCGTGGTGAAAGATCAGCGGTAGCCCGGTCAGGCACAAGAGCAGCATGAACACCGTGCAGATCAGGCTGCTCCAGGTATGCACCCAGGACCAGCGCTGAAGCGTCTTTGCGCGCATCGCGGTCAGAACCGGTAGGTGGCCGACAGCATCGCGTTGCGCGGCGCGCCGTAGGTGAATTGGCTATAGGCGTCGAACATGCCGTAGTAGGTTTTGTCGAACAGGTTGTTGACGTTCAACTGTGCCGACCACTGCCTGTTGATCTCGTAGCGTGCCATCAGGTTTACCAGCGCGTACGCCTTCTGGTCGATCTTCTCCGTCACGCCGAGCGGGTTAGCCGCGTAGGTGTAGGTCTCGCCCTGCCAGTTCACTCCGCCGCCCAGCGTCAGGCCTGCGAACGCCCCCGGCAGGCGGTAGCTGGTGAACACGCGCAGCAACTTGCGCGGGTAGATCGTGTTGATGTCCGCGCCGTTCGCATCCCTAAGCTTGAACTGGGTGTAGCCCGCGCTGGCGCTCCAGCCCTTGGCCAGTTCGCCTGCGAGTTCCAGTTCGAAGCCCTTGCTGGTCGCGCCTTCGGACGCGCGGTACGCGGTCTCGGGCGGCGTCGTGCCGGCGATCATCTCGCCAGTGCTCTGCGCCAGGTTGTCCTGCTTGATCTGGAACAGCGCCGCCGAGGCATTGAGCCGGCCCTCGAAGAACTCGCCCTTCACCCCGATCTCGGTGCTCTTGCCGACAATCGGATCGAGGTACTGGCCGTTAACGTCACGCTTCTGCTGTGGCTGAAAGATGCTGGTGTAGCTCGCGTACAGCGAGGTGTTCGCGCTGAGGTCGAAGACCACGCCCGCGTAGGGTGTCAGTTCGTGATCGGAACGCATCGCATACGGGGCGCTGAATGCGTCGTCGCCGGAACGTTCGTACTTCGTCAGTCGCGAACCGAGGATCAGCTTGAGCGGGTCTGCAATGCTGAAGCTCGCTGCCGCGTAGACCGCCTGCTGTGTCGTCGTGGCATCGCCGTAGTAGGACAACGCACCCCACACCGGTTCAGGGAATGCACCGGTCCACGCGTTGAAGTCCGGCGCCGCGCCACCCGCCGCGGCGCGGCTGTCGGCATTGAAGTCCTGCTTGGAATACACATAACCGGCCGCCAGCTCATGGCGCCGCCCCAGCAGCTCGAACGGCCCGCCGACCTGAATCGTCGCGTCGTGCTGCTTCGTATGAACCTGGTAGGAACCGGGCCAGGTGTACATGCCCAGCCCGGTCGTGCGATCGGGTGCGCCGTACATGTAGAGCAGATACGAGTCCGCGGTGCGATCGCCAAGGCTGTAGCTGGCCTTGATCGTCCAGTCGTTGGCGAGGCGATGTTCAATCGACGCGAAGTAGTTCGTGTACACCGAGCTCCAGCGTGTCCAGTCGGCCGCCGTCGTTTTCGATCGATCCCAGTCGGTACGGCTGCCATCGCTGTACCAGACCGGCAGACCGCCCCACATCGAACCCTTCGGGTCGTTCTCCTGGCGGCTGACGCCGACTGACAGCAGGGTACGGTCCGTCAAGTTCGCTTCCACGGTGGCGAACAGCGTCTTGCGGCGCTCGGTCAGGTTGTCGATCCAGCTATCGCTGCCTGCGTACTCGCCGACTGCGCGCGCCCGCACCGTCTTGGCGTCATTGACCGGCGTCGACACATCGACGGTCGTCCGCAGCTCGTTCCAGCTGCCAATACCCACTACTGCAGAACCCTTGAAGACCTTGCTGTTTGCACGCTTGCGTACCAGGTTCACCGCACCGGACGGATCGCCCGCACCGGTCGTGAGGCCGGTCGCACCACGCACCACTTCCACACGATCGTAGATCGCGAGGCTGCTCATCGCCTCGCCGGAACTCCACGCCTGATCCCAGGTGGTCGGCACGCCGTCGATCATCAACGCGTTGATGTCGAAGCCACGCGCGGTGAACTGCGCGCGGTGCGTCTCGTACTGGTTCACCGAAACGCCGGTCACGCTATTGAGTACGTCGGTGATCGTCTGCAGCCCCTGATCTTCAATCTGCTGCTGTGTGACGACGGACACCGACTGAGGTGTGTCGCGCAGGGCGAGGCTCAAGGGCGTCGCGGTCCTGGCGCGGCCGGTCGTATACGACCCCGTACCTTCCGTCGTTTCACCCATCACCCCGGCACGCACCGCCACTTCGGGCAGTAGCGTCTCAGTGCCCGCATCCGCCGCGTGCGCCAGGGCTGGCAAGGCAAGCGCCACCATCGCCGAGATTGTTTTGAGTTTGCGCTTGCTCGAGTTTTCAGACGCGATCAGTCGGTGCACGCCGGATTCCTTTGTTTTCTGGATTGGTCGGTTCGCGGCCAGCTGAAAACATTGCGATCTGACGATGCAACGGGGGGTGGCCGCATTCGCGAATGATAACGATTTGCATTTACGAATGCAACGAACACCATTTGATAGAAGGGCTATCAATGAATGCGGTGGCGGCCGAGTCGGTCAGCGCCCGCCTGTGGCACACAAGGCGGCACCCAAGCGTTTATCAAACCGCTTGCATCGTGATCACACGGTCCGTTCGTACATGCGAACGCATTGGCCACTCAAGAGGCGCGGGCGCCGAGCGCCGCTGCGGACATTGATGTGGCTGCGCGCCGTTCGCTCGCCCCAGGACGGCGAACCTTCAAACACAGCAATAAAGTCATTCTACAAACCGAACGATTATCAAACTCAACGCACACATTGAGAATGCGCAACGGGTCATTCAGCCCATTTCAAGGAGCTCACCTCATGTGGAAAACACCCGCCATCGCCTTCGCGACGAGCCTCACCCTCTCGGTCAGCGGTCCAAGTGACGCTGCCGTAGCGAGCGACCAACCCGTCGCCCGACACATCGCAATAGCCAGCGATGCGGCCGCCGCCGCGCCGTTGATCGAAGCCGCGTTAACGTATGCAGCGTTCTGGAACAGCGGCGACGAATCGTTTGCGCGCCGAGCCCTCGCGAGCGGTTTCATCGACCGGACGCTGCCCGCCGGGCGCCCTCAGGGCCTGGCAGGCCCCCTGCAGGCGTCAAAGGCATTCCGCACAGCGGTACCAGACCTCAGCGCCGAGGTGGAAGACCTCGTCGTGGCTGGCGACCGGGTGAGTGTGCGATTGCACTTCCGGGGGCATTTCACCGGCCAGCTCGGCACCGTTCAGGGCGCTGGCCAAGCAGTGGATTTCGCCGCCTTCGATCTCTACCGCGTCGAAGACGGACGGATCGCTGAGAACTGGCACCTTGAGGACAACCTCACCTTGATGCAGCAACTCGGGCTGGTGAAGCACTGACGGCCGAGGCCGCCGAACGAAGCGCGGATCGGCGTCGGTTTCGGCCTGCGGCCGACTTGATCAAACTTGCGATCAAGCGAATTCATTGTTCGATGTAAAAGCTTTTGTGTGATGCAACAAGGACTTGCGTACAGTACGTCTCAGAGAACACGAGTTGAGACGACGAAGGAGAACGCAACATGATGATGCTTGCACTGACTGTTCCGATGGTGATCCTGGCTGCCTGGCCGAAGCGTGACGACATCGCCGAATTCATTGAAAAGCTGGATCAGGAAGACCGCGCGCAATAAGCGCCCCCAACCAAAGAGCGCCTCTTGAAAGGCGCTGCCGCATAAATGGAAAGCCCGCCGTTAGGCGGGCTTTCTTTTGGTTCCGTTCTTGAGGCAGCCGCCTCTCGGAACCGTGGTTTGCGCGCTGGGCGCGCGGGCGACTCAAGGTCGCCGGGGGCTGTGCCCCCACTGGCCCTCGAAGGGCCGTATGGTGAAGTGTTACGCCTTGACGTTGATCACTCGTCCGATAGTCTGTCCATTGAGATTCGTCGTCTGGGCGACCTGCTGAGCTTGCTGAGCCTGTTCCGGGCGCTCTTCTGCCCTTGCACGCTCCGCTTGCTGCGCCTGACGGGCAGAGGCGGCTTCCCTAGCCTGAGTAGCCTGCTGCGCATCGGGTGTCTGGACGACGCTCCCCGAAAGGGGACTTACCTCCATTGACCCTCCTTCGCTGAACCGACCGATACGAAGTCATCGGCCTGACTTCACTATAGGCACCCCAGCGCACTTGTGCAGGGTACGACGTCCCTCGCAGTTATAAAAAATGTGACATCCCGTAAAATTGCGCCCGTGAGCACCGAACAAAACCCCAGCAACGCCCCGGAAGCCTCGCCGCTTGGCAAGGCGGTGGCCTATTGCGACCAGTACGCGCCCGAGCTGCTTTTCCCGATTCCGCGCAGCGGCAAGCGCGCTGAGATCGGTATCGGCGCGGATCTGCCCTTCACCGGGCACGACCTCTGGAACGCCTACGAAATCTCGTGGCTGAATCCGCGCGGCAAGCCGGTTGTCGCGATCGGCACGCTGACCGTGCCGGCAATCTCTCCGAACCTGATCGAATCCAAATCGCTGAAGCTGTACTTCAACAGCTTCAACCAGACACGCTTCGAATCGGTGCAGCGCGTTCAGGAGACGATTGCGCGCGACCTGTCTGCCGCCGCGGGCGCGCCAGTCGCCGTACAGCTCGAAACGCTCGACCAGCGCCCCGGCCGCACCCTCGGTACGCCGGAGGGCGTGCTGCTCGATACGCTCGACATCGACATCGATACCTATGAACCGGCGCCGGAACTGCTTTCGGCGGCTGGCCCGGTGGTCGAGGAGACGCTGTACTCGCATCTGTTGAAATCCAACTGCCTTGTGACCGGACAGCCTGACTGGGGCATGGTGGTAATTCGCTACCGCGGCCCCGCGATCGACCGCGCCGGCCTGCTGCGCTACATCTGTTCCTTCCGCACGCACAACGAATTCCACGAGCAATGCGTGGAACGCATCTTCGTCGACGTGACCCGCCAGTGTCGTCCGCTGCGGCTCGAAGTCTGGGCGCGTTACACACGCCGCGGCGGGCTGGACATCAACCCTTGGCGCGCCAGCGAGGCGATGCCTGGCCCGGGCAATCTGGGCGAAGTGCGGCAGTAGCACCATCTTCGCACCGATCTGGTGCCTTCAAATTCGCCCGCCATTTTGCATGCGGCAATCTGGTGCATGACAGCGCTCCGGCGGTGCGAATCGCGGCGCTCGTGCCTGATATACCGACGAACCCCGCGCTTGGCCCGAGTTTTGCTCAAGCCTGGGGATGCGGGCGAACTCCCAATCCTTGCAGAGAGACGACAAGACCGACTGCGTGCCGGACATCGCCATGCGCGATGCCGGCCACGCGGCGCCCCCGTTTGGCTGGCGTGCCCGTCTGGCGCTGGGCTTCGAACGCCGCGGCGAACGCTGCGTGCTGGCTCGCCGCGAACACCTGGGGCCGTTGCGGGTGCAGAAAGCGCTGTACCCGGAAGGCGAAGCGGTCAGCCACGCGATCCTGCTGCACCCGCCGGCAGGCATCGCTGGAGGCGATTCTCTTACGATCGACGTGTCGGTCGGCGCAGGAGCCAGCGCGCTGCTGACCACGCCTGGCGCCGGCAAGTGGTATCGGGCTGACGGCCGGCGCGCCGAGCAGCGCATTCACCTCAACATCGAGGCTGGCGGCAGTCTCGAATGGTTGCCGCAGGAAAGCATGGTGTTCGACGGCGCGGACGGCGATGCGGCGCTGGATGTGAACCTCAGCGGCGACGCACACTTCATCGGCTTTGACCTTTGGTGCCTTGGCCGCCGCGCGCGCGGCGAACGCTTCGAGCGCGGCCGCATGCATACCCGCCTGCGTATCGCCCGTGATGGCCGCCCGGTCTTCGCCGAACAGGCAACACTGCGCGGCAGCGATGCGCGCTTCGCGTCCGCCGCGGTACTCGGCGGCGCCACCGTATTCGGCAGCCTGTTGGCAGCCGCCCCCGACATCGACGCTTCGCTGATCGAAGCCTGTCGTCATGAGCGCCCCACGGCCGGGCTAGGCGCCGTCACCCGCCTGCCCGGCCTGCTGGTGGCCCGCTACCGCGGCGACGACGCCGAGGCCGCACGCCACTGGTTCGCCGCCCTCTGGGCCATCGTAAGGCCGGCGCTGCTGAACCGCCCCGCCTGCCCGCCCCGCATCTGGAACACCTGATTTCCGCGAGAGACCCATGGAACTGACGCCCCGCGAAAAAGACAAGCTGCTGATCTTCACCGCCGCGCTGCTCGCCGAACGCCGCCGCGCCCGCGGACTGAAGCTGAACTACCCGGAAGCCGTCGCCTTCATCTCGGCCGCAATCATGGAAGGTGCGCGCGACGGCAGCACCGTCGCAGAACTGATGAGCTACGGCACCACGCTGCTGAGTCGCGACGACGTGATGGACGGCGTGCCGGAGCTGATCCCCGAGATCCAGGTCGAGGCCACCTTCCCCGACGGCACCAAGCTGGTCACGGTGCACCACCCGATCATCTGACTCTCACGTACTCACGACACGCCATGGAAGACAAGATCGAACACGCCCGTCTGCTCGCCCGTTTCAAGCTGCAGGTTCGTCGTCAGCTCGACCAGAGCGTCGACCTCGACCGCCTGGTGCAAGACGCCGAATACGCCCGCACCCGGCTTGCCGAAATCGAAGACCTCGCCGAGGACGAAGAACTGCTGGTGATGTTGCTGACCCTGCGCGAGATCCTCGTGCCGCGCAAAGCGGCTCCGGCGGCAACGGCCGAGCTGGCACCGCCACCGAAGGCAGCCGAATCGCGCAACTACAAATTCGGCGCCCGGGGCTGGTAGACGTGCAGATCGAACAGCTGACGCCCGTCACATTTGCGGCACACCGTGAGGCACTCGCCACCCTGCTGATTGACGCGGTGGAGGGCGGCGCATCGGTCGGATTCGTGCTGCCGATCAGCCGTGACACGGCGCTGGCATGGGTTGACGGCCTCGCCGACTCGATCGCCGATGGCTCGCGACTGCTCTGGCTGGCGCATGACGCGGGCCGCCCACTGGGCACCGTTCAGCTCGAACTCGCGATGCGCCAGAACGGCCGCAACCGCGCCGAAGTGCAGAAGCTGCTCGTGATGCGCGGTGCGCGTCGCCAAGGTATTGCTCGCGCACTGATGGCCGCGCTGGAAGACGCCGCACATGCGTTGCAGCGCGGCCTGCTGTTCCTCGACACCGAAGCCGGTTCGCCGGCCGAAGACTTTTATGGCGCGCAGGGCTGGCAGTACATCGGCGGCCTGCCCGAGTTCGCCTGCTCGCCAGACGGCGTCTGGGCCGCCAACGCGATCTATTACAAGACCCTGTTCCGCAGGAGCGCCACATGATTCCCGGAGAACTCGACACGCCCGAGGGCGACATCGAACTCAACGCCGGCCGGCCAACGATCACCCTGGTCGTCGCCAACACCGGTGACCGCCCGATCCAGGTCGGCTCGCACTATCACTTCGCCGAAACCAACGCGGCGCTGGATTTCGACCGCACCGCCGCACACGGCTACCGCCTCGATATCGCTGCGGGCACCGCGGTGCGCTTCGAGCCGGGCCAGACCCGTACGGTCACGCTGGTCGCACTCGCGGGCGAACGCAAGGTGTTCGGCTTCCGCGGCCTCGTGATGGGATATCTGTAATGGCGAAAATCTCGCGCCGCGCGTATGCGGAAATGTTCGGCCCCACCACCGGCGACCGCGTGCGCCTGGCCGACACCGAACTCTGGATCGAAGTCGAGAAGGACTACACCCTCTACGGCGAGGAAGTGAAGTTCGGCGGCGGCAAGGTGATCCGCGACGGTATGGGCCAGGGCCAGAAGCTCTCACATGAAGTGGCCGACACGGTGATCACCAACGCGCTGATCCTCGACCACTGGGGCATCGTCAAGGCCGACATCGCGATCAAGGCGGGCCGCATCGCCGCGATCGGCAAGGCCGGCAACCCGGACATCCAGCCCGGCATCACCATTGCCATCGGCGCCGGCACCGAGATCATCGCCGGCGAGGGCATGATCATCACCGCCGGCGGCATCGACACCCACATCCACTTCATCTGCCCGCAGCAGATCGAAGAGGCACTGATGAGCGGCGTGACGACGATGATCGGCGGCGGCACCGGGCCGGCCACCGGCACCTTCGCCACCACCTGCACGCCGGGGCCTTGGCACATCGCGCGCATGCTCGAAGCGGCCGATGCCTTCCCGATGAATCTCGGCTTCCTCGGCAAGGGCAACGCCTCGCTGCCCGGCCCGCTCGCCGAGCAGATCGAAGCTGGCGCGATCGGGCTCAAGCTGCACGAAGACTGGGGTACGACGCCGGCCGCGATCGACAACTGCCTCGCCGTGGCCGAGCAGTACGACGTGCAGGTCGCGATCCACTCCGACACGCTCAACGAATCGGGCTTCGTCGAAGACACCGCCGCCGCCTTCAAGGGCCGCACCATCCACACCTTCCACACCGAAGGGGCGGGCGGCGGCCATGCGCCGGACATCGTCAAGCTCGCCGGCCTGCCCAACGTGCTGCCGAGCTCGACCAACCCGACGCGACCCTACACCGTGAACACCATCGACGAGCATCTGGACATGCTGATGGTGTGCCACCACCTCGACGCCTCGATCGCCGAAGACGTGGCCTTCGCCGAAAGCCGCATCCGCCGCGAGACCATTGCCGCCGAAGACATCCTGCACGACATCGGCGCGATCTCGATGTACTCGTCCGACTCGCAGGCGATGGGGCGCGTTGGCGAAGTGGTGATCCGCTGCTGGCAGACCGCGCACAAGATGAAAGTGCAGCGCGGCGCCCTGCCGGGTGACGGTGAGCGCAACGACAACTTCCGCGCCAAGCGCTACATCGCCAAGTACACGATCAACCCGGCGATCGCGCACGGCATCGCGCACGAAGTCGGCTCGATCGAAGTCGGCAAGCTCGCCGACCTGGTGGTGTGGAAGCCCGCCTTCTTCGGCGTGAAGCCCAGCCTGATCATCAAGGGCGGCATGATCGCCGCTGCCGCGATGGGCGACGCCAACGCTTCGATCCCGACGCCGCAGCCGGTGCACTACCGCCCGATGTTCGGCAGCTTCGGCGGCGCACTGAAGACCTCCGTCACCTTCGTGTCGCAGGCAGCGCTAGACAACGGCAGCGTCGCGAAACTCGGTCTGTCGAAACCGCTGGTTGCGGTGAAGAACATCCGCAAAGTCACCAAGGCCGACATGATCCACAACGACTGGTGCGGCCACATCGACGTCGACGCCGAGACCTATCAGGTGCGTGCCGATGGCGAATTGCTGACCTGCGATCCGGCCAGCGTATTGCCGATGGCGCAGCGCTACTTCCTGTTCTGACCATGGTCACCGTCGCCGACCTTCGCATCGCGCCCGCCGACCCCGGCGAGCCGGCAATCCGCGACCTGATCGCCGAGCTGGACGCGCTGATGCATGCGCTCTACCCGGCCGAGAGCAATCACTTGCTCGACGTCGAAACGCTGCGGCAGCCGCATGTGCGCTTTCTCGCTGCACAGTTGGCGGGCGATGTAGTCGGCTGCGGTGCCTACGTCGCGTATTCGGACTACGCCGAAATCAAGCGCATGTTCGTCGCCCCACGCTGCCGTGGCCTGGGCATCGCCCGCCGCTTGCTCGCCACACTCGAAGCCGACGCGGTGAACGCTGGCCTCCCGCTCACCCGGCTCGAAACCGGCATCCATCAGCCGGAAGCGCTGGGCCTCTATGAGCGCGCCGGCTACCGCTTACGCCCGCCCTTCGGCAACTACGCTGAAGATCCGCTCTCCGTTTTCATGGAAAAGGCGCTGCATCTGGCGCCCGCTTGAATCATGCTGCTGATTGAATCGCTCTACACCGGCGACGCTACGCCGACCGAAAAACTGGTTCTGAACTTCGACGCCCGCACCAAGAGCCGGCTGCGGACGCAGCTCGCGAGCAGTGAGGAAGTCGGCCTGTTCCTGCCACGCGGCACGATCCTGCGCGGCGGCGATTTGCTGCAAGCGAAGGACGGCCGGGTCGTCGAGGTGGTGTCGGCCCCCGAAGCCCTGCTGGAGGCGCAATGCGCGGGCGCATTTGAGCTTGCCCGCGCCGCCTATCACCTGGGCAACCGCCATGTGGCGGTGCAGGTGGGCGCCGGCTGGCTGCGCATCCAGGCCGACCATGTGCTGGAAACCATGCTGATCGGGCTCGGCGCGCAAGTGCGTCCGGTGACCGCCGCATTCGAACCGGAAGCCGGCGCCTACGCCCACGGCCACCACCACAGCGAGCGCGGCGCCACCGAAGCCAAGATCCACATGATGGCCGGCGCATGAGCCTGAGCATTAGCACCACCGCACCGGATTCGGACGACGCGCGGGCCTTGCTCGATGCGCTGTCCGACACGCTCGCCGCAATCACCGGCGATAGTGGCCGCAGCAGCTTCGACCCCGCCGACGTACGCGGACCCGGCGCACGCTTCGTGATCGCCCGCGACGCGAGCGGTGAAGCCGTGGGCTGCGGCGCCTACCGCCCGCTGCAGCCGGGCGTCGCCGAGCTCAAGCGCATGTTCGCGCGCACACGCAGCGGCGGCATCGGCCGCAGCCTGCTTGCCGAACTGGAACACAGCGCGGCCGCCGACGGTTATCGCGAGTTATGGCTGGAAACCCGGCGCGTGAACCTCACCGCGGTCGCCTTCTACCGCGCCCACGGCTATCGCGAGATCCCCAACTTCGGCCGCTACATCGGCCGGCCCGAGGCGATCTGCTTCAGCAAGACGCTTGCCGCGAAGGAGGCCGCCGCGTGAGCTCGCTCGCCGCGCTGACCCGCCTGCTGCATCTCGCCAGCCCGGCCCTGCCGGTCGGCGCCTTCAGCTATTCGCAGGGGCTTGAATGGGCGGTGGAGTGCGGCTGGGTCAGTAACGAAGCGCAGGCGCGCGACTGGATCGGCGACCTGATGCGCTACGGCATCGCACGCTGCGAAGCGCCGGCTTTGGTCGCGATGATGCGTGCCTGGCGCACCGGCGAAGTGAGCGAAGTGTTGCGGCTCGACGCCGAGTTCCTCGCTACCCGCGAATCCATGGAACTGCGCGCAGAGACCGTGCAGATGGGCTACTCCTGCGCGCGCCTGCTGCGCGAACTCGACACCCTGCCGGCCTTCACTCGCCAGGCGCTGACGGGCATCGGCGAACTCTCCTACCCCGCCGCCTGGTCCGCTGCCGCGGCCGCCTGGGGCCTGCCACCGGAAGACGCGGTGGTGGCCTACCTTTGGGCGTGGCTTGAAAACCAGGTAATGGCCGCAGTCAAGATCGTGCCGCTCGGCCAGAGCGCTGGCCAGCGGCTACTCGTTGCCCTCGGCGAACCGATCCCCGCGCTCGCACGTGCGGCGATGACGATCGGGCCGGATGAATGGGAGAACTTCACGCCTGGGTTGGCGTGGGCAAGTGCGATGCATGAGGGGCAATACACGAGGTTGTTCAGGTCATGAACGGCGAGCATGTTTCGCTTCTTTCGACTTCGGTGCATTTGTCGCCATGTTGCGGCTGGTCCGTTCAAGCCGGGTCCCGCCCCGGCGGGCGGGGTACTTTCTTTGTACGAACAAAGAAAGTACCCAAAGAAAGTCGCCCCGCTTCAACGCCCCTTGCTGCGCAAGGGGTGCCCTGTGCTGCTCGAAACATCGGGTGGCTGCGGAACTCAGCCCTGCGGGCCTCAAACAGTCCTCGCCACCGCCGCGATGCGGCGGAACCCGATGCTTCTGTGCTGCTCGGCGTTTCAGAGGGGGATCGAAAAGCGTCGACGATCGCCCGTTTCAGGCTGCTCGTAGCCCGGATCCAGGCCGCCGGCCGGAATCCGGCAGGTGCGCTTGAACATCTGGATACGTCCACCCCGGATTCCGCTCTCCTTCATCCAAGCTACGAACATCACACACGCGTTGCTCAACCGATGGTTTTGACTTTGGGTCCCGTCGAGAGCGCCGAGCAGCGCAGCGAACTCGGGGAATCGGCGCGCAGCGACGACGGCGAGGACTGTCTGAGCGGCGGGCGTAGCCCGGCGCGAGTTCCGCAGCCGCCCGATTTCGCGAGCAGCGCAGGGAAGTCAGGTGCGCAGCACCTGACCGCGAACGCCGGGTCGCCTTTTCTTGGTTACTTCTTTTGGCGAAGCAAAAGAAGTAACACGCCCGCCGGGGGCGGGACCCCGGCCGACGAACGCCTGCAAACCAGCAACGCCAATCGCAAGCAACAAGCGCGAAACCGCACACCAAGCGTTGGGCTTCGCAAGACTCGGCCCAACCTACTTCCCCGCGTCCGCCTGCATGGCGCTTTCGCCAATTCAAGAAGACTCACACCATGACCACCCAACAAGCCCTCCGCGTCGGCATCGGCGGCCCCGTCGGCTCCGGCAAAACCGCCCTCACTCTCGCGCTGTGCCAGGCACTGCGCGAGAGGTACAACATCGCTGTCGTCACCAACGACATCTACACCGCCGAGGACGCGCAGTTCCTCGTGCGCAACGAAGCGCTGGCGCCGGAACGGATCATCGGCGTCGAGACGGGCGGCTGCCCGCACACCGCGATCCGCGAAGACGCCTCGATCAACCTTGAAGCGATCGACCGCCTGAACCAGCGTTTCGCAGGGCTGGAGATCATCTTCGTCGAATCCGGCGGCGACAACCTCGCAGCGACCTTTTCGCCCGAGCTCTCGGACCTCACGCTTTACGTGATTGACGTATCGGCCGGCGACAAGATCCCGCGCAAGGGCGGCCCGGGCATCACGAAGAGCGATCTGCTGGTGATCAACAAGATCGACTTGGCGCCGCTGGTGGGTGCCTCGCTGGAAGTGATGGACCGCGACGCAAAAAAAATGCGCGGAGAAAAGCCATTTGTTTTCAGCAATCTCAAATCCGGGCAAGGACTTTCGGACATCATCGCTTTCATCGAAACCCAGGGCATGCTAGCCCCCGCCTGACTATTCAAGGAGAACACCCATGCGACCCATCCGCCCCCTGCTCGCTGCCGGTCTTGTCATGGCATCGGGTACTGCCCTTGCCCACCCCGGCCACGAGGCAATGAGCCTCGCTAGCGGCTTCAGCCACCCCTTCGGTGGCGTGGATCATCTGCTTGCGATGCTGGCCGTCGGGCTCTATGCCGCCCGCCAGGGCGGTACGGCACGCTGGGCACTGCCGGCCACCTTTGTCGCGGCAATGCTGGCGGCGGCTGGGCTGGCACAAGCGGGCATGCACTTTCCGCTGATTGAGGCCGGTGTCGCTGCATCCGTGCTGGTGCTTGGGCTGCTGATCGCGGCGGCGGCGCGTCTGCCGCTTGCGCTCACCGCACCGCTGGTCGCGGTGTTTGCCGTTTGCCACGGTGCCGCACACGTCGCCGAGAAGGGCGATGCGGGCCTGCTCGCCTACGCTGCCGGCTTCGCGTTGGCGAGCGCGGCACTGCACGGCTGCGGTTGGCTGATCGGGCGCCGGATTCCGGAAAGCGCGGCGGGCGCCCGTCTGCAGCGTGTCGCCGGCGGCGCACTGGCCATCGCAGGCTGCATGCTGCTGGGCGCCTGAGCGCGACGAAATCGGAGCGTGGCGCCGGGCGCCAGCGGCTTGCGCCGCGCCACGTCTGACCGAAGGCAAACCGCCGGGCGCGGTTTGCTCAAGCGGATGATTGACACCCGCCCGCAAGCGGCAGGATGCTGCGCCAACACACTGCGTGGAGCTTGGCATGCTGGCATGGATCTCGCGACTGCTGGGCTTGGGAACGGCTAAACGCCAGGAAGCGGAGTCGCCGCTCGAACCGGCCGCCGCGCAGGCAGTGACGATCTCGCCCACCCCCGAAGCGGAGCCGGCGCCTGCCGCAGAAGGCGCGTTGTTGCAGCAGGTCTTGCTGGACAAACAGCGGCGCGCCACTGGCTACCTCTTCTCGCTTCAGGCCGGGCGTACTGGCCAATTGGCGGATCAGTCACCGCGGGTCCGCGCCCTGCTCGACGATTTGCTGATTGCCCGGCTGCTGACCCTCGCGCCGCACTGGCCCGCGCAGCGCAGTGCATGGATCGCAATTGACGACACTTCGCTGGCGCACGGTTCGCTGCCACGGCTGGCCGCGCTGCGCACAGTGCTCCATGTCCAGCCCGCCGAGCCGGAACAGGCGGCCGCGCCGGAGACGGTCAGCCGGATCCGTAGCCTTCAGCGCGAGGGCGTCCGTATCGGCCTGGACGCAGCGCCCGGCGCACCGTGGTTCGAGTCGCTCGCGTGGCTCGCCGACGTCTTCCTGCTGGATTTTCACCAAGCGCCGGCAACACTGCAGCGCTATCACGCCCAGTTGGGCGGGCAGTTTGCGCTGATTCCGCGGGTTGCCACCGGCGTCGACACCCTCGACGCGCTCGATGCCGCATGGAAGCTGGGCTGCAGCGAAGCAGCCGGCGCCTTCGCGCAGCTACGGGGCAACTGGCAAGGGAACCGCATCGCGCCCGGCCCCCTGCGCGTCGCAGCACTGCTCGCGCGGATCGGCAGTGACACCGAAAATCGCGAAATCGCCGCGGCGCTCAAGCAGGACATGGCGCTCTCCTACCGGCTGCTACGCTTCGTGAATACCGCCTCGGGCGGGCTGCAGCACACGATCGGCTCGATCGAACAAGCCCTCGTTCTGCTCGGTCGCGAACAGCTCTACCGCTGGCTGGCCTTGCTGGTGTGCGCGAGCGCGCAGCGCGGCGAGGGCGACGCGATGATGGAAACCGCGCTGGTGCGCGCCCGCATGCTCGAAGTGCTGGCCGATCGTGTCGCACCAGAGGCGCGCGACGATCTGTTCGTTACCGGATTGTTCTCGCAGCTCGACATGCTGCTGCAGGTGCCGATGGAAACCGCGCTGGAACCGCTTGCGCTCACGCCCGCAGTGCGCGAAGCCTTGCTGGGGCGCCGCGGCCCATGTGCCGACTGGCTGGCCGTGGCCGAAGCCGGCGACAACGGCGACCCGGTCGCGCTGCTTGTCGCATGCCGCAAGCTCGGTATCCCGGCCATGCGGGCTGCGAGTGCGCGCATTACCGCGCTGGCCTGGGTACACAGCCTCGCGGCCGCACCGGACACTCAGGCGGCCTAGACGTCCATTCGCCGGTCCGGAAGCTGGTAAAGCAGATCCGGCAAGCCTTCCTCGTTGTCCGCTGCCGCGCCCTCGCGACGCAGCAGCACTTCAAAACCACGATGCTCGTAGAAGCGGCAAGCGCGCGGGTTGTCGCGGAAGCACCAGAGCCGAACAGGGAAGGGCAACTCGCATACCGCGTAACCGAGCAGTGCGCTGCCAACGCCGGTATCCACGGCGTCCGGCCGCACATAGAGTTGGTCGACCCAGCCACAGCCCCCGCGCTCCGCCAGCGCGCAGAAACCGACGATGCGGTGGCCACGCTCGGCGACCAGCACACGGGAACACGGTATCAGGTGCAGCGCCACCCATTTGCGCACCGACTCGTCGTCATGCGCGAGCGGAATCGACGGCATCAGCGCCTTGCGTGAGGCAAGCAGCACATCGGCGACTGCATTGGCGTCGCGCCGCACTGCCGGGCGGATATTCAGCATTGCCTCAGGCCGCCGCCACAGCCGGCGGGCCGCGCCGCAGCAGGCCGCCAAGGCGCCAGGCCGCGGTGCCGCACGCGACTGCGCTGAGGGCCAGCACCAGGCGCGTATCGAGCAGGATCAGCGCTGCGCCGACCAAGGCAACCGCAACGTTGGCGAGGCAGAAGGTAGTCGAGAGCAATCCCATCACCGCGCCCTGGCCGTGCTGGTCGAAGCTTTGCGACCAGTGCACCGGCATCGACGTGCTGTAGATCGACAGTGGCACGCCGATCAGCACAATCACCACGATGCCAAGCGTCGACCAACCGGTTGCCAGCACCGCAAAGCAGGCAGCCACCACCCACGCGGTGCTGCGCGCAGCGGCGAGCGGCCTGAATCGCTGCCCGATGCGCGGCCACACCAGCGCGCTCATCAAGGTCATCAGCAGGCACATGCCAGCGGTGACCCAAGAGATACCGGTCGGCCCCAGCCGAGCGAACTCGACCAGCCACAAGGGGTAGAACTCGTAGAAGCCATTCAGACCGAAGGTGAACGCAAGTTGGAGCCAGAATACACGCCGCACAGCCGGATCTTCCAGCAGCCGGAAGGCGTGTCGTTCACGCGCGAAGGCAACCCAGCCACGGCCGCCCGGGTCCGCTTTCGCGCCAGTGTTGGGCACCAGCCAGGCGAGCAGTACCAAGGCCGGCAGCATCATCGCCGCGGCCACCACGAACGGCACCCAGCCACCCAGCGGCATCAGGAAGCCACCCAGCAACGGCCCGACCAGCCAGCCGATGTAGAGCGAGGCATTCACCATCGAGAAGGAGCGCGTCTTGTCGATTTGCGGATGCAGGTCCGCGGCGATCGCGCGGGCAATCGCCGCATTGCCTTCGCACAGCCCGGTCGCGAAACGCGCGAGGGCGAAGAGCGGGAAGTCCTCGGTCACCAGCGCGAAGGCGCTCAGCGCGTAGCCAAGGATCGCGAGCGTCAGCGTGGCGAGCATGATGCGACGGCGGCCGTAGCGATCAGACATCGGGCCCAACACCAGACTACCGAGCAGGATGCCGAAGGGGTTCAGCGCAATCGCGATACCCAGCAGCAGCTTAGGGCTGAGCCCGGCCCAATGGGTGAAGCCGTTGACCGGGCCGTCGATGAACAGCGGCGAGAGGATCGGGTACGGCAGTGCGACGCCCACGGTGGACATCAGCGCAACGCAACAGACGGAGAACAACACCAGGCGCGGGTGACGCATGAAAACTGAAGCGCCGCTTGTGGCGGCGCTGGCTCATTTAATTGTTGAGTATTTTACTCAACAATCGCCGGATTGGCGAGCCGGTCGGTGCCACGCGGGTAGCGCGGGCACCGCCGTGGGCCCTGCATGCGGCGGATCACGCCGAGGCAGGTGCAGGTTGGTCGAAACTTGAAATGCGTTGCTGTGCGCGGGCCACCGCGCTGACCAGGGCAAGGATCGCTGCGGTCGTGACGTTGCCGTGCAAGCCAGCGCCAAACGCGCTGCCCGGCACGCCTTCCATCGCGATCTCGACGAAGGCAATCGCGCGTGCATCGGAGCCCGCCGTCAGTGAGCGCTCCTCGAACGACACCACTTTCACCGGCAAACCCAGCGCGTGCACCGCTGCGTCGAGCGGGCCATTGCCAGTGCCCTCGCGGCGCGTTTCAACACCGCCGTCGCGGGTGACGAGGCGGATGCCCTGCTGCTCACCGGATTCGAACAAGTGGTGCTCAACATAGGCCGGCGACTCCACCGCGAGGTAGGTCTCGCGGAAGATGCGCCAGAGCTCGGACGCGCTCACTTCGCGGCCGACATCGTCGAGATGGCGCTGTACCTCGGCGGCGAACTCCACCTGCATGCGGCGCGGCATCGCCACACCGTAGTGTTCTTCGAGCAGGTAGGCGATGCCACCCTTGCCCGACTGGCTGTTCACGCGGATCACCGACTCGTAGCTGCGGCCGAGGTCCTTCGGATCGAGCGGAAGATAGGGCACTTCCCAGATCGCGTTCGGGTCCTGCACCGCAAAGCCTTTCTTGATCGCGTCCTGGTGCGAGCCGGAGAAGGCGGTGAATACGAGGTCGCCCACATACGGGTGGCGCGGATGGATCGGCAGCTGCGTGACCTCTTCCGCCACGCGGGCGACCGCATTGATGTCGGAGAAGTCGAGCTTCGGATCGACGCCCTGGGTGTAGAGGTTCAAGGCGAGCGTCACGAGGTCCACATTGCCGGTGCGCTCGCCGTTGCCGAAGAGGCAGCCCTCGATGCGATCGGCGCCCGCCATCACCGCGAGTTCGGCCGCTGCCACCGCGCAGCCGCGATCATTGTGCGGATGCACGCTGAGGACGATGCCGTCGCGGCGTGCGAGATTGCGGTGCATCCACTCGATCTGGTCGGCGTACACATTCGGCGTCGCGCCCTCCACCGTTGCCGGCAGGTTGATGATCACGCGGCGCTCCGGCGTCGGCGCCCACACCGCGGTCACCGCGTCGACGATCTCCTTTGCGAAGTCGAGTTCAGTGCCGGAGAACACCTCCGGGCTGTACTGGAAGGTCCAGTCGGTTTCCGGCCGTTCGGCAGCGAGCTGCTGGACGAGCTGTGCGCTCTCCACCGCAATCGCCTTGGTGCCGTCACGATCCGTGTTGAACACGATGCGGCGGAAGTTCGGCGCCGTGGCGTTGTAGAAGTGCACGATCGCGCGGTGCGCGCCGGCAAGCGATTCGAAGGTGCGGCGGATAAGGTGTTCGCGCGCCTGGGTCAGCACGCCGATCGTCACATCGTCAGGAATGTGACCGTCTTCGATGAGGGTGCGGACGAAGTCGAAATCCGTCTGCGAGGCGGAGGGGAACGCGACTTCGATTTCCTTGAAACCGACCGCGACGAGGGTCTTGAAGAGCTTGAGCTTGGCAGCACCGGACATCGGCTCGAACAGGGCCTGGTTGCCGTCGCGCAAGTCGGTCGAGAGCCAGATCGGCGCCTCGGTGATCACCTTGTCCGGCCAGCGGCGGTCGGCAAGGCGGATCGGTTCGAATGCTCGGTACTTGGTGGCGGGCTGATTCAACATCGTTTTCTCCTGGATGCGCTTTCGATACGTGGGTTTCGAGTCGCGGCGCGGGCCCCGATCAGGGACTCCCGGACTGCCAGGCTGCCGCTTTGCACGGCCTGGCAGTCGGTCAGCAGTCGTAGCGCAGAGAACAGGTGAATCAGGGTCAGCATGGGAGTCTCCTCGGCATCGGGGACACCGCCGGCGGACGCGCGAAGACGCACGAATCCCGCAAGGCGGACGGGTACAAACAACAGGAGGGGTTTGGATTTAGATGCGCGCGGGGCGCAGCAGTCGGCCCAGACCCAGGAACAGGGTCAGGGAGATCAGGCTCAGCAGGAGAGCGAGGGCCGATTGCAGTTGCATGGGGCAAACCATAATCGGCCCAGCCCTGATTCGTCAAGAGGGCTTGATCGCAGTCAACGTCGCAAACTTGATCCGCGTTATGGCCAATAGCGGCTTGCCGTTCAATGATCGCCGCCCCGGCACCCGTGGCGGTAGTCATTCACGCAATCGATGCGCTAGACTGGCCCGGCTGCTCTAACCATCCGAGAGAGGACAAGAGACATGAAGCAAATCCTGACCGCCGTTGCCGTCGCTGGCCTGCTGGCT
This sequence comes from Niveibacterium sp. COAC-50, assembly GCF_013184235.1. Classification (NCBI taxonomy): domain Bacteria; kingdom Pseudomonadati; phylum Pseudomonadota; class Betaproteobacteria; order Rhodocyclales; family Rhodocyclaceae; genus Niveibacterium; species Niveibacterium sp. COAC-50. Next base: position 214,779 of record NZ_JABCJM010000002.1, read on the forward strand.
TCCGGCGCGGCCTTTGCCGACGCGGGCGCCGACCTGGCGAAAGCCAAGAACTGCCTGGCCTGCCACGCTGTCGACAAAAAGGTCGTTGGCCCCGCATACAAGGATGTTGCCGCCAAGTACAAAGGCGACAAGGGCGCCGAAGCGAAGCTGATCGACAAGGTCAAGAAGGGTGGTTCGGGCGTGTGGGGCAATGTGCCGATGCCGCCGAACCCGCAGGTGAACGACGCCGAAGCGAAGCAGCTGGTGCAGTGGGTACTGAGCCAGAAATAAGCGTCTCGCCGCAAAGCAAAAAGGCCGACTCTACGTCGGCCTTTTTTGTTTCGGGCGCGTCAGGCGCGCACCAGATCGGTCTTTACCTTGGTCTTGGATTTAAGCTCGTTGCAGCGGTTGCACCACCAGTTGCTAGCGCCACAGGCAGCGATCTTTTCCAGCTCGCTGCCGCAGTCGGCACATTCACCGCGCACTCGGTAATCCGCAGCGCAGGCTTCGCAGTGCCACAGCTTGCCGCGCGATTCGAGCGGCGTGGCATGGACGGGGCATAGACGTTCCATCGCAATCACCCGAACTGAAGGCTATCGGCGAACGCCACAGCGGCCACCAGCGCCTTGCTGACGTCCTCCGCGCGGAGCTGCAGCTTGCTGATCTGCTCGCCGAGCAACGCCGGGTCGAGACGCTCACACGCGATCGCGAGATCGAGGAAGGGGCGATAGATCCCCTCGCCGCGCAGCAATGCGTCGTTGATGGGCTCAGGCAGCGTCATTTCGCTCAACACCGCTTCGGGCGTGGTGCCGAGCAGCACATGGATCAGCGAGAAGGCGCCAGTGATGAAGAGGTTATCGACCTCGCGTTTCTCGACGAAGGCCGCGCCGATCAGTTCCATGAAGCGGCCACGCGCAATCGCCGCCTGCATCAGGGCCGGCGCGAGCGGATCCTTGCTCGCGGACACCAGCAGCAGCGACAGCCACTTGTTCAGCTTGTCCATGCCGAGAATCGTGACCGCATGGCGGAAGGACTGCACCTCGACCATCAGGCCGAAGGCCGGCGAATTGATGTAGCGAAGCAGCTTGTAGGACAAGGCCACGTCAAGCTTCAGCGCCGCCTCGATTTCCTTGACCTCGGCCTCGTTGCGCACGAGGTTCAGCAGCCGGACGATCTGCGCATGCGAGGGAGCGAGTTCCTTCGCCGCCTTGACGCCTTTCAGGAAGAACCAGCCAGAAGCGCCGTCATAGCCGTTCTGTACCGCAGTGGCGAAGGCCGGCAGATCGGGCAAACCGGTCGCGATCGCGATGCCGGGGAAGCCCACGGGCTTGGGCGTTTTGTTTGCATCGGCCAGCACGAAGCGGAATTCGGCCCCGTCGGGCAGCGCCATGCCCGGCTGGTACCACGAGAGGCACACGTTGATGCCCGCTTCCTGCAGTTGCGGAATCAGCGCCTTCGTCTGCTCGTACGCCAAGGCCGGTGCCGGGATCTCGACCATCGTGTTGGGCGGCATCTGCCAGTCCATCAGCTCGGCGGTCGGCACCAGTCGGCCGAGGCTGACAAAAACCGTATGGTTGCTTGGCCAGCTGGCGGACAAGGCATTCAGCGCCGCCACGGCCACCGGCACACTGGGCGCATGCACGACCAGGCGGTTTGCGGTGATCGCGCGCTGCTTGTTGACGACCGGTTCGCGGGTGATCAGTACGGCTTGGCTCATATCGGCACGGTATCAGGTTGAACTGCTGTCGGACGAAAAGCTAAAGGCATCGGCAAAAAACGCGTCGGCCGGCAGACCGCAGCGGGTCGTAAAGTCCGCCCGCGCGGCGTCGATCATCGGCGGCGCCCCGCAAGCGTAGACCTGCACGCCGCTCATGTCCGGAAAATCTGCCAGCGCCGCCTGGTGGACCAGACCGGTGCGGCCTTGCCAGCCCTCCGGAGGCATATCGGATATGACAGGCACAAACTTGAACCCGGGCAGGCTCGCTTCCCACTCGCGGGCAAGGTCGAACAGGTAAAGCCCGGCGCGGTCGCGCGCGCCCCAGTACAGCGTGACCGGGCGGTGATTGCCGGTCGCGATCATGTGTTCGATCAGGCCCTTCATGGGCGCGAAGCCGGTGCCGCCGGCGACCATCACGATCGGCTTGCTGCTCTCACGCAGGTAGAAGCTCCCCAGCGGCCCCTCGAAGCGCAGGATGTCGCGCTCCTTCATGGTGTTGAACACATGGGTGGTGAAGCTGCCGCCTTCGACGAGGCGGATATGCAGTTCCATCTCGCCCTCGCGCTCCGGCGCATTCGCGATCGAGAAGCTGCGACGCTTGCCGCCGGCAAGCAGGAAGTCGATGTACTGACCGGCGAGGAAGCGGAAGGTATCGTTGGCCGGCAGCTTCAGCGTCAGCACGATCACGTCGTCAGCGGCGCGCACGATGCTCTGCACCCGGCAAGGCAGCTTCTTGATCGGGATGTCGGTGATGCGGCGCACATCGCGCACCTCCAGCACCAGGTCGGAGGTGGGCTTGGCGCAGCAGAACAGGGCGAAGCCCGTTTCGCGCTCGGCCACCGGCAAGGTCGTCTCCGGCGATTTGCCGTGATCCACCGACCCCTCCAGAACCCGGCCTTTGCACGATCCGCAGGCGCCGTCGCGGCAGCCGTAGGGCAGCATCAGCCCCGCGTCCAATGCGGACTGCAGGACCGAGGTATCGGGGTTGGCAGGAAATTCGAGACCGGCGGGTTGAAGCTTGACCTGGTAAGACATGGAAGTGTTGAGCTTGAAGGCAATGCGATAATCCGGGGATGGTAGCCCAACGCAACCCGAAACGCCGCCCCGCCCGCGCAACGACCGGCCGCCGCCCGGCCGGCAGACTTGCTCGCCGCCGTGTGCTGATCGTCGGCAGCGGCGACGTCGCTGCACGTGCGATTCCGCTGCTGGCAAAGCGCGCGCGCGTATTCGCACTGGTTCGCCGTGCTGAAGCGGCCGCGCCGCTGCGCGCCCTGGGGGCGCTGCCGCTGCACGCCGATCTCGACGATGCGCGCAGCCTGCGCCGCCTCGCCGGCATTGCGCCGGCCGTGCTGCACTTTGCGCCGCCGCCTGATCGCGGCGAGGGCGATCCGCGCAGCCGCCGCCTCGTCGCAACACTGGCACGTCGCGGGCTTCCGGCACGCCTCGTCTATATCAGCACAACCGGCGTGTATGGAGATTGTGCGGGCGCCTCGGTGCGGGAAACGCGCCCCTTGCGCGCAGGCACCGCACGTGCCAAACGCCGCGTTGCCGCGGAACGCACGCTGCGCGCATTCGCGCGGCGCAGCGGCTGCCAGCTCGCGATCCTACGTGCCCCCGGCATCTACGCGGCCGAACGACTCTCGCTCGCCCGGCTGGAACGCGGTGACCCGGTACTGCAGGCCAGCGAAGATGTGTTCACCAATCACATTCATGCCGACGACCTCGCGCGGCTGGCGATCACCGCGCTCACGCGTGGCGGCAATTGCCGCGCGTGGAATGCGAGCGATGATTCCGACCTGCATATGGGCGAGTGGTACGACCGCATGGCCGACACCTTCGGCCTGCCGCGTCCGCCGCGCGCCACGCGCGGCGAGATCGAGCGCGTGCTGAGCCCGATGATGCTGTCCTTCATGTCCGAATCGCGCCGCCTCGACAACACCCGCCTGCACCGGGAACTCCGCGTGCAGCTTCGCTATCCGACCGTCGATGCCGGGCTCGCACACGCGCGGGCCTGGTTCGATCAACACAAGGGAAACAAGCAATGATGTACATGTGGCTCAAGGCGATCCATGCCTTCTTCGTCGTCAGCTGGTTCGCCGGCCTGTTCTACCTGCCGCGCATCTATGTGAACCTGGCGATGGTGCCGGCCGACAGCCATACCGAACGTGATCGCCTGTTGCTGATGGCGAAGAAGCTCAAGCGTTTCATGCTGCCGCTGATGATCGGCACCTGGATCTTCGGCCTATCGATGATCTTCTACGGCGGGCTGGAAGCGGCCAAGGTCTGGCTCTCGCAGGGCTGGTTGCATGCCAAGCTGTTCATCGTGCTGCTGCTGACCGGCTACGACGGCTACTGCGGCCGTTTGCTGCGCGACTTTGCCGCTGGCCGCAACACCAAGAGCCATGTGTGGTTCCGCGTCTTCAACGAAGTGCCGGCGGTCGCGCTGCTCTTCGTCGTGATCCTCGTGATCGTCAAACCCTTCTGAGATCGCGCCGATGAGCGAGAACTTCTTCTCCCCCTGCCCGCGCGGGCTCGAGCCCTTGCTCGCCGACGAGCTGACGGCGCTCGGCGCACAGTACGTGAAGCCGGTGCATGGCGGCGTTGCCTTTGCCGGTGACTGGGCCCTGTGCTGGCGGGTTAACCTGGAGAGCCGCATCGCCACCCGCGTGCTGTGGCGCGTGGCCGAACGCGGCTACCGCAGCGAAGACGACATCTACGCGCTCGCACGCGAACAGGCGTGGGAGCAGTGCTTCTCGGTGGACCGCACGCTGCGCATCTATGTCACCGCGATCCGCTCGCCGCTGCGTAGCCTTAATTTCACGACGCTGCGCGTGAAGGACGCGATCTGCGATCGCTTCCGCGATGTGCGTGGCCGCCGCCCATCGATCAACACCGAGGCCCCGGACATCCGGGTATATGCCTTCCTCACCGCCGAAACCTGCACGTTGTACCTCGACACCTCAGGCGAACCGCTGTCGCGGCGCGGCTTCAAGCGCGCCAAACACGAAGCGCCGCTGAAGGAGAACCTCGCCGCCGGCATCCTGAAACTGAGCGGCTGGCAGCCCGACGAGGCCTTGCTGGATCCGATGTGCGGCAGCGGCACCTTCCTGATCGAGGCCGGGCTGATCGCGCTGGACATCCCGCCGGGCGCAGAGCGCGATTTTGGTTTCGAACGCCTGCACAGCTTCGACCCGGTGGCTTGGAAACGGCAACGCACGATGGCGCTGCAGCGTCGCCGCCCGGCCGACGACGTACGCCTGTACGGCGCCGATATCGACATGCGTGCGGTGGACGCAGCGCGCTACAACCTGCGCGAGGCGGGGCTGGATGATCTGGCGCAGTTCCGCACCAGCGACATCCTGAAGCTCGAAGCCCCGGAGTCGCGCGGCGTGCTGCTGTGTAATCCGCCTTACGGCGTTCGGCTGACCGCGCCGCGCGCAGCGGCCGGCCGGCGCGATGAACCGGCGCTTGCGGCGGAGGGCGAGGAAAGCGAACTCGCCGCTTGGTATCCGAAGCTCGGTGACCACCTGAAGCACGCGTTTGCCGGCTGGCAGTGCTTCTTCTTCAGCGGCGACCCGGCCCTGCCGAAGAAGATCGGCCTCAAGGCAAGCCGCCGCACGCCGCTGATGAATGGCGACATCGAATGCCGACTGTTTGCCTACGACGTGGTCGCGGGCTCCAATCGCCGCGTGCGGGACGAAGCGCCCGCCGAGGACTGAGGGCGATCAGGCAACGGTTGTGCCGTCCCGTGCGATCAGGCTGACCGGGGCGGCCGCCAGCCGCAGTGAGAGCGCGCGGCGGCGCCGTATCGGCATGTGGTCGTAGAGCAGCAACTCGGCCGGCCGCCACATCGCCACCCAAGCAAAGATCGTCAGGCTTTCGCGCACCGCGCGCGCAAAGCGCGATGTCGAGTCGGGGTCGATCGTGTTCGCGAAGCCGAGCAGGATTGCGACGACGAGCAGGCCAATCACGGTCGCGATACGGCCGCTGCGCATCACCCGCGACAGGTCGCGCGTCGCGGCGAGCGCTTCGTCCTCAAAATGGCGGCGCAGCGCCTTGACCACCCGTTGAACATCGCCGGGCCGGTCTTCGTCGACAACGAACTCGATTCGCAGCGGCACGTTGCCACGCTTCGAATCCGCTTCGTCAAGCAAACGCTCCGCGACATCCGCATGCAGCGCGGGGCCGGCGAACGGCGAGTCGTCCGGCGCCAGCAGGGCGGCCACCGAGCGCATTTCGAGACGCAGACAGTTCGGTTCGTTCGTTCTTGTCATGCCATCACCCCCAGTGCAGACGGACGATGGTAGCCCCGCGGCGTGTCAATCCGCCATCAGGTTCCGTACATGCAAGCCTTCAGCGACAAAGGTTTCGATCAGTTCGGCCTGGTGTGCGAAGTCGCGTGTTTCCATCTGCAGAATGACCTCCGTTTTGCCCACCGGCACATGCAGCTCACCGCGCCGGTGCTCCACATGTCGCACGTTGATCCCGAGCGCGGCGACCGTCTTGAGCAGGCTCAAAAGCCGGCCAGGGCTGTCCGGGATCGTTACCGCCACGCTCATCAGGCGGCCGCTTGAGGCCAGCCCGTAGTCGATCGACCGGCCGACCAGCGTCATGTCGACATTGCCGCCCGAGATCACCACCACCGCGCGGTCGTTCGGCTGCAGCTTGACCTTGCCGCGCATCAGCGCCGCGAGCCCCACCGCGCCCGCGCCCTCTGCGATCGTGCGGGTTCGTTCCAGTGTTGCGACAATCGCCTCGGCAATCGCGTTGTCGTCCACCGTCACGATCTCATCGACGAAACGTGCGATCACCGCCGAGTTACAACGCCCCGGCGCCTTTACCTTGATGCCGTCGGCGATCGTGTGGGCGCCCGGTGCGCAGGTTTCGAACAGGCCGTCTTGCAGGAAGTGGCGGTAGGGGGCGACCGTCTCGGTCTGCACACCGATGATTCGAATATCGGGCCGCTGCAGCTTGAGTGCCAGCGCAATACCCGAGAGCAGGCCGCCGCCGCCCAGCGGCACCACCGCCACCGTCATGTCAGGGCAGTCTTCGAGCATCTCCAGCCCGCAGGAGGCCTGGCCGGCGATCACGTCCCAGTCGTCGTAGGGATGCATGAAGGCGAGATCCTGCTCGGCCGCCACGCGATCAGCGAGCTCGCGCGCCTGCTCGAGATTCTCGCCGTGCAGCAGGATCGTCGCGCCCATGCGCCGACACGACTGGATCTTGGTGATCGGGGCGTTGACCGGCATCACAACCGTCGCCGCGACACCGGCATTGGCCGAAGCGCGCGCGACGCCCTGTGCATGATTGCCGGCAGACACCGCCACCACGCCGCGCAGATCAGGGCGCGCGGCGATCAGGCGGCGCATCTTGTGCGTCGCACCGCGGATCTTGAACGACCCCGTGCGCTGCAGGTTCTCCATCTTCAGCCACACCGGCGCGCCAAGCTCTTCGCTGAGGATGTCGTTCTGCCATTGCACGGTGCGCAGCACGGCGTCGGCGATGCTGTCGGCCACCCGGCGCAGTTGCGCCAGATCGGGACATTCCGCCGGCAGGTCGGTCAGGGATTGCAGGTTCGGGTTCGCGCTGGGGCTCATGGCGGCTCGCGTCAAAGGTGGTAGCGCCGGGTGGGCGCCGCCTCGCGGCGGATTCTGGGCCGACGGCCCCACAGTCAGCAAGCCGTGCGCCGTTGGTCGGGTTCCTCAAGTCGGTTGTCATGCCCGCCGTAGACCGGGCAGTAGAATGTGTTTTCCCTCCCCCCACGTCGGAGCCCGCATGCAAGTCTGGCTGCTGGTGGCAAGCCTCGCGCTGGTGCTGTGTGCCGTAACGCTGGCCCTGTTTCAGGCGCACCGCCGCCTGCGTGCGGCGGCTGGCGAAGAGCAGCTCAGCGCCCGCGAGCTGAACCGCCTGCGCGACATTTCCGCCTTCACCGCCGACTGGCAGTGGGAGCAGGACGCAGAACTGCGCTTCGTACGCTTCTTCGGCGGCACGATCTCGCGCCACAAGGTGCCGGTTGAGCATCTGCTCGGCCACCGCCGCTGGGAAATCCCGGGTCTGGTCTGCGACCCGCAGGAAATGGCGACGCACCGCGCCACGGTGGAGGCCCACCAGCCCTACTACGACTTCGAATACGGCGTCCGCAAGCCGGATGGCGACTTCCGCTGGTACGTCAGCAGCGGCCGGCCGGAGTACGACGAACACGGCAACTTCACCGGCTATTTCGGCTACGCGCGTGACGAAACCCGGCGCAAGCAGGCCGAACTGGCGCTGCAGGAGAGCGAGCAACGCCTCGCGACGATCCTCGATGCGTTGCCGGTTGCACTGGTCGTGCTCGACGCCGCAGGCCGGGTACAACTCTGGAACGCTGCCGCACAACGGCTGTTCGGCGTGCGGCGCGAGGACATCGTCGGCCGCAGCGATGCGCGCAACGCCCAGGGCGCCATGGCCGCCGCCGTGTTGGGTGAGCATTTGCTCGGCCATGCCGACCCGGCCACCGTGGCGCCGCGCAGCGAGGAGATCCGCTGCGAGACGATCCGCGGCCAAACGCTGTGGCTGCATGTGCTCAGCGTGGCGCTGTACGACAGCAACGAAGTCTTCTCCGGCACGATCCGCGTGGTGCAGGACATCACCGCGCGCCGCAATGCCGAGGACAAGGCCCATCGCGAACATGCCGATCTCGACGAAGCGCAGCGCATCGCGGCCCTCGGCTCCATGCGTTGGGCGCCGGGCGAGCGCCTGGCCCATTGCTCAAGCCAGATGATCACACTGCTCGGCCTGCCGCCGGGCGAGGTGGACCAGCCGATCCGTCGCCTGCTCGGCCGCATCAATCGCCGTTGCCGGCATGAGCTGATCGCACAGTGGCGCGCGCTGCGCACCAGTGGGGTGGCGGTCGAGGCACGCTGCGCGGTGGACAGCATGAGCGGCCGCCATCTGCTGGTGCGGGGGCATCTTGAAGTGACCGCGGAACGCGAACCCGTGCTGCGGGTGACTGCCACCGATGTCAGCGACCTCGAACTCGCCCGAGCGTCGGCGAATTCGGCCCGCGTGCTGTTCGAAACCCTGTTCGAGCACAGCCCGGTGGCGCTGAGCCTGTCCGATCTCGATCGACGCGTGCTGGTCAAGGTCAATTCGGCGTGGCGCGCGCTGTTCGGCATCGAGGCCGACGAGGCGATCGGCCAGTCCACGCTCGCGCTTGGGCTCTGGTTCGACCCGGCAGAGCGCGACGTAATGCTCGAAACCGTGGCGCGCGAAGGGCGCGTGATGCAGATGGAGGTGCACGGCCAGCCACGTGACGGCGAACCCCGCGTCTGCGAACTCTCGGGTGTGCAGCTCGAGCTGGACGGCCACCGGATGTTCCTGTCCTCGGTCGTCGATGTCAGCACCCAGCGGGCGCTGCAGGCCCGCGTGGAGAGCATGAACCGGGAACTCGAAATGCGCGTCGCGCACCGCAGCGAAGAACTGCGCGCCAAGCACGCCGAGCTGGGGCTCGCGATGCAGCAACTGGTGCAGGCGGAAAAGCTCGCCGCGCTGGGCGGCCTGGTCGCCGGCGTGGCGCACGAATTGAACTCCCCGCTGGGCAACACGCTGACCCTGGCCAGCAGCCTGCGCCAGCGGATCAGCAGCTTCGCCCGCTCGCTCGAAGACGGCAGCCTGCGAAAATCCACCCTCGCCGGTTTCACCAAGGATGCGGGCGAAGTCGCCGGGCTGATCGAACACAACGCGCGACGCGCCTCCGAGCTGATGGCCAACTTCAAGCAAGTGGCGGCCGACCAGACCAGCGAGCGCCGTCGCCGCTTTGACCTGAAGAACACCATCGAGGGCGTGGTCGCAGCCTTGCGCCCACGTTTGGCCCATGTGCCGCAAAAGCTCGAACTCGATCTGCCGGAGGACGTCGAGCTGGACAGCTACCCGGGCCCGCTCGAACAGGTCATCACCAACTTCATCAACAACGCGCTGTTGCATGCCTTTGACGATCGAAGCGACGGTCACATGCGGCTGAGCGCAGAGGCCGTGGATGCCGACCGGGTGCAGATCGTGTTCTCGGACGACGGCAACGGCATGGCGCCGGAAATCATGCAGCGCGCCTTCGAGCCCTTCTTCAGCACGCGCGTTGGCCACGGCGGCACCGGGCTCGGGCTCTATATCGTGCGCAATCTGATCGAAGCCCCGCTGGGTGGGGCGCTCAGCCTCGAATCCACCCTCGGCGAGGGCACCCGGCTCACCGTCGACCTGCCGCGAGTGGCCCCCATCGAAGCCACCAGCCCGAGGTGAGCGCGCAGGCCTTGCGGGTTGCAGTGCACGATGGACGCTGCGCGCGCAAGCTGGGATAGTCGCGCACCCTAGTTCAGGAACCCACGCCTTGTCGCAGCCCGATCACGCGCCCAGCCTCGCACCCCGCCCACGCCGCTGGGCCCACACCTTGTTGCGCCTGGTCGGCTGGCGCATCGACCTGCCGCCACCAACGGCAGCCAAAGTGCTGCTGATCGTGTATCCGCACACCTCGAACTGGGACTTCCCGCTCGGTCTGCTGGCACGTTGGGCCTGCGGCTGGCCAGTGCGCTGGATCGGCAAACACACCATCTTCGTCGGCCCATTCAACCGTCTGTTGCGCAGCTGGGGCGGGATTCCGGTCAATCGTGCCGCGACCGGGGGCTTCATCGAAACACTGGCGGCCGACATCCGCCGTCGCGACACCCTGATCCTTGCAATGGCGCCGGAGGGCACGCGGCGCCGCCTGGATCACTGGAAATCTGGCTTCCTGCGCATCGCCCGCGCGGCCGACATGCAGCTGGGCCTTGCCTACATCGACTTCGCAACGCGAACGATCGGCATCCGCGGCTACATGACACTCAGCGGCGACGACGCGGCCGACATGGCGCGTATCACCGAGGCCTATCAAGGCGTGGTCGGCTACCACCCCGAACTCGCCAGCCCGATCCGGCTGCGCCCGCCCGCCAACGCGCCCGAGAACAAGCCCTAGCGGTCAGGCGCTCGGTTCGATCTCGGCGAGGCGCAGGCGGAGGCGTTCGAGCGCCCGGCCCAGCGGCACCGTCAGCCGGCGCGTGGCGGCCGCATCGCCCGCCTTGGCAGCACCCTCGAGTTCCGCCGCAGCAGTCCCGACGCGCTCGAAACCGGCATTGCGGGCGCCGCCCTTGATCCGGTGGGCAAGGAAGCGGACGGCTTCGAGATCTTCGATGTCGAGCTTTTCGCGCAGCGCCACCAGATCTTCGGCCGAGGCCGTCACGAAGCCCTGCGCGATGCCATGCGCCCGCTCGGTTGAACCCAGCAGTGCCGCCAGATGGGCGAGGGGCTCCGCCTCCTCATCGTGCACCTCCTCGGCCATCAGACCTTGCGGCGGCATCGCTGGCGCGCAGCCCAGCTGGGTCAGCGCCGCATGCAGCGTCTCCAGCGTCAGCGGCTTGAGTACCACGCTGTCCATGCCGGCAGCGGCACATGCGCTGGCGGTGGTCTCGCTACCGTCTGCAGTGACCGCCGCGATCGGCGTGCGCGCCAACCCCCTCAGGCGCTCGCGCTGGCGCATGCGGGCCGCGAGGCTGATGCCGTCCTCACCCGGCATGCGGTAATCCAGCAGCACCGCGCAGTAGGTGCCGGTGCAGAAGGCCTCGAATCCCGCCTGTGATTCGCCGACCAGCTGCGCATCGAAGCCAAGCAAAGACAGCAGCTCCTTCGCAACGCGCAGGTTCAACGGCTCGTCGTCAACCACCAGCACGACGCGATTCGCGGGCGGCGCGGCGGCTGGCTCAGCTGCGCGCAACGGTGCGGGGTCCAGCGCACGGCTGAGTGCCTGCTGCAGCCGCGAGGGCAGCAGCGGCTCGGCCGCCAATTCGATGACGGCACCGCGCAGGCTGCGAATCGTGCCACCGACGTCGCGCGTAAGCCTCACGCTGGGTTGGCCCTCGAGCGCGGGGGCGCCGTCGGACAGCGTGATCTGGGTGAAGTCGCGGGCCTCAGGGCTCACCACATGCGCCCCCCAGTTGCGCAGCCAGGCTTCGCTTTCCTGCCGCCAGAACGGGTCAGCAACCGCCATGCGAACGCAGACGCCGACGAAGCTGCGTTCATCGGCCGATGCCAGCAAGGCCGAATCCGCCTCGACGGTGAAGCTGAAGAGGCTGCCGCCCTGCCCACCGGCGGTGTAGTCGAGCCGGCCGTGCATCGCGTCGGTCAGCGCACGGCAGATTGCGAGCCCGAGCCCGGTGCCGGGCGAGCCGGGTCCGCCGAGCGGCTCGAAGGGTTGGAACAGACGGTGACGCTCGCTGTCGGGAATGCCGGGGCCGCTGTCCTCCACCTCGACGATCAGGCGCCAGCGACGCGTCGTGAGCGGAGCAGCGGCGAGCTTGAGGCGAACGGCGCCACGTTCGGTGTAGCGGATTGCGTTGGATACCAGGTTTGCCATCACCTGCCGCACGCGCAGGCCGTCGAGCACCAGCGGCGGCACCTGCGGCGCGACCGAAAGCTGCAAGGCGAGCCCGCGCTCGGCGGCCATCGGCGCAAACAGCGAAGCGACATCCTCGGCCAGCGCGCGCACATCGGTCGGCTGCGGATCGAGCGAGAGCCGGCCCGCTTCGATACGGGCGAAGTCGAGCGCATCGTTCAGGATCGACAGCGCAACCCGCGCCGAGCGCGCCACCACGCCCAGCTGATAGTGCTGGTTTTCGTCGAGTCGGCCATGCGCCAGCGCGTCAACCATGCCGGTCACACCGTTCATCGGCGTGCGCATTTCATGTGACAAGGCAGCCAGGAAGGCGGCCTTGCGGTCTGCCGAATCCAGCGCCGCATCGCGCGCCTCAGCCAGCGCAGCCTCGCTTGCCAGCCGGCGAGTCACCTCGCGCTGCAGGCGACGGTTCCAGACGACGATGATGCCGATCACCAGCGCCAGCACCGCCAGCACCGGCAGGCCGATCGACAGGACCTTCTGCCACGGCAACACGAATCGGTACTTCGGCACCAGCCAGCGTTCATTGAGCTGGTGCACTTCGGCCGGCGTCAGTGAATCGAGCGCAAGCCCGAGTAGCGCGACCAGCTCGGGCCAATCGCTGCGCACTGCGATGTGCACCTCGCTCGGCGCCTCGACCCAGCTGCCGGCCACTTTCAGCACGCCGGCGTAATCCTTGGCGAGGCGCGGCGCCACGGCGGTCAGGTCGTTGAAGCTTGCCTCGGCTTCGCCGCGCGCCACCGCATCGAGCGCCTGCTCCAGGGTATCGAACTCGATGACATGGACGCCCGGGTAGTTGCGCGCAAGCCGCGGCACCAGGAAATGACCGCGCTTCATCGCCACGACCTTGCCGAGGTACTGCCCCGGCTCGTGGAAGAAGTCGCCTTCGCTGCGCGTGACCGCCACGGTGGCGGTCGTCAGCAGCGGGCCGGCGAAACGCGCGAACTCTTCGCGTTCGGCGCTGCGCGAAAGGCCCAAGGCGAGATCGATCTCGCGTGTGGCGAGTGCACGCTGCAGGTCAGCCAGGGTGTAGGCGCGCGGGGTCTCGATGCCAACGCCGAGGCGCCGCGCAAGGAGATCGAACTTGTCGGCGAACAGTCCCTGCATGCGGCCATCCGGCCCGCGCTCGATCAGCGGCGCGTAGTCGGCGATATAGCCGATGCGCAGGCGTGGATGAGCGGCCAGCCACGCACGCTGGGCTGCGTCGAGCTGCAAGGGGGTTGCGACCGGGGCCAGCTGGAGCGGCACCGGCGCCCAACGACGAACGACCGCCGCGCGTTCGTCGGCACTGATCGAGGCAATCGCGCGATCGAGCAGCGGCGCGAGCGCGGCGGCCTGGCGGCCGACACCAAAACGCAGGCCGGAATCGATCGGCACCGGGCCGCGTACCGACAGGTTGGAAAGCAAGCCGCGTTCGACCTGATACTCGGCCGGTGCGAGCGCGCCGAAATAAGCGTCGGCACGCGCTTCGGATACCGCGCGCAGCGCATCCGCCGTCGTCGGCACCCTGAGCAACTTTGCGCGCGGGTAGCGCTGCGGCACCAGCTCGGCCGCGGCATAGCCCTCCTCCACCGCCACGGTGCGCCCTTCCAGCGTGGCGTCCGGCGACAGGCCACTGGTATCGCGCCGGGCGATCATGACGACCGGCGTGTCGAGGTAGGGCTGCGTGAAGTCCATGAAGCGCTCGCGCTCGCCGGTGCGACCGATCGACGGCACCACGTCAATCTCGCCCGCACGCACTTTGGCAAACAGCGCTGCGGCGTCGCGTTCGACACGGATTTCGTAAGTCGCGCCAATGCGTCGCGCAATCAGCTCGAGCATGTCGGCCGACATGCCGATGTAGCGCCCCTCTGCGCTGAACTGTTCGATCGGCGCCCAGTCCTGGCGCGCGACACCGACCCGGATCACCGGATGCGTAGCCAGCCATGCACGCTCGGACGGCGTGGCTTCAACCGGTGCGGCACCGGCGGGTAGGGCCGAGAGAACGAGCACGGCGGCGCACACACGCGCAGCCCAGGCTGCAACGGCGACAAACGAGGGGCGGATGGGGGACATGGCGCGATGATAGCGGCGCGCCGGCCCGGCTACCCGCGGCACAGTTCGCAAGATTGGGAGGGAAGCCCGGCGCCGCTTCAGCGCGCGCACCTGCCGCGATCGGTGCCGGCCCCGGCGGATCGGCTAGAATTGCGGTTTTTCCAAGCGGAGCGAAGCATGTTCTCCGGAATCGTGGCCGCAACCGGCCGCATCGTTGCGGTGACCCCGCTCGACCAAGGCGTCCGCCTGACCACCGATGTTGGCACCTGGGATCTTTCCGATGTAGCGCTCGGTGATTCGATCGCCCACAACGGCGTCTGCCTTACCGTGATCGCGAAGGAAGGCCAGCGGATGCAGTTTGACGTGTCGGCCGAAACGCTGGCCTGCACCGTCGGGCTCGCCGAGCCGGGCGAGGTGAACCTCGAGAAGGCGCTGCGTCTGGCCGACCGAATCGGTGGCCACCTGGTCAGCGGCCACGTCGATGGCGTCGGCGAAGTGCTGAAGTTCGCGCCGATCGGCGAGAGCCACGAGCTGGTGATCCGTGCCCCGCGCGCATTGGCCGGCTACATCGCCCGCAAAGGATCAATCACGGTGGATGGTGTGAGCCTCACGGTGAACCGCATCGAAGGCACGGATTTCTCGATCAACCTGATCCCGCACACGGTTGAAGTCACGACCCTCAAGCGCCTCACGCCAGGAACCAAGGTGAACCTCGAAGTCGACCTGATCGCCCGCCACGTCGAGCGCATGCTGGCCTGGGAAAAAGAGGCGTCAGCCTCCGACATGCAGACCGGCGGAGGGCAGTCATGAGCGTCCTGGCACCGATTACCGCAATCATCGAAGACATCCGCGCCGGCAAGATGGTGGTGCTGGTGGATGAAGAGGATCGCGAAAACGAGGGCGACCTGGTTCTTGCCGCCGAGCATGTCACGCCTGAAGCGATCAACTTCATGGCCAAGCATGGCCGCGGCCTGATCTGCCTGACGCTCACGCAACAGCGCTGCAAGCAGCTGGGGCTGGGCTTGATGGTAAAGGACAACCGCTCGCCCTTTTCCACCGCCTTCACCACCTCGATCGAGGCGGCCGAAGGGGTAACGACGGGCATCTCTGCGCAGGACCGTGCGGTCACCGTGCAGGCAGCCGTCGCCCGAAACGCAACGCCGGATTCGATCGTGCAGCCGGGCCACATCTTCCCGCTGATGGCACAGCCCGGCGGTGTGCTGGTGCGTGCCGGCCACACCGAAGCCGGTTGCGATCTCGCACAGTTGGCCGGTTGCGAGCCTGCGGCGGTGATCTGCGAGATCCTCAAGGACGACGGCACGATGGCGCGCCTGCCGGATCTGCTGGAATTCGCGAAGGAACACGACCTAAAGATTGGCGCAATCCGCGATCTGATCGAGTATCGCGCCCAGGCCGAGGTGCTGATCGAGCGCGTCACCGAAAAGACCGTCGATACCGCGCACGGGCCGTTCCAGCTCTGTGCTTTCGCTGACCGGGTATCGGGCGATGTGCATCTGGCGCTGTCGCGCGGTGATGTGCGCCCCGACACCGAGGCGCTGGTGCGGGTGCACGAGCCGGTCTCGGTGCTGGACTTTCTTGACCCCGCCGGCAGTCACCACAGCTTCGGCATTGACGATTCGCTGCGCCGGATTGCCGCGCACGGTAACGGCGTGCTGATTCTGCTGCGCAGGCCCGAAAGCGGCGAAGAACTGATCGCCAAGCTCACGCCGGACAGCAACCGCCGCCCGGCGCTGAAATGGGACCCGCGGATTTTCGGTATCGGCGCGCAGATCCTGCGCAACCTCGGCGTCGGCAAGATGCGCGTGCTCGCAAGCCCGCGCAAGATCCCCAGCATGACCGGCTTCGGCCTCGAAATCACTGGTTACGACGCGCCGACCGCCTGAACCCAAACATCGCACGGCGCCCGCATGGCGCCTACAAGGACTGACATGCCCCGCTTCGAGAAGATTGCCGAGATCACCCCCGACCTCAACGGCGCCGGCCTGCGTGTCGGCATCGTGATGAGCCGTTTCAACCAGTACGTGTGCGAAGGCCTGCTGTCGGCCGCGACCACTGAACTGATCAACCGCGGTGTTGCCCACGATGCGATCCAGATCGCCACCGTGCCGGGCGCACTCGAGATCCCGCTGGCGCTGCAGACGATGGCACGATCCGGCCGTTTCGATGCCCTGATCGCGCTCGGCGCGGTAATCCGCGGCGAGACCTACCACTTCGAACTGGTGTCGAACGAACAGGGCGCCGGCATCACGCGAGTGACGCTCGACGAGAGCATCCCGATCGCGAACGGCGTGCTGACGACCGAGGATGACAACCAGGCCGAATTCCGCATGCATCAAAAAGGCACCGAGGCCGCTCAGGCGGCGATCGAGATGGCCAACCTGCAAAAGGCACTCCGCGCATGAACACCCCAACCCCGAACAAAACGCCGCGCCGCCTGGCGCGCGAACTGGTGCTGCAAGGCCTGTACCAGTGGCAGCTGACCGGCAATTCGGTTCCGATGATCGAGGAACACCTTGAGATCTCGGAAGAAACCGCCGGCGACTGGGTGCGTTCCGATCGCATCCTGCTGCGCGCGCTGCTGACCGGCGCGACCGAGCACGCCAGCGAACTTGAAGCCGAGTTCGTGCCGCACATCGATCGCCCGATCGGGGAACTCTCACCGATCGAACGCGCAATCGTGCTGCTCGGCGTGTACGAACTGAAGCACTGCCCCGAAACGCCGTATCGCGTGATCCTCAACGAAGCCATCGAGCTGGCAAAGAACTTCGGCGGTACCGAAGGGCACCGCTTCGTGAATGGCGTGCTGGACAAGTGCGCAGCGCGGCTGCGCGCGGTGGAAGTGGAACAGGCCAAGAAGGGCGCGCCACGCAAGTGAGCCGCGCGCCGGTTCTGCTCGACATGCCCGGGCAGATCGACACGGCGCGCCTCACGCTGCGCCCGCCCCGCGCGGGCGACGGCGCGGCCGTCATGGAAGCGGTGTGCGACTCGTTGGTGGCGCTGCGCCAGTGGCCGGCAAACCTGCCGTGGGCAGTGCCGGAGCCAACGCTGGAGAGCTTCGAAACCTTCTGCCGGCGCGCCGAAGCACAGTTCGTCCTGCGCGAAGACTTCACTTTCCTGATCCGGCACCGTACCGAGGATCGCCTTGTCGGTGCCTGCGGCCTTCACCGCTTCGATTGGCTCGCGCGACGGTTCGAGATCGGCTACTGGGGGCATACGCCAAGCCTTGGCCACGGCTACCTGAGCGAAGCAGTCCGCGCGATCCGCGACCTGGCCTTGCACACGCTCCATGCTCGCCGACTGGAAATCGTCACCAACGCACGCAACCTCCGCAGCCGCGCGCTGGCAGAGCGTTGCGGCTTTGTGCTGGAACACCTGCGACCGCAGAACACCCCCGAACACGGCGGCGACGCCGGCGAGGCAGCGGTTTACGTGCGTACCGCCTGAAGCGCCGCCCCCCATTCCGGCGCAAATCAGTAAACAGCTAGAATACTGAAATTACGTACAGCCACCGATCTGCTGGCCGCCTGTCGGCGCGCCCGTAGAAATCGGCGCACAGCGGTATATAGTCACGCCCGCACGAACAAAATGCTTGCGCAGGGAGCCTGAATGGAATTCCAGAACTACTCGATGATCGAGACGCTGTCCCCGGCCGAGAATGCGGGCTACCCCGCCCTCGGTACGCTGGTTGAGCAGATCCTGCACCTGCTCAACTCGAACATCGTGTTCAGCGACATCATCATTCACCAGAACAGCCCTGTGATGCTGCGCCAGCCCAAGCGCCTGGTGGCTGCCTGCGACACGCCGGTGACCGGCGAGGATCTGGAGGAGTTCTTCAAGGTCATCGAGCCGAACTGGGAAGAGCGCATCATGGAGCGCGCCTTCGATCGCTCGAAGGATCTCTACAGCGCCCGCATCCGCGCTAACTGCTTCACCTTCCAGGGCCGCAAGCGCCTCGGCTGCGTGATTCGCCGTTTCCCGACCGAGCCGATGCCGATGGAAGACCTCGGTCTGCGCCCGTCGATCCAGGAGCTGGTCAAGCTCAACAGCGGCCTCGTGCTGTTCATTGGCGACACCTGCCAAGGCAAATCGACGACGATCGCCTCGCTGCTCGACGAGATCAACAAGACCCGCTCCGGCCACATCATCACGATCGAAGACCCGGTCGAAACCCTGATCCCGCAGCGCCGTTGCATCATCACGCAACGCGAAGTGGGCGAAGACGGCGACGTTGGCAGCTACTACCTGGGCGCCCTCGATGCACTGCGCGAACGCCCCGACGTCATCCTGATTGGCGAGATCCGTGACGCGCAAACGGCGCAGGAAGCGCTCGCCTTGTCGGAATCCGGCCCGCTGGTGTTTGCCACGCTGCACGCAAAGACCACCGAGCTGGGCCTGCAGAAGATGCTGCGCCTGCTCGGCAACACCGAAACCCAGGCGCAGACGCTGGCCAGCTCGCTGCGCAGCGTGATCTGCCAGGCGCTGATTCCGTCACTGAAGGGCGACTCCTACTACCTCGCCACCGAATGCCTGACGCCCAACGCCGAAGCGCAGGCGCTGATCGCATCGCGCAACGTCGGCGGCATCCGCCCCTTGCTCGACAAGCTCAACGCGGTGCCGGACTCGCGCTCGCACACGATGAACTCCGACCTGCAGATCTTGCTGAAAGCCAAACGCGTCGGTCTCGCCGACGCCCGCAAGGCAACCACCGACCTGGCGCGCTTCCACGAGCTATTCGAACGCTGACCGCTTCGCAGGCAACAAACGAGACGGCGGGCGCTTGCTCGCCGTTTTTCTTTTGCGAAGTGCCGGAAGGCCGGCCGACTCGCGGCCCCCGACAATACGGGGCATTATTCACCGCATCGAAGTTCAGCGGATCGGAGCGCGTCGCATGCAATTCGAATTCGAGTTCTACAGTTCAGAGATCGAACGCATCGAGGCGGAAGGCAGCGAGCTCAAGGTACATTTTTCGGCCGCACATCTGCACGCGGTCGCGCCGGGCGGCACCCGCGTGCCCGGCTACGCCGGCAAGCTCGTGATGCACTTTTCGGACGCCCACTGGAGTGGTGCGCCTGAACGCTGCATCGG
The DNA here is from genome assembly GCF_013184235.1 of Niveibacterium sp. COAC-50. Taxonomy (NCBI): domain Bacteria; kingdom Pseudomonadati; phylum Pseudomonadota; class Betaproteobacteria; order Rhodocyclales; family Rhodocyclaceae; genus Niveibacterium; species Niveibacterium sp. COAC-50. The sequence continues at coordinate 234,068 of NZ_JABCJM010000002.1, forward strand.
AGGGTTGGCTGACGGGAGCCTGTCGGTTGGCGCTGTGCGGCAAACACGCTTCCAACTACCGCTCGACGCATCCGGCTCGATCGTTGCGGAGTTCCGCTTGATCTCCGGTTCGCAGTTTTCCGTACAGGCGGCCCATGTCAGCTGCGCAGCCCCGGCGCCGGACCAGTTCGTCGAGAGTTATGCCTGCTGACGAATCGGCATAAAAAAGGGGAGCGCACGCGCGCTCCCCAACTCTCTTGCCGCCACCTCGGAGGCGGTGCGTTCGATCAGGCTTCCACGATCATGCGCGAGCGCATCTCCAGGTGCAGCGCGTGGCAGAAGTGCGTGCAGTAGATCCAGAACACGCCGACCTTGTCCGCCTTGAAGGTGACCGACTTGGTTTCCTGCGGGTTCACGATGAACTGAACGTCGTACTTCGGGATGCCGAAGCCGTGCGTCAGGTCTTCCACGTTGTCGAGGTTGGTCAGGATGATCGTGACCTCGTCGCCCTTCTTCAGCTTGAACTCCTGCAACTGGTACTGCGGCGCGTAGGACGCGATGCGCACCGTGACCTTGTTGCCCTTGCGCTCCACGCCGGAGTCTTCGGCCTTCTTGGTCGCGAGCGGGAAGTCGTCGAGCTGGAAGACCTGCTTGGTCTTGATGATGTCGCGCTTGACGATGATGAAGTCGTGCGGCTCCGGCCAGACCGGGTCGTCGCGCAGCAGGCGCATCTTCTCGCCCGAGATGTCGATGATCTGTTCGTTCTCGGGGTGCAGCGGGCCGACTGGCAGGAAGCGATCCTTCGAGAACTTGCAGCCGACGTTGAGGTACTTGCCGTCCGCTTCCTTGGTCTCCGACATCGAGGCGTTGATGTGACCTGGCTGGTAGTGCACATCGATGCGGTCAACCACATACTTGCTGTTCTTGTCGCCAGCGTAGAACTTGATCGCCGCGTCGATGTTCCACTTCACGACCTGCGAGTCGAGGAACAGCGTGGTGTAGGCATTGCCGCGACCGTCGAAGGCGGTGTGCAGCGGGCCGAGGCCGACTTCCACTTCGGCGACGATGGTCTTCTTGATGTCGTCGAGCTTGCCGTCGAACCACTCGTGCATCTTGGCGATTTCGATCGTGGTCGTCGTCGGCGAGAGTTTGCCGGCGCAGATGAAGTACTTGCCATCGGGCGAAGCATTCACGCCGTGCGGGTTCTTCGGCACCGGCACATACGCGGTCAGCGCGGTCTTCGGATCCTTGTTGGCTTCCTTGGTGCCGTCGACCACAGGCACCTTGCTGTCGCCGTAGGTCTTGAACTTGCCCGCCTTGACCGCTTCCTCGATGCGCGCAACGTGGAAGAACAGGCAGGCGTCCTTCTCGGCGGACATCATGTCCTGGTAGTGCACGCCCATCTCGGTGTTGTACTGGTTGGTCGCCGCAAAAGCGCCGTCGTAGGTAGTCGCAACGAGGTCGCAGTTGCCGTCGATCACCACCTGCCAGCGCACATCCATGGTCTCGGCGTCCACGCAGGTGAACAGCGAGCGGTAGGTCGCCGGATCATCCGAGGTCTTGCCGTTGTTCGGCAGCGGAATCGAGAACTCGGCGCCGCAGAACACACGCGTCGTGCGATTGATTGCCGCATCGACCGGGTCGCGCTTGTCCGGGAAGATGCCGTGGAAGCCCTGAACGTTCGGAATGTCGGTGATCTTGTCGCATTCCATGATGTCCAGGCGGATACGGGCAATGCGCGAATTGAGCTTGTCGTTCACCCACGCATACTTGCCGTCGTAAGTGCCGTCGGCATAGCTGCCGTGCACATGGTGGGTGTCGCCAACGTGGTACAGCGGCGTGCCATCGGGCTTCGTGCCGATGATGGCCTTGGATTCGTTGGTGGTACCCCAGCCGGTCAGCGGATCGGGCGTGAATACGGGAATGCGCTTGATCTGGCGGCCGGACGGCAAACCCAGCACGCGCACGTCGCCGGAGTGACCACCGGACCACAGGCCGTAGTACTCGTCGAGCTGGCCGGGCTTGATCTCGTGTGCATCGCCGCCTTCCGCCGCGGCTGCCTTGGCGGGGGCGGACTGTGCCGGCGTGGCGCCCTGTTCACCCTTGTTGCAACCGGCCAGACCCAAGGTCGCGCTGGCCAGACCAGCCATCGCCGAGCTGCCAAGGAACTTGCGGCGGCTGACGTCGGGGGTGCTCGGCTCCTGGTGTTCCTGCTTCTTGTCCATGTTCTCTCTCCTCCGGAATGGTCGGCGCGGGCCCACGCCGGTGTGGCACGGGTGCGACAATTTGACGCACGGACTCTATGCGCCGCGCGGAGGGAAAAAATTGACTCGCGACAATTTGTCGCAGGCGCCCCGAAGGCTCAGGACTCGGGCGGGCGCGCGAGCTTGCGCTGCAGGGTCCGGCGGTGCATGCCAAGCGCCCGGGCGGTCGCAGAAATGTTGCCGTCCTGCTCGGTCAGCACGCGATTGATGTACTCCCACTCGACCGCATCAACGCGCATCGGCTCATCAATCGCCTCCGCCTCGGCATCGCCTTCGGTGCGATCAAACGCCGCTTCGATTTCTGCGATGCTCGCCGGCTTGGTCAGGTAGTGCGTGGCGCCCAGCTTGATCGCTTCAACCGCGGTGGCGACGCTGGCATAGCCGGTCATCACGACGATGCGGCAATCCGGCTGCGCGGTTGCGAGCGCCTCGACGACTTTCAAGCCCGACCCATCCGGCAACTTCAGGTCCACCACCGCGCAATCGCTCGGCCACTCGCACGCGGCTCGGCAAGCGCCCGCGACATGCATTTCCGCATGGACCTCGTAGCCGCGCCGCTCAAAGGCGCGACACAGCACCTCGGACAAGGAGGGGTCGTCTTCAACGATCAGCAAACGGCGTACGTTCATGGGCTCAGTGCAGCCAGGGGGAGGGTTATCACCAGCTCGGTACCACCGCGGAACGGGCGTGCGTCCAAGCGGCCGCCGAGCCGGGCGATGGTAGCGTGGCTCAACTCGCCATGACTTTGCGTCGGATCACGCATCGCGTCGCGCAGCGCTTCAGGCACACGCGCCCCGCAGTCGCGCACCGCAATCTGCAGACTGTCGGCCTCCACGCGCGCCGCAAGCGACACCGCGGCGGGCGCCAACGACGCGGCATGGTCAAGCAGCCACTGCAGCGTATGGCCGAGGCTTTGTTCAGCCACGACGGTGTGCGCGCTGTCGCAGTCCAGATCCACGCGCACCTGCGGCTGGCGAATACGCCATTGGTCCGCCAGCTCGGCCAGCCAATCAGCCAGCGGCATGCGCCGCGCGTTTCCGCCGCGTGCTACGCCTGCCGCGCTGGCGAGCGTTTCCATGGCCGTGCGGCAACGGGCCAGTTGTCTGCCAAGTTGCGCCACGTCGCCGCGCAGCGCCGCGGGCAGCACGGCGTCAGCCGCCAAGTCCTCAAGCGTGACGCTCATCGTCGCCAGTGGTGTCGCCAGTTCATGCGCGGTTGTGCTCGCCAAGCCCGCCAGTGCAACCAGTCGCTCCTGGTGCAGTACCGCTTCGCGCGCCGCCGCCAACTCGCGTTCGCAGCGTCGCAGCAAGTCCGCCGCACGTGCCAGGAAGCCCGCCAGCAGTGCAGCGGCCGCAACCACTGTCAGCCACATGCCGGCCTGGTGCAGTGTGAACGCGGCGACGCCGTGCACATGGGGTACCGGGCTCGGCAGCAAAGCCTGCACGCAGTAGCTCGCCACCGCGCAGGCGAACATCGCCCAACAGCCAGCACGCGGCAGCAGGTTCGCGCCTAGCGCGATCGGTACCAGATATGCGCCCACTGCGGGGCTCGCCAGCCCGCCGGTCTGCTGCACCAGCACGGATAACGCCAACGTATCCGCAAGCAACTGAAGGAAGAGGCCGCGCGGCGTCAGCCAGGCCACCTGCCGCCTGCGCAGGGCACACAGCGTTGCAAGGTTGAGTGCCAGCAAGGCCAGTCCGGCCAGTGCAACGCCCTCAACCGGAAGGTGCGCGCCGAACAGCCCGAGCGCGGCAAGCACCCAACACACCGCGACAAACAGCCAGCGCAAGCGCACCAACAGCATCAGGCGCGCCTGCGCAGCGGGCTCGAGCGGCGACAGCGTGCGCGGAAGGCAATGGATCGACATGGGGCGCAAGCCTAGCGCCGGCCCCTGCCGCATGCCCTTGAGCGCAAACAATTACGCAAGCGCCACCGCGGTCACTGCACCCGGCGGCACGCCTGATAGAATGAGGGTGTGGAGCCCATGAACCTGACCCATCATTTCCTGATCGCCATGCCCGCCATGGACGATCCGAATTTCGCCCGCACGCTGACCTACATCGCCGAGCACAATGAAGACGGTGCGCTCGGCGTGATCGTCAATCGGCCGATCGACATGACGCTCGGCGAGCTCTTCAGCAAGGTCGACATCGCACTCGAATCGGCCGACCTGGCACAGCGCCCGGTCTACTTCGGCGGCCCGGTGCAGACCGATCGCGGCTTCGTGCTGCATCGGCCGGCCGGCGAGTGGCATTCCTCGCTGAAAGTGAATGACAGCGTGGCCCTGACCAGCTCGAAAGACATTCTCGAATCCCTCGGCGCGAACGGCGAGCCCGGCGAGGTACTGATCTCGCTCGGTTATGCCGGCTGGTCCGCCGGGCAGCTTGAGGACGAGCTCAAGCAGAACGCCTGGCTGACGGTGCCCGCCGACCTGAGCATCATCTTCGATCTGCCGCCCGAAGACCGGCTCGATGCCGCGATGAAACTGCTGGGCGTGGATTTCACCAACCTCTCGGACGTCGCCGGGCACGCCTGATGGCCACGGTGCTCGGATTCGACTTCGGCACCGCCCGCATCGGCGTCGCCGTTGGCGAGACTGAGGTGGGCATCGCCCAGCCGATTCAGGTGATCCAGGGCGAAGCCAACGATGCGCGCTTCGCCGCGATCGCCAAGCTGATCGACGAATGGCGGCCGACCACCCTGGTCGTCGGCCTCCCCGTGCATGTCGATGGCACCGAACACGACATGACGGCGCGCGCGCGCCGTTTTGCCAACCAGCTCAACGGCCGCTTCCGGCTGCCGGTGATGCTGGTCGATGAACGACTTACCTCGCTCGAAGCCGAAGCGATGCTGCGCGAAGCGGGCCACGGCTGGCGCGGACGCAAGCAACACCTCGATGCCGTTGCCGCGCAACGCATTCTGCAAACCTGGTTTGAAAGCTCACATGCCACCGATGACCTTACCGGACGCTGAGCAGCTGATCGCTGCGCTGACGGAGCAGATCCGTCCCCATGTCACCGCCGACACCGCGATGGTCGGCATCCACACCGGCGGGGTGTGGCTCGCCAAACGGCTGCATGCGGCACTCGGCCTGAGCAAACCGCTCGGCGTGATGGACGTTGCCTTCTACCGCGATGACTACGGCAAGAAGGGGCTGCACCCGAGTCCGCGCAAGAGCGAGATCCCCTTCGATGTCGCGGGCGCACCGATCATCCTGGTCGACGATGTGCTCTACACCGGGCGCACCACCCGCGCCGCACTCAACGAGCTGTTCGACTACGGCCGCCCGGCGCGTGTTGACCTCGCGGTGCTGGTCGACCGCGGCGGGCGCGAGCTGCCGGTTGCGCCGCGCTTCGTCGCGCACACGCTGGAAACCCCGCTCGCCCCCACCGATAGCCTGCAACTCGAAGAGGCCGGCGAAGGCGCACTGACCCTGAGGCTGATCCATGCTTAACCCGCAACTGACCAAGGACGGCAAGCTCGCGCACCTGCTGACGCTGGAAGGCCTGCCCAAGAGCATCCTCACCGATATCCTCGATATCGCGGCGCCGTTCACCGAGGTCGCCGAGCGCGAGGTCAAGAAGCTGCCGCTCTTGCGCGGCAAGAGCGTGTTCAACGTGTTCTTCGAGAACAGCACACGCACCCGCACCACTTTCGAGATCGCTGCCAAGCGGTTGTCGGCCGACGTGATCAACCTGAACGTGTCCACCAGCTCGACGAGCAAGGGCGAGACCCTGCTCGACACGGTGGACAACCTCTGCGCGATGGGCGCGGACATGTTCGTGATGCGGCACGCATCGAGCGGTGCGCCCTACCTGCTCGCCCAGCACCTGCGCGCCACCGGGCGCGACCACATCAGCGTGGTCAACGCCGGCGACGGGCGCCATGCGCACCCGACGCAGGGCCTGCTCGACATGTACACGATCCGCCACTACAAAAAGGACTTCACCAACCTGACGGTGGCAGTGGTGGGCGATGTGCTGCATTCGCGCGTGGCACGCTCCGAGATCGCCGCGCTGACCACGCTGGGCGTGCCGGAAGTGCGTGTGATCGGCCCGAAGACCCTGCTGCCGACCGACGTCGAACGCATGGGCGTGCGCGTCTTCCACGACATGCGCGAGGGCCTCAAGGGCGTCGATGTGGTGATGATGCTGCGCTTGCAGAACGAGCGCATGCAGGGCGCGCTGCTGCCTTCCAGCCAGGAGTACTTCAAGGTCTGGGGCCTGACTCCCGAAAAGCTTGCACTCGCCAAACCGGACGCGATCGTGATGCACCCGGGCCCGATGAACCGCGGCGTCGAGATCGACTCAGCCGTCGCCGATGGCGGCAATGCGGTGATCCTGCCGCAGGTGACTTTCGGCATTGCGGTGCGGATGGCCGTGATGAGCATGCTGGCCGGACACTGAGACCAAGACGATGAAGATCCAGATTGCCAACGGCCGTGTCGTTGATCCGGCCCACAAGCTCGATACCCAGCAAGACGTGTTCATTGCCGACGACAAGATCGTCGCGCTCGGCGCCGCGCCGGCCGGCTTCACCGCGGACCGCGTGATCGACGCGCGCGGCCTGGTCGTAGCACCCGGCCTGGTCGACCTCTCCGCACGCCTGCGCGAGCCGGGTTTCGAATACCGCGCGACCCTTGAATCAGAGATGCAGGCCGCGATGGCCGGTGGCGTCACCAGCCTCGCCTGCCCGCCCGACACCGACCCGGCGCTGGACGAGCCGGGCCTCGTCGAAATGCTGTGTCACCGCGCACGCAAGCTCAACTGCGCGCACGTCTATCCGGTCGGCGCGCTGACCGCGGGCCTCAAGGGCGAACGGCTGACCGAGATGGCGGAGCTGACCGAGGCCGGCTGCGTCGCATTCGGCCAGGCCAACACGCCGATGAAGGACAACCTGGTGCTGCTGCGCGCAATGCAGTACGCCTCCACCTTCGGCTATCGCGTCTGGCTGCAGCCGCTCGATCCCTACATGTCGCGAGGCGTTGCGCATGACGGCGAAGTCGCGTCGCGCTTCGGCCTGACCGGCATCCCGGTCGAAGCCGAGACCGTGGCACTCGCCACGCAACTGCAGCTCGCGAAGACCACCGGCGTGAAGCTGCACATCACCCGCCTGTCGTCTGCCGCTGGCCTCGACCTGATCCGCCGCGCACGCGCGGAGGGGCTGGACGTCACCTGCGACGTCAGCGCGCACCACCTGCACCTGTGCGACATCGACATCGGCTTCTTCAATCCGCTCACGCATCTGGTGCCGCCACTGCGCGCCCAGCGCGACCGCGAAGCACTGCGCGCAGCGCTGGCGAATGGCGAGATCGACGCGGTGTGTTCCGACCACACGCCGGTGGACGACGACGAGAAGCAGATGCCTTTCGCCGAAGCCGCACCGGGCGCCACCGGCCTCGAACTGCTGCTGCCGCTGACGCTCAAGTGGGGCGCGGAGATGAAGCTGCCGCTGCTGACCGCGCTGTCACGCGTCACCGCCGACGCCGCCCGCATCATGGGCATCACCAAGGGCGGCCATCTCGGCGTTGGCGCCCGCGCCGACGTGTGCATCTTCGATGCCGAAGCGCACCGTACCGTCACCCGCGAAAGTTTGCGCAGCCAGGGCAAGAACACGCCCTTCCTCGGCTACGAACTGCCGGGTGTCGTGAAGCACACGCTGGTCGAAGGCCGCGTGATGTTCGGCGGCTGAGCGCACGCGATGCAACATCGCTTCTGGGACGAGCGCTACGGCCGGCCGGGCTACTTCTACGGTACCGAGCCGAACGACTTCCTGCGCGCGCAGGCGGCCGCGCTGCCGATCGGCGAGGTGCTGTGCATCGGCGAAGGCGAAGGCCGCAACGCACTGCACCTGGCGCGGCTGGGGCATCGCGTCACCGCGGTGGATCAGTCCGAAGTCGGCATGGCCAAATTGCGCGAACGCGCTGCGGCAGAGCAGCTGGCGGTCGAGGCGATGGTCGCGGATCTGGCCGAGTTCGATTTCGGCGCAGCACGCTGGACGGCCATCGTGTCGATCTTCTGCCATCTGCCAAGCGCGCTGCGCGTCGATGTGCATCGCCGCGCCGCACACGCGCTGGCGCCCGGCGGGCGCATCATCCTTGAGGCCTACACGCCACGCCAACTGAACTACGGCACCGGCGGGCCAAGCGACCCGGACATGCTGTGCGAAGCGGAGGCGCTGCGCGCCGAACTCGCGCCGCTGACGTTCGATCACCTGATCGAGCTCGAACGCGAGGTCATCGAAGGCCCCGCCCACAACGGCCTTGCGTCGGTGGTGCAGCTCGTCGCGCGGCGGCCAGGATGACACCCCACACGCTCACTACGTTCACGGCCCGTCGCCTACCGCCATGAAACTGATCGACACCGCGGCACTGGAGACGCGCCTCGCCGACTTCGCGCGCGAACGCGACTGGGACCGCTTCCATAACCCGCGCAACCTGATCCTCGCGCTCACCGGCGAGGTTGGCGAGCTGGCCGAGATCTTCCAGTGGCTCACCGACGCGCAGGCCGAGGCAATCATGCAGGGGGACGAGGCCGAGCATGTACGGCAGGAGGTCGCCGACGTGCTGCTCTACCTGATGCGGCTGGCGATGGTCTTGAAGATCGACGTGGATGCTGCCGTGCGCGACAAGATCGCGCTCAACGCGAAGAAATATCCGCCGCTGGCTGAGTAGCGGCTCGCGCGGGGCTCAGGCTCCGCCAAGCAGTGTCGGCGCGCCGTGCTCGACGTTCCAGGTCAGTTCGCTCAGCTGCGTCAGCGCCGCCACACGGCGCAGCAGTTCGCGGTCGTTCCACGGCTTCTGGAAGATGCCGAATACGCCCTCGCAGTCCCGCACCCGGCCCTGCAGGGCTTCGTGCCCGGTGATGGCGATGATCGGTAGTTGTTCGGTCGCGAGACTACCCTGGACCGACGCGATCAGCTCGAAACCATCCATGCGCGGCATTTCAAGGTCGGTAATCATCAGATGGAAGCGCTCACGGGCCAGCGCTTCTTCCGCCTCTACCCCGTCCTGCGCCAGCGTCACGCGGTAGCCCGCCAGTTGCAGCAACTTGGCAAGCTTGGCGCGAACAACCGCCGAATCATCGACGACCAGGATCGATCTTTGGCGCGATGGCGCCTCGGGGCGCTCGCGCTGCTCGGCCGGTGTCAGCGGCTGCGTGCGAAAAATCGGTGCAGAACAGAAGAAGACCAGCGCGAGCCCCATCAACACCGCGATGAGGTAGCCGTAGCTCGACACGATGTCCGCGAACACGTTCCAGCTCTCCAACCATGCGCCCGAGAATACGTTGAGCATTGAATCGACCTCTGTGCGTCGCGCCGGCGGCGTGAAACTCTGACAAAAACGCCTAAATCATGGGCGCGTTCACGCGCGCGCGAAATGCCGTTCGCATTCCTGGGCGCGAAGCAGGTCACATTCGACTTCAATTCTTTCTATATGGGCCTGAGCGGAAGGCGAGTACCGGCGGCGGCGCAGGCAGCGCGGCGACCGAAGTCCCGCGCTTTGGAAACGCGAAAACCGGCGCAATCCGTCGATCGCCGCACGCCTGAGCGCTATCGCCCGCGCATCAGGGAAACAGCGGCGTACCTTTCCAGCTACCGTCTGCCTGCCGTTCGAGGCGAACGCGGTCATGGAGCCGGAAGGCGCCGGCTTTCCAGAATTCGATCACCTGCGGCGCAACGCGGAAACCGGACCAGAATTCCGGCCGCGGAATCTCGCCGATGCCGAACTTGAGCGCGAACGCAGCAACACGCTTTTCCAGCTCCCAGCGCCCTTCCATCGGCTGAGACTGTTTAGAGGCCCATGCGCCGATGCGCGAGTCACGTGCACGGCTGGCAAAGTAGGCGTCCGCCTCTTCCTTGCTGACTGGCGTGATCGTTCCCTGCACGCGGACCTGGCGCTGCAGGCTCTTCCAGTGGAACAGCAGCGCCGCCTTGGGGTGCGCGGCCAGCTCGCGCGCCTTCTGGCTCCCGAGGTTGGTGTAGAAGACGAAACCCTGCTCGTCGAAATCCTTCAGCAACACCATGCGGCAGGAGGGCATGCCGTCCTCGCCCACGGTGGACAGGGCCATCGCGTTCGGATCGTTCGGTTCGTTTGCGGTGGCCTCGGCCAGCCACTCGCCGAAGAGCGTAAAGGGGTTGTCGACTGCGATGCTCACAGCAGCGTCTCCGTTTCGGTATTCACTCAGTGTTCGGTAAGGCGCGCGAGACGCGCCGGATCTGCGTCAGTCACTCGCACGCGCTTCTGGCGCGACGTGGCGCCGGATTCCAGGCTGACCGAGCGCTTGGCAACGCCCAGCGTGGTCGCGATGAAGGCCAGCAGCGCCTCGTTCGCCTTGCCATCCACCGGGGGCGCAGCCAGGCGGATCTTCAGCGCCTCGCCGTGCAGCCCAGCGATTTCGGTTCGCTTGGCGCCGGGCTGGATATGCAGCGCCAGCAAGGCGCTGCCATCGTTGCAGAGCGTCAGCCAGCTCACATCAGTGCGAGGCTGGCGGGTGCCAGGCTTGCCAGCAGGTACACCAGCACCTGCAGGACCAGCAGCAGCACCAGCGGTGACAGATCCACTCCGCCGATCGGCGGCATTCGGCGCTGCAAGGGCAGCAGGAACGGGCGGCACAGTCCATTCACCAGCGGCGCGATCGGCGCGCGAGGATTCACCCAGGACAGCACCGCCGCGACGATCACCACCATCATGATCAGCCGCACCAGGCTGATCATGAACGCCACACTGCCGGTCAGAAGCACCGTGCCGATCAGCGCAGCCGGATCGGCGAAGACGCCTTTGAGTAGCAACACCGCGGCGATGACCAGACATTCGATCAGCCAGGCCGGCACGATGCACGACAGATCCAGCCCGCTGCGCGAACCGAACAGCTTCTGCATCGGCACGACGACCCAGTCCGTCGTCGCGAGAATGAAATGCCCGAGCGGGTTGATGAAGGAGAGCCGCTGCCAGCGCATCAGGGCGCGGACGAGCAGCAGGGATGTGATGAAGCTCCCGACGGCGTTCAGAACCAGAATGACCAGACCCGCAAACATCGTTGTGTATCTCCTTTGCGTTGTGCGGGGGGAATCAATCGCGCCCGAGTTCGTCGCCGAGCTCGCGACCGCGCGCGTCGGCGGCGGCCAGCGCCCGTGCGATCAGGCCTTTGAAGTCATCCTGCTCCATCGACGCGAGTGCCGCGGCGGTGGTGCCGCCTTTCGACGTGACCCGCGCGCGCAGCGTGGCCGCGTCATCCTCACTCGCCGCCGCAAGTTTGGCAGCGCCCAGCACGGTATCGATGGCCAGCGCCCGAGCCACCTCGCGCGACAGGCCAATCGCCTCGCCGCCCTCGATCAGCGCCTCGATGAAATAGAAGACATAGGCCGGGCCGCTGCCAGATAAGGCCGTCACGGCATCAACCTGAGGCTCGCTGTTCAGCCACGCAACCGAGCCGACCGCACCCAGGATGCGTGCCGCGGCATCGCGTTCGTCCGCCGTGACGCTCGTGTCGGCGAAGAGGCCGGCGGCACCCGCACCCACCAGGGCCGGGGTGTTCGGCATCGCACGCACGATTCGGCGATAGCCGCCAAGCCAGCGCACCAGCGCATCGACACGGATGCCGGCGGCGATACTCAGCACCAGTTGCGTCGTCAGTTGGCCGGCAATCGGCGCGAGCGCCTTGCGCATGCTTTGCGGCTTCACCGCCAAGACCAGCACGTCGCACGCAAGCGCTTGCGCATCAACGCGATCAGCAGTGCGCACACCGAAACGCGTTTCAAGCCCCTTGCGGGCATCGGCATTGAGGTCAATCGCCTGCAGGTCGCTCGCCGCGAAGCCGCGTTCGATCAGGCCGCCGATCAACGCGGCCGCCATGTTGCCGCCGCCAAGGAAGGTGATGCGCATAGGGTTCTCTATGGAGTCGATTCAGTAAGAGGGGTGCGAGTGCCGAAAATGGCCGTGCCAATGCGCACGACCGTCGCGCCTTCGGCGATCGCAAGGTCAAGATCGGCCGACATGCCCATCGACAGCGTATCCAGCCCCAACGCAAAGGTTTCGTTCAACTGGTCGCGCAGCGTACGCAGCAGCGCGAAACGGCTGCGAAGCAGGCCTTCGTCCTCGGTAGGCTCCGGTATCGCCATCAGGCCGCGAAGCCGCAGTTGCGGCAGAAGCGAGACTGCGCGGGCAAGTTCGATCACCTCGCCGGGAGCAACGCCGGATTTCGAGGCCTCGCCACTGACGTTCACCTGGATGCAGATGTTGAGCGGCGCGTGATGCGGCGCGCGCTGTTCGGACAGGCGCTGCGCGATCTTCAGGCGGTCGACCGAATGCACCCAATCGAAATGGGTGGCCACCAGGCGGCTCTTGTTGCTCTGCAGCGGGCCGATGAAGTGCCACTCCAGACCCAGCGCAGCGAGCTGTTCAACCTTGGCGCAACCTTCCTGAACGTAGTTCTCGCCAAAGGCGCGCTGGCCTTCTGCGGCGGCCTCGACAACCGCATCCGCCGGGAAGGTTTTGCTGACGGCGAGCAGGCGCACTTCGGCCGGATCGCGGCCGGCACGAAGGCAGGCAGACTCGATCCTTGCGCGAACTGCTTGCAGATTGGCCGAAAGGGCTGTCATATAATCGTTTCGAGTCATTCGACCGGGCTGGCCAAGTATAGCAGCGCGCTTGGCGCCCACTGTCTGCGCCCCGCTTCCAGAGAGACGCCATGGATATCACCGAACTGCTTGCCTTCGCGGTCAAGAACAAGGCCTCCGACTTACATCTATCGGCCGGCCTGCCGCCGATGATCCGGGTCCACGGCGACGTGCGTCGGATCAACCTGCCGCCCATGGAGCACAAGGAAGTGCACGCCATGGTGTACGACATCATGAACGACTCGCAGCGCAAGCAGTACGAGGACGTGTGGGAGACCGACTTCTCCTTCAACGTGCCCAACCTTGCGCGTTTCCGGGTCAACGCCTTCAACCAGGACCGCGGCGCAGCCGCCGTGTTCCGGACGATTCCGTCCAAGGTGCTGACGCTCGAAGAGCTCGAATGCCCGAAGATCTTCAAGGACATTTCTCAGAACCCGCGCGGCATCGTGCTGGTGACCGGGCCGACCGGCTCGGGAAAGTCGACGACGCTCGCGGCGATGATCGACTTCGTCAATGAGAACGAATACGGCCACATCCTCACGATCGAGGATCCGATCGAATTCGTGCACGAATCCAAGCGCAGCCTGATCAACCAGCGCGAAGTGTCGCGCGACACGCAGTCGTTCAACAACGCGCTGCGTTCCGCGCTGCGTGAAGATCCGGACGTGATCCTGGTCGGTGAATTGCGCGACCTGGAAACCATCCGCCTCGCGCTGACCGCCGCCGAAACCGGCCACCTCGTGTTCGGCACGCTGCATACCTCGTCGGCCGCAAAGACGATCGACCGTATCATCGACGTGTTCCCGGCGGCGGAAAAGGAGATGGTCCGTGCGATGCTGTCCGAATCGCTGCGCGCGGTGATCTCGCAGACGCTGCTGAAGAAAAAGGACGCCACCGGCCGCGTCGCCGCGCATGAAATCATGATCGGCACACCTGCGATCCGTAACCTGATCCGCGAGGCGAAGATCGCGCAGATGTACTCGCAGATCCAGACCGGCCAGCAATACGGCATGCAGACGCTGGACCAGTGCCTGCAGGAGCTCGTGAAGCGCAACATCGTAAGCACGGCCGAAGCCCGCCTGCGCGCCGCAAACAAAGACAACTTCCCCGGCTGATACGCATGCATAGGCCCGCTGCGCAAACCGATCTCGAAACTGTGCTGCTTGCCGTACCGGATGTACGGCGGCGCTGCGCGTTTCGACCTCGGTCCGCTCGCAACGGCCTCTGCACACGTCTCCCGCGCGAACAACAAAGGGACTGAACATCATGGAACGCGATCAGGCACTCAAATTCATGCACGACCTGCTCAAGCTGATGATCAGCAAGCGCGGGTCGGACTTGTTCATCACCGCGGGTTTTCCGCCGGCGATCAAGATCGACGGCAAGATCGTGCCGCAGTCGAACCAAGTGCTGACACCACAGCACACCGCTGAGCTGGTGCGCTCGGTGATGAACGACCGTCAGGCCGCGGAATTCGAGTCCACGAAGGAATGTAACTTCGCGATCTCGCCGGCCGGCATCGGCCGCTTCCGGACCAACGCGTTCATCCAGCAAAGCCGGGTGGGCATGGTGTGCCGGACGATTGCGCAGAAGATCCCGACGATCGACGAACTGGGGCTGCCGCCGATCCTGAAGGACATCGCGATGTCCAAGCGTGGCCTGGTGATCTTCGTCGGCGGCACCGGCACCGGTAAGACCACCTCACTCGCCGGCCTCGTCGATTACCGCAACGAGAACAGCTACGGCCACATCATCACGCTGGAAGACCCGATCGAGTACGTCCACCCGCACAAGAACTGCGTCGTGACGCAACGCGAGGTCGGCATCGATACCGACAGCTGGGAAATGGGCCTGAAGAACACGCTGCGGCAGGCGCCGGACGTGATCCTGATGGGTGAAATCCGCGACCGCGAGACAATGGACTACGCCGTGGCCTTCGCCGAAACCGGCCACCTTTGCCTCGCCACGCTGCACGCCAACAGTGCGAACCAGGCGATCGACCGGATCATCAACTTCTTCCCGGAAGACCGTCGTCACCAGCTGCTGATGGATCTGTCGCTGAACCTGCGCGGCATGGTGTCGCAGCGCCTGATCCCGATGAAGGATCGCAAGGGCCGCGTGCCGGCGGTCGAGATCCTGCTCAACTCGCCGCTGATTTCCGACCTGATCTTCAAGGGCGAGATCGCCGAGATCAAGGATCTGATGAAGCGCTCGCGCGAGCTGGGCATGCAGACCTTCGACCAATCGCTCTTCGAGCTGTACGAACAGGGGCTGATCAGCTACGAGGATGCGCTGCGCAACGCCGACTCGATCAACGACCTGCGCCTGCAGATCAAGCTCAACAGCAAGCACTCGGACCGCGACCTGTCGGCGGGCATCCAGAACCTCGACATCGTCTGAACGCCGCACCGCGCTGAATCGTGTCGGCACTTGGCGCCGACACACACTGCATACACATCAAGCGCAGCATGCCGACCTGCCCATTACCCGGAGGCTCGACATGCTGCGCTTGATGCTTTTCACCGCCGTGCTTTCGATCTCGGCGCCTGCCGCTTGGGCCGACAACGGAACCCTCGACAAGGCGCTACCTGCCTTTGATCGAATCGAAGTGAGCGTGCCCTTCGACGTGAGCTGGCAGGCGGGGACACCGCATGTGTCGGCCGAGGGCGATGCCGAATACATCGAACGCCTTCGGTTTGAGGTACGCGACAGCAAACTCTTCGTTGACGCCCGGCCTGGCAACTTAAGCTGGTTCGGGGCCGAGCGCAAGCTCAAGATCCGCATCAGCTCGCCCGGCCTGCGCGAAGCCCGGCTGATCGGCTCGGGCGATCTGATGCTCAATGCGCTGAGCGGCGAGGCGCTCGCGATCAGCCTTTCCGGCTCCGGCGACCTGGTCGCGCACGGCGTCAAGGCGAAGCGTCTCGATGTGCGTTTGTCCGGCTCGGGCGACGTGGTCGCAGACGGCGAAACCGACACCTTGCAGGCCGCGCTTTCGGGCTCCGGCGATATCAAGCTGAAGGCGCTGCAAGCGCGAGAGGCAACGCTGACGCTTGCCGGCTCCGGCGACATCGAAGCGCGCGCCGGCGAGCGCACTGCGGCGAGCTGCACCGGTTCGGGCGATATCGATGTGTATGGCCCCGCCGCGCAGCGCGAAGTCAGCAAGGTCGGCAGTTGCGAGATCGACTTCCACCCGTGACCCAGGCCGCGAGGCTAGCGCGCCGGCCTGTTAGAATTGCAGGTTACCCGCAACCCTAGCCAGGAAGTCCCGTGAAGATCGTCTGTCTCGACCTCGAAGGCGTACTCGTCCCCGAAATCTGGATCGCCTTCGCCGAAGCCACCGGCATCGAAGCCCTGCGCCGCACCACGCGTGACGAGCCGGACTACGACAAGCTGATGAAGTATCGCCTCGACATCCTGGCCGAGAAGGGGCTGGGCCTGCCACAGATCCAGAAAGTGATCGCCGGCCTGTCGCCGCTCGAAGGCGCCAAGGCGTTCCTCGACGGGCTGCGCGAGCAGTATCAGGTCGTGATCCTGTCCGACACCTTCTACGAATTCGCCAAACCCTTGATGGAACAGCTCGGCATGCCGACGCTGTTCTGCCATCGCCTCGAAGCGGACGCCACCGGCAAGCTGGTGAACTACCACCTGCGCATGCCGGATCAGAAGCGCGCCGCGGTGAAGGCTTTCCAAGGGCTCAACTTCAAGTGCATCGCCGCCGGCGATTCGTACAACGATACCGCGATGCTCGGCCAAGCCGAAGCCGGCATCCTGATGCACCCGCCCGAGAACGTGATCCGCGAGTTCCCGCAGTATCCGGTGGCGCGCGACTACGACACGCTGCGTCGCTACATCGACGAAGCCGCCGCCCGCATCTGAGCCTTGCCCGGGGCGCCGGACGGCGCCCCTTCTGGACGCATCCCCCCATGCACACGCAACGCTTCTATACCCTCACCGCCTCCTGCCCCGACCGCGCCGGCATCGTCGCCCGCGTGACCGGCTTCATTGCCGAGCACGGCGGCTGGATCTTCGAATCCAACATGCACACCGATCACGAAGCGCAGCGCTATTTCCTGCGCATCGAGATCCGCGCCAATTCGCTGCCCTTCCTGCTGGCCGAGTTGCGCGAGCGCTTCGCGCCGATCGCGCGCGAGTTCGACATGGACTGGAAGATCACCGACAGCGCGGTGAAGAAGCGAGTCGTGCTGATGGTGAGCAAGCAGGAGCACTGCCTGTACGACCTGATCGGCCGTTGGCAGAGCAAGGAGCTGGACATCGAGATCCCCTGCGTGATCTCGAACCACGACACCTTCCGCGGCTTCGTCGAGTGGCATGGGATCCCGTTCCACCATGTGCCGGTCAATGCCGACAACAAGCCGGCCGCGTATGCAGAAGTGCGCCGCATCTTCGAGGAGGTGCGTGGTGATGTGATGGTGCTGGCGCGCTACATGCAGATCATCCCGCCGGAGATGTGCCGCGACTATCCGGGCCAGATCATCAACATCCACCACAGCTTCCTGCCCAGCTTCGTCGGCGCCAAGCCCTATCACCAGGCGCACACCCGCGGCGTGAAGCTGATCGGTGCGACCTGCCACTACGTCACCGAAGAACTGGACCAGGGGCCGATCATCGATCAGGACGTGATCCGCGTGGATCACTCCGACTCGGTCGAAGACATGGTCCGCTACGGCAAGGACATCGAGAAGGCGGTGCTCGCGCGCGGCCTGCGCTACCACTTGGAAGACCGGGTGCTGGTGCATGGCAACAAGACGGTCGTCTTCCGCTGAACCTGCCCCCGTCCGCAATCAGGGCGCCCGCGAGTGGGCGCCCTTTTTGTTGGGGATGCCGCATAGCCGCCATCTATCGACGGCATCGAGACAGTCGATTGGCCTCAACGCTCGTGGCTACCTAAACTCGGCACATCGATCACACACGACCAGCGGGAGCACGACATGAGCGCCTTCCTCCACACAGCGGCCGAGGTTCTCATCGAGACGCTTGCAGCCCTCGGCGAGGCAGGCTGAACCGCAACACGGCGAGATCGCGCCGACGCGCGGGCACCACGGCCGCATGGCCACGTACAATTGCGCGATGCTCGCTCACGGAGTAAACCGATGACCCGCCGCATCGCCCTTGCCTTCACCGGCGCCTCCGGCATGCCCTACGGCATCCGCCTGCTCGAATGCCTGCTGGCGGCCGGCGTGAAGGTCGAGTTGCTGTACTCGCAGGTCGCCCAGATCGTCGCGCGCCAGGAGATGGATCTCGCGCTGCCGGCGCGCCCAGCCGAAGTACAGGCCCTCTTTGCCGAACGCTTCGGCGCCGCCGAAGGGCAGTTGGCCGTGTATGGCCGCGAAGAATGGTTCGCGCCGCTTGCCTCCGGCTCGAATCCGCCCGACGCGATGGTGATCTGCCCTTGCACGATGGGCACGCTGGCTTCTATCGCCGCGGGCCTGTCGTCCAACCTGATCGAGCGTGCCGCGGACGTTTGCCTGAAGGAGCGCCGCCCACTGGTGCTGGTGCCACGGGAGACGCCCTTCTCCACGCTGCATCTGGAAAACATGCTGAAGCTATCGCGCATGGGCGTCGTGATCCTGCCGCCCAGCCCCGGGTTCTACACGCATCCGCAGACTGTGCAGGACATGGTCGATTTTGTCGTCGCGCGGGTCCTCGATCAGCTCGGCGTGCCCCACACGCTGATCGCCCGCTGGGGCGAGACACCGGAGGTCGATGCATGAGACGCGTAATCTGGACGAGCGCACTGATCGCGCTGACGCTGGCCGGCTGCAGCAAGCTGACGATGCAGAACTATCAGAAGCTGCAAACCGGCATGACGCAGCAAGAGGTGGAAGCCCTGATCGGGTCAGCCGGCAGTTGCGACGAAACGCTGGGCATCCGCGCCTGCACCTGGGGCGATGAAGCGCGCAATGTGAAGGCGAACTTCGTCGCCGGCAAACTCGTGCTGATGTCGGCGCACAACCTCAAGTAGGCGCGAACGCGGGCGTTACAACTCGGCGCGCGTATCGCCAACGTCGAGATAGCGGCGGCGCAGCACCAGGATATCGGGCAGGCAGGCTTCGAAAGCAGCCACCACGGCAGGGTCGAAGTGCCGCCCCGACTGGCCACGGATGTAGGCCAGCGCCTCGTCGAGGGACATGGCCGGCTTGTATGGCCGCACCGACATCAGCGCATCGAACACGTCGGCGATCGCCACCACGCGCCCCTCGATCGGGATCGCTTCACCCGCCAGCCCGGCCGGGTAACCGCTGCCATCCCATTTTTCGTGGTGCGATAGCGCAATCGAGCGTGCCGCGCGCAGCAGGTCGTCGTCGTGAATGCCGATGATCTCGGCGCCGATCGTGGCGTGCAGCTTCATCGTCGCCCACTCCTGCGGATCCAGCGGACCCGGTTTGAGCAGGATGTTGTCCGGAATGCCGATCTTGCCGATGTCGTGCATCGGCGCGGCCATCAGGATCAACTCCGCAGTCGCCGGCCCGAGGCCGTAGGCCAGCGCGATCAGCCTTGCACTCTGGCTCATTCGCATGACATGGTTGCCGGTCTCGTTGTCGCGGAATTCCGCCGCGCGAGCCAGGCAGCCGATCAACTGGCGGCGCGATTCGCTCAGCTCACCGGTGCGCTGCGCCACCATGCGCTCGAGTTCCTGCGTCTGGTCATACAACGCGAGGTGGGTGCGCACACGTGCGCGCACGATCGCAGGGCTGATCGGCTTGGTGATGTAGTCGACGGCGCCAAGCGACAGCCCGAATTCCTCGTCCTCGGCGGCGTCCATCGCCGTTACGAAAATCACCGGGATACGGCGGCGGTCCGGATTCGCCTTCAGGCGCCGGCACACTTCATGGCCGCTCATGCCGGGCATCATCACGTCGAGCAGGATCAGGTCGGGCGGTGCATCCGAGTAGATCTGCCGCAGTGCGCGTTCGCCGCTGTTGGCCACCTTGACGCGGTACTCATCCTTGAGCACCGCGGAGAGCAGGTCCAGGTTGTCGGCGGCATCATCGACGATCAGCACCGTCGGCCGGGAACGCAGGTCAAGCATTGATGCACCCTTCTCGCGCGAACGATTTGCCGCCAGCCCGATGCCGGCGGTTCATCCGGGCCTGCGCGCGGCCCTCACGACCGGTTTACGGGCGAGTGGCCGCCCGCTTGAGCAAGCGCTCATTCGCCCAGCCAGCGCTGCATGAACATCGCCTTGCCCCACGCCGGGTCCAATGCGTAATCGGCAAAGCCACAGGCCTGATACAGCGCACGCGCCGGCGCATTGCCTTCGAGCACCTCCAGCGTCACCTTGCAGCAATCCAGCGACTGGGCCAGCGCGATCACCTGCTGCATCAGCGCGCGCCCGACCCCGCAGCCGCGGTGCGCGGGGAGCACGGCAAAGTCGTGCACATTGAGCAATGGCGCTGCCGCAAAGGTTGAAAAGCCCTCCATGCAGATCGCCAGGCCAGCCGGCTGCTCTTCGACATAGGCCAGCAACACATGAACGCCGGGGCGATCGGCGAGCGCGCGCGGCAGGCGTGCCTTGGCCTGATCGCTGAGCCCGTCGCCACCACCTGCCGGGTCGTGGGCGTAGGCGTCCAGCAGCAGCAGCATGGCGGCTGCGTGTTCGGGTTGGTGCAGGTCGGCGCGGAAGATGTCGAGCTTCATCGTGTCGGTTCAGGTGCGGGTCAATGGGAGTTGAGGCAGCGCCTCAAGCGCGCGAGTCACGGTCTGGCGGCGTACCGCTTCGCGCGATCCGTCGAAGCGGTGCAGTTCTGCAAGGGTAACGCCTGCCCGACTCGCCCAGGCGATCCAGACGGTGCCGACGGGCTTCTCGGGCGAACCGCCGGTCGGGCCGGCGACACCGGAGACCGCGATCGCGTGACTCGCATTCGACCGGGCAAGCGCGCCTTCGGCCATCTCGCGCACCACCGCTTCGCTGACGGCGCCGTGTTCGGCGAGCGTCGCGGCACGCACGCCGAGCATCTCCTGCTTGGCGTCGTTGGAATAGGTGACCCAGCCGCGATCGAACCATGCAGAGCTGCCAGAGGTTGCGGTGATCACTTCTGCGATCCACCCGCCGGTGCAGGACTCGGCGGTTGCAAGCGTGTGTCCGCGGGAGGCGAGCCAGTCGCCGGCGTCCTGCGAGAGTCGTTCGAGCTCGTGTTCCATCAGCCGATCAGCCTTTTCAGAATCGCCAGCACCAGTAGCGCATAACCGGCCGCCAGGAGATCGTCGAACATTACGCCGAGGCCGTGCTTGAAGCGCGCGTCGCACTGGCGGATCGGCGGCGGCTTGACGATGTCGAAGCCGCGAAACAGGACGAAGGCCAGCAGCTGCCACAACAGGCCCGCCGGGGTGAAGAACAGCACCAGCCACATCGCAACGAACTCATCCCATACGATGCCACCGTGGTCGATCTCACCCAGCTTGCGGCCCGTCACTTCAATCGCAAACGCCCCCAGCACGAAGCACCAAGCGAGAAACAGCAGGAAGCTCCATTCGGTGTGGAACAGCCCGCGCAGCATCGGATACAGCGCCCATGCGGCAAGCGTGCCGAAGGTGCCGGGCGCCTTCGGGGCAAGGCCGGACCCGAAGCCCAGCGCGAGAAAGTGCGCCGGATGCGCAAATAGGAAACGGACGGTGGGGCGGATGCTCATGGCGCGATCCTATCAGGCCGCATCGCTGACGGCTGCGGGCGCCGGCTGCCAGGCGGACACCAGCGCAGCACTGGCGACCAGCAGTGCGCCAGCGATTTCGCGAACGCCCATCGCCTCGCCGGCCCACCACCATGAGAACAGCGCGGCGAACACCAGCTCGGTACTCATCAGCATCGCCGCCAGGTTGGCGGGCAGGCGCTGCAACCCCCACTGCATCGCCACGATGATGCCGAGCATCGCAAGGCCGACGAAGGCCGCCATGCCAAGCGGCGCCGCATCCGGGGCCGGCATTTCGCCCTCGGCGAGCAGCCAGCCCGCTGCCAGCACCAGCTCGACAAGAAAGATCAGCGCCACGCGCGGCCGCTCGTCGCCGTGGGGCAGCGCACGGATAAGCACGTTGTAGACCGCGAGGCTGAGCCCGGCGAGGAGCGCCACCCATTCCCACGGCGTGGCGGGCCATGGATAGCCCAGCGCGGGATGCCACAGCATCAGCAGCGCGCCACCGCTGCACAGCGCCAGCGCAACGCAGCCGCGCAGGCCGGGGCGCTCGTGCAAGAGCCACCATGCGAGCGGCACCGTCCATAGCGGTGCGGTGTAGAGCAGCAGCACCACTTTCATCACCGGTGCATGGGTCGCGGCCGCGTTATAGCCGAGGTTGCAGATCGCCGAGGCAAGCGCCATCACGAGCAGCCGCGGATCGCGCAGGAAAGCTGGCAGGCGCCCGCGCGACCAGATCAGCGCGCCAACAGCGCCGAAGGCGAAGGCCAAGGTGTTGGCCTGCGCGCTGCTGAGGCCGCGCTCCAGCAACCAGCGGAACGGCCACCAGATTGCGGCCCAGCACATGGCAGTGCCGATCAGCGTCAGTGCAGGGCGGTTCATGCGAAGTGATCGAAACCGCGAGGGGGTAGTGCCACGATCGCGCCATCGCGCTGGCGCAGTTGCAGGCCGGGTGGGGCCACGCAGGTGCCGATACGGCTCAGCGGCAGGTCAAGCTGTTTTGAGATGGCCGCAATCGCGTCGCGTCTGTCCGGTGCGGCGCAGAAAAGCAGTTCGTAGTCGTCGCCGCCGGCCAGCACACAGCGCTGCGCCAGCGCGGCATCGCCACAGGCCGCTTGCGCGTGCGCCAGCGGCAGCGCCGCCTCGTCGAGCACCGCGCCGCAGGCCGAACGTTCGAGGATGTGCGCCAGGTCGCCGGCAAGCCCGTCCGACACATCCAGCATCGCCCTCGCCACACCACGCAGCGCCAGACCGAGCGCCACACGAGGCTGAGGCCGTTCGAGTGCCTCGACGCAGGCGTCGCGCCAGTCGGCGTCGAGCGGCGTGCCGTCGAGCAGATGGCGCAGGCCCAGCGCGGCCAAGCCCGGCCAGCCGGAAACCCAGATGTCGTCGCCCGCGTGGGCGCCACTGCGGCGGATTGCACCGCCCACCTCGACCTCACCGAACGCGGTCGCGCACAGGTTCAAGGGGCCGCGGGTCGTGTCGCCGCCGATCCAGTCGACGCCGTGGGCCTCGCTGCACTCGGCAAAGCCGCGCGCCAGCGCTGCGATCCAATGCTCGTCGACCGCGGGCAGCGACAAGGCGAGCGTGATCCAACGCGGCTGCGCGCCCATCGCGGCGAGGTCGGAAATGTTCACCGCCGCGGTCTTCCAGCCCAATCGTTCGGCGTCGGTATCCGGCAGGAAATGCGTGCCGGCAACCAGCATGTCGGTCGTCACCACCAGTGCGTGCCGAGCCGACGGCTGCACGATCGCGCAGTCGTCGCCCACCCCCAGCACGGTATGCCGCGTGGGGCGGGTGAAGTGGCGGGCGATCAAGTCGAATTCGGAAGTCATCGTTCTACGGGCAGGTCCGGCGGCAGCGCGAGGCGAGATTATCCCCTGTGCAGCCGGGTACGCGTCAGATGTTGGCGCTGCCACTCGCGCGCCACGCGGCCTGTCATGCGTTTGCCATCAAAGGCTCACGGAGGCGTCATCGGCGCTGCATAGGCTCGGGCGATCCACCCGACCACAGGATCCTTCGATGCACATCCACACCTCGCACCGCCCCCGCCGTCAAACCCTCGCCATTTCCCTCGCCATCGCGGGCATGCTCACGCTTGCCGGCTGTGGTGGCGACGACAGTTCGCCGGCCATCACGCCGACACCGCAAGCCTTTCGCACCCTCGGCGGCACGCAACCGATCGTCGTCGCCCACCGCGGCGCTTCCGGCTACCTGCCCGAGGAGACGCTGGAGGCCTACCAGATGGCGATCGACATGGGCGCCGACGTGATCGAGCCCGACCTGGTGTCGACCAAGGACGGCGTACTGATCGCGCGGCACGACCCCAACCTCGCCTACAGCACCGACGTCGCCAGTCACCCGGAGTTCGCCGATCGGAAGAAGACCACCACGGTCGATGGCGAAGTGCAGACCGGCTGGTTCGCCAGCGACTTCACCCTGGCGGAAATCAAGACGCTGGGCGGCATCTCGACCGACGCCGAGCGCCCCCAGCAGTACAACGGCCTCTACAAGATCGCGACCTTCAAGGAGATCATTGACCTCGCGAAAGCGCAGAGCGCCAAGCTCGGCCGCACGATTGCGGTGTACCCCGAGACGAAGAACCCGAGCTACCACCGCGACCTGGGCCTGCCGCTGGAGGGCGCGCTGATCTCGATGATCAATGCCGCCGGATGGAACAGCAAGACGGCGCCGATCTATGTACAGAGCTTCGAGCCGGGCAGCCTCAAGTACATGAAGGAAAACGGCCTCAACACCAAGCTGATCCAGTTGATCGACGCCGACGACGTGGACCTGAAGACCGGCCAGCTCACCTACGCGGCGCCCAACGACAAGCCTTACGACTGGGCCAAGGCGGGCGACCCGCGCGGCTTCAAGGACATGGTGACGCCGGCCGGCCTCGCCGAGATCGCCACCTACGCCGACGGCATCGGGCCGTGGAAGCCCTACATCGTGCCGGTGAAGGGCACGCTGGATGCGAACGGCGCGGTCAAGGACATGAACGGCGACGGCAAGATCAACTATGCCGATGCAACCACGCAGACGCCGACCACGCTGATTGCCGATGCGCACAAGGCCGGCCTGATGGTGCACGCCTACACCTTCCGCAACGAGAAACGGCGGCTTGCCTTTGACTACAAGGGCAATCCGCAGGCCGAGTACCTGCAGTACTACCGGCTCGGCATCGACGGCCTGTTCTCCGACTTCACCGACACCGCGGTTGCCGCACGCGCCGCTTACCTGAAGGAGCTCGGCCGCTGATTCCCGAGGCGGCGCTGCCCGCGTCGAGCGATCGGCGCGGGCAATATTCCCGCCACCCGGCATGCCTTGAGGGATACGATGCCGGCTGGCGCCGCAGCGTCTGTTGTAGCGGCGACCAGCAACCTCCATCGAGCATCCTGAAGTGCGATGACCCTCCTGCGCAGAGTTCTTGTCCTGATCGCCGCAGCGCTGCTCCTGCTGCCCCCCATGCCGGCCGCCGCCGACTGCACCCTGCTTCGCTACGCAACAAACCCGAACTACCCACCCTTCAGTTGGCCCGGCGAGCACGATGACTACAAAGGCGCCAGCGTCGAACTCCTCAAACTGGTGGCCCCGCCCGGCGTCACGCTGGTGCCGATGATGTTCCCCTGGAAACGCTCGCAAGCCATGGCCGAAGCGGGCCAGATCGATCTCCTGCTGAGTTTGCGCATCACCCCTGAACGCGAGCGCTACCTGAGTTTCACGCGCACGGCGGCCTTCGCCAACCCGATCGTGGTGTTCGTGCCGGAGACCAGCCCGATCAAGTACGCAGACTGGCAAACCCTGAAGAGCTACCAGGGCGGAGTGAGTCTGGGCGACGCCTTCGGCAACGGTTTCGACGAATACATGCGGGACAACCTGAAGGTTGACACCGCGCCGACGATGATCGAGAACTTCCGCAAACTCAAACTCGGTCGCATCGACTACTTCGTCTCCGGCGACTACCTCGGGCGCGCCTACCTGCGCAGTGCCGCTGGCAAAGCCGGAGCGCGCGTGGTCAGCATCGATCCGCCCATCAGCAGCGGCAGCATCCACTTCGGCTTCAGCCGCAGATCTGCCTGCATCGGCCTTCTCAAGGACATGGACGCGCGCCTTTCGGAGCTCAATGCCAAAGGAATACCCGCCAGATTGCTCGATGACGCACTCAGCGCTTTCGCGCTCGAGTCCGGCTATGAGTGGAAGTAGTGCGCAGAAGGCTCAGCCGAGCACGCTTGCATCCACTACCAATCGACTGAACGCCTCCGCGCTGCCGTCCACCACGCTGCGCCGCGAGCGCATCCGTCGCACAGGGCACAGCCTGCCCCGCCAGCTCCCGTGCGGAAGATTCACCTGATGCCCGACTACGAAACCCTCGATGCGATTGCCGACGCCTACACGCCCTTGCTCGGGGGCCTGTGGCTGATCCTGGCGCTGTCGCCGTTGGCTCAGCGGCAGTGGCGTCTCGCCGGCATGCGCATCGCGTTCGGGCTAGCGACACTGGTGGTCTGCTACAGCCTGATGTTTGCCGACAAGGCTTTGGGCCTCTGGCCCGCCGTGGGCCTCGACTACAGCACCCACAGTGCGGTCGCGATTGCCGCGGTCGCCATCCTGTGCACCCTGTTGCCGCGCGGGCGCCCGGTGTGGCTGGCATCGCTGCTCGCCTACTTCGCGCTGATGCTTTATCAGCGTTATCACAGCGTGGCGGACATCCTCAGCACCTCCGCGATCGTCGCACCGCCGATCGTCTGGCTATGCGTGCGCTTCGCCGCCTCGGTGGCGCCGCAGCGCAGCACGCGGG
Organism: Niveibacterium sp. COAC-50; assembly: GCF_013184235.1. Classification (NCBI taxonomy): domain Bacteria; kingdom Pseudomonadati; phylum Pseudomonadota; class Betaproteobacteria; order Rhodocyclales; family Rhodocyclaceae; genus Niveibacterium; species Niveibacterium sp. COAC-50. The sequence continues at coordinate 260,374 of NZ_JABCJM010000002.1, forward strand.
CGCAACAAACCTAGCGGCCGCATTGTTTCGCGGAACCCCCGTAATACACACGGTCGCGCCCCAACTCGAAATACAGCAAATCGTCGGCCGTCGTTCCAATGAAGGCCTCAACCGGCGCGTTCGCCGCGTCCTTTGGCGCCAGGCTGAATCCGATGGCGTCCTGCAAGCTCGCATCGGCCTCGGCGCCGAGGATCTTCAGCACCGGTTGATCATCGACACGCCCAGCAGTCTGCAGGGCGTACAGCGCCACATCCGTCCCCTCCGGCCGGCCGTATGTGAGGCTCACAACATCCCCCGCCTGCGCCATCTCAACGTAGTAACGCGGGTCGGCAGCGCAGAAGCGCTGCGTGAAGTCACCCGCTGCCACGATCGCCGGCATGGCGAGCAAAAGCGGTGAGAGACAGGTAAGCAGTCGGTTCATGAAGAGTCCTGAGCGTCGAGTCAGCGCAACGGCGAACGGCATTCTAATTCGCGACCATCACCAGTCAGCGGACCCTGCTACCTGCGCGCAACAGGACGGATCCCGTTTCTTGCCCCGCGACAAGGAAGCGACCGTCCCCGGACTGCGACACTTTGCCGCACCAAAGGTCCGGAGTGCCTGGCAATGCCCCGTTTCACCCGTTTTCTTCGCGCGACGATCGCCTTGGCCGGCGCGCTCTTGTGCCTGCAGCCCACGGCAGTACAGGCGCTGGCGTATGAAGCCAAGCTCGCGCCTGAACTCTTCACCGCACCGGATCTCTGCGCCTACACCGATTGCAAGGCGGTGCTGCCGGGTGCCGAGCGCTTCTCGCCTCGCGATGGGCAGCCGCGCTTCGCGACCGGCTACAAGGGCGACACGGCGATCGGTTACGTCTTTCTCTCGACCGATCTGGTCGACATCCCGGCCTACTCCGGCAAGCCGGTCATCACGCTGATCGGCATGGACACTGCCGGGCGCTTCACCGGCATCCGCGTGCTGAAGCATTCGGAACCGATCCTGCTCCTCGGGATTCCGGAAACGAAGCTGGACGCCTTCGTCGGCCAGTACCTCGGCAAATCGGTTGCGCAGCATTTCGAGGTCGGTAGTGGTGACAAGCAGACCGTCGGGCTCGATGCAATTTCCGGCGCGACGGTGACCGTCGTTGCCGAAAATCAGGTCATCACCCGCGCGGCGCAGCAGGTGGCGCGCAAGGTCGGCATCCTGAAGAGCGCAGTGCGCCCGAGCGCGCGTTACAAGGACGTCGGTGACATCGCCGACTGGGACTCGCTGGTGAAGGCCGGCGCCGTATCGCGCCTGACCCTGCAGCCGGCCGACGTGGGCGAGCCCGATACCGGCCAGCCTTACCTCGATTTGTGGGTCGGCGTGCTGAACCACCCGACGCTGGGCCGTGCGGTGCTGGGTGCGACCGAATGGCGTGCGTTGATGACGCGGCTCAAGCCGCATGAGACCGCGCTGATGGTGATCAGCGATGGCGCCGGCTCGTTCAAGGGCTCCGGCTTCGTGCGCGGCGGCATCTTCGATCGCGTTCAGGTGAAGCAGGACGCCGACACCTACACCTTTCGCGATCTCGACTACCTGAACCTCTATTCCCTGCAGGCGAAAGGCCACCCGAACTTCCGCGAATCGGGCATCTTCATCCTGCGCGACGCAAGCTTCTCCGCCGCCTGGCCGTTCCGCTTCGTCTACCTCGCCAACAAGCAGGACAAGTCGACCGGTCAGCGCCAGTTCATCAACTTCGAGACCAAGCTGTGGCTGCCGGATGCCTGGCTCGAAGGTGGCCGCCCGGCAGTGAGCGAACCCGAGGCCCCTTGGAAGAAGATCTGGCGCGACAAGGCGCTCAGCATCGTCTTCTTCGTCGCCTTCCTCGCCATCGTCGCCTTCACCTACTCGCGCCGCGACTGGCTGACTGCGCGCGCGACGATCCGCGACAAGCGCTGGGTGGCCTGGCCCAAGTATGTGTTCTGGACGGTCAGCATCGTGTGGATCGGTGGCGTGCTGATGGCGCAGCCCTCGATCACGCATGTGATGACCTGGTTCCACTCCCTGATCTCGCGCTGGGAGTGGGAGCTGTTCCTCACCGACCCCTTCATCTTCATCTTCTGGTGGTTCATCTTCATCACGCTTTTCGTGTGGGGCCGCGGGCTCTTCTGCGGCTGGCTGTGCCCCTTCGGTTCGCTGTCGGAGCTGGCCTACAAGATCGCCGGCAAGCTGGGTTTGAAGCGCTTCCAGCGCCATCTGCCCAAGCCGTTGCACGACAAGCTGAAGTGGGTGAAGTACGGCGTGTTCTTTGCGCTGATGGCAGTATCGCTGTGGTCGATGACTGTGGCCGAACAATTCGCCGAGGTCGAACCCTTCAAAACGACCTTCCTCGTCGGCCCGTGGAACCGCAGCTGGCCCTTCCAGTTGTTCTTCACGGTCGTGCTGGGGCTCTCGCTGTTCATCGAGCGTCCATTCTGCAAATACGTCTGCCCGCTTGGCGCCGGGCTTGCGATTCCAACCAGCTTCCGCCTCTTCGGCCTGCGCCGCAAAAAGGAATGTGGCCCCTGCAAGGCCTGCGCTGTGCAGTGCGGGTCACTGGCGATTGCGGCAGACGGCAAGATCGACCAGCGCGAGTGCCTGCTATGCCTCGACTGCATGGTGTATTACCACGACGCGCACGCCTGCCCGCCGCTGGCGACCGAACGCAAGCGGCGCGAGAAGGCGGGCCTCAAGCTCACCCCGATCGGGCGCGACGGCTACTTCATTCCGATCAAGGAAGTGCGGGGCGAGGCTCCGTAGGCTCAAGCGCATGTGCTCTGCCCTTCGCATCGCCTTCCTGTCGATCACGCTGCTGCTTGCCGGCACGGCCGCTGCCGCCGAACTGCATGTGGCGGCCGGCGAGTCGATTGCGGCAGCGATCGCGCGCGCCCAGCCGGGCGACACGATCCGCGTCGCGCGGGGCCTGTATCGCGAGCACCTGCGGATCGAAAAGCCGCTCACGCTGATCGGCGAGAACATGCCAACGATCAGCGGAGACATGTCGGGGGATGTGATCCGCATCGTTTCGCCCGACGTACGCATCGAGAGCTTCGTCGTACGCGATTCGGGCGACGACCTCGAAAAGCAGCAGGCGGGCATCTACATCCAGCCCGGCGCGCACCGCGCAGTGGTGCGCAACAACCAGCTCGCCTACAACCTGTTCGGGCTGTGGATCGAGAAAGCCAACGACGTGGTGGTGGAAAAGAACCGCATCGCCGGCAAGCGCGACTACCTCTCGCCCAACCGCGGCAACGGCATCCAGCTCTACAACACGCAGGGCGCGAAGATTCTCGACAACCACATCAGCTACTCGCGCGACGGCATCTATGTCGACGTGTCGCACCACGCGCTGTTCCGCGGCAACGAGATCCACGACAGCCGCTACGGCACGCACTACATGAACTCCTACTTCAACACCTGGGAGAAGAACTTCGTGCACCACAACCGCGGCGGGCTCGCGCTGATGGAGGTGCATGACCAGGTGGTGCGCAACAACGTCGCGTGGGCCAACACCGATCACGGCATCATGCTGCGCACGATCCAGCGCGCGGAAGTCAGCGGCAACATCATCGCCGGCAACGGCCGCGGCTTCTTCATCTACGACGCGCAGGACAACACGCTGACCGGCAACCTCGTGGTGCGCAACGAAGTGGGTGTGCACCTGTCGGCCGGCTCCTGGCACAACCTGGTCGACGGCAACGACTTCATCGGCAACCACGAAGGCGTGCGCTACGTTGGCGCGAAGGACGAGGTGTGGGGGCCGAAAGCCGGCAACCACTGGAGCGGCTACCTCGGCTGGGATCGCAACGGCGATGGCCGCGGCGACGTGCCCTTCGAAGCCGCCGACCTGGTGGACCGCCTGATGTGGCGCTACCCCGCGGCCCGCGTACTGCTCAACAGCCCGGCGGTCGAAACCCTGCGCCTTGCCGCCCGGCAGTTCCCGGTGCTGCGCGCCCCCACCGTGGTAGAACCCTCGCCCGCGATGCGCCCCCGCCACCCAGACTGGAGATACTGGCTTGAACGCGCCCGCCATTGAACTTACCGGCGTCACCAAGCGCTTCGGCGAAGTGGAAGCCGTGCGCGGCGTCTCGCTTGCCGTCGCACCCGGTCGCACCTTCGGCCTCATCGGCCACAACGGCGCCGGCAAGAGCACGTTGTTCCGCATGATGCTCGGGTTGATCGCGCCGGACGCCGGAACACTGCGCCTGCTCGGCGAGCCCAGCGACGGCGCGCGCTTCCGCGAGGTGCGCCAGCAGATCGGCTACCTGCCCGAACACGTCGCGCTGTACGACAACCTGAGCGGCCTCGAAACCCTGCGCTTCTACGCCAAGCTGCGCGGCGCGGCGCGCGCCGAGTGCGATGCGGCACTGGAACGTGTCGGCCTCGCCCATGCGGCGACGCGCAAGGTGCGCGGCTATTCGAAGGGGATGCGACAACGGCTCGGCTTTGCGCAGGCGCTGCTGGGCAAGCCGAAACTGCTGTTTCTCGACGAACCCACGAACGGGCTGGACCCGCAAGCGATCCACGATTTCTACCGCGTCATCGCCGAACTCAAGGCCGAGGGCGCAACCGTGGTGCTGACCTCGCACATCCTCGCCGAGATCGAGCAGCGGGTGGATGAGGTGGCGATCCTGCGCGAAGGGCGCATCGTCGCGCAGGGCAGCGTTGCTGAACTGCGCGAACGGGCCGAGCTGCCGGTGCGGCTGATCGTTCGGGTGACGGCCGAAGCGCGCGAGCGACTGATCGCAAGCCTTGGCGCAAGCGCGGAAGACGCGGCCCATGTGGCGCTGAGCGTGAATCGCGGCGACAAGCTCGCGCGCATCGCACAGCTGGCGGCGGAGCCGGGCGTCAGCGACCTGCGGCTGGTCGAGCCTTCTCTCGAAGCCGTGTTCCTCGAACACTCGCAGGAGGCCGCATGAACATCGTTCTGAGGCAAATCACCGCAATCGCCGGCAAGGAATTCCGCGACCGCGTGCGCAACCGCTGGGTGTGGGTGATCGCCACGGTGTTCGCCGGGTTCGCGCTCGCAATTGCGTACTTCGGCGCCGCCAGCGAAGGCCAGGTCGGCTTTCGCGGCATCGACGTGACGATCGCGAGCCTCGTCTCGCTGGTCACCTACCTGATCCCGCTGATCGCGCTGGTGCTGGGCTTCGACGTGATCGTCGGCGAACGCGAGCGCGGCACGATGGAACTGCTGCTTGCGCTGCCCGTAACGCGCGGCGAGGTGCTGGTCGGCAAGTTCGTCGGCCTTGCCGCCACGCTGACGGTGGCCACGGTGCTGGGCTTCGGGCTGGCCGGTGCGGCCTTCCTCACTGCGGGCGGCGACGCGTTGTTCCACTACGCCGGCTTTGTTGCGTCGGCGATCCTGCTCGGGCTCGTGTTCCTCGCGATCGCGGTACTGCTGTCGGTACTGGCAAGCGACCGCGCGCGCGCATCCGGCTACGCGGTCGGCGCCTGGTTCCTCTTCGTCATCGTGTTCGATCTGGTGTTGCTCGGCGGCCTCATCGCCCTGGGCGGCAGCGGCGCAGGTGACGCCCTGCCCTGGCTGCTGCTCGCCAACCCGACCGACGTGTTCCGCATCCTCAACGTGTTCAGCCTCGACCAGGTCGGCGCGCTGTACGGCTTGGCCACCGTCTTCCCGCCCGCGCTCGCCAACCCTGCGGTGCTCGGCGGCGTGATGGCCGGCTGGATCGCCGCACCGCTGGCCCTTGCCTACTGGAGATTCAAGTGAAACCCCGTTTCCGCATCCTGACCCTCGGCCTGTTTCTGGCCGTGGCCGCCTGCAGCAAGGCACCGGTCGACGACAAGCCGGCTTCCATCGCGCGTGGCGACGCGTGCTCGCTGGACGGCATGACGCTGGCCGACTTCCCCGGCCCCAAGGGCCAGATCGTCTGGGCCGACGGCCAGCACGACTTCTTCTGCGATACGCGCGAAATCGTCGCGACCCTGCTCAAGCCCGAACAGCAGCGCGCGATGAAGGGTGCCTATGTGCAGGACATGGCGAAGACCGACTGGGACAAGCCTCAGGACGCATGGATCGACGCGAAGGCCGCCTTCTACGTACAGGGCTCCAAGCGTCACGGCAGCATGGGCCCGACGCTCGCGAGCTTCGCCGAGCGCGGCGCAGCCGACGCCTTCGCACAGCAATACGGCGGCAAGGTGGTGGCCTACGCCGAGATCAAGCCGGACGCCGTGAGCATGGACGGCGGCATGGACCACGACCAGAAGATGTGAGCCCACGCGGGGCAGCCGGTCGGCTTGTGGGACAATGCCGCCCCGATGAACACCGTCTGCAGCCCCGCGCCCACCCGCCCCGATTTGCCCGACTTCAATGTTGCGCAACTCGGACAAGTCTTCACGCCAGAGTCGGTCGTGCAGGCGATGCTGGCGCTGCGGCAGCGCCACGGACGCGTGCTGGAGCCCTCCTGCGGCAACGGTGCCTTCCTGCACCATCTGCCCGGCGCGGTCGGCATCGAACTCGATCCGCGCCATGCCCCGCCCGGCGCCCTGGTCGGCGACTTCTTCGCGCTGCCGGTGCATGAGAAGTTCGATACCATCATCGGCAACCCACCGTACGTCAGGCACCAGGACATCGCCGCCAGCACCCGTGCGCTGCTGCCCAACGCGCTGGGCTTCGATCGCCGCAGCAACCTGTTCCTGTTCTTCATCGCCAAATGCCTGGATCACCTGGCCAGGGGCGGTGAGCTGATCTTCATCACCCCGCGCGACTTCCTCAAAGCCACCAGCGCACGGCCGCTGAACCGGCTGTTGCATGCACGCGGCACGATCACGCATGTGATCGAACTGGGCGACAAGAAGAGCTTCGATGGCGCCCTGCCCAACTGCCTGATCTGGCGCTTTGTCGAGGGCGATTTCTCGCGCCGCACTGCGCTGATCGACGCCGCCCACCACCGCACGCTCGACGGCGCGCTCGCCGCCGCCGCACGCGGCGACTGGGAGATGCGCGACTTCGTCGAACACGCCGGGCAACTCGCCTTCGTGCGCGACGCCCACGAGGTACCGCTGACCGAGGTGTTTGCGGTGCGCGTCGGTGCCGTGTCCGGCGCAGACCCAATCTTCGCCGACCCGCAACACGGCACCCGCGATTTCGTCTGCTCGCGCACCCGCACCAGCGGCGAGACGCGCCGCATGATCTGGCAACCCGAGTCACCCCACCCGGCCTTGCTGCCGCACAAGGCCGCGCTGCTCGCACGCCGCATCAAGCCCTTTGGCGAAGCGGACTGGTGGCAGTGGGGACGCGGCTATCCGCAAAGCAGCGCGCCGCGCATCTACGTAAACCACCGCACCCGGGTTGCGGAACCTTTTTTCCTGCACGACAGTCCCCATTTCGACGGGGCGGTACTTGCGCTTTTCCCGCATCGCCCCGATGTAGGGCTGAATGTGCTGTGTGCGATGCTGAACGCGGTCGACTGGGCGGAGCAAGGCTTCGTCTGCGACGGTCGTTTCATCTTCGGCCAGCGCGCGCTGCAAAACGCCCGCCTGCCGGCAGCGTTTGCGGCTTTTGCACGGAACCCCGACAGCGCCTGAGCGCCGACCCGCGCCGCCTCGTCGGGGTTAAACTTGGCGCCCCGACCGAGGAGACACCCCAATGGTCCCGCATCTGACGACGGCCCTGACCGGACCGCTTCTGGAACTCGAACGCTGCTTCCTCGATAACGCCACGAGCATCGAGGCTTGGCTGCGGCAACAATGGCTCGATCACATGCCGCCCTTCTACGGGTCGGTCGATCTGCGCAACGCCGGCTTCAAACTCGCGCCGGTGGACATGAACCTGTTCCCGGGCGGCTTCAACAACCTGCATGAAAGCTTCCTGCCGCTATGCGTGCAGGCCGCGCAATCGGCAGTCGAGCGCATCTGCCCGGACGCGTCGAAGGTGCTGCTGGTACCCGAGAACCACACGCGCAACCAGTTCTACCTGATGAACGTGGCGCGGCTGGCGAACATCCTCGGCCACGCGGGCCTGAAGGTGCGTATCGGCAGCCTGCTGCCCGACATCACCGAACCGACCACGCTCGATCTGCCGGACGGCCAGAAGCTCACGCTCGAACCACTGGTACGCAAAGGCGATCGCCTGGGCCTGAAGGACTTTGACCCCTGCGCGGTGCTGCTGAACAACGACCTCTCGGCCGGCGTGCCGACAATCCTGAAGGATCTCGATTCGCAGTGGGTGATACCGCCGCTGCACGCGGGCTGGACCACCCGCCGCAAGTCGATCCACTTCGCCGCCTACGACCGCGTTGCCGAGTCGTTCGCGAAGATGCTGAAGATCGATCCATGGCTGATCAACCCCTACTTCGGCCGCTGCGGGAAGATCGACTTCCATGAGCGTGTGGGCGAGGAATGCCTGGCAGCGCAGGTCGATGCCACGCTGACGAAGATCCGCGCAAAGTACGCCGAGTACGGCGTCGAGGATCAGCCTTTCGTGATCGTCAAAGCCGATGCCGGCACCTACGGCATGGGTGTGATGACCGTGCGCGATGCGTCGGAAGTGACCGGCCTCAACCGCAAGCAGCGCAACAAGATGTCGGTCATCAAGGAAGGCATGCAAGTCAGCGAGGTGATCATCCAGGAAGGCGTGCATACCGTCGAACAGGTCAATGGCGGCGTCGCCGAACCGGTCGTCTACATGCTCGACAAGTACGTCGTTGGCGGCTTCTACCGCGTCAATACCGAGCGCGGCATCGACGAGAACCTCAACGCGCCGGGCATGCGCTTCGAGCCACTCGCGTTCGAAACCTGCTGCAATACACCCGACTGCGCACAAGCCCCCGACGCAGCACCGAACCGCTTCTACGCCTACGGCGTGGTCGCGCGGCTGGCGCTGCTCGCTGCCTCAGTCGAGTTGGAAGAAACCGCACCGGCCGAACTGGAACTCGCATGAAAATCGCCTTCATCGTCGATCCGCTCGAAGGACTCAAACCCTACAAGGATTCGAGCATCGCGATGATGCGGGCGGCGCAGGCGCGCGGGCACCAGGTGTTCGCGATCCTGCGCAAGGATCTGCGGCTGCGCGATGGCATCGTCAGCGCGCGCGCAGTGCCGCTCACGCTGGCCGCCGACAATCACGACTGGCACACGGCGGGTGAGCCCGGCGACTTCGCGCTGAGCGACTTCGATGCGGTGTTGATGCGGCAGGACCCGCCTTTCGACTTCGAGTACATCACCGCCACCTGGCTGCTCGAACGCGCCAAGGTGCAGGGCGCGAAGATCTGGAACGACCCGCGCGCGGTGCGTGACCACTCGGAAAAGATCGCAATCACCGAGTTCTCGCAATTCACCGCGCCCACGCTGGTCGCCCGCGCCACGGAAGACATCGGCGCCTTCATCGACGAATTCGGCGACGTGATCCTCAAGCCGCTCGACGGCATGGGCGGCAGCGGCATCTTCCGCGTACGCCGCGACGATCCGAATCGCAACTCGATCATCGAGATGCTGGGCCAGCTTGGCAGCCAGACCATCATGGCGCAACGCTACATCCCGGCCATCAGCGCGGGCGACAAGCGCATCCTGATCATCGGCGGCGAAGTCATGCCCTACAGCCTCGCGCGCATCCCGAAGGCTGGCGAATCGCGCGGCAACCTCGCCGCCGGCGGCCGCGGCGTGGCGCAAGCACTGTCGCCACGTGACCGCGAGATCGCCGAAACACTCGCGCCGGTACTCTGGACACGCGGACTTCTGATCGTGGGCCTGGACGTCATCGGCGATTACCTCACCGAGATCAACGTCACCAGCCCGACCTGCATGGTCGAGATCGAGGCGCAGACCGGCTGCACGGTGGCGACGAAGGTGATTGAAGCGCTGGACGGCGCAACGTCTCAGCAATCCTGAATCCCCGTTCAGCGCTGGCGGCGAGAATTGACGAACCACTGCGCGACTGCCGCCGCCCGATAGCAGCTCGCCAGCCAGGCACGTACGGAAAATTTCACGAACGAAGAAAAATGCAAGGCATCGCCGGTCAAATTCCGGCGATGCCAATGGTATTGTTCGTGCCGTCCGAAACTCAACTGCACGTTCCCCATGAAAATGCTGCGAATCGCTGTACTGCTCGCGTCTGGCTTCGTTGCTTCGACCGTTCAGGCCTCCAACTACGTTGGCACCCGCGCCCTCTACGATGCTGTTCCATCGTCGATCGGGGATATCGTCAATTCGCAGTACGACGTTTCTGCACCGACCGAGAGCGTGTCATCCATTGCCCTGAATGCGAATGGTGGCGATCGATTGGCGAATGCATGGGCGCGGCTGGACACCACCACGGGTGCGTTCAAAGCCATTACTTCGGTGAGCAGCGCTGGACAGTTCGGCGGCCGTACCGCCGCATTTGCGGACAGCGCCATTTCTGACGTTCTGCGCGTCAATTCGGTGAACGCCTTTGAAACGGTGCGTTTCTCGGTGCGTTACGACTCCGTTATCGATACCAGCGCGGTTGCGGCGAGCGACACCCGCTACTCGTCTCCCTACCCGATTCGTCATACCGACAGCGAGTTTGCACTGTCTGTGTGGCACGAAGTTCCGAATCCGGATTACACCGAAGGCGGCGAATCTTCGCCCACTATCCGCGAACAGCTTGGTGGTCAGTTCGGCAGGCTCTGGTCCTACGCGTCCTTCGTAGATCCGGCGACCAACGGTGGCAGCAACATCAAGTATTCCTACTACGAACAGTTGGGCGGCGACGCGGCGAACTATACGGTTGATGCGCTCGGCAGCAAGAGCCACTGGAACGGCAGCCTGAGCTTTGACGTCCTTGTGCCGACCAACACTGATTTGACCTTCGACACGAGTTTCAGCCTCACTGCCTTCTGTTACCAGGCAATCAACTGTACGTCGCAGAACGATTCAAGCCACTCGTTCTACCTGGGCGTAACGGCGCTCGGCGGTACCGTGGTCTCGCAGAATGGTTACGGGTACACGATGGGCGTTCCCGCCGTGCCGGAACCCGAAACCTACGCCATGCTGCTCGCCGGCTTGGGTGTTGTGGCCGCCAAGGCCCGTCGCCGCGCACGCAACCGCGCCTGAGCCGACAGTCGCCGCGCGGCGGGCGTCCAGCAAGCCGCTGCGACCGAAGAAAAAAGGGAGCGACAAGCTCCCTTTTTTTGTTGAGCCGCCGAACATTACATTTGACCGCGGCCGAACTTGGCCCGTGAACGCAAGTGATAGGCTTAAGCCTCCGAAGCAACTGGCGCTGAGCCCATTCATGTCGTTCCTGAGATCCAGCCTTGCGCTGATGGTCGTTGTGCTGGCGCTGGCAGCCTGCGCTCGCGACACCGCCCACCATGAAGAATCCTTCGTCTTCGGCACTCGGGTTGAGATCACGACCTGGGGAGTGCCCGAGGCCAAGGCGCGCGAGGCCGTGGGGGCCGTGCTGCGCGAGTTCGACCGTATGCACCGGGCCTACCATGGCTGGCAGCCGTCGGAACTGACCGCACTGAACGAGGCGCTGGCCCGCGGCGAGACGGCGACGGTGTCGCCGGAGCTGGCCGGCATGCTGAGCGAAGCCAAGACCCTTGCGGCACGGGGCGGGCAGCTCTTCGATCCGGCGATCGGCAAATTGATCGGCCTTTGGGGTTTCCATCGCGACCAGTACGAACCGGTCACCCCGGATCCGGAGGCGCTGCGGGTGACCATGGCTGCGCACCCCTCGATGGAAGATCTGACGATCGATGGCGCCCGCGTCAGCAGCCGCAACCGTGCGGTGCAGCTCGATCTGGGTGGCTATGCGAAGGGCTGGGCTTTGGATCGGGCGGCAACCATCCTGCGTGACCAGGGCGTCGCCAACGCGCTGATCAATATCGGCGGAAACGTGCTCGCCCTGGGCGCGAAGGGCGAGCAGCCTTGGAAAGTCGGCATCCAGAATCCGCGCGGCGCCGGCGCGATTGCCGCGCTCCCGCTGAAAGACGGCGAGGCGATCGGCACCTCAGGCGATTACCAGCGCTTCTTCGAGCGCGACGGCCAGCGCTTCTGCCACCTGATCGATCCGCGTACCGGCAGCCCCGCGACCGAGACACGAAGCCTCACGATCCTGATCACAGCGCGGCCGCGTGCCGGCACTCTGTCCGACGCAGCCAGCAAGCCGGCCTTCATTGACGGCGCACACTGGCGCCAACGCATTGCAGCCTACGGCATCGACCAGGGCCTGCGTGTGGATGCCGCGGGCCGCATCCAGGTCACCGAAGCGCTCGCGCGGCGCATCGAATGGCTCAACGGCAGCAAGCCGGACGAGGTCGTCGAGTAATTGGCGCGACGCAGCACTTTGCCCGGCAGGGTGCTTTAGAATCGCAAGCTACCCTCTGCCCTGCAGACCGGAGTCAGGCATGCTCGGAATATTCCTCGTCACCCACGGCACGCTCGGCGAGTCACTGATCCAGTGCGCCTGCCATGTGCTGAACCGGCGTCCGGCGCAGATCGCGCAACTAGGCGTATCGGCAGCGGACGACCCGCTCGACGCGCTGCCAACAGCACGCGCGCTGATGCAGACCGTGGACAGCGGCGATGGCGTGATCGTGCTCACCGACATCTACGGGGCCACGCCGAGCAACATTGCCCTCAAGCTCCTCAAGCCCGGCGTCGTAGAAGGCCTGGCAGGCGCAAACCTGCCGATGCTGCTGCGAATCCTCACCTACCGCGAAAAGAACGACATCCACACCGTGATCACCAAGGCGATTGCGGGGGGTTGTGATGGCGTGCTCCATATGAAAGTGGATCGGGATGCCAAGAACTGAAGTCGAGATCGTCAACAAGCTCGGTTTGCACGCGCGCGCGTCGGCCAAGCTCACGCAGGTCGCGAGCGCGCATGAATCGGAGGTCTGGCTCGAACGCAATGGGCGTCGTGTCAACGCCAAGAGCATCATGGGCGTCATGATGCTCGCCGCCGGCAAGGGGGCGAAGGTGATCATCGAAACCGAGGGCTCGGACGCCGACACCGCCATGCAGGCGTTGGTCACCCTCGTGGCAAACCGGTTCGGCGAGTCCGAGTAATGCCGCAAACGGTGGCACGGCCGGAATCGGTCTCCTTTGCGCTGCACGGCCTGCCGGTCTCGCACGGGATCGCGATCGGCTACGCCCACCTGATCTCGCATGCGCTGCTGGAAGTGCATCACTACGTGGTGTCGCCCAAGGCCACCGCGAAGGAACTGGCCCGGCTTGACGATGCCATCGCCGCGGTCGGCGCCGAACTCGACGTGCTCCGCCAGACGCAAAGCGCCGCGGCGTCTGAAGTCGCCGTGTTCGTTGACCTGCAGCGCATGTTGCTGCAGGACCCACTGCTGATCGAGGAAGCCCGCGAGCATATCCGCACCCGCCGCTGCAATGCGGAGTGGGCGCTGGTGCAGCAGATGGAAGTGCTGGTCGAGCAATTCGACGCAATCGAGGACGCCTACCTGCGCGAGCGCAAGGCCGACGTCGTGCAGCTGGTCGAACGCCTCGTCAAGAGCCTGCTGGGCCACCCCGGCTACGTACCGCCGAAACAACGTGATGGCTTCGCGACGATCGTCGTCGCGCATGATCTGTCACCGTCCGACACGATCCATTTCAAGGACGCCAAGATCGCCGGTTTCGTGACCGACATCGGCGGCGCCACCTCGCACACCGCGATCGTCGCGCGCAGCCTGGCGATCCCGGCCGTAGTCGGCCTGCAGCATGTGCGCCACACCGTGAACGACGGCGATGTGCTGATCGTGGACGGCACGCGTGGCGTCGTGATCGTCGCGCCGGACGAGCGGGTGCTCGAGGAATACCGCATCCGCCAGGGGCAGCTCGAACTCGAACGCTCCAAGCTCAAGCGGATTACCGGCGCCACCGCACGTACGCTGGATACCGAACGCGTCTTCATCAAGGGCAACATCGAGCTCCCGCGCGACATGCAAGGCGTTCGCGAGGTCGAAGCCGACGGGGTGGGTCTGTTCCGCACCGAGTTCCTCTTCATGGGGCGCGACGAGCTGCCGGACGAGGACGAACAGTTCGAAGCCTATCGCAGCGTGCTCAAGGCCCTGCCGGGCAAGCCGGTGACGATCCGCACGCTGGACATCGGTGCCGACAAGGCGCTGCGCGGCATGGAGGTGCACGGCGATCAGAACCCCGCGCTGGGCCTGCGCGCGATCCGCTACTGCCTTGCTGAACCGCGCATGTTCCTGACGCAGCTGCGCGCGCTGCTGCGTGCCTCGCACTTCGGGCAGTTGCAGATCATGCTGCCGATGCTCGCGACGCTCGACGAGATCACGCAAAGCCTTGCGATGATCGAACGCGCGAAGGCCGAACTGCGAGCCGAGAAAGTGAAGTTCGCCGACGGCGTACCGATCGGCGGCATGATCGAGATCCCCGCCGCCGCGCTGTCGGTCGGGCTGTTCACGCGCAAGCTCGATTTCCTCTCGATCGGCACCAACGACCTGATTCAGTACACGCTGGCGATTGACCGCACCGACGCGGCCGTGTCACACCTGTACGACCCATGGCACCCGGCTGTGCTGATGCTGATCCATCGCACGATCCAGGCCGGCAACCGTGCGGGCGTCCCGGTCTCCGTGTGTGGCGAAATGGCCGGCGACGTGGCGAACACCCGCTTGCTGCTGGGCATGGGGCTGCGCGACTTCTCGATGCACCCGACGCAGATCCTCGAGGTCAAGCAAGAGATCCTGCGTGCCCACACCGGCGAGCTGGCGGTGAAAGTCGGCAAGCTGATGAAGCTCGACGAGCCGGACAAGGTTCGCGAAGCCATCCAGCGGCTCTGAATCCGGCTCGCCGCCTGGCCGGTCAGACGGGTGTCGTCTTCGGCCGCCAGGCCTCCTGATAGGCGCCGATGAGGCTGGCACGGGTGTCCTTGTAGCGTTCCCAGTCAAAACCTTCGAGGAATTCGAGCGCCGTCTTCGCGCCGCGATCGAACAGGTCCAGCTTGGCCGCGTCACTGAGCTGGAAGTTCAACCAGTCGTGGTCGGCCGTATCGATGTAGGCCACCAGTTGGCGGAAGTCCGGGTTCTTCCGGATGAACTCGTAGTCCAGGCAGTGGCGCGATGAGTTGAAGGTCTGTGTGATCAGCTTCAGCGCGCCAGTGATGGTGTGGGCGCGTTCATCCCATTGCAGCTTCACGCCGAAGGTCGGCCGCGTCGGCACCTTGTGCGTGGAATGGAAGACATCGATCGGGAAGTTGGACAGCACGCCGCCATCCACGAACACCGCCTCCGGCGGCGGAAAGCCGATGTTGTCGTCGGCCACCAGCCCGGCCATGTCTTCCCACTGCTTCAGATGGGGCTCGTCGCGCAGGCTCAAGGGCACCCGCACCGGCTTGAAGAAGAGCGGGATCGACATCGAGCAGCGCGCATAGTCCGCCGGGTTCACCGCACCGACATCGGCCCAATAGAGCGCGGCCATGCGCGGGAACTCGACCTTCGTTTCGGTCGCGATGTCCGCGGCCACCACACACAGATAGTCCTTTGCCGGGTCGAGCGGCGGCAGCGCATCCGCACCGTCGAGCTGCGAGGCACGGTGCCGCGTGCCATCGCGCAGGCGCCATCCGGCCGGCGTCGTACCCATGCGCGCCCGCAGCGCAGACGTGGTGGCGACCTCCTTGCCCAGCACCACGTCGCGCATCCAGGCATGGAAGCGTTCGCCGCGGTTCAGCCCGTGGATCTCGTTCATGTTGTCGACCACCTGCATCGCCTTCCAGATGCCCTTCGCGAGCCCGGGCCGCTTGAGCATGGTGTCGATGAAGTCGGGCGCGTCGTCGTCATCGTCGTCCTTGCCGTCGACAAAACTCGCCATCGGCATGTTGGCGACGATCTCGGTCAGGCGCTCGCTCTTCGCCTCGGCGGGCGTGCCCAGGGCAGCGAGCGCCAGCGCAGTGATCGAGCCGGCTGATGCGCCCCCAAGCCCGGAGAAGCGCAGCCCCGCCTGCTCCAGGATGTAGACGTAGCCGAGCAGCGCAACGCCCAGCACGCCGCCGCCCTCCATCACCAGGTCGACATACTGGTGGCCGGCGGCGTCGACCACATCGCTGTAGATCCGCTGATCCAGCCCCCGGGCTTTGAGCAGGGCGACCGTCGGCTTCACGCAATCGAAGAACTGTTGTGCCTGCATGCTTGATCTCCTGTCCGGCGGAGCCGGTCTGACCCTCAGGTCTGTGGAAAACCGTTGGGGAAGTTGGGCACCGATCCGCGCTGCGGGCTGCCCATGCGCTCGTAGCCGCCGCCCGTCTTCTTGCGCTTGAGCTGTTGCCATTCCCACGAAATCGCGGTGGCGAGGAAGCCCTCTTCGGGGGCGGCTTCCGGCGGCGTGGCGACCGGGCTGCGCGGATACTTCACACTGACTTTGTAGTACACGAACTTGCGTGCGGTGTTGATCATCGATTTGAGCGTGCTTTCCACCGCGGCCTGATGCGCCGCGTTGCAGCTGAAGGTGATCGGCGTGAGGTTGGCGATGTTGTCGCCGGGGCCGCCGAGCTTGTTGTTCAGCAGGTGGCCCATCACATAAAGCCGCTTGCCGTTGCGCCGCTGGTTTACCGCGGCCCAGATCGGCGGCACCACTGACGGCGAGCTGCCGGCGCCGTGTTCGGGCGTCAGTGGGTCGGCCGTCATGCTCTTGCCGCCACGTTGCGCATCGACGCCACCGTAGCTGACGCTGGTCGGGATGCCGTCGCCAAGCTCCAGCGCCGGGTCGCTGTCATCCGTCGGCACGCCGGCCTGGCGGAACACGCCGCCCAGCGCGTTCAGGTGCTTCTGTACCGTCTTGGCGTGCTTGTCCGCTTCCGCGTCGTCCTTGGCGTTCTTGCCATCGCGGATCGCCTTGTAGACATCGCGCTTGAGGTCCTTCGCCTGTGACTTGAGGCCGCCGTCGGCGATCTGCCCGATCGCCTCGTCGATCGCCGTCTTCTTGCTCTCAACGTAGATCGCCGGCGCGTCTTCGGTGCCTTCGGTCGAGATCGTATGCGATTCGCCGCTCTTGCTGCGGAAGCCCACGCGGGTCTTCCACCAGTCCGCAATCGCACCGGCCACCGCCTTGATGCCGCGAAGGATCGCATCGATACCCGCCTTGACCTTGTCGATCAGCCACAGGATCGCGTCGTCCACCTTCTTGCGGATCGTGTCGACCAGCTCGCGAATCTTCTTGCCGACGCCGCCCAGCCCGACTTGTTCGGCCAGGAAGCCGATCACCACCGGCATCGCGCGGCGCATCAGCCCTTCCACCCGCGCGCCCGCCTTGTCGATCGCGCCACTCGCGATCTCCGACGCCGAATCGAGCGCACTGATCGCGATGCGGATGATCTGCTGCGCGTAGCGCTTCACGGCCTTGAAGACCTTGTACACCCGACGTGCGATGTCGACGATCTCGGACAACCCGCCGGATGCCGCAGCAGCCGTCGCCACGATCGCGATTTCCTCCGCCACCTTGCCCGCCACCCATTCGGCCACACCCTGCAGCACCGTACTGCCGAATTCCTTGGCCTTGTCGATGATGCCCTTGGTGTTCTCGGCGGGCGACTTGGAGGTGTCGATTGCGCCACGCACCCAGGCGATCGCGCTGCCAAAGCGGCGCATCCAGGTGCGCAGCTTGTCCACCTTCTTCGGGTCAAAGCGCTTCTTCAGCAGATCGAAGATGTGGTTCACCGACAGCCCCAGCACATCCAGCGCGAAACCGAACACTGCCATCGGGTCCTTCCAGCTGCTCGGCGCGCTGATGCCCTTCTCGGCCAGTTCGCCGAACAGCCAGCCCTCGATGCCGAAGCCAAGGTGGCTCAGAATGTTCTTGCCGAATCGCTTGAAACCGGCGCCGGTGGCGCGCACCGCATTGCGCACGAAGTCGATCGGCGCGCGCATCACGCGGTCCCACACCGAGAAGGCCTTGCTGATGAGTTCGCCAAGCAGCTCCGGCGGCACGTCGAAGACCCGCAGCACCAACCGGAAGCTCGCTTTCACCGCCCCCATCAAGTCGCGGTTCTTGAACACCAGCTTGATCAGCGCACGGATCTCCGTCTTCGTGCGAGCCCAAGCCTCGCCGTCGCGCGCGAGCGCTTCGAACAGCTCGATCTGGCGCAGGATGATCGGGATCAGGAAGTCGACAAAGGGGTCGCGGATGCAGCTCGGGATCATGTCCCAGATCTTTTCGGCGAGCAGGATCGGGATGCCCCAAACGTCCAGCACCACGTTGGCGATGCGGCGCAGGAAGTTGAGCGCTCGGCCGAGGAATGCGCCGAGCCGATCCACCATCGCGAGCAGGCCATCGGCCACCTGCATCAGCTTGCCGCCGGCCCAGGCAGCCAGTGCGTCAATCTGGTCCGCCACCCACTGCGTCGCCGACACGATGAACGACAGCCCGACGCCGGCTGCCACACCAACCCAGCCGCCAACCGCCTTCGCCACCCGGCCGATCGCGCCCGTGAGGCCGCGCGCGAGATTCACCAGCCCGCTGCCGAAGCGATGGGCGCCGCGTTGCAGCGTAGGGATCAGGGTGTTCTGCAGGTAGGCACGCGCCTGCACCACCATGCTGCCCTTGCCCCAGTGGGCCTTGATCCAGCGTACGCCCTGCACCACCCCTACCACGGCCGCACCCAGCGCCACCAGCGGCCCGGCAGGCGAGGCCATCACCGCCACCGCGCCCACCACCGTGGCGACCGTCTTGATCTCTTTCTGATAGGGCGCCAGCACTTCCTTCACCGCGTCCCACAGCTTCTCGACCTTGCCCTGCACCCACTGCAGGATGCCGTTCTGGCCCTCCGGGCCGTCGCCGATCCCCAGCTTGTTCTTCACCCAAGTCCAGGCGTCGGCCGAGGCCTTGCGGATCGGTGCGCATTTGTCCCACACCCAGCTCGCCAGTTGTTCGATCTGATCCCACTGCTGCTTGGCGACCTTCTTGATCCAGTTCCACACCGGTGCGCCGACCTTGTCCCACAGCGATTGGCACAGGTCCTCGATCTTCTTCACCACCGGCTGCAGTTTCTCGACGATGGGTTGCAGCAGCTTGGTTGCCAGTTGCTCCACTTTCTCGGCCGCCTGGCGCAGTGGCGTGCAGTCGTTGGCGGCGATCTTCCCGGCCGCCTCCTGCACCCATTGCAGCATCGGTGCAAAGCGGGCAGTAAGTTGTTTGCCGGCCCCGGCCACCGCATACACCGGCGCCATGACGCCGTCGATGACCTTCTTGAAGCCGTTGGTGACGCGCTCCTTCAGGTAATCCAGCACGCCTTGCGGGCCCTTCTGAACAAAGGGCGCCAGTTCGGGCGCATAGCGATTGACCAGCTCCATCGCCAGATCGCCGGCCGCCTGCTTGACCGTATCCACGGCGCCGCCGAGCAGCGCTCGCCCGCGATCGAGCAGGCCCGGCTTCCGCTGCACCGTGTTGCCACTCGTGCGCCCGCTGACGGTGTAACCGCCGCCCGCCACCACCGCGGCGCTCGCGCTACTGGCTTCGGCTTCCAGCGCACCGCCATCGTCGCCAAGGCGCTGCACCTGCGGCCGCGCCGGCCCGCGTTGCTGGATCACATGGGCCACTTCGTGCGCGAGCAGCGCCAGATCGTCCGGCCGCTCGCCCTTCGCGAGCACGATGTCTTCGCCATACGTGAAGGCACGCGCACCGGCCTGGGCCGCCGCCCGCTGTGCCGCGGCGTCGGTATGCACACGTACGCTTGCCAGATCCGCATTGAGGCTCTGCTCCAGGCGGCGACGCACCGGCATCGCGAGCGCCTGGCCAGCACCGAGCCGGCCCGGCATGCGCTGGGCGGTACCCGCTGCCGGGCGCGCGCGCGCGGTAGTGCCCGGTGCAGGCCTCGCCACCACCGCCGCGCGCGCAAGGGCGGTCACGTTTCGCCCTCCTCACGCAGCGGGCAGACCTGGCCGCTCTTGCGATACTCACGGCGAATCGCCGCCTCCAGCGCCGCGGCGTCGATGCGGCTGCCGGCCTCCAGTGCCAGCAGCGCCGCATGCAGCACCACATTGCGCCACTGCCCGCCCGCGAAACTGCAGCGCGCCGCAAAGCGCGCCAGCACCTGTGGTGGCACCGCATGGTCGCGCGGCAGGTGGATCGCAAGGATGCGTTCGCGCACCGTGGCATCGGGCGCCGGGAAATCGATCGTCACGTCGATGCGGCGCAGGAAGGCGCTGTCGATCCGTTCCGCGCTGTTGGTGGTCACCAGCAGGATGCCGTGGAAGCGCTCCACCGCCTGCAGCAGGAAGTTGGTTTCCAGGTTCGCATAGCGGTCGTTGGCGTTGCTGACCCCCGTACGCCCCGCCATCAGCGCATCGCCTTCGTCGAGCAGCAACACCGCATCGATGGCTTCGGCCGCCTCGAAGATGCGCGCGAGATTCGCTTCCGTCTCGCCGATGTACTTGCTGACAGTACGCGCCAGATCGATGCGGAAGGCCGGTTTGCCCAACTGCGCGGCGAGGATGCGCGCAGCGGCTGTCTTGCCGGTTCCGGAAGGCCCTTTGAAAAGCGCCCGCACGCCCGGTGTGAGCCCAGCCGCCAACGCATCGCCTACGCCTTCGGCGAGCCGTTCGCGCTGCCGGCAACGCAGCTCAAGCCAGCGCATTTCCTCAGCCGCGCGGGGCGGCAAGGCCAACTCGCTCCAATCACCCGCGCCCGGCAGGGCCTCGGCCAGCGACGCCAGCGTCGCGTCGCTGCGCGCGGCCAGCAGCTGAGCCAAAGCACGCGCCGGCTCGGGCCGTGTCAGCGCGCGCGCGATCAACCGCTGCCAGATGCCGGCAGGCAAGCGATGCGGCGCGGCCAGGAAGTCAGGGGAATCTTCGAGCCCCGCACTGCGCCACGCGCGTTGCAACATCGCGGCACGCGCCTGCGGCGCGGGCGGCGCCAAGCGGAGCACCGTCACCTGTGGCGGCAGCTCGCCACCGGCCAGGGGCAGCAGGCAGATGTCAGCAAGCGGCGCGACCAACGCCAGCGATTCCGGTAGTTGCCGTCGCGCGTCCAGCACCAGTGCGGCGTCCGACAGCAGTGCGATGCAGCGTGCCGACGCCAGTTCGGCAGCCGACGTCGTTGCGCTCGCGCGCAGGCTCAAGCAAGCGTGGCCGGCCGCAGCCGCGAGCGCAG
Source organism: Niveibacterium sp. COAC-50 (assembly GCF_013184235.1). Lineage (NCBI taxonomy): Bacteria > Pseudomonadati > Pseudomonadota > Betaproteobacteria > Rhodocyclales > Rhodocyclaceae > Niveibacterium > Niveibacterium sp. COAC-50. The sequence goes on from NZ_JABCJM010000002.1 coordinate 281,411, forward strand.
CCGCGAGCGTCATGCGGCCGCTGCCAGGCAGCCCGCGCAGCGCAAGCGGCCGAGGGGCGTCGGCCGCCGCCTTCGGCACAACCAGAGCATCGAGCGGCGACGCAGCCTCGCGCGGACGCAAACGCAGCGTCGCGTCCTCGACCCGCCGCGCGCACAGCGCGTCCCACACCGCGAGCGGCACCGACAGCGTCCACGCGGCACGCGGGCCTTGCTGCTCGGCGTGCAGCAACCCGGCGTTGAGCAGCGCCTGCAGGCGCTCGCGCACCGCGTCCGGCTCCAGCGTCGGGTGGCAGGCAGCAAGCCAGCCCCAAGCCGGGCGTGCGGTGCCATCCTGCAAATCGGCGGCGAGCGCGGCAAAGCGCGGGTCGTCTTCGATCAGGCCGATCTGGAAGACCAGCCCGATCGCCGCGTCGTCCAGCGCCAGTGCTGCTTGCATGCGACGGACCGGCAGTCCGGTCTGCGCACCCGCCCATGCGTCGGCGGCCTCATGCCAGGCATGCCAGCAGGTCTCCAGCGCGAGCCCTTCGAGTTCCGGGCGGTCGATCTGGTCGAGGTAGTCCTGCAGGAAGGGGTGGTGCGCGAACAGCGCGTCGGGCGAGCCGGCCTTGTGCAGGGCCGGCGCCAGCCACGCGAGCACCGCGCCGAAGAAGAACAGCCGCGCATGGTTGGCTGCCCCCGGCGGCACCTCGGCAAAGGCGATCGGCGCACGCGGCGCGTTCATGGCCCCACCCCTGCGTCAAAGCGATAGCGCAGATCGCAGCCCGCAGCAGGCAGCCAGCCGAGATCGCGGTCCAGGCCAGCGAGGCGCACCTCGATCGGCAACGCGGCAAGACTCATCTGCACCACCACGCGCTCAGCGCTGCGGCGGATCGTAGCCGGCCTGTGCAGCAGGCGATCAGCGGCACTGGCCTGCGGCCATCCGGTCGCGAGTGCGAGGCGCGCACGCACGAAGGGTGCGAAACGTGCGGCCCAGTCGCCCCAAGAGCGAATCGCCCCCGGCACCACTCGGGCGGATGCGCGGACGCGACGGGGTGCAACCCAGCCGGGCCACTGCGCCCCGTCCACCACTTCATCTGCCGGCAGATCGGCGACACAGAAGCCGGCCGGATGCCAAAGGCCGCAACGCCCGTCCGCCTCGACGCGTCGCCATGCGCGCGTTTGTGCGGCCCAGGGTGCGAGCCAATGCGCTGGCAGGCGCCAATCGGCATTCGGGGCGTCCGCCCAGCAGCCTGCCGCACAATCCTGCGGACGGCCGGCTGCATTCGCCAGCCAGGCGCTGAGCGGGTCGGCATCGAAATCCGTGCCAATCAATTCTCGCGCCAGCAGCGCGATGAAGTCCCAAGGGTGCAGCGCAAGACCGCGGTCTGCCGGGCGGGTGAAGTCCGGGTAGAGACCGAGCGCGACCGCCAGGTTGAGCAGATGAAAGGCGCCGCCATACTCGGTGGCGATACCAGCGCCACCCGCATCCACGGCTGGCGCCGCCGGCATGTTGGCCTGCGGCGCCGGAACGGCCAGTACATCAGGTGTGGCGAAGATCGCCGCATCGACCCCATCGCCATCGGGCGACGACATGTTCGGCGGATTTGTCGCGGGCGACGGCGCCGGCAGCCCCCAGCGCATCGGCGGCTGCCGCGCGCCGCGGGTGGTCGATTCGGGCTGTTGCTCCGGCGGCGTGCCCTCAGCTGGCGGCGGCGCAAGCGGATCGTTTGCCGCCTGCAGAATCGACGCGACGGTGCGGCCGATCGCATGGTGAACGCGGATCGGCGCCACGGGCGGCTCGGACGCGACGCCTTGCTGGCCGCCGCGCGCTACGCCGACCGATGGTTGATCGCGCAAGGGCGGCGGCGCGTCCGCTTCGCCGATCTGCATCGCCGCACGATCGGACGGTTCGCGAGTCGGTAGCGCGGCCAACCAGCGCGCCGGCGGCCGGGGCGCTGCGCTGACCGCGGCGGGCGCACGCGCCAGCCCCAACGCAAGCCACAGCCAATGGCGCGCAGCTTCCGGCACGCCCTCAGGCGCACTCGCCGCGCAGTCCGACAGGGCGTGCTCGAGAGCCACCGACGCGGGCGATTCAGCTGGGGTTGCAAGCTGGCCGACTGCGAAGTGGCGGATCAGGGCCTGACGCAACACAAGGGCCTGGGTGCCGACCGCTTGTGCGAAGTGCACCGCGCGCCCTCGTTGGGCGAGCAGCGCCAGTGCGCCGGGCACTGCTTGCGGATGCTGCTGCCACGCGGCGATGACACCGGATGCACCGTGCAGCGGCAGGCTGCACCACCACCAGCAACGCTCGATGCGCTGCGCGAGCAGATCAAGCGCTGCGCACGCGAGCCACTCGGCGGTGTCGGCGAAACACACTGCAAGTGCGTCCGGCATGACGGCCTCGCGCCACGGGTGGCGCGCAGCGGCAAGGCGCGCCTGTGCCTGCCGCACGATCGGCCCCCAGACGGCCGGAGCACGCGACAGCGGTGCGGCGAGCGCATCGTCGGTGAGTACGCCGCCGGCCTCACGCAGGCAGAGGATGGCCGCCCCGGGGTCGAGCCCCGACAGCGCCACCTCGGCGCGGCGCGCAAAGCGTGCAGCAAGCTCGTGCGTCTGCGCGCTGCCACGCACCCGTGCCCGCACGATGCGCAGGCCATCCATGTTCAGCCGCCTTTTCCGCCCTTGGGCGCCGGCTTCTTGCCGGCGGTGCGCTTGGGCGCCGGTTTCACCGGCGCGGCGCGCGCAGGCGACTTCTTCTTTGCTGGCGCACTACGCAGGTTGGTTACCGCGCTCGGCGCCAACGCAACGCCAGACACATTCAGCGCCGGTTGCGTGCTGACTGCAGACGCCGCTGGCGCAGCGCTTACCGTGCTCGCCACGGGCGTCGCCGCCATCACCACCGGTTGCGCCAGTACGGTGGCAATGCTCGGGTTGCTCACCGTCGGCGATACCGTAAGGCCCGCGTTCAGCACCGCGGGGTTCACCGTGAATCCGCCGCTTGGCGCCGGCGCAGTGGTGGCCGCGCTGTTGCCAGCCACTGCCGAAGCAAGCCCGGCGTTGAGCGCGCCGGTGGCGGCAGCGCCAATGCCGCTGGCGACTTCGGTGACGCCAGCGAAGAACAAGCGCAGACGCGGATACGCAACCACTTCCACCTGCAGGATCAGGCCGGGGTCGAAGTTGCCATTCACGCCCAGCGGCTGGAAACCGATCTCGAAGAAGCCGGGGTCCACACGCAACACATACGGCATCACCGTGGCGATGCCGCCGCGGTGATCGGCATCGACCAAGGTGAAGCGGAAGAAGTAGGTGTTGAAGGTCGGGTTGTAGCCGTCGAACGTGAAGCGCGGCGCGATCAGATCCGCGCTGACGAAATTGCCGAGCATCGAGCTGACGCCCCAACGGCTGCCGCTGGTGACGATGCCGCGATTCTGGATCGCGGCGGCGGCCACCACCACCGGTGTCGCCTGCGGCGCGGCAACCGGCCGCCACGCGTTGTTGGAGAAGCCCAGCAACTGCCCTTCGGCCGGCGCATTGGCGAGCACGCTCTTGCCCTGCAACGCGCTGATCTGGTTCGCCGCGGTGGTCCCGGTGACATCCCCCGTCATCGTCGCTGGCCCGGTGTTGCCGGCGAGCGCGTTGAGGCGGTCGATGATCGCGTTCATCAGCGTTGCCGTGATCAGCTCGCCGGGCTGCACATGCGACAGGGTCGCCGTAACGGTGGGCCGCAGCACGCCGGGGTCGATGGTGCCGATGATGCCGGTGTTGAGCAGGCCCGGCGAAATCTGCAGCAGGTCGTCGCGGATCGCGCTGCTGGCGAGCGGTTGTGCAAGGGCCGCGGCGGACGCGCGTTGCACGCCGGTGGCGTTGAGGGCGGTGCTGGTCACGCTCTTGATCAGGTCGGCCATGTCGGTCTCCTCAGAAAGTGGGGTAGCGGTCGTGATCGAAGCGGGCGCGGTTCTCGCGCGACGCCGCAGGAAGGGGCAGATGGCGATGGCCGAAGAGCAGTGCGCCGCTGGCATTGCCGTCGTCGCCACGCAAACGGAAGCGCCAGATCAGCTGTGCCGGTTCGCTCGTCAGGTTGATCGGCGGCAGCATCGCCGCGCCGCGCCATAGCGGTTCGAGCAAGGCGCCATCGAGGAAGTCGTCTTCGCTCACCGCGAGGCCGGCAAAGAAGGTGTCGACATCAATGCCGCGCCGCGTGCTGCTCGCGAGCGGCAGCACGCCCACCGGCGGCAGGTAGCGGAACACGCTGGCCGCCTGCAAGCCAGCAGGCAATACGTCGCCCGCGTTGATCAGCTCGGCAATCTGCAGCGCGAACTGGCGGATGAAGGCTTCGCCCTCTGCCGCGCGGCGCCCGCTGCCGAGCAACAGAAGATCGGCCGCCGAGGCCGGCGCATGCAGGCTGCGACGCACCGCCCACATGTCCAGCCAAGCAAGGCCACCGGGTTGCCAGCCGAACAGCGCAAGCGGCACTTCGTTATCCGCCACCACGCCGGCCGCATCGAGCAGACCGTAAGCGCGCAGCGGGTTATCGAGCCCGCCGAGCGGATCGGCGAGCGCCTCGGCCACCACGTCGCCGCCGAGCGCCGCGAAGGCCGCGAGGTGGCGCGCACGATGCCGGCCGAGCGTGCTGGTGTCGTTGAACAGCGGTGCGTCCGACCCCAACAGCGCACCGGGTATCGTCGCCAGCCGGAAGCGCAGCCCCGACAGCCGCCAACGGGCGCCGCAACGGTTCAACGCCGCGCCGCCCTCGCCCGATACACCGGGCGCCTGCTCGGCGGACAGCGCCTGCGCGGGGCCGACCAGCAGCACCTGCAGCGCGGTGCCGTACTGCACCGAGGGCGTCGGGTTTCCGCTGGGCTTGGGCCCGCACAGGCGGAATTCGCCCGGGCCGAGCGGTGCCGCTGGCGCGTGTGAATCGTCCGGCACCAGCGCGATGCGCAGTGCGGCGGCGAGGCGCAGCACGCTGCCGTCTGGCGCGATCGCGGTGCCGGGCGACAGATCCACTGTGTTGAGCAGTGAACCGTTCGCACTGCGCGCACGAGTGACGACCAGCCCACGGGCGATACCGGTGCCGGCCGCGCTGGCGATGGCGGCATCGCGTGCCGCGCTGGCGGCCTGCTCATCGGCCATGTCGCGGCCGGAGAGCAGGCGCCCGCCGAAGAAGTTCACCGCGCGCAGCGCACCATCGAAGTAGCCGGGTGCCGCGGCTTCAGCCAGCGCGCTCATGGCAGCTCCCCGTACTGGCTGATTTCGACCATCAGCTCCATGCCGTTGTCGAAGCCGATTGGCTTGCCACCGAGCGCCAGCGTGACGACGATGCCCTTTTCGCCAAAGCTGCTGAAGCCCACCGTCAATACCGGGCTGTCGAGCTTGGCCACCGCGATCGCCTTGAGGATGTACATGTGCTTGCGGTCGGCATTGGGCTGGATGTAGCCATCGAAACCGATCGTGAAGGGCGCGCGGTCTACAAGCTCGAGCTTGCCGAACACCGGCCCGCGCGTGCCGTCGAAACCGATGATGCCGGCCGCGACGATCTTCACGCCCGCAGCTGCGGGCGGCGCGCTCACCGCACCGGGCCGCCACGCGTCGATCGTGGCATCCCACACCAGCGCGTCGCCGTTGCTGGGTGCCGTATCGACGACTTTGCGCTTCTGCAGGCCGGCCACCGTGTTGTCGCCCGCGGGGCCGTTCGCGTCACCCCCCAGCACCACCGGCGCGCCATCACCGGTGGGCGCGGGTACTGGTCGCCAAACGCTGCCGTCAAAGCCCAGCAGTTGCCCGCTCGCAGCGCCGGTCGCGACGAGGCCGACGCCCTGCAGGGCGGTGACCTGCGCCGCGGTGATCGCCCCGGTCAGATCGCCGCCGGTCGCCGGCAGCGTCGGCGACCCGTGTGTGTGGTCTGCCCGCGCATAGGCGAGGCTGGCGCCCACCGCAGGGGTCTGGTTGAACAGGGTCTCCGGCACCACATCGGTCGCGGCCGCCGGCTGCGCGGTCTGGCCGACGCCGTAGAGTTCCTGCAGCGTGCGCGTCGGCAGCAGCAGCGGGCGGGCGCTGTCGTCCAGCGTCAGCGAGGCCACGTCGAGCGCGCCGGCATTGAGGCGGAAATGCAGGCTCGCGAGCAGCACCGGTTCTTCCGGATGCAGCGCGGTCGGCGCAGCAGGCGGGCCTGCATCCACCGGCACTTGCGGCCGCACCTCGGTCACCCACACCCGCTCGGCCAGCGCGATCGCCGCATCGAAGTCCGCCACCGCCACCTGCCACGGCCCGCCCACCGCTTCACCGGCGATCAGCGTGCGCACCAGCGCCGGCACATCGGCCAGCGCGAGCGCGGTACCCGCCGAGGGCGCGGGACGGATCGCGCGGATCAGGCGACCGAAGCGATCCGTCAGCCATTCCTCGACCTGTGCCGGCGGTTCGGCGACGAAGGCGAGATGGAAGGTTTCCGCGATCCGCGTCGCGACGCCCTCGCCTTCGCCGCAGCAGGGCGTAACCGGCAGCGGCAGTCGGTCGGTGTCGCACTCGTGGTAGCCGAGCACGACATGCGCGCGCTGGAAGCCCGCGTCGTCCGCCGGCAGCAGCGTCGCCGCATTCGCGCCGACCCAGGCGGCGAAGTCAGCGCACTGCCGTGCATCGACCCGCACCACCTTGCCGGCGACGGTCAGCGCCAGCCCGGGCTCGACCCGCACCTCGCTGCCCGACAGCGACACCGCCAGGCCCAGCGCGGTGCCGTAGCCGTGCAGCACGCGGTTATGCTGGCGATCGCGCTCGAGGAAGTAGAACTGCTCCTGCTCGAATTCATCGGCGCCAAGAATCTGGCCCAGGCTGTAGCGCACACGCTTGTCGGCTTCAGGCGTCGACGGCGTGGCGGCAGTGGAGAAGGCGGCATCACTCATGAGCGATTCTCCCGGAGAGGGATTGTGGTGAACGGGGAGGCCGGTCGGGCCTCAGTGTTTTGAATGCGGTACTCGCGCATCGCCGCGGAGTCGACACCCCAAACGGCGCGCGTGGCGGACTGAGCACGTCTGTCTGGGAGAGTGGTACCAAGCCCGACGCTTGATTTGCGAATTGGCGATTGCGACTTGCGATTGGCGCAGTCGGTTTGCTGGCGTGCGTTGGCCGGGGTCCCGCCCCCGGCTGGCGTGTTACTTCTTTTGCTTCGCCAAAAGAAGTAACCAAGAAAAGGCGACCCGGCGTTCGCGGTCAGGCACTGCGTGCCTGACTTCCCTGCGTTGCTCGCGCGACCGGGGGCCTGCGGAACTCGCCCTCGCTGCGCTCGGTGCTCAAACAGTCCTCGGCCTTCTTCCCGGACGCGCTCCGCTACTCGGCGCTCTCGACGGGACCCGAAAATCAAAACCATCGGTTGAGCAACGATTGCGTGTGTTTCGTAGCCTGGATGGAGCGCAGCGAAATCCGGGGCAGGCGTATCCAGATGCTCAACTGCACATCCCGGATTCCGGCCTTCGGCCTGCATCCAGGCTACGGAAATCCGACAGCGGTGAAACGTCGACGCTTTTCCCTCCCCCTCTGAAACGCCGAGCAGCACAGAAGCATCGGGTTCCGACGCGCACAGCGCGGCGGTGGCGAGGACTGTCCGAGCTCCGAGCGCAGCGAGGGCGAGTTCCGCAGCCACCCGATGCTTCGAGCAGCACAGGGCACCGTGCGCGAAGCGCGCGGCGTTGAAGCGGGGGCCGCTTCTTTGGTTCCTTTCTTGTCGGCACAAGAAAGGAACCCGCCCGCCGGGGCGGGACCCGGCTTCAGCGGGAAGGCCTCCGAAAAGTGCCAACGCGGACCGTAAGCCAAGAGCAGAAAGTTGGGCCGCGCGACGCTTAGCCCAACCCGCGCTGAAAACCATCGCGCCAGTCACGACAACACCCCCAAACTCCCCAAGCGATCCCTATCCACCGCCCACCGCGCCGCCCCTTCCGGCGGCGCAGCCAACCTCGCCATCCCCAAATTCGCGAAATCAACGATGGCCGCCGCAATCGGGTCGTCCGCCGCGAGCTGCGTTTCGTACCCGACGCGCGCAGCCCCCAGGCGGAAGGCGTAGTCGGCCGTCTCCACCGAGCCGGCAACATGGGCCGGCAGCGCAATCGCGAGCACGTCGCGCACACGCGTGAGCGTGGCAGCAGCGCCGACCGCAGTGCGCCGCAGCGGCACCCGCACAACGAGTGTGTGCGCGGCGCCATTCGGGCGTTCGAGGTAGCGCACGTCGCCAGGGCGCTCGGCGAGCGGTGCGTCGTCGTCGAAGATCGACGGGTCGACGCACGGGTCGGTCGCGATGCGAACGAGGCGTTGCAAGGCCGGCAGCGTGCCGCGGCGTGCCAGCAGACGGTGGCCGTAGCGCACCAGCAGGCGGCGCCGGCGTTCATCGAGTTGCGGATCGAGCGCAAGGCCCAACCAGCCGGCCAGCCAGGGCAGCGCTTCGCGCGGCGCGGTGCGTGCGTCGAACAGCAGCTGCACCGCGGCGAGGCGATCTTCCCAGCTGGTGAACAGACCCTCGACGTTGGCGAGGAATCGTTCGAGGAAGTCCGCAGCAATCGCGTCCTCGCGCCAGCAGGCAGGCAGGTAGCGCAGATAGTCGAAGCGCGGGTACCAGATCCGCAGCGCGCCAACGCGTGGCGTGGCGAGGCCGTTGCCGAGCAGTACGATGCGCAGTTGCGCATAGCGGCCTTGCACACCTTGCAGCAGGAGTTCGCGACTGCCGCGTTCGCACTGGATCGGCTGTGCATCGCGGCGCGCGAGCCAGGGCAGTTCGGCGCCGATCGCTCGCGGCACCAATGCGGGTTGATCGCGCCAGGGCGCATTGCGCAGTCCGGCAAGGTCGTCAGCCGCGCGCGCCTGGATTCGGATCGCACAGGCGGGCGGAATCGCTACGTCCATCACGATGCGGTGCCAGGTGCAGCCGGGCTCGCCGGCATCAAAGGGCGGGCGCGCCGCCGTGCCGGGCCAGGTATCGACCTGCAGGCTGCGGCTGTAGCGCGGCCGCCGCTGCACGACCAGCGGCACCCAGTGCCCGTCGCTGTCGTACTTCGGCGCGCCGGCAACCGACACCAGGCCGCGCCCGCCGTATCGCCGCATCGGCAGGAATTCGGGCAGCGGCTCCAGCGACAGCACACCCGCACGCTCCACCAGCAGGATGCGGAAGGCCTGGTTGCCATCGTCGCCCACCACCCACAGTTGCGCGCGTGCCGCGCTGCCGTCGTCCGCTGTGGGGGCCTCGGCCAGAAGCGCATGGCCGGCGAGGCGGAAGGCATCGGCGTCTTCGTCGGCAATCACCGCGCGCACCGCGTCAAGGCTCAGCCGCACGCGCGCCACCGCGGGGTCGGCCGACACGATCACCAGCGCGCCCCAAGGCTCAGCGTCGCCCGCCAGCGGCGTGTCGAGCAGGATCGCGCGGCCATCCGGCAAGGACTCGACCGCGATGGGCGCGCGCAGCGCCAGAGCGATCGCATGGGCAAAGTCGATCCGCTTCGGCGCAGGTGGCAGGGCTCGCGGTCCGCCGCCCTGCGGTCCGAAGTCACCCACTTCAGCAACCGATGCCGCGCCGGCTGGCCCGACGCTGGCGAGTCGGCGATCAAGCCGCCATAGCCGGGCATCGACCGGCATGGCGGGCGGTGCGTCAGCGGGTAGCGCGCGGTCGAGAATCCACAGACCACAGGCATCCGCCGCGATGTCGCAGGGCATGAAGGCGCGCACGCCGGGCGCCGCGTCAGGCCACGCCAACCAGCGTGGCGGCCCGCCGGCGATGAGGTCGAAATCAAGCAGGCCGGCCGGTGCGATGCTGCCGGCGATCAGCCGGTGATCGGGGGTCATCGCGAGGCCGGCGAGTTGTGGCGCGGCTTCATCGGCCACCGAGGCATCACCAAAGCGCGGCTGCCCCACGCCTCGGAACGCCGGCGTCGGTTCGCCCAGCAGCGGCAGCTCGGGGCCGAAGGCCTGGGTCACCGCGCCGACAACTTCCGGCATCGGCCGCGTCACTGGCCAGAACACGCTGAGCTGCCCGCTCTGCGCGCACTGGCGCAGGATGCGGCCGCCGTCTTCGTCGATCCAGAACACATTGCCGTCGGCATCCGCCGCGGCACCGCGGCGGCGCGCGGCGCCGGGCTTCACGTCGAGCGGTGCCGCGCGGAAGCGGAAGGCCTCGCGCGGCAGCATCAGCTCGGCGTCGTCTGCGTCCCAGCCTTCTGCAGCGAGTTCGCCCGCGCTGGCACCCGCCGGCCACAGGGAAGCGAGCGTCGGCGAACCGGCGAGATCGCTGCGCACGCAAGCGCCCCAATCCTCGGGGCCGAGCAGCAGCCAGTAGCGGGAGCCGTTGGAATCCATGTCAGAGCCCGCCCGGCCGCCCGAAGGGCTCTGAAGCCCCCTCGGGGGGGTGGCGCGAGGCATTCGCGAAGCACTGCTTCGCGCTCGCCGAACGGGCCGGCGTCTTTAAGCCGGCCCTGCGCGAATAATTTGAGCGTGGGGGCATCATGGTCCTTAGCACTGATCCGGAATGAAAGGCACCGGCAGGCGGCGATCGCCGCTGGCGCTGCCTGCACGGCCCAAGGTCGCATCGCGCAAGCCAACCAGCGGGTTCTCGCCGGGTGCGAAGTCGCGTGCTTCGACCAGCAGGCCCAGCAGTTCTGGCTGATCGAGATCGGCGAATGCGATGCGCTCGGTCGGTTGCGGGCCGGAAGACGATTCCTCGCCCAGCAGCAGGTCGTTCACCAGCCGCACACCGGGCACCCGCGCGACCACTGCAAGTAGCTGTGCAGCGATCACTGGCGCACGCAGCGGCCAGCCGCCGGGCGTGATGTCGTCGATGCCGCCTGGCCGCGTGCTGGCGTCGGCAAGCGGCAGCGGCGACAGGAAGGCGAGCAGCGCGGCCCGCACCCGCGGCCGCAGCTCGGCCAACGCGACACCGGGATCGGGTTCGAGCCCGACCGCGATCCACAGGCCGCGATAGCGCGGGCCGGTGACGTAGACATCGGTGGTGACGAGGCGGCGCGGATCAAGCCATTCGCACACCGCGCGCAGCACCACCGGATCGGGCCGCGGCGCGGCCGGGTGTTTCGGGTCGCTGGCCGGCACCACCATCACGGTGACGGCCCCCGCCTGCGTGCCCACATCCGCCTTGAAGGCACTCAGCACTTCCACGCGTGCGAGCCGCACACTGGGCGTACGCAGCGCGAGGTCGCGGAAATCTTCCGCCGTCACCGCGCGGTCGCGATGCCGCAGCCAGGCCTGGATGCTGCGCTCGCCCTCATCCGCCGACTCCGCATTGCGCCCACCCCAGGTGGCAATCGGATTCGCAACGCTGAGCCCTGCGGGCAGGCGTGGCCCCAGCTTCACCGCACCCGCGGCGACGTTGCCTTCGGCGCCCTGGGTGATGTCGTAGTCGACGAGGATCGTTGCATCGAAAGGCGGCCGCGCACCGCGCAGACCGTCGCCGAATTTCAGCAGGCCAGCCTCCGCATCCACCGCGAACACGCGGCTCAGCTCGCCGCCGCCAGCGGGTTGCAGGCTCTGTGGCAAGCGCGCGTCGCGCAGCGCGATCTCGGGTGACGCGGCGTACAGCTCGTCGGTCGCGGCCCACGGTGTGCCGGCGACCGAGACCTGCACGCTGCCGGTGACGATAGGCCCCCGCGCGAAGCGGAACTGCTGATCCGGCGCACCGCTGCCAAGCCCGATCACCTCGTTGCGCACCAGGTCGCGCTGTTCAACGGCGCAGGCGTTGATGCCGGCCCACAGCGGCGCAAGACGCGCACCGCCCAGATCGCCTTCCGGCCGGATACGCAGCCACAGCGCCACACGCGCATCGGTCTGCGGATCTTCGAACAGCGGCGGCAGTTCGCCCGAGCCCGCTTCAAGCGGGTCGACATCATCAAAAGTCAGCAGCCCTTCGGCAGCCGGCAGTTCCACATCCAGGCGCAGCGGTTCGACCTCGCCATCGCCGCTCATGCGCAGCGGCAGGCTGCGCCAGCTGGCGAGGCGATCCGGTGGCGGGCCAAGGTGATCGGCCGCAGCGATCTCCACCACCAGCTGCGGGGGCTTGTGCGTGACGCCCTCGCCGGCGGCGAGTCGTCGTGTGGTCGCGGGTTCGGGCGCGAGCACCATGCAAATCGTCAGCACCTTGCTGGCGATCGCGGCGCGGACGTCTTCGCGCGTGGCATTGCGGTCGGCGCTGCGGCGCAGGAGTGCAAGCCAGAAGCACTGGCCTTCGGTTTCGCCGATCTCGGTGCCGGGCGCGCTCGCCAGATCCACGGTCTCGTACAGGCTCAGCTCCGGCGCGGCGCCACCCGACGAGAAGCTGGCGTAGAGATCCTGATACGCGGCGAGCGTCATCGCGTCAGGCGCGGCGAGTGTGCGCTTGAACACCAGCGCGGATTCGACCGGCAGCACATCCAGCCCCTGTGTAGTGCGGAAGGGCAGGCTACCAGCGCGCAGCGGTTCGCCGCGATTGAGCGTGAGTGTCGCAAGCGGGCCGCGCGCATTGTCGAACGCCACCACGCCACGTGCCGGCTGCGCCGGCAACAGCGGCACCCCGAGCAGCTGCAGGAACTTGAGGCGATTGCGCTCCGGAATCTGGTTCGCGCGGTAGAGCATGTTCTCCGCCATGAAGGCGAAGAGCTCCAGTAGCGTGACCCCCGGATCGGCCTCGTTGAAGTTGGTCCACTCCGGTGTGTGCGACGGTATCCGTGCGATCGCCTCATCGGCGATATCGCGGAATGCGCGGTCGTCGAGCTTGGGCAGTTCGATCGGCATCAGCTGCCTCCGAGCGTGAGCGTCAGACCGACCCGTTCCTGCCGGCCGGTCGCAACAAGGCTGTAGGTGATCGTGACGCGCGCCGCAAACGGATCGTCCGGCAGCACATCGACATCGACCTGCGATACGCGGATACGCGGCTCCCATCGCGCCAGCGATTGCTCGACGCGGCCGCGGATCAGCTGGTGGGTGGTAATCGTGTTCGGCTCGAACAGGAACTGCTCGAGCCCGGCGCCGAACTCCGGCACGCCGACGCGCTCGCCGCGGTTGGTGGCAAGGATCAGGCGCACGTTCTCGCGGATGTTGTCCTCGCCCGACGAGCGGGCGAGTCGCCCGTCAGGGGTGATCGTGAGCGGCCAGGCCAGGCTGCGGCCGAGGAGGTGGTCAGCGTTCATGGTCTGGCCTCTACTTCTGTCTCGCGTTCGCAGCCAGCACTCAACTGCGCGTTGAACCGCGCGCTGTGAAGCACAGCAACTTCGGCTACCGTGTGCGGCATGCGATACACGGTGTCGTGGCTCAGCCGCGCGTTGGCCGGGGTCCCGCCCCCGGCGGGCGTGTTACTTCTTTTGCTTCGCCAAAAGAAGTAACCAAGAAAAGGCGACCCGGCGGTCGCGGTCAGGCACGGCGTGCCTGACTTCCCTGCGTTGCTCGCACGACCGGGGGCCTGCGGAACTCGCACTCGCTGCGCTCGGTGCTCAGACAGTCCTCGGCCTTCTTCCCGGTCGCGCTCCGCTACTCGGCGCTCTCGACGGGACCCGAAAGTCAAAACCATCGCTTGAACGACGCTCATGTGTTCTTCGTCGCCTAGATGGCGCGAAGCGAATTCCGACGTGGCCCCAAATGGTTCAGGCGCAGTTCGCGAAGTCCGGCCTATCGCCTGCATCGGGGCTGCGAGATTCAGGCAGCGACGAAACGTCGACGCTTTTCCATCCCCCTCTGAAACGCCGAGCAGCACAGAAGCATCGGGTTCCGACGCACGCAGTGCGGCGGTGGCGAGGACTGTCCGAGCACCGAGCGCAGCGAGGGCGAGTTCCGCAGCCACCCGATGTTTCGAGCAGCGCAGGGGACCCCGCCGCAGGCGGGGCGTTGAAGCGGGGCGACTTTCTTTGGGTACTTTCTTTGTTCGCACAAAGAAAGTACCCCGCCCGCCGGGGCGGGACCCGGCTTCAGCGGACAAACGACCGCAACGCGACACGGCCAATCGCAAGCCGCACGAAGAACGTTGGGCTTCCCGAAGCTCAGCCCAAGCTACGCGACCATTACCCGTGGCACCGTTGCGCCCAGCAAAAAGACCAAAAATCATGACCCGCCCCCCTTCTTCTTCAAGATCGGGAAACAGATCGCAAAGAACGGCAGCCACGCAAAGATCATGTCCAGCAGCGCGACCATCACGAGCAGCAGGATCAATGCGCACAGCGTGATGATCGGAATCGACAGCGAGCAGATCATGCCGAGTTGGTTGGGGTCGTTCTTCGAGCACGGCCCCATGTCGCCGACATCGAGGTCCTTGTGCAGCGGCCACGGCAGCACCGAGCGCACGAGATCGATCAGGCCGAGCCCCTTGGCGCGGGCGACTTGGCCGCAGAGCAGATCGCTCATGACGAAGGCGGTGTTCTTGTCGAACTTGCGCAAGCCCGCGGCGCTGGTGTCGACCGGCAGGCCAATGCGGATCGGCCGCGCGGGCGCGTCGGGGTCGAAGAAGCTGGCGAGCTGGAAGGCTTCGGTGGGTGCCGAGAGCAGCGCACCGTGCTTGAAGCATTCCGGCTTCAGATACACGCAGCGGATCACGAACCAGTTCTCCGCGTCGAGCCGCGGCGGCGCGGTAACGTTAAGCAGCTTGGCGCGATCGGGTGCTGCCGGCAGCGCAGCGGCGGCGAGTTCAACGAGCCGGTTGAGCGCGCGGAAATGGCGACGCTCGAGCGGCGAGATCTGGAAGGCTGCATCCTGTTCCACCAGCGGCATCGGCAATGGCGCATCGGTGGGCACGACGCCGTCGGCGAGCGGATACAGGAAGCCCGGCCAGCCGCGCCGCGCCGCGAGCCCGGTCCAGGCGAACACACCCGATGCCGCTTCCAGCACGCTGCGTGCCGCATCGGCCGCGACCAGCGCAGCACACAGCGAGGACGGCATTGCGAACAAGCGCCGGGCGTTCTCGGAGACCGACTTGCCGGCGTCATAGGCGAGCCCCTCCGGGTTGGCCTGATACGCATTGCCCACCGCCTCGGCGAGCGAGTTGGCGAGCCCGCCCCCGACCTGCGCCGCATCCAGCGCATCGAAGAAGGCGCGCTCCGCCGCGCTCATCGCTGGCAGCGCGGTGCCGGCTGCACGTGCGCGCACTCCCTGCCACACGTTAGGGAGTTCGGCCGCCAGCCAGCCCGCGAAGTCGGTCAGCACATACCAGCCGCCGATCTGCATCGACTCGCGCAGACGACGACGTGCGAGCGTCGAACGCCCCTCTTCGTCGTCGAGGAATTTCTGATCCACCGCCACCGGGCTGATGCGTTCATGGCGGTTGTAGTGCGCCCAACCCTGTTCGATCAGCTGCCGCCAGGGGCCGGTGACGGTCTTGCGCAGCAGCGTGAGGCGCGCGTCATCGTCCTCCACCGCGCCGCTGTCGGGCGCCGGCGGGGCTGCGGCGTCGTCGATTGCGCCGCCGAGGTAGGCCTCGCGCTTGCCGACCGGCACGAGGCCTGCCCACATCCTGCGCGGCCGCTCGCCGGCGGGGCCCGCCTCGCGCCATGCGAGCGGGAACAGCGGCAGCATCTCTTCGCCGTCCGCCGCCGCGTCGCTTGCCGCGGCCACCCAACGCGCACCGACCCAGGCGTACTCCTGCCACTGTTGCGGGTCGTAGGTGGTGTGCGTCGGCTTCGCGAAAACACCTGCGGTATTTGCGGTGGTCGGCAGCAGCCGCCGCACGACGAATCGCACCGCCTCCTTCTTCGCGCTGTCGAGCGCGCGATCCGGCAGACCCGGCACACCGCACACGAGGCTCGCACCGACCAGGTAGTAACGTTGATGCGCGGGCTGGAACAGTTTCAGCGGCCGTTCGACCGGCGCCGCCACCTCGCGCGCCTCAGCCTGCACGTTGAGACGTAGCGGCTTGCCAATGCGCGCGGCAATGCGTCGTGCCAGGGGCGACGCCGCGGGTGCAGGCTTCGGTGTCGCAGGCATGCCGTCGCGCCAGGTTTCGCCACGTGCCTGCAAGGCTGCCAGCGCCGCGGTACGCGCCGCCGAATCGGGCTGCGCGAGGATCGCGGCGATGCGCTCCATGAAGTCATCGTCGGCAAACCGCAGCAAGGCTGGCCGCAGCGTGCGCTCACGCGCCCCGCCCCACAGCGGCGCAGGCGCCTGCCAGACGCTGTCGTGATGAGGGAAGCGCGCGCGGTCCATGGCTACCAAATATTCCCGGCGCCGGGGGTATAAGAAGCGCTGATCACCGAGTTCGAGATCAGCGTGTCGCACTGGACCACGCCGGAGAAGCGCGACATGCCGGCATTCACCGTGACCATGCCGGCATTCACCTCGACCGATGCGCCGGCATTGACGGTGACCTTGGCTGCGGCCTCGATCGTGATGCCCGCGGTTTCGAGCTTGATCGAGTTGCCGTTGGAGTCGACCACCTCGACCTTGCCAGGGCCGTCCTGCAACGTGATCTTCTGGCCGCCCGGGGTTTCGACGATGAACCTCTCCTGCCCGTCCTGATCGTCGAGTGTGAGCTTCACGCCGTTGCGCGAGCGGATCACCTTGCGGTAGTTGTTGCCGGCACCGTCCATCGAATCCGGCGGTGCATCGCTGCCGTTCCACAGTGCGCCGACCACGCAGGGGTGGCGTACATCACCGCCCACAAAGGCCACCAGCACCTCGTCCCCCACATCCGGGATGAACCAGCTGCCGCGGTTGTTGCCGGCCATCAGCGTGGTCAGGCGCGCCCAGCTCTCGTAGTGCGCGCTGCCGGAATCCGGCACCCAGGGCAGCTTCACGCGAACGCGGCCCTGGCCGTCCGGGTCCTTGATGTCGGTGACCTGGGCCGGATAAACGCCGTACCACGGGCCGCCAAGGCCGCTCGCGGCGCGGGTGCGGAGCTCGTCGCTCGGCATCATGACGCGTCCCCGATCCATGCGCGCTCCAGCGCGATGTCGCTGCGCAAGCCGATCCGATTGTCGAAACGATGCGTCACGCCAACAAGATCGTATGCACCCGAAAAGAGCGGGCCGACTTCGGCGATCTCGATCCGCGCGCCGACCTTCAGATCGGCGGTGGTTTCGGCCACACCATGCGCGACGACGAAGCGCCGCGCACGTGCGGCGAGCCAAGCGCGGGCAATCGCGTCGGCCTCGGACTGTGTGGCGGGGAACACATGCGAGACAACTTCGGTGCGCGCCCCGAGTGCCTGCGAAATCAGATCCGCACCGCGAGTGCCGCCGCCCTCGGACGACAGCGACGAGGCCGCCGCCTCGCCGGTCAGCGCGTCCTTCGCCGACACATCCCAGCCGCCCACACGCGCCGTACCGACCTGATGCGCCAGGTCCGCAACGACACGGAAGCTGCGCAGGCTCGCACCGATCGTCAGCGTGAGCGACGAACCGCGCCGGCTGCTGCGTTCGGCCGCATGCAGGGAGCGGTCGTCCACCCAGATCTCGAAACCACCACGCCGCGCGCGTTCGCGCAGGAAGCGCAGGTCAGTTTCGTTCACCTGCGCGAGCACGCGATGCGTATCGCCGGAGAGATTCACCTCCGGCTGCAGGCCGTGATCGTTCGCGATCTGGCGGATCACATCGGCATCGCTCATCTGCTCGAACACCCGCGTGCGGCGCGCCATGCGCAGGCTTTGCAGGGGGTCTTCAGCGAGCACCGTGATGCCCGGCGGCGTGCCCTCTTCAAACGCAGCCTCGATCGCGCTGATGCGGCCACGGAACAGCGTCGCGTCGCCGACACGGATTTCGAGCTGCTTGCCGAAATCGAACACGCGGCGGTCGAAGTACAGGTAGTCCGGTGTGCCGTTGCGCGGGCCCCAGTTCTCCAGCGTCAGGCTGCAATGCGCGAGGCCGGCGTCGCTATCGCTCACCGCGAGTTCGCGCAGCCCGCTGGCGACCTGCGGATAGGTCTCGCCATCGATCACGACGGTCGGGCGTGCGGAGCGAAGGGCTTCCGGCGGCGGCATGTTCAGTCGTCCTTGAGCCGGTCACTGCGGGCAGCCAGCCAGGCCAGCACCGCAGCGAGGGTGTGCGGGTCGGCGGCCGGCGCGCTGTCGGCGGCAGGTGTGTCGGGCGCGGCGCTGGCTGCACCGGACGGTGCGGGCGCCGTCACCACTTCGAAATCGTTGATCACGATCGGCATCGCTCAGCCCCGCCCGATGTTCAGGTTGATCAACTGACCCGGCGCCAGCAGGCGCGGATTCTCGATGCCATTGGCCTGCGCGATCGCCCGCCAGTCGCCGCCCTGCCCGCTCGCGGCGGCCATCTGCTGCAGGCTGGCGCCGGTGGGTGCGGCGGTCAGCGCCTGTGCGCCCGGGCCGGTGCTGCCGGCACCGGCTGCGCCCGGCGCGGTGGCACCCGAACCGCCACCGGTGAGCGGTGTGCGCGGTGCTGCGTCGGGGCGCCCGACCGGCTGCGCGAACTTGAAGGCCGAGATGCGCGGCTGCGACATCGCCAGCGAGACTTGCGCGCGCAGGGGCTTGCCCTCCGGCGCGAAGAACTCCAGCGACTCGTCCATCGAATCGATCATGCCGTTGAACTGGAAGGTGCCCCAGAAGAAGGCCACCGCCGGCGGCACGAACTTCTTCTTGTCCTTCGGTGCCGGCTGCGGGGTGATGAACCACGCGACTTCCTGGGTCAGCTTGCGCACATCGTCCACCTTGCCGGCGCCACGTTCGGCTTGCGGCAGCGCACGCGCCTCGATCGGCGCGGTGGCGTCGAACCACAGCTGCACGGTGAGCTTGGTGGTGCCCGCCCCGACGAACTGGATCGATGGCGGCGCACCGGAATCCCCCCCGCCCTGTGGCTGCTGCACCTGGTTGGCGAAGCTGACCTTGAGGCTTTCCGGGTTGAACTGCACGAACACGCTGCGGCCGCCGGACTTCACGGTTTCGAAGTCCGGTTCGAGTTCGACCAGGCGTGCCTTTTCGAGCGGAATCGCGACCGGCATCAGCGGCCTCCCGGCGGTTTGAGCGACAGGGTTTCGTAGGCGAGCTGCAGTTCCTCCACCGCGACCATGCCGTCCTTGGCATTCAGCGCGGGCGCCTTCAGCTTCACGGGCAGGCAACGCGCAGCAAGGAAGCGCACGCGCTCGGTGCTTCCGTCGGCAGCAAAGATCACCACCTCGCAGTCGGCGCGCACACGCGGGTCTTCGACGGTCTGCTCAACCCATTCCCACAAATCGAAGTTGGCGGTCATGCCGCGCTTGAGCGTGAGCGTGCCGTAGCTCACCGGCGAGGCGAGGCGCACCAGCTGCCCGTTCGCGCCGCCTTCGCGGATCGTCTTCGCCTCCATCGTGATCTCCAGTCCATCGCACTCGGCGAAGGACGCTGCGGCCATGCGCTCGGCGCTGCCCGCGCGATTGATCTCGACCGCAAAGTTGAAGGCGGTGAAGGGATACACGACGGTTTCAGGGCGCGGGTTGTCCATGTCAGCCGGCCTCCACCCTAAGGGCATCGCCATTTCGGACGAGGCGCACGGTCAGGAACTCCAGCGGCGTCGCCGGTGCAAAGCGCAACTCCACGATGAAGCGGCCGTCGTCGCGGTCGCGCTGCTGCCCCGGATTGAGCGTGAGCTGCCACGCCTCGGCCGGTTTTCGCCCGGCAAAGGCACCACGGGCATGCAGTTGCGTGAGCCATGCGGTGAGGCCGCGTTCGACCGAACGCTCCAGCGCAGCGCCGTTCGGCTCGAAGACCCATACGTTGCCTTCGCGGATCAGCAGGCGGCGCAGCAGGCTCATCAGGCGGCGCACATTCAGCGGCACCCAGTCGGGATCGAGACTCAGCGTGCGCGCACCCATCAAGCGCACCCGCAGGCCGTCGTAACGCCACAGGTTGGCGCCTGCACCGAACAGGCGCAGCGGGTCGGCGGGCGGGCGTTCCAGACCAATCGCGTCGGCCACCACTTCGTTCGCGGCGGCGATCCACGCGCCACGCGACAAGGCTCGCCGCGCAATCAGCCCGCAGGCCGCCCCTTCCGGTGCGAAGGCGACCACACCATCGGCCCGGCGGCGGCGCAGCCAGGGGTGGTAGATCGCCGCGTAGGACAGTGCCGCGACCTCGTCGTCACCCAGCATGGATTCGTCGCCGCCCGGGCCGTGGCGCGACAAGGCGGCGATCTGGCGCTGCGCATCGGCGTCGTCCATCCAGGCGGGCGCACCGAGCACAGCAAGGCTGTCGGCCCGCGCCGCGACGATGCGCAACATCGCGCGCTGCACGCGCAGCGCGGTGCGGAGCCCTTCCGGCGCATCCGGCTGCGCTGCCCAGCCGGCCGTTTCCGCCTGCGGCACGATCGCACCGAGCGACCAGTCGCTGTAGCAGCCCGGCGCCGCGACGCGCACCCGCAGGTAGCGCCAGGGTGTGGGTTCGCTGTCAAAGGACCAGCGCGTTTCGCCGCCCTGGTACAGCACCACCGCGTCCTGCCAATCCGGATGGCGCGCGCCTTCAAGGATGAATTGATCCGCCACCGGGTCGGCGGTCCACTGCGCGGTGAGACGCGATTCGCCGTCAACCGCTATCGTCAGCAGCGGCGGCGCCACGCGCACCGGCACGCAGGCGGCAAAGGGGAGCGCCGCACCGCAGGGGCCGGTCGGGCCCGCAACCGGGTCGGACGGCGCCGGTGCGGGCCATGAAGCCGCGTGGGCCGGGCGCCACGGCGGCAGGGCCAGGTCGGGCGCCGCGAGCAAGGTGGCCTCTTCCAGCGCGAGCAGGCTATGCACACCGCGCACCGAGCGCGCCGGCATGCGCGCAGGGTCGAAGGGGAAGCGCAAGGCCTCGGCGCGGGCAACGAGGGTGTGCATCGTCGCGTCCGCGAGGCGCGGGTCGAGGAACAGCGCCGCCGACAAGCGGCGCAGCCCGTCGCGCGCCATGCTGCTGCGCGCATCCTGCACCGCGTCGAGCCAGCTCGGTGCAGCCCATGGAAGACCGATCGGCAGGCAATCGCCCAAGCCACGGCCCGCAATCGGGAACGCATTCGTTCGCGCCTCGGCCCACAGTGCCGCGTGCTTGGCGGGAATCACGACCTCGTGGGCCGGGTCGGCACTCCAGCGCGCATCGTCGCGCGGCAGCGCCTGCCAGGCGCGCGCATGGCCGGGGCACAGGCCAATGTCGGTCAGCGTGCGCGCACCTTCAAGTTCGTCGTCACTCATCAGCGTGATGCGCAGACGTTCGCCGAGCGGCTCGTCGTTCAGCGCGCAGGGCGCGGGCAGTTGTTCCAGCAAGGCCACCTGTGCCTTGAGCGTGACGGTGCTGGCGTCGCGCGCGGCGAGCACACAGTCGCCCAGCGTGGCGAGGAACACCCGTGCGCCCGCCCGCAGCCGCAGCGGATGACCCGCCTGCGGCCAATCCGCGCTGCGAAGCGTGGCCGGCAATTCGATACGCAGCACGCCGCACCATTCCGGGCCGATCGGCAACGGCGCCGCCGCCTGATCGTCCGCCGCAAAGCGCACCGTCACCGACCTTGCTCGCGGCAGCGCAAGGCTGCCGTCGAAACTCGCCGGCATAGCCTTCGGTACGCCGAACCACCAGGATTCGGCAATGCGCGCATCGACACGCGTGCCGTGCTGGCCGTCGTTGCGTTTGAGCACACTGGCAACGCGCAGGAACGTGACGACCCGCGAGAAATCCGTTGCCACAACCACGTCGGGCGCATCGCTGACGAAGCGCAGCAGGTCGCCCGCTTCCGGCAGCGCCGTGCTCGCCGGGTCCAGCGCAATCCGGTGCGGCGCCTGCCCATCCCATGGGTTGCCCGCGCTCAGCACGCCCAGCGCCGCGCGTTCCAACCGCACACCGGCGCGCAAGCCGAAGCCCCAACGCCCGCCGCTCGCCGCACGTGCCTGAACCGCGCGCCAGCCCAGCTTGGTCTCGACCCACAAGCCCGCCAGCGGCAATTTGGCCGTCACCGGCCGCAGCGCTACCCGCACCACCCAGCAGCGCCGCCCACCGTTGGCAAAGAAGCTCTGCACCGCCGGCGCAAGTTGCGCGGTGACCGGCGCACCGCTGCCTGCATCGATGAACAGATCGTGCTCCGGGCCGAACACCGAAGTGAAGGCCGCGTAGTCCTCGCACAGCACCGGCCGATCGATCGGGCCGCGACGCGCGAAGCCGACGAACAGCGCGATGTCCATGCGGGGGAGGCGCTCGTCGAGTGCGACGGGGGCGGATTCGAAGGCGAGACCCGGCAGACGGAGGCTCATCGCCATGGCCTCCGACGCATGTTCTGGCACTGGCGGTCGTGGTCACGCGTTGGCGTTGGCGTGGCTTGAGCTGAAGGCATTGAAGCCCAACGCGCAGAACGACGGATGACGCCTAGCAACCGTGCTTCGGCCGGGGTCCCGCCCCCGGCGGGCGTGTTACTTCTTTTGCTTCGCCAAAAGAAGTAACCAAGAAAAGGCGACCCGGCGTTCGCGGCCCTACGGGCTGCCCTCACTGCGGCATCGCCCGTCGGCCGGCCTCGCGAACTCGGCGCTACGCGCCTCAAACAGCGAGTCCGGACAGCCCCGCCGGCCGACACGTCCGTTCGGCGCTCTCGACGGGACCCGAAATTCAAAACCATCTTCGGCGCGACGCTTGTCTCGTGTTCGCAGTCTGGATGGAGTGGAGCGGAGTCCAGAGCAGCTGCGAGTCGCTCATACTCAGATCCAGGATTCCGGCCTTTCGCCTGCATCCAGGCTACGGAAATCCGACAGCGGTGAAGTGTCGACGCTTTGCCCTCCCCCTCTGAAACGCCGAGCAGCGCAGAAGCATCGGGTTCCGACGCGCGCAGCGCGGCGGTGGCGAGGACTGTCCGAGCTCCGAGCGCAGCGAGGGCGAGGACTGTCCGAGCTCCGAGCGCAGCGAGGGCGAGTTCCGCAGCCACCCGATGCTTCGAGCAGCGCAGGGGACCCCGCCGCAGGCGGGGCGTTGAAGCGGGGCGGCTTTCTTTGGGTACTTTCTTTGTTCGCACAAAGAAAGTACCCCGCCCGCCGGGGCGGGACCCGGCTTGAACGGGAAGGCCAACACAAAACCGCAGCACAAATCGCAAGCTGCACGAAGCACGTTGGGCTTCGCCAAGCTCAGCCTGACCTAAGCCCGCCGCCATGTCGGCTGCGACAAGCGCGAGGCCATCCCGTGCGAAAAGCACGATGCCTCCCCTCACTCCATCTCCAGCCGCTCGTAAGCGAGCACCAACTCCTCCATCGCCACATCCGTCCCCTTGGCGTTCATCGGCCCCGAGGTGTGTTTGATGATGCGGGCGCGCAGCAGCTTCCAGGTCTGCACGACTTCGGTGTGATCCTCGTTCTGTAGCTGGATCGTCACCGTGCGCATTGCGTTCTGGTTGCCGTTGCGGATTTCGTTGAGCCAGTTGTAGAGGCGCAGCGAGCCGATGACGCCGCGCTTCAGGGTGACGTCGGTGCTCTTGTTGAGCCCGGTGATCTTGCGCACCGAGTTTTCACGCTCGTTGCCGTTGCGGTATTCGGCGACGGTGACTTCCATACCGATGCCGGAGACTTCCTGGAAGCCCGCGTCCGGCCCCTCGGTGTTGCCGTCACCGAGGTCGACGAGGAAGTTGAACTGCACATAGGGGCGATCGCGTAGCACGGCCATGGTCGGGGTCTCCAGTTAGCGACGTGCATCGGCAGTCCACTGCCCGATGCGGAAGATGACGAATTCGGCGGGTTTGAGCGGTGCGACGCCGATCAGGCAGATCAGGCGCCCGTTGTCGAGATCGTTCTGCGTCATGGTCGAGCGGTCGCAGCGCACGAAGTAGGCTTTCTCCGGCCGGTCGCCGAGCAGCGCACCGGACTGCCATTCGTTGAGCAGGAAGTCTTCGATCGTGCGACGCACGTTCGCCCACAGACGCTCGCCATTCGGCTCGAACACCGCCCACTGCGTGCCCTTGTCGATCGAGCGTTCGAGGTAGCAGAAGTAGCGGCGGATATTCACGTACTTCCACTCGGGGTCGGAGCTGATCGTGCGTGCCCCCCACAGCCGCATGCCGCGACCTTCGAAGTAGCGGAAGCAATTGATCCCCTCGGGGTTCAACACCTCTTGCTGCGCGCGGTTGAGCATCAGCTCGAAACCGATCGCGCCGCGCACCACTTCGTTCGCCGGTGCCTTCCACACCGCGCGTTCGATGTCGTTGCGCGCGTAGATGCCGGCGACGAATCCCGAGGGCGGCAGCATCAGGTCTTGCCGCGTGATCGGGTCGCGCACCTTGACCCAGGGGTAGTACAGCGCGGCGTACGTCGAATCGAAGCGGGCGCGCATGGTCCGCACGGCGGCGATGGACTGGTCGTTGCCGCTGTCGAGCACGGCGATGCGGTAACGCATGCGGGCGGCGTGTGCGATGACGGTGTTGAGGATCGCCTGCGCATTGCTGCGGGATGCGTCCGACAGCTCGTAGCCGAAGGTGCTGCCCGGTGCCGCGACGATCGAGATGTCCTCGATGTCTTCGAACGATGCGAGGCCGGTCTTGTACGGATCCGTCAGCTCGGCACGGCCGGTGTATTCGGTGGCGGTGAGCGGCGCGCCATCGTTGCCGCCAGCCAGGCGAATCTCCATGCTGCCGAGCGCGCCGTCGGCATCCGGCGCGCGCAGCGCGTTCGCCAGCGTGTTGGTCGGGTCGGCGGTCACGCCAGCGCCGAGCGGGTTGGCCGCGGCATGCGCGCCTTCCAGCGCAGCGATGACCGCGAGCGCGTCGTCAAGGTTCTCGCCAGCCAATACTTCGATCGGAATTTCGCGCGCCTGCGGATCGGCCGCCGGCAGCACGCGGAAGCGCGCGGTGAGCGAATCCGGCGCGCCGCTGCGGGTGTGCGCCGGATCGGCCGCAAGGCCTTCCCAGACTTCAGCGCCGCGCGAGCCATCCATCGGCTCCACCGCGACCGACAATGTCAGCACGCGGACGCGGTTGCGCGCGGCCGGATCGGTGTTGTCCGGATCAAGGTCGGCAAGTTCGACATGCGTTCCGCCGTCGGCAGGCTCGAAGGACCAGGTGCGGGTTTCCGAATCCCAGCGGGCGCGGTGCAGTTGCCCGTTCTCGCCGTCGGCGGTGTCGATCAGCACCAGGTCGTTGTGCAGCAGCGTGGATACGCCCGGTGCGCCGTCGCGCAGCCCGAGCACGTTCTGCCCATAGTGGAAGAACACGCGGATGCGGAAGTTGCCAGCGCGGCCCGGGAAGCGGGCGCGCAACTCAAGGCCGCCGCCAAGCACACGGTCTTCCAGCAAGTTGGCTGCGGAGCGAGCCGCGGTGACCGCAGCTGTCACATCGTCCGGCACCACCGGGACGGCGTTGGCCGCTTCGGCGGCGGTGGCGGCTGCGTCGCTCGCGGCCTTCGCGGTGTCGTGCAAGGGTGCGGCGGCAAGGATCTCCGCAAGTGCCGCCGCTGCTGCGTCCGCAGCGGCGGTTGCGGCGGCACCGTCGCCACTGGTTGCAGCGCTGGCCGCCTCACGTACCTGGCGCACGATCTCCAGCGCGTGGATGGCGTCTTCAGACACCAACAGCGCACGCGCATGGCCATCGCCCTGGGTCTCGCCCACCTCGGCGGCGAGCGCGGCCTCGGCGTCGTCGCTCAGCGTGGCAGGCGGCGGGCCGTAGGGCTTCGGGTTGTCCGGATCGGTGTCGTCGAGGCGGCGGAAGATGCGGCTGATGTAGAGGCGCTTGCCGCCTTCCTCGAAGAAGCTGCGCGCGGCATGCCACAGATAGTTGGTACCGCCGACCGGCGTGCCGCTGTCGTCGAAGGCCAGCGCGCGGCCGTCGCCGTAGAAGTATTCAAACTCGACCAGCCCGGTCAGGATGTCCGGCCGCTGTGTGATCGGGCCGTAGCGGCAGGGGCCGACGAAACCGGTGGTCGTGGTGCTGACGCCTTCGATGGATTTGGCACGGAAGGACGTCTCTTCGACGTACACGCCGGGTGCGAGATATTCGGGCATGGCGAGCTCCTAGGGTTGCACGAAGAGCGCCCGCGCGCCGGGGGTTGCCACCGCAAGCGGCTGGCCATAGCGCAGGCTGATGGAGAGATCGGCGCCCATAACGACAACCGGCGGCTCGCCGGCGGCGGAACGGGCAACGGGCTTGGCAGGCTGAGCGAGCAGATCGCACAGCAGTGGAATCGACGCCGCGGACTGCCGGCGATAACGCAGCGACAGGGTCAGCGGCCAGGTCACATCGAATGCGCTGCGCGTACCGGCGCCCGCATCCGGCGGTTCTGGGTAAGGGAAAGCAAGCAGCGCCTCGCCGCGCGCGTCGGCCAGCCCTGTCGCCAGCCGCGTCGCGCCCTGAAAGACATCGACCAGCGCCCATGCCGCCGGCGGCGCCTTGTCAGGGTCGGCCACCGGCAATTCGCGCACGCTGGTACGAACACAGGCCCAGCCGGCCGGTACGCTGCGCGCCGGCGCCGCGAACAGGGGAATCGGGAAGTGCTCGATCGGCGGATCGCCCGGCGCAACGCCGGGGCAGGCCAGATGGGCGAGCCGGTTCTGCGGCAGGCGGACGCGAAAACGGCTAGGCAGCACCCGGCCGCGCGGATCGTTGACCGCCACCTCGAACAGCCGCGCAAGCAGCGCCGGGTCGTCCCCTTCGCCCGCCTCCCACGCACGCAGGCCGGGCAGACCTTGCGCCGTCCAGTACCCGGACGGCGTGGGCAGCAGCGAGACCGGCGGCAGGCCGCTGTCGGCAAGCACGATGCTCGCCTGCAAGCCCTCGCCCAAGGGCCCGCCAAAGGGGTCTTCGAGGCGCAGGCCGACACCGGGGCGCAGGCGAAGGCGCTCCATCTCGCGCACGCTCACGGCGTCACCTCGCCGACCGGAAACACCCGTTCGAGTACCGGCGCGTAACTGTGCAGCGGCACGCTGGAGTCGAGCAGGACCGCGCGCGCCACATACGTCATGCCGATCACGAGATGCGGTTTGAGCTTGTCCCACAAGCCAAGCCAGTCGGCGATCTGCAACGGGTCGCAGACCACTTCCACGCCTTCGTTGTCCGCAAAAACGTCGCTGGCCGGCGCGTAGTGATTGAGCAGGCTGGCCGGCAGCAAGGGCACGTCCTCGACCTGCCGCATCGCCCAACCCAGCATCATCTGGCTGGTCTCGACATCCTTGTGCCAGCTCACCAGCAGGTAGTGCAGATCCACCGGCAGCGAGGGCCGCAGGCGCGTGCCATCGGGCGCGGTGCGCGGCGGCAGCGAACGCCGCGCGGTGTTGATCGTGACGCGGTGCAGCAAGAGCCCAAAGCCGCCGTCGGTCGCGTCCTTCACGTCCTTGTAGGCGTTGTCGAAGTCGGCTGGCCGCAGCAAGGCGACCGGCAGCTCGGCAAACGCCGCGGGCCGTGCTTCGGCGAGCAGGCCCTGCAGGGTCTTGCTGACAGTCGCGATCGCGTTGGTTCCAGCCACTCAGTGATCCCCCTGACTTGTCTCGCGCGCCACGCGAAAGATCACGCGGCCATCGGGCAAGGTCTGACGTTCAACCCGTGCGTGCGCCACCAGCCAATCAAGTGCCGCCGCCACGTCGCGCGGATCGGCATCGACCCCCTCGGTGGGCAGCCACCATTCGGCAATGCCCAGCTCGCTATCCGCAGCCCCGGGGTGCGCGGAGAGGTAGCTCTCGATCGCTTCGACGACCCGACCCACATGCGAATCGCTGGCTGGACACACGCCAACCTCCATCAGGCGCAACAGCCCGCTTATGCGAATGGCGTGCCAGCTCCTGCGACTAAACGCAAGCGACTGATTTGAATGGGGATTGATTGCTGCCGGGATGCGGCTGCGCCGAACGGCCGGGTGGCTGGCGACCCACCCCCTGGCCGTCCGGCGCCGGCCTCAGGAGTTCAAGCTGCGCCGCTCGAATGCGACCGGCAGATGCCGCCGCGCCGGGGAGCGGCGTTCGCGCGGGGCGGGTGCGATTTCACCCGGGTGGGTCTGGAATGACCCAGTCGCGGGTGTCGAGGCCACGGCGCCGCGGTCAAGGCCGTACTTCTTCAACATCTTGCCGAGGCAGCGGCGTTCCTTGCCTGCGATCCGCGCCGCCAGGCTGACGTTGCCGCCGGCTTCGCGCATCAGGTTTTCGAGGTACTGCCGCTCGAAGCGCTCGATCGCCGCCGCACGCGCTTCGTTGAATGACAGCGGGCCGGATGCGGACGGTCGCGGCACCGGGGCGGACTGGCCACCCAGTCGGAGCACGCCGCCCTCGCACAGCAACAGGCTGCGGTGGACCAGGTTGTCCAGTTCGCGCACATTGCCGGGCCAGAGATGGGTCTCAAGCCATTGCAGGCTCGCCGGGTCGAGCGAGCAGGGACCGAGGCCATAGCGCCGGGCGTAGCGAACAAGGAAGTGCTCGGCCAGCAGGCTGGCGTCGCCCGGCCGTTCGCGCAGCGGCGGCAGCTCGATCGCCAGCACATTGAGGCGCCAGGCCAGGTCCGGGCGAAAGCTCCCGGCTTCGATCAGCGCCGTCAGCCGCGGGCTGGACGCGGCCACCACACGTACGTTCGCCGCCCGTTCGCGGCTGCAGCCAAGCGGGCGATAGCTCTGGTCCTGCAGAAAGCGCAATAGCGAAACCTGAGCGCGCGGCGGCAGCGCATCCAGCTCGTCGAGGAACAGCGTGCCGCCATCGGCCGCTTCGATGAGGCCGCCGCGCGTCTGCCGTGCATCGGTATAGGCGCCCCGCTCTGCGCCGAACAGCTCGCTTTCTATCAGCGCATCGGGCAAGGCGCCGCAGTTGAGCGGCACAAAGGGCGCCTCGCGCCGCGCCGACAGGTAATGGATTGCCCGCGCCGCGACTTCCTTGCCGGTGCCTGTTTCACCGGTGATCAGCACGGGCGCGTCGAAACGCGCCAGGCGCTCGATCAGGCGCAGCGCATGCAGGAAGACCTCGGATTGGCCGATCAGATTCTGCAGTGCAGACATATGAGCCTCCACGTCCGCCCCCCGGCGTGGGACGACAACTCTTTTGGAACGAGTAGTCGTTATAGGTGAGCATCACGCAACCGTCATGTTTTTCGGTCGAACCAGCTCAGCCCGCGCGGGCATGGGAAATTTGCCCCGAACGCCCCAGCCAGCGCGGCCAGGACTTAGCCCGGATTGCTCAAGTTGGCCCGATTCCGACCGATAACGTACTTGTCACTTGCCAGTCCACCTCCCGGAGCCAATAAAAACATGTTCAAGAACCTGCGGATCTCTTCAAGACTGGTTCTGCTTTCGAGCTTTCTGCTTGCGCTCGTCGTGGTCGTCGTCGTGATCGGGCGCAATGGCCTGTCCAGCGCTACCGACAAGATCGAGGCGGCGTACGTCACGCACACGGTGCCGATGTCGCAGCTGGGCGTGTCGCTCGATACGCTGCACCGCAGCCGGATGCGCATCGTGCTGGCAATGGAGACACAGTACGTCAAGACCGCCGAAGAGCACTTCGAGGCCATGCGCCAGCTCGACGCCGAGGCGCTGAAGGGGCTCCAGGCCGCCTTCAAAACCATGACCGACCCGGCAGCGAAGAAGCAGATCAAGGCCTTCCAGACCAGCTACAAGGACTTCACCGAGTCGCGCGACAAGATGATCAAGATGTACGGCGAGGGCGACCGGATGCAGGCAGTGTCCGAATTCCGCTCCAACGCTTTGCCCGCGTTCGAGCAGGCGATCGATGCCCTCACCGCCCTGCTGAAGATGCAGGTGAAGGAGACCGAGAACTCCAATGCCGTCGTGGCCGCCACTGCCAGCAAGATCAAGAACACCACGATGGCGATCGCGCTGGTCGGCCTCATCGCCGCGGCGGCCCTGTCGTTCTCGATCATCCGGTCGGTAACCAAACCGCTCGGGCAATCGGTCAAGCTGGCCGAGAAGATTGCCGACGGCGACCTGAGCACCGAGATCCGCGTCGAGCGCAACGACGAGACCGGCAAGCTGCTGACCGCGCTTGACGCGATGCAGCAGCAGCTGCGCGCGATGATCGGTGCAATCGAGCAATCGAGCGCCAATATCGCCGGCGCCGCCCAGCACCTGAATGGTGCCTATCACGAGATCGAAGGCAGTGCCGCACAGCAGAGCGAAGCCGCCGCCGGCATCGCCGCCGCCGTGCAGGAGATGACCGCCGGCCTCGACCACGTCGCCGAGCGCGCCGCACGTGTGCGCGAAGAAGCCCAGAACGCCCACCGCATGTCGGAAGAAGGCTCGGTGCTGGCCGACGCCGCAAGCGACGAAGTCGGCCGCGTTGCCGAGTCGGTCAATACCGCAGCGTCGAACATCGGCCGCCTTGAAGAACACTCCACCCGCATCAGCGGCATCGCCGGCATCATCAAGGAGATCGCCGACCAGACCAACCTGCTCGCGCTCAACGCTGCAATCGAAGCGGCACGCGCTGGCGAACAGGGCCGCGGCTTCGCGGTGGTGGCGGACGAGGTACGCAAGCTGGCCGAGAAGACCGGCAAGGCAACCAGCGAGATCATGACCGCGCTAGGCGCGATCCACGGTGAGACCGAAAGCGTCGCCCGCGTGATGCGCGCATCGGCCACCCAGGCGAATTCGTCAGTCGAAGCGATCAGCCGCCTCGGCCCGGCCCTCGGCTCGCTCAAGAGCGGGGCCGATACGACCCGCCACGAAGTCGCCGAGTTGGTCGAGACCTACAACGAACAAAGCGCGGCCAGCCATGCGATTGCCGAGCACATCGAGCGGATCGCGCAGATGAGCGATTCGACCAATGCGGCGATCACCCGCAGCGCCGGCTCGGTGAACGACCTCGAATCGATGGCGGCAGAACTCCGCGCAGCGGTATCCAAGTTCAGGCTTTGAGCGGACCGGGAGAGACGCTCCTGACGGCGGGCCGCCCACATGCGGCGGCCCACCGTTTTCTTTCCTGCCTTGATGCGGCGGTTTGACTTCCAGCCGCCCCCGCGTTAGTTTCCTGCCACTGCGCCGATTTGATCTACAGCTTGCGGGCGCAATACAAATCCGGCTAAAGCGAGGGCAGCCCGACCGTTTGCTCTCCGAGAGCCGGTCGGGTTTTTGTTTTTCTGACGGGCAACCATGACTTCTTCCGGATCCGTTGGCGTCGTCTCGCCGCAGACGGCGCATTTCGCAGAGCCGCTCACGCTGAAAAGCGGCGCGGTGCTGCCGGCCTACGATCTCGTCTACGAGACCTACGGCACCCTTAACGCCCAGCGCGACAACGCGGTGCTGGTCTGCCACGCGCTGTCAGGCTCGCACCATGTGGCGGGCACCTACGCCGGCAAGCCCAAGAGCGTGGGCTGGTGGGACAACCTCGTCGGCCCCGGCAAGCCGCTGGATACCAACAAGTTCTTCGTGATCGGGGTGAACAACCTGGGCGGCTGCTATGGCTCGACCGGCCCGACCTCGATCAACCCAGCCACTGGCAAGCCCTGGGGCGCGGACTTCCCCTTCGTGACGGTGGAAGACTGGGTCGCGGCACAGGCCCGGCTGGCCGATCTGCTGGGGATCGAACGCTTCGCGGCCGTGCTGGGTGGCAGCCTCGGCGGCATGCAGGCGCTGGAGTGGACGCTGGCCTTCCCGGACCGCGTGCGGCACGCTGCGATCATCGCCGCGGCGCCGAAACTCTCGGCGCAGAACATCGCATTCAACGAAGTCGCGCGGCAGGCGATCAAGTCCGACCCGCAATTCCACGGCGGCCACTACTACGAGCACGGCGTGGTGCCGGTAAATGGCCTCAAGCTCGCGCGCATGGTCGGCCACATCACCTATCTGTCGGACGACGCGATGGGCGAGAAATTCGGCCGCAAGCTGCGCCACGGCGAGCACAAGTACCACTGGGACGTGGAGTTCGAGATCGAGTCCTACCTGCGCTATCAGGGCGACAAGTTCGCCGGTTACTTTGACGCCAACACCTATCTGCTGGCGACCAAGGCGCTCGACTACTTCGACCCGGCCTTCGACTACGACGGCGACCTGGCCGCCGCGCTCGCGCGTGCCAAGGCCGACTTCTTCGTCGCCTCGTTCTCGACCGACTGGCGCTTCTCGCCGGAGCGCTCGCGCGAGCTGGTGTTCGCGCTGATCCAGAACGGCCTCAAGGTCAGCTACGCCGAGCTGGAAAGCACGGCCGGCCATGACTCCTTCCTGCTCGACGATCCGCAGTACCACGCGGTGTTGCGCGCGTGGTTCGACGGCATTGGAGTTTGAGATGTCTACCCGTTTCGACTTTGAAGTGATCGCGCGCTGGGTGCAGCCCGGCGATACCGCATTGGACCTCGGCTGCGGCGACGGCAGCCTGCTCGCCTTCCTGCGTGACACCCGGGGCATCAAGGGTTACGGCGTGGAAGCGGACCCTGACCGCGTCGTGGCCTGCATCCGCAACGGCGTGAATGTGTTGCAGATCGACCTTGAGAAGGGCCTTACCGATTTCAACGACGGCCAGTTCGATCACGTGATCATGAGCCTGTCGCTGCAGGCGGTGCACCACACCGAGAAGATCCTCGACGAGATGCTGCGCGTCGGCCGCGAAGCGGTGGTGAGCTTCCCGAACTTCGGTTACTGGAAGCACCGGCAGGCGATCCTCAACGGCCGCATGCCGGTCTCCGAGACCTTGCCCTACGAGTGGTACGACACGCCGAACGTCCGCTTCTTCACGATCGCGGATTTCGAGGCGCTGTGCGAGCAGCGCGGCATCCGCATCCTTGAGCGCGCCGCGTTCGACGAAGATAAACCCGTGGCCGAAGAGGCCAACTTCCTCGCCAGCATGGCGATGTACCGGCTGGCACGCTGAAGCACGGCCCGGCTTGCCGGGCCGCCCTGCACCACGCCGGACTCAGACCGCTGCGCCGGCCAGCAGGCTGTGGATCACCCGTTGCACGCCGCGCTCGGTATTGCAGGGCGCGCGGAAACGCGCACGCGCCACGACCGCCGGATGCGCGTTCTTCATCGCATAGGAGTGGGCGGCCTCGTCGAGCATTTCAAGGTCGTTGACGAAGTCGCCGAAGGCCATCGTCTGCTCGCGGGCGATGCCCAGCGCCGCCTGCAACTGCTGCAGCCCGCGCCCCTTGTTGACGCCTGCCGCCATCACGTCGACCCAGCGCTCGCCCGATACCACCGCTTTGAGCGACGGGCCCAGCACGGCGAAGTGCGGGTAGATGTCGCGTTCGGCAGATCCCGGCACGCACAGGGCCAGCTTGAGGAAGTCATCCGCCACGGCGGCGAGGTCATCGACCACTTCCAGCCGCGGGTAGTACTTGGCGACCTCGTCGATGAATCCCGTGCCGCCGCGCTCCACATAGGCCGAGCGTTTGCCGCACATCACCGCGCCGACATCGAGGCCCTGCTGCACCAGCCCGCGCCAGATCGCCACCAGTTCGCTCACATCCGCGCGCGCGAGGCAGCTCGACGCCAGCTCCCGCTCGCCCATCATCACCAGCGCGCCGTTTTCCGCGATCACCGGCATCGTCGCCGCCAGCTCGGGAAACAGCGCCAGGATGCTGTGATACTGCCGCCCGCTCGCCGGGCAGAACACCACATCGCGCGCCGCGAGTTGCGCCAGCGTGTGGGCGAAGTCAGCCGGCAGCTGCTTCTGTTCGTCGAGCAGGGTGCCATCCAGATCGCAGGCGATCAGTCGTATTCCGTTCATCTTTGTTCAACCTTGTTGCGCGTACTGGGCGTGTTTTGAACCGCCCCTCAGATCGTGACTTCGATTCGGTTGTCTTCCGGATCGAGCAGCACGTATTCGTAGTAGCCATCGCCGGTCCAGCGCGGGCCGTCGAGCACGCGCAGCCCTTCGGCCACGCTTTGCGCATGGTGCTGGTCTACCGCTTCCTGGCTGCCGACCGAGAAGGCCAGATGGATCAGCCCGAGACGTTGGGCCGCCACGCTGTCCTGACTGGCGGGGATGCCGGGCATCGCCATCAGCTCGAGCCGCGCGCCATCGGCGAACCTGAGGAAGTAGGAGCGGAAGTCCTTGCGCGTGTTGTGGTAACGATCGCCGGCGGTAGCGCCGAAGCGCGTTTCGTAGAAACGCCGCTGTGCTTCAAGGTCCGCCGCCCAGATCGCGACGTGCTCGATCTTCATGCCTGAATCCTTTCAACCACGCCCCGTCAGCGGGGCCATGACTGCATCTTGCGCGGCGGCCAATCAAAAGCCAAACTTGTATTTCTTCTGTTTTTATAAGTTCTACTTGTGATCAGAACCCTGCTGCATCATCTGCCGGGCTTTGCTGCGGTGGCGCGCCATGCGAGCTTTTCCAAGGCCGCGGAGGAACTGGCGCTGACGCAGGCCGGCGTGAGTTACCAGATCCGCCAGCTCGAAGAACGGCTGGGCTTTCCGCTCTTCATCCGCGGCCATGGCCAGCCGCTCAAGCTCACTGAACGCGGTGCGCTGTTGCTGGAGGAATACCGACTCGCCGAGAAGTCGATCGAGCGCACGCTGGACATGATCCGCGTCGGCAGCGAACGCCAGCGCATCCGCGTCACGGCGCCGGTTGACCTCGGCAGCTGCTACATCACGCCGCGCCTGCCGCAGATCGAGGCACGCGGCCTGATCGTCGACCTGCATCTGTCCGACCAGCCGGTTGCGCTGGTCGATAGCCGCTTCGACCTCGCAGTGCGCAACGAGCCGAACGAGGAACGGCTGGTGCACGAACCGCTGCTGACCAGTGCGAACGTGCTGGTGTGCAGCCGCGCTTACGCCGACGCACACGGCATTCCGGACACGGTGAGCACGCTGGCCCGCCACCGCCTGCTGCTGCGCAATGCCGAGCGCAGCCACAGCTGGGGTGATCTGCTTGCGGTAGCGGGGCTGGAACTGGCATCGTTGGCCGATACGCGGGTGCTCGGCAACAGCTTCGCGCTGCTCGAAGGCGTGCGCGCCGGGCTGGGCATCACGCTGCTACCGCGCTATCTGGTGGCCGAGCAGATCAACCTCGGGCGCCTGCTTGAGATTCCGCTGGCCGACGCCAAACCCGCCGCAACCGGCTTTTACCTGAGCTACTACCCGTCGGTCACCGCGCGGCTGTGGGCCGCCGTGCTGCTCGACTGCCTTGCCAGTGCCGACGCCGTCTAGCGGCCGCTCCGGATCGCGCCTCAGCCCGGCGCGTACTGCGACAGGAAGCGCTCCAGCCGGCGATCGCCGCCGTAAGCGATGTTGATGCGGAAGTACGGCGAGGCCTGCATCTGCGGCCTGAACGTTTGCCCCGGCGCGAGCAGGATGCCGGACTGTGCCGCTGCGTCCACCAGCGGCGCGGCGTCCTCCACGCCGGTCTTGCGTACCCACAGGAAGACGCCAGCCGAGGGCACGTAGGGTACTTCGCAGCCAGTGCGCTCCAGCATCCGCAGCGTGCTGGCGCGCGCGGCGTCGAGCCGTTCGCGCAAGCGTTCGCAGTGGCGGCGATACTGCCCGCCGATCAGCATGCCGTGCACCACCGATTCGTTCATCTCCGGCGAGGTGTTGTTGGTGAGCAGTTTCAGATCACGCAAGGCCGCGATCAGCGCGGGGTTCGCGGCCACATAGCCGACGCGCAAATCCGCCGAAATGGTTTTCGAGAAACTGTTCACGTAGATCACCCGCGCAAGCTGATCGAGCGTTGCGAGCCGCACCGTCGGCGTGGGCTGGAAGCCGCCGAACACGTCGTCCTCCAGGATCGCGAAGTCATGCTGCTCGGCACAGCGCAGCACGCGGTGCGCAACGGCCGGCGAGAGATCGGTGCCGGTCGGATTGTGCAGCGCCGACTGGGTGTAGAAGAAGCGCGGCTTGTGCTCGGCCGCGAGCCGTTCCAGCGCCTCCGGGTCCGGCCCCTGCGCGGTGCGCGGCACGCCGATCAGGCGGGCGCCTTGCAGCCGCAGGTTGCCAAAGAAGGCGTGGTAGCCGGGGTCATCCACCAGCACCGCATCGCCCGGGCGCACCAGATGCCGCGCCACCAAATCCAGCGCCTGTGACGCGCCCTGCGTCAGCAGCACCTGTTCGGGCTGGGCCGCGACGCCGCGCGCCGCCAGCCTCACGCAGATCTGCTCGCGCAACGGCAGGTAGCCCATGGAGTTGCCGTAGCGGGTGAGCCGCGGATTCTCTTCGCGCGCGATCGCCCGCAACTGGCGCCGGATCTCTTCCTCAGGCAGCCACGATGGCGGCAGCCAACCGGCGCTCGCGCGTAGCTGTTCATCCGGCGCATCGAGCCCGCTACGCACCACCCAGGCCACATCGAGCGCGCGATCCGGCACCGGTTCCGCAGCGCGCACCGGCCCGCTGTCGTCGCGTGACTGCACATAGAAGCCGGAGCCACGGCGCGACTGCAGGTAGCCAAGTGCGACCAGGCGTTCGTAGGCCTCGACCACGGTGAAGCGGCTCACGCCGTAGTGCGTGGCGAACTGGCGGATCGGTGGCAGCCGGCTGCCGCCGCGCAGCAAGCGGTCGTCGATCTGCTCGCGCACGCCGCGCACGATCTGCTCCACCAGCGGCAGGCTGGTCGATGTGTCGAGAGTAAGGCTCAGCATGGGGTACTCCGCGTGCAGGTGTCATGGCGAAACGACCGGTACGGTCCCGCACACGCCACAACAAGTGTCAGGGTTCAATGCATCAAGTGTCCGGTATTGTCCGTTCAAACGCAACGGAGGTCACCATGTCGCAGCTCCTCTCACCACAAGCCCCCTCGCAACGGCGCCCCCGCCCGTATGTCCGCTACATCGCCGCCGCGCTGGCCCTGTGCGCCACCACCGCAGACGCTGGCCCGCCGCGCCCGGAAGTGGTCTGGGCCGAACGCCAGATCGTGTTCTGGGCCGAAGCGGACACCGGTGCGGTGCACGCCGTTGGCATCCGGCAAGGCGTCAGCGAATTCGGCGTGCTGCGCGCGCCACAGCGCCGAGGTGTATCGCAGCTGTCGCTGGATGCGCGCAATGCAGTGCTGACGGTTTGGGGCGACGATGCGATCTACCGCTACGACGCACACAACCTGAGGCTGCTGAGCCGTAACGAGACCCGCATTGCGCGTGCGACCACGCAACCGCACCGTTGGGTGGAATGAGGCCGATGCGCACTGCAGCGCCAGCAACCGGCGCCTACCTGCTGGGCTTCCTTGGCGTGGCCAGCTTCAGCCTCACCTTCCCGATGACACGCGTGGCGGTCGCTGAACTGGACCCGGTATTCGTCGGCCTCGGCCGCGCCATCGTTGCGGCGCTGCTCGCGTTGCTGGTGCTGCAATGGCAGCGGGCACCCTGGCCTACGCGGCATCAGGTGCGGCGGCTCGTCGTCGTAGCGCTGGGCGTTGTCGTGGGGTTTCCGCTGCTCAGTGCGTGGGCAATGCGTTCGGTCGATTCAAGCCACGGCGCGATCATCGCAGGCCTCTTGCCACTCGCCACCGCCGCAGGCGGTGCCTGGCGCGCCAAGGAGCGGCCAACGCTGCAGTGGTGGCTGTGCGCAGCACTCGGTAGTGCGCTGGTGCTGGCCCATGCCTTCCGCGTCGGCGATGGCCAACTGGGCGCTGCCGACCTCGCGCTGACGGGCGCCGTGTTGGCCGCAGCGGTCGGCTATACCGAAGGGGCGATGCTCGCCCGCGAGATGCCGGCGGAAAGGGTGATCTGCTGGGCGCTGATCATCGCCGCGCCCCTGATCCTGGTGGTGCTGCTGGTCTATCCGTTGCACTGGCAGCCGGCCTCGCTCGCTGCCTGGGGGGCCTTCGGCTACGTCAGCGCCTTCAGCATGTTCCTCGGCTTCTTCGCTTGGTATCGCGGCCTTGCGAAGGGCGGCATCGCTCGCATCAGCCAGATTCAGCTGCTGCAGCCCTTCCTGACCCTGTTGGCAGCCGCCTTCCTGTTCGGCGAGCTGGTCGAACCCGGCATGTGGCTATTCGCCGCCGGGGTCGTGACCTGCGTGGCCATCGGGCGACGCATGCCAGCGGTGCCAGTGAATCAGGGGAACACGAACAGCCGGTAGCGGCGCGGCAGGCCCGGCCGATACTCAATCCGCCCGCCATTGGCGACCGGCCCGGCAAGGTTCTGGTCACGTGCATAGACCTTGATGTTGCCGGAGGGATTCGCGAGCAGCGAATCGGCGTCACACAGGATCGCCCCGCCTTCGTAGCGCTTCGTGACACAGCGCGAAAGCCAGGCCGGCCCCTTGATCTCCGGTTCGGGCTTGGCGACCGGCGCCGGTGGCAGCGCGGCCTCACCCTCCACCTTGGGTGGCGCAACGGCGGTCGTACCCGCTGCTGCCGCAGCGGCCGCAGCAGCGGCTTTGTCCTTCTCGGCTTTCTCGGCCTTCTTCGATTTCGGTTTGGCTGGCTTCGCCGGTGCCGCCGGCTTGGCCGCGGGTACGACAGGCTCCACCGACGAGATCGCCGGCGCGGGCGCCGGTTCGGGCGGCGCGGGCGGAGGCGGCTCGGGCGCCGTGGCACACGCACCAAGCCAGAGCGCCGCCACCATCGGCAGGATTCGCGCTGTTGCTGACATGCTTGCACCTCCAGTAATCATCAGTCCTTTGTATACCACCGCGCCGATTTCCGCTCGCCCGACCGGATCAACGGTTGCCGCCTCAGGCGCAGCCGCGGGCCCACAAGCTACATAACGGGCCGAGTTCTCACGGCTTGAGACAGGGCGCCGGCTGCGCCCGTTCCCGCCAAGGCGCGCCCAGCCTGGGCGGACAGATCCGACTTGCCAGCCCTTGCCCCATTGGTTAGCCTCTTCGTTTCGCCAGGGGTCCCCGGAAGTCGGGGTGAGAGACACCCTCTGCACCTGATCCGGGTCATGCCGGCGTAGGGAGGCGAAGCCGCCACCGGGCACCCTGCCCGCCTGCCTGCTTCCTCCCCGCCCCAAGAGAGGAAGCACCATGAACGCCAAAGAACAATTCATCGCCTCGAACGCGCATGTCGACGAGGCCGCCATCCAGCCGCTGCCCAATTCGCGCAAGGTGTACTTCGAAGGCTCGCGCGCCGACATCCGCGTACCGATGCGCGAGATCACGCAGGCCGACACGCCCACGGCTTTCGGCGGCGAGAAGAACCCGCCGATCTATGTGTACGACTGCTCCGGCCCCTACACCGATCCGGCGGTGAAGGTGGATGTGCGCAACGGCCTCGCCGCGCTGCGCGCGAGTTGGATCGAGGAACGCGGCGACACCGAGGTGCTGCCGCATCTGTCGTCGGAATACGGCCGTGCGCGGGAAGCCGACAAGAAGCTCGACGAACTGCGCTTCAACCTCCAGCGCAAGCCGCGCCGCGCCAAGGCGGGTGCCAATGTCACGCAGATGCACTACGCCCGCCGCGGCATCATCACGCCGGAGATGGAGTTCATCGCCATCCGCGAGAACCTCAACCGCGCCGCCTACATCGAATCGCTGAAGGCCACCGGCCCCACTGGCGAGAAGATGGCCGCCTTCATGGGCCGTCGTCACCCGGGGCAGAGCTTCGGCGCCGCGATTCCGGACGTCATCACGCCAGAGTTCGTGCGTGACGAAGTCGCCCGCGGCCGCGCCATCATCCCGAGCAACATCAACCACCCCGAAAGCGAGCCGATGATCATCGGCCGCAACTTCCTCACCAAGATCAACGCCAACATCGGCAACAGCGCGGTGTCGTCGTCGATTCAGGAAGAAGTCGACAAGCTCACGTGGAGCATCCGCTGGGGTGGCGACACGGTGATGGATCTCTCGACCGGCAAGAACATCCACGAGACGCGCGAGTGGATCCTGCGCAATTCGCCGGTGCCGATCGGCACGGTGCCGATCTACCAGGCGCTGGAAAAGGTGAACGGCAAGGCCGAAGACCTGACCTGGGAGATCTTCCGCGACACGCTGATCGAGCAAGCCGAGCAGGGTGTCGACTACTTCACGATCCACGCCGGCGTGCTGCTCAAGTACGTGCCGATGACCGCCAACCGCATGACCGGCATCGTCAGCCGTGGCGGCTCGATCATGGCCAAGTGGTGCCTCGCGCATCACAAGGAAAACTTCACCTACACGCACTTCGAAGAGATCTGCGAAATCATGAAGGCCTACGACGTGGCCTTCTCGCTTGGCGATGGCCTGCGCCCCGGCTCAATCTGGGACGCCAACGACGAAGCGCAGCTCGGTGAGTTGAAGACGCTCGGCGAACTCACGCAGATTGCGTGGAAGCACGATGTGCAGGTGATGATCGAAGGCCCCGGCCATGTACCGCAGCAGCTGATCAAGGAGAACATGGACCTGCAGCTGGACTGGTGCGACGAAGCACCGTTCTACACGCTGGGCCCGCTGACCACCGACATCGCGCCGGGCTACGACCACATCACCAGCGCCATCGGCGCCGCGCAGATCGGCTGGTACGGCTGCGCCATGCTGTGCTACGTCACCCCGAAGGAACACCTTGGCCTGCCGAACAAGGACGACGTGAAGGCCGGCATCATCGCCTACAAGATCGCCGCCCACGCCGCCGACCTCGCCAAGGGCCACCCGGCCAGCCAGATCCGCGACAACGCGATGAGCAAGGCACGCTTCGAGTTCCGCTGGGAAGACCAGTTCAACCTCGGCCTCGACCCCGACACCGCGCGCTCGTACCACGACGAAACCCTGCCGCAGGAAGGCGCCAAGGTCGCCCACTTCTGCTCGATGTGCGGCCCGCACTTCTGCTCGATGAAGATCACGCAAGACGTGCGCGACTTCGCCGCCGCGCAAGGCGTGTCGGAAGAAGAGGCGCTGAAGAAGGGCATGGAAGTGAAGTCGGTGGAGTTCGTGAAGACCGGCGCACAGGTCTATCACAAGGTCTGATTCGGGCCTTCTCTTCAAGCACAAGGGCCGCGTCTGCGGCCCTTGTTGCTTCCGCGCTTCCGCGTGACGCAGCAGGCATCCGGCTCCGCCTGGACTCAGACGCCAGCGCGCTTGCTGCAGCTGCGCTCCGCGCCAGGCAGCACATCCATCGCATGCCGCATAAAGTCGACAAAGCTGCGCAGCTTGGCGGGGTAGTGTGCGGCGTAGGGGTACATCAGGTACACCGGCAGCGGCGGTGCTTCCCAGTCGGGGGCAAGCTGCACCAGGGCGCCGCGCTTGAGCTCGTCTTCGACCACCCAGGCGGAAACCACCGCAATGCCGACGTCGCGCAACAGTGCGCTGCGGATCGCGTAGAGGCTGTCCGACGCGATGCGTGGCTGGATCGCGATGCTGACCTCGGTGCCATCGGCATCGCGCAGCGTGACGTCATTCCGATAGAAGGGTCGCAAGGCCAGCCACGGCAGGTCAGCCAAGTCGTCCGGGGTTCGCGGCGCTGGGTGACCATCAAGCAGCGCAGGACTGCCGACAACGATGCGCGGCACCTCGGCCAGCTTGAGCGCAACCACCGATAGATCGCTGACCGCACCCACCCGGATCGCACAGTCGACACCCTGCTCGATGAAGTTCAGCGGCGCGTCGTGCAGCAGCCATTCGACTGAAACCTTGGGGTAGCGCTCAAGATATTCGCTGAGCGGGCCAACCAGATGGTGCTGCCCGAACGCATGCGGTGCGACCACGCGCAGCACGCCTTGCGGCTCGTCGATCGACCCGCGCAGGCCCGACTCGAATTCGCCCCACGCGGCCAGCAAGTCCTTTGCGCGTTCGAAGTAGCGCGCGCCGGCCTCGGTCAACGTCATCGCGTGCGTGGTCCGGTGTAGCAGGGTCAGCCCCAGCGACTCTTCGAGCGCTTTGAGGCGCCGGCTGATGGTGGGCTGGGTTGCATTCATCTGCAGCGCGGCGGCAGAGAGGCTGCCGGCCTCCACGATCCGCACGAAGGTTTGCATCAGCGCGAGGCGATCCAGGCTCGGTTTCATACGTTAAGTGTATAGCCGTTCTTCGCCTCATACGCCTACCGCGCAGACCGGAACGCTCTCAGACTGCCTGCACAAAATCATCCCCATGCAGGTCGCCCATGAACACCCAAGTCCTGTCGACAGAGAAGCCCTTGCAGAACGCCGATACACCGCTTGATGCGGGCCTCGTTTTTCTACTCGCGAGCGCAGCGGGCCTCAGCGTCGCGTCGCTGTACTACAACCAGCCGATGTTGAGCACGCTGGCGGCTGAGTTCCATGCTTCGCCAACCGTCATCGGCCGTATCCCCACGCTGACGCAACTCGGCTACGCGCTCGGGATCCTTTTGCTTGCGCCGCTGGGTGATCGCTTCGATCGCCGTACGATCATCCTGTGCAAGGTGGCGCTGCTCGCGCTGGCCCTGCTTGCAACCGCAGCTGCACAGTCGATCACGCAACTCGGCGCCCTGTCGGTCGTCATCGGCATCACCGCCAGCCTTGCGCAGGATGCGGTGCCCGCCGCAGCGGCACTGGCGCCGGAAAGCCGCCGCGGCAAGATCGTCGGCAGTGTGATGACAGGCCTGTTGCTCGGCATCCTGCTGTCGCGGGTGGCGAGCGGACTGGTAACGGAACTGTTCGGCTGGCGCGCGTTGTTCATGATCGCTGCGGGCTTGGTCGCGCTACTTGGCATTGTGGCCGCGCGCCGCCTGCCCCACTTCGCGCCGAGCACCGATCTGCCCTATGCGGCCCTGCTCGGCTCGCTCGTCACGCTATGGCGGCGCCATGCCGACATGCGGCGCGCTGCCCTCGCCCAAGGGCTGCTCAGCGCGGCATTCAGTGCGTTCTGGTCAACCCTTGCCGTGATGCTGCACCAGCCCCCGTTTGGCTACGGCAGTGCTATCGCGGGCGCGTTCGGCCTTGCCGGCGCGATCGGCGCACTCGCTGCGCCGGTTGCAGGTAGCCTCGCCGACCGCCGTGGGCCCGAACACGTCACACGCATTGGCGCGGTACTCGTGATCATCAGCTTCGCCGGCTTTGCGCTGCTGCCACACAGCCTCGGCATGCTGATCGCCGGAACACTCGTCTTCGACCTGGGCGTACAGGCCTCACTGATCGCGCACCAGAGCATCGTCTATGGCCTGGAGCCCGGTG
This sequence comes from Niveibacterium sp. COAC-50, assembly GCF_013184235.1. Classification (NCBI taxonomy): domain Bacteria; kingdom Pseudomonadati; phylum Pseudomonadota; class Betaproteobacteria; order Rhodocyclales; family Rhodocyclaceae; genus Niveibacterium; species Niveibacterium sp. COAC-50. The sequence continues at coordinate 324,130 of NZ_JABCJM010000002.1, forward strand.
CGCGTAGCCGGCTCAATGCCTTGCTGATCGGCGCGATGTTCGTGGGCATGGCTGGCGGGTCAGCGCTTGGCAGCCTCGCACTCGATCTCGCCGGCTGGCGAGGCCTGTGCGCCTTCGCCGGAAGCGCGGCACTTGCGGCACTGGCGGTACGTCTGTGGCCGCACAAGGCGTCCGGTGAGCCGATTCATCGCTAACGCCGCGAAGTGACGAACCCTGCACGCAAGATCGACGGACAAAAAATGGGCCGCAAATGCGGCCCATTTCTTTGCGCGCGCCAGCTGCAGCCGGCACCGCCAACAATGCTTAGCGTTTTACCGCAGTGACGAAGTCCGGGTCGTCAAGCAACTTGCCCACGATCTTGCGGAACAGCGCTGCAAACTCGTTCATCGCGGCGGGAATTGCCACAGCACCGACAAACGGCGAATCCCAATCGGCGCTTACGCGTAGTTCCTTGTCATACCGCTGAGTGCCATCACGGGTCACCACAAACCGAGCAGCGAGCGTACCGGCGCCTCGCCCAACGGGTGCATCCAGCACACTATCGGTCAAGGTGCCGGCGATCACCGTGCTCGATGCAGGATCCACCAGTCCGGCCGCTGCCAACTCCGCAGCGAGCGTCTCCTTCAAATGCAGCGCGAAGGATCCGCTTACTGGCGACTGTACCGAGTTCGAACGGACACTCATCGCCTTGTCCATATCGGCAGGCTTGCCGGCTGCAAGGGCGAAGCTGCCAAGCGCAACCGGCGTCATGCCCGCAGCGCGCGCCTTCTGAAGATTTTCGGCGCTTGCTTGCGGCTGACCGAGCATCAACTGCGCGCAGCCGGTCATGGAACCACCCACGGCAAGCCAAAGGGCGATAAGGCTAAGTCGAACGATCACGCGTGTCATCTCAGCCTCACTTGAACGACGGGTCGGTGGACAGATCCCGCAGCGCGGTGCCGACAATCTGGCGCGTCATGGTCCGCACTGCGGCCTCGATGCCCTCAGACTTGACGGCGTTGGCCGGAGCCCCGCCTGAACCCAATACAGTGTGAATCGCATGGCGTGCCGTCTTCACAACCGGTGCAGCGGCCGAACCATCGCTGTAGTTCACGGTGCAAACATACCCATCGGTGACTTGGCTACCCGCTGCACCAAACGTAAGGCCGGTGACAAAGCCCTTCGAGAACGCATCGTCGGTCAGAGGTATGTTGTTCAGCGCGACGCTCAGCAACGCGCCGCCTTCTGCAGGAGTTGTCTTCACTTCAGAGAAAAGACCGCTTTGCTTGATTTGCTGGAGGACCTGGTCCTTCAGCATGCCGGTTGCCGCTGCGTTGGCAGTGCCCTTGGTCTGGAACTCAAACAACACCTGCACTGGCTTCGGCTGGGCCGGCACCTTGTATTCCGTGGCCGCGACGTCTTTCGTTGCCGTATCGACGTAGAAGCTCGCGCAACCAGTTACCAGAGTGGTTCCGACCATGGCAGCACCGAGGGCGGCATGACGAAGCCAAGGGGAAACCCGAGAAAGGACAGTAAGCATTCCAAAACTCCCACAATGTGGCGAAATTGTTATTAGTTCTGAATTTGGCAAGATTTGCCGGACGTGATTCTGCCTGCGGGTTCCGGAACCCGAGCAGAACCACGGCGCGCAGGCTTGCGATTCGTCACAGGAAGCGTCGAAAAGCCCTCATTACCCTTAGCGTCGGCGACAGCCTATAGCCCCAACTCACTCAGCCCCGGATGCTCATCCGGCCGCCTCCCCTGCGCCCAGTGGAACTTGCGTTCCGACTCGGCGATCGGCAGGTCGTTGATGCTGGCGAAGCGGCGGGCCATCAGGCCGTTCTCGTCGAACTCCCAGTTCTCGTTGCCGTAGGAACGGAACCAGTTGCCGGCGTCGTCGCGCCATTCGTAGGCGAAGCGCACCGCGATGCGGTTGTCGGTGAAGGCCCAGAGTTCCTTGATGAGGCGGTATTCGATCTCGCGTGCCCACTTGCGGGTGAGGAAGGCTTCGATCTCGGCGCGGCCGCGCGGGAATTCAGCGCGATTGCGCCATTGGCTGTCGGGCGTATAGGCCAGCGCCACGCGCTTGGGGTCGCGGCTGTTCCAGGCATCTTCGGCCATGCGGACTTTCTGGATCGCTGTCTCGCGCGTGAAGGGCGGCAATGGCGGGCGGGCTTCAGTGGCTTGTGTCATCGGGGACTCCGTTCGATTGGTTTCGGGGGCAGTGCTTACATGCCGGGCATGCCGACGTAGCCGGGCTGCGCTTGCATGCGGACAAGCCATTTGCGCACGGCAGGGTAGGCGGAAAGATCGACACGCCCTTCGGGTGCAAGGGCAATGTAAGGGTAGACGGCGACATCCGCGATGCTGGGGATTTCCAGTGCGACCCAGTCGTGCTGAGCAAGCCGGGTTTCGAGGATGCCGAGCAGGGTTTCGGTGATCTGCGTGGCCTCGTCGACCGCGATGCCGACGCGGCCGAATTTGTGATGCAGACGCAGCGCGTTGGGGCCGCGGGCGACCTCGTTGGCCGCGGTGGATAGCCATGCCGACACCGCCGCGAGCGCGGCCGGATCTTGCGGCCACCACTGCGCACCACCGTAACGGCTGGCGAGGTAGACGAGGATCGCCTGGCTGTCGCGCACGACGGTGTCGCCGTCTGTGAGCACCGGCACTTGGCCGAAGGGGTTCATTGCGATGAAGTCGCGCGATTTGTGCTCGCGCGTGGCGCCGCTCACCACCACGCTCTGGTAGGGCAGGCCGAGCAGGTTCAGCATCAGGCGCACCTTGTGGCTGTTGCCGGAAAGCGGGAATTCGTAGAGCTGGATCATGGTGATTTCCGTGTAACGGTCGGGGTTCAGAGGTCGAGTACCAGCTTGGGCGTGCTGGCGCGTGAAACGCAGATGCACATCTGCCGGCCCTGCGTGCGTTCGCGTTCGTTGAGGGCGGTGTCGGCATGCTGCGGCGTGCCTTCGATGACCTTCACCGCGCAGCTGCCGCAGTTACCGACGCGGCAGTCCGATCGGGCCGGCACACCGGCGGCCTCCACCGCGGCGAGGATGCTCTGCGTCGGCGCGACATGAATCGTCTTGCCGCTGCGGCGCAGTTCCACTTCGATCGCGCTCGTGCGGCCGTCGTCGTTCGGCGCGGCAAAGCGCTCGCTGCGGATTCGCGCGGCGTCAATGCCCAACTCGGCAGCGGCGGTCTGCACGCCGTCGATCAGGCGTTGCGGGCCACACACGTAGATCACCGCATCGGCGGGCGCGCTGTGCAACACCTCGGCCACCGGCATGGCGCGCTGATCGCTGGCCCACACGGTGAGGCGCGCGCCGAACTCGCGCTGCATGCGGTCGCGGTAGGCCATGTCGCCCGCGCTGCGCCCGGCGTAGTGGATCTCGAATGCGCGACCCTGCGCCTTGAGCGCGAGCGCCATCGCCTTGATCGGCGTGATGCCGATGCCACCGGCAATCAGCACCGCCGGGCGCGCATCGTCGTGCAGCGCGAAGTCGTTGCGCGGCAAACCGCAACGCAAGCGCATGCCGAGCTGGTAGTGCTGATGCACGAAGGCTGAACCGCCGCTGCCGTTTTCGTGCCGCAGCACGGCGATCTCGTACGCATCGCGGCGCGCCGGGTTGGAGCTGATCGAGTAGTGCCGCGTCGCCTCGCTGCCATCGGGCAAGCGCACCGGCACCTGCAGATGCGAACCGGCGGTGACCTGCGGCAATTCAGCGCCGAGCGGATGGCGCAGTTCGTAGGCCCGCACGCGGGGGCTCAGTTGCCGCACGCCGCTGATCACCAGCTCCAGTTCGCCGTCGCCGAGTTCGTTCGGTGAGCGTGCGGCCAAGGCACCGGCGCGCAGGGCGCGGTTCTCTTCGAGCAAGGGCGCGATCATCTGATCGAGCTCCGCCTCGGTGAAGCGCGGGGTGATGTGCTGCGGGCAGTTCCACTCGATCGCCTCGACATGGATCAGCACGCCGCGTTCCACGCGGGCGCGGTAGCTGGGCACTTCAAGTTGCGCGATCAGTTCGGGCGCGTCGGCCTCATGCACGATGCGCGCGCGGCCCCAGATCTTGAGGCGGCGGCGGTTCGCGTAGTCCATCAGGATCAGCGAGATGCGCTCGTTGGCGTTGAGGTTGCCGACGCTGAGGTACTGGCGGTTGCCGCGGAAATCGGCGTAGCCGATCGTGCGGGCGTCGAGCACACGCAGGAAGCCGGCCGGGCCGCCGCGGTGCTGCACATAGGGCCAGCCGTTCTCGCCCACGCTGGCCTGGTAGAAGCTGTCGCGCGCCTCGATGAATTCGATGTCGTGGTCTTGCAGTTCGTTGCGGGGGTCTTCCGCCAGCTCGAAGCCGAGATTGTTCTCGCGGCTGCCGTAGCGCGTCTGCGCCGCTTTGACGCTGGGGGTGAAGCTGATGTCGGCGAAGGCGCGGGGCATGGCGAAAGTCCTTTCATTCAGGGGCGGTGGCCTGAGCGCAGGGCGTCAGGCCACCGGGGGGGCAGCAATCAGGCCGCCTTGCGGGTGACGTGCGGGAAATCCACGTCGGTCTCGGCCACGTTGTTGATGTAGTTGGTCAGCACATTGAGCGCGACGTTGAGCACGATCTCGACCACGCTGGCGTCGTCGAAGCCCGCCGCACGCAGGCTGGCCAGGTCGGCATCGCTGACGCGGCCACGCTCGGCAGCCACACGGCGGGCGAACTGCAGCGCGGCGCGGGTCTTCGCGTCAGCCGAGTACGCATCGCGGGCAGCGTCGATTTCCGCTGCGTCGATCTTCGCGACATGCGTCGACAGATACGTGTGGGCCGAGAGGCAGTAGTCGCAGCCGTTGTATTCGGCAATCGCCAGCGCGATGCGCTCACGCAGTTGCACGCTCAGCACGCCCTTGGCCAGCGCACCGTTGAGCGAGAGGTAGCCTTCGAGCGCCGCCGGGCTGTTGCCGACCAGCTTCATCAGGTTGGGGACGACGCCCAGCTGCTTGTGGACCGCGTCGAGCAGCGGCTTGGCGGCGACGGGCGATTGTTCGACGGTGGGGATGGCGATGCGGGACATGGTGTAACTCCTGTGTTCGGTTGGGTTCGGATTCCGCTGCACACCGTGTGCTGCGGGGTGATTGCATTCTTTCAACTTCCGGATTAAAGAAGAATCCGCGCGAAGCGCAATAATTTGTTCCACAAAACGGAACACTGAGGGAACACTTAGCACCGCAGCAGCGCCGGACGCGTGAACGAAAAAAAGGAGCCCGAAGGCTCCTTGTGTGGGGTGTGTGAATCGTGGGGTGGCGCGTTCAGCCTTGCCCGCCGAAATGCGCCTGCAAGTCGTCGAACCCGCCGATGTGGCGCTCGCCGAAGAAGATCTGCGGCACCGTGCGGCGCTGGCTGCGCGCGATCATTTCATGCAAGCGGACGGGGTCTTCGCTGACCTTGATCTCGGTGTAGCGCAGGCCGCGCGAATCGAGCAGCGACTTGGCGGCGGTGCAGAACGGGCAATGCTCGCCCGAGTAAACGGTGATGTCGTCCATCGTGATTCTCCAATCGGTTGCTTATCAGGGGGCTGCGTTGAGCGCGACCTTGGGGAAGTCGATCTCCAGCCGGCTCGCCTTGCCGAGGATGTTGGTCAGCACGTTCATGCCGACGTGGGTGATGATTTCGACCAGGTCTGCGTCGCTGTAACCGGCGGCGCGCGCTTCGGCGATCTCGGCGCTGGTGACGTCGCCGCTGTGCTCGACCAGCGAGCGGGCGAACTTCACCGCGATGGCGGCCTTGGCGTCCTGACTGGTGCCGGCGCGGTTGGCGCTGATCTCGTCACCGGTGAGGCCCGCCTTGCGGCCAATCGCCGTGTGCGCCGAGAGGCAGTACTCGCAGGCGTTCTGCTGCGCCAGCGCCAGTGCGATGCGTTCGCGGGTGGCGGCGTCGAGGCTGCCCTCGTTCGCCACGCCATGCAGGCCAAGGAAGGCGCGCAGCGCAACCGGCGAGTTCGCGAAGACCTTGAGGAAGTTGGGCACCATGCCCAGCTGCGACTGGATCGCTTCGAGCAGCGCCTTCTGTTCGGCGTTGGCGGTTTCGAGGGTGACGACGTTGATGCGGCTCATGGGAATTCCTTTCAATGGAGGTGCTGGGTTTCGTTGCCGCGTCACAGGTGCTCAGCGGATGGATGCATTCTTCCAACTTCCACCGCAGAGAAGAATCCACATCAAATACAATTGATACTTGCGTTTGGTGGAATACAAGAACGGAGCCCGAGCACATGGATCGACTGCATCTGATGAGCGTGTTTGTCGCCGTGGCCGAGGCCGAGAGCTTCGCCGGCGGTGCGCGCAAGCTGGCGATGTCGCCACCGGCGGTCACCCGCGCGATCGCGGCACTGGAAGAGCGGCTCGGCGTGAAGCTGCTGACCCGCACCACCCGCTATGTGCGCGTGACCGAAGCCGGCCAGCGCTATCTGGACGACGCACGGCGCGTGATCGCCGCGGCCGACGAAGCGGACGAAGCCGCGGTGGGCATCAATGCCGAGCCGCGCGGCCACCTGACGATTACCGCACCGGTGCTGTTCGGCCGCATGTACGTGATGCCGGGCATTTCGGACTACCTGCAGCGCTACCCGGACACCACGGTGTCCGCGATGTTTCTCGATCGCGTCGTCAACATGCTCGAAGAAGGCATCGACGTCGGTATCCGCATCGGCGAGTTGGCCGACTCCAGCTACAAGGCGCTGCGCGTGGGCCATGTACGGCGGGTGATCTGCGCGTCACCGGCCTACCTCGCGCAGCACGGCATCCCGCAGCAACCGGAAGACCTCGCAGAACACCCGATCATCGTCGCCAGCAGCCTGAGCCCGACCGTCGAATGGAAGTTCATGCGGGAGGGCAGCCCGATCGCGGTGCGCATCAAGCCCCGCCTCACCGTCACCAGCAACGACGCGGCCATCGAGGCGGCGCTGCGCGGCACCGGCATCACTCGCCTGATTTCGTACCAGATCGCGCCGCAACTGGCGGCCGGCGAACTGAAGGTGGTGCTGAGCGAGTACGAACCGGCGCGCATGCCGATCCATGTGCTGCATCGCGAAGGTCGCAACGCCTCGGCCAAGATCCGCAGCTTCGTCGACCTGATCGCCGAGCGGCTGCGCCGCGACCCCTCGTTGAACTGAGCCCCGCACCCTCGCATTTGCGCTGGGTCACCATCGGCGAACGCGCTCTGTGATGTGCTGTCACTGACGGTTGCTGCCTGGCCACTGATCGGTATCAGGCGCCAGCGGCAAACCGTTTGCAGCCTGTGACCGACCATGAACCCGCGAGCGGAGTCCCGATTGCCGCGACGTTTCGTTACGCTGCTGAGGCGGCGCTTCCCCGCGTTTGAGCAGTTGTGGCTGCGCTTCCCGGACAGCGTGTTCGTGATCCGCTGTGAATCCGATGGACGCTTCGTCATCGAGGCGATCAACCCGGTGCTGGCCGGCGTGATTGGGCGGGCCAGCGATGCAGTCGCCGGGCTTGAGCTGGATGCAGTCGTGCCGCCGGACTACCTGGCCGCCACCCTGCAGCACTATCGCGATTGCGTCGCGAGCGGCGAAGCGATGACCTACGAGGAGACCGGTGGCCCGGCGGGCACTGAGCCCCGCTATTGGCAGACGCTGCTGGTGCCCGCCAGCGACGAGTCCGGGCGGGTCGAGTACATCCTCGGCATCTCGCGCGATGTCACCGCACTGCGCCGCGCCGAAGCCTCATTGCGCGACGCGAACGAGGCGCTCGAGCAGCGCGTCGTCGCGCGCACGGCGGAGCTCGAACACGCCAACCGGCGCCTGACCGACCTCGCCACCCATGACGAACTGACGCGCCTCTACAACCGCCGCCACCTGTTCGAACTGGCCGCGCGGGAATTCAGCCGCGCGCAGCGCAGCGGGCAGCCGCTGGCCGCACTGATGCTGGATCTGGATCACTTCAAGGAGATCAACGATCGCTTCGGCCATGCAGCAGGCGACGATGTACTTCGGCGACTGGCGATCGCGCTGCAGGGCGCCCTTCGGCAAACCGACGTGATCGGCCGCTACGGCGGCGAGGAGTTTCTCGTACTGCTGCCGGACACCGACGCCACCGAAGCCCACCGGACCGCAGAGCGCCTGCGCGCATGCTGCGCGGCATGCGAGCACTGCTGGCAGGGTCGCCGGATCAACTGCACGCTGAGCATCGGCATCGCCCACTTCGACCCTGCGCGCGACGACCGGCTCGACAACCTGCTGCAGCGCGCCGACATGGCTTTGCTACGCGCCAAGGCCGCTGGCCGCGACTGCCTGGTGGTCGCCGCCTAGCAGCGGTGACGTCGCCGCGTAGGCGGCCAGATGCTCGATCAAGGCCTTCACCCGCGCCGGCGTGAAACCCTGCTGCGGCCACACGGCAAATACATCGCGGCCCTCAGGGCGCCAGGGCTCCAGCACGCGCGTCAGCGCACCACGCTCGACCGCCGCATGGCATTCGGTCATCGGGCACAGCAAGAGCCCGAAGCCCTGCTCCGCCATGGTCACGGCCAGCCGCATGTCGTTCACGCGCAAGCGGCTCGCGGTTGGCATCAGCGTCCGCTCGGCGCCGCTCGCCGGATCGCGAAAGCGCCACGCGCGGATCGGCTCGGCCACGATCAGCGCATGCTGCGACAGCGCATCCGGGTCGGCCGGGCTGCCATGCTGGGCGAGGTAGGCGGGTGAGGCGACCAGCACCAGCTCGATCCGCCCCAGCCGGCGTTGCACCAGCAACGAATCCGCCTGCGGGCCAACACGGATCGCGAGGTCGGCGCCGCGCCCGACGATGTCCTGCACCTCGTTGCTGAGCTCCAGCTCCAGGCTCACCGCCGGATAGCGCGCAAGAAAGCCGGGCCAGGCCCCCCGCAGCGCACCGTTGGCAAGGTTCACCGGCGCCAGCACGCGGATCGAACCACTCACCTGATGCATCGATTGGTCGAGCGACTGCGTGGCCTGCGTCAGCGCATGCAGCAGCGGGCGGCACTGCGCGTAGTACTGCCAGCCCTCGGCAGTGGGCACGAGGCGACGCGCGGAACGGTGCAAGAGCCGCACGCCCAGCTGCTGTTCAAGCCGCTGCAGACGGCGCGTCACGGTGGCAGGCGGCGTGCCGCTGCGCGCCGCCGCCTGATTAAGGCTACCGGCCTCCACGATCGCGACGAAAAGCGCGAGGTCATCGAACACATATTCCATTTTTGGAATCCATCATTGAATTTCTGCCCGTAGTTGCATTCAAGCATGAACCCTAGACTCCAATCACGTCTTTCCAAATAAGGAGTCCGAACATGAGCGCCCCACAACGCCAGCGCATCCTGTTCGCTTTGCTGATGTCGCTGTTGATGTCCGCGCTGATGACCGGCTGGGTTACCTGGCTCAACCTGGGCCTGCAGCCCGGCTTCTTCGCGCACTGGCGCGCCGCATTTGTCGCAGCCTGGCCGGCGGCCTTCCTGATCGTCGTCAGCTGCGGGCCGGCCGTGCAGCGTGCAAGCCAGGCACTGCTGGCGCGCATCAGCCCGCAGGGCTGAGTGCGGCACCGCAGCGTTGCGCTCCGGCCTGCGCGCGCCTATCAAGAAGCATGGCGCACCGGTGTGCACGGCATGCGCCGGAACGAAGCCTCACACGAGGCGTCCAACACAGGCGGCGGGCAGGGACCCTGCCCCCGCTACGCGCGGCGCCGCCCACCGGCGGCGCGACAAACAGGGGGAAACCGGCATGGACACGCGATCCACCAAGGCAACGCACGACGAAGACCCGATCGGTGATGCCCGCTTCAGTAGCGAGCGACCGACGCTGTTCGGCGATGTCGGCTTCGACGCCGCCTACGCCACCGAAAGCCACCCGGAAGGCCTGCGCTACGGCGAGAAACCGCGCGCACCGGGTGTCGAACCCCACCGCGCGAAAGCCGACCCAGCGCCGGACGCCGATGGCCACGGGGTCATTTCGGTCGGCTGAACCCGCGCGCGTCCGGCGCCGCCAAGTGCCGGATGCAAAACGATTTTTATCGATCCGACGGGTCGGATCGGGCTACAATCCGCGCCCTCGCGCAGCGGGCCCGGAGAGCTTCGCGCGCCTGCCGCAATCACATCCGCCAGACCCCGACGAGACGCCCCGATGAGCCTGCCCACCCATACGCTTGAACTGCTTTCCCCCGCGAAAACCGCCGAGATCGGCCGCGAGGCGATCCTGCACGGCGCGGACGCGGTGTACATCGGCGGTCCCTCGTTCGGCGCGCGCCACAACGCCAGCAACACGGTCAGCGAGATCGCCGGGCTGGTGGCCTTCGCGCACCGCTACCGGGCGCGCATCTTCGTCACGCTCAACACCATCCTGCACGACGCGGAGCTGGAGCCTGCCCGCAAGCTGGTGCATGAGCTCTACGACGCAGGCGTCGATGCGCTGATCGTGCAGGACATGGGCCTGCTCGAACTCGACATTCCACCGATCGAGCTGCACGCCTCGACGCAGTGCGACATCCGCACCGTCGAGAAGGCCAAGTTCCTCGCCGAGTCGGGCTTCTCGCAGCTCGTGCTGGCGCGCGAGCTGACGATCGAACAGATCGCCGCGGTGCGGGCGGCGGTGCCGGCCGACACGGTGATCGAACACTTCATCCACGGCGCGCTGTGCGTGGCCTTCTCCGGCCAGTGCAACATCAGCCACGCCCACACCGGGCGCAGCGCCAACCGCGGCGACTGCTCGCAGGCCTGCCGCCTGCCCTACACGCTGCAGGACCAGCAAGGCCGCGTGGTGGCTTTCGAGAAGCACCTGCTGTCGATGAAGGACAACAACCAGAGTGCCAACCTCGCCCACCTGATCGCCGCCGGCGTGCGCAGCTTCAAGATCGAGGGGCGCTACAAGGACGCGAGCTACGTCAAGAACATCACCGGCCACTACCGCCGCCTGCTCGATGAGCTGATCGAGGCGCAGCCCGAGCTTGGGCGCAGTTCCAGCGGCCGCACCGAACTCTTCTTCACGCCGAACCCGGACAAGACCTTCCACCGCGGCGCGACCGACTACTTCGCCACCGGGCGCAAGGCCGACATCGGCGCCTTCGACACACCAACCTTCGTCGGGCTCTCGCTCGGCACCATCACCCGCGTCGGCAAGGACAGCTTCGAGATAGACGCGCTCGAGCCGCTCGCCAACGGCGACGGGCTCAACTACATGCACAAGCGCGAGGTCGTCGGCCTGCAGGCCAACGTCGTCGAGAATCTCGGCGCCGGCGAGGAAGGCACACTGTGGCGCGTGTTCCCAAACGAGCCGGTGGCGCAGTTGCCAGGCCTCAAGCCCGGCGTGGCGGTGAGCCGCAACCGCGACCACGCCTGGGAACTGGCGCTGCTCAAAAAATCGGCCGAACGCCGCATCGCCGTGTGGGCGCAGTGCGCTGAAACCGCCACCGGCCTCGCGCTGACGCTGACGGATGAGGACGGTTTCAGCGCCACCGCCGAAGCCACTTTCGACAAGCAGCCGGCGCAGAACGTAGCCCGCGCCGAGTCGACGCTGCGCGAGCACCTCTCCAAATTCGGCGCCACCGAATTCGCGCTGCAGGAACTCACGCTGGCGTGGTCGGCGCCGCTGTTTGTGCCGGCCTCGGTCGCCAACGCGCTGCGCCGCGACGCCGCCGAGCGCCTGATGGCCGCGCGCCTGGCCGGCTGGCAGCGCCCGCTGCGCCGGCCGGAAGTGGAACCGCCGGTGCCCTACCCGGACGAAACCCTGAGCTTCCTCGCCAACGTCTACAACCAGGCCGCGCGCGACTTCTACACCCGCCACGGCGTCAAGCTGATCGCCGCGGCCTACGAAGCGCACGAGGAAGCCGGCGAAGTGCCGCTGATGATCACCAAGCACTGCCTGCGCTTCTCGTTCAACCTGTGCCCCAAGCAGGCCAAGGGCGTGCAAGGCGTGCAGGGTCAGGTACGCGCCGAACCGATGACGCTGGTGAATGGCAACGAACGGTTCACGTTGAAGTTCGACTGCAAGCCCTGCGAGATGCATGTGATCGGCAAGGCCAAGAAGCACATCCTGCAAAGCCCGCCGCCCTCGCAGGTGCCGGCCAGCGCGAAGCTCACCTTCTACAAGCGCCGCGCTGACGCCCCTGCGCTGTCCTGATATCCGCTCGTCGCTGCTGCTTGGGTCCGGAAGGCAGATGGGCCTAGACTGAAACATTGCCCCTGGGCTGACGCACGGCGACAGCAGTGGACGACCTGCTTTTCCTCGACGACAGCGAAGATGCGGAACCCCCTGCCGCCGAGGCTGACGAGGCCGGCTGGGTCGTCTTGGTCGTCGACGACGACCCAGATGTGCATATCGTGACGCGCATGGCGCTGCAGCACTTCCGGTTTCAGGGCCATCCACTCAAGTTCGTCGGCTGCTACAGCGCCAGCGAGACGCTGGCGATACTGCCAACGCTGCCGGACCTTGCGTTGATCCTGCTGGACATCGTGATGGAGAGCGAGGATGCCGGCACCGGGCTCGCCCGTAAGATCCGCGCTATACCGCGCTACGACAAGGTCCAAATCGTCGTTCGTACTGCGAGCGGCGGCTATGGCGGCACTGCAGCGTTTAGCGACATTCCGATCCATGCGTTCATCTGGAAGCACGAGACCGGCAAGGCAGAGCTGGAGCACATCGTCGCTGACGCCCTGGCAGCCCACTGCGCCGCCACACCAGCGCCCGCCTGAGGCTTCGTCCGACTTGCAAGTTGGCAACACGTTCTGCCTACAGCCTTGCCCGATCACTGCCCTCCGCATAGCCTGTGGGGCCCCAACGCTGGAGACTGGCCAATGAGCGTCCGTGACCGAGTCCGAGTGATCGAGGAGCGCCTGCTCTCCGACAACTGGTACATCCTGAAGACCACGCATTTCGAGTTCCGCCGCGGCGACGGGCGCTGGCAGGCACAGCACCGTGAAACCTACGATCGCGGCAATGGCGCGGCGATTCTGCTCTACCGCCTGACGCGACGAAGCGTGATCATGACGCGCCAGTTCCGCTACCCGGCCTTCGTCAATCACTACGACGAGCTGATGATCGAGGTGCCCGCCGGTCTGCTCGACGAGGCCGACCCCGAAACCCGCATCCGCGCCGAGGCCGAGGAAGAAGCCGGCTACCGCGTCGGCAATGTGCGCAAAGTGTGCGAGGCCTTCATGAGCCCGGGCGCGGTGACCGAGCGCCTGCACCTGTTCGTCGCCGAATACGACCCCGGCGACAAGGTCAGCGACGGCGGCGGGCTGGAACACGAAGGCGAAGACATCGAAGTGTTTGAACTCGACTTCGACGATGCGATAGCCATGGTGGCCGATGGCCGCATCTGCGACGCCAAGACCATCATGCTGCTGCAGTACGCGGCGCTGAACCTGTTCCGCTAGGCGCTTCCGACACTGGCGGCGCAAGCATGGGCCGCCACCTGCGTTTGCAGCAAGCCCTCCCTAGAACTTCAGCTCAAGCCCGACTTTCAGATCCGGGCTTGTGCTGTTGCGCGCAGTGTCGACGGCCATGCCGACGCCGTAGCGCAGCAGCACACCATCGTCGAGCAGATAGCGGCCGCTCACGCGCGGAGTGAGCGTTGGTTCCGGCGTGTTGAGCAGGCTCTCGTCGACACGACGCGAGCCGGACGCAGCAATGCCGAACGACAGTGCGGGGCGGTATTCATAGTCGGCGCGCCAGGCGTAGTTCATCTCGGTCTTGCGCAGATCGGCCATCGGCTCTCGCTCGACCGAGATGTCGGCGTCCATCGTCAGGCGACCAATGCGCGAGTGCACGCGCGGTCGCAGCCCCATACCCCAGCGGGCGTCGTCGTCGAACTGACGGTCGAGCCGCATGCCCATGTCGAGCCGCAGCGGCACAGGGCCGAGTCTGAACTTGCCGAAGTCCACGTCGTGATCGAGCCGCAGCGAGTCGAGCCTCGGCCCTCCACCGCCGGTGCTGAGGGCCTCAGTGGCGAAGGAGGTGCTGCCGGCCGCGCTCTTGCCGAAATCCACGCTCATGCCGAGCGTATCGGTGCCGCGCGTAGCGGCGTCGGACTGCGCACGCAGCTTGAGCTGCGGATCGTCCGGACGCACCGTGAGCGTTTGTTCGCGTACGTATTCCGTGCCGCTGGCGGAGGTCGCAACACCGAGCGTTGCGAGCGCCAGCAGGCTCACCTTGCAAGACAACATCGCCCGAGTATCGCGGATCGAGCGGCCACCGCGCGCCCGTCGCGCCCGGCAAATTGCAAGCAAATGCTAAGTCCCTCAGGCGGGCCGCAGACGCGGCCAGGCCAGGGTGCCAAGGCGCGATTCAAAGCCGTGATGAAAGGCGGCACCGGCTGCCACGCTGCCGAGCCAGGCGAGCAGCACGCCCGCACCCTGCACGACCGGATCGGCCGGCAGGTTGGGCCAAACGATCGCCGTAACCGCCATGCAAACCGGGAAATGGATCAGGAAGACGGAGTACGAGATCCGCGACAGGTAGGCGAGCACCCGATGCGAAGTCCAGCCTGCGAGCGATGCATGCCGCTGCGTGAGCGACAGCGCCACCGCCAGTACGGCGGCCAGCGCAAGGCGATCGCGGAAGTCGACCAGCAACGCCAACGTCGCCATTGCCAGCATCAGCACCAGCCAGCTCGCGCGCCCGCATTGAGCCCCCCACCAGGCGAATGCGCCCAGCGCGTACGAACCAAAGAAGTATGGCGCCGCCACATCCCAGGCCGGATCGCGGTTGAAGCCGAACATAGACAGCACGGCGAGCAAGGCAACCAACAGTGGCGGCGGCAAATGGCGGCGCACCACCCGCCAGCGTGACACCTGCATCAACGCGGCGAACAGCAGGAAGAGCTGGAAATCGATCGCAACGTACCAGACCCCGGCCGACAAGGCGGCGTGCCCGACCAAGTCCTGCAGCAGGAACACATGCGCCAGCACTTGTGCCGGCGTCGGCGCGGCGGGCAGCAGGTCGTGGTCAAACTGCGTACGCGCAAACGCCGCCGTGAGCATCGCGATCGACAGTACGACCAGCATCGGCAAGGCGAGCCGCACGTAGCGCTGCCACGCGAGGGCCGGCAGCGAAGTGTCCACGGTAAGGCGCCCCTGTGGCGCGAGGCTACGCGCGGCAAGAAAGCCACCCACCACGAGGAAAGCCTGCACCGCCAGACGTGCGTCGCGGGCCAGCCATTCGAAGAGTGCGGGCGCCAGCACGGCCGCCACGTCGGACATGGGCCCGTAGAACGCGAGGTGGTGCAGAACGATCAGTTGGGATGCAACTGCCTTGATGAGATCGACAAAAGGCAGGCGTGAAGCGGGACGGGTCATCAAACCAGCATCCGGCTGCTGTTCGGCCGGATGGTGAAACGAAAGATCGCGATTGTAACGCCTGCCTCGACAGCGTGCGAGACGTCGTGCGCCGGCGACGCCCAGGGCTTGGCCTGGCGTCGCCGGCGAGGTTCTAGAACAGCTCGACCTCGGTCGCGGCCGTTGCGCCGAGCTTGAAGTAGCCGACGTCCTGCGCCAGGGCTTGCGCGATATGGTCGATCCGGTCGCTGGTGACGGAAACGCTTTCCGACGCGTCGGCGTTTTCGGCCGCCATCTGCGCGATCTGTTCGACCTTGGTGGCGATGTCGTGGGTGTTGGCCCGCTGTTCCGACAGCGCGGTATGAATGCGGCTGACCTGATCGCACGCGCCAAGGGATTCCTGCTTGAGCGCGTCCATCGCCAGGCGCGCATCCTCGGCCATCGCCGCGCTGGTTTCAACGCGCTCGACACCCCGCGAGATGGTGCTGACGACTTCGCCCGTGACCGCATGGACGTCCGCGATCATCTGCGCGATCGACACCGTCGCCCCGCTGGTGCGCTCGGCCAGCTTGCGCACCTCGTCTGCCACCACGGCGAAGCCGCGGCCTGATTCGCCGGCACGCGCGGCCTCGATCGCCGCATTCAGCGCCAGCAGGTTGGTCTGGTCGGCAATCGCACGGATCGTCGTGACGATGCCGGCGATGTCCTGCGCCCGCGCATCCAGCCGAGTAACCTGGCTGGCGGCCTCCTGCACGGTGCGCGCCACCTCCTCGACCTCCTGCCGCACGAAGGAGATGATCTGGCTCGACTCCACCGCCGACTGCCCCATGCTGCGCACATGCGTGTTGGCGTCGCCCGCATCGGCCGCAATTTGCTCGGCGCTGGTCGAGAGCTGTTCCACGTTCGCCGCAATCGCGGCCGCGGCCTCACTCTGCCGCGCACCGTTGGACGCAAGCGCATGCGCCTTGTGCTGCAGCTCGCCGGCCCCGGTGCTCATCTGCACGGCCTGGCCGCGCAAGCTGCTCGCCACATCGGTCCAGCGCGCCCGCATCACGGCAAGCTGGGCCATCAGGCTCTCGGTGTCGCCGGGGCGTACTTCAATCGTATGCGTCAGATCACCCTGAGCGAGATAGCCCGCGAGCTTCGCACCATGCACCGGCTCCGCCCCAATCAAACGGTAGATCAGGCCCACCAGCTTCCACGCCACACCGCTGACCACCGCGCAAATCAGCAGGGCCAGCCCTACCGCCCCCCACAGGGTGCGATCGATCGAGTTCTGCACCCGCACACGGGTTTCATCCTGCAAAGCATTGATGCGGGCACTCAGCCTGTCGATCGCCGCCTGCGCCACCTCGGCCCGCTTGTCGAAACCGTCGGCACCCTTCATGACCTGATTGCCGGCCTCGCGACCGCCTTTGTAGGCCTCGACCATGCGCAAACCCACCTCACGCAGCGTATCGACCTCGCGCGACAGCGCATCGATGTCGGCGCCGAAGGCGGGGGCCAGCGCAGTCAGCTTGGCGAGCGATGCGCGCGCGGCGCTGTAGGCTTTTTCGGCATCCGCCACGCCATCCTGCTCACCGGTGGCCGATGCGTCGGTGAGGAACTGCTGCACCTGCACGATCTGCAGCTTGGTCACCGCCAACTGGTCGACCATCACGTCGGTAACGCTGTGCTCGTATTCACTTTGCGCGCGCAGGGCACTGAGCTGCAGCACGACAACGGCGGCCAGCACCACGACAAGTGCGATCGTGATACCCACGAACGCGAACATGAGGGGGCGAATCTTTTTCATCAGGGGCTTTCGCTTACGGAATTGGCCGGTTCGGACTTTGGAGCACTGCACTGAATACCAGATTACGGCAGCGAATGGCATCCCTACAGGTCAACCGCGCTTGCCAGATGCGATAACCTTGGACCGAGCCGCAGCCAGGGCGGCTCGCAACACGCCAGGAGCCTCGTCTTGTCTTCCCGTATCCCCAACGCGCTGACCATCGCCGGCATCGACCCCTCCGGCGGCGCCGGCATCTATGCCGACCTGAAGGCCTTTTCCGCGCTCGGCGCCTACGGCTGCGGTGTCGTGGCCGCACTGACGGCGCAGAACACCCAGGCAGTCACCGGGGTGCACACGCCGCCCACCGATTTCCTCCGCCTGCAGATCGACACCCTGTTCGCCGACGTACGCATCGACTCGGTCAAACTCGGCATGCTCGGCACCGCAGACATCGTCGCGACGGTAGCCGACCGGCTGGCGCATCACGCAGCGAAGTTCGTGGTCTGCGACCCGGTGATGGTTGCCAAGAGCGGCGATCATCTACTGGCGAAGTCCGCAGTGGCCATGCTCAAGGAAGCCCTGCTGCCGCAGAGCTTCATGATCACCCCCAACCTGCCCGAAGCCGGCGTGCTGCTGGATCAGCGCGCGCCCGAATCGGTCAAGGAGATGTACCGCGCCGCCGAACGCCTGCGTGAGCTGCTGCCGCTTTCCAGCGAGCGCTGGGTGCTGCTCAAGGGTGGCCACCTGCCTGGCGGCGAGTTGATGGATCTGCTGTTCGACGGCGACCGCATGGTCGAGATGCCGGGCCAGCGCATCGAAACCAAGAACACCCACGGCACCGGATGCACCTTGTCTTCGGCAATTGCCGCGCTGCTGCCGCAAGCGGCCGACCAGCTCCGGCCAGTGGAAGCGGCGGTCCGCCACGCCCGCGAATGGCTGCTGCGCGCGATCGCCGCGTCGGGCGAACTGGAGGTCGGCAAAGGCCACGGGCCGGTGCATCACTTCCACGCCCTCTGGCGGCGCTGATTGGGGTCAGCTGCAAGCGGGCGCATGGCGGCTTGCGGCGCCGGAAAATCGGTTGCAATCTGCAGGCGCCGCGATCGCGCGGTCTGACCGGAGGAAGACAGCCATGAAACGCCCTGCGTCCGCCCTTGCCCTTGCTGTATCCCTCGCCGCCAGCCCGATGAGTTACGCGGCGCCGCCTGACGCCAGCGCCGCCTTCACCCAACTCAAGGCGCTTGAAGGCCGCTGGGTCGGTCATGTCCAGAAGGCCGACGGGCCGCCGGCGGAAGTCACATACCGCAACATCTCGGGCGGTACCGCAGTAATGGAAGTGCTGTTCCCCGGCACGCCACACGAGATGACGTCGATCTACCACCTCGATGGCGATCAACTCGTCATGACGCACTACTGCGCGATGGGCAACCAGCCACGCATGAAGCTCGTAGCAGTCGATGGCAATCGCCTGCGCTTTGACTTCACCGGCGGCAGCAACATGGATCCACAGCAATCGACCCACATTCACGGCGGAGAGATCCGGCTGCAAGGCCCTGACACGATAGAGGCCGAGTGGGACGTGTTCGCAAAAGGCAAACCGGCCGGCACCAACCGCTTCTTCCTCATGCGCCCGAAGACCTGAGCGCATTGCAGCGCTGCAACCGCAAAGCGGCAGCGGGAACTGCCGCGCATAATCGCGGTCAGGGCAAACGCCGCCCGAACAGACAAGAACAAGATGCCCACACTGAACCAACTTCGCACGCGTCTGCGCCCCTGGCGCCTGCCCGTCGCCTTCGTCCTGGCGCTGGTCCTGTTGATCGGCTGGATGCTCAGCCGCGGCAAGGAAGTCGAGTTGCGCAGCGCGACACGGCAAGCCATCGCCCAGACGCTGATCGCGACCGGCCGGGTCGAAACGCCTGCCCAGGTGCAGTTGGGCCTGCCTGTGGCCGGCATTGTCGAAACCCTGGCGGCGAAGGAGGGCAGCATCGTCAAGCAAGGCGAGCTGCTGATCGCACTGCGCGCTGACGAAGCCCGTGCCAGCCTCGCCGCCGCCGAAGCGGCGGTGGTCGAAGCGCGTGCGCGGCTTCGGCAGGTGGAACAGGTGGCCGGCCCGGTAAGCAGCCAGCAGCAACGGCAAGCGGAAGAAAACCTGCGTGTCGCCCAGCGTGAATATGAACGGGTTGAAGCGATGATTGCGCAGGGCTTCGTATCGCCGAGCCGGCGTGACGACGCCCGCCGCATCCTGCAGAACGCCGAGGCCGCACTGGCCGCCGCGCGCAGCCAGGCCGCGGCGAACCTGCCCGCCGGTAGCGAGATGGCCGCCGCTGCAAGCCGGCTGGTGCAGGCCGAAGCCAACCTGCGCGCCGCCCGCGCCCGCATGGCCAACCATGAGCTGCGCGCACCGGCCGATGGCACCGTGCTGTCGCGCGAGGTGAACGTGGGCGACATCACGCAGGCCGGCCGGGTGCTGATGCGCTTTGCCGCCGGCGGCACCCTGCGCATCGTCACGCAGATGGACGAAAAGCACCTCGCGCGCCTCAAGCCCGGCGTGGCCGGCAAGGCCGTGGCCGATGCCTACCCGGGCCAGCCTTTCGACGTGGTGATCGACTACGTCGCCCCCGGCGTCGATGCACAGCGCGGCACGGTCGAAGTGAAGTTCTCCGTGCCGCAGCCGCCGGCCTTCCTGCGCCCGGACATGACCGTCTCGGTCGAGATCGTGGTGGCACGCAAGGACAGCGCCGTGGTGCTGCCGCTCGACGCAATCCATGCAGCCGAAAGCGAATCGCCCTGGGTGCTGCGGGTGCGCGATGGCCGCGCCGAACGGGTCGCCGTCACGCTGGGCGTGCGCGGCATGGGTGCCGCCGAGATTGCGAAGGGCATCGACGCCGGCGAGCTCGTCGTCACCGCATCGGAGCCGACCCAGCCCGGCGAGCGCGTGCGCGGCAAGGCACCGCGCAAGGCTGGCCTGCAGGGCGCGCCCGGCATGACGCGCTGAACCGCCGATGCGCATCCGCCTGCCGTTTGAACTGCTCGTCGCGCTGCGCTTCCTGCGCGAGGGGCGTACCCAATCACTGCTGATCCTCGGTGGGGTGACCGCAGGCGTCGCGGTGACGATCTTCCTCACCCACCTGATCGGCGAGTTGCAAAGCTCGATCATCGAACGCGTGCTCGGTAGCCAGCCACATGTGGTGATCCGCCCGCCCGACGAGGTCAATCGCCGCGCGCTGCCTGACGCCCCCGGTACGCTCGCCACCGACCAGCCTCGCGCACAGCGCCTGCGGCCGGTGGATCAGTGGGAATCCGTCGCCAAGCTCGCCGCCGCGACGCCGGATGTCGTGGCCGTGTCGCCGCTCGTCACCGGCCCCGCCTTCGCGCTACGCGGCGAGGCGAGCAAGTCGGTCGCGCTGATGGGGGTCGAGCCGGACGCTTACCGCCGCATCGTGTTGATGGACAAGTACCTCACCGCCGGCCGCTTTGCGCCGTCCGGCACCAACACCGTGATCGGCATCGAACTGGCAAAGGATCTGGGCGTATCGCTCGGCGACCGTATCCGGGTGCAGACCGCCGGTGGCCGCGAAGAAGTGCTGACGATCACCGGGCTGTTCGACATCGGCAACCGCGACCTGAACCGCCGCTGGGTCTTCGTGTCGCTGCGCCTGGGGCAATCGCTGCTCGACCTGGCGGGCGGCGTCTCGCAGGTCGACCTTCGGGTGACGGATATCTTCGAGGCCGAGGCAATCGCCCGCCCGCTTGCCGACGCCACCGGTCTCAAGGTCGAAAGCTGGATGACGACCAACGCGCAGCTGCTCGCCGGCCTGAAGAACCAGAGCACCTCGCTCAACCTGATCCGCAGCTTCGTCACGCTAATCGTCGCACTCGGTATCGCCAGCGTGCTGGTCGTGTCGGTGGTGCAGAAGCAGCGCGAGATCGGCATCCTGCGCGCGATGGGCGCCGGCCGCCGGCAACTGCTGGCGGTGTTCCTGATCCAGGGTGCGCTGGTCGGCAGCGTGGGTTCTGCGCTCGGCGCCTCGCTCGGCTGGGGGCTGCTGCAGATCTTCGCCTCGGTGTTCCGCAACGGCGATGGCACGCCGATCTTCTCGCCCGAACTGCCGGCCAATATCGTCATCGGCGCCTGCCTCATCGCCACCGTGGTCGGCACGCTCGCCGCAATGATCCCGGCGCGGCGCGCCGCCTCGCTCGACCCGGTCGACGCGATCCGGAGCTGACGATGGCGCAGCCCGTGATCCGCCTCGCCGGCATCCGCAAGTCCTACAACATCGGCACCGAAGTCGAGACCGAGATCCTGCACGGCATCGACCTCGACATTGCAGCGGGCGAGTTCGTCGCGCTGATCGGCCCCTCCGGTTCCGGCAAGAGCACGCTGCTCAACATCGTCGGCCTGCTCGAACGCGCCACCGCCGGCCGCATCGAAATTGACGGCATCGACTCGGCGACGCAGGACGATGCGGGCCTCACCCGCCTGCGCAACCGCAGCATCGGTTTCGTGTTCCAGTTCCATCACCTGCTGCCCGCCTTCAGCGCGCTGGAGAACGCGATGATGCCCGGCATCATCGCCGAGGGCCGCGCCACCGACGCCCACGAAGCCGCCGCGCGCGAACTGCTGCGCCGCGTCGGCCTCGAAGCGCATTCGCACAAGAAGCCGAACCAGCTCTCCGGCGGGCAACAGCAACGGGTGGCAATTGCGCGCGCGCTGCTGCTGGGGCCGCGCCTGATCCTCGCCGACGAGCCGACCGGCAACCTCGACACCCACACCGCCGACGAGATCTTCGCGCTGATGCGCGAGGTGAATCGCGAGCGCGGATCGGCCTGCCTGATCGTCACCCACGACCCGCGCCTCGCGGAACGTTGTGACCGCGCAGTGACCATGATCGACGGCCGTCTGCGCGCAGACTGAGCAGCACCGAACGATCAGCGTGAAGAGAAGCGCAGCAACGTCACTTGGACATCGACCTTGAATCCAATCTGGCCCATTCTCGTCGGCATGTCATTCGCCGCGCTTTTGCCGTTAGCGATCGCAACTGCGCTGCGACGACTTAGCAGTTCGCCCGGAACGACGCGTCGGGGGATCTTCCGGTGGGCCGCGAACCCGTTCGCGATAGGATCGGTTGCATTTGGTGGCGCGATGGCTGCGGCACTTCTGTCCGCTTCTTCGTGGGAGATACCCTCGGCCTGCAGGGAGTTTCGAGGCGACGCCCGCCTGATACAGATTAATAAGAACTTCGGCGGTGGCACGCTTGAGCTGAAGACCAGTACAGGAATATCGCGCCAGAGCTTGAATTGCACCGCAGTCACGGATTTCTGCAAATGGCTCCGAGGCAAGAGCGAAACCGGACGTTCTGTTGAATATGTGCCAGTACATATCTGCCTTCGGCACAACAGTGAGAGCGAAGCCGCACAGCTCTCTTGGTCCAGGCCGCCAAGCATTGCGCTAAGTGCGGAGGAAGTGGCAAGACGTGGGCGCCTGCTACGGGCGTCTGACCGGACAACGTTTCTTGTGATTGCGTTCATCGCAATTTCGCTTGCGACCTCGACCCTCGCATGGTTCATCGTCGACGAAGCGCGCAAAAGTCGAGCGAAATAAGGCCGCGAAAGATCAGGGCAGCGCCCTGTTTGTCGGCCTTGAATGTACGCGCTATATCGAGGCACGGATTCGCTCGCTATCAGCCACGCCTTCGTGAGCGACGCGCTAACCGGTATGCTGTTGCACCCCATTTTTTGCCGCGACAATGCCGCTTGCCGATCTGCTCAGCCGCGTTAACGACGACGTGCTGCAGGAACTCTTCACCAGCGCCGCGATTGCGAAGGGCCGCCAGTACATCGGGCGGGTGCGCGAGCTGACCGTCTCTGGCGACGCGCTGAGCGCGCTGGTTACCGGCAGCGCGCCGCGCCCGTACCGCACGACGGCGCGCATCAGCCAGCGCGAACTGCTCGGCGAGATCTCGCTGGAGTTGCACAGCCGCTGCTCCTGCCCGGTCGGCACGCGCTGCAAGCACGTCGTAGCCCTGCTGCTGGCCGCGCAGCGCCCCGGCGCATTGGTGGAGAAGCCGCGAAGCGAAGTGCTCGAATGGGCGCAGCAACTGCGCACCCGGATCGGCAAGCAACGCCTTGGCACCAAGCCCAAGGCGGCAGCCAACCGCCAGATGCTGCATTACACGCTGACGCCCGGACTGCACGGCACCGGCGCGAGCCTGCGCATCGACAAGGTCCGGCGACTCGCCGACGGCGAGATCGCGCAGCGCGAGCCTTGGTACAACATCGATCAGGCGCTCCTCAAGCCACCCGCTTTCGTCGACGACGAGGACCTCGCGGTGTTGCGGCAGATTCGCGCGATTGAACGCAGCAACGCACGCACGAGCGACTGGGGCGAAGTGCCGATCAGCGGACGCTATGGCAGCGCCTTGCTCGACGCCCTGCTCGACACCGGCCGCGCCTTCCTCGGGCAGGCACACGACGCCGTGCCACAAGCGGAGATCCCGTTGCAAAAGGGGCGCAGCCGCAGTGGCCGCATGAGCTGGCAGCCCACTCGCGAGGGCGGCCTGCGCGCACACCTCGACACCACGCCGCCAGCGCTGGCGGTGCTGCACACGCAACCCTTCCGCTACATCGACGCCGAGGGCCGCTGCGGTGTGCTCGACGTGCCCGACGCTGAAGTCGTGGCTGAGGCACTGTCGCTACCGCCGCTCAACAGCGCCGAGTTGAGCCTGGTCGCCAGCGTGCTGGCCGAAGTGGCGCCGAAATTGCCGCCACCCACGCCCGCATCGCTGCCCCGGCTCGAAGCCCCGGCGCGCCCGGTCCTGCGGCTGCAAAGCCTGCATGTGTGGCAGTTGCAGGCGCATCGTGACTACCGCGACACGCTGCACGCCACCTACGACTTTGCACAAGCCGCATTCCGGTATGGCGATGCGGAATTGCCCGCTGGCAGCAGCGAAACGCTGACGACGCTGCCCGACGGCCGTGCCGCCCGCATCGTGCGCGACAGCGCCGCCGAAACCGACGCGCTGGCCGCATTGCGCCGCGCCGGGTTCGCGCCAGTGCCAACGCGCGTGCTGAACACCTTCGAACGCCTGCCCGAAGGCATCCTGGGCCTCGCCAGCGAGACCGCATGGCGCGAATTCTTCACGGCGGAAGCCCCAGCCCTGCGTGCCGCCGGCTGGCAGATCGAATGCGCACCAGACTTCCGCCACCATGTGCTGACAGTCGATGACTGGCATGCCGAGCTGGAAGAGGATGCCAACGGCTGGCTCGCGCTCTCGCTCGGTATCGAGGTCGCCGGCCAGCGGCTCGATCTCGCCCCGCTGCTGCATGCGCTGTTCCAGCGCGACGCCCGCTGGCTGGACCGCGCCGCCATCGAAGCGATCGCCGACGACGAAGCGATCGAGCTGATCGGCCCGGACGGCGCGCGCATTCAGCTGCCCGCGGCGCGCGTCAAGCCACTGGCCTCGACCCTGGTGGATCTGTTCGACACGCCGGGCGCGACGCTGAAACTGAGCGCCCTGGATGCGCCGCGCCTCAAGCAGGCCTTCACCAACGGCGACTGGACGCTGGATGGCGTAGACCGCCTTGCGCCCTGGATTGCGCGCCTCGCCGATGCCGCGAACGTGGCACCGGTGGAACCCCCCGAGGGATTCGCCGGCACGCTGCGCGCCTATCAGCGGGAAGGCCTCGCCTGGATGCAGCACCTGCGCGCACATGAGCTGGGCGGCATCCTGGCGGACGACATGGGGCTCGGCAAGACCGCGCAGACCCTCGCTCACCTGCTGACCGAAAAGTGCGCCGGCCGCATGGACCGCCCCTCGCTGGTGGTGCTGCCGACCTCGCTGGTGTTCAACTGGCAGCAGGAAGCCGCACGCTTCGCGCCGGACCTACGCGTGCTCAAGCTGCACGGCGCCGATCGCCGTGAACACTTCGAATCGATCGACACCCACGACGTGGTGCTGACCACTTACCCGCTGCTCGCACGCGACCGCGAGGCGCTCACCGCGCGCAGTTGGCACTTCCTGATCCTCGACGAAGCGCAGACGGTGAAGAACGTTCGCAGCCTCGCCGCCCAGGTGGTACGCGAAGTCGATGCACGGCATCGCCTCTGCCTCACCGGCACGCCGCTGGAAAACCACCTCGGCGAGCTGTGGTCGCAATTCGACTTCCTGATGCCCGGTTTCCTCGGCGACGCCAAAGCCTTCACGCAGGCCTGGCGCACGCCGATCGAGAAGCACGGCAACCTGCTGCGGCGCGAGCTGCTGGCGCGGCGCCTGGCGCCCTTTATCCTGCGGCGCCGCAAGCAAGAAGTGGCCGCCGAGCTGCCACCCAAGACCATCATCGTGCGCCGCGTCGAACTCGAAGGCCGCCAGCGCGACCTCTACGAGACCGTGCGCGCGACGATGGACAAACGCATCCGCGACGAAGTGGCCGCGCGCGGCTTTGCCCGCAGCCAGATCGTGATCCTCGATGCGCTGCTCAAGCTACGCCAGGTCTGCTGCGACCCGCGCCTGCTGCAGACCCCCGCCGCCGCGAAGGTGAAGGAACACGCCAAGCTCGACCTGCTGATGGACCTGCTGCCCGGCCTCGTCGAAGAAGGTCGCCGGGTGCTGCTGTTCTCGCAATTCACGACGATGCTGGACCTGATCGCCGACGCGCTAGGCGAGGCCAGGATCGCGCATTTGAGGCTGGACGGCAGCACGCGCGACCGCCAAGCGGTGGTGGAAGCGTTCCAGAACGGCGATGCGCCGGTCTTCCTGATCAGCCTGAAAGCCGGTGGCGTTGGCCTCAACCTCACCGCCGCCGACACGGTGATCCACTTCGACCCTTGGTGGAACCCCGCCGCCGAAGACCAGGCCACCGACCGCGCCCACCGCATCGGCCAGACGAAGAATGTGTTCGTCTACAAACTCGTGGTGGCGGGCAGCATCGAAGAGAAGATCCTCGCGCTGCAGGAACAGAAGGCCGCACTCGCCGCAGGCATCCTCTCCGAAGACCACGCGGGCGACGCGAAATTCGACGAAGCCGGGCTACAGGCGCTGTTCGCACCGCTGCCGGACTGATGCCCTGATCGCGGCCAGCGAGCCGCCTTGGCCCTGCGTCAACGACACCGCCGGACCCGCTTGCGATCGTGCGCTGCGGGCCTAGGCTGCAATCAGGCATCTCGCCGTATTTCTCGTGGAGCTTGGATCATGGCCTATGAGACTTTCGTGGCGTTCAAGTCGGACTTCCTCGCCGCACACAAAACCACTTACCAGTTCGACGCAAAAGCGGATTTCGCGCAAGCCGCAACCGCCTTCAGGTACTACCTGCACGGGCTTGAGCAGGGTGCCCGCAGCGGGCTCAACATCGGCCTGATCGAACACCTGCAGGACCTGCTTGCGAAGAACAAATCCGTCTTCGATGGTGGCGGCATCTTTGTCGATACCAGCAACCAGGACCGCTGGCGCCTGTTCTACAACGACGCCTTCATCCTCGGCGGCATCCACTCGCACGGCCCGTTCACGCTGGTACACACCGATCGGCTCGAAAGCGCCTGGGTCGCCGCCGGCAACGATAAGCGCATGGGCTTCGCCGGCGCGAAACAGCTCGACTTCCACGCGGGCGACAAACCCTTCCTGCGCGTGACCCAGCGCGAAGTGCTCGCACTCAACATCTTCGGCTACGCCGGCTCGCCGGGCGAAGACGGCAGCATGGTCTTCAAGTGCACCAACCCGCAGCTGGCCGACAGCGCGACCTTCGTGCGTTACAAGAACGAGGTAGGTGGCGTGGAAAGTGCGCTCGCCGCCTGAGTACCCGCGTTAGCCCTGCAACGGAAGCATCACCCGCGCCAGCAGCCCGCCTTCCGGGCGATTCTCGAGTTCGAGCCGCCCGCCCATTTCGCCGATCAGGCGGTCGACGATCGCGAGGCCGAGCCCGCTGTGGCCACTGCCGCCGCGAGCGGCGTCAAGGCGGGCGAACGGGCGGCGGGCTTCGTCGAGGCGATCGGGCGGGATGCCGGGGCCGTGATCGGCGATCTCGATCAGCGCGTGCGTGCCGTCGCGGCGCAGCGCCAGTTGCACGGGCGGTGCGCCGTAGGCGAACGCGTTACCGAGCAAGTTGGCGACGATGCGTCGCAACGCGGCGGAACGCACCTGCGCGCGCAGGCCGGGCTCGAGGGTGAGCTGCAGGCCCTGATCGCACCAAGGCGCGGCCATCTCTTCGAGCAGCAAGGCGAGCTCGCGGGTTTCGAGCGGCTCGCCACCGGCGCCACCGGCGAAGAGGCGGAAGTGATCGATGATTTCGCCGAGCTGATCGAGTTCGCGCAGCATCGCGGCCTTACGTTTGTCGTCGATGCCCTGCGGACCAGCGGCAAGTTCGATCTGCAGTTGCAGGCGGGTGAGCGGGGTGCGCAGGTCGTGCGCAATGCCGGCCAGCATCGTGGTGCGGTCGCTCTCAAGCCGGCCGAGGCGCGCGAGCATGTCGTTGAAGCGACCCGCGAGCACGCGGATCTCGCTCGCGCCGGTCAACGACAAGGGCTGCGGCGCGCTGGCCGAGCCAACCGCCCCCAGCGCATCGCCCAGGCGACGCAGCGGGCGATTCACCTGCACGACGAGGAACAGCGCGGCCGCAAACGCAATCACGAAGCCGAGTACCGGCACAACGATCGCTGAATCGAAACGGCGGATAGGCGGCGGAAACGGCAGTGCGGAAGCAGGCACCCACAGCCACTTCGGCGCGTCGCCGGCAAGGCGGATCCAGATGCCGGGCCCCTCGCCGCGCATGCCGCCGGGGCGAATCTCGGCACTATGCCCGAGCGCCTGGGTCAGCGCGGTTTCGAACTGTTCAACACGCAGGCCATGGCCGCGCAGATGCGGTGGCACGCCGGGGCCGGCGTCGTTGGGCGGCGGTCCGCCAGGGCCGCCCAGATCACCGTCAGGCGGGAGGCGACGGCCTCCACCGGAAGGCGGCGGCCGACCTTCGTCCGCACCGGGCGGCTGCGCGTGCATCCAGCCGCGGCCCCGGCCGAACATCGGCGGTTCATCGCCCTCGGCGATCCGGACATCGTCGCGCACTGTGCCGCCCGCCTGGGCGAGCTGCGCCTCGGCGGCCTTCACCCGTGCGGCAATTGTTTGCGCCGCCTGGGCGGCACGCAGGTCGGCAACATGGGTCTGCAGCAGCCAGGCCATCAGGCCGTAGCTGCCACCCAGAACGAGGAACAGGATCAGCGCGAGGCGCAGGTTGAGCGACTGCGACCAGCGGCGCAGTCGGCTCATGGGGCGGCGGCGTCGGGCGGATCCGGCACGAACACATAGCCCACGCCCCACACCGTCTGGATGTGGCGCGGGCGTGCCGGATCGGGTTCGACCAAGCGGCGCACGCGCGAGATCTGCACATCCATGCTGCGCTCGTAGGTTTCGGACTCCGGTCCGCGCGCGATTTCGATCAGGCGTTCGCGCGTCAGCGGCTGATGCGGATGGCGCGCCAGCGCCGCAAGCAGGGCAAATTCACCGGTCGTCATCTCGATCCGCTCGCCGCGTCGCCACAGGCTGCGGCTGGAGAGATCGAGCCGGCAATCGCCGAAGCTAACAGCCTCTTCTTCCGGCAGCGGGGCGCCAGCGCGCGGCGCGGTGCGGCGCTTGAGCACCGCGCGGATACGGGCGGACAGCTCGCGCGGCAGGAAGGGCTTGCCAAGGTAGTCGTCGGCGCCCATCTCGATGCCAACGACGCGGTCGATCGGATCATTGCGCGCGGTCAGCATGATGATCGGCACATCGTCACCGGTGGCGCGAATGCGGCGGCAGACCGACAGGCCATCCTCACCCGGCATCATCAGATCGAGCACCAGCAGATCGGGGCGTTCGCGCGGCAGGCGGCGCACCGGATCGGCAGCATCGGCAAACACGCGCGTGTCGAAGCCCTCGCGGTCGAGGTACTCGGCGAGCAGCGCGCGCAGTTCGGGGTCGTCATCGATCACCCAGATCAGCGTTTTTCGTTCCATGCCTGCCACTCTAGCGCGCGCACGCGACGCTGCGCATTCACGATTCTTACAGAGTGCAACCGGCCCGGCTCACGAGCGCCAACGCTCGTAGTCGCGCCGCTCGCGCTTGGTCGGTCGGCCATGGCGTTCGGCGGCCGGCTCCACCTTCAGGCGCCGGGCATCGGCCAACTGCTCGCGTGCGGCGATGCTCTCCGCCGTTTCCTCGTAGAGCAGCTGGGCCACCGGGGCTGGGCCGCGCTTGTCCGCAATGCCGAGCACGATCACCTCGCGGCTGACCGGGCCATTGCTGAAGGCCACGCGGTCACCCGGGCGCACTTCCTTCGCCGGTTTCACGCCCAGGCCATTGATCCGCACCTTGCCACCCTCGACGGCCTCGGTCGCGAGACTGCGGGTCTTGAAGAAGCGGGCGGCCCAGAGCCATTTGTCGATGCGCGTTCGCGCGCCAGGATCCTGATCCATGCGCAGATGTCCTTGCCAATGAAGCAGTGAGAATAGCGCGCGCTCACGCCATGTGCGCGGCAGCAGCGCCGGGCGCACCCGCGGCACAACTGGAAACTCGCCCTACAATCGCGGCTTGCGTTTGATCGGCTCACCCATTTCAAAGGAGTTCCGCATGCGTCACCACGTCATCGCTTCACTGCTCGCCTCTCTGCTCGCATTCGGCACGGGAAGCGCTCTCGCTTCCGACGTCAAGGTCGAAGGCGCCTGGGTACGCGGCACGACGCCGTCGCAGAAGGCCACGGGCGCCTTCATGCGACTGAGCAGCGCACAGGGTGCAGCGCTCGTCGGCGCCTCGTCGCCAATCGCCGGCAAAGCCGAGGTGCACGAGATGAAGATGGTGGCCGACAACATGAAGATGAACCCGGTGCAGAAGCTCGCGCTGCCGGCCGGCAAGACTGTCGAACTCAAGCCCGGCGGCTATCACGTGATGCTGCTCGATTTGAAGGAGCCGGTGAAGGATGGCGACATCGTGAAGCTGACGCTGGAAGTCGAACAAGGCGGCAAGCGTGAGCAGATTACGGTGGATGCCGCCGTGCGGCCGCTTGGCGACATGAGCACGCACGAGCACATGCATTGATCGCAGAGGATCTCCGCTTCCGCATTGCCGGCGCGGCCGATGCGCCGGCCGTCGCACAACTGCACGCAGCGAGCTGGCGCAGCGCCTATCGCGGGGTGCTGCGCGATGACTACCTGGACGGCGCGCTCGCCAGCGAACGGGCCGCGTTGTGGCATCGCCGCCTAGTGGATGGCGTGGACGCCCCGCTGGAGGTAGTGCTGATGGAGGACAGCCGCGGCCTGCTCGGGTTCGGCTGCCTGTGTCCGGATGCCGACCCGGCATGGGGGCCGCTGATCGATAACCTGCATGTACAGCCCGCGCTCAGGGGCGAAGGGCTGGGCCGGCGCCTGATGATGGCGCTGTGCGACCGGATGGCCGCAAGCGCCACCACCACCGGGTTTCACTTGTGGGTGCTGGAGGCCAATCTCGCGGCGCGCGCGTTCTACCGCCGGCTCGGCGGTTGCGAGCAGACGCCCGAATACCATGAGATGCCAGATGGCAAGCGTTACCCCTGCCTGCGGGTGAGTTGGGCCCGCAGGCCGATCTGAGCGCTCAAACCGCCGCGGCGCTGACCACCACTTCGACTCGCCAGCCGGCACGCGCCAGCCCTGCCACCTTGACGCAGGCGCGCGACGGCGCACACCCCGGCACCAGCCAGGCATCCCACACCGCGTTGAAACCGTCGTAGTCGGCCATGTCGGTCAGGTAGACCGTCGCGGTGAGCAGCCGTGCCTTGCTGCTGCCGGCACGCTCAAGCGTCGCCTCAAGCGCGCTCAGCAAGCCCCGCGTCTGCTCGGCGATGTCGCCGTGTTCGTCCGCGGGCACTTCAACGGCGTGCACAACGCCGCCGTATGCCACGGCGTCGGCATAGCGCGGCGTTACGCCGATACGCTGGATATCCATGTCGGTCATTCGTTTCGTTTGAGTTCAGTATGTGAAGAGCTGGCCTTCGCCCATGAAGACGGCTTGCCCCGCGACACGCACCGCAGCCACGCGTCGCTGGCGGATCTCGGTGGTCACAACGATTCGGCTCGGCCGCCCCAGATCCTCACCCTGCGAGATCTCCCACGAGAGGTCCGCTTCGCTGCGCGAGTCATGGGTGCCCAGAAGCCCGCCAAGCGCGGCTGCGGCCGAACCGGTCGCCGGGTCTTCGACGATGCCAAGGCCGGTCGCGAACATGCGCGCATGCAGCAAGGTGGGGCGATCGAGATCCTCGGTGTAGGCGTAGATGCCGTGCGCAAGACCCGCCAGGCCCGTTTGCATCTCGGCATTGTTCGGCACGATGCGCGCGAGCGCCGCGCGGTTGCGCAGCGGCACGCACAAGAACGGCACACCGCACGACGCCACGCTGCTGCGCGGCAGGATGTCGTCCTCGCCGAGGCCGAGCATCGCGGCGATGCGCTGCGGCGCCGGTGCAAAGCTCGGCGCCTGGGCCGCGGCGAATTCAGCCCGTACCGGCTGTCCGCCCTGCACGGTCACTCGCACCGGCACAGGCCCGACGCCCTCTTCCAGCACCAGCAGATGCTCACCATCCGCCATCGGCTGCGGTGCGAAGCGTGCCAGCAACAGGGCGGTGCCAACCGTCGGGTGACCGGCGAAGGGCAGCTCGCTCGCAGGCGTGAAGATACGCACCCGCGCGGTATGGGCCGGATCATCGGGCGGCAGCACGAAGACGGTTTCAGAGAGATTCAGCTCGCCCGCAATCGCCTGCATCTGCCCTGGATCGACTGCAGCACCGTCGGCGAACACGGCCAGCGGATTGCCCGAAAACGGGCGGTCGGTGAAAACGTCGGCAAGCCAGTAGCGGTGCATCGCGGTGCGCTCGAGAAAAAGGTGTTTACAGATCAACCGGTTGCGAAAAAACGACAGTCATTGCAAGCGGCCTGGGCTTGGAATTTGAACACTTGATGCGGCTCAAACGCCAGCGCCCCCCAAAAACCACACTGCACGTGCAGTTTTTCTGCACAGCAACAATCAATCAATTGGGGGAGTTATGTCCAGCATCATCCGGACTGCGATCGCGGGGGCGATCGCGACCAGTATGTTTGCCGCGGGGGCGGCATTCGCTGCCGACGGTAACTGGCTCGTACGTGGCCGAGCCGTTAGCATGATCAATGACAACAGCAACACCGACAACTTGCTGCCGGCAGAAGTGACGGCCAGCGACAAGTGGTTGCCCGACCTCGACATCAGCTACTTCTTCACGCCGAACTTCGCGCTGGAAGTGGTGTTGAGCGTGCCGCAAACGCACGACATCGAGCTCGGCGGCACCAAGATCGGCACCGTCAAGCAACTGCCGCCGCACTTCATGCTGCAGTACCACCACCCGATGGGGGCGTTCAAACCCTACGTCGGTCTGGGCGTGAACATGACGCGCTTCTGGGATGTGGATCTGCCAGCCGGCATCGATATCGAGCGCACCAGCTGGGGCGCTTCGCTCCAGGCAGGCCTCGATTACGAGATCAGCCCGCAGTGGTATCTGAATGCCGATATCAAGAAGACCTGGATCGGCACCGATGTGAAGGCCGGTGGCGTCGTCGTCGATACGCTGAACATCGATCCGTGGTTGATCGGTATCGGCGTTGGCTACCGTTTCTGACCGACACGGCACTGCATGATCAAGGGGCGCTTCGGCGCCCTTTTTGCTGAGCGACGGCGGCTGGCACGTAACACTACGGATGGCCGGCCGGCGCCGGCTGGCTAGAATCCGCTTTCCAACCGGCGGATAGCCTCATGTTCCTGCGCATCGTCTCGATCCTGTTCCCGCTCTTTGCCATTGTCGCCCTCGGCTGGCTGGTTGCACGCCGCGCGAAGCCCGATCTCACGGTCGCGAACAAGCTGAACATGGATGTCTTCGTGCCGGCGCTGGTGTTTGCGGCGCTGGTATCGAAGGAGTTCCACCTCGGCGACTTCCTGCCGCTGGCCGGCATTTCGGTCCTCATGGTCATCGCGTTCGGAGTCGTCGGCTGGATTGGCGCGCACCTGAGCGGCGTAGCGGTGAAGACACTGGTGCCGCCGACGATGTTCAACAACTGCGGCAACCTCGGCCTGCCGCTCGCGGTGCTGGCCTTCGGCGAACAGGCACTGGCGCCGGCCGTGGTGATGTTCATGGTGTCGAACTTCCTGCACTTCTCATACGGCGCCTGGCTGCTCGATCACAAGACCCGGCTCGCGACGATCTGGAAAGTGCCCTCGGTGCTCGCCACGCTCGCGGGCATCGCGGTCGGCAGCGCCGGCATTGCGGTATGGCCGCCGCTGATGCTCGCGATCAAGATGGTTGGCGACATCTCGATCCCATTGATGCTGTTCTCGCTTGGCGTGCGCCTCACCGACGCCAACTTCCACGCCTGGCGCATCGGCGTTGGCGGCGCGCTGCTGCGGCCGGTCGGCGGCCTGCTGGTCGCAGCCGTGGTGGTGTCGGTCGTCGAGCTGCCGCCCTTGCAGCGCGCGCTGGTGATCGTGTTCGGCGCGCTGCCACCCGCGGTGCTCAACTTCATGTTCGCCGAGCGTTACCGACAGGAGCCTGAAAAAGTTGCCTCGATCGTGATGATCGGCAACCTGTTCGCGCTGCTCTTCCTGCCGATTGCACTCGCACTGACGCTGCAGCACTGACAAACGCTTACGTTTCCGACACTTTGTCGATCCACGGCGCCGCGAGAATCGCGGCAGATCGACTACCAGGACCTGCCATGAAACGCATCGCCCTCGCTCTGCTGCTCGGCCCGCTGGTCGCCCTCGCAGAGGAAGCGCCCCTGCCCGCCACCGACGCACCCGCCGAGAAACTGGTCGTAAAAGGCGTACGCGATCCGGCGATCATGCCGTACGCCGACGCCTACAAATTCTTCAGCCAGATCGACCGCGTCGAGCACGACAAGGTACGCATGCGCATGCAGGTGAAATCGGCCGACAAGTCGGTCAAGGCCTCGGACATCAGCATCCGCCTTGTGGGTGACAACACCGACATCGCAGTACCGCTCGGCGAGGAGGGTGACATCGAGGTACCGCGCTCCGAAGCGGCCCTCGCCGACAAGGCCGAGTTCGTCACCAACCAGAAGAAGGACAGCCTGCAGGTGCATCTGACCCTGACGCCCAACCTCCCGGTTGCCGGGCGCGTGAGCTACGCGGACGCGCTGACGTCCGCCGACCAGGCCCGCCGCCTCGTGAAGGAAATCGTCCCCTGGTACTTCCGACTGCTGATCTCGGACCCGAACGCGATACGCGCCTGCTTCGAGCGCGACGGCGGAGAAGCTGCGCTGCTCACCGGCAACGGCAGTGAAGCCCTCGCGATCAAAGGCAAGCGTCAATGCGCCGTGGTGCCGCTGGACCCCAAACAGAGTGATCGCTGGCAAGCATTGGCACTCAGCCCGCCCTACAAGCTCGAATTCACCCACATCGGCTGGTTCTCCGACGGGCTTCCGGACTGATCAAGCAAGCCCCTGCTGCGCGCGCCAGGCCGCCACGCGCGGATCCATCACGCGGCGCCACAGCGGCGGCACCAAGGCCAGCAGCACGAGCGCGGCGTACCCCGCAGGCAACTGCGGCGCGGCCGCCATGTGGCGCAGGATCTGGTAACGCCGTGCGGCGTGGGCGTGGTGATCCGAGTGGCGTTGCAACTGGAACAGCAGCAGGTTCGTCAGCAGGAAGGGGCTGTTCCAGGAATGATGCTCGGTGACCGGCCCGTAGCGGCCGTTGGGCAGTGGAGCGCGGATCAGACCGTAGTGTTCGAGGTAGTTCACGATCTCCAACAAGGCGATCGCGCCGAAGCCTATACCCAGGTAGGCGACCAAGCCGGGCGCCCCCAACCACAGCGCGAAACCAACCGCCCAGGCGAGCGACAGCCCCCACCACAGCAAAAGCTCGTTGCGCCACCACGGCAAATTGCGGCGCGACAGGCGGGCCCGTTCGAGTTCCCAGGCCCGCACCGGATTGGTCGTGAACGCGCGCCACAGGAAGCGATACACGTTCTCGCCCAGGCGCGCGGTAGAGGTATCACGCGGCGTGGCGACATCCACATGATGGCCGCGGATATGCTCGATCTTGAATCCACCGTAGCCGACACTCGCAAGCAGCCAGCCGCCGGCGGCACGCTCTGCGCTGCGAGTCTTGTGGATCAGTTCGTGCCCGACGTTGATCGCCACCGCACCGCCCACGGTTGCAAGCGAGGCGAGCAAGCCGACACGACCGGCCAGCCCCAACGTTGCCTGGCTCACCGCCCATACGCCCCACACCAGCAGAGCGCTCCAGGCCGGCACTGCCAGCAGCGTCAGGGCCGGATACCAGGGATCGGCCAGCAGCGCGCGCTCTTCGTCCGGGCCGGGGTTCGCTGTATCGCGACCCAAGCAGGTGTCGAGCAGGGGCACCAGACCGAACACCACGACCACCGTCAGCCAAGCCCCCCAGTCCGGCACCGCGTAATGCGCGCCGAGCATCAAACCGGCGGGCGGCAAGACCAGCGGAATCAGAAACAGTGCGTAGGCATAGCGCTTGAAACGAATCACCCTTTGCACGCAGCGCCCTCCTGTAAGCCGGCATGTAGCTTACGGTCGGCCCACGGCTTCGCGTCTTGTCGAATCACGTCACGCGAGCAGCCATGAAAAAGCCCCGCTCGCGGCGGGGCTTTCGGGCAACCGGGGCCGACGCTTACTTCGCGCCGATCTCCAGCGCCACGGCTTCGACGTAGGTCACTTCGACCTGGTCGCCAACCTTGACGTTCTTCAACTTCGCCGGATCATCCACCTTCAGGGTGCGCGACTGCTTCGGACCACGCAGCGTTACGGTGCCCGCCTTGTGATCGACCTTCGTCACATCGGCCACGATGATCATGCGGCGGCCCGCTGCGCCGGCCGGCTTTTCACCGGGTGCGGCAGCAACCGCATCGGTGGCTTCACGGCGCTCACGCACGCCCTTGCCGCCCTTCTTCAACTCGAAAGCGATCGCTTCGGCATAGGTCACCGTCAGCACATCGCCAACCTTGATCTGGTCGAAGTTCTTCACCTCGTCGCCAGCGACAACTTCAAACACATTGCCCTTTTCACCCTTGAAGGTAACGGTGCGGGTAGCGGCATCCACCGCTTCGACCTTTGCCTTGGCGCTAACGCGACCAGCGGCACCAACCTTACCCGGGGCCTGGCCCACGGCAACGGCGGCATCCGCAGCCATACCGGCAACTGGGACACACGCAAGCAGGGCAACAAGCAGGGCGGAATGAAGTTTCATGTTTTGCTCCGGCGCAAATGAAGGAACTGCCGATCATACGCGCGCAGACAGTGCGAGCGTTATGACATGACTCACTCTTTCGGCTTTCGCCGCGCACGCGGATGCGCCGCGTCGTAAGCCTTGGCGAGGTGCTGGAAGTCGAGATGGGTATAGATCTGCGTGGTGGCAATGCTCTCGTGCCCCAACAACTCCTGCACCGCACGCAGGTCACCGGACGACTGCAGCAGATGACTCGCAAAGCTGTGCCGCAGCATATGCGGATGAACATGCACGCCAAGGCCGCTGCGCTGCGCCCAGAGCGACAGGCGCTGCTGGACCATGCGCGGGCTGATGCGGCCACCGCGGCTGTTGACGAACAGCGCCACCTCGTCGGCGCGTGCATGCTGGCTGCGTGCAGCCAGCCAGGCCGCCAGCGCCTCACGTGCCTTGGCGCCGACCGGCACGGTGCGCGTCTTGTTCCGCTTGCCGGTCACCATCACTTCGGCCTCGCGCAGGTCGAGTGCCGGCCCGATGTCCAGCCCGGCGAGTTCCGACAAGCGCAGGCCTGACGAGTAGAAAAGTTCGAACATCGCCCGATCGCGCAGCGCAAACGGATCGTTTTCCGCCGCTTGCGGCGCATCCAGCAGCGTCGCAGCCTGATCGGGCGAGAGTGCCTGCGGCAGCGCCTTCGGTGACTTGGGCGGCCGAATGCCGACGACGGGATTGGCGCCCAGCGCACCCGACTTTGCCCACCAGGCGAAGAAACCGCGCCAGCACGACAGATGCCGCGCGATCGAACGCCCGCTCAGCCCCTGGCCATGCAAGCGGGCCACATAGCGCCGGATATCGTGTGGCGAGACCTGTTCGAGCGCCCGCCCGGCGCTCAGCTCGAGCAAGCGCTGCAGATCGCGCCGGTAGTTGCTGATCGTCAGCGCCGCGAGCCGCCGCTCATGCGCGAGCATCGCCAGCCACGCCTCCATCGGCGCCGTGAGCTCCGCTGGTGCTGACAGATCCATCTCAGCCCAGCGCCGGCGAGAGGCGCGCCATGATCACGACATCCTCAAAGCCATCCGGCACCCGCACGGCGAAGCGCTTGAGCCCTTCCTGCACGAATCCATGCTTGCGATACAGGGCGATCGCCGCGGCGTTGTCGGCCCGCACGCTCAGCTCGATACGCAGGAAGCCGGCTTGCGCCGCGCGCGCCAGCGCAGCATTGATCAGCGCATTGCCGATACCGCGGCGGCGCCAACCTGCAACAACGCCGATCCCGAGCAGGCCGACATGGCGTTTGAGTGGGCGACCTTCCGGCGTGATGTCGCACCAGCCAACCAGGGCACCATCAGCGAGCGCGACAACGTGCGGATAGCCGTGCTCGATATTGGCATTGACGAATCGCCCGACCGCGTCGAGCGACGGCGCTTCATAGCTGGCGAGAAAACGCCCTTCGCGGGCCACGCTATCGACCGCCGCGCGAAAGGGCAGGATGTCGTCAGCGCGGATGTTCTCGATCGCGACGCTCATCGGGAGAGCAACGCTGAGCTAACCGAGATGGTTGATCAGCGAAGCGCTGACCAGATCGGCGATGCGCGCCACGTAAAGCGTGCCCATTTCCGGATAGAAGCGCTCGATATCTTCGCTGCCCAGCGCGAGCAGGCCGAACACCACGCCGTCGCGGCGCAGCGGCAGCAGCGCGACCGAGCGCACATGAGCACCGGCCTCGCCAAACCAGCCGACCACTTCCGGCTGCGTCGCCGGGCCGCAGTAGGGGTGGCGCAGATCCGCCGCGAAGAAGCGGAATTCTTCAGAGACGGGCGAGAACTCAACCGTGTCGCGCTGGATGATGCTGTTCCACACACGCAGCGCCACATGCGGCACTGCGAAGTCTTCAACGAGATGCGTGTCGATCACGCCGACCACCGCTTCAACGCTGTTCGACTCAAGCAGGCCCAGCGTCAGCCGATGCACCTTCTCGCCGATCACGTCGTTCTCTTCGCCAAAGCGCACCAGCTCGGCCATCTTCTCCTGCATCAGCTGCAGCTTCTCGCGCATCGCGAGCAACTGGCGCTCGGTCAGCGAGATCGCCTGGCCGGTATCGGGATGCGGCACGGCCAGTTCGGCCAGCAGCGCCGGCTGCTCGTTGAAGAACTCGGGATTCGCCTGCAGGTAGGCAACGACTTCCTGATCGGTCATGCGTGTAAACCTCGTTTCTGCGGTGGCTTGCCACCGCAGTCATCAATCGATTTCGATCTCGCCTTCGAACACCGTAACAGCCGGGCCGGTCATCAGCACCGGCTGGCCCGGGCCAGCCCAGGCGATGCTCAACTCACCGCCACGCGCATGCACGCGCACCGGGCTGTCAAGCAGACCACGGCGAATGCCGGACACCACCGCCGCACAGGCACCGGTACCGCAGGCGAGCGTTTCACCGGCTGCACGCTCGAACACGCGCAAACGGATGGTGTGGCGGTCGACGACCTGCATGAAACCCGCGTTCACCCGCGCCGGAAAGCGCGGGTGGTGCTCGATCAGCGGACCTTGCGTCGCGACCGGCGCGGAATCGACATCGGCCACCACCTGCACCGCGTGCGGGTTGCCCATGCTCACCGCACCGATCGTGATTGTCTCGCCCGCAACGTCCAGCGGCTGGGCCGGCGCATCGGTATCGGAAATGAACGGGATGCGCGCCGGATCGAGCACCGGGGCGCCCATGTCGACCGTCACCAACCCATCGGCACCGAGCCGCGGCGAAATCACGCCCGCGAGCGTCTCGACGCGAATCTCGTCCTTGTCGGTGAGGCCCTTGTCGCGCACATAGCGCGCGAAGCAGCGCGAGCCGTTGCCACACTGCTCCACCTCGCCGTCGAGGTTGAAGATGCGGTAGCGGAAGTCGACGCCGGGCAGGCGGCTTGGCTCGACGATCAGGATCTGGTCGCAGCCCACGCCAAAGCGGCGGTCGGCCAGGAAGCGCGCCCGCTCGGGCGTCATCTCGAAGGGCTGGCGCACCGCGTCGATCACGACAAAGTCGTTGCCCAGGCCCTGCATTTTCGTGAAGCGGAGTTTCATGTGTGCAATTGTCCCACAGGCCAGCGCGGCTCGATCATTCAGTCAGCTGCCGCCAGCGGCGATAGATGCAGTCGTCCATCACCACCGTGGCGCCCGCATCGCGTGCACGCTGAGCAGCCGCCTCGTCGACAACATGGTCCTGCATCCAGATGAAGGGAATGCCGAGCGCTACTGCCTCGTCCACCATCGGGCCGACGCGCTCCGCGTTGATGTAGAAGTCCGCCAGATCGATCTTCTCTGGCACGTCGGAGAGGCGTTTGTAGACCTTCTCGCCGAAGATCTCCGCCGCCGCCGGATGGATCGGGATCACCCGATAGCCTTGCTGCTTAAGGAAGGCGCCGATGTAGTGACTGGGCCGCTCGGGCTTGGGCGATGCGCCGACGATCGCGATCGTCTTCACCTTGCCCAGCGCCGCGCGCAACGCGCTGGTGTCCGGATTCTTGAACATCCCATGCTCCACAGATGTTTCAGCGCGCCTTGCGCTGCGGGGTGGTGCGAATGAAGGGCCGGATCGCCGCAACCTGCCACGGTCGGCACGCCAGTAGCAGGCTCACCGGCTGGCGCTCGCTCTGCGGCAGCGTGCCCTCGTCCCAATGCAGCTCCGCAAACTCACGCGCGAGCTTTTTCAGTCGTTCGGCCAGCGCATGACGCGCACCGGGCGTAAGGCGCCCGTTGAGCAGAAACATCGCCTCGCCGGCGCCAGCGAAGTCGCTCGCGAAGAAGTCCGCCACGTTGTCCTTGAAGGCTTCCATGATCGGCCCGTTCGGCGTCCACGAGAAGGTGCGGGCCACACGCAAACGTATCCGGTTGTTAGGCATCAGCTCGATGAAGCCGATGCGATCGAGCCGCGCGAGCAGGCCGATCAACTCGGCGCGCTCGAATTCGTAGAGCGCAAGCATGTCCTCGAAACCGAGCAGATTGAGTGCGGACAAGGCCGCGAGGAAGAGCTTGGGCTCGCTGACGATCTCGCGCTCCTGCGCGACGGTCAGCCGAGATACCAGCCGTGCCTCGCGATCGAAGCCGCCGGTCAGCTCGGCAAAGTCGATGCCGACCGCATCGCACACGGTATCGAGTCGCGCCAAGGTGAAGTTGCGTTGCGCAAACCAGCGCTTGACGCTGGCCTCTGACTGCCCGACGCGACGGGCCAACTCGGCGTAGGTGATACCGCGCGCCTTGAGTGCGGCTTTCAGCAGATCAACGACTTCCACAGCTTGGGTCATGGTGGCTGGCCAGTAGTGCGTATCAGGAAATGATACCGGCGGCGGCGCGTACCTCGACAGCGAATCCGCCACGCGAGCATCCGGTGCGTGCAGGCACAATGGCGCCATCGCTCCGCCCCAAAGGCCAGACATGACGCTCCGCATTCAACGCGCCGACCTCGATGCCGCCAGCCAGGCCGGTCTGTTGCCCGCCGATTCGGCCGACGCACTGTGGCAGTTCCTTGCCGCCCGCCGCGCCGGCGACCCCGACGCACCGCGTTTCGACTTTACCCATGTGCTGTACTACCTCGGTGGCCTGCTCGCGATCGGCGCGATGTCGCTGTTCATGACCCTGGGCTGGGAGCAGTTCGGCGGCTGGGGCATCTTCTTCATCGCACTGCTGTATGCAGGCGTTGCATGGAAGCTGGCAGAACGCTTCGAGCGTATGGGGCTGGCCGTGCCCAGCGGCATCATGGCTGCGCTGATCGTGGTGCTGGTGCCGCTGGCGGTGTGGGGCCTGCAGAACGCCTTCGGGCTGTGGGCCGAGGCGGAGCACATCAAGGGCTACCGCGATTACCACGTGTACATCGACTGGCGCTGGATCACGCTGGAATTCGCCACGCTGTTCGCCGGCGCGCTGATGCTCTACCGCTGGCGCACGCCCTTCCTGGTCATGCCGATCGCGGTGACGCTGTGGTACATGAGCATGGACCTCGCCGTCTTCATCCTCGCTGCGGACGACAACTACCACTGGAGCGAAGCGTCATGGACCTTCCGCAAGTGGTTCTCGCTCGCCTTCGGTCTGATCATGCTGCTGGTGGCCTTCTGGATCGAGCTACGCAGCCGTTCGCGCAAGGATTACCCCTTCTGGCTCTACCTGTTCGGCCTGATGGCCTTCTGGGGCGGGCTCAGCTCACTCGGCTCCGGCCTGTTGTCCGGCAAGCTGATCTACCTCGCGATCAACCTGCTGCTGATCGGCGTTGGCGCACTACTCGTGCGGCGGACTTTCGTCGTGTTCGGGGCGCTGGGCGTCGCGATGGTGCTGGGCGATCTGTCGCACCACTACTTCCGCGACAGCTGGCTGTTCCCGCTCGCGCTCACGGCGATCGGGCTCGGCATCGTGTTTGCCGGCGTTGCGTGGCGCAAGCATGAAGCGCGGCTGACCGAACAGCTACGTGCGCTGCTGCCTGGCGAGCTGCGCACGCTGATCGAATCGCGTCAGACCACGCGCTGAGGCAGTGCGCGCACCGCGCTGGCGTGACCCGGATGCATCAGCCAGCGCTGCAGCAGCCGCGCGATATCGAGATCGAAGCGGCGCGGCGGCGGCTCGCTGAGCAGGGTGGCGAGCGCCGCCTCGTCGCGCGCGCTGCCAAGATGGCACCACTGGTCGAACACATGCGTCGCTGCGCGGCCACTTTCCTCATGCAGCTCCGCGATCGCCACCGGGCCTGGCCACGGCCACGCGCGCGGCGCGAGTGATGCCAATGCACGCAACAGGCGCGCATCGTGGATCTCCGGCCGCTCGGCATCCACGCAGACACCGTCGCAGCGCTTCAGGCCGTACGCCTGGCAGGCGCCGCGGCCGTTCTCCAACCCCAGGCGCTGCGGACACAGGCGGTGCAGCAATGCAAGTTCGCGCAGCGTGTTGTCGGCCTCGCGCTGGCCGCGGAAGCTGCCAAACACCTCGCGCCACGCAAGCGGATCGCTGCCATGCAGTTCGATCTCTTCGAGCACCGGTGGGCGGCGCCGGTTCGGAATGAAGCTCCAGCCAAGCGAGCGGGTCGGGTATTTCTCGGGCACATGACGGCGCAGCAGGGCCAGCTCGCGCAACTGCGAATCCAGATCGCCCGCAGTGAACTCGGTTTCCACCCTCCGCACCTGGTTGCCCAGCTTCACGCTCTTGGCGTCGCCCCTGCCGGTGAACAAGCCCAGCACCTTCGAACGCAAATGGTTGGAGCGCCCGCACTGCAGCAACTGCCCGCCGGCACCGAACAGCAGATAGACGCCCGGTGCCTCGGGCAATGCTTCGAGATCGCCCTCCGGCAGCTTGGGCACGGCCGCCCCTTCGCTACCAGCACGGCGCAGGGCCAACAGCAGGCGATCATGATCGAAGCTCGCCGCGGCATCCTGCATCAGGCGCCAAACGAGGTCGGCATCGGTCATCGCACGATGGCGGTTCTCCACCGCGTAGCCGTGGCGTTCGATGATCGCGTCCAGACCGTGTCGCGCGTGCTCCGGGTACAGCGCCCGCGACAGCTTCACGGTGCACAGCACCGGCGGGTCGAATGCAATCTGGCGCGCTGCGAATGCTGCGCGAAGGAAGTTGTAGTCAAAACGCGCGTTGTGCGCGACGAACACCGCGCCGGCCAGGCGCTGCGCGATTTCGTCGGCCAGCGCACGAAAGTTCGGCGCGCCGGCGACCATCTCGTTGGTGATGCCGGTGAATTCCTGGATCCGGTACGGAATCGGCATTTCCGGGTCGACCAGGCTGGACCAGCGATCGACCACCTCACCGCCCTCCACCCGCACGATCGCGACTTCGGTGATGCGGTCCCGATGCGGATCAGCGCCGGTGGTTTCTAGGTCGACAATCGCAAGCGGACGTTCAAAGAGCGGATTCATGGGGACCGGAAAAGCGAAAAGCCTCTCGGACGAGAGGCTTCGGGAATTCAGACTTCGCTCTGATAGGGATAGGGCTTTTGCGCGACCTTGGCTTCCGCGTTGCGGCGCGAGGTTTCCAGATCCTGCGGCTTGTCCCACCACAGGGCGCGGCCTTTGCGTTGCTCTTCGGCTTCCTGCGGATGCTTTTCCATCCACTCGCGCATGAATTTGGTGTGCTCGGATTCGTACATCGCCATGGTGATTCCTCCTCAGCCCGCAATTCTAGC
Organism: Niveibacterium sp. COAC-50; assembly: GCF_013184235.1. Classification (NCBI taxonomy): domain Bacteria; kingdom Pseudomonadati; phylum Pseudomonadota; class Betaproteobacteria; order Rhodocyclales; family Rhodocyclaceae; genus Niveibacterium; species Niveibacterium sp. COAC-50. The sequence continues at coordinate 367,513 of NZ_JABCJM010000002.1, forward strand.
AGGCTGAGCCACCCGGCAGTTCAGCCCGGGCGGGCTTCCGAGGCCTTCAGCCGCGCGATGCGGACCACTTCCGGGATGCGGCGCACCGCACGCATCAGCCGCGCAAGGTGGAGGCGATCGCTCACCTGCAGCGTGAAGTAGATCTGGTGGTGCGACGCACCCTCGCCATCCATGCTCACATGCTGGATGTTCGAGTGCTCCTCGGCAATCGCGGCGGCGATCTTAGCCAGCACGCCACGGCGGTTTTCGGTGATCACACGGATCTGCACGTCGAACAGGCGCTCGGTCTCGGATTCCCACTCGACGTCGACCCAACGCTCGCGGTCAGCGCGGTTGCGCGACAGATTGGGGCAGTCGTTCAAATGCACTTCCATGCCCTGGCCCTTGCGCAGCAGGCCGACGATCGGGTCGCCGGGAATCGGCCGGCAGCAGCGTGCGAGCTGCACTGCCATGCCTTCGCTGCCGCGAATCAGGATCGCCCCGGCCGGGCGCGGCCGGATCGGCTGCCCTTCGACGCCCTCGACGCCGACCGACTCGACCACCGTCGCAAGCCGCTTCGCCACCACTGCCGGCAAACGCTTGCCGAGCCCGATATCGGTGTAGATGTCGTTCTTCTCGCGCGCACCGGCGTCGCGCAGGAAGCGGTCCCATACCAACTTGTTCAGCGCCGCCGGCGTCAGCCCGTGGGCACGCAGGGCCTGCGCCAGCAAACGCTCGCCCAGCGCGACGGACTCTTCCTGCTGGGCGGTCTTGAGGAAATGGCGGATCTGCGCGCGCGCCTTGCCCGAACGCACATACGACAGCCACGCCGGGTTCGGGCTGGCATGCGACGCGGTCACCACCTCCACCTGATCGCCGTTCTTCAGCTCGGTGCGCAGCGGCATCAAATCGCCGTTGATGCGACAGGCCACGCAACGGTTACCGATATCGGTATGTACCGCGTAGGCGAAATCGACCACCGTCGCACCGCGCGGCAGATTGAAGATCTTGCCCTTGGGGCTGAACACGAAGACCTCGCCCGGGAAGAGGTCAATCTTCACGTGTTCAAGGAATTCGGTTGAGTCGCCCGATGTGGATTGCAACTCGATCAGCGACTGCAGCCAGTTGTGCGTGCGCTGCTGGATGTCCGACAGCGGGCCTTCGGACTCCTTGTAGAGCCAATGCGAGGCCACGCCGCTGTCCGCCACCTGGTTCATCTCGCGTGTGCGGATCTGCACCTCGACCGGCGTGCCGTAAGGGCCGAACAGCGTGGTGTGCAGGGACTGGTAGCCGTTCGCCTTCGGGATCGCGATGTAGTCCTTGAACTTGCCCGGCACCGGCTTGTACAGCTCGTGCAATGCGCCGAGCGTGAGGTAGCAGGTCGGGATGTCCTTCACGACAATGCGGAAACCGTAGATGTCGAGCACCTGCGAGAAGGTCAGGTGCTTGTCGACCATCTTGCGATAGATGCCGTACACATGCTTTTCACGGCCCCACACTTCGGCATCGATCTGCCAGGTCGGCAGGCGTTCCTGGATCGCGCCGAGCAGCTTGCCAACGATCTCGCGGCGATTGCCGCGCGCCGCGCGCACCGCCTTCGACAGCACGCGATAACGCATCGGATGCAGGTAGCGGAACGACAGCTCCTGCAGCTCGCGGTAAAGATTGTTGAGCCCCAACCGGTTGGCGATCGGCGCGTAAAGTTCAAGCGTTTCACGCGCCACACGGCGCTGCTTTTCCGGCCGCACCGCATCGAGCGTGCGCATGTTGTGCAGCCGGTCCGCGAGCTTGATCAGGATCACCCGCACGTCGCGCGCCATCGCGAGGAACATCTTGCGGAAGTTCTCCGCCTGCGCCTCCTCGTGGGTACGCGCCTCGATCTTGTCGAGCTTCGACACGCCGTCGACCAGCTCGGCGGAGACCTTGCCGAAAGCATCCGCGATCGCCTGCTTGGTGATCTCGGTGTCTTCCATCACGTCGTGCAGCAGCGCCGCGATCAGCGCCTGCGCGTCAAGATGCCATTCGGTAAGGATCTCGGCGACCGCGACCGGGTGCGAGACATAGGGCTCACCACTGCTGCGGAACTGCCCGAGGTGAGCTTCGGCGGAGAATCGCGCGGCCCGCTCAAGCCGCTCACGGTCATCTTCCTTCAGATACTCCGCGACCCGTCGTCGCAGGGTCGAGAGGTCGACGCCTTCAAGCGGATCAATCTCGCCGCCGTGCGGCGCAGCGGCGGCGTTGGCAAGCGTCGTCGGGGTCGGCATCTGTGGCGCGGCGGCTTCCATGCTCACCCCCGGCACCATCGGCGTGCATGCACACGACCCGCCTCGCCCTGCGCGGCCGGTCGACTGCGATGCATGCCATCAGATTCCATGCGCTCTTCCCCGATTCAGTGTTCAGCCCGCAGGAAGGAGAACGCGTCGGCATGACGCGCCTTCTGCACGTTGAGGCGCACGCGGCAGGCGCGGACAACCGCCGCCAGATCCGCCTGAGCCTCGGCTAAGTCATTGTTGATAATACAGTAATGAAATTCGTCCACATGCTCCATCTCGCCCAGCGCGGCATCGAGACGGCGGGCGATCACTTCATCGGCATCAGAGTTACGACCACGCAGACGGCGTTCGAGTTCGTCCATCGACGGCGGCAGGATGAAGATCCCGACCGCCTGCGGGAAGGCGAGCCGAACCTGGCGTGCGCCCTGCCAATCGATTTCGAGCAGGATGTCCATGCCGGTCGCCATCTGCTGCTCGATCCAGGCGCGCGACGTGCCATAGAGATTGCCATGCACCTCGGCCGACTCGAGAAAGCCGCCAACCGCGCGCAGCGCTTCAAAGCTCGCACGATCGGTGAAGTGGTAGTGCTGGCCGTCGACTTCGCCCGGGCGCGGTGCGCGCGTGGTGTGAGAGACCGACAGGCGGATGCCGCGATCACGTTCGAGCAGGCCGCGTACCAGGGTGGTCTTGCCCGCGCCGGATGGGGCGGAAACGATATAGAGCTGTCCGGGCATGGCTTACTCGATGTTCTGAACCTGTTCGCGCATCTGCTCGATCAGCAGCTTCATTTCCAGCGCAATGCTGGACAGCGCGCCAGATACCGCCTTCGAAGCCATCGTATTGGCCTCGCGATTGAGTTCCTGCATCAGGAAGTCGAGCCGCTTGCCGGCCTGACCACCGACCTTGAGCACGCGTTCGACCTCGTCGCAATGCGTGCGCAGGCGGGAAAACTCCTCGACCACGTCGGCACGCTGCGCGAACAGGCTCACTTCCTGGCGGATGCGGTCCTCGTCCAGCGTTGCGACGGCGTCGCGCAACCGGGTGGTGAGCTTTTCCTGATACTCGGCCACCGCGGCCGGCAGGATCGGCTCAGCCTTGGCAACCAACGCACGGATCGCCTGCACCCGTTCGAGGATCATCGCGGCGAGCTTTTCACCCTCGCGAGCCCTCGATGCAACGAGATCATCCAGCGCCAGCTTCACCAACTCGCCGGCGGTCGCCAGCAGGCTCTCGAAGTCCGGCCCGGTCTCGCCCAGCATGCCCGGCCAGCGCAACAGCTCGCCGACCGACAGCGGCGCGGCGTCGGTGAAGCGGTCCCGCAGTTGCGCCTGCGCGGCGCTCAGCTGATCGACCAGGGTCTGGTTGAGCGACAACTCGGCCGGCAGCGCCGCGTTGGCCTGCCAGTAGAGCCGGCACTCGACCTTACCGCGCGACAGCCGCGCCGTGATCGCCTCGCGCAGGGCGGGTTCGGCCAGGCGCAGCTCTTCGGCCATGCGAAAGCCCAGATCAAGGAAGCGCGAATTGACGCTTTTGAGCTCAAGATTGAGGCGCGCGCGACCGCTTTCACGGGCGCAGACCGCATAACCGGTCATGGAATGAATCATCGGAAGCTTCCGCTGTGGCGGCCGTGAAATGACAAATTCACGCGGCCGAATTGCAGGGGTGGGACAAAAAGCTGAAAATCAAGGCCCTTTCGCCGAATGATACGTGCGCCCCGATGCCCGCTCAAGCAAACTGCCCGTTGCCATCCGGCTTTCAGCTGGAGCAGTACCGCATCGAGCAGCAGCTCAGCCTCGGTGGTTTTTCGATCGTTTATCTGGCGACCGACCCGGACGACATGCCGGTGGTCATCAAGGAATACCTGCCGAACTCGCTGGCGCTGCGCAAGGACGGCGAGATCGAGCCGCGCGTACCGGACGAGCACCAGGCCGCCTTCCGCTACGGCATGAAGTGCTTTTTCGAGGAAGGCCGCGCGCTGGCGAGCCTGAACCACCCCAATCTCGTCCGCGTGTTGAACTTCTTCCGGGCCAACAGCACCGTCTACATGGTGATGGCCTTCGAGCGCGGCCGCACGCTGCAGGACTTCATCAACAAGAACAAGGGCGACATCCGCGAGAAGTTCATCCGCGGCGTGTTCACCCGGCTGCTCAACGGCCTGCGCGAAGTGCACGCGAACAAGCTGCTGCACCTCGATATCAAGCCGTCGAACATCTACCTGCGCAACGACGGCACGCCGGTGCTGCTCGATTTCGGCGCGGCACGGCAAACGCTGTTCAATGACGCGCCGATGCTCAAGCCGATGTACACGCCCGGCTACTGCGCACCGGAACAGTTCCGCGACCGCGAACACCTCGGGCCGTGGAGCGATATCTACTCGGTCGGCGCCAGCATGTACGCCTGCCTTTCCGGTGCGCCGCCGCAGCGCTCGGACGAACGCATCAAGAAAGACCAGCTTGAACCGGCGCGCAAGCGTTGGTCGCAGCAGTACTCCGCCCAACTCCTGGACACGATCGACTGGTGTCTCAAACTCGATCCGCTGGAGCGCCCGCAAAGCGTGTATGCGCTGCAAAAGGCGCTCGCACGACGGGTTCGTCAGCCGCATCCTGGTGATGTGGTGGCCGCAACCTGGATCGGCACTCTCGGCACCCGACTTCGGTCTTTTATCTCGCGCTCATGAAATTCACCATCTATCAGGAAAGCCGGCCCGGCAAGCGCCGCTCCAACCAGGACCGCATTGCCTACTGCTACTCGCGCGATGCGCTGCTGATGGTCGTCGCCGACGGCATGGGCGGCCATCTGCATGGCGAGATCGCCGCGCAGATCGCCGTGCAGTACATCACCGAGAGCTTCCAGCGCGAGGCGCGCGGGCAGTTGCAGGACGAGATGCTCTTCCTCTCGCGCGCACTGACCAACGCCCATCACGCGATCCTCGACTACGCCTTCGACAAGAACCTACCCGATCCGCCGCGCACGACCATCGTCGCCTGCGTGGTGCAGAACAGCCTCGCGCACTGGGCGCACGCGGGTGACTCGCGGCTCTACCTGCTGCGCGACGGCCGCGTCGCCTTCCACACGCGCGACCACTCGCGCGTGCAGGTGATGGTCGAGCAAGGCCTGATCAAGGAAGGCGAGCAGGCCACGCACCCGTTCCGCAACCGCATCTTCAGTTGCCTGGGTGGCACGCACTCGCCACAGATCGAGTTCTCGCGCCGAACGCCGCTGTACGCTGGCGACACGCTGCTGCTGTGCTCCGACGGCGTGTGGGGCCCGGTCGGCGCGGAAGAGGCGATTGCCGAGGTCGATACCCGCAACATCCTCGAATCATTGCCGAAGCTGATGAACCGCGCCGAAGTGCTGGCCGGCCCGACGGCCGACAATCTGTCGATCGTCGGCATGACCTGGCACGACGATTTCGCCGAATCGCCGCCGACGACGATCTCGACAATGACGATGCCGATGGACAGCTTCACCACCAAGATGGAAGGCTTTGCCGCCGGCCAGGCCGCCCCCGCCAACAGCGAACTGAGCGACGACGACATCGAGCGCGCGATCGCAGAAATCAACTCCGCGATCAGGAAGTACACCAAATGACCAGCACCCGTCCGAGTGGCCGTTCGGCCAACGCCCTGCGCGAAGTGCGCATCACCCGCGGCTTCACGCGCCACGCCGAAGGCTCGGTACTGGTCGAATTCGGCGACACGCGGGTGCTGTGCACCGCCAGCGTCGAGGAATCCGTACCGCCCTTCCTGCGCGGCAAGGGTGAAGGCTGGGTTACGGCGGAATACGGCATGCTGCCGCGCTCCACGCATACACGCAGCGCCCGCGAAGCAGCCAAGGGCAAGCAAAGTGGCCGCACGCAGGAGATCCAGCGCCTGATCGGTCGCAGCCTGCGCGCGGTAGTCGACCTCAAGGCACTCGGCGAACGCCAGATCACGCTGGATTGCGATGTGCTGCAAGCCGATGGCGGCACCCGCACTGCCGCCATCACCGGTGCCTGCGTGGCGCTGCATGAGGCGCTGGACAAGCTCGTCGCCGCTGGCAAGCTGCCCGCCAACCCGATGCGCGAGCGCGTAGCGGCGGTGTCGGTCGGCATCGTCGATGGCCAGCCTGTGCTGGATCTCGACTACGCGGAAGACTCGAACTGCGACACCGACATGAATGTCGTGATGACCGCATCGGGTGGCATTGTCGAAGTGCAGGGTACCGCCGAGGGCGCCCCCTTCTCGCGCGCCGAGCTCGACACGCTGCTGGCGCTCGCGGAACGCGGCATCGGCGAGCTGGTCGAAGCACAAGGGCGCGCGCTGGCCGCCTGATCCCGCTGTCCCGGTCCGTGCCAGGGCGGCGCCCCTGGCTCTGCGCCGCGCCCCAGGCACGGTGCCCGAACGGGCAACCGCGCCAGCATCCCAATCAATGCTTTTCGTGAGCCTTCCACGATGAAACAACTTGTCCTCGCCTCGAACAACGCCGGCAAGCTGCGGGAGTTTTCCGCGCTGCTCGCGCCGCTCGGTATCGAAGTGCTGCCGCAATCGCACTTCAACGTGCCGGAGGCCGAGGAGCCGCATTGCACCTTCGTCGAGAACGCGCTCGAGAAGGCCCGCCACGCAGCGCGCCACACCGGCTTGCCGGCGCTGGCGGACGATTCCGGGTTGTGTGTGTCGGCCCTCGGCGGCGCGCCCGGCGTGCAGTCTGCGCGCTTTGCCGGCGAGCCCAAGTCGGACGCACGCAACAACGCGCTGCTGCTCGAGAGACTTGCTGGCGTTGCCGATCGCCGTGCGCACTATGTGTGCGTGCTGGTACTGGTGCACAGCGCGGATGACCCGCAACCGCTGATCGCAGACGGTGAATGGCATGGCGAGATCATCGACACGCCTCGCGGTGAGCGTGGCTTCGGCTACGACCCGCTGTTCCTGCTGCCGGATCTTGGGCAGACCGCCGCGGAACTCGATCCGGCGCTGAAGAACACGCTCTCGCACCGCGGCGCGGCCTGTCGTCACCTGCTCGATCGCCTCAAGCGCAGCGCCGACTAAGGAAGGTCTGAATAGGTGAGCGAGACGGATGCAAGGCAAGGTGCGGCGCGCGCAGCGATCAAGAGATATCAAGTGGATAGGCGCGGGAGCAAGCGCGCCGCAACGCCGCGATGCGCCGTCGCAGTCATTGATTCAGTCCTTCCGTGAGCGGCATGTCGCAACGCCGGATTATCCCGCTCGTCGTCCGTCCGCCAGCGATCACCCGCGCGCAGCTGGCCGCACCGCCACCGCTGTCGCTGTATGTGCATTTCCCCTGGTGCGTGCAGAAGTGCCCCTACTGTGACTTCAACTCGCATGCGGTGCGCGACGGCATACCCGAACAGGCTTACCTCGACGCGCTGATCGCCGACCTTGAGGCCTCGCTGCCGCAGGTATGGGGTCGCCGGGTGCAGTCCATCTTCATCGGCGGCGGCACGCCGAGCCTGATTTCCGCCGCAGGGCTCGAACGCCTGCTGGGCGACATTCGCATGCGCCTGCCGCTTGCAGGCGATTGCGAAATCACGCTTGAAGCCAACCCGGGCACCGTCGAGGCCAGCCATTTCGCGGACTTCCGCAGTGCCGGCGTAACCCGGCTCTCGCTCGGCATCCAGAGCTTCGATGACGCCTTCCTCGCGCGCATCGGCCGTATCCACGGCGGCACCGAAGCGCGCCGGGCGGCTGAGCTGGCCGCCAAGCATTTCGACACCTTCAATCTCGATCTGATGTATGCGCTGCCCGGGCAGTCGCTCGCGCAGGCGCTCGCCGACGTCGACACCGCCCTGGGTTTCAAGCCGCCGCACCTCTCCTGCTATCACCTGACGATGGAGCCGAACACTGCCTTCGGCGCCAACCCGCCGGCCGACCTGCCAGACGACGATACCGGCGCCGACATGCAAGAGGCGATCGAGGCCCGGCTTGCACAGGCCGGCTACCAGCACTACGAAACGTCCGCCTTCGCGCAGCCGGGTCACCGCTGCCGCCACAATCTGAATTACTGGGGTTTTGGCGACTATCTGGGCATCGGCGCTGGCGCGCACGGAAAGCTGTCGTCACACACGGGCATCGTGCGCGAGATGCGGCACAAGCATCCAAACGCCTATCTCGACGGTGTCGCGAAGGGCTCGGCAGTGCAGGAGCGGCGAGAAGTCGGCACCGAAGACCTGCCGTTCGAATTCATGATGAATGCACTGCGCCTGACCGATGGCGTACCAGCAGCGCTGTTTGCGGAGCGAACCGGCCTGCCGCTGGCGGCCATCGAGGCCACGCTGGTGCAGGCACGCCGCGACGGCCTGCTGGAACCGGACGGCGAACGCCTGCGCCCGAGCGCCAAGGGCCAGCGCTTCCTGAACAGCTTGCTCGAACGCTTTCTGCCGGAGATCAACACTTCGGCGGAATGATTGCGGCCCGTGCAGCTTGCCACCGACAGCTGTCACGCAAGCTCGTTAGCATCGCGTCTTTGCCCTCTGGCCAGATCGGCAACCGAGCCGGTCGGCGCCCCATAACGTGCGCATCTTCCTGATTCTGTTCACACTGTCCGCAATCGCGATCGTGGGGCTCTTTTCGCTGGTTCATGGCGACCCGCGCCCGCAACTAGAAGCGACCTACTGGCGCGCCAAGCCCGATGTATCGCGCTTGCCCGATCCGCGCGACGTAATCCCGATCGAACCGGCTCAGCCCGAGGGCGCCGGCATCCACAAGTGTGTCAAGCGCGGCAAGATCAGCTACACGGACCAACCCTGCCCGGCCGACCACGACCAGCGCGCGCTCGATCCGGAGCGCAGCAAGATCGTGACGCTTCCGGCACAGAAGCCAGCGGCGCCCGCTGGCGCACCGGCCGCCCGCCCGGCCCCAGGCGGGATCGACATCGCCGACGACGGCAGCATCCGCCGAACCCACTGACGGCCACTTCGCGGCGACCGATCAGATTGCCGCCTGGCTGTCGATCCAGCGCCGGATCTTTGTTTCAAGTACCGGCAGCGGCAGTGCGCCGTCGACCAGCACCTCGCGATGGAAGGCACGCAGATCGAAGCGCGCACCAAGGCGTTGCTCGGCCTCGTGGCGCAGTGCGAGGATACGCAGCTGGCCCAGCTTGTAGCCCAGCGCCTGCCCCGGGTCGGCCATGTAGCGTTCGACTTCGATCACTGCGTCGCCATCCGACATCAACTGGTTCTGCTGCATGTAGGCGATCGCACGCTCGCGTGACCACCCCATCGCATGCAGCCCGGTATCCACCACCAGGCGTGAGGCGCGCAGCATTTCGTCGTTGAGTTTGCCGAACCACTGGTAGGGGTCGGAAAACAAGCCCAGCGAATGCCCCAGCGTCTCGGCATAGACCGCCCAGCCCTCGACGTAGGCGTTGTCGTTGGCGAAGCGGCGGAAGCGCGGCAGACCACCCAACTCCTGCGCAATCGACATCTGGAAGTGGTGCCCGGGCGCAGCCTCATGCAGCGACAGCGTCTCCATGCCCCAAACCGGAATCGCGCGTAGGTCGTGCGTATTCACATAGAAGATGCCAGCGCGGCTGCCATCCTCCGACGGCATTTGATAGAACGCACCGGGTGACGCATTGGCGCGGAAGGCTTCGACGGCGCGCACCTCATAGTCGGCATTCGGGCGCTGCGAGAAGAGCTCTGGCAGATGCGGATCGACACGCCGCTTGATCTCCCGAAAACCTTCCAACAGCGCTTCGGGCGTGCTGTGATAGCTGCGCGGATCGCTCGCAAGGTGGCGGAAGAAGGCCGCCAAATCGCCCTTGAAACCGACCTTGATGCGCACCCGCTCCATCTCGCCACGAATACGCGCAACCTCGCTGAGCCCGATCGCATGGATCTTCTCAGCCGGCAAACTCAAACCGGTATTGGCAAGAATCCGCTCGCGATACCACGCCTGCCCATCGGGCAGCGCAGACCATCCGTCCGTCGTACGGCAAGCAGGCACGTATTCGCGGGCATAGAACGTTGCCAGCTTGCGGTAGGCGGGTAGCAACTGCTCGCCGATCAAGGCCTCGTAGGCCGCCTCCAGCCGCGCGCGTTCCGCCGCGGGAAGGTCGGCCGGCAAGCGCGCGATCGCGCCGCGGAAAACGCTTTGCTGAGGATCGGACACCGCAAGCGCGTCGAGCTGAGGTTGCACCTTCAGCGCAGCACGGCGTGGCAGCGTGACGCCGCGCGCGATGCCTTCGCGCATATTGGCGATCGCACTGTCGACCCAGGCAGGAAACTCCGCGGCGCGCGCCAGCCATGCCTCATGCTGCGCCACCGTCGCCAGGGGCTGCTGCCCGGCCCCCGAGCCCAGCACAGCAAGATCCACCGCAATGCTGTTGAGCTGCGTGATCGGCATCAGGTGCTCGGGGAACCGAAGCGCGGCGATCGTCTTTTCGCGTTCGTCGATGAATACGTCGAGCGTCAGTTGATCCGCCGTTGAGAGCCGGTCGCGCGGCAGGGCGCGCGCAGCGGCCAGCGAACGCTGCTGCAGCGCCGCGAAACGGGCACGCTCGGCCAGGCTGGCCGGATTGCCAAGCCGGTCGTCGTAGCGCGAATCGCCGATCGCGGTGGCCAGCAAAGGCGCGAGCTCGAGCGTTTGCTCAAAATGGGATTCGACCAGGGCATGCAGGGTGGCTGCGGGGTCACTCTGCTGCAGGGCCGTCAGGGGCGCAGGTTCCACGCCGTGGGCGGGGCTCAAGGCAAGCAACAGAGCAAGCCCGAGTCCACCCGCCATGCGGGTTATCGTCAATTCAGTTGGCATGGGGGTCGAGAATACCCCAGTGCGCATGCGCGACGATTCGTAGATGCGTCAGGCTGGGTCGGTAAGCAGACGTTCGATGCGCGCGTGCAACGCGTCCCAGCCGGGTTCGCCGAGATACTGCACGACGATTCGCCCCTTGCGATCGATCAGGTAGCTGGTCGGGGTGAGGCGCACGTCGCCAAAGGCCTTTGCCGCGTCGCCATTCCGGTCGATCGCTACTGTTACCGGCAGACCAGTGCGTCGGGTGTAGTCCTTGACCCAGTCCGGGTTGTCGTACTGCATCGCTACCGCAACCATTTCATAGCCGCGCGGTGCGTACTTGCGCCAGGTATCGACCATGCGCGGCATTTCCTTCACGCAGGTGGTGCACGTGGTTGCCCAGAAGTTCACCAGCACCACCTTGCCCTTCAAGTCAGCCATGCGCAGCGGCTGGCCATCGAGGCGTGTCACGGCCACGTCGGGCACCGGGCGCTCGCGACCGAACGCAAACCAGCCGCCGAGCGCGAGCAGGGCAAACAAGGCGACGATGCTAAGCTGCTTGGAGATTCGATTCATTGTTTGGAGTTCGCGATGCTGGCCAGACGCACGATTGTCACTGCATTGACCGCCCTTGTCACCGCAGGTTCAGCCCTCGCCGGCGGGCTCGACATGTTCAGCGACAAGGATGCCAGCGCAGGCCTGCGTCAGGCGCTCACACAGGGCGCCGCGGCGGCTGTGGGCCAGCTTGGCCGCAAGGATGGCTTCTACGGCAATCCGAAGTTGCAGATTCCATTGCCGGAAGGCCTGCGTCGCGCCGAGAGCGTGATGCGTCTGGCGGGCAAGGGCGGCGAAGTGGATGCGCTGCACGCCGCGATCAACCACGCGGCGGAAGATGCCGTGTCGCAGGCGCTACCTTTGTTGACAAGCGCGGTGAAACAAATGACCGTATCCGATGCGAAGGCGATCATCACCGGTGGTGACGACTCCGTGACCCGCTACTTCCGTAGCAAGACGGCCGAACCACTGACTGCGCGCTTCACGCCCACGGTGAAGCAGGCAACGGCGAAGATCGGCCTCGCCCAGCAGTACAACGCGCTGGCCGGCACGGCTGCCGGCTTTGGCCTCGTCAAGGCCGAGGATGCCGATATCGACCGCTACGTGACGCGCAAGGCGCTCGACGGGCTGTACACCGCGATCGGCGAAGAGGAGCGGGCGATCCGCCAGAACCCCGCCAGCGCGGCCGGTGCGCTGGCGAAGAAGATATTCGGCGCACTCTGAACGCGCGCCGGGCGGCGGCCCGCCCGGCAGCGCCACCGCTCAGAGCACGTAGCGGGAGAGGTCCTCGTTGCCAGCCAGGGTTTCGAGCCGGCCATCGACATAGCTGGCATCGATCCGCAAACTTTCGGTGCCAGGCTTGCCCGCGTCAAAACTGATCTCTTCGAGCAGTTTCTCCATCACGGTGTAGAGCCGGCGGGCGCCGATGTTCTCGGTCTTCTCATTCACCTGGAAGGCGATTTCGGCGAGCCGACGGATACCATCCTCGGCGAAGTCCAGCGCAACCCCCTCGGTCGCCAGTAGCGCTTGGTACTGGCGCGTCAGGCAGGCGTCAGTGGCCGTCAGGATGCGAACGAAATCTTCAACGGAGAGCGAGTCCAGCTCAACGCGGATCGGGAAACGCCCCTGAAGTTCGGGGATCAGGTCCGACGGTTTGGCCAGATGGAACGCGCCGCTTGCGATGAAGAGGATGTGATCGGTCTTGATCATGCCGTACTTGGTCGTGACGGTCGTGCCTTCGACAAGCGGCAACAGGTCACGCTGAACGCCCTGGCGCGAAACGTCGGCCCCGCCGACTTCCGAGCGCGATGCGATCTTGTCGATCTCGTCAAGGAACACGATGCCGTTCTGCTCAACGTTCTTCACCGCGTCGAGCTTCACTTCCTCGTCGTTCACCATGCGCGCGGCTTCCTCGTCCGCGAGCAGCTTCAGCGCTTCGCGGATCTTCAGCTTGCGCAGCTTCTTTTGCTGGTTACCCAGGTTCTGGAACATGCCCTGCAGTTGCTGCGTCAGCTCTTCCATGCCGGGCGGCGCGAAGATCTCGGCGGTAGCGCCTTGCACGCTCGCTTCGATCTCGATTTCCTTGTCGTCCAGTTCGCCTTCGCGCAGCTTCTTACGGAATTTCTGGCGGGTCGCACTGTCCTCCGGCGTCGCCACCTCGGTCGCGAAACCGACCGGGCGCGCGGGTGGCAACAGCACATCCAGCACGCGGTCTTCCGCCGCGTCCTCAGCGCGCGCGCGCACCCGGCGCATAGCCACTTCGCGCGCATCCTTGACGGCAATCTCCACCAAGTCACGGATGATCGTATCGACATCACGGCCGACGTAGCCGACCTCGGTGAACTTGGTTGCCTCGACTTTCACGAAGGGCGCGTTCGACAGCCGCGCCAGACGGCGCGCGATTTCGGTCTTGCCGACGCCGGTCGGGCCGATCATCAGGATGTTCTTCGGCGTGATTTCCTGGCGCAGGGACTCATCCACCTGTGCGCGGCGCCAACGGTTGCGCAAGGCAATCGCGACCGAGCGCTTGGCGCGGTGCTGGCCAACGATGTGTTTGTCGAGTTCGGAGACGATCTCCGGCGGGGTCATCTGGGTCATGCTTAGCCCTTCAGAAGTCGGCGACGAGAAAGCGCACAGCGGCGCCGCCTCACCACTCCAGGGTTTCGATCGTATGGTGCTGGTTGGTGTAGATGCAGAGGTCGCCGGCAATCTTGAGCGACTTTGCGACCACCTCGTCAGCCGGCAGTTCGGTGTTCTCGAACAGTGCGCGCGCAGCGGACTCAGCGTACGCGCCACCCGAACCGATCGCTCCGAGGCCCTGTTCAGGCTCCAGCACGTCGCCGTTGCCGGTGATCACCAGCGTGTGTTCCTTGTCGGCGACAAGCAGCATGGCCTCGAGTCGGCGCAGCATGCGGTCGGTCCGCCAATCCTTGGCGAGCTCAACTGCGCTGCGCATCAGGTGGCCCTGGTGTTTTTCCAGTTTCGCTTCGAAGCGTTCGAAGAGGGTAAAGGCATCGGCCGTGCCGCCTGCGAAACCCGCAAGGACCTTGCCGTGGAAAAGGCGGCGCACTTTGCGTGCCGTGCCTTTGATGACGATATTGCCGAGGGTGACCTGCCCGTCGCCGCCCAGTGCAACCTGGTTTGCGCGACGTACCGACAGGATCGTGGTGCCGTGATATTGCTCCATGGCTCTTCCGGTAGCAGCCGGAGACCCCGGCCCGTTTTACCAGTGTGGGGGCGGCGGAGCGAAACGCAAGGACCGAAAAAGGCCCTGCCAATCAGATGCGGCGCAACTCCATCGTTGCCACCTGATGCACGCCCATCACGCGCAGCAGCGCGGCAACCATGGCGTTGAGCCCGCGGAAGACGCACAGCTTGCCTTGGGCTTGGAACTGAACCAGCACATTGAACAGGTTACCGGCGGTAACAAAGTCCATGCGCTTGAGCCGACTCGCATCAACCTCGACCGTCGTGCGGTCTGCGCCATATCTCGCGAGCTTGCGAATCGCGTCGGCCTGGGCCGAGGTCAGTTCGCCTTCCATGACGAAGCTGGCGGATTCCTCCTCGATCGGCACCAACTCGAGGCTGGGGATGCTCGCAGTCGGGGACTCCTTGGCCTTGGCAACAGCATCTGCAGGCGGCGCTTCGTAAGAGGGCGGCGACTCCTCAAAGGTGATCGCGTAGTCGAGGGCAACTTCCTCAAAGCGGTCTGCTTCGGCAAGGGCCTGCAGGAGCTCAAGCACCATCAGCCAGATCGCCTGGCCCTCGCGACGCCCCTGCACCGCGTGACCTTCAATCATCGGCAGCATGTTGCGCGCGTTCAACAGCGTGACGCTGACACGTGCGCGGCGCAAATTCTGCAGACCATGCACCAGCACTTCACAGCCCGCTTCGTCCGCCCCGCGCAGTTTGCCCAGGTCGATTCGCAGCTTGCCGGCCTTGGTCGCGATCTTTGAAATCTGCTCGAATTGCGGACCGACCGCGGCACCCAGCGTACCGGTCAGGCTGACCGAGGGCGTGGCGTCGCGCGAACTGGGCTTGGGCGCTTTGGCGGCATCATCCGCATCGCTCCAGATCGGCGGCGAGCGGCCGAACTGTTCGGCGTAAGCCACACCGCGCTGATCGAATGCTTCGCGCCGGCCAGTTAGGCGGTACAGATCGAACAGCATGTTCCAGAGCGTCTCGTTGCCGCTGCCGCCTTCATCCAGCGCGGCTTCAAGCACCATTGCGGCGGCTTCGTCATTCGCGTTGGCAAACAGAATGGCGGCCTCTTCAACGGCCGGGTGGTCGGCGTCAGACAACTCGTCGACATGGATCTTCCCCGCGGCGAGCGCAAGTGCGCGCGCATCGCCCTGAGTGAAGTCGAGGGTCGAGGTACTTGGATCGCCTTTACCGCTGCGTGCGCCGGACTTGTTACCGGACGCAGGCTCCTGCGGTTGTGGCCCTTTGCGGAAGAACGGAATCGCCAAGATAGTCTGCTCTGAGATGACGAGGGTGCCCCACCTGAAACCCTCGCACGGCCGCATAGGATAGGCAGCAAATGCCCGCCCTGCAAATGAGGTTACCCTACAAATTACGACTGACGCCGAGCTTTCATGAGTTGCAGTAGCTGCCAACGCCGTGACCGAAGTCACCATTCTGGTCGATTTGCCCCGCCGGCCTGGCGCGCGTTAGCGTTCTAACTCCTGTTACAAGTTTGGCGGCAGATAGCACTTGAAGTTCCACGAATATGGGAAATAATTCCATTTATGGAACGCCTCCCACGGATTCCTTGCTGACGAGATCATGGACGCTCCCACCGGACACCCGACCCGCGCCGACATCCTGCTGGATGAAACCGAACGCATGCTGCTGCCGCTCGCGCGGCTGCTGATTGCCAACGGAATTGGTTATCCGCAGCTCGCTGCGCGGCTCAAGCACGTTTTTCTTGCGGCTGCGCGGTTCGAGCTCGCCTCGGAAGGGGGCCGCCAGACCGACTCGGCGTTGAGCTTGCTCTCGGGCGTGCACCGGAAGGATATCCGCGCCGCGAAGATGGCAGCCGAGAATGGCGAGCCCGCCATGGGCGCGCCGCTGTCCCGCGCGGCCGAAGTCTTCACCCGCTGGATGCACGACCCCGACCTGCGCGCACCGGATGGGTCGCCCAGGGCGCTGCCGCGAACCGGCCCGGCGCCGTCGTTCGAGACGCTCGTTGCCTCGGTGTCCACCGACTTTCACGCACGCAGCATGCTCGATGAACTGTTGCGCCTGGGCGTTGTTCGGATCGAGGGGGAGTCGGTCGTGCCGAGCCGCGACGGCTTCGTACCGCGTGAGGGCTTCCGCGAACTCGCCTATTACTTTGGCGAAAACCTGCGCGACCACATGGCTGCAGCGGCAACGAACCTGTGTGCTGCAGATCGGGGCGAGAAGCCGGTCTTTCTTGAACAAAGTGTTTTTGCCGACGGGCTGACGGAAGCTTCGGCGGCCGCGCTCGGCGACGTTGCGCGCGGACTCTGGCGCACCGCTTTTGACAGCATGGTGGGTGAAGCCGCCCGTCATTGCGAACAGGACAACACGGCGGTCGCCGACCGCCGGATGCGTTTCGGCATCTATTACTACGCCGAACCGACAACACCCCAGGAGGACAAATCGTGAAACTCGGTATCAAGGGATGGATTGCCACGCTGGCGACGGGCCTCGTGCTCGCCGCTTGCGGTGGTGGCGGCGGCGGGGACTCGGGTGTCGGCTCGGGCGGCACGGGGGTTGCGCCCAATGGTTTCAGTAGCGGCACCGTAACGGGCTTCGGCAGCGTCATCATCGACGGTGTGCGCTTCGACGATAGCAGCGCGAGCATCGAAGTCGAACGCAACCCGGCGAGTCCGACCGCGGGTACCAGCAGCGACATCAAGCTCGGCATGAAGGTTGAGACCGAGCTGAACCCGGACGACACGATCAAACACCTGACCGTTGCGCCGGAAGTGATCGGCCGCATTACCAGCCTCAGTGGCACTGGTTTCGTTGTTGCCGGCCAAACGGTGGTGATTTCGACCGACCCGGCAACGCCGACGGTCTTTGAAGGTGCGACCGGCCTTGCTGACCTGGCGATCGGCGACATCGTCGAAGTGCACGGCGCGCGCGACGCCAGCGGCGCAATCGTCGCCACACGTGTCGAGCGCAAAGACCCGACCAGCGCCACGCTGGTACGCGTGGTCGGCATCGTGACCGCGCTGGACAGTACCGCCAAGACCTTCAAGATCGGCACGCTGACCGTCGACTACGGTACTGCGACCGTGCTGCCGGCAACCGCTACGCTGACCGAAGGCCAGCGCGTCGCGGTGTGGAGCAACGTCGCGGTGAGCGATGCGGGTGTGTTGACCGCCAAGGCAGTGCGAATCAAGAACCCGAGCATCGCGGATGGCGCAAAGGTTCGACTCGGCGGGCTGGTGGCCGACCTCGACACCACGAACGTGACCTTCAAGCTTGCTGGCGTGAGTGTGGATGCCAAGACCGCCACGTTTGAGAAGGGCACTGTCGCGGATCTGGCCAACGGCCGTGCCGTGCGGGTTGAAGGCACATGGACCGCGGGCAAGGTTGTTGCGAGCAAGGTCAAGTTCGTTCGCGACGAGGGCGATGCCGAAGTAAGCCTCACCGGCGCGATCACCGATTTCGTATCGGTATCGAGCTTCAAGGTGCGCGGCGTACCGGTTGACGCCTCCACCGCAACGCTGTCGGGCGGCACGGTCGACAACCTCGCCAACGGCGTGCTCGTGAAGATCGAAGGGGCCTACGATGCCGGCGTCGTCAAGGCGACCTCGCTGACTTTCTCCACCACGCCGGACGGTGGCAAGCGCACCTTCCCCGGCAAGGTCAATAGCTACAACGCTACAACCGGCAACTTCCGGCTTTCGGGCTTCGACATGATCTTCCATGTCACCGACACCACGGCGTACACCAACGCCAACGGTAGCGCCGCCAGCGTTGATGACCTCGCCAACGGCAAGCGCATCCTCGTGCGCGGCAGCTTCAGCGCCGGCGTGCTGGTGGTCAGCGAAGTGAAGTTCGTGCCGGATGCCGGCATGGGTGTGCGGCTTGAGGGCCTGCTCTACGCACTCGACGCCACTGCGAAGAGCTTCGAACTCAACGCCGTCGTCGTGACCTGGAACGACGCCACGGTGTTCGAGAACGGCAGCGCGAGCGACCTCGCGAATGGCGTCAAGGTCGAGGTCACCGGTACGGTCAGCGCTGGCAAGGTGATCGCGACCAAGATCGAGATCAAGCGCAGCGACCTGCCGACGATTGCCGAGGTGCGTGGCGTGATCACCGACTTTGTCTCGCCGACCGACTTCAAGGTCGCCGGCCAGAAGGTCACGACAACCGATACCACGGTCTTCAAGGACGGCCTCGTCGGCGCACTGGCGAACGGCCGCATCGTGGAAGTCCATGGCACGCTCAATGCGGGCCTGCTGACCGCCACGATGGTCCAGTTCGAAGACTGATGCGGTGCCGGGCAAACGCCCGGCGCTGAGATCAAGGGGGTCGGGCACTGCCCGGCCCCTTTTTCGTGCACCAAACGCCAGCGACAGCGCCCCCTGCCACCGGAACGCCGCAGCAGACGCGTCGTCGCCCGGTTTGCCGCGCCGCCTCCGGTAGAATCACGACTCCACGCCTGCGGTTCCCGATCCCGATGCTGTCCACCCTCAACGCCCCGCAACGCGAGGCGGCGAAATATCTTGATGGTCCCTGTCTCGTGCTGGCCGGCGCCGGCTCGGGCAAGACGCGCGTCATCACCGCAAAGATCGCGCACCTCGTGAAAACCTGCGGCATGAGCGCGCAGAACATCGCCGCAATCACCTTCACGAACAAGGCCGCGAAAGAGATGCAGGAGCGCGTCGGCCACCTGCTCAGCGGCGGCGAATCGAAGGGCCTCACGGTGTGCACCTTCCATGCGCTGGGCGTGCGTATCGTGCGGCAGGAGGCCAAGCTCGCTGGTCTCAAGCCGCAGTTTTCGATCCTTGATGCCTCCGACACACACCAGATCGTTGCCGACCTCGCGACCAACGCCGACAAGGCCATGCTCAAGGCGATCCACTGGACGATCTCAGGTTGGAAGAACGCGCTGATCACGCCGCAAGAGGCCGAAAAGCTCGCCAGCGACGAGATCGAAGCCGCTGCGGCAAAACTCTACCCGGCCTACGAGAAAACCCTGCGCGCTTACCAGGCGGTGGACTTCGATGACCTGATCGCGCTGCCGGTGCGCCTGTTCGACGAGCACCCGGAGGCCCGCGAGCGCTGGCAGAACAAGCTGCGCTATCTGCTGGTCGACGAATACCAGGACACCAACCGCGCTCAGTACAAGCTGCTGCGCCAGATCGCCGGCGTGCGCGGCGCCTTCACCGCGGTCGGCGACGACGATCAGGCGATTTACGCCTGGCGCGGCGCCGATGTGGAAAACCTCAACCAGCTCGCGCGCGACTATCCGAACCTGCGCGTGATCAAGCTGGAACAGAACTACCGCTCCACCAACCGCATCCTGACCGCCGCAAACACGCTGATCGCCAACAACGAGAAGATGTTCGACAAGCGGCTATGGTCCGAGCACGGCATCGGCGACCCGATCCACATCGTTGCCACGCGCGATGCAGAAAACGAAGCCGAGGTGGTGATCAAGCGGATGCAGGCGCACAAGTTCGAATGCCGTACGCACTGGCGCGATTACGCGATCCTGTATCGCGGCAACCATCAGGCACGCCTGATCGAACAGACCCTGCGCAACTTCAAGGTGCCCTACGTCATCTCCGGCGGGCAGAGCTTCTTTGACCGCGCCGAGATCAAGGACATCACCAGCTACCTGCGCCTGCTGCTGAACCCGGACGACGATCTCGCCTTCATCCGCTCGATGACCACACCGCGCCGCGGCATCGGGCCCGCGACGCTTGAAGCGCTCGGCAACTACGCCGGCAAGCGGCATATTGGCCTCTTCTCGGCCGCGTTCGAGGAAGGCGCGGAGCAGCATGTGCCGCACCGCCAGCTCGAAGCGGTGCGCGAGTTCGGCAACTTCATCAACAAGATCGAATACCGCGCCCAGCGCGAACCTGCCAAACAGGTGCTCGACGACCTGATCCGCGCGATCGGCTACGAAGCCTGGCTGTACGAGCACTGCGAGCAGCGCGAGGCGGAAACCAAGTGGAGCAACGTCTCCGACTTTGTCGGCTGGCTTGGCCGCAAGGGCGAGGAAGACAACAAGAACCTGCTCGAACTGACGCAGACGATCGCGCTGATCTCGATGCTCGACAAGGAAGACGAGGATTTCGACGGCGTGCAGCTCGCGACGCTGCATGCGAGCAAGGGCCTTGAGTGGCCGCATGTATTCCTGATCGGCGTCGAGGAAGGCCTGCTGCCACATCAGAGCAGCATTGACGAGGACAAGGTCGAGGAAGAGCGCCGCCTGATGTACGTCGGCGTAACCCGCGCACAGCGCAGCCTGACGATCACCTACTGCGACCGTCGCAAGGCAGCGGGCGAATGGCACACGGTGGAGCCCTCGCGCTTCATTGAAGAACTGGGTGCCGACAGCGTGAAACGGCCGGACAAGAACGCAGTGGTGTCGAAGGAAGACGCAAAGGCCAAACTGGCCAACCTGCGTGCGATGCTGGGGCGGACCTGAAGATCGCTTGGCACCCTGACGAAACACGCGGCTTGCACTACGCTGAACAGACCTACCGAGCCCACGGAACCGCCATGCGCTACCTTGCACTGCTGCTTGCCGTCCTGATTTGCCCGGCCGCATTCGCACAACGTTATGTCGAGGTGAAGTGCCCGCCCGCCTTCGACACATCGCTGAAGCTCGCCGGTGGTTACGCCACCTTTGCGCCTGCTTCGGCCGAAGCAAGCGCCGCCGAAGTGCCGAGTACCCCCGCCGCGCTGGCCGGCGCCGAGGTGTATGTCGGCGACCCGACCAAGACCCCGCAGCTTCAGGAAGAACAGGGCAGCAAGGGCAGCCAGCGCGTGACGTGGTATCTGCCGGGCCCGAAGATCATCGCGTGCCGTTACGAAGGCACCGAACGGCGCATCTACAGGATGATCTACCCGCCTGCGAACGAGTGCTCGGCGCTCCGCACACCGCCCGCCGGCAAGCCGCTGATCGTCAGCTGCCGAACAAGGTAGTCACGGTGCGGCTGTCGCGTCGTTAACCGCCCGACAGCGCCGCGACAATCATCACGTCCTCGCCCTCGCCCACCGGCACCGCGATGCCGGGCACAGCCGCGCTGCCGACGAAGATGCGGATGTGCCGACGGATGCCGTCTTGCTCGTCGATCAGCCGATGCCGCACACCGGGCCAGCGGGCATCCAGCGCCGCCATCACATCCGCCAGCGTCGCAGGCGCGGCGCAGTCAACCAGCACATCGGCCAAGCCGCCGCTGTACTGATGCAGATGCGTCGGCAGGCGCACTCGCACGATCACGCAAGTCGCTCCGCTTCAAGCGCGTAGATCTCGGGCAAATGCCGCGCGATGCAGCGCCAGTTATCGCCTTCGTCCGTGCTTGCCCATACCTCGCCACCCGTGGTGCCGAAGTAGACGCCGGCGGTCGACTCGCCATCCACCGTGAGGGCCTGGCGCAGGACGGTGAACCACGCCTGCTCGCCCGGCAGGCCGCCACGGCACATCTGCCAGCTGTCGCCGCCATCGCGCGAGCGCATCACACACGGCTTGCCTTCGGGCGACACCCGCGGCCACACGCTGCCGGCATCCATCGGGATGGTCCAGATCGTATCGGGCTGGTGCGCGTGTATCACGATGCCGAAGCCGATATCGCGGCGCACGCCATCCTGCGGCAGATTTGCGCCAATATCGACCCAACCGCCATCCGCCTCGTCGCGGCGGAATAGCCCGCAATGGTTCT
Organism: Niveibacterium sp. COAC-50; assembly: GCF_013184235.1. NCBI lineage: Bacteria > Pseudomonadati > Pseudomonadota > Betaproteobacteria > Rhodocyclales > Rhodocyclaceae > Niveibacterium > Niveibacterium sp. COAC-50. Next base: position 389,422 of record NZ_JABCJM010000002.1, read on the forward strand.
GCTGATAGAGCCGACTCGGGCGCGCCGGGTGCATGCGCACGCAGTGCGGGTCTTGCCCGAACACCGGATAGGGGTCGGGGTAGAACTCGGCGCGCACGCCCTGATTGATCGGCGTCCAGTCCGCCCCGCCCGCGCGTGACTCGAAGGTGCCACCGCTCGACATCGATACGAACAGGTGTGCAGGGTCTCGCGGGTCAACCAGCACGGAATGCAGCTTGCCGCCATCCGGCGTCTGGTCCTTGTCATCGCCGCACCATGCGCGTCGGTCCGGGTGCGCGTTGAAACCCTCGACACTGGCCCAGTTGAGGCCACCGTCACGCGAAACGAAGAGGCCTTGCGGACTGGTACCGGCATACCAGGTACCGGGCTCGCTCGCGTGCCCCGGGGTGAGCCAGAACACGTGCTCAACCACCCGCCCGCCTGCCGCCTTTGGGAAAGCGGGTGGTGTCACCGCCTCCTGCCAGCTGGCCCCCGCGTCGGTGGAACGGAAAACGGTCGGCCCCAGGTGGCCGGTGCGCGCAGCAACCAGCATGGTGCGGCCGTCGCGCGGGTCGAGCCGGGCATGGTGGATCACGTTGCCGAGGAAGTGCGGCCCTTCGAGGCGCCAGTCTGTGCGCGCAGCATTGCCACGCAGAATCCAGAGTCCCTTGCGGGTTGCGATCAACAGTGCGGTGGCAGCCATGGCGCGCTCCTCACTCGATCCGGGTCACCATGACCTGGTCGATCTTGAAATTGTCGATATCGACCGCCTCGAAGCGGTGGCCGGCAAACTCGAAGCCTTCAGCGCGTTTGGGGATGCGCTTCATCATGTACATCATGAAACCGGCGGCGGTGTCGTAGCCCTCTTCACCCGGTGCGTACTCGACGTCGATCAGGCCCTTCACATCGCCGATCGGCGTCATGCCATCGACCAACCATGACCCCGGGCCGCGCTGCACGATCTGCTGGTCGTACTGTGGCACGACGATGTGGTCCATCAGGCAATGCACCAGATCGTCCAGCGTCACGGTGCCGACCACCAGCGCGTACTCGTTGACCACCACGGCGAAGTCATTGCGCGCGTCCTTGAAGCGTTCGAGCATGTCGGCAAGATTCAGTGCGTCCGGCACCACCAGCGGCTTGCGCAGTTCCAGGTGACTGAGTACCGCGGGCAGGTTGTCGATGTCACCGGCGGCAAGCACCGGCATCAGATCGCGCAGTTCTAGGAAGCCGATCACGTCGTCGATGCGTTCGCGGCACACCAGGAAGTCCTCGGCGTGGCCGGTCATCAGCTTCTCGCGCAGCGTGGCCGCGTCTTCGGTGATATCGAGGAAGACAACGCTGTCGCGCGGCGTCATCGCAGCGGCGACCGGGCGTTCGCCAAAGCCAAGCACGTTGCCGATGAGCTGGTGTTCGTTGCCCTGCAGGGCGCCGGAATCCGCCCCTGCATCGACCATCGCCACGATGTCGTCGGTCGTCACGCGGTCTTCGCGTGCAGCCGGCAATCCGGTGACATGGAAGAACAGATTCGCGACGCCGTTGAAGAGCAGCACCAGCGGCGCCAGCACAATGGTCAGCACACGCATCGGCCGCACGATGCGGATAGCCCAGCGCTCAGGATCCGCCATCGCAATGCGCTTTGGAATCAGATCGGCAAACTGGATGAACAGCGCGGTGATGGTGACAAAGGACATCAGAAAGCCGAGCGAGGACGCCACCTCCTCGCTGCCACCGCCTAGCTGGATCAGGCGCGCAAACGTTGGCGACAGCGCACCCTCGCCGACGATGCCGCCGAGAATCGCAACGGTATTCAGCCCAACCTGCACGACGGTGAAGAAGTAGCCGGGCCGCTCCTGCAGCCCGATCACATCGCCGGCGCGCGGTTCACCACCGTCCAGAATCGCGTGGAGCTTGATCTTGCGCGCGCTGGCGAGCGAGATCTCGGCAATCGAAAAGAAGGCGCTCAGCGTCATCAGGCCAAGCACGATCAGGAGTTGCAGCGACATCGACATCCGGTTTCCCCGTTTTGCACCCTGCCCTGCGGACTATAGGTGATGACGCGCCGGGCTGCGAGCGCCGCCCGGAAACAACAAGGGCGGGCCACTTTCGCGACCCGCCCCGTACAGCAGCCGTGCCCGACGCCTTAGCCGCGGCCGTGCATCAACTTCTTGAGCATCGGCGTCAGCGCCAGCAGCACCAGACCCGCACCGATCGATGAGCCGACGAGGAACCAGTAGAGCGGAATATCAAAGCGCTGCAGCATGTGCTCGAGCGTGCCGGAGAGGTAGTTCGCAACCGCCGAACTGAGCAGCCAGACCCCCATCAACAGTCCGGCGAAGCGCGCAGGCGCCAGCTTTGAGACCATCGACAGCCCGACCGGCGACAGCATCAACTCACCCACCGTGTGCAGGAAATAGACGATGAACAGCCAATGCGGGCCGACCTTTCCGGTCTGCTGCGCTTGGGCCTGTGCGATCGCCAGCACAATGAAACCCAGCCCCAGCACGATCATGCCGAGCGCCTGTTTGGCGGTAACCGGCAGCGCGAACCGGGACCGATCCAGCTTGGTCCAGAAAGCCGAGAACACCGGCGCCAGCAACACGATCACAAGCGGGTTGATCGACTGGAACCACGATGCCGGGATCTCGAAGCCGAAGGCGTGGCGATCGGTCTGCTGGTCGGCAAACAGGTTCATCGTGCCGCCGGCCTGCTCGAAGCCCATCCAGAAGAAGATCACGAAGAAGCAGGTGATACAGATCGCGACGATCGCATCCCAATCCTCTCGGCTGAGCGGCTTGGCGTTCGGATCCTTGCTGCCGAAGCGGTTCGGCAACCATAGCGCGAGGCCGATCACCGCAAAACCGAGCGCAAGCTTCGCCACCAGCGGCAGCGGCGCAACCGCCGCCGAGATCAGCCCCCACAGCGCAATCGCTGCGTACACGAACGGCACACTCGCGGCGCTGATCGCGAGAATGCGCGACCAGTCGCGGCGATCCATCGCGCGCTGACCGGCACGCAGACCGGCATCGCCGAGCAAGTGTTGCCAGCGCAGCAGCGTGAACACACCAATTGCCATGCCCACACCAGCCGAGGCGAAGCCCCAGTGCCAGCCCAGCTTTTCGCCCAGCGTGCCGGCGACCAGCGGCGAAAAAAAGGCACCAAGGTTGATGCCCATGTAGAAGATCGTATAGCCACCGTCGCGGCGCGGATCGTGCTCGCGATAGAGCTGGCCGACCATCGTCGAGGTATTCGGCTTGAAGAAACCATTGCCGAGAATCAGCAAGCCGAGCGCGAGGTGGAGCAAGGGCTCGAACGCCATCGCGAAATGGCCCAGCATCATGATCAGGCCACCAATGACAGCCCCCTGCCGCAAGCCAAGGTACTTGTCCGCAAGGTAGCCGCCCAGCAGTGGCGTGAGGTAGACCAGGCCGGTATAGATGCCGTACAGCTCCAGCGCATCCTTGCGCTCATAGCCCAGCGCATTGACCAGATAGAGCACCAGCAGTGCTCGCATGCCGTAGTAGGAGAAGCGCTCCCACATCTCGGTGAAGAAGATGACCTTGAGACCGGGCGGGTGGCGCTCGAACTCGTCAGCGGCGGGGACTGCCGGATGCACGATGGCGGACATGGGTTCTTTTCTATTGTGGTTGGGGCCGGGTAGGCCGAAAAGAAGACGGCGCTCCGGTGGGAGCGCCGCGATTGTCGCATTCTGCTGCGGGGGGCGCAGCCCCCCGATTCGCATGGAACCGCTCAGTGGCCGTGACAGCCGCCGCTGCCGTCGCACGCATGAGCCGCATCGCCATCATGGCTGTGACAGTGTTCGCCGTCTTCATGATCGTGATCGTGGTTCTTGCAGGCGTGCGAGCCACCGCAGGGCGAGGCGATCGGCGCCTGATCGATGTCGGCCATCGTCAGGCCGTTCTTCAGCATGGCGGCCAGCGCAGCATCCATGCTCGCAGCGTGATGGCGGAACCATACCGGCAGCTCTTCGGCCAAGCGGCGGCCAAGCCCGAAGTCACCTTTGTCCAGCTCGCTGCGCACCGCGCGCATCACGCCCAGCACACGCTCATGCTCATTGCGATGGCAGCCCGGGAAACCGATCGCTTCGGCCCAGGCGTTTTCCTGCTCGAAGTGGGCAACACAGTGCTCGATCAGCGCGTCGAGCGTGGCTGCAAGGTCGGCATCGGTCGCCATGCACATCGCGTTGACCGCGGCGGCAAAGTCTTCGTGGGTGGCATCCATCTCGGCATGGCCGAGCACGAGTTCTGGCGTCAGTTCAAATGCGGCCATGGCGGCCTCCTGCAATGCAAAGTCGGGCAGTTTAAGCGAAGCGGCGCGCCGGCGAGGTGACCCGAGTCAACGTAAAAAGGGGGCGCATAGCGCCCCCGCAAGGCATCCGGGAGGAGACCCGGAGAGCCGACTACAAGCGAACTATTAGCGTTCGTTGGAGCCCGACATCACATCGACCCAGACCGCCAGCAGCAGGATGCTGCCCTTGACGATCATCTGCCAGAAAGTTTCCACGCCGAGCATCGACATGCCGTTGTCGAGGCTGGTCATGATCAGTGCGCCGATCATCGCGCCGGACACCGTGCCGGCACCACCGCGCATCGACGTACCGCCGATGAAGCAGGAGGCGATCGCGTCAAGCTCACCCATGTTACCGGCCGAAGGCGAACCCGAGGCCAGGCGTGCCGTGGTGGTCAGGCCGGCGAAGGCGCACATCAGACCCATGATGCCGAAGATCGACATCTTGATGAACTGCACATTCACACCAGAGAGGCGGGTCGCTTCAAGGTTGGAGCCGATCGCATAGATGCGACGACCGAACACCGTGCTGTTGGCCATGAAGCTGAACACACCGGCCACCACCAGCAGAACCAGCACCGGCACCGGCACACCCTGGTAGGACTCCAGCGTATGAACGAAGCCGAAGATCAGCGCGCCGGTCACACCGAGCTTGATCGCGTCCTGCCACATCGGCGCGACAGTCAGGTTGTATTTGGCGCGGTTGGTACGGGTACGCAGGCTGATGAAGACCAGCACCGCGAACAACACGAGCGCGAGGATGTAGCCGATGTTGGCCGGCAGGTAGGCCTGACCGATCGCGATGAGCCCTTCGGATTCGACCGGCACCGTGGAACCCTGTGTCAGGCCGACCAGGATGCCGCGGAAGGCCAGCATGCCCGCGAGACCGACGATGAAGGACGGCACACGCAGGTAAGACACCCAGTAGCCGTTCATCAGACCGACCAGGACACCGGCAAAACACACGATCGCAATCGTGCCCGCAACCGGCACCTTGTAGGTCGCATCCAGCACGGCCGCGAGACCGCCGAGCAAACCGAGCAGCGAGCCAACCGACAGATCGATTTCACCCGCGATGATCACGAACACCATGCCGGAAGCCAGCATGCCGGTGATCGCCATCTGCCGCAGCAGGTTGGAGAAGTTGCGTGACGTGAGGAAGGACGAGCCGTCCGCAGTCATCGTCATGTAGCCAAAGAAGGACCAGATCACGACGATCGCGATCCCCAGCGCCAGGACTTTGTACTTCCCGAATAGTGTTTTGATGTTCTTGGCAACGGAACTCATTTGGTGTGCCTCTGTAGTTTTTTTAGTGGTCTTGCGAATCAGGCTGCAAGCGATTGTTCGGATTGGCCCAAGGCGGCAGTCAGCACCTGTTCCTGCGTCAGGCCCTGATTGACGAAGTCGCCGCGCAGCTTGCCTTCGCCCATCACCAGCACGCGGTCACTGATGCCCAGCACTTCCGGCAGCTCGGAGCTGATCATGATGATCGAGAGCCCCTGCTTGACCAGCTCGAACATGAGCTTGTAGATCTCGTACTTCGCACCGACGTCGACGCCGCGCGTCGGCTCATCGAGGATCAGCACCTTCGGGTTGGGCAGCAGCATCTTCGAGACCACCGCCTTTTGCTGGTTACCGCCCGAGAGGCCGCGGATCTGCAGCAGCGGCGTCGCTGTCTTGATGCGCATCCGCGCAATCGACTGCTGAATCGTGTGCATCTCGGCCTCGGCGTCGATACGACCCATGTGGGCGTAGCTCGGCAACGTCGAAATCGTGATGTTGTGGCCCACGCCCATCAGCGGCACGATGCCATGGCGCTTGCGGTCTTCCGGCACCATGCAGATGCCCTGCTCGACAGCGTCCTTCGGCGAATTCACATGCAGCGGCTTGCCTTCGAGCGTCATCTCGAGCGAGTGATGGCCCGCGTAGTAGCCGAAGATCGCCATCGCGAGCTCGGTACGCCCGGCGCCCACCAGCCCTGCAACGCCCAGGATCTCGCCCTTGCGCAGCTGGAAGGAAACGTTATCCACCCGCTTGCGCTTCGGATTGTTCACGTCGTAGCAGGTGACGTTCTTCGCTTCGAAGATCACCTCACCGATCGGGTGTTCTTCGCGCGGGAAGAGGTTCTTGATTTCGCGGCCGACCATCATCGTGATGATCTCGTTGGTGTCCATTTCGGACATCGGCCGGGTGCCGACGTGGGTGCCGTCGCGGATCACGGAAATCGTGTCGCAGACCTCGGCAATCTCGTCGAGCTTGTGGCTGATCATCACGCAGGCCACGCCCTTCTTCTTCAGATCCTTGATGATGTCGAGCAGGATCTGCGTTTCGGACTTGGTCAGCGATGAGGTCGGCTCATCGAGAATCAGCAGCTTGGCCTTCTTGTTGAGGGCCTTGGCGATCTCGATCAGTTGCTGGTGACCACCGCCGTAGTGCATCACCGGCAGCGCCACGTTGATGTCAGGCATCTTCAGTTCGTGCATCAGCTCTTCGGCGCGCTGATACATCGCCGAATAGTTCATGCGGCCACCGGGCAGCGTGATCTCGTTGCCCATGAAGATGTTCTCGGCGACCGAGAGCTGCGGTACGAGCATCAATTCCTGGTGGATGATGACGATACCGGCTTCTTCGGTTTCGCGGATGGTACGGGCCTTGAGCTCCTGGCCTTCCCAGAAGATCTGACCTTCCCAAGTGCCGTGCGGGTAGACCGCGGAGAGCACCTTCATCAGCGTAGACTTGCCTGCGCCGTTTTCGCCACACAGGCCAACGCATTCGCCAGCGCGCACTTTAAGGTCGATTCCGTCGAGCGCCTTGACGCCGCTGAATTCCTTGACGATGCCTCGCATGTCCAGGAGGTATTCGGACATGGCTTTTCCTTCTAGTGAGTAAAGAAGGCAGGCGCGCCGGGAAGGGGAGGTGGCGCGCCCACCGGGGCCGGCGTCGCTTCCGCACCGGAGCGGAAGCGGGCCGGTGCTGCTGACTTACAGGCCGAGCTGCTTGGCGGTGTAGAAGTTGTCCTTCACCAGCGTGTCGATGTTGGCCTTGGTGATGATCGTCGGCGTCAGGAGCAGCGAGTCGATCTTCTTGGCCGAACCATTGTCGAGCGCGTTGTTGAAGGCCGGCTTCTCACCCTTGGCGAGCTGCACCGACAGCTTGGCGGCTTCCGAAGCGATCAGCTTCAGCGGCTTGTAGACCGTACCGGTCTGCGTACCAGCGATCACGCGCTTGCAAGCAGCCAGGTCGGCGTCCTGACCGGACACGGCAACCTTGCCAGCCAGGTTCTGGGCAGCCAGCGCCTGGATTGCGCCACCGGCGGTACCGTCGTTCGAGGCGACGATCGCGTCGATCTTGTTCTTGTTCGCGGTCAGCGCGTTTTCGATGATCGACAGCGCTTCAGACGGGTTCCACTCCTTCACCCACTGCTGGCCGACGATCTTGATGTCGCCCTTGTCGACGTACGGCTTGAGGACCTTCATCTGGCCTTCGCGCAGCAGCTTGGCGTTGTTGTCGGTCGGCGAGCCGCCGAGCATGAAGTACGAGCCCTTCGGCTGAGCCTTCACGACCATTTCGGCTTGCAGTTGGCCAACGCGCTCGTTGTCGAACGAGATGTAGGCATCGACATCGGCGTTCAGGATCAGGCGGTCATACGACACGACCTTGATGCCGGCCTTCTTGGCTTCCTTGATGACGTTCGTCAGCACCTTCGAGTTGAAGGGAACGATCACGATCACGTCGACTTTTTGCGCGATCAGGTTTTCGATCTGCGAGATCTGGCGCTGCTCGTTCGCATCAGCCGACTGAACGCTGACGGTCGCACCCATGGTCTTTGCCGCTTCGACGAAGTAGTCGCGGTCACGCGCCCAACGTTCGACGCGCAGGTCGTCGATGGAGAAACCGATCTTCGGGTTTGCCTTGTCAGCAAAGGCCGGAGCGGCCATCAGGGCGGTACCAACAGCAAAAGCGGTCAACAGGGCACGACGCATCGGGCTGGTTTTCATTGAAGTCTCCTTTGTAGTGGCGCTTGCGGGCTTTTGCCCGCCATCTCTTCTGGCCCGTCCGCGACGCGGGCGGGGGTGAAGGCTCGGGATGCTGCCGGGACAACCGAACTAGGGTTATCCCTGATTGGGGTGAACCCTAATCCAGAATGTGAGCGTTGCCAATGGGGTCATCAAAATATTTTTTGATCTAACCCCAGGCCGAGCAATCAACGTCAAGCAGAAGGCCAGAGATATCCGGCCAAAGGAGGGAAAACGGTCAGCGGCGGCGTTCGGCGCGCGACTTGAGGGCGGCGTTCATGGCCTCGAATCCGGGCCGGGCTTCGCGCTCAAGGCGCGCTCGGAAGAATGGAACCAGCACTCCGGTGAAGCATTCGCTGTGCACAAGGCGGGTGGTGCCATCGGAACGGGGCACCAGCTTGAAACGGTGTTCGCCGTTGAGCAGCCCGCTCATCAGCAGGCGGCCTTGCCAACGCAGTTCGCGCGGCGCTTCGGAGGTCAGCACACGCGGCCAGAAGTTGCGCCGTTGCGCTTTCGGACCACAGAAGACGCTGATATTGAGCGAGCGTCCGGCGATCGGCTCGCCACGCACTTCGCGGATGAAGGGGTTCCACTCCGGGTAGGCGGCAAAGTCGGTCAGGATCGTCCAGACCTGGTTCGGCGGGGCCTGGATATCAACCGTAGTACGCAGCTCATGCATCGGGGCAACCCTCGGGTCGGCTCGTGGCGGACCCAGTCATTTTGAATTTTCCGGCAGTCTAGCAGCGGCCCCGAACGCCGGGCAGCACCAATTCGGGCAAAGTGCTCAACCCAATGCGGTTGGCACCAGAAAACCGCCGCTGCGGCGTGCCACCCCCGCGTGCACCAGCGCATCGGCCAGCCACGCCGCGAGCGCATCGGGCGCTTGTTGCAGGTAGCGCTGATTCGCTTCGCGGTAGAGGGGCACACTCGCAAGGTAGGCGGGCAGCGTATCGAGCGCCAGCTGGCCACGTTCAAGCAGGGTGAAGCTCAGGCAGCCGCGCAGCGCGTTGCGCGCAATCCGGCTGCCGTCCTGCTCGAAAGCCTGCAGCCGAGCAAAGGCCGACTCGAAAGCCTGGTCGACCTCGACGAACGGGGCGCCATGACCCGGGATCACGCAATCGATCGGCAGGCGGGCGAGTCGTTCGAGCGTCTCGCGCGCCGCGTCGAGACCGCCACCTGCACCGATCACATCCGCGAACAGGATGCCAAAGCCGTGGCGCCACAGCGCGTCACCCGAGATCAGCAGCCGGTGATCGGCGGCGTAGAACACCAGCGCGTCCATGTCGTGCCCTGGCGCGGCCAACGCCTCCCAGCGCATGCCGCCGGCGACAAAGAGGTCACCCGGCTGGATCACCGCATGCGCGGTGAAGCGCTCGCCGCGCTGATCCGCAGCGGAGAGCAACAGCGCGGCCTCGTCCCAGGTCGCGACGGCGCCCGCGATGCCCGCCGGCACCGCTACTGCGCAGCCGAACGCGTGAGTCAGCGCCGCATTGCCCCCGACGTGGTCGGAGTGGGAGTGGGTGTTGATGAGCCGCGTCAGGCGTCGCCCGTCGAGCGCTTCTCGCACCAGGCGCACCGTTTCCAAGGCATCGGTGACATAGCCAGAATCCACCGCGCAGGCATCCGGGCCGTCCAACAGCAAGACCGTATTGGCCGACAGCCAGCCGCGCTCCAGCACGCGGATCGACGGCGGTAGCGGCGCCCCCATCCGCGGTTTAGCGGTCGCAGTCTGAACGCAGGTCGACGTCGAACCAGTCGGCACACGCGCGGCGTTCGGCAACCCTGCGCAGGATCAGGTGTTTGTCGGCGTCACTCGCCTGCGACCAGCCGGCAATCTCGTCCAGCGTGCGCTGACAGCCCTCACAGCACCCGCTGCGCGGGTCGATCCGGCACACCCCGGTACAGGGCGAAGCGGGTGGCAGGCGCGACATGTCAGGCAAACACCCAGGGCATTGCGTGACTCAACACGATATCGACGAGTCGGCGATCGCGTTCCGAACGGGTCGACGCCATCTCCAGCAGCCGCTCGTAGGCGCGCGCCTGCAAAGCCAGATCGCCGGCCTCGATCGCCATCTCGATCAGCAACTCGTGTGCCTTGCGCAGCCAGTCCTCGCGCATCGCGTCCGGCGTCGCGACAACCCGCGTCAGCAGCTCGAGTGCCGTCGCGTTCTGCCCGCGCAGCCTTGCCACGCGGGCGCGGTGGAACAGTTCCGCAACTTCCGAATATTCGGTGCGGTGGCTTTCAAACGGGTCGGTCGCACGACGGATCATGAACTCGGCTTCATCCGCATCGCCCCGTGCGAGCAGCACGTCGATCAGCGTGTCCGACACGCGAGCCTTGATGTAGCGCGGCAGTCGCGCATCGCCCAGGTAAGGGCGCAACACGTCGTAGGCTTCGTCGATGCGCCCCAGTTCGATCAGGCTGCAGCCCAAGTTGTTCGCCGCGCCGACCTCGCGTTGCAGATCGCCGCAGGCACGCCAGCCATCGACCACTTGGCGGCCGGTGAGCACCGCGGCCGCATGGCTGCCGGATATCGCAAGCAGGAACTGAAGGTCGGCACGTGCAGCGAGGACCTCGTTTTCGCTGCCATTCGCCTCGTAGAACGCCAAGGCGCCACGCAGCGCCCGCTCAGCCGGCCCTGACGCACCAAGCAGTGCAAGCACCAGACCGATGGATTGGCGCGCGGCGGCACGCAAGGCCTCGTCGCCAACCTGATCGGCAAGGCTGCAGGCACGTGCCGCGCACTCGAGCGCCGGTTCGCCTTCGTTCAGGATCGCCGCGTAGCGGGCCTCCAGCACGAGCAGACGCGCTTCGGGCAGCGTGAGATCCGCCTCGCGGCAGCGCAGCGCGCCCTCGGCGCACAGATTGCGGGCACCACCGACATCGCCCTCCTGATAGCGGGCGATCGCGGCTTCGCGAAAACGTGCGGCGGCCTCTGGCGTGAAGTCCTCGTTATCCATGCTTGCAGCCTAGCACTGCCCCTGCGCCGTGTTTGCAAGACCTTGTCGCCGCGCCATCATTGCGCGCGCTACGCGGCTCGCCGGCGCACGACCAAGCGCATCGGAAATGAAGGCCGCGGCATCAACCAGCGCGTCCAGCGACACGCCGGTCTGAATGGCGAGGCCGTCGAGCATGTAGACGAGATCCTCGGTCGCGGCGTTCCCGGTCGCGCCAGGCGAGTACGGGCAACCGCCGAGTCCGGCGACCGAGCTGTCGAAGGTGGCAACGCCGAAGTCCAGTGCCGTCAGCACATTCGGCAGCGCCTGGCCCCAGGTATCGTGAAAATGCCCTGCCAGCCGCTCGGCAGGCAGGCGAGCACAGAGCTGTTCAAACAACCGGGCGGTGGAGCCCGGCGTGCCGCGCCCGATCGTGTCGCCCAGGCTCACTTCGTAGCAACCGATGGCGAGCAGGCGTTCGCTCACCGTCAGCACCGCCGCAGGGGCGATCTCGCCCTCGAACGGGCACCCCAGCACGCAAGACACGTAGCCCCGGACAGCCACCCCCGCATCGCGCGCGGCGGCCATGATCGGTGCAAACCGCTCGAAACTCTCATCCACCGAACAGTTCGTGTTCTTGCAGCAGAAGGTCTCGGATGCCGCGGTGAAGATCGCCACCTCTTTCGCCCCCGCAGCCACGGCAGCCTCAAACCCCTTGAGATTCGGTGCGAGCACCGGGTAGCGGATACCGGCCCGCTGCGGCAGACCGGCCATCACCTCGGCCGAATCGGCCATCTGCGGCACCCACTTGGGTGACACAAAGGCGGTCGCCTCGATCACCGACAAGCCCGCGTCCGCGAGCTTCGTGATCAGCGCGAGCTTGGTCGCGGTGGGCACCGCCTGCTTCTCGTTCTGTAGCCCGTCGCGCGGGCCGACTTCGACGATCCGCACGCTATCGGGAAAAACACGTGACGCCATCATTCTCTCCAGCTGATTCAGAAGCGCGCGATCGAAATCAAACTAATCCCTTCATCTTCAGCAAGCCCCACACCGCAACCGTGGTTGCATCCTTGATCTCGCCGCGGCAGATCATCGCCTCGACCTCAGCCTGCGCGAACGCCTTCGCAACGAGGCCCTCCTCTTCGGCATCACGCTGTTCGCCAGCGAAACCCAGCCCGGTCGCATGGAACACGTGGTAGCCCTGGTTGCAGAAACCGTAGGCAAGGAACAGATGGCCAACCGGGCGGATCGAGCTCGCGACGAGGCCGGTTTCTTCACGCAACTCGCCCGCGGCGAGCGCCTCCGGATCCGCGCCCGGCGTGTCTTCCCACGAGCCTTGCGGCAGCTCCCAGTAGCGCCCGGCAACCGGGTAACGGTATTGCTCGACGAGATAGACCATGCCGTCCTGGATCGGTGCGATAACGACGAAGTCCGGCTTCTCCACCACGCCGTAGATGCCGCGATGTCCGCTCGGCCGCCGCACCTGATCCTCACGCACGCACAGCCATCGGTTCTGATAGACAACCCGGGAACTCAGGCATTCGATTTCTTCGCTCATCTCGCTCGATCCGGCAGTTTTACTCGCGCCATTCTCACAGGATGAGGCGGAAAAGCTGTTTCACGACGTGTCGAAATCAGTAGCCGCGCGCGCGCTCGACGAGCCCGCTCACCGAGAGACCAGCCTCAAGCCGCGCAATCTTGTCGGCCACCTGACGCGCGGTCAGCGGGATCTGCGTGCGGGCGGCGATATGCGGCGTGGCAGTCACGCGTGGATGGGTCAGATAGGGGTGGCCCGCCGGCAAGGGTTCTTCCCGGAATACGTCGAGCACCGCCGCGCCGAGCTGCCCACTGTCGAGTGCGGCAAGCAGGTCGGCGTCAACAATCAGGCTGCCGCGCCCGGCGTTGAGCACCAACGCCCCCTTCGCCAGCCGCGCGAACCGCGCGGCGTTGAGCAGGTTTGCGGTGTCGGGGGTGTGCGGCAGCACGCAGACCACGGCATCGAGCCCGTCGAGAAAACGATCCAGCGCCGCCGTGCCGGCGTGGCATTCGACCCCCGCGATCTCGCGCGGGCTGCGGCTCCAGCCGCGCAGCACGAAACCCAGCGGGGCCAGCGCGGCAAGCGTGGCCTGCCCCATCATGCCAAGGCCCATCACGCCAACCGGTGCCCCGGTGGCCGGCGGGCTGCGCCAGCCGCCCCAGTCTTCGCCGCGCCGCGCAGCCGCGGCGCTCTCGTCGAAGCGCCGCAAATGGCGCAGCACACCCCACACCGCATAGCCTGCCATCTGTGCGGCCATGCCCGCATCTTCAAGGCGTATCAGCGGCAGATCGGCAGGCAGGGATGGGTCGCTCAGCAAATGCTCAACGCCGGCGCCCATCGAGAACACTGCACGCAACCCTGGCTGCGCGGCGTACAGCGCGGGTTGGGCGCCCCATGCCAGCGCGTAGCGGCATGCCGGCGCATCGGCCACCTCATGGACCCTGATCGGCGCATCGCAGGCGTCGAATCCGGCCTGCCATTCCGCCGCGCTGTAGCCCCCCGCGGCGACCAGGTCGATATGCGTCTTCATGTGCGATTCCAGTCGAACACCAGCGCCTCGTGCAGCAACGGCTGGATGAACGCCACAAAGGCTTTGTGCGCCGGATGCTCAAGGTAGGCGTCGCGCGCTGCAGCGGTCTCGAACGCAAGCAGGAAGGCGTGCGTGTAGCCGTGAGCGAGCCCCTCGGGGCTGACGTTGGTGCCGTCCTCGAAAGCCTTCACGGTATCGATCGCCCACTGCAAGGCACGGAACGCGGCCACCGCCTCGTCCACTTGCGTTGCGGGCAGATCGGGCCGGAAGCGGAACAACACCAGATGCCGGATCATGCCGCGACCTCCTCGAAATCAAGCAGGGCAGCACCGTCGCTGACCTGGTCACCAACCGCAAATCGGAAGGCCTTTACGATGCCCGCGCCGGGTGCGGTGATCGTATGCTCCATCTTCATCGCTTCCAACACCAGCAGCGGCGCGCCGCGTTCGACACGCGCGCCGGCCTCGGCCAGCAGCGCAACCACCTTGCCCGGCATCGGCGCTGCGAGCCCGCCGCCCGCCTCGCGGCCCTGTGCGCTGCGTACCAGCGGGTCGACCGCCGCGACCACCCAGCAACGGCCGTGCAGGAAGACATGTCGGCGTTCGCGCGCGACGACCACCGTCGCGTTCAACCGGCTGCCATCGAACACCGCACGCAGTTCGTCGCGCGGCCCAAGTTCGCCACAGGCATGCACGCTGCGGCCCTCGCACTCCAGCCGGAATCCGCCCGCCTCGTAGGCAATCATCACCTTCACTTCACGCTCGTTATGGCGATAAACGAGCACGCGTCGCGCGGCACCGGTGATGCGCCAACCGTCACGCGCAGCCCACGGTGACGCATCGACCACCGCATCCTGACGTTCCCGCAGCAGACGCGCCAGCGCTGCCAGCAGAAAGACTTCGCCCGGCGCATCGGCCTCGGCGGGGAACAGGTAGTCGTGCTCGCGTTCGATCAAACCGGTATCGAGATCCGCCGATGTAAACGCCGGGCACGCGACCAAGCGCGAGAGGAACTCGACGTTATTGCCTACGCCGACGATGCGGTAGCCGCCCAGGGCCTGCAACATGCGCGCGATGGCGCGCTCGCGGCTGTCGTCCCACACGATCAGCTTTGCGATCATCGGGTCATAGTGGGGCGTGATCGCATCACCTTCCTCGATGCCGGAATCGATGCGCACGTGCACGCCTTCGGTCGGCGTATCGAGATGGCTCAGCGTGCCGGTTGCGGGCAGGAAGCCGCGCGTGGGGTCTTCGGCATAGATGCGGGCCTCGATCGCATGCCCGCGCAACGCGATCTGCTCCTGCACCAGCGGCAGGGCCTCGTCCGCCGCGACACGCAGTTGCCACTCGACGAGGTCGAGGCCGGTGATCATCTCGGTCACCGGGTGCTCGACCTGCAACCGGGTGTTCATCTCCATGAAGTAGAAGCGCCCATCCGGCTCGCAGATGAATTCCACGGTGCCCGCGCCGACATAGCCGATCGCGCGCGCCGCCTCGCACGCCGCCGCGCCCATGGCCGCGCGCCGCTCTGGCGTCATGCCGGGCGCCGGCGCCTCTTCAAGCACCTTCTGGTGGCGACGCTGCACGGAACAGTCGCGCTCGAACAGATGCACGACATTGCCACGGCGATCTGCGAATACCTGGATTTCAATATGCCGGGGCCGCTGCAGATAACGTTCGACCAGCACCTTGTCGTCGCCAAAGGCGGCCAGGGCCTCCCGCTTGCAGGACCCCAGCGCCGCCATGAACTCGTCCGCATGATTGACGATGCGGATACCTTTGCCGCCGCCGCCGGCGCTTGCCTTGATCAGAACCGGGAAGCCGATCGTCGCCGCTTTTGCAGCGAGCAGGTTCGCGTCCTGGTCATCGCCGTGATACCCCGGCACCAGTGGCACACCGGCTTTCTCCATCAACGACTTCGCGGCGGACTTCGAGCCCATCGCGCGGATCGCCGACGCCGGAGGCCCGATGAACACCAGCCCCGCCGCCTCGCACGCCTCGGCGAAATCTTCGTTCTCGGAGAGGAAACCGTAGCCGGGGTGGATCGCCTGCGCACCACTGCGTTTGGCCGCATTCAGGATCGCGGTGATGGACAGGTAGGACTCGCGCGCCGCAGCCGGGCCGATGTGCACCGCCTCATCGGCCAGGCGCACATGCCGCGCCCCCGCATCGGCATCCGAATACACCGCCACGCTGCGGATACCAAGGCGGCGCGCGGTGCGGATCACACGGCACGCAATTTCGCCGCGATTGGCGATCAGGATCTTGTCGAACATTCATCTCCCCCGATGATGTTTGCATCGCGCCGCTGGGGCGGCGTTCTGTTGTGGATTGCGTTGCACTGGCAGATCCCCCGATCTGCCGTGCGACGGTGGTTCTGGTGGCTCGTCATGCAGGACCGAGTGAGGCAAACATGGGCGCCATCGATGGCGCACCAGGGTTCGGTCGGCAGAGGGTCGCCAAGCCCAACCCTCACATTGAGAGTCGACTTCGGCTCGCGATGGCCGTTGTTGGTTTGCAAGCGTGCATTGGCCGGGGTCCCGCCCCCGGCGGGCGTGTTACTTCTTTTGCTTCGCCAAAAGAAGTAACCAAGAAAAGGCGACCCGAAATAGTGCAGTGTTTGCACACACTGCCCGCTCCAGCGGCACGGAGCAGTGCTCCGCGAAACCCCGCTTACGCCGTTCGCGGTCAGGTGCGGCGCACCTGACTTCCCTGCGTTGCTCGCACGACCGGGGGCCTGCGGAACTCGCCCTCGCTGCGCTCGGCGCACAAACGATCCTCGGCCTTCTTCCCGGTCGCGCTCCGCTACTCGGCGCTCTAGACGGGACCCTAAAGTCCAAACAATCGATAGCGCAACGCCAATGCCCTGTTCGTAGCCGCAACGGCGCGGAGCGGATTTCAGGTTGGGCGAATCCAAACAATCGACCGCACTTCGCGGCTTCCGGCCTTCGACCCGCACCCGAGCTACGAGAACAAGGATACGGTCAATCGTTGACGCCTTACGATCCCCCTCTGAAACGCCGAGCAGCGCAGAAGCGTCGGGTTCCGACGCGCAGCGGCGGTGGCGAGGACTGTCTGAGGCCCGCAGGGCCGAGTTCCGCAGCCACCCGATGCTTCGAGCAGCGCAGGGCACCGCGTGCGAAGCGCGCGGCGTTGAAGCGAGTCGACTTTCTTTGGGTACTTTCTTTGTTCGCACAAAGAAAGTACCCCGCCCGCCGGGGCGGGACCCGGCTTGAGCGGGACAGCCGCCACAAAGCGGCAGCGCTGATCGTAAGCCGACCACACCGAAAGGTCGGGCCAGCCGGCCCAAGCCCGCCCTCACTCCCTTACTCCCCGTCCCAATAATCCACCGCATCCCCTCGCCGCCCGACATGGCGAAAGCTCGCCTGGCCATCGGCGCCGGGCGCCTTGCCCGCCATCACCAGGAATTTGTCCGAATCGGGGTACTCGCAAACATCCGGCTCGCGCATCGAGCTGATCACCAGTACACGCATGGGCACGCTGCCGGTGTTGATGAGGTGGTGCGCCGTCTCACGGCCCCCTGCTGGCGCCCCCATCACGTCACCAGCGCTTACCGGATGGCGCTGCTCGCCAAAGCGGTAAGTGCCCTCGCCCTCAAGCACGACATAGAACTCATCGTTGGCGTGGTGGTTGTGGAAGGGGCAGATCGCCTTGCCGGGCGGAATCACGTCATAACCCACACCGAGATGGCGCAGGCCGAGCAAAGGGCCGAGGGCCGCATAGGCGTCGGCGAAACGTTCGCCGTGGCTGAAGGTTTCGAGCGGCAGATCAGCCAAACGCAGCACGGGTTTCGCGTCGCTCATCGGCCTACTCCACGGGCACCCAGTTGGGTTTGCGCTTTTCCAGAAACGCGGTGATGCCTTCGCGGCCTTCGCGGCTGGCGCGGATCTCGGCCAGGCGTCGTGCAGTCGCATCGGTCAGTTCGCGCGAGAGCGGCTCACCTTCCACGTCGCGGATCAGGTCTTTCACGGCGGCCTGCGCGGCCGGGCCACCGAGCAGCAGCAGCGCGATGACGCGGTCCACCTCGGCGTCGAGCTGATCGGCGGCCACCACCTCATGCAGCAAGCCGTACCCCTTCGCGCGGTGGGCGTCGAAGCGCTCGCCGGTGAGTACCAGTCGGCGCGCCTGGCGCGCGCCGATCGCCGCAAGCACGTAGGGGCTGATCGTCGCCGCAGCGATGCCGAGCCGGACCTCAGTCAGTGCGAACTGCGCGCCTTCGACACCGACGGCGATGTCACACACGCTGATCATGCCGACACCGCCGCCGTAAGCCGAGCCCTGCACCCGCGCCACCACCGGCTTGGGACAGGTCGCAATCGCATACAGCAAAGCCGCGAGCTGGCGCGCATCGTTGAAGTTGGCCTGCCCGTCAAGATGCGACGCGCGCTTCATCCATTCGAGGTCCGCTCCGGCGCAGAACGAGGGGCCATCCGAGCACAGCACGATGACCCGCACCGCCGGATTGCCCGCGAGCAGATCGAAGGCGCGGTGGGTGTCATGGATCAGTTGCTCGTCGAGCGCATTGTGGCGCTCTGGTCGATTGAGTTTGAGGCGGCCGACACCGCCGGCCACCGACATCTGTACGACTTCGCTCATGTTGCTCTCCCTTACATCCGGAACACGCCGAAGCGTGTCGCTTCAATCGGCGCATTCAGCGACGCGGCGATCGCGAGACCCAGCACGCGGCGGGTGTCGGCCGGGTCGATGATGCCGTCGTCCCACAGGCGCGCGCTGGCGTAGTAGGGGTGGCCCTGGGTTTCGTATTGCTGGCGGATCGGTGCCTTGAAGGCCTCTTCCTCCTCCGCGCTCCAGCTGCCGCCTTTCGCCGCGATGCCATCTTTCTTGACCTGCGCGAGCACGCTTGCGGCCTGCTCGCCGCCCATCACCGAGATGCGCGCGTTGGGCCACATCCACAGGAAGCGCGGTGAGTAAGCACGGCCACACATGCCGTAGTTGCCCGCGCCGAAACTGCCACCGATCACCACGGTGAACTTGGGCACCTTCGCGCAGGACACCGCAGTCACCATCTTCGCGCCGTCCTTCGCAATGCCGCCGTTCTCGTACTTGCGGCCCACCATGAAGCCGGTGATGTTCTGCAGGAACACCAGCGGAATGCCGCGCTGGCTGCACAGTTCGATGAAGTGCGCGCCCTTCTGTGCGCTCTCCGAAAACAGGATGCCGTTGTTCGCGACGATGCCGACCGGGTGGCCGTGGATGTGTGCGAAGCCGGTGATCAGCGTTGCGCCGTAGCGCGCCTTGAACTCGTCGAAGCGCGATCCGTCGACGATGCGCGCGATCACTTCGCGCACATCGAAGGGTTTCTTCGAATCGGCCGGAATCACACCGTAGAGCTCACTGGCGTCGTACAACGGTGGTTCGGGCTCCGCCATGGCGGGGCCAGTTGGGGGCTGCGTATTCAAGTGCGAAACGATGCGGCGCACCTGCCCGAGGGCGTCGTGATCGTCTTCAGCGAGGTAGTCGGCCACGCCCGAGAGCCGCGTGTGCACATCGCCGCCACCGAGGTCTTCGGCACTCACTTCTTCGCCAGTGGCGGCCTTCACCAGTGGCGGGCCGCCGAGGTAGATCGTCCCCTGGTTCTTCACGATCACGGTTTCATCGCTCATCGCCGGCACATAAGCGCCGCCCGCGGTGCACATGCCCATCACGCAGGCGATCTGCGGGATGCCCGCAGCACTCATGTTGGCCTGGTTGAAGAAGATGCGGCCGAAGTGATCGCGATCGGGGAACACCTCGTCCTGCATCGGCAGGAAGGCGCCGCCCGAATCGACTAGGTAGATGCACGGCAGCCGGTTCTCGGCGGCGATCTCCTGCGCGCGCAGGTGCTTCTTCACCGTGATCGGGTAGTAGGTGCCGCCCTTTACCGTGGCATCGTTGGCGATGATCAGGCACTCGCGGCCCGACACGCGACCGATGCCGGCCACCACGCCGCCGGATGCGACATCGCCGCCATACATGCCCCACGCCGCCATCGGCGAGAGTTCAAGGAAAGGTGTGCCCGGATCGAGCAGTGCTTCGATGCGCTCGCGTGCGAGCAGCTTGCCGCGTGCGCGATGCTTGTCGCGCGCATCGGCGCTACCCCCTTGCGCCGCCTGCGCGAGTTTCGCGCGCAGGTCGTCGACCACCTTGCGCATCGCCTCGGCATTCGCCTGAAAGTTCGCGTCGCGCGGGTTGAGTTGTGAATGCAGTACGGTCATTGCGACAGGCCACCCCCCTGGCCGGAATCACAAGGCGCGCCGCTCATGCGGCGCGCGGCGGTACTAGCCCGCTTGCGCAGGCCCCCCAAAGGCCGCGGTGGCATACACCGTGGCGCGATAGTTCAGCGCGTAGCGGCCCCCCGCCGCGTGCGCACTGAAGGTGTCATCGACCATGGCTTCCGCCTCGGCACGACGCGGCGTGCCCAGCCGCGGCATGTAAGAGCGCGAGAACACCAGCGCGACAAAAGCACCGTGATCGAGCGAGAGCCGATGCGGCACTTCAAAATGCAGTGTCGCGGGCCCGAGGAACTCGGCGGGCGCGCAGTCGTCCAGCATGCGCATCTGCTCATGCGCATCGTCACGAAAATGCGCGAGCAGATCGCCCAGCGCGCGATCGGCAGGATCCAGCATGGCGCGCTCATTCCCGATCAGCGCGACCCAGCCGCGTGGGCGCAGGATGCGCGAGAACTCGGTGCGGCTCGCGAGCGGATCGAACCAATGAAAAGCAGTTCCGACGACGATGCCATCGACCGATGCGTCCGGCAGACCAGTGCGTTCGGCTGTGCCGGACAACATGCGGAAGGACGGCAGCGCCGACAGCAATTGCGCGCCGGCGGTCCGCATCGCGTCATTCGGTTCCACGCCCGTTACCGAAAAGCCATGCTGCAGGAAGGCCTGCGCGAGCAGGCCGGTGCCGCAGCCGACATCGGCCAGCTGCTGGCCCGGGCGCGCGCCGACCGCTTCCATCAACAGACCGGCGAGAGAGACCGGGTAGCCCGGTCGCCCGACGATGTAATCGCGAACCTTGTCGGTGAAGAGGGTGCTGACCTCGGCATGCGCCATCTCAGAACGGCCCCCCCGCGAGCCACTTCTCCAACTGCGGCAGGCGGTCCACGCCCCAGAAGGGCTCACCCTCGACGATGAAGAAGGGCGAACCGAACACGCCGCGCGCAAGCGCAACGTCGACCTCGGCCTTGAAACGGTCCTTGATCGCGCCCGAGGCCATCGCATCGGCCAGCTCGGTGCGATCGATGCCAAGCTCGGTGGCAATCGCCAGCACGACGTCCGCCTCGGAGATGTTCTGATCTTCGACGAAGTAGGCCCGGTAGGCGGCGCGCGCGAACTTGCGCGCAAGGCCGGTGTTGCGATCGTTCAGCCACAGGAACGCGCGCGCAGCATGTTGCGTCGGAATCGGGAAGTGCGTCGGCATCCGGAACGGCAGGCCGAGAAAGCGCGCGGATCGTGCAACGTCGCGCTGCACATACTCGCCCTTGAGCGGCACGCTGGGCAGCGGCGCGGCCCCCATTGCCTTGAAGGCGGCGCCGAGCAGGATCGGGTGCCAGATCACAACCCGCCCGTACTTGGCGGCGATCTCGTCGATCACCTCGGCGGCGAGATAGCCGTAGGGGGAAGCGAAGTCGAAATAGAAGTCGATTGGAGCAGGCATGCGGTGTGTCCTCAGAAGGGGCCGTCGGCCAGCCACTTTTCGAGAATCGGCAGGCGCGAGTAGCCCCAGAACGGCTCGCCGTCGACGATGAAGAAGGGCGCGGAGAACACGCCACGCGCCATCGCCAGATCGGTTTCGGCCTTCAGGCGATCCTTCAGCGGCGCGCTGTTGAGCGCCTCATGCGCTGCAGCGCGTTCGAGGCCGAAGGATTCGATGATTTCCAGAATCACATCGAGGTCGGCGATGTTGCGATCCTCGACGAAGTAGGCCGCGAAAACCTTGCGGGCAAACTCCTTCGCACGCTCCGGGTCACGATCCTGCCCCCACAGGAATGCGCAGGCCGCGGCCTGGGTTGGCACCGGATAGGAACTCGGATGCTCATACGGCAACCCGAGATAACGCGCGAGGCGCGCAACGTCCTTTTCCACATACTCGTTGCGCAGCGGCAGCGTCTGCATCGGTGCGCCGCCAACCGCCTTGAAGGCATTGCCGATGACGACGGGATGCCAGATCACGCTACGTTTATGCCGCTCGGCGATCTCCTCGATCATGTGGGCCGCGACATAGGAATACGGGGAAGCAAAGTCGAAATAGAAATCGATGAAGGCGCTCAATTCAGCTCTCCAGGGGATTGGACAACGCTCGGGCGGTCACCTTTGCGGCACCCGCCCATGCTAGTCCAAGGCGCTGTCAGCGTCTTGCGCAATCGCGTTGCAGCGGCGCAGTTTTTGCGTCAGGCGCCGGCCAGCGCCCGGCTGATCACCAGCCGCTGGATATCGCTGGTGCCTTCGTAGATCTGGCATACCCGCACATCACGGTAGATGCGCTCGACCGGGAAGTCGCTCACATAGCCATAGCCGCCATGGATCTGGATCGCGTCCGAGCACACCTGCTCGGCCATCTCGCTGGCGAAGAGCTTTGCCTGCGAGGCTTCCTGCAAACACGGGCGGCCCGCATCCTTGAGCGCCGCCGCATGCCACACCAGCTGGCGTGCGGCCTCGATGCGCGTGGCCATGTCGGCGAGCCGGAAGGCCACCGCCTGGTGGCCGATGATCGGCTGACCAAAGCTCTCGCGCTCCTTTGCATAGCGCAGCGCGGCTTCCAGCGCCGCCCGCGCCATGCCGACGGCCTGCGCGGCAATGCCGATTCGGCCACCTTCGAGGTTCGCAAGCGCGATGCGGTAGCCCTCACCTTCGGCGCCGAGCAAGGCATCGGCGCCGACGCGGCAGTCCTCGAACAGGATCTGCGCGGTGTCGGACGCACGCTGCCCCAGCTTGTCCTCGACCCGCGCCACGATGTAGCCGGGGGCGCTGGTCGGTACGACGAAGGCGGAGATGCCTTTCTTGCCCGCTGCAGGATCGGTCACCGCAAACACAATCGCGACATCGGCGTGCTTGCCGGTGGTGATGAATTGCTTCACGCCGTTGATGCGCCAGCCATCGCCGTCGCGCAGCGCGCGGGTACGGATTGCACCGGCATCGGAGCCGACATGCGGTTCCGTCAGGCAGAAACACCCAAGCTTTTCGCCGCGCGCCAGCGGCGCAAGCCATTCGCGCTTCTGCGCAGCGCTGCCGAAGGCCTTGAGGGGCCCGCAAACGACGGAGTTCTGCACGCTGACGATGGTAGAGGTCGCGCCGTCGGCCGCCGCGATTTCTTCAATCGCCAGCGCCAGCGACACATAGTCGAGGCCCGCGCCGCCATCGCCTTCCGGCACCACGATGCCCAGCACACCAAGGGCGGCCAAGCCTGCGAGCGCCTCGCGCGGAAATTCATGGTCGCGATCCCAGGCCGCGGCGTGCGGGGCGATGCAGTCCTGCGCGTAGGCGCGCACCGCATCGCGGATCATTTCCTGGTCTTGCGTCAGCAGCATTGCGTGTCTCCTCGCCGCCGATAGGCGGACGGGTAAGGCCTGATCGGGATCGCCCCGGGTCGCAGGGCAGTCGCCGGCGTGACGCTTGTGGCACCCGCCGTGGGGGCCCGATTGTCGCCGCCCGCGACGCCTGAGACTGACTTCCCGATGACGATCTTTGATCGGCCAGCCCGCCGCAAAGGCCCGCTTACGGCCCTGCCGTGGAACCGCCGCTGCTACCCGGCGTGGAATGGCGCGACGCGCCACCGAGAATCGCGTCAGGGGCTACCGTCTGCACACCCTCACCCGCGCGCGGCTTGCGCGGAATGATGCTGCCGGTGATGTAGACGCGCTCTTCGCCGTCGTCCGCCGTAGCAGCCGTGCTCGTATCGCTTGCGGCGGCGCCGTCTGTCGCGGGGTCTGTCGCGCAAGCGCTCAGGGCCGACGACAAGGCCGCCGCCAGCAGGCATAGAAGGATCTTGTTCAAGAGTGTCACTCCACAAGGGGTTGAGAGGGCATCGGGTGGATGCCTGCCGACAGCCTATCGGCCCCCGTGCCGATTGAACAGTCACCCAGGCGGTGATTTGCCACAAACGCAAAAGAAAACGCCCCGGCCGGCAAGCAGTCGGGGCGCTTCAGGTACTGGAACCGGCGGGCTTTGCCCGCGCCGTCGCCGCGTCAGTGCCGCTGCGATTTGTTCTGATTTTCGAGCGTCGTGACCATCGCGATCAGCAGCGCACCAACCACCACTGCCACGACATAACCACCGAAGAATCCGATCAAGCTTGCTGTAATGTCCATCCTCGCCTCCCCTGGCGTTTGGGCGTGATCGCGCCCGTTCTTGTCCCGTTCCACCACAGTACGGCGAGCTCAATCACCACACTGCCAACAGGGGAAAGATTACGGACGGGCGGCCGCTGGGCGTTGATGCCGGTCAACGGCCGCCGGCATCAGCCACGCGCCTTGAACAAGCCTTCGCACACCGGCCGCTGTGCATCGTCGGCCGGCAGCTTTGCGCACATCTGCGCCGCCTGCGCGACGATGCGCCGATAGCTGGCCTGGTGCTTGCCGCCCGCGTTCCACTCGGCGAGCTTCTTGGCGCTGCGCTCAAGCACCGCGCGATTGCGTTCATAGAACGCGTTGGGGGTGGAGGCTGTTTCGGCGAAGAGCTTGCTGCTGGCCACCTCGATGCGCGCCTCGTCGGATGGCGCCAGATCGAGCAGACCATTGAGGTAGCCGCCGCCCCACTGCAACCGCGTTGCCGAACCTTGCGACGCCGTCCACGCCTCCTCGTACCACTTCAAGGCAGCGGCCACATCGCCGCGCTTCTTCGCATTGCCGCCCAGCATTCGCATGAAGTAGTAGGGGGCGTGAGAACGCTTGAGTTCAGCCTTCAGCAATGCATCCGAATCGTCGAGCAAACCGGCGTCGGTCAGCACGCCAGCTGCGGTATAGATCACCGACTGACGCTCGAAACCATTGCTGGTGGCCGCGTCCGCAGCGCTCACCTGGTTGCGCAGCAGTGCCGGGTCCAGCGGCGTTGCGCCCGCCAGCTTGCCGAGCGCGACTCGTGCACCAAGCGCCGACAGGTGATCGGTGGTGGACAGCGTGGCGTCCTGCGTCAGCGATTCGAGCGACTTGCTCCATTGCGCAGCCAGCGCAAGGCGCGGCGCGCCGCCAGCCGGTGTGAGCAAGGTCACGACCTTGTCCGGCTCAACGATCAGCAAGTCAAAATGGCTGCGCACCTCCGCCGGATCAGCAAGCAGCTTTGCCAGCAGTTGCGCACCGGCGTCGCCGGCCAGCTTCGGTAGCGGTTCCACCTGCGCATGGGCCACAAAGGCCTTGAGCGCGAGACGGGTCGCCAGCTCGGCTTCCGCAGGCGGCACGGCGGCCGCGAGGCGCGCCAGCGTGCCGGGCAGCGCGGCCTTACTGACCAGCTGTTCTTCGTCGGCATCGAACGGGTAGAAGGCCAGCAGGCGCCAGTCGTCCGCCGTGGTCGGCTTGCCGGCCAGCGCAGCTGCAAGGACCTCCTTGACCGGCCGGTTCGCATTCATACCCAGCGCGAGCACCTGCAGATAGCGTTGCGCATCGACTTCGCCAGGCAGGCGCGTCAGCTCGGTGCCGTCGGGGCGGAACAGGATCATCGAGGGGTAGCCGCGCACCTTGAAGCGGGCCGCCAGCTTCTGGCCTTCCGGCGAATCACCGTCGAGCTCGAGCGGGATGAACTGCTTGGCGCGTTCGGCAAAGTCGGCGCGGTTGAACAGCGTCGCCTTGACCTGGTTGCAGTACGGGCACCACACCGCCCCCCAGTACAGGAAACCGGCTTGTTGCTGCGCCTCGCCTCGGCAAATGCGGCATCCACGTCACCCTTGAACCACGCGACGGCCGCGCTGCCGCTCGCAGCTGGAACAGCCGGCGGCGTCGTGGGTGCGGCGGGAGCGGCGGTTTCGGGGGTTTTGGAACAGGCGGCAAGCAGAAGCAGGCAGAGCGGCGCGAGGCGCCATGGGGCGAGGGTCATCGGGCGATCCGGTTCGGGCCGGCGGGTGGCGCCAGCGGTGTGGGGCATGCCGCGCTTCTGGCGCGGCCTTCAAGCCACCATTTTGCCGCATGGCCCTGGCCTGCGTATGCCGAATCCCGACAATGCTTTGCAGCAAAGGATCAACGCGCGCAGGCGAGCGCCGCCACCCCAGCCAACATGCACAGGGTGCCGGCCAGCCGCAGCGGGCTCAGCGTCTCGCGCAGCACGCGGGCCCCCAACCATACCCCGAGCAGCATCGACAGTTCGCGCAGCGGCGCCACATAGCTGAGCGGCGCGATCACCATCGCAGTCAGCACCAGCATGTACGCGAGCGGTGATAGCAGGCCAACCGCCAAGACCGGGCCACGAAACGCCAACCACTGTGTGCGCACCGCCGCCGCATGGCGTGCGGCCAGCGGCGCGAGCAATACCGTGCGCACGCCAAGGCTGAGGCAGTAGTACAAAACCGGCGACATGCCGACGCGCTTGACCGCCCACGCGTCGATCAGCGTGTAGATGGCGATGCACAAACCGGTGAGGCCGCCCCAAAGCAAACCCCGCCGCTGCACCGACGAGCGAGCACGCAGCGGCACAAGACCACTCACCAGCACGATGCCCGCCAGCAACAAGGCGATGCCGGAAGCGCCGATCAGGCCCGGCAGTTCGCCGAGACTCAACACGGCGGCAAGCACCGAGAACAGCGGCCCGGTTCCGCGTGCGAGTGGATAGACGATAGAGAAATCGCTCGCGCGATAGCCCTTCTGCAACACCAGGCCATACAGCACGTGCACCGCAGCGCTCGCCGCGATGACCGACCAGCCGGATACGCCGGGCCATTGCGAAGGGTCACGCCACAGCAGCAGCGCAATCAGCGGCATCGCGGCCACCAGGCTGACAAGCCCGTACAACCAGACGAAGGGCAAGCCGCCGGAAGCCCGCTTGGCTTGCAGATTCCACAGCGCGTGCAGCAGAGCGCCGCACAGCACCAGCGCAAACGCTTCAACGCTCAGTGCCACGCCCCCGCAGTGCGATGCAATCGCTCACCATGTGATCGGTGTACCGTCGTAGTTGAAGTAGCCGCCGTTCTCCGCGGGCCCGACTCGCTCAAGCACGCCGCGCATGCCGACCACCGAGTCGTAAGCCTCGATCTCGGCGTTCGGGCCGCCCATGTCGGTCTTGACCCAGCCCGGATGCAACGTCACCACCGTGGCACCACGCGGGCCGTATTCGTTCGCCGCGCACTTCGCAACCATGTTCACCGCCGCCTTCGATGCGCGGTAGAGCAGCCCCTTGCTGCCGCGGGCACCGCTGATCGAGCCCATCTCGGACGAGATCACCGCGATCGTGCCGCGCGCACCGATCACCGAATCGGCGAAGGCCTGGATCACACGCATCGGGCCGAGCACGTTGGTACGCATCACGGCATCAAAATCGGCATCGCCCGGCGCCAGAAAACTTGTCGTCTCCGGCCCATACAGTCCGGCACACACGATCAACAGGTTGAGCGGATCTTCGTCGGCATGCCATGCGGCGCCGGCAATCGAATTGGCCGAGGTCACGTCGAGGGGTAACACCTCTACACCCTTCACACGCAGCAGCTCGGTCGCCTTCGCCGGGGTACGCACGCCGGCGTAGACCTTCCAGCCCTGGATCGCGTATTGCCGCGCGAATTCCAGACCGATACCGCGTGAAGCCCCTGCGATCAGAACCGTCTTGCGCGTCATGCCTTGCTTCCTCCAGATTGAGTCCGATTCGTCAGCCATACGCCCAGCAGCACCAGCGCGCCGCCCGCGAGCACCAGCAGGCCGACATGTTCGTCGAGTATCAGCGCGCCGAGCAACACGGCGCTGAGCGGCACCAGATTGATGAAGGCTGCCGCGCGCGCAGCGCCGAGCCGCATCACGCCCTGCGCGTACCAGACATACGAAAAGCCGCTGCCCAGCACACCGAGATACAGCAGCGAAGCCACGGCGCGCCCGGACACCGTGGGCATGCCGCGCAGGCTGCCCTCAATGAGCCCGGTCGCCAGCAACATGACGCCGCCCGCCAGGGATGCATAGAAGGTCATCGTCAGCGGTGCGAGCGTGCGGCTCGCACGCCGCCCGATCAGGGTGTAGGCACACCATCCGGCCACGCAGCCGAGTATCGCCAGCTCGCCGACACCGATCTCGCCACGCAGCAGTGCCAGCGGGTCGCCGCGACCGATCACCAACAGGCAGCCCGCCAGCGCGATCGCCACGCCGGCAAGCCGCGTGCGGCTCAAGGATTCACCCATCAACAGCCACGCGGCGAGCGCCACCGCCACCGGATTCAGCGCAATCACCAGCGCGCCACGGCCCGCCTGCACATGCTGCAGGCCATAGAAGAAACACAGGTTATAGAACAGGATGCCGGTGGCACCCATCGCGCAGACACGCCCCAGGTCGGCGCGGCCGATTCGCGGCAGACCGCCGGCGCTGCGCCACACCAGCAGGCCAAGCGTCAGCGTGCCCAGCACGAAGCGCCAGCCGGCGGCAGCAAGAGGAGGCATCTCGGCCGCGACGATGCGGCCCGCGATCCAGGTGCCGCCCCAGATGAATGCAACCAGCACCTGCAGGAGGATGACCATGGACGGGCGGGATGCGGCTTTCAACGGAGAGTTCCTCGGTGTCGGACGCTCATCATAACGGCCGCCCGGGCGCCACCGATCAATCCACAACGCTCCGCGCAATCGCTGCGAGCTCGGCACACACCTGCGCGGATGCTCGCGCGGCAATTTGCGACTCTACGGCACAACGCGCGGTGGTCTCCGCGCCGGCGAGCACCGCTTCCGCCCAAGCCACCGCAAGCGCCAACGCCTCGCCGGCCGCCGAGGCGGGCGCATGGCGCTCACGCAGCCAGCCCAGGATCGCCGGCGGCACGTGCCAGGTGGCAAGCAACAGCCAGGTGGCATCGATGCCATCCACCGCACGCCCTGCCGCCGCGGGCGCAGCGAGCCGCCCCAGATTGTGCGCAAAGGCCGCCAGCCGGAGCGCTGCCGCGTCGTCCGGCGCCAGCTGCGGCGCCAGCAGGCCCACCGCACGCGCGGCCAGCGCTCCGCAACGCCATGCGTACAGCGCCTCGGCTGTCGGCGCTTCGGCTGGCAAGCTCGATTCGACCACCTGCTGCACGCTTGCCCGCGGCATGCGTGCGAGCAAGTCGCTATCGATCACCGCCGATTCGCGTGCGCCGTGCACCGGCTCCCCACACAGCCCGAGCAACCGCAATTGCAGCACCGGGTCGGACGCAAACGCGTCGCACACCAGTGCAGGCCCAGCGCCCCCTTCGGCGAGCACCTGTCGGAGCCAGTCGAGCTTCGGGCTGTGCCGCGGCCAGGCCTGTGGCGCGCCCCAGTCGCCACAGCGTCGTGCGCCAATTAACTCCTGGGCGGCTCGGCGCACCTGCGCGGGCCTTACGCCGAAGCGATCGCAGAACCCGCGTTCGAAGCTGCTGCGATCGGCATAGCCCATGCGCAGCGCCAGGCGCTCGGCCTTCTCGTCCGTGCAGAGCACCGCGTCAAGCGCGAGGCGCGCGCGATGCGCCGCGAGCAGCGTCGAGAAGCGACAGCCCTCCGCCGCCAACTGTCGCCGCAAGGTGCTTGCACCCATCGCCAGCGCGGCCGCGGCTGAATCGAGGCCTGCGCCACCAAGGTCGGGCAGCGCGGCGAGCCACCCGGCCACGCGACGCACCGCGCTGGTGTGCTCGAGCATCTGGGTCAGTTCGCGCTCGTACATCGGTCGTATCGTCTGGCGCAGCGCCTCACTGGCGCCTGGCAAGTGCAGCTTGAGCACATCAGCCGCGTAGGTCAGCGAGAAAGTGGTGGCGCCCATGCGGGGCGTAACGCCCAGTAGCGCCGCAAGCGTTGCCGGGTCGCCGGCGTCTTCGGTCATCACCTCGGCATGCAGCACGGGCAGCCTCACCCCGCAGATGTAGTCGAGCACGCGCACCAGCCATACGAGAATCGACTCGTAGCGCTGGCGCCTGCCGAGGCGCTCCGGACGCAGCACCGGCACCAGCACCATCGTCAGCTGGTGACCATCGCTCGCCCAACGAAAACTGCCATCGGGAAAAAGCACCGGAGCGAGCCGCGCGAGCTCATCGAGTGCCGCCTGCAGGGTGTCATGGGCGCGCAGGTAGTAGACCAGGCCATCGCCCGCCCCCATGTCGAGCTGCCCCGCCAGCCATGCAAACGCATGCGGATCGCCAGCGGCATGCAGCCATTCGCTCATCTGCAACGCACTCTCGGCCGGGAATGGCGTGGTGTCGGAGGGCGCCACGCGTTGCAGCCCGAAACGCGACTGCAGCACTGCCAGTCGATCCGTATCGTCGCGATAGCGTGTAAACAACGCCTGGAAGTGCCGCATCTGCGGCACGTATTCTTGGTTCTCGCTCATCCTCTGTCCCGCCATCCCCCGCGTTGCAGTCTACCGCGCCGGCGAGAAAGCAAAACAAGGTGACAGAGCGCGGCGGCCGCAGTCGCGAGCGGATTTGCAGTATGCCGGCCTCATCCGGCTCATTAGAATGCCGCCTCCCGCTGGCCTGTGGCCGCCACGCCGCGCCATTCAGCACGGTGCCCGGACAGACGGCCCGATGCACAAAGCCACCCAAGCACTGCGAAACGGCGGCTTGCGAATCGCAAACGCTGCGCTGGCGCGCGGACTCCGAATCAAATCCGTCCGGCTGATCCCCGGACGCCGAGGATGACGGCATTCATCCACTCGATTTTGGTAACCAGCATGTTCAAGCGAAGACTCAACCCCCTCATCTGCGCCCTCGGCGCCCTCTCGATTTCCGTCTTGCTCGTCGCGTGTGGCGGCGGGGGCGGCGGCGGCGAAACGGCGAGCGGTGGCAATAGCAATAGTGGTGGCACAAACGGCTCAGGGGGCACGAACGGATCTGGCGGCACGACGACGCCTGACCCCATCGCGCTTGCCCTGCAAAGCGGCGACGCCACGGCACTGACCGCCAAGGACCGCGAAGTCCTGCTCGCACGCGCGGTGTCCGCCGCAACGACGCTGGGCGCGAAACAGACCCAGGCCTTGGCCTCGATCTACAGCGCCGACATCACGCAGCTGGCGCTCGACCACACCACCAACAGCAGTTCGATCACCGCAGCCAAGACCACGATCGCGACACCGCTGATTGTCTCGGACAATGGCACCGGCATGGCAGCGATCGCGCAGATCGGCAGCGGCCGTGGTCTGGCCTACGGCGCCAATGTGCTGAGTTGGATGGCCGGTACCACGCGCGAGCAGCAGCATCTGCCGCTGTTCAACCGTGCCTTCGCCTGGCTGATGACCGGCGACGGCGCCGCCAAGCTGCCTGCGACGATCGCCGTCGGCACCGCCGGCTACGACGCCAACACGGTGAAGAACTACATCGTTCGGGCCGGCAGCAGCGCCACCGTGACGACCTGCAAGATCGATGATCCGGACAACACCTGCTGGAAAGACCTGAACCTGATCGTGTTCGGCTCCGGCACCACCGACAGCCCGCGCCTCTCGGCGCTGGTGCGCAGCTACCTGGAAGCGGGCAAGTCGGTGATCTACATGCACCCGAGTTGGGTCGATTCGGCCGGCGGCCGCACGGTGCTGAGCGCGATGGGGATGAACCTCGGTGGCTATCCCGGCAACTACTTCGCCAGTGCCGCGGGCGTATCGGTCGGTGCCACGCGCACCCTTGCCGACAGCCTGGCGCGCGGCGACCAGTTCGGCGCGCTGGTGAGCACGCTCAACCTGCTCAACCGCACCGATCTGACACTGGATTTCACCGATACCACGCCGCTCAAGCCGATCGATGCGGTGCAAACCGCGCTCTCGTCGATGCAGTCGCGCGGCATCAACGTCTTTACCGACCCCGACAGCGAGCTCTACCGCCTGCTGGTGCTGTGGGCCGACCAGGTTCGCACCGGCGTCGTCTACGGCGCACCGCTCTCCAGCAAGGGCGATTCGGATGATTTCCTGCGCGCCTATGCCTCGGACTCCTGGCTGGTGTTCAACCGCGCGGCGACCACGATTCCGCCGAAGGGTGCCGGCGATTACATGCCGGCCAGCGCAAACAGCATCGCAGTCAGCAGCGACTTCGAAGACGTCGATGTGACGATCGCGCAAACCGGCGGCACCACGCTGATCGGGCGCGGCGCGATCCCGGGCAAGCCGGTGACGATCCAGGTCGTCGATGCGGCGGGCGCCACCAGCCTGGGCGTGCAGACGAGCTATCTGCGCACCTATGGCAATCCGGTCACTGACACCACCTATGCGCGCCCGCGCCGGCCGCATTCCTACACGATTCCGCTCGCCGCCACCGGTGACACGAGCTTCGTCACGCCTTTCGGCGGCCCGCTGATGCTCAACTACGGTGGCGCCACCGCCGGCACGGTGGTCAAGCTGCGTATCAAGGGTGCGGCCAAGTACGCGCACTTCGACTTCACGCAGAATCCTTCGCAGGCGCAGATCGACGAGGCCGTTGCGGCGCTCAAGCGCGCCGATTTCGGCTGGCAAACCAACAAGCTGGTTGGCGGCGAAATCCAGCAGACGATTGGCTATGCGCAGAAGGTGATCGGCACGCTGGACCCGAAGACCTACGTCGTCGACCGCATCAAGGGCATCCTGTTCGACAGCAACCACTTCGCCAACGGCTACAACAACATGCCGATGTCGACGCTGGCACAGAGCCTCTGCACCCAACTTGGCTGGACCTGCGACGGCCCATTGCACCGCGCGCCGAACGTGCAGCACTTCATCGGCTGGCTCGCCGCCTGCGGCTATCTGTGTTCCGGCAACCCGTCGGACGGCTTCGCCGGCATCGACACGGGCTGGGGCTGGCCGCACGAACTGGGCCACAACACGGTGCAGCGCGTGATGCACATTGCGCCTAACGGCAAGGGCTGCGTTGTGGAGTGCGACAACAACATCCTCGCCAGCGCAACGATGATGCGGCAGTACGCGCTGATCGGTATCGACACCGGCCACGCCACCGACCACCCGGGGCTCTACGCCGACATCGTCGCCAACCGCGCCACCGGTCTCAGCGACGAAGCGCTGCGTGCCGATATGGAAGTACGCCTGTGGCAAGGCCCGAGCCAGGACCCGATGCGCGCAGTGCACTTCCAGATGGCCTTCCAGTACGCCAAGCTGCGCGCCGGGCTCGCAAAGCCGACGATGGAAAGCACGCTGGAGTTCTTCCAGTTGCTGACCAAGGCCGATCGCCTCGTCGCCAAGGCCTGGGACGCCAACAACAAGGGCAAGTACGGCATGGGCCGCTTTGCCGACAACAAGATCAGCAACGAAGACCTGTTCTACGTACTGAGCTCGAAGATCATCGGCCAGGACATGCGCAAGCACTTCGCGATGTACGGCATCCCGCTGAGCCAGACCGCGCTCGATTCGATCGCCGATCTGGGCCTGCCGCAGGCGTCGCGCAGCTTCTACGCGCTGGCGAACGGCAAGCACAACCAGCCCGCCACCGGCGCCTGGATGGACATCGAAAGCAGCGCACCGGCCTACGCGTTCTGAGCGCTCGAGCCAACAAAAAAGGCCGCCCTCGGGCGGCCTTTTTCATGTGTGGAACGACTTCAGAACAGCTCGACCGCCATCGCCGTGGCTTCGCCGCCACCGATGCACAGGCTGGCCACGCCGCGCTTGAGGCCGCGCCTCTTCAACGCGCCAATCAGCGTCACGATCACGCGGGCGCCCGAAGCACCGATCGGGTGGCCCAGCGCGCAGGCGCCGCCGTTCACGTTGACCTTCTCGTGCGGCAGCTTGTGGTCGTGCATCGCGGCCATGGTGACCACCGCGAAGGCTTCGTTGATCTCGAACAGGTCGACGCTGTCGGTGTTCCAGCCGGTCTTGGCGTAGAGCTTTTCGATCGCGCCAACTGGGGCGGTCGTGAACCAGCCCGGCTCATGCGCATGGGTGGCATGGCCGACAATCTTCGCGACCGGCTTGAGGCCCAGCTTGTCGGCGGTCGAGGCGCGCATCAGCACCAGCGCCGCGGCGCCGTCGGAGATCGACGACGAGGTTGCGGCGGTCACAGTGCCGTCCTTGCGGAAGGCCGGCTTGAGCGACGGAATCTTCTCGGGCTTGGCCTTGAACGGGGATTCATCCTTGGCGATCTGGACGTCACCGCCCTTGCCGGCCACCGTCACCGGTGCGATTTCCCACTCGAAGCTGCCATCGGTGTTCGCCGCCAGCGCGCGGCGGGTCGATTCGATCGCGAACGCGTCCTGCGCTTCACGCGTGAAGCCGTACTTGGCTGCGGTGTCTTCGGCGTAGTTGCCCATCGACTTGCCGCCACCATTCGCGGTCTTCTCGTAGGCGTCTTCCAGACCGTCCAGAGCCATGTGGTCGAACACCGTGGAGTGGCCATAGCGGTAGCCGCCCCGCGCCTTCGGCAGCAGGTAGGGCGCGTTGGACATGCTCTCCATGCCGCCCGCGACGATCACGTCCACCGAGCCGGCGAGCAACTGGTCATGCGCCATCATCGTGGCCTTCATGCCGGAGCCGCACACCTTGTTGATCGTGGTGGCGACGGCCGACAGCGGCAGCCCTGCGCCCAGCGTGGCCTGGCGCGCCGGGGCCTGACCCTGACCGGCGGGCAGCACGCAACCCATGATGACTTCCTGCACCTGCTCCGGCTTCAAGCCGGCGCGCTCTACCGCTGCTTTGATGGCAACACTGCCCAGCTGGTGACCAGCGAAGCCGGACAGTTCGCCCATCATGGCGCCGATCGGCGTACGGGCGACAGAAACGATGACGACGGGATCAGACATGGTGAAAACCTCGATTTGGGTAGAGAGGAATCAGAATGTGGCGGCGCGAGCCTACGGCAGCCTGACGGGGGCGAAGCATAGGCGCAAATTGTTGCAGCGCGCCATAGGTATTAGCCCAGACATTTGCGGCCTAAGCCGTAACAGCAATGTCCGCCAAACCCCTGCGCGCATTGCCTTTGCGCCTATCGGGTCACCTTTTTGCTACAAGGTCTCGGCGAACAACTCTCTCCCAATCAGCATACGGCGGATCTCGCTTGTGCCGGCACCGATCTCGTACAGCTTGGCGTCGCGCCACAGCCGCCCAACCGGATATTCGTTGATGTAGCCATTACCGCCCAGCGTCTGGATCGCCTCACCCGCCATCCAGGTTGCCTTCTCGGCTGAGTAGAGGATCGCGCCCGCGGCATCCTTGCGCAGACTGCGGGCATGGTCACCACGGTCGCAGGCCTGGCCGACCGCATACACGTAGGCACGCGTGGCCTGCCATGTGGTGTAGAGGTCGGCCACCTTCCCCTGCATCAGCTGGAATTCACCGATCGCCTGGCCGAATTGCTTGCGATCGTGGATGTACGGGATCACGACATCCATGCAGGCGGCCATGATCCCCAGCGGCCCACCGGAGAGCACTGCGCGCTCATAGTCGAGCCCGCTCATGAGCACCTTCACGCCATTGCCGACGCCGCCCATCACGGCATCGATCGGTACCTCGCAGTCCTCGAACACCAGCTCGCCGGTATGCGAGCCGCGCATGCCGAGCTTGTCGAGCTTCTGCGCGACCGAGAAGCCCTTCATTCCCTTCTCGATCAGGAAGGCGGTAATGCCGCGCGGGCCGGCCTCCGGGTCGGTCTTCGCATACACCACCAGCACATCGGCGTCGGGGCCGTTGGTGATCCACATCTTGGTGCCGTTGAGCACATAGTGGTCGCCGCGCTTGTCTGCACGCAAACGCATCGACACCACATCGGAGCCTGCATTCGGCTCGCTCATCGCGAGCGCACCAACGTATTCGCCGGAAATGAGTTTCGGCAGGTACTTGTCCTTCTGCGCGGCGTTGCCGTTGCGGTGGATCTGGTTCACGCAGAGATTCGAATGCGCGCCGTACGACAAGCCCACCGACGCCGAGGCGCGCGAGATCTCTTCCATTGCGATGATGTGCGCGAGGTAGCCCATGTTGGCGCCGCCATAGTCCTCACTCGCCGTCATGCCCAGCACACCCAGATCGCCGAACTTGCGCCACAGGTCCATCGGGAACTGGTCCGTTCGATCAATTTCGGCCGCGCGCGGCGCGATCTCCTTCGCCGCGAAATCGGCGACCGTGTCGCGCAGCATGTCGAGGGTTTCGCCGAGGGCGAAATTGAGGCCAAGGCTCATGGATCAGCTCCTGAACAGGTCTGGAAGGCCGCGCCGCGCCCCTCTTGTGGAGGATCGCCGCGCCGCCGGATTCGGGTGATGTCCGCCCCGTGCGGTGGCCGGATCTTAAGCCCGCACGCCACCGTATGGTGTCCTGCACCCGACAAACAGCCTTGACAGCCAATGCCGCAGCGCAACATAACCCGAGTTACACTGATCCGCTGGATGCTGCTGCCATGAGTGACGCACTCGATTTCCCCTTCGCCGACCTGCCCGCGCCGGGCGCCACGCTGACCGTTGAGTCCGGCGTGCGCTGGGTGCGCATGCCTTTGCCCTTCGCGCTGGATCACATCAATCTGTGGTTGCTCGACGACGGCGAGGGCGTCGCGATTGTCGACACCGGCATTGGCGACGCGACCACGCGCGGGCTTTGGGAGCAGGTGTTCGCACGCATCGACCGCCCGGTCACGCAGATTGTCGTCACCCATGCGCATCCCGATCACATCGGCAATGCGCGCTGGTTGTCGGACCGCTTCGGCGTACCGGTACACGCCACGCTCGGCGAGTACCTCTGGGCGCACGCGATCCGCGACGGCCGCGCCGGCTTCACCACCGAAGCACTGGTTGCGCTGTTCCGCCGCCACGGTCTTGACGATGCACGCGCGGAAGCGCTGCTGACACGCGGCAACCACTATGCGCGCGGCGTGCCGGAGCTGCCCGAGAGCTATCTGCGGGTCCGCGACGGCAGCACGATCATGATCGGCGGCAAGGCCTGGCGGGTGATCAGCGGCTACGGACATTCGGCCGAGCACGCGGCGCTATGGTGCGAAGCGCTGCATGTGCTGATTTCGGGCGACATGCTGCTGCCGCGCATCTCGACCAACGTCAGCACCAGCACCGTGACACCGCAGGATGATCCGGTCGCGCAGTACATCGAATCGCTCGGCCGCTTTGCGGAATTGCCTGCCGACACGCTGGTGCTGCCCTCGCATGGCCGCCCCTTCCGCGGCGCCCAGGCGCGCATCCAGCAACTGGTAGCGCACCACGAAGAACGTTGTGGCGCGCTGCTCGCAGCGCTGGATCAGCCGATGAGCGCGGGCGAACTGCTCGCGACGCTGTTCCCGCGCGAACTCGATACCCACCAGGTGATGTTCGCCATGGGCGAAGCGATCGGGCACCTCAACCACCTCGCCGCTCGCGGTCTTGTCAGCAAGCTGGAAGCTGGCGGGCGCATCCTGAAATTTGCGCGTACGGGCGACGCTTTGTCCGCCCCTCAGAACAAGTAACTCCGGGAGAGAAACACCATGGCCGTCAACGCAGAAACCGCTAAGCCCGAACTGCCCGATCCGCAGGAGGTCGCGAAGACCTATGCCGAGGTCGCCCAGCGTGCATCGAAGCTGCTGCACGAACATGTGAAGCGCCAGGCCGCGCGCGGCATTTCGCCGCCGGAAGATGAACTGGGCATCGCGCAGGCCTTCATGGACATGATGGCGAAGCTGCTCGCCAACCCCTACAAGCTCGCCCAGGCGCAGATGAATCTGGTGTGGGATTACTTCTCGCTGTGGCAGCACTCGACGCTGCGCTTCATGGGCATGAGCGGCGCGCCAGTCGCCACGCCGGCGAAGGAAGACAAGCGCTTCAAGGACGAAGAGTGGCAGGACCACTTCCTGTTCGACTTCATCAAGCAGAGCTACCTGATCTCCGCACGCCACATCCATGACGTGGTGGGCAGCGTCGAAGGGCTCGACGAGATCTCGCGCAAGAAGGTCAACTTCTTCACCAGCCAGTACATCAACGCACTGTCGCCGTCGAACTTCGCGCTGACGAACCCGGAAGTGTTCCGCGAAACAGTGAAGAGCCACGGCCAGAACCTGGTGAAGGGGCTCAACAATCTGCTGCGCGATGTCGAAGAGGGCGATGGCCAGCTGCGCGTGAAGATGACCGATACCTCGGCGTTCGAGTGCGGCAAGAACGTCGCCACCACGCCGGGCAAGGTCGTGTTCCAGACCGACCTGATCCAGCTGATCCAGTACACGCCGACCACCACCGAGGCGCTCAAGCGCCCGCTGCTGATCGTGCCGCCGTGGATCAACAAGTACTACATCCTCGATCTGCGCGAAAAGAACTCGCTGATTCGCTGGGCCGTCGAACAAGGCCACACCGTGTTCGTGATGAGCTGGGTGAATCCGGACGAGAAGCTCGCCCAGAAGGGCTTCGATGATTACGTGAAGGAAGGCGTGCTCGCCGCCGTTGATGCGATCGAGCAGCAGACCGGCGAGAAAGAGATCAACGCTGCGGCGTACTGCCTCGGCGGCACGCTGCTGGCCACCACGCTCGCCTACATGGCCGCCAAGAAGGACAAGCGCATCGCCAGTGCCACCTTCTTCACCACGCTCACCGATTTCTCGCAGCCGGGCGAGCTGGGCGTGTTCATTGATGAAGGCCAGGTCGCCAGCCTCGAGAAGAAGATGGCCGAGCGCGGCTACCTTGAAGGCACCGAGATGGCCAACACCTTCAACATGCTGCGCAGCAACGACCTGGTCTGGTCCTTCGTCGTGAACAACTACCTGATGGGCAAGGACCCCTTCCCCTTCGACCTGCTGTACTGGAACTCCGATTCCACCCGCATGCCGGCGAAGATGCACAGCTACTACCTGCGCAACATGTACATGAAGAATGCGCTGGTGCAGCCGGGTGGTATCGAGATCGACGGCGTGAAGATCGATCTGGGCAAGATCAAGGTGCCCTGCTACTTCATCTCGACGATCGAAGACCACATCGCGCCGTGGAAGAGCACCTACCTTGGTGCCAAGGTATTCGGCGGGCCGGTGCGCTTCGTGCTGGGTGGCTCGGGCCACATTGCCGGCATCGTCAACCCGCCGTCGGCGAACAAGTACGGCTACTGGACCAACCCGACCAAGACGCTGCCGGAAAGCGCCGAAGACTGGCTCGCCGCCGCGACGCAGAACCCGGGCTCGTGGTGGACCGACTGGCAGGCCTGGGTCACCGCGCACGACGACGCAAAGGTGCCGGCGCGCGACCCGATCAACGGCAAACTCAAGATCCTCGAAGATGCGCCGGGCAGCTTCGTCAAGGCACGCCTGGACAAAGCGCCCAAGACGGCAAGCTGAGCGACATCAAATCCGCGCAAGAAGGGGCTTCGGCCCCTTCTTCTTTTTGCGCCCAGGCTTTCCTGCGCGGCGATCCGCGTTCTACACTGCCCGTCTGCCGCGCATCCAGGAGAAAACGCATGCCGTCCCGGCCGTCCCGAATCCTTTCGCTGCTCATGTCCGGCGCTGTCGCATTGACGGTCAGCGCCCCGCTTGTTCCGGCGTTTGCCGAAACCGCTGCGGCGAGCACGCCCGCCAAACAATCGTCCGGCAAAGTCTTCTCGCAGCAGGAACTCGATGAGCTGCTGGCGCCGATCGCGCTGCACCCGGATGCGCTGCTCGCGCAGATCCTGATGGGCTCCACTTACCCGCTCGACATCGTAGAAGCCGCGCGCTGGCGCAAGGCCAATCCGAAGGTCGACGGCAAGGCGCTCGAAGACGAACTCGCGAAACAGACCTGGGACCCCAGCGTGAAGTCGCTGGCGACGTTCCCGTCGGTGCTCGACATGATGAGCGAGAAGATCGACTGGACGCAGAAGCTGGGCGACGCCTTCCTCGGCCAGCAGAAGGCCGTGATGGAGACGGTGCAAAAACTGCGTACCAAGGCCAAGCAGGCCGGCTCGCTCGCCGACACCAAGGAGCAGAAAGTCAGCACCGCCAATGAAGGCGGCACGACCGTGATCAAGATCGAGCAGGCTGATCCGCAGGTGGTGTACGTGCCGACTTACAACCCGGCGGTCGTTTACGGCACCTGGTGGTACCCGGCGCCGCCGCCCTACTACTACTACCCGCCCGGCTACGTGCCCGGCGCAGCCTTCTTCACCTTCACGGCCGGTGTGGTCGTCGGTGGCGCCTTGTGGGGTAACTGCAACTGGGGCGGCAACGACATCAACATCGATATCGACCGCTACAACCAGGTCAATCACTTCGACAAGAACACGGTCAACAACGTCAAGAACGGCAAGTGGGAACACAACCCCGAGCAACGTCGTGGCGTGCCCTACCAAAGTCAGGGTGCGCAAAGCAAGTTCGGCGGCGCACAGGTCCAAAACAACAAAGCCCGCGATGAGTTCCGCGGCCGCGCGGAAACCGGCCGGCAAGACCTCGGCCAGCAGGGCTTCGATCGCAATGCGGCGGGCAGTCGCCCCAGCGCCGGCACCAGCGATCGCGCCAGCGCGAGCAACCGAGCCGGCAGTGGCGCAGCCGACAATCGCGCGGGAAGCATGGATCGCAGCGCGGCTGGCGACCGCGGGAGTGCGCAACCGCGCGCGTCGACGAGCGATCGCAGCTCCAGCTCCGCTTTCGGTGGCGTGAACTCCGGTGCGCGAGCCAACGACTACAGCAGCCGCGGCAGCGCCAGCCGTGCCGGCATGAGCAGCAGCGGTGGCGCGCGTGCGAGCGGCGGCGCACGGGCCGGTGGTGGCGGCGGACGCCGCCGTTGAGTGATGCGCAACGCAGAACGGATGATGAACCGATGACCAATTCGCACTCTTCGCGCCTCGCGCGCACCCTGCGTGGAATCACCTTCGCCAGCGCACTGATCGCCCTGCCCGCTTTCGCTGCCGGCGGCGCGCCACGCATCTTCCCACAACCTGAAGAAGCAGCCGCCGCACTGGTCGACAGCCTCAAGGCCGCCGATGGCAAAGCGGTGCTCGCCGTCCTCGGCGGCAAGGCACGCGACTGGGTATTCACCGGCGACAGGCCGACCGACATCAAGGTGTGGCAGAGCTTTGTCGAAGCCTACGACGCACAGCACACCGTGGTCGAAGTAGCCGACGGCCGCGCGGTGCTGATCGTTGGGCCCGGCCGCTACCCCTTCTCGTTTCCGATCATGCGCGTGGCGGGCGGCTGGCGTTTCGACGCCGAACAGGGCAAGGAAGAACTGATCAACCGCCGCGTCGGCATGAACGAGCTCTCGACCATCGAGGTGCTCAAGGAGGTCGTCGCTGCCCAGCGTGAGTACGCGCTGATGGATCGCAACGGAAACGGCTCGCCGGAGTACGCGGCACGCTTTACCAGCAGCGAGGGCAAGCGTGACGGCCTCTACTGGCAGACCGCCGAGGGTGAGGCGCCGAGCCCGCTGGGGCCGCTCGTCGCCGATGCACAGGCCGAAGGCTACGGCAAACACGCGCGCGGCGCGCCCTTCCACGGTTACCTGTTCAAGATGCTGACCGGGCAAGGTCCGGATGCCGTGGGTGGCGCGCAGACCTACACCGTGAATGGCCTGGTCGGCGGTTTTGCGGTGCTCGCCTATCCCGCCAAGTACGGCTTGAGTGGGGTGAAGTCGTTCATCGTGAACCAGAACGGCGTGATTCTTGAGAAGGATCTCGGGGCAAACACCGCGGCGATCGCGGCCAAGACGACGCTGTTCAACCCCGACAAGGGATGGACGCCGGTCGCCAAACGCTGATCAGCCACGCAAAACAGAAACGGGCCGGTCGCTTGAAGCACCGGCCCGTTTTCATTGGCTAGGCGAACGCTGGGCTTTTCAGCGCAGCGTCTGGTCGAGGAAGGTCCAGGTCAGGGCCCACATCCTCGCCCGCTGCGTGTTGTCGGCGGCCCCAGCGTGCCCGCCCTCCATGTTCTCGAAGTACCAGACGTCCTGGCCGAACTCGCGCATGCGCGCCGCCATCTTCCGCGCATGGCCGGGGTGTACCCGATCGTCGCGCGTGGACGTGACAAACAGGGTGCGCGGATATGTCACGCCCGCCTTCAGGTTCTGATACGGCGAGTACTTCGAGATGTAGGCCCACTCCTCGGCGATGTCAGGATTCCCGTATTCGCCCATCCACGACGCGCCCGCCAGCAAAAGGTGATAGCGCTTCATGTCCAGCAACGGCACCTGACACACCACTGCCGCAAACAGGTCTGGTCGCTGCACTTCGGTCGCCCCCACCAACAGCCCGCCGTTGCTGCCACCCATGATCGCGAGCCGCTTCGGCGAGGTGATGCCGCGCTGGATCAGGTCCTCTGCGACCGCGATGAAATCGTCGTAGGCGTTCTGGCGCTTCTCTTTCAAGGCTGCCGCGTGCCAGCGCGGGCCGAATTCCCCCCCGCCGCGGATGTTCGCCACCACATAGGCGCCGCCTTTTTCGAGCCAGCCTGCCCCAACGCCACCGTTGTACGCGGGCGTCAGGGCGACTTCAAAACCGCCGTAGCCGTACAGCACCGTGGGCAGAGATCCGTCGCGCGGCACGCCCTTCGGCATGACGATGAAATAGGGCACCCGGGTGCCGTCACGTGACGTGGCTTCGTACTGTGCCGCCTCCAGCCGCGACGCGTCGAAGAAGGCTGGCAAGCGTTGCAGCACCTGCGCGCCGGGTTTGCCAAAGTGCAGGTAGCTGAGTGTTGACGGCGTGAGGTAGTCCGAGGTGGTCAGCAGGTAGTCGTTCGAGCGTTCGGCATCAAGCGGCATCGTCTTGCTCGCGCCCAACTCGGGTACCGGCACAACGCGCTGCGACCATCCCTTGCGACCGGGGCGCACCTCCATCACCCGCCCGCGCACCCGGTCGAGCAGATTGAGCACGAAGCCGTCCTTCACCGCGTGCCATTCCTCCATTGCCACCGTTGCGCTCGGGGCGAACAAGACCTTAGGTACGGCGGTGCGCTCACGGGTGCTGTCGAGCGGCAGCGCGAGCAACGAACCCTTTGCATAGCTGTGGCCGTTGCGCGTCCAGTCGTCGCGCAGCTCAAGTATCAAGCGGTCGCGCCACACCAGCGCCTTGGCGCTGTCCGGCTTGTCGAGTTTCACCGCTTTGCCGTGCTGCCCGATGGCGTAAATCTCCTCGGTGAAGAAGCTCGGCCGGCGGACGATGAAGTTGCGCGGCGCAGCCTGCGTCTGGTCGAGAACGGCGGAAACCATCATGTCCTCTTTGCCCGCCTCGAAGATCGTCTGCGCCTGCTCGATCGGCGTGCCGCGCTTCCAGCGCTTGAGGATGCGCGCATAGCCGGAATCGGTGAGGCTGCCGGGCCCGAAATCGGTACCCACGATCAGCGTGTCGCGATCTACCCAGGTGATTTCGGTCTTCGCATGAGCGATGCGGAACCCCCCGGCGACGAAATCGCCGGTACGCGTGTCGAACTCGCGGATTTCCACCGCATCACCACCGCCGCGAGAGAGCTTTACCAGGCAACGCTCGCCGCTCGGCCCAAGGCATTCAACACCTTTCCACACCCACGACTGCCCCTCCGCGCGGCCCAGCGCATCAACGTCGAGCACCGTGCGCCAGCGTGGTGTGCCCTTGCGGTAGTCGGCCAACGGGGTGCTGCGCCAGATGCCGCGCGGGTGCTCGGCGTCTTGCCAGAAGTTGTAGGCGCGCGATCCAATCAAGGTCACCGGCACCAGCCGTTGCGGCGAGTTGTAGATGTTCAGCAGGCGCGCATGCAAGGCCTCATATCCCGGTGCCTGCTCGAGCTTGGGCAGGGTCTCGGCGTTGCGGGCACGCACCCAGTCCAGTGAGGCAGGGGTATCAACCGCCTCCAGCCATTGATACGGGTCTTCGTCACCCGCGAACACAGCGCAAGGTGCGGAAACGGCGACCAGACAGGCCGCCGCCAGGGTAAAGCGAACGAACATCGGAACAGGCTCCCGCGACAGATCGATTAGGAGCAGGGGCCAAAGGCCCGTGCAGCCCGGCAGGCTATCACCGCCCACCGGGAACACTTTGTCAGTGTGTATCGGCCGTCACCACCTGCGCCGCGCAAGCATGCAGCAAGCCCGGCAGCTCCGAGGTATCCGGGTCGAAATCGCGTGCGAGCGCGTCACAGCTATCGACCAGTTTGATCACATGATCGTCGCTGCTGGCGATCGCCGCGGCGCGCAGCGCCGCCCAGGGCGGCAATGGATCGGGCAGCGGCCGCAAGCTCATCGGCCACGGTCGGCCAATCGCAACATAGGCCGCGCAGAAGCCCAACCAGTAGCGCTGAAGCACCGGCTCCGGCGCGGCCATCCACGGCCACAGCACGCGCAACGCATGCAAACTGGTGACCAGGTGCAACGCGGTGAAGTCACCGGTGGCACGGTAGAGGCGGGCGGCGGTGACTGCGAGCGAGTGCCAGGCGCGCGCCGCACCCTTCTCGATCCGCAAGGGCGGCAGCGCGGCCAGAAACGCGGGATGCGCCAGCACTTCCGCCAAGCGCCCCATGATCATCGGGCGCTCGAACACCACGTTCGCGAGCGCCGTGCCTTGCGACAGACTGCGCAAGCCCTCCGCCGCGCCGGTGCTGCCGGCAGCGGTCGGAAGCGGAGTCTCCCGGCGGAAGGCGCTCAGCACCGCAAGCCCTGCGGCCGCCTCGACATCCACGCCGAAACGTACACCGTAGGCGAGCCGGATCAAACCGTGAAACGCCGCGGTAACCAGCCCCTCGAGCAAGTGTGGCAACTCGCGACGCAGCACTGCATCGCGGCCGTCCGCAGCGATCTGCGCCTCGAAGTCAGCCCAACTGGCCGCAAAGCCGCCAGCTGGAGTCTGCACCGCCAAGGGCCTGATCAGGCCGCGCTGCGCTTCGGCAAAGGCATCCAGCCGCGCTGGCGCGGCACCCAGCGCATGCAGCGCCGCCAGCACCATCGGCAGGTGATTGCTGTTGCCATTGGTCAGCGACGGATCATCACCACGCA
Source organism: Niveibacterium sp. COAC-50 (assembly GCF_013184235.1). NCBI lineage: Bacteria > Pseudomonadati > Pseudomonadota > Betaproteobacteria > Rhodocyclales > Rhodocyclaceae > Niveibacterium > Niveibacterium sp. COAC-50. The sequence continues at coordinate 434,143 of NZ_JABCJM010000002.1, forward strand.
AGGCGTTGAGACGGAGGAGAAGCGCATCGTTCGGCATGATCAGTTCATCGGGGCAGGACGACCCGCGATTGTGACACCCGCGGCGGTGGTACGCTCCGCGTTCCCGATCTCGCACGCACCTGCATTCATGTCGTACACCCGCACGCTTTTGATCGCCGCCGCCCTGCTCAGCCTGCCCCTGCCCGCCGCGGCCGAGGACTGGCTCGTAATCTCGGGCTATTCCTACCACTTCGAGCGTCGCGACGAATACCGCGCCGACAACCCCGGCGCCGGTTGGGAACGCCCCTCCGAGGAGTATCCGCTGTCATGGATGGCCGGCTACTACCGCAACAGCTACGACAAGGACACGTTCTACGCCGGCGCCCGCTGGGAACCCGAGCTGGTGAAGTGGGAGCATGTGAAGCTCGGCGTGTTCGTCGGCCTCGCCAGCGGCTACTGGACACCAGTCGTCGCGCTGCCGATGGCGAGCTTCCAGTGGGGCCGCTTCGGCTTCAACCTCGTCGGCGCCCCATCGATCCGCGAATACTCTGGCTACATCGGTGGGCAAGTGAAGCTCAAGTTCGACTGAGGCGGCACGGCGAATGCCGCCTCGGTCACGAGGGTCAGTCGGCCGGGTTGTACTTGGCCAGGAAGCGCTCGATTGCGTGATAGAGCTTGAACTGGTTTTCCTCAATATGAAAACCATGCCCTTCACCAGCAAAGACATGCCATTCAACTGGGGTGCCGTTTGCCTGCAACGCATCGCGCATCTTCTCGCCATGCGGGAGCGGCACGCGGGAGTCCTCGGCGCCGTAGGCCATCAGCACCGGCGCACGGATCGACTTGGCGTTCTTCAACGGTGACACCCGGTTGAACATCTCGGCATCCGCGTCCGGATCGCCGATCATGATCTTTGCGTCATTTTCGATCCAGGCGCTGTCAGCATAGTCAGACCAACTGATCGAGAAGAACAGCGCCGGATCGGTCACACCGACCATGTTGATGCCGCAGCGATACTTGTCCGCGTCGCGCGCCAGCGCCGACATCGTTGCAAAGCCACCGTAGCTCGCGCCCATGATGCAGACACGCGAAGGGTCGATCGTGCCCTGCTTCGCCAGCATGCTGACCCCGTCGTTCAGATCGTCCTGCATCTTCAGGCCCCACTGCTTGAAGCCCGCCGAAAACAGGTGGCTGCCGAAGCCCATCGACCCGCGGAACTGGGGTTGCAGCACCGCGTAGCCCCGGCTGGCCAGGAACTGAACCTCGGCATTGAAACCCCAGCGGTCGCGGGACCAGGGGCCACCATGCACCAGCACGACAAGCGGAAGGCGCTTCGGCGCCTTGCCTTTTGGCAGTGTGAGGTAGGCCGGGATCGCAAGTCCGTCGCGCGCGGGGTAGCGAAGTGCTCGCGTTGCAGAAAACTCGGCGCCGTCAAGATCCGGTCGCGTCTTCAGCAGCGGTTCGATATGGCCCGCCTTGACGTCGTAAAGGAAGTACTCACCGGGCGCGGTATCCGAATAGGAGTAGACAAGGACGCGCCCGGAAGCATTGCCGCGCACCATGTTGACACGCCCTTTGAGCGTTGCGTCAACGCGTGCCTGCACCGTCGCCCACGCCTCGTCGAACCATGCCGTCTCAGGCTCGGCGTCGCCAAAGACGGTGACGCCCTGAAGCTCGCGCGACTTGCGGGCGAAGATCAGACCGGAATCCGCCAGGTCGGCCACCGGGTGGGCGACCAATTGCTCGCCAAGCTTCCGGTTTGCAATGTCGTACGCGAACAAGGCCGTGGTGTCCCGCCCCCGCGCGCTCAACACATAAAGCTCTTTGCCCGATGCATCGAAGGCCGCCGGCCAGACCTGATCGTGCTCAAGCATGCCGAATTCTTCGAGCTTCACCCATGGCGCGTCAGCGCTGTCACGCAGCCACAACGTGCCGCGGGTCTCGCTTTTGTTGACCGTCACTACTGAACGCACGACACCTTTTGCATCGACCACGGCGTCGATGACCTGACCAGGCATGTTGTAGGTCAATGTCTGCCGTTTTGCATTGCGCGTGTTGACCCGCTCCAGTACGAGCGCCTTGGTGCCGTACTTGGCGGTCTGGACGATTACATCGTCACTGCCGTCCTCCATCGCCCGGCGCAGGTAACCGTACGTGGGGTGCCACGCACCGTCGCCAACCTGCTTCTTGGGCGACGGAATCACCTCGCGCCAGTTGCTGCCGTCGCGATCAACCGCATAGATGCCGCCGCTGCCGGCGAAGAACTGATCGTAGCCGCTGGAGCCGGAGCGATCGTCAGTCGCTGTAAGAACAAGACGGTTGTCGTTAACCCAGGCGAAGCGGCCGACATCCATGTCCTTGAAGCCGGTCACCGGGAAAGCCTTGGTGTTGTCCAGATCGACCACCACGAGGTTGATGCGACCGCCAACCGTTGCGAGGCCCGCTACAAAGCGCCCGTCGGGAGACAGTTGCATGGCGCGGTTCTGGTCATGGCGGAACAGCGTTTCAACCGGAATCGGCGCGGCAAACACGGATGGGAATACCGAGGAAATCAGCAGCGCACATGCAATGCTGGCGTTTACAAGTGTCTTGAACATGGATTGAGGGGACGGTCGGGTCGGGGCGGATGTGGGGACTGTGCCTGCCGAATCGGATTCAATGCTTCCAATCGGGAGAGCAGTCTTGCGGCGAGCACCACGGGTCAAAGGGCGAAATTCTAGGTGGCCCGTCCGTCACCCGATATGACGGGGCTCACATCCATGCTGCGACTCCCAGACGAGTTCGCAGTGCACCGAGAAATATGTCGTCACATCGGCAGCGCGGTGCACGATAGGACGCGCTGGCGGGACCCCGAACACCCGCTCGCAAGGCTCAGGCTTCAGCGATTCAATCGCCGATCGCGGTGAGCAAGCCCCGCGCATCGCCGCCAACGTTCGGCAGCACGCTGGTGCGTGCGATCTCCGTCAGCGGTTCGCGCGCAACGCGCTGCAACGTGCCGCGGATTTCCGGGTGTAGTGCGTAGAGCTGACCCAGTGCGGCGAGCGCCTTGGTGCGATCGGTGTGGCTGGGCAACGTAAGTACCTGCGCCAGCGTGCCGGCAAGTGCATCGGCCACCGCGGGATCCTTGATCCATTCGATGAAGGTGAGCACCAGGCGGCCGGTGAGGTTGCGCACCTCGTTGTCCGGGTCGAGCAGCCGGCCGTGCAGCGCGGCGATCGAGGCTTCCGGCCGCCCGGTCCAGGAGAGCATCGCGATGGCGTCCTTGCGCTCGGGGTGGCGGGCGTCGAGCGCGATCGCGATCATGCGGTCCTGCTGGCCGTTTGCAAGATCGCGCAATTGCGCATCGAAAGTGCGCAGTTCCGGATCTTCCGCAACCACGATGCCCGATGGCGTAATGCGTTCCCCCGGCATGTAGCCATCCGCGAGCACTTCCTGCACGCGGTACTCGCGCTGCGCGATCAGCTGGCGCGCTTCCGGCGGCACGCGGGCGGCGGCGCGCGGCGCGGTGGAGGGTTGCAGCACCGGGTCTGCGCTGGCGTCTTCAAGAATCTCGACGACGTAGTGCAGGCGGCTTCCGACCATCGCACCATTGCACGACACCGCGGCGATTGGCAGCTTCTTGAGTTTTTCGCACCACTTGAGCATTTCCTTCTCGTTCTGCGTGACGGCCTCACCCGGCTTGATCGGCAACTGTGAGGTGACCTGCTCGCGCGTCAGGCGCTTGATGCCGATGATTTCGGTTTCGCCCCAGACGAGCTGGCGCTGCGCAAACGCGAGCGTGGGCAGTAGCGTGAGCAGGGAGAGCACAACACCGGAAACGAGGCGCATGGAAGAATCGCAGCAGGAAGGATTGCGGATTGTCCGGCGATCCCACCACGCGCTCAAGTCCCGATGGCAACACATGGCCGGGAATCTTTTCCGGTCTGGCGCGTCCATTGCAGACCCCAACCACGGAGAGCCCACGATGCAAACCGGATCGCAGCAGCCCCTGCAACAGGAATTCGACAGCCTCTCACCCGCCCGTGTGGCGAACCGACGTGAGTTCGTCGCCGGTCTCGTGGCGAGCGGCTTCGCGCTGGCCGTGCAGCCTGTCGCTGCGCAGAGCGTGATCAAAACGCCTGCCGACGGCCTCGTCGCCGGCACGGTAGAGATCCCGGCCGGCGACATCACGCTGCGCGGCTACCGCGCGATGCCTGCCGGAAAAGGGTCTTTCCCGGTCGTGCTGGTGGTGGAAGAGATCTTCGGCGTGCATGAGTGGATTCAGGACATCTGCCGCCGCCTCGCCAAAGTGGGCTATCTCGCGGTTGCGCCCGATCTGTTTGCGCGCCAGGGCGATCCAACCCAGTACGACACGATTCCCAAGATCTTCGAGAACGTGATCTCCAAGGTACCGGATGCGCAGGTCATGCGCGACCTCGATGCCGCCGCCGCCTGGGCCGGCAAGAACGGTGGCAACGCAGCACGGCTCGGCATCACCGGCTTCTGCTGGGGCGGCCGCATCACCTGGCTTTATGCCGCACACAACCCGAAGCTGAAGGCGGGCGTGGCCTGGTACGGACGCCTGGTCAGCGCGCCGAGCGAGTTGTCGCCGAAGCACCCGATCGACCTGGTTGGCGAGATCAAGGCGCCGGTGCTGGGTTTCTACGGTGGCAAGGACCAGGGCATTCCAGTCGATTCGGTCGAGAAGATGGGGGCCGCGCTGAAGGCGGCTGGCAGCCGATCCGAAGTGCGCATCTACCCGGAGGCGGATCACGGTTTCCTCGCCGACTATCGCCCAAGCTTCAACCCTGCCGCGGCGGCAGACGCCTGGCCCAAGGCGCTGGCGTGGTTGCAGCAGCACGGCGTCTGATCGCCGCGCATTTGGCCCGGCGCAAGGGCGGGTGTGCGCGCAAGGGTATGCTTGGCGGCTCTCTCCGCATGCCCTGAACGTGATGCAACTGCCCGCGCCTGCCGTGAGTATTTCCCTGCTTGGTTACTGGCTCGGCATCGCCGCGGTAGCTGCCTGCGCGGCGGCGGCGGTGCTGGAAGTCGGCCGCAAGCAGTTCGACGCCTTCGGTGTGGTGGTGGTCGCTTTTGCCGCAGCGCTGGGCGGCGGCACAACGCGCGACCTGCTGCTGGGGCGCACGGTATTCTGGGTTGCCGACCCGACCTACCTGATCGCCGCCGCCCTGGCCGGTATTGCGGCCTTTGCGCTGGCGCGCCGCATGCGCCTGCCGCTCGACCTGTTCCTGATTCCCGACGCAATCGGCCTCGCGCTGTTTACGATCGTCGGCACCAAGGTGGCGCTGAACGCCGGGACCCACTGGACAGTCGCCGCGCTGATGGGCGTGATCACTGGCGTGGTCGGCGGCATCCTGCGCGATGTGCTGGCGAATGAAGAGCCGGTGGTGTTCCGCGGCGAGCTGTACGCCACGGCCGCGGGCGCCGGCGCGCTGAGCCTTGTCGCCCTGCTCGCACTGGATTTCAATGCGCCCTGGGCGGCGTTCTGGAGCGGCACGCTGATCTTCCTGCTGCGGCTGGCGGCAATTCGCTGGCGGCTTGCGCTGCCCAAATTCGAGTCACTACGCTAGCCGCTGTGGCATCCACGCCCTGACTGCACGGCGCGCTCGTTCCCTGCCATGCCGCCCATGTCGGCGCCAAGTGAGGGCGAGTTGGGCGTATAGTCCGCGCCTTCGCGAACAAGGAATCTCCCGATGCAACTCGACCGCATCCTCCAGTCTCAGGGCTTTGGCAGCCGCAAGGAATGCCGCGGCCTGGTACGCCACGGCTTTGTCCGCGTGAATGGCGAAGAGATGGACGACCCCTTTGTCGAACTTGATCCGGCCGGGCTGGAATTCGAGGTCGATGGCGAGCGATGGTCATACCGCGAGGTGGCCTATGTGATGCTGCACAAGCCCGCCGGTTACGAGGTGTCGCACAAGCCGGTGCACCACCCCAGCGTGTTCGCGCTGCTGCCCGCACCACTGCGCGCACGTGGCGTACAGGCCGTCGGTCGTCTCGACGAAGACACCACCGGCCTGCTGATCCTCACGGAAGACGGCCAGCTGATTCATCAGCTCAGCTCACCGAAACGCGCGATCCCAAAGATCTACACCGTCACGCTGAAGCACCCGGCCACGCCGGAGCTGGTCTCGGCGCTGCTTGCTGGCGTGGAACTGCACGACGAGCCCGAGCCGGTGGTCGCGGCAGGCTGCGAAATCATCGGTGAGTGCCTGCTGCGCCTGACGATCACTGGCGGCAAGTACCACCAGGTCAAGCGCATGATCGGTGCAGCCGGCAACCGCGTCGAAGCACTCCACCGCGGCGAGATCGGCCGCCTCGCCTTGCCGGCCGACCTCGCACCCGGCGAATGGCGCTGGCTCAGCGAGGCCGATCTCTCGGCGCTGCGCTGCGACGCCGCCTGAGCGGCGTGCAGCGACCGCTGCCCGCTTAGCGGGCGAGTGTCAGCGAACGGGCGTTGAAGCCGCCCGAGAGACTGAATTCCCACTTGCCGCCGGCCGGCACGCCAGTCAGCGGCAACGTGGCCTTGCCACCAGTCAGTTGCAGCGCCAGCACCATCGGTTCCGTGCCGAGCTGGCGCACGCGAAGCACCGGGTAACGTGCGGCATCCCAGGTCACGCTCAGCACGCCATTCGCCTCGCTCCAGCTGAGCGGTGACGCACTGGTCGCCGTGTCGCCCACCGACTGCGCGGCGGCTACCGGCGGCGAATCCAGCGTCAGCGGCAGTGTCATCGCGCCCTGCAACACCTCGACCTTCGCAATCGTGCCGGGGTTGGGCAGGGCCACATGGAAATGCTGCAGGCTGCTGCCAGCCTCGTCGGCCACCTTCACTGGCGTGAAGGGCACCTCGACCACGGCACCCACAGCAGTCGTCACACGCAAGGTGAAGGCGCCTCCCGCGGCATAGGGCTGGGTTGACATGCGCGCGCCGGGGGGCGCCAACCGCACCTTGCCATCGCGGATATCACCGAAGAAATCCAGCATCTCGATCGGCTCGGCGAACGGCGTGATCTGCGGATAGGTGAAGCTCTGCATGAAGGTCTGCACGCGGCTGTAGTTGTAGTCCGAGAACCACTCGCTATCGCAATAGCCCATCACGTCGTGCGCGACGCTGGTGGCCGGGAAGTAGACCGTTTCAGGGCCCACAGTGCCATTCCGGTCGCTGTCGAACTCGTGCACCGGATAGGGCCCGAGGCCACCTCCGGCGTAGGGGAAGTCGGCCTCGGCGTCGGTTGCTCCTCCACAGGGTGCGTGACCCAGGCTCATGTTATGGCCGACCTCGTGCGTCATCGTGTCAAGCCATGCATTCGCGCCGAAGCGGTTTGCAGCAAGCGCGACCGAGTCCAGCCCTATCGCTGCCAGCCAGGCGCCGCCGCCCGAATTGGTTGCTCCATTCTGGTAGGCGAGGCCAGATGTACCGCCGGAGAATCCGGGCGAAGGCACAAGGCCGTAGTAGTGCTTGCCACCGCCTTCGAGATCGCGCAGTTGCCGCACCTCCTGCAGCGCGTTGCTCCAGCTGTCCGCAACAGTGCCACTTACTGTCTTGGTCGCCAGCGTGTAAGGCGTCCGCACACTGATCGTGATCCTCGACGCATCGATCGGGTAGGCGCGCGCAAACATGCGTCGTACGACCTCGACATCGGGCACCGTACCCGTCGAGTTGTTCGTCACCAGCGGTACGAGCACCAGGTTCAGGTTGGTTGGCCGGCCGACACTCGGCGTCGCGCTACGGGTTGCGCCGCTGTTGGCGGGCGAGGTATTGGCCACCGTCACCCCGATTTGCAGCCCGCTCTGCACGCATGAAGCGGGGATCTGCGCGGAGAAAGTACCCGCCAGGTCGTCCAGCGCCGGGGCTGTCGTCGGCAGCGCAGACGGCCCGGTCAGCGTGAGCGTCGGGCTTGCCGCACAACCGCTGATCGTTGCCGTCACCTTGGGGCTCGCGATGCGCTGGTTGGCGCTGATGTAGGCCCGTACCAGCGCGATCTTGCCGGGAACGAGGAACTGATAAGTTGCGCCAACCGGTTGCGAGTACGCCTGAGCGACATCGACGCGCGAGATGGTCACGACCGGCGCCGAACCGGTGGTCAACGTGAACACGCCGGCCTGCACCGACTGCCCGCCAGGGCCACTGAGGATCACATTGCCGCTCTTCGCCGGGGCGGCAAAGTCGAGTGACGTGGCCGTCTTGTCCAGCACCGTTGCGGCCACACCGCCCACGCTGACCCCCGTGACGGTATCGAGCGCGAGGCCGGTGACCTGCACCGAGACGCCTTCCGGCCCGCTGGTGGGCGACATGGCGCTGACGGAAATCAGCGCCGGCAGTAGCGTAAAGGTCTGCGTGAGCGTACGACTGCTGCCGTTGGAAAGCACCAGGGCCAGGCTGCCGTCGGCAGCACCGGCCGGCACGACAACGATGAGCTGGGTGCCGGTCCGCGCCGTCGGGGTCACCGCAACACCGCCCACACGCACCTGACTCACGTTCGCCAGATTGGTGCCGGTCAGCGTCAGCGAATCGCCCGGACGTGCGCTGGTCGGCGACACGCTGCTGACCTGCGGCACGCCGAGCACGGTCAGCGTGGTCGGCGAATCGACCGTCGCGGTGCCCGATACCAGCGTCACCGTGCCGCTGACTGCGGAGTCGGGCACGACAAAGCTCAGCCGCGTCGTGCTGATCAGCGTGAAGGGGACGTCAGCGGTACCGAGGCGCAGGCCGGTGACACTGTTGAAGTTGGTGCCGATCACCGTCACCGTATCGCCCGGGAAGGCGAAGGACGGGCTCAATCCGGTCACCGTGACCGTTGCGGTCTGCGTGCCGCCGCCCCCGCCGCCGCCACCACCGCAGCCGGCAACGAAGGCGGCGCTCAGGAACAGGATCAGAAATCGGTACAGGTAGTGCATGACAGCGTCCTCTCAGGCCGACGGGCCTGCGTGCGGGAGGTCGGATTATGACAAAGCGTTGGCGCGAAAGATCCGGCGAGACGTCGACCGCCGGCAGCTGGCCGATCAGTGGCCGCGACCGCGTGCGGCGAACTCACGAATCAAGCGCACCGTATCAATATCGGCGGCACGGTAGGCGGCCTTAACGTAACCGGCGAATTCGGCGTCGCCTCCGCTCTGCTCGTTCAAAGTCGTCCGGTAGGCAAAACGCAGCACGAGCAAGCCTTCGCCCGGCTCTTCGATGCTGACAGCCAGCTGTGCGCCCGGTCGTTCGCCTTCTGCGGCCGATTCGAAGCGCACCACGCGATCAGGCTCGATACGCACGGTGTCGCGCATGCGGAAGCTGCCGAAATCCAGCACACGCTCCACCTGCGTCCCGCTGCGGCTGAGGATCTCGCAGCCCACCAGCGCCGGCTGGAAAGCGCAGGGATCTTCGACGCGCCACATCAACCCGGCCCACACCTGCTCACGCGTGAGCGTATCGGCCAAGGCCTCCAGCGGATCGTTGATCACCACCACATGTTCGAACTGCACGGATTGCCTCGTTGCCGCTTCGGATTGTGCAAAGTCTCGCACAGGCAACGTGTTTCCCGCCGGGTCGCAGCGGTTTCCATTTGTATTCAGCGGCATAGCGTCGGCAAAGCGGGCGAGTTGATCTATACTTCGAGACTTCCGAGGAGCGCTGCGAGAGTCGGGCATGCCCCGAATCCCAGGCTCGGACCCTGCCAGAGCGCGTTCGCGCAGGCGGGCAAGAACTGCGCTCACCCTGTCCAACCCTCGCCGGGCTTGGGTAGCGTGAGCGAACCGGAACTTGCCGGTCACATCCCTGCTTCCCTCCCGGCCACACCGTTCAAGGAGTTCGTATGAACACTGTGGTCGATACCAAAGATTACGTCATCGCCGACCTGTCGCTCGCCGACTGGGGCCGCAAGGAAATCAAGATTGCCGAGGGCGAGATGCCCGGCCTGATGGCGATCCGCGAAGAGTACGCCGCTGCGCAGCCGCTCAAGGGCGCGCGCATCACCGGCTCGCTGCACATGACGATCCAGACCGCCGTGCTGATCGAGACGCTCACCGCGCTGGGCGCCGAAGTGCGCTGGGCCTCGTGCAACATCTTCTCGACGCAGGATCACGCCGCCGCCGCAATTGCCGCGCAGGGCATCCCGGTCTTCGCCGTGAAGGGCGAAACGCTGACCGACTACTGGGACTACACCCACCGCATCTTCGAATGGGCCGACGGTGGTTTTTCCAACATGATCCTCGACGACGGCGGCGACGCCACGCTGCTGCTGCACCTGGGCGCGAAGGCCGAAAAGGATCTGTCTGTGATCGCCAAGCCGACGTCCGAAGAAGAGACGATCCTCTTCGCGGCGATCAAGGCCAAGCTCGCGACCGACCCGACCTGGTACTCGACGCGTCTGGCACAGATCAAGGGTGTCACCGAAGAAACCACGACCGGCGTGCATCGCCTGTACCAGATGCACCAGCGCGGCGATCTGAAGTTCCCGGCGATCAACGTGAACGACTCGGTCACCAAGTCGAAGTTCGACAACCTCTACGGCTGCCGCGAATCGCTGGTCGACGGCATCAAGCGTGCCACCGACGTGATGATCGCCGGCAAGATCGCCGTGGTGTGCGGCTACGGCGACGTGGGCAAGGGCTCGGCCCAAGCACTGCGCGCACTGTCGGCGCAAGTGTGGGTCACCGAAATCGACCCGATCTGCGCACTGCAGGCCGCGATGGAAGGCTACCGCGTGGTGACCATGGAGTACGCCGCCGACAAAGCCGACATCTTCGTCACCACCACCGGCAACTTCCATGTGATCCAGCACGACCACATGGCCGCGATGAAGAACAACGCCATCGTCTGCAACATCGGCCACTTCGACAACGAGATCGACGTCGCCTCGCTCGAGAAGTACCAGTGGGAAGAGATCAAGCCGCAGGTCGATCACGTGATCTTCCCGGACGGCAAGCGGATCATCCTGCTCGCCAAGGGCCGCCTGGTGAACCTGGGCTGTGGCACCGGCCACCCGAGCTACGTGATGTCGTCGAGCTTCGCGAACCAGACCATCGCGCAGATCGAGCTCTTCACCAAGACCGCCGACTACCCGGTGGGCGTCTACACGCTGCCCAAGCACCTCGACGAAAAGGTCGCGCGCCTGCAGCTGAAGACCCTCAACGCCCAGCTGACGACGCTGCGCCCCGAGCAGGCCGCCTACATCGGCGTGCCGGTCGAAGGCCCGTACAAGGCCGAGCACTATCGCTACTAAGCCGGCATTGATGCGCACCCGCGTCGCGCTTGGCTGCGCCCTCCTGCTGCTCGCCGCCTGTGGTGGCGAGCAGTGGGTGCGGCTATCGCCCGAAGAGCAACAGAAGCTCGCCACGCCCGGCATTCGCATCAACGCGATCGCGGAACAGGCGACGCCAGTGATTGCGGATCTGCTCGCCGCGACCGAAGCAGAAGTGCTGATCAACGGCCGCCCGCTGAGCGAGGCGGAACTGGCGATGGCACAGACGCTCGGCATCGCCGCGCCGCAGAAAATCCGCATCGAAGTTCGCCGCCGCTTTCCGATGCCGGAGGATCCGCGCATGGCCAATGCGGCGCGTGAGCTGGGCCTGATCTTCGGCACCGATGACGAAGCCGGTCGCACGCAGGGTTACGCAATTCTGCTCAAGCCAGAGTTCGCCAACTCGCGACGGCTGATCTCGCATGAGCTCGTCCATGTCGCGCAGTACGAACGGCTCGGTGGCATTGCACCGTATGCGCGGCAGTATCTGGTCGAGATGCTGGCGCTTGGCTACAGCCGCGCGCCGCTCGAACAGGAAGCCTACGCGCGGCAGATCACCACGCCGTAGTCCGAACGATGTCGATGAACTCCTTCCACGCGCGCAACAGCAAGCCGCGCGCCACGCAAAGCAAACGCAGCGTCACCGCGCATGCCGGCACCCGCGCAGACCAGTTGTTGGTCGAACGCGGCCTAGCTGCATCGCGCACCGCGGCGCAGCGGCTGATTGCGGCGGGCCGAGTGAGCTGGCAGTCGCCGCAAGGGACGCAGCAGGTTGGAAAACCGGCCGACTACCTGCCCGACAGTGCCGAGCTGCAGGTCGCCGAGGATGCCGAGGACCGCTTCGTGTCGCGCGGCGGTCATAAGTTGGCTGGCACGCTGGCGCAAAGCGGCGTCGCAGTCGCCGGGCGCTGCTGCCTCGACCTGGGCCAGAGCACCGGTGGTTTCAGCGACTGCCTGCTGCAGGCGGGCGCGGCGAAAGTAGTTGGTGTCGAGGTCGGGCATGGCCAGTTGCATGCGCGCCTCGCTGACGACGCACGCGTCGTCACGCTGGAAGGCCTCAATGCCCGTTCGCTGAGCACCGGCGATCTGGGCGAACACTTTCCACAAGGCGGCTTCGATCTGGTCACCGGCGATTTGAGTTTCATCTCGCTGACCCTGGTCTTGCCCGCCGCTGCCGCGCTGATGCACCCGCGAGCCGACCTGCTGATGCTGGTGAAGCCGCAATTCGAAGTGGGCCCAAAAGGCCTCGCGAAAGGCGGCATCGTGCGCGACACGGCGCTTTACCCGGAAGTCGAAGCCAAGATCCGTGCGGCCTGCGCCGACTGCGGCCTCACCGTGCAAGGTTGGTACGACTCGCCGATCACCGGCGGCGACGGCAACCGCGAATTTTTCGTCCATGCGCGCCGCGCAGCGGACGCCCCCGAATCAGCAGGTCAGTGATGACAGACAAACCCACATTCAGCATCGAATTCTTCCCGCCCGCGACGCCCGAAGGCGTCGAGAAGCTGCGCCTCGCACGCGCCCAACTGGCGCAACTCAACCCGGCGTTCTTCTCGGTCACCTACGGGGCCGGCGGCTCTACGCGCGACCGCACGCTGGAGATCGTGCGCGAGATCCAGGCCGAAGGCCTGCACGCGGCGCCGCACCTGTCGTGCATCGGCGCAACCAAGGACAGCATCCGCGACCACCTGGCGGAGTTCCGCGAGATGGGCGTGACCCGCATCGTCGCACTGCGCGGCGACCTGCCCTCCGGCATGGCCGACCCGGGCGAGTTCCGCTACGCCAACGAGCTGGTTGCCTTCATCCGCGCCGAAACCGGTGATGCCTTCCATATCGAGGTGGCCGGCTATCCGGAATTCCACCCGCAGGCGCGCAGCGCCACCGCCGACCTCGACGCTTTCGCGACCAAGGTGCGCGCCGGCGCCAACTCCGCGATCACGCAGTACTTCTACAACGCCGACGCCTACTTCCAGTTCGTCGACGAAGCGTGGGCCCGTGGCGTGGAGATCCCGATCGTGCCAGGCATCATGCCGATCGCCTCGTTCAGCAAGCTGGCGCGCTTCTCGGACGCCTGCGGCGCCGAGATCCCACAATGGATGCGCCGCCGCTTCGAGGCACTGGGCGACGACACCGCAAGCGTGAAAGCGCTGGGCCTGGATATCGTGACCGAGCTGTGCGAGCGTCTGCTCGAAGGCGGCGCACCGGGCCTGCACTTCTACACGCTGAACCAGGCGGGCCTGACCAGCACGATCTGGCAACGCCTCGGGCTCGCCTGACACAACCGCGCCAGGGCCGCCCACTGGGGCTGCGCCTGGCGCCACCGGCCCCTGCCCGCTCAGAAGCGGGAGCCGGGCTCGGTGAGGAAGCGCTGCTCTTCGACTGTCGACGCGCGCCCCAGCACCGCATTGCGATGCGGGAAGCGACCGAACCGCTCAATCACATCGCGGTGGCGGCGCGCATAGTCGAGGTAGGGTGCGCCATCCGGCCACGACGACGCGAGCGCTTCGAACAAGCGCACCGAGTGCGCCTGCGCGTGAGCATCTTCGGCATGTTCAAACGGCAGGTAGGCGAACACGCGCTGCACAGCGCTCAAGTGCTGGTCGTCGCCGCGCGCGACCAATGCGCTGGCGGCGGAGAGCGCCGACGCATCGCCCGCAAAGGCGCGCGGCGTATCGCGGAAGACGTTACGGGTGAATTGGTCGAGCAGCAGGATGCGCGCCAACCCGCCCGCTGGCACGGCATCCCATTCGCTCAGGTCGCCGGCGAGCGCACGCTCGATCCACACGCCAAACTGGTCAGCGATGCTGCGATCGAAGGCATCGGATTTGCGGAACCACTCAGCGCGCGGCGAACCGAAGCCAATCGCTCCGGGCGGCAGGAACCAGAAATCGAGTATCGGCTGCCAGTCAGTCACGTGGCGCATCCGCCGCGCGAACAGTGGCCAGACCCGGCTCAGCCTCGCCGTAGGCCTGCCGCCAGCGCGTGGTCAGGGCATCGTAGTCGCTCGCCTTCTGCTCGGGCAGACCATCCGGTACATGCCAGGCCGCTACGCGCGTCTCCACCGCGAAGTGGCTGGCGGGCGGCACGCGCGCCGGGTCGTCGAGGCTCCCGACGGAGAGATCCATGCGCGGCGAATCGATGAAGTGAAAACTGAGCGGGGTGCCGCATTCGGCGCAGAAAGCGCGCTCGGCGATACGCGAGGAACGGTAGCGTTTGGGCGCCACACCAAGCCAGCTCACATCACTGACCGCCACATTCACCCACGGCGCAAAGACGCTGCCAAAGGCAAGCTGGCACATTCGGCAATGGCAGTAGTAGCCCTCTGGTTTCTCGATCCGGACACGGTAACGCACCGCGCCGCACAAACAACCACCTTCCAGCTCCACCGCTTCGCTCATCACAGCCCCCTCGCAGCACGCAGCCGGAACACTTCTGGCTCCACGACGAGCCAGACGGCTGGTCAACGTGCCTTGTCGTAGCCCGACATCAAACGTTCCCAGTAGAGCGTACGTCGCGCGTAGTCCTCCACAGGCTCCAGCCAGATCAGCTTGGCCTCCTGGCGGGACGTATCGCTGCCGGAGGTCAATGTGCTGGCGAGCCCTTGTCGCACCGGCAGCTGCCCACTGACAGCGGGGGTCAGCGTGTAGTTGATCCACGCCTCGGCAAGGTTGCGGTCGCGCGCGCCACGCATCACCGCCCAGCAATCCAGCCAGGCGAGCGCCCCTTCACGCGGGATCACATAGCCAATATCGGCGCCGGCCTTCTCCAGCATCTGCACCTGTTGGTCGCCATAGTTGGCGTAGACCAGCGCGATGTCCTTGCTGCGAAACAGCTCCACAACTTCTTCGGGCTTGCTGTAGAAGCCCTGCACGTTGTCGCGCAAGTCCCGCAAGCGCGCCACCGCCTGCGAAAACTGCGGTTGCGAGAGCCGGAAGGGATCGCTGAATCCCAAGGCCAGTGCAGCGAGGCTGAAGTTGTGGCTGCTGCCGTTGTAGGCCAGCACTTTGCCGCGGTACTTCGGATCCCACAGCGCAGTGATCGATACCGGTTGTTTGGTAACGAGCTTGCGGTTGTAGATCAGCCCCATCGCCGAGTAGGTGTAGGGAATCGCGTAGGCCTCGCCCTTGCGCGTAAGGCCCGGGATATTGGCGAGGTTGCGGAAGCGCGCAGTCTGATTGTGGGTGTTCGGGATATTGCGCAGCCGCAACGGCAGCACCAGACCGTTGTCGATATAACGTTGCAGCTCTGCGGTATTGGCGGCGATCACGTCGAACGGCGTACCGTCCTTGCCGCTGTTCGCACGCTCCCACATCTCGTCGTCGGAACCGACATAGGTGACGTCGACGCTGACGTTGAAACGCTGCTCGAAGGCCTGCACCAAGTCACGATCGGCATAGCCGGGCCAGGTCAGCAGGCGCAGGGTCTCGCCCGCGCCCGCCGGCGACGCCAGCAGCAGAACCGACAGGAGGCTGATCAGGCGCCGCAACATACGGAATTGGCTACGCGGTCTTGCGGCGTGTGCGCGGTGCTGGCTTCTCGGCCGGGGCAGCAGCCTCGTCAGCACCCGCCTTCTTGCGGGCTGGCGCCTTGGGCGCCTTCTTCTCGAACTCGAAACCGACCTTGCCGTCGTCACCACGCACAAGGAATGCCGAGAACTTGCGACGCGTACGCGACGAGACGAAGTTCTTCAGCAGATCCGTACGCCCATCTGTCAGCAACTTCTTCATCTGCGTCGGCTCGATCTCCTGCTGCAAGATCACCTTGCCGGAGCGGAAATCGCATGATTTGCCCGGGCCGACCGATTTCTCGCAGACATAAGAGAGGCCATGGTCGTAGACGTTCGCGCGGCACTTCGGACAAGCCCCGAGCGCCTCCTGGCCCGAGAAATCGACCGGCTCGGCGAGTTCGTCGTCCTTAGGCTGCCCAAAGTCGAACTCAGGCTGCTTCTCGTCGTTGAGCTTGATGATCGCGTTGAACGGCCGACCCATCTTGTTGCGGAAGCCCACCAGCGGCCCCACCTGTCCCTCGGTCAGCAGCGTCTCGATTTCATGCGGTTCGAACTGGCGCCCCGCAACGATCTTCCACAACGAGTATTCGCAGTCGCTGCACTGGAATTTCTTGTAGGTCTCGCGAATCAAGCCGCTGCACTTCGGGCAAGGCGACTTCAGGATGCCGAAGTCGCCGGGAATCGTGTCGCTATCGTAGGTTTTCGCACGCTCGACGATGTGCTTGGTCATTTCGGCGATTTCGCGCATGAAATCTGCGCGCGAGAGTTCGCCACGTTCAATCCGGCCCAGCTTGTATTCCCACTCGCCGGTCAATTCGGGCGAGGTCAATTCCTCAACCGACAACCCCTTCAGAAGCGTGATCAGCGAAAACGCCTTGGCGGTCGGGATCAGCTCACGGCCCTCGCGCAGCATGTACTGCTCGGCGATCAGGTTTTCAATGATCTGCGCCCGCGTGGCAGGCGTTCCGAGGCCGCGGCCGCCCATCGCTTCGCGCAACTCTTCATCATCCACGAGCTTTCCGGCGCCTTCCATGGCGGACAGCAGCGTCGCTTCGTTGTAGCGTGCCGGCGGCTTCGTGACGTTGGGCTTCACCAGCACATCGTCAGTGCGCACCACCTCACCCGGCTTGACCGGCGCGAGGGCGGGCGTGGCATCGTCCTTGTCCTCGGCGCTCGCGGCTTCCTTACCCCAGATCGCGAGCCAACCCGCGTTGACCAGCACCTTGCCCTCGGTCTTGAAGGCTTCGCCCTCGACGCGGGTGATGCGTGTCGTCACCAAGTACTCGGCGGCCGGGTAGAACACCGACAGGAAACGCTTGACCACCAGGTCGTAAATCTTCGCCTCAGCCTCGGACAGGCTCTTCGGCACCGTCCCGGTCGGGATGATCGCGAAGTGGTCCGAGATCTTGGCGTTGTTGAAGATGCGCTTGTTCGGCTTGACCCAACCTTGCTTGACGATCTGGTTGGCGTAGGGCGCGTAGCGATCCGGCAGCCCAGCCAGCACACCACCGACGGTCGGCAGATAGTCTTCCGGCAGCGCGCGTGAATCGGTTCGCGGATAGGTCAAGGCCTTGTGCTTCTCGTACAGGGCCTGCGCGAGTTGCAAAGTGGTACGAGCGGAGAAACCAAAGCGGCCGTTTGCCTCGCGCTGAAGACTGGTGAGGTCAAACAGCAGCGGCGAGAGCTGGGTCGACGGCTTGCTCTCTTCCTCAACTTTGCCCGGCTTACCGTCGCACTTGGCGCGGATCGCCTCAGCGTGAGCCTTGTCCCACAGCCGGCTGGCGGTCGCGTGTTCGTCGTTCTCGTCCTTCTTGAACTTCTCGTCGAACCAACGGCCGACATAGCCGCCCGCGGCGGCACCAAACTGACCTTCAAGCTCCCAGTAGTCGCGAGACACAAACTTGCGGATGCGTTCCTCGCGCTCGATCACCAGAGCCAGCGTCGGCGTTTGCACACGGCCGACGGTCGTCAGGTGGAAGCCGCCACTCTTCGAGTTGAAGGCCGTCATCGCACGCGTGCCGTTGATGCCGATCAGCCAGTCGCTCTCGGCGCGGCTCATCGCCGCATCGGCGAGGCCAGAGAGCTCCTTCGCCGGGCGCAGACGGGCAAAACCCTCGCGGATTGCGGCAGGCGTCATCGATTGCAGCCACAGGCGCTGGACCGGTTTGTCGGTCTTTGCGTGCTGCGCGATGTAGTTGAAGATCAGTTCGCCTTCACGGCCCGCGTCACAGGCATTCACCAGCCCGGTCACGTCCTTGCGCTTGATCAGCTTGGTCAGCAACTTCAGTCGGTCGGCCGTCTTCTCGATCGGATTCAGCGCGAAATGCGGCGGAATCATCGGCAGGTGCGCAAAGCTCCACTTGCCCCGCTTGACCTCGTATTCCTCCGGCACTGCCAGTTCCAGCAAGTGGCCGATGGCGGACGACAGCACGTACTGCTCCGACTCGAAATAGTCGCCTTCACGGGTAAATCCCCCAAGCACCCGGGAGATGTCCTGCGCCACGGAGGGCTTTTCGGCAATGATCAGTAGCTTGCTCATGTTGGGTCGATTACGGCAGCGGCCGTTGCACCTTAAGGGTGCGAACGTCCAGCAAGAATGGGTGGGCGCCGCGCGCGCAGCCGCGCAACGGCGATCGGTGTCTCAGTGCAGCAGCTCTGCGGCCGGGCTCTCGTCGCCCCATGCCGGCCCCTCGGCGCTGGACAGCAGTTCTTCCATGATCAGTGCATCGACGTTGTCCTGCTGTTGCCACAGCACCATCAGCACAATCACTTTCAGCTTCGCCAGGCTCAGGTCGGCGCCCGGAAGGGCCATCGCACGCTCGATGATGCGCTCACGGCCCAAGGGGTCAAGCACGCCCGAGTGCTCCAGGAAGGTAATGAAACCACGGCATTCGGTATCGAGCCGGGCCAACTCCGGACCACTGTAGATCCGACTCGATCGGTTATCGCGATCGATTTTCGGTGAGTCGCTGCCGGCAACCCGCTGCAAGCCGGACAACCATTCCAGCGCCGAATCGATGTCTTCCGGCTCGAAGCCCGCCGCGCTGAGCTTGCGCGCGAGCAACTCCGGCTCGGGGCAGGCCTCAGGGTAGCCATAGCTTTCAAACACATAAACAAGGATATCGATCATCGCGCAGCCAAGGGTCATTGCAGGCGCTGGAAGCGTCCGCCGGGCAGTCGTGCGACCCGGCCAGCGAGTTCCAGCTCCAACAGAATGGCGAAGAGGGCATCAGGCGTCAACTTGCTGCGAGTGCACAAGGTGTCCGGATCGACCGGATCGAAACCCAGCGCGTCGAGAACCTGCGCCTCTGCTCCGACCCCGCCGCCTTCTTGGGCGGCAGCGTTCGGGGCGGCCAGAGCAGGTGCCACGCCCCCCTGCCAACGCAGTTCGTCGAGCACATCCTGCGCAGACTCCACCAGTTTCGCGCCCTGCTTGATCAACTGGTGACAGCCTTTTGACAGCGGCGAATGGATAGAGCCAGGAATCGCAAACACCTCACGCCCGAGTTCGCCGGCAAGCCTTGCGGTAATCAGCGAGCCGCTCGCAGGCGCAGCCTCGACAACCAGCACACCCTGTGCGAGCCCGGCGATCAGACGATTGCGCCTTGGAAAATTGTGCGCCACCGACGGGGTCCCCAGCGGGAACTCGCTGACGATGGCGCCGGCCTCGGCAATCCGGTGCGCCAGCGGCGCATTGCGCGCCGGGTATATCCGGTCGGCACCGGTGCCAATGAAAGCCACCGTGCTGCCGGCCCCGTCCAATGCCCCGCGATGTGCCGCAGCGTCGATACCCAAAGCCAGTCCGCTGACAATGGTCAAGCCAGCCTCAGATAGCGCACGCGAAAACGCCTCCGCATTCGCAATGCCCTGGGCCGTCGCACTTCGGCTGCCGACAACCGCAAGCGCGCGCCGGCCAAGCAAGGCCACCTGCCCTTTGACGTAGAGCAGCAGAGGCGGATCAACGGTCTGCAGTAATGCCGCAGGGTACTGCGCGTCAGCCAGCGTCAGCAGCGTGTTACCTGGCTGCGACGCCCATGCAAGCGCGGCATCGACGGCTGCGGCATTGTCGGTATCAAAAAGGCGTGCGGCAAGCGCTTCGCCGACGACACCCGCCACCGCACGCCGCCCCGAAGCGAAAACGGCCTCCGGAAGTCCGAAGGCCGCAAGAAGGGCGCGCTGCTTCTCCGGCCCGACACCTGGTATCAGCGTCAGGCGGAGCCATGCCGCCAGGTCGGCGGTGTCGTCGATCAAGGCTGACGGACGGCGTCAGCCACCTTGACCGGACCTGCGCTCTCAACCACAAGGGCATACGCCACGCGGTCAAATACGCGGAACACGAAAAGCGCGCCGTAGCGTTCTTCGGGCAGTGCAATCGTCTCTTTCTTGCCGTCCATGTCGTACTTGGCATCGCCACGGGTGCGGTAGATCGCCAACACATGGCCCGGCTCCAGACCTGCGGCGCGACCGGCCGAGACCGTCACGATGCTGTACTTGCCGGTGTACTGGATACCGTCGTGGACCTTGACGATACGCGCATCAACCTTGCCACTCGGTGCATGCGGCACATAGGACATGATCTCCGGCTTGCCAGCCGGCAGCATGCGGTCGCCGGCGTTCACTTCGCGTTGCACCGACGTGATTTCCATCGTTGCCGGCGAGCCGTCCTGAACCACGCGTGCAGAGCCGAGATAGGCGGCTTCGTAACCGAGCAATTCGTTGGTAACCGGGTCCTTCAAGGGTTGCGCGCGGCGGTAGATCTGCCAATCGCTGACGCCCGCGGTGACGTTGCGAGCGAAGATCGTGTCACCCGGCCCGTTGAGCAGACGGTTGTCGTCGGACGCAACGATCGTGGCGCTGCCGGCCAGGTCGTTTTCCGACACGAAGAGTGGGCGCGACAGGAAGGGTTCGATCCGGTGCAGCGGCACGCTTGCGATCGGGCTGAGGTCTTCGGCGCGAACCTGCGGCTTCAACTTCACGGTGCCACCATCGCCCGACGGCGGCGTGGTCGTCAGATATGGACCACTGCGATCCAGGTAGATCGTCTGGCCAGGATAGATCCAGTGCGGGTTCTTGATCTGTTCGCGGTTAAGGCGCCAGACTTGCGGCCACAGCCACGGGTGCTTGAGGAACTTACCGGAGATATCCCACAGCGTGTCGCCCTTGACGACGGTGTAGGAGTCGGGGGCGTTGTCCGCCAGTTTGACGGTATCTGCCACCGCCGAAGCCGAAGCGACGGACAGTCCCAGAGCCAGGGCCAGCGCGGATATAATGCGGAACATGAATCTGCCTCGGTGTTGTTGAGCCATTATCGGGCGGACGCCCTGGCGGCCTGTTATCGGTGCTTTAGCACACGGGCATCGAGATTTCACTTCAGATTCTGCACATAGTCACTTCATCCAGCAAGCATTTATGGCGCTACTGCCCATCCTTCACTATCCCGATCCGCGCCTTCATACGAAGGCTTCGCCGGTGGCCGAAGTCACCGACGAGTTGCGCACACTTATTCGCGACATGGCTGAAACCATGTACGAGGCGCCGGGCGTCGGGCTCGCGGCGACCCAGGTCAACGTCCACAAGCGCATCGTGGTGATTGACGTCTCCGAGGACAAAACCGGCCTGCGCGCCTATATCAACCCGGAGATCATTGCGCGCTCCGGCGAGCAGGTGTGTGAGGAAGGCTGCCTCTCGGTGCCCGGCATCTACGAGAAAGTGACCCGCGCCGAGCGTGTGAAGGTGCGGGCGCTCGACGAACAGGGCAAGCCCTTCGAGCTGGAAGCAGATGGGCTATTGGCCGTGTGCATCCAACACGAAATCGATCATCTGGATGGCAAGGTTTTCGTCGAATACCTGTCGCCACTCAAGCTCAACCGTATCAAGTCGAAGCTCGCCAAGCGCTCGCGCATCACGGCCTGACCACACCGGGGTCGCGCGCCGCGCGGCCCGGTTCAACCAATCCATGCCTTCCGCCCCCAGATGAGAGTCGCTTTCGCCGGAACACCCGAATTCGCCGCCGAGGCACTGCGCGCAATCATCGCTGCGGGCTTTGAAGTGCCCTTGGTGCTTACACAGCCAGACCGCCCTGCCGGCCGTGGCATGCAGTTGATGCCCAGCCCGGTCAAACAAGTGGCGCTCGCCCACGGCATCCCCGTCGACCAGCCCGAAAAGCTGCGCACCGATGCACAGCAAGCCACGCTGCGCGCAGTCAATGCCGAAATCCTGGTAGTCGCCGCGTACGGCCTGATTCTGCCGCAAGCGGTGCTGGATCTTCCGCGCCACGGCTGCGTGAACATCCACGCTTCACTCCTGCCGCGCTGGCGTGGCGCCGCGCCGATCCATCGAGCAATCGAGGCGGGTGACAGCGAGACCGGCATCACGATCATGCAGATGGACGCCGGACTCGACACAGGGGACATGCTGCTCAAGCGCGCGATCCCGATCGCGCCCGACGACACGACAGCCAGCCTGCACGACAAGCTCGCCGCTTTGGGGGGCGAGATGATCGTGGACGCGCTGCACCAGATCGCGCTGTGCGAATTGGCGCCTGCGCCGCAACCGGCGGAAGGCGTCACCTACGCCAGCAAGATCGCAAAAACCGAAGCTGCGCTGGATTTCCGCGAGCCTGCCGAGGTCCTAGCGCGACGTCTGCGCGCTTTCGACCCGTTCCCTGGCGGCGTAGCCACAATAGATGGCCAGACGATCAAACTCTGGCGGGCCGTCGCGGAAGCGGGTGCGGGCGAACCGGGCACGATTCTCGGGGCCGACGGCCATGGCGTGCGCGTCGCTTGCGGCAGCGGCGTCCTGCGCCTGACGGAGTTGCAGAAGCCGGGCAGCAAACGCCTGGCGGCAGCGGATTTTCTGCGGGGTTTGCCCTTGCAAGCCGGCCAGCGTTTCGCGCTTCCCGACGCTTGATTTGCGGGCGCATCGCGCCCATATCGAAACGGACACGCCTTCGCACAAGGAGCCCAGATGTTCGGAAACTGGCTGAAAACCTCGATCCTGATGGCCGGGATCATCGCGCTGTTCGGCGTCGTCGGCGCGGCGATCGGCGGCAAGGGCGGCATGATCCTGGCGCTGCTGCTCGGCGGCGGCATGAATCTGTTCTCGTACTGGTTCTCGGACAAGATGGTGCTGCGCATGTACAACGCGCAGGAGGTCGACGCGGCGACCTCGCCCTACCTCTACAACATGGTGGAGGGGCTCGCGCGCAACGCGGGGCTGCCGATGCCGCGCGTCTACATCATCAACGAACAGCAGCCCAACGCCTTCGCCACCGGCCGCAACCCCGACAACGCTGCGGTGGCCGCAACCACGGGCATCCTGCAGATGCTGACCGAGCGGGAACTGCGCGGCGTGATGGCACATGAACTCGCGCATGTGAAGCACCGCGACATCCTGATTTCAACGATCTCCGCCACCCTCGCCGGTGCGATCTCGGCGCTCGCCAACTTCGCAATGTTCTTCGGCGGCCGCGATGAAGACGGGCGCCCGGCCAATCCGCTGGTCGGCATCCTTGTCGCGATTCTCGCCCCACTCGCTGCCAGCCTGATCCAGATGGCGATTTCACGTGCACGCGAGTACGAAGCCGACCGCGGCGGCGCCGAGATCAGCGGCGACCCCGGCGCACTCGCCGATGCCCTGCAGAAGATCGATTACTACGCTCGCGGCATTCCGATGCCCTCGGCCGAAGCGCACCCCGAGACCGGACAAATGATGATCATGAATCCGCTTTCGGGCGGCGGCCTCGCCGGTATGTTCTCCACGCACCCGCCCACCGAAGAGCGAATCCGCCGCCTGCGGGCAATGCGCGGCTGATGATCGACGCAGCAGCGAGCGCACTTCCGGCGGACCTGATCCAGGCCTACCGGGCGGCGCATTACCGGGTGCTCACGGCCCCTCCGCTGCTGCTTCGGATCGACCAGCCAGATCCGGCGCTAGCCAATTTGTTGTCGGGTCACGGCGCCAAACGGGCCGTGCTGCTTACGGCGAGCAACCCTGCCAGCGCCCTGTTATCCGACAACGACAACGCACAACGGCACACCCGCCTGCTCGATGCGCTCGCGCAGCGGAAACTGCTGGCGCTTCCCGCATGCAACGAATCACCGAAGGGCGATTGGCCCAACGAAGCGAGCGTGCTTGTCTTGCATGCCGATATTGCGCTGGGGACTGAGCTGGCCATGGCGTTCGGCCAGAACGCCTTCGTCGCGATTGCATACGACGCAACGCCCAGGCTGGTGCTGCTGCGCTGAGACGGCAGCGCGGGCAGCTTGCGCCGCCGGCGGCAAACAGGTAAACCTCAGTTCCAACTTCTGACCGGGCCGGCGACGGCCCCCTTCCCATGTCCAGTTTCCGCCCCCGCCCTGCCGGCCGCGCAAGTGTGCGTTCCGACTCGCCCCGCACGCCGCAGCGCAGCGCCCCTCGCCCGCCGGCACTACCGCCGATGCCACCGGACTCGATGGCCCGCGCGATGTGGGTAGCAGCGGAGGCCGTCGCACGGGTGCGCGACGGCTATGCGCTGAACGACGGCCTGGCCAGCTTGTGGGCGGCCCACCCCGATCTGCCGCCCAGCACACGCGGTGCGGCACAGGATCTGATCTACGGCACGCTGCGCGACTTCGGCCGCGGCGACGCCATGCTCGCCCGCCTGCTCCGGCAACCATTGACGGAGCCGACCATCGACGCGCTGCTGCGAGTCGCCCTGCACCGCCTCGAAGTCCGTCCGGAGACGGCGCACACGGTGGTCGACCAGGCAGTCGAGGTGGCAGCCCGCGTCGCCCGCGGCGGTCTCAAGAGCCTCGTCAATGCGGTGTTACGTAACGCGCTGCGGCAGCGCGATACGCTCGCCACCGCGCTCGCGCGCACCCCGGAATCGCATTGGCGGCATCCGGCATGGTGGATCGATCGCATCAAACGCAACCAGCCGCAAACCTGGGAAGCCGTTCTTGGCGCGGCGAACACGCACCCGCCGATGACGCTGCGGATCAACCCACGCCGCACAGCACCGGACGCGATGGCCGCCGAACTGGTCGCCGCCGGCCACGCCGGGCGCTGGCTCGGTCCCTACGCCTGGCGCCTGGATCGTCCGGCGCCTGTGGCATCGCTGCCAGGCTATGCGGATGGCCGCCTCTCGGTCCAGGATTGGGGCGCGCAGCAAGCGGCCGCAATGCTGGATGTGCGCGACGGCATGCGGATACTCGACGCCTGCGCCGCACCGGGCGGCAAGACCGCACACATGCTCGAACTGCATGACTGCCGCCTGCTGGCGTTGGACGCCGACCCTCGCCGCGCGCAACGCATCGCCGCCAACCTGGAACGCCTTGGTCTGAGTGCCGACGTGCGTTGCGGTGACGCTCGCTCACCGCGCGAATGGTGGGATGGGCAAGGTTTTGACCGCATCCTCGCCGATGTACCCTGCTCCGCCTCAGGCGTCGCGCGCCGCCATCCGGACATCAAGTGGTTGCGTAGAGCCGACGATATTGGCAATTTTGCAACAGTTCAGCGCGAGATTCTCGACGCGCTCTGGCCGCTACTCAGTCCGGGCGGCAAAATGCTATACGTGACGTGCTCGTTGTTCCCGGAGGAAAACAGTCTTCAGGTTGCCCGCTTTGCGGCGCGGCATTCAGACTGTCAGCGCGTCCCGCTCGACGCAGCGCTCGAGCGAACGCTGCTGCCCGATGCGGACCATGACGGTTTCTTCTTTGCCTTGCTCGAAAAACAGGCCTGACTTCCTAGCGCTACTGCGCCAGCTGCTGATCGGCTGCACGCTGCTGCTCGGTCTCACGGCACTGCCGGCGGCGGCGCAGAGCACGGCCGCGATCCGCTATGCCGAGCTCCTGCCGACCGACGACCAGTACGTCCTGAACGCCGACGTCTCGGTCGAACTCAATCCGCGCCTCGAAGAGATCGTGCTGCGTGGCATTGCGCTGCATTTCGTTGCCGAGTTCATCCTCACCCGCGGCCGCTGGTACTGGCTCGACGAGACGATCGTCGAACGTCGCATCGCCTTCCGCCTGACCTATCACGCACTGACGCAGAAGTACCGGCTTGCGACCGGGTCGCTGGGGCAGAACTTCGACACGCTCGAAGAAGCGCTGCGCACGATGACCCGGCTGCGCAACTGGGCCATCGTCGATCGCAGCCGGCTACGCGGCGGCGAGTCCTACAACGCCGCGCTGCGCTTCCGGCTCGACACCGACCAGCTGCCCAAGCCCTTCCAGGTCACCGCGATCGGTTCTCGCGATTGGACGCTGGAGACCGACTGGTCGCGCTGGACTTTCCTCGCATCGGCGGCTGAGCGCCGATGAGGGCAGTCATTGCGGCGGTGTCCGCGCTGGCCGGCATCATGCTGTTTTTGCTGGCTGCCGCGAGTTCCAAGTCCTCCGCCCTGATCCGCAACTACCCACTGCTGCTGGGTCTCAACGGCACGGTTGCCGCGGTGCTGCTGGGGCTGGTCGGCTTCCAGATGCGCACGCTGTGGGTGCAGTACCGCGAACATCAGTTCGGCTCGCGCCTGAAGCTCAAGCTGCTGGGCCTGTTCGCGCTGATGGCGCTGGTGCCGGGTCTGGTGATCTACGGTGTCTCGCTGCAGTTCGCCACGCGTTCGATTGAATCCTGGTTCGATGTGAAGGTGGATGCCGCGCTCGACTCTGGCATCCAGCTCGGACGCAACGCCCTCGACTACCTGCTCGACCAGCTCGCCGGCCGCGCGCGAGATACCGCCGACACGCTGGCCGAATCGCTCGGCGATACCGGCACCGCGGTATCAGCCGCCCGCCTTGATCGCCTGCGGGATGAAGCCGGGGCCGACGTCGCCGCGCTGCTTGCCGGCAACGGCAAGGTCATCGTGTCGAGCGTTGGCAGCGGCACCACGCTGGCGCTGGAAACACACTCGAGCGCCTCGCTCCGCCTCGCGCGCGGCGCACGCGGCCTGCGCACCGTGGAGGGCGAAGGCAGCGGCGAGCTGTGGCTGCGCGTGATCGTGCCGATTCCGGCTCGCAACCTGGCCGCGAATATCGAGTTCCTGCAGATGTCCAAGCGTGTGCCGCCGCAGATCGTGCGCACCATGGAGAACATCCAGAACGGCAGTCGTGACTACCAGGAGCTGCTGCTCGGCCGCGAGGGCCTGATGCGGATCTACAGCCTCACGCTGACGCTGACGCTGCTGCTTGCGCTGTTCGCTGCGCTGGCGGCGGCGTTCGAGATTGCACGCTCGCTCTCCGCCCCCCTGTCCATCCTCGCCGAGGGTACGCAGGCGGTTGCGGCGGGCGACTTCTCGCCGCGCCAGGCACTGCCCGGTCGCGACGAACTGGGTGTGCTGACACAGAACTTCAATCGCATGACGCGCCAGCTGCAGGACGCACGCGCGCAGGCGGAGCGCAACCGCGCGGAGGTCGAAGCCGCGCGGGTGTACCTTGAAAGCGTGCTCGGCAACCTTTCGGCCGGTGTGCTGGCCTTCTCCGACAACGGGCGTCTGCGCGCAGCCAACCGCGGCGCAATGCTGATTCTCGGCGACGATCTGGCCGGCTTCGAGAGCCTCACGCTCGATGCCTGGCCACGGCATCAGGCCTTTCGCGACGTGGTGATCGCGGAGTTCGACAAACACGACGACGACTGGACACGCGAAGTCGAGCTCACCCGCGACGACGGCCGAAACCAGACCCTGCTGCTGCGCGGCTCGCGCCTGCCGCCCGGCAGCGCCGGTGGCTACGTGGTGGTGTTCGACGATGTGACCGAGCTGATTTCCGCCCAGCGCAATGCCGCATGGGCTGAAGTGGCGCGCCGGCTCGCGCACGAGATCAAGAATCCACTCACGCCGATCCAGCTCTCGGCCGAACGCCTGCAGCACAAGCTGGCGTCCAAGCTCGATCCGGATTCCCAGGCGATGCTCGCGCGCGCCACGCAGACCATCGTCAACCAGGTCGAGGCGATGAAGAACATGGTCAACGACTTCCGCGACTACGCGCGGATGCCGCCATCCAACCTCGCGCCGCTCGACCTGAACGCGCTGATCGGCGAAGTGCTCGGCCTGTACGAGAGCTCACGCGTAAAAATCGAACTGGAGCTCGCGCCCGAGCTGCCGCGCGTGCTCGGCGACGCCACACAGCTGCGGCAGGTGATCCACAACCTGCTGACCAATGCCGAGGACGCCCTGAGCGAGGAGGCCAACCCCACCGTCACGCTCGCCACACGTCGCGACAATCGCCGTGTCGAATTCATGGTGCGCGACAACGGCCCGGGCTTTCCGCCCGCCATGCTCGCGCGCGCCTTCGAGCCCTACGTCACCAGCAAGGCGCGTGGCTCAGGGCTCGGTCTGGCGATCGTCAAGAAGATCACGGACGAACACCACGGCGAAATTTCGATCCTCAATCTGGAACCCCACGGCGCGGAAATCCGTCTCCGACTTCCGCTTGCTCCAACCGTCTGATACCGTTGCATGCTATGGCAAAGATTCTGGTGGTCGACGACGAAGTCGGCATCCGCGAACTGCTCTCCGAAATCCTCTCGGACGAAGGCTACGATGTAGTGCTCGCCGAGAACGCTACGGCGGCACGCAATGCGCGGCTCGCCGCGCGCCCGGACGTGGTATTGCTCGACATCTGGATGCCGGATACCGATGGCGTCACGCTGCTCAAGGAGTGGTCGGCGAACGATCTGCTGACGATGCCCGTGATCATGATGTCCGGACACGGCACCATCGACACGGCTGTCGAAGCGGTGCGCCTCGGCGCAATGGATTTCCTCGAGAAGCCGATTGCACTGCAGAAGCTGCTCGCAGCGGTGCGGCGTGGCCTGCAGCGGCAACCGGCGGTGCGCCCGCGTGCGGCGCTTTCGCTGGCGTCCTTCCCTCGCTCGGGTCCGCTCAAGGAGTTGCGGCGCCGACTCGAACAGATCGCGGAAAAATCCCGTGTTCTGACCTTGCGCGTCAGCGGCGGCAGCATCGTCGAACTGTGCGCGCGCTGCCTGCAGACGGGCGGTGCACCGTGGTTCGATCTGGCAGCGTTGACGCAGCCGATTGATCTATCGGCGCTGGAGAACGCACGCGGCGGTGTGCTGTTCGTGGAAGATCTCGCAAACCTCTCGCGCGCGCAGCAAAAAAACCTCAGCTTCGCACTGGAGCGCCTCGATAAGTACGACCTGCGTGCGGTATTCGGCTGCAGCCGGAGCAGCGAAGAACTCGCGAACGACGGCTGGGATCCGCTGACACTCAAGCGCCTGTTTGAGGTCACGCTTGCCCCGCCCTCGCTGACCGAACTGAAGGACGAAGTACCGGAGATGGCCAATCAGGCGTTGGTGCAGCTGTCGGAATCCGGCGAGGTACCGCCGCGCCGCTTCGCCACAGCCGCACTGAACGTACTGCGCAACAAGGCCTGGCCGGGAGGCTTCAACGAGCTGCGCGCTGCAGTGCGTTCGCTCGCCCTGGGCACACTGGAAGACGAGATTGGCGCCGAAGATGTGCAGCGCCTGCTCGGCCGTACGCCAAGCGCCGCTGCATCGGCCCTGCCACTCGATCTGCCGCTGCGTGAGGCACGCGAGAGCTTCGAGCGGATGTACTTCGAGTACCACCTGCAGCTTGAGAGTGGCAACATCACCCGACTGGCTGAAAAGACCGGGCTGGAGCGCACGCACCTTTACCGCAAGCTCAAGCAACTGGGCATCCCGCTCGGTCGCCGCAACGACGGCTGAGTCTCCCGAGACTCAAAAAAGAAGCCGCCCGAGGGCGGCTTCGTGCTTTCAACGGTGCACTTCGATCAGGCCGCTTCGCCGAGGTAGGCGGAACGCACCTTCGGGTCGTGCAGCAGATCCTGCCCGCTACCCGACAAGGTGATCTTGCCGCTTTCCATCACATAGGCGCGGTTCGAAAAGCCCAGCGCGAGGTTGGCGTTCTGCTCCACCAACAAGACCGTGACGCCCTGCTTCATGACGGTGTGAATCACCTCGAAGATCTTCTCGACGATCAGCGGCGCGAGGCCCATCGACGGTTCGTCCAGCAGCAGCAGCTTCGGGCGTGACAGCAGCGCACGGCCGATTGCGACCATCTGCTGCTCACCGCCGGAAAGGGTGCCGGCCACCTGCGGCAACCGTTCCTTCACGCGCGGGAGCATTTCGTACACTCGCTGCAGGTCGGCCTCGATCTCGGCCTTGTCGGTGCGGGTGTAGGCACCCATGCGCAGGTTCTCTTCGACCGTGAGGCGGGTAAAGATGCCACGCCCTTCCGGCACCAGCGCGATACCGGCGCGCAAGCGCTTGTGAGCGGGCATGCCGGCGATCGCGCTACCGGCATAGCTCAAGTCTCCACCGGACAATTGCAGGGTGCCGGCGATCGCGTTGAGGGTCGTTGTCTTGCCGGCTCCGTTGGCCCCGATCAGGGAAACCAGCTCACCCGAGAACAGTTCAAGATCGATACCCTTGACGGCCTGGATCTGGCCGTACGCGATCCGCGCGTCGCGCAGCTGCAGCAGCGGTGCAGCCGGATTGTCATGCGGCATGGTGTGCGCCTCCCAGATAAGCCTCGATCACCGCGGGATTGCGCTGCACTTCAGCGGGTACGTCCTCAGCGATCTTCTTGCCGAAGTCGAGCACCGCGACACGATCGCAGAGGCCCATCACCAGCTTCACATCGTGTTCGATCAACAGCACCGTTGTGCCGTCGCCGCGGATGGTTTCGATCAGGTTGCGCAGTTGCGCGGTTTCGGTCGCGTTCATGCCGGCAGCCGGTTCGTCGAGCGCCAGCAAGCGCGGTTCGGTTGCAAGGCCGCGCGCAATTTCAAGCCGACGCTGATCGCCATACGAGAGATTGCGCGAGAGCGTACGGGCGTGCTTTTCGATGCCCACGTACTTGAGCAGTTCATACGCGCGCTCGGTCGTCAGCTTTTCCTCTTCGCGTGTATGCCGCGTCTGAAGCAACACACCGAGCAGGCCGGTCTTGGTGCGGATGTGATGGCCCGCCATCACGTTCTCAAGCGCGGTCATCTCGCGGAACAGGCGGATATTCTGGAAGGTCCGCGCGATGCCGCGATTGACAATGCGATCCGGCTTGCCGAGAGGCAGTTCGGAGCCGTTGAAGACGAACTCGCCGTCCTCCGGCGTATACGCGCCAGTCAGCACGTTGAAGAAGGTCGTCTTGCCGGCGCCGTTCGGGCCGATCAGGCCGTACACCTCACCCTTGTTGATCGTGAGCGAAACCTCGGTGAGCGCCTTCAGGCCACCGAAGCGTTTGCTCACGGCGCGAGCTTCGAGCAGGGTGATCATTGCGCGATCTCCTTGTCGCCGAGCAGATCGGCCTTGGAGTAGCGCGACTGGGCGGGCACGAGGCCCGCAGGCTTGAGCAGCATCATCAGGATCATGGCAAGCGAGAGCAGCAGCATGCGCAGCACTTCAGGATCAAGGAAGACCTTGCCGAAGATCGCCATCTGCACCGGCAAGGCGATGTAACGCAGCACTTCCGGCAAGAAGGAGAGCGCCAGCGCGCCAACGATGACGCCGGCAAGGTTGCCCATGCCACCGAACACGATCATCGTCAGGATCGCGATCGACTCCATCAGCGTGAAGCTCTCGGGACTGACGAAGCCCTGAAACGCGCCGAACAGTCCGCCGGACACGCCACCAAAGGTCGCGCCCATCGCAAAGGCCAGCAGCTTGAGGTTGCGCGTGTTGATGCCGATCGCCTTGGCGGCGAGTTCGTCATCGCGGATCGCAGCCCAAGCACGCCCGATTCGCGAAACCTGAATGCGTTTGACCAGGATCACCGCGAGCACGACAAAGGCGAGGAACACGTAGTAGTAGAGGAACAGCGACTTGATCTGGAAGCCTTCGGTGATCTGCAGGCCGCGGTTCAGCTCGAGCCCGAACAAGGACATGCCGTCGATCTGATCGATGCCTTGCGGGCCGTTGGTGATGTTGACCGGGTGCGTCAGGTTGTTCATGAAGATCCGGACGATCTCACCGAAGCCCAGCGTCACGATCGCGAGATAGTCGCCGCGCAGCCTCAAGGTCGGGAAGCCCAAGGCGATGCCGGCGAGCGCGGCAAACCCGGCGCCGAGCGGCAACACGATCCAGAAGGGCAAATGCAGCCCGAAGTGGGGCGACGCGAGGAAAGCCCAGGTGTAGGCGCCGACGGCGTAGAACGCGATGTACCCCAAATCGAGTAGCCCCGCGAAGCCGACCACCAGGTTGAGGCCGATCGACAGCAGGATGTAGAGCATCGCGAAGTTCAGGATGCGCACCCAGGTATTGCCGAACATCGCGGCAACAACCGGTGAAACGAGCGCGATCACAACCAGCGCGACCAGCGCTGCCTTCGGGTTGCGCTTACCCAGAAACGGAATGGCTTGCGAAATATCGTTCATGTCTGCGTCCCCGCGTTACGCACGGTCGGCCACACGCTCGCCGAGCAGGCCAGTGGGGCGGAAGATCAGCACGATGCCGAGGATGATGAAGGCGAAGATGTCCTGGTAGCTGGAGTTGAGCCAGCCACCGCTCCATGTCTCGATATAGCCCGCGCCGATCGCCTCGACCAGACCGAGCACGATGCCGCCGACCATGGCGCCGGCAAGGTTGCCGATGCCACCGAGCACCGCTGCCGTAAAGGCCTTGAGCCCCGGCATGAACCCCATCGAATAGTGTGCGACGCCGTAGTTCGAGGCGATCATCACACCGGCCACTGCAGCCAATGCCGAGCCGATGATGAAGGTCAGCGCGATGATGCCGTTGGTGTCCACCCCCATCAGGCTTGCGACGCGATGGTTCTCGGCGGTCGCGCGCATCGCGCGGCCCATGTTGGTGCGCGTCACCAGCAGCACGAGGCCGACCATCATCGCGGCCGATAGGCCCACGGTGGTCATCTGCACCGGCGTCATGAACACGCCGGTCACCACCTCGATCGGCGCGGTCTGAATCAGTTGCGGGAAGCTGTGATAGTTGCGGCCCCAGATGATCATCGCGAGGGTCTGCAACAGAAACGAAACGCCGATCGCCGTGATCAGCGGCGCCAGACGCGGCGCATTGCGCAAACGTCGGTATGCGGTGCGTTCGATCGTGTAGCCGATCGCCATGCAGGCAGGCATCGCCACCATCAAGCCGAGCGCGAAATAGACGATCGGGCTGAGGCCCGGAATGGCCGCCTGAAAGAAAGTGATGGCCGTGTAGGCGACGAGGGCGCCGACCATCAAGACATCGCCGTGGGCGAAGTTGATCAGGCCAAGAATGCCATACACCATCGTGTAGCCCAGTGCAACGACAGCATAGACGCTGCCGACCACAAGGCCGTTGATGATCTGTTGAAGCAGGGTTTGCATCACGGGAGGAATCCTCGCGGAAAAACACACGGCCCCGATCTGGAAAGGGCTGCGCACCGCAGGGCGCAGCCCCCTAACCCGTCGCTGGGTCAAGCCGCGTTAGTGCGCACCGGACGGTGCGCACTTCGGCACATCAGTTCTTCAGCGCCTTCCAGGCACCGTTTTCAAACTGATAGACGGTGACAGCACCGTTCTTGATGTCGCCCTTGTCGTCAAACGCGATCGTGCCGGTAACGCTCTTGAAGTTGCTGGCCTTCAGCGCCGGCAGGTACTTCGCCGGATCGGAAGAGTTTGCCTTCTTCATTGCCTCGATGATCGCGGCAGCAGCGTCGTACGCATACGGCGCGTAGATCTGAACATCGGCGCCGAACTTCTTCTTGAAACGCTCCTTGAAGTCCTTGCCGCCCGGCATCTGCTCGAGCGGCAGGCCAGCCTGGGTGCAATAGTCGTTCGGGCCGATCGCATCGCCCGCCAGCTTGATGATCTCGCCGGTGCAACCGCCGTCGCCGGTGATCCACTTTGCGGTGATGCCCAGTTGCTTCAACTGCTTGAGCATCGGGCCGCCTTGCGCGTCCATGCCCGAGTAGACGATCACATCCGGGTTAGTGGCCTTGATCTTGGTGAGAATCGCCATGAAATCGGTGGCCTGGTTGTTCGTGAACTCACGTGCAACCACGGTGCCGCCGCCAGCCTTCACACCCTTGTCCACCTCGTCCGCGAGGCCCTGACCATAGGCCGTACGGTCATCGATGATGGCGACCTTCTTGCCCAGCTTTTGCGCCGAGTATTTGCCGATCACAGCGCCTTGCTGCACGTCGTTCGCGATGGTACGGAAGACGCCCTTGTAACCCTGTTGGGTCAGCTTCGGGTTGGTCGCCGACGGCGTGATGACCGGGATGCCAGCCTGATCATAGATACGCGAAGCCGGGATCGTGGTGCCCGAGTTCAGGTGGCCGACAACGCCCTTCACGCCGGCATCGACCAGGCGCTGCGCAACCGTGGTGCCCGTCTTCGGGTCGGCCGCATCGTCTTCACCGATGAGTTCGAACTTGACTGCCTTACCGCCGATCTTGATGCCCTTGGCGTTGTATTCCTCAACGGCCAGTTTGGCGCCGTTCTCATTGTCCTTGCCGAGGTGCGCGATGTTGCCGGTCAGCGGACCGACGTGGCCGATCTTGATGACTTCCTGGGCCTGGGCGGCGGAAATTCCGAGCCCCAATACGGCGAGGGCAATAACGGTCTTCTTCATGAGCTGTTCCTCCTGTTGAGAAAACGAACTGGTGCAAGGCTGATCGAAATGCGCACGCGCCGTCCGGCAAGCCGGTGCGGCCGCGTCGCGTTGAATAACGATACGAGCGGGGGTCAACGACGATCCACCCAAGCGGGCACCCGGATCGCCCAACGGCCGCGCCATGTTACCCAATGCGGCAAGGCGTCGGGCATTATGCCCCAGCGCGGGGCACCGAAAAGCGCGGAATGTACGTATCCGGACATCTGCACAGGCAGTGTCGCAAGGGGCGTGCCAGGCAAGGCGGGGCAGCAGGGAAAAGTGAAGCCGGTTTGAGCTGACCCGGGTTGCAGCGCAGCGCGACCGCCGAGTTCCGGGCCGTACACCGCGTGGCGATACCCGCCTGCCGGCGATCCGGCAGCCCAAATGAAAACGCCCCACGTGGGTGGGGCGTCCTGTCAGGTCTGCGATGCGCCGCGTTGGTGCAGGCGCCGGGCGTGTGAGTTCAGGCCGTTACGGTGCCCGGCGTGACAGCGGCAACGTCACGCTGCGAGGCGTAGCGTGCAAGTGAGAGGTCGTCGGCGCGAATCGCCGGACACCGCCCGAGCACCAGGTCCGCCATCAGCTGGCCGGAGCCAGTCGCCATCGTCCAGCCGAGGGTGCCGTGCCCAGTGTTGAGGTAGAGGTTCTGAATCGGTGTGGCCCCAACAATCGGCGTGCCGTCTGGCGTCATCGGGCGCAAGCCGGTCCAGAACTCCGCGCGAGGTAGATCGCCGCCGCCCGGGAAGAGGTCATGGGTGACCATCTCCAACGTGGCGCGGCGCTTCGGATTGAGGCCCAGGTCGAAGCCCGCCAGCTCCGCCATCCCGCCAACGCGGATGCGGTCGTCGAAACGGGTGATCGCGATCTTGTAGGTCTCATCGAGCACGGTCGAAACCGGTGCGCGCTCGGCGTCGATCAAAGGCACCGTGAGCGAATAGCCCTTCACCGGATAGACCGGAATGCTCACACCGATCGATTTCAACAGGCCTCGCGAGTAGCTGCCTGCGGCGAGCACGACACGATCTGCCGTGAGGCGTTCGCCCCCCACGCGCACCGCGCTGATGCGCCCGGCTTCCACGTCGAAACCATCGATCGTGGCAGCCATTTGGAAGCGGACGCCCAGCCCCGCCGCCAGTGCAGCGAGGCGCGCAGTAAAGAGTTGGCAATCGCCGGTCTCGTCGTTAGGCAGGCGGAGCCCGCCGACCAGACGATCCGATACGCGGGCCAGTGCGGGTTCCGCGGTCGCCAGACCAGCGCGATCGAGCAGCTCATGCTCAACGCCCAGCTCGCGCAGCACCTGCACGTCGCGCTGCGCCGCGTCCACCTGGGCTTCCGAGCGGAATAGCTGAAGGGTGCCGCGGCTACGCTCCTCGTAGGTGATGCCCGTTTCGCTGCGCAGCTCGCGCAAGCAGTCGCGCGAATACTCCGCCAGTCGCAGCATTCGCGCCTTGTTTTCGCTGTAGCTGCGGATGTTGCAGTTGGCCAGCATCTGCAACATCCAGCGCAGCTGGAACAGACTGCCATCCGGGCGGATTGCCAGCGGCGCATGCTTCTGGAAGAGCCACTTCATGGCCTTGAGCGGAATCCCGGGCGCCGCCCAGGGCGTCGAGTAGCCTGGCGACACCTGACCCGCATTGGCAAAGCTTGTTTCAAGGGCCACGCCAGCTTGCCGATCGATCACCGTAACCTCGGCGCCACCCCGAGCGAGGTAGTAGGCGGTGCTGACACCGATCACGCCACCACCAAGAACCAAGACTTTCATCGCCAATTCCTCAGCCAGACTTTGATGTTGCTAGTCTATTGACGCCAAGGCAGTGCTATTCACTAACATTGAGGTGCATTAAAGTGATCTTTACGCCCAATCTTCGGGCATGCGCGACATGAACAGGGAAATATGCGCCAACTCGATAAGATCGACCGGAAGATCCTCGATGTGCTGCAGCAGGACGGCCGCGTCACGATGACGGAACTCGCTGAACGTGTCGGGCTGTCGACCACCCCCGTCGCCGAACGGGTGAAGCGGATGGAGCGCGAGAAGGTCATTACCGGGTACCACGCGAGGGTCGATCCGCGCGCGCTCGGACTCAACCTTCTCGTGTTCGTAGAGATCCGGCTCGCCTCGAAATCCGGCGAGCTGTTCGACGAGGTCAAGCGCGCATTGGCCTGGCTGCCCGAGGTGATGGAATGCCACCTCGTATCGGGCGACTACGACTACTTGATCAAGGCGCGCATTACCGAGATGGCGGACTACCGGCGCCTGCTGGGTCACGTTCTGAACCGCCTGCCCGCGGCCGCCGAGTCGCGCAGCTATGTGGTCATGGAAGAGGTCAAAGAGACCCTCTTCCTGCCAACCGATTGAAGCACGTCAGGTTGCCTGAACCGGCTCCGGGTAGCACGGCTGCTGCGCCTGAATGCGGCGGCGTGTCGCGCGAGCATGGGGCACCCATGCCAGCAGTCGCCAGCGGATGAACATCGCAATGCCGCGCACCCACTCATCTGCCGCCATTGCGAGCCAGACGCCAAGCAGGCCCCAACCGGCATGCACACCCAGCAGCCACGCTACGCCCACCGCCACGCCGAACATCGAGAAGACGCCGAAGCCCACCGGGAAACGCGCGTCGCCGGTGGCGCGCAGTGCATTGATCACGACCAGATTGAATGTCCGCCCCGGCTCCAGCAACACCACCACCCACAGCAACTGACTCCCTGCGGTAATGATTCGCGGATCGTCAGTAAAGAACGTAAATATCGCTTTCCCCGACAGCGCAGCGAGCAACGCCAGCGTTGTGGACGCGGCAAAGCCCCATAGCAAGGCTTTGCGCACCACACGGTTCGCGTCGTGCAGATGGCCGGCGCCAATCTGATGCCCGACCACGATCTCGGTGCCAAAGCCGATCGCCAGGCCAGTCAGCAGGATGAAATAGCTGACTTGTAGCAGGTAGGTATGAGTCGCCAGTTCGCCCGACCCCATGGCAGCAACGAAGGCCAGCACCCAGGTAAACGCGATGCGATAGGCGACGTTCTCGCCGGCGCCCGGCAGACCGATATGCGCCATTTCTCCAAGTTCGGCCCGCCGCACGATGAGCCAGTCCGTTCTGTTGGGCGTAACGGCCAGGCGCTGCCGCCACAGCCAGATGTGCATCGCAAGCGATGCCACCCGTGCAAGCAGGAAGCCAAGTCCAATCCCGACCAAACCCAGGCGCGGCGCCGGCCCCCAGCCGAACATCAACGGTAGGCCCGCGAGCAGCGAGAGGGCGTACATCGCCAGCATCAAACGCAGCGTATCGCGGGTGAAGGTGTAGGCCCGCAGCACTGAGGACATGGTCGCGATGATTGCATCGACCGCGAGTACCACACCGAGGATCACGAGGTAGGGCTGGGCTTCTGGCCGCAACGCCGGCGGCAGCTTCATCAGACTCAGCAGCGGGCCGGCGCCAAAGCCGACGATCGCGGCCGATAGCAGGCCAAGCCACACCGCGGCCGCCAGGCTCGCACGCGCGATGCGTTCCGCCCCCTTGCGATCACCCGCGCCCAGATACTGCGTAATCACCACACTCGCACCAACGCCGATCAGCCGAAACAGGATGATGAAGAACGCCATGATCTGGTTCGACAGACCGAATGCGGCAGCGGTGTCGTCAGAGATCCGCGCGGTCAGCCACACGAACAGGAGGCCAACCGAGGCATGAAGCAGGTGTTCGGAGAAGATCGGCCAGGTGATGGCAAAGAGCCGGGGGCGTGGGGGCGCAGGATGTCGTGTCATTCGCAGCAGGTCCGTTGTTCATGCCGCGTTCGAGCTGTGCGCTTCTGTTTGGTTACGCGGCGAACTAAGTATGCCTGTCGCGGCGCGCGCCGACCGGGTGGATTTTCGGGGGTTGATCGTCACCGGGTGTAAGCGGAAATGAACAAGGGCAGCTTTCGCTGCCCTTGTTGGGATTTTGCGTTTGTCCGCGAATCAGTGACCGCGCTTCTTCATCCGCTCGATCATCGCCAGCTGCGCAGCGGCTTCGGCCAGTTCGGCCTGGGCACGTGCGTAGTCGAGCTTCGACTCCTGGTTCGACAGCGCCTCTTCGGCCTGACGCTTGGCTTCCATCGCCTTGGCTTCGTCCAGATCGCGACCACGGATTGCCGTGTCCGCAAGCACCGTCACCAAACCCGGCTGCACCTCAAGGACGCCGCCAGCGACGAAGATCAGCTCGTCGTGCTCCTGGTTCGGCAGCTTCAGACGCACCGCGCCAGGACGGATCCGGGTCAGCAGCGGTGTATGGCCAGGCAGGATGCCCAGCTCGCCCGCTTCACCCGGCAGCGCGACAGCTTCAGCCAGACCCGAAAAGATCTGCTCTTCGGTGCTGACCACGTCGACATGAACCGTCATTGCCATTTGCTTTTCTCCGCTCTAGGTCGCGCGCCCCGCTTACACGGAGCGCGCAAACCTGCGCCTTACTGCAGCGTCTTGGCCTTCTCGAAAGCCTCTTCGATGCCACCGACCATGTAGAAGGCCTGTTCCGGCAGCGCATCGCACTCGCCAGAGGTGATCATCTTGAAGCCCTTGATGGTGTCCTTCAGCGTTACGTACTTGCCGGGCGAACCGGTAAACACTTCAGCAACGTGGAAGGGCTGCGACAGGAAGCGCTGGATCTTACGGGCGCGGGCGACAAGCAGCTTGTCTTCCGGTGCCAGTTCGTCCATACCGAGAATCGCGATGATGTCGCGCAGTTCCTTGTACTTCTGCAAGGTGGCCTGCACAGCGCGCGCGGTCTGGTAGTGCTCTTCGCCAACAACCAGCGGATCCAGCTGACGCGAGGTCGAGTCGAGCGGATCGACCGCCGGGTAGATACCCAGCGCAGCGATGTCACGCGACAGCACGACGGTCGAGTCGAGGTGGAGGAAGGTCGTCGCCGGCGACGGGTCGGTCAAGTCATCCGCAGGCACATACACGGCCTGAATCGACGTGATCGAACCCACCTTGGTCGAGGTGATGCGTTCCTGCAGGCGGCCCATTTCTTCCGCCAGGGTCGGCTGATAGCCCACCGCAGACGGCATACGGCCCAGCAGCGCGGACACTTCGGTACCGGCCAGCGTGAAGCGATAGATGTTGTCGATGAACAGCAGGATGTCGCGGCCTTCGTCGCGGAACTTCTCTGCCATCGTCAGGCCGGTCAGCGCGACGCGCAGACGGTTGCCCGGCGGCTCGTTCATCTGGCCGAACACCATCGCGACCTTGTCGAGAACGTTCGACTCTTTCATCTCGTGATAGAAGTCATTGCCCTCACGGGTACGCTCACCAACACCGGCAAACACCGAGAGACCCGAGTGCTGCTTCGCGATGTTGTTGATCAGCTCCATCATGTTCACGGTCTTGCCGACGCCGGCGCCACCGAACAGGCCAACCTTACCGCCCTTGGCAAACGGGCAGATCAGGTCGATAACCTTGATGCCTGTTTCGAGCAGCTCAACCGACGGCGACAGCTCGTCGAACTTCGGCGCGGCCTGGTGAATCACGCGCTTCTCGTCACCAGCGATCGGGCCGGCTTCGTCGATCGGACGGCCCAGCACGTCCATGATGCGGCCGAGCGTGCCATGACCCACCGGCACCGAAATGCCGGCGCCGGTCGCGTTGATCTTCATGCCACGACGCAGGCCATCGGACGAACCCATGGCAATCGTGCGCACCACGCCGTCGCCCAGCTGCTGCTGAACTTCCAGGGTCAGGCCAGATTCGACCAGACCGTTATCTTCGGCGGCATCCAGTTGGAGCGCTTCGAAGACCTTCGGCATCGAATCACGCGGGAACTGAACGTCCACCACCGCACCGATGCACTGAACAATGGTTCCTTGACTCATCGTCTTTCCCCAATCATTAAAACCGTTACACCGCCGCGGCGCCGCCGACGATCTCGGAGATCTCGCGGGTGATCGCTGCCTGACGGGTCTTGTTGTAGACCAGCTGGAGTTGCTTGATCACGTTGCCCGCGTTATCGGACGCAGCCTTCATCGCCACCATGCGTGCGCTCTGCTCGGACGCCATGTTCTCGGCCACGGTCTGATAGACCGCCGCCTCGACCAGACGGAGCATCACCTCGTCGATCACCGCCTGCGCATCCGGCTCGTAGATGTAGTCCCACGAGCTGTCCGGAGTACCCATGCTCTCGCCGGTGAGCGGGAGCAGCTGAACAATCCGCGGCTCCTGCTTCATCGTGTTCACGAACTGGTTGAAGGCGATGTAGACCGCCTCAACCTGCCCGCCGAGGTAGGCATCGATCATGACCTTGACCGGCCCGATCAGACGCTCAAGGTGCGGGGTGTCACCCAGCTGCGTGACGTGCGAGATGACCTTCGCACCCATGCGCTGCATGAAACCCAAGCCCTTGTTGCCGATACAGGTCACGCGGATATCGTTCGCACCAGCCTCTTCCCATTCCTTCAGGCGGTTGACCGCCATCCGGAACAGGTTGGTGTTGAGACCGCCACAGAGCCCCTTGTCGGTGGAGATGAGCACCAGCCCCACCTTCTTGGGATTCTCGACCTTGGCGAGGAACGGATGCCGGTAGTCGGTGACGTTCGCAAGCGCGAGGTTGGCGGCAAGCCGGCGAATCTTCTGGGTATAGGGGCGGCCCGAACGCATGCGCTCCTGAGCGCGACGCATCTTGGATACCGACACCATCTCCATGGCCTTGGTGATCTTGCGCGTGTTCTGCACGCTCTTGATCTTGTTACGGATTTCCTTTCCGCCCGCCATGTCGCTCTCCGCCTCTTACTGCCAAGTCTTCTTGAAGGCGTCGAGCGCGGCAGCCAGAGCCTTTTCGCCGTCGGCGTCGAGGTCCTTGGTCTGTTCGATCTTGGCGTGGAGATCTGCAGCCTGGCTACGCACATGCTGTTGCATGGCGGACTCGCAGGCCAGCGCACGGTTGACCGCGACGTCGTCGAAGTAACCCTTGTTCACTGCGAAGAGCGTGACGGCCATGTCGGCAACCGACAGCGGGGCATACTGCGCCTGCTTCATCAGTTCGGTCACCAGACGACCACGCTCGAGCTGCTTACGGGTGGCTTCGTCGAGGTCCGACGCGAACTGAGCAAAGGCTGCGAGCTCACGGTACTGCGCCAGTGCGAGACGCACACCGCCGCCGAGTTTCTTGATGACCTTGGTCTGCGCTGCACCACCGACGCGGGAAACCGAAATACCTGCGTTGATTGCGGGACGGATGCCGGCGTTGAACAGATCGGTCTCAAGGAAGATCTGGCCGTCGGTAA
The DNA here is from genome assembly GCF_013184235.1 of Niveibacterium sp. COAC-50. Taxonomy (NCBI): domain Bacteria; kingdom Pseudomonadati; phylum Pseudomonadota; class Betaproteobacteria; order Rhodocyclales; family Rhodocyclaceae; genus Niveibacterium; species Niveibacterium sp. COAC-50. The sequence goes on from NZ_JABCJM010000002.1 coordinate 475,669, forward strand.
TCGAGATCACGTTGGTCGGAACGAAGGCAGAAACGTCACCAGCCTGCGTTTCGATAACCGGCAGAGCGGTCAGCGAACCGGTCTTGCCCTTGACGGCACCGTTCGTGAACTTCTCGACGTACTCCTCGTTCACACGAGCGGCACGCTCAAGCAGACGCGAGTGCAGATAGAACACGTCGCCCGGGTAAGCTTCACGGCCCGGCGGACGGCGCAGCAGCAGCGAGATCTGACGATAGGCCCAAGCTTGCTTGGTCAGATCGTCATACACCACCAGCGCATCCATGCCGCGATCGCGGAAGTATTCGCCCATCGTCGAGCCGGCGTACGGCGCGATGAACTGCATGGCTGCCGATTCGGAGGCCGATGCGGCGACGACGATGGTGTATTCCATCGCGCCGTTCTCGGTCAGCTTGCGCACCACGTTGGCGATGGTCGAGGCCTTCTGGCCCACCGCCACGTAGATGCAGATCATGTTCTGACCCTTCTGGTTGATGATCGCGTCGACCGCGACGGCAGTCTTGCCCGTCTGACGGTCGCCGATGATCAGCTCGCGCTGACCACGGCCGATCGGCACCATGGAGTCGACCGACTTCAGGCCGGTCTGAACAGGCTGCGACACCGAACGGCGCCAGATCACGCCCGGCGCGACCTTTTCGATCTTGTCGGTTTCTTTCGCGTTGATCGGGCCTTTGCCGTCGATCGGCTGACCCAGCGAGTTCACGACGCGGCCGATCAGCTCAGGGCCAACCGGAACGTCGAGAATCTTGCCGGTGCACTTGACGGTGTCACCTTCAGAAATGTGTTCGTACTCGCCCAGCACCACGGCGCCGACGGAGTCGCGCTCAAGGTTCATCGCGAGGCCGAAGGTGTTGCCCGGGAATTCGAGCATTTCACCCTGCATGACGTCTGCCAGACCGTGCACACGGCAGATGCCGTCGGTCACGGAAACCACGGTGCCTTCGTTGCGCGCCGTCGCCCCCAGTTGCAGGTTCTGAATGCGACTCTTGATGAGATCGCTGATTTCAGACGGGTTGAGGTTCATACCTAGAGCTCCTAATTCTGTAGCGCGGCGGCCATCGCGGCCAGCTTGCCGCGGACCGAGGCATCGATCACTTCGTCGCCGACGGCGATCTTCACTCCGCCGATCAGTTCAGGGTCGATCTGCACGGTAGCCTTGACCTTTGCCTTGAAGCGGTTTTCAAGGTCGGCAACCAGGCGCGCAAGCGTTGCGGCATCAATCGGGAAAGCGGAACTCACCAAGGCATCCTTGATGCCTTCGTGCGCATCTTTCTGCGCGACGAAAAGCGAAAGGATCTCCGGAAGAACAATCAGGCGCTCGTTTTCAGCAAGCACATTGACGAAGTTCTTCTGGTCGGCGGTGAGGTCGCCTGCGACCTCGACGAATACGCGTGCGGCTTCAGCAGCCGTGACGCGCGGATCGCCGAGGTTTTCCCGGATACGCGGTTCGCCTGCGACCGCCGCCAGGCGCGCTAGCGCCTGAGCCCACGCTTCGAGAGCGTTGGCTTCACGTGCCAGCTTGAACGCCGCTTCGGCGTAAGGGCGCGCGACGGTGACGTTTTCGGCCATGGCGTCTTACAGTTCCTGTTTCAGGTTGGCCAGCAGGTCGGCGTGGACTTGGGCGTTGATTTCCTTGCGCAGGATCCGCTCTGCACCGGCCACGGCGAGCTGGGCGACTTGCTCGCGCAACCCTTCCTTGGCTTTCTGCATGGCGGCGCCAGCTTCCTTCTCGGCGGCCTCGCGGGCGGCAGCGACAATACGTGTCGCTTCGCTACGGGCTTCATCGATCAGAGCGGCAGCCTGCTTCTCGGCTCCGGCACGGACATCGGTTGCGGACTCGCGCGCCTTGCGCAGTTCGTCGACAACCTTTTTCTCGGCCAGAGCGAGATCGGTCTTGGCCTTGTCCGCAGCGGCGAGCCCGTCGGCGATTTTCTTCGCACGCTCGTCGAGTGCCTTCGCGATCGGCGGCCACACGAATTTCATCGTGACCAGCGCCAGCACGAAGAACACAACGAGCTGGGCAAACAGCGTTGCGTTCAGATTCACGGCATCACTCCCGAATCAGTGGAAGGAATGAACCGGATCAGAGCTTGAACGGGTTGGCGAAGGCAAACATCATCGCGATACCGACACCGATCAGGAACGCAGCGTCGATCAGACCGGCCAGCAGGAACATCTTGGTCTGCAGGGCGTTCATCAGCTCGGGCTGACGGGCGGACGCTTCGAGGTACTTCGAGCCCATGATGCCGATACCGATACAGGCACCGATAGCACCGAGACCGATGATCAGACCAGCGGCCAGAGCAACGAAACCAAGAACGTGTTCCATGACGACTCCTCTATTTCAGAAAAAGTGGGGTTGAATCAAAAAACTTACTGCTTTCGGTGCAACGCTAGTGTCAGTGGCTTTCGTGAGCCTGACCGACGTAAACAAGCGTCAGCATCATGAAAATGAAGGCCTGCAGTGCAACGATCAGAATGTGGAAGATCGCCCAGGCGGAGCCCGCCAGCACATGGCCCGCAAACAGCAGCGGACCCGCGACACCCGACGTACCCCAGGCGGCACCCATCAGCGCGATGAGCATGAACAGCAGCTCGCCTGCGTACATGTTGCCGAACAGTCGCATACCGTGCGAAATCGTCTTCGCGGCGAACTCGATCATCTGCATCAGGAAGTTGATCGGGTACAGGAACCACTTGTCGCCGAACGGCGCTGCGAACAGTTCATGGACCCAGCCGCCAAGACCTTTGATCTTGATGTTGTAGTAAAGGCAGACGAGCAGCACGCCGGCCGACATCCCGAGCGTCGCGTTCAGGTCGGCGGTGGGGACAACGCGCAGGTAGGCGTGCTCGTTGCCGCTGATCTTCTGCCAGATCATCGGCAGCAGGTCGAGCGGCAGGAAGTCCATCGAGTTCATCAGGAACACCCAGACGAACACGGTCAGCGCAAGCGGTGCGACGAACTTGCGCGATTCAGCGCTGTGGATGATGCCCTTGGCCTGGTCGTTAACCATCTCGACCAGAATTTCGACGGCGGCCTGGAAACGCCCCGGAACGCCGGAGGTCGCCTTGGACGCCGCGCGCCACAACAGGAAAACAGTCAGCAGACCCAGGCCGACCGAGAAGATCAGCGTGTCGACGTTGAGAACGCTCCAGTCGACGATGTTCTGCTGTGCGTGGCCGGTGGTGTTGTTATGGGTAAGGTGGTGAACGATGTACTCGCCCGCGGTAGGCGCGCTTGCTTCGTGTCCGGTGGCCATGTCAGGTTTTAACCAAAAAAGCGAAAACGTTAGCTTGAAGCGTCACGACCAAACCGATGACCACCGCGCCCCAATGGACGTCGGGATAAATCAGGCGGGCCGCAGCCAGTAATCCGATACTCAAGGCAATCTTGATCAGTTCGCCCAAAAAAAAGGCCAGCGCATAAGAAGCGCCAGGGCGCTTCGAAGCAGCATGGAGCCTGATGGCGAACAGCCAAGCAGGGAGGACACAGGCGACGCCCCCCAACGCCGCCGAGAGCGCGCCGCGAGTACCGAAGGCCACCATTCCTAAAACGGTGCCAATCAGTGCGGCCATAAGCTGCAGGACGATAACTTTATACATTCCCTGCACTGCCGCGAACATCTGCGCGCCTCGAAAAACCACGCAATGTTAGGTATTTAGCTGATTGAAGTCAAACTTAGTACTTGCCCTAGGCGGGCGATCTGGTGCATTGCACAACGCACCGCATTGGTGCATCAGTCACCTCGCGGATGACGTGACGTAAGGATCGAATTCCCAACCGGACACTGCATAATTGGCGCGCCGGGAAGCCCCCCGGCGCCCGCCCCCAAGAGAACATGACAATCGAACATAACCCGATGATGCTGCTGAAGACGCGGCGCTTCTTGCCGCTCTTCACGACCCAGTTCCTGGGCGCATTCAACGACAACGTGCTCAAGCAGGCACTGCTGCTGCTGATCACCTTCCAGGGTGGCGAGGTGATGGGGCTCTCGCCGGCCTTGATGGTCCAGGTGGCATCGGGCCTCTTCGTACTGCCGATGTTCCTGTTTTCGGCCTCCGCCGGCCAGATCGCCGACGCATTCGACAAGGCAACGCTGATCCGCTGGGTGAAGCTGGCCGAGATCGGCATTGCGCTGATAGCCGCGGCGGGATTCTTCTTCAAACTCGTGCCGCTGCTGCTGACTGCGCTGTTCCTGATGGGGCTGCACTCCACGGTATTCGGTCCGCTGAAGTACTCGATCCTGCCGCAGCATCTCCACAACGACGAAGTGGTCGGCGGAAACGCATGGGTGGAAAGCGGCACCTTTGTCGCCATTCTGCTCGGCTCGATCATCGGCGGCCTCCTGATCGCAGTACCTGGAACCGGCCCGATGTGGGCGGGCTGCGCATGTGTCGTGCTGGCCGCCAGCGGCTGGCTGGCAAGCCTGTCGATCCCGGCGGCGCCGCCGCTGGGTCAGGTCAAACTCAACTGGAATCCGTTCAGCGAGATCGCGCAGAACATGCGTATCGCGGCGCGCAACCGCACCGTGCTGATGGGCATGATGGGCATTTCGTGGTTCTGGTTTTACGGTGCGATGCTGCTCTCGCAATTCGGGCCGTTCGTGAAGGATACGATCGGCGGCAGCGAACATCTTTCAACCTTTCTGCTGTCGACCTTCATTGTCGGTATCGCGCTCGGCTCGCTGCTTGCGGAGCGCGCGTCGGGCGGCAAGGTTGAATTGGGGCTGGTGCCGCTCGCATCGCTCGGTATGACCGTGTTCGGCGTAGACCTTTATTTCGCAAGCCCCGCAACGCCGCATCAAGGCATTGATGTTGCGGGCTTCGTGGCAATGCCGGGATCGTGGCGCCTGATGGCAGACCTCGCGCTGATCGGCGTGTTCGGCGGGCTTTATACGATTCCGCTCTACGCATTGATCCAGACGCGTTGCGAGCCTGCCTACCGCTCGCGCATCGTCGCGGCGAACAACATCCTGAATGCCGGTTTCATGGTGGCCTCGGCCGGTTATGCGTTCTTCGCGCTGAACCAGGGTGCGAGCATCCCGCAGATGTTCCTGTATGCGGCACTGATGAACATCGCGGTGGCTGCGTTCATCTACAGCCTGGTGCCGGAGTTCATGCAGCGGCTGCTGGTGTGGCTGCTGGTGCATACGTTCTACCGGGTGAGCGCAAAGGGCTACGAGAACATCCCGGCGGAGGGGCCCGCCGTGGTGGTGTGCAACCATGTCAGCTTCGTCGATCCGCTGATCCTGATGGCGGAGAGCCGTCGCCCGATCCGCTTCGTGATGGACCACCGCATCTTCAAGATGCCGATCATCAACTTCGTCTTCAAGGAAGGGCGGGCGATTCCGATTGCGCCGGCGAAGGAAGACGCCGCCATGCTCGAAGCCGCCTACGACGAAGTCGCCAAGACGCTGGAAGCCGGCGAAATCGTCGGCATCTTTCCGGAAGGCCGGATCACCGACAGTGGCGACCTGTCGCCCTTCAAGGCAGGTGTTACCCGGATTGTCGAGCGCACGCCGGTCCCCGTCGTACCCATGGCGCTCTCCGGGCTCTGGGGCAGCTTCTTCTCACGCAAGGACGGCCCCGCCATGACTAAGCCGTTCAGGCGTGGATTGTTCAGCCGGATCGAGCTGAGTATCGGCAAGCCGCTGTCGCCGGCCGAGGCAACGCCCGACGCTTTGCGTGCCGCGGTTGCACAGCTGCGCCAGCGCCCCTGAACACCAGGACTCCATTCCCTCTACCCGCAGGCCGAACCCTCATGCATGACTACCCACTCACCGCCGGCACCACTCTTCTGATCGTGTTGCTGATGTTCGGCACCGCGTGGAATGTAGGGCGTGCACGCGAGAAGTACGGCGTGAAAGCCCCGGCCACCACAGGCAACGAGTACTTCGAGCGCGCTTACCGGATCCAGCTCAACACGATGGAATGGGCGATGGTGTTCTTGCCCACCCTGTGGCTGTTCGCTGCCTATGTGAACGATCGTTACGCGATGCTCGCCGGGCTGATCGGCCTCGCCGGCCGTGTGCTTTACGCCGTCAGCTACCAGCGCGACCCTGCCACACGCGGTACCGGCTTCATGATCGGAATGATCGCTTTCGGCATCATCGGCCTGTGGGCAGGCTTCGCCGTGCTGCGTACCCTGGTTGGTTTCTGAACGCGGCAGGCGCGTCACACTGCAAATCCTCGCCGAAGCGCATCCGTGTCGGCGACTACGGCTGGCGATCGCGATAGCCCAGGGGCCGCACACCAACGCCGGCGCGCGGCCTCGGCCACGTAGCGCAGTCCGAGCGCCCGCTCGACACCGCCACGCCACGCAACCGATCGATCAAGTTACGGCGCCACATGCCTGGCTTGCTCGTTGGTATGCAGAGCTGATCGGCGGAATCGCTTTGTGGCGAGCCTCCGTCACCCTCCTGACACCACGCTGTCAGGAGCCCCCCTGCATCCTGTCTGCACCTCAACCGCAACAGGAGCAACATCATGGACAAAGCACTCCGCCAACAGCAGCGCGTCGTCTGGTTCGAACTGCCGGTACTCGACCTCGATCGCGCCTGCGCTTTCTACGAGCAGCTTTTCGGTGCGCCGCTGCAGCGCGAGCAGATGGGGCCGGAGGTCACGATCGCGGTGTTCCCGTATGACGGAACCGGCGTGTCCGGCTGCTTGCAACGCGCGCCCGGCGTGGTGCCCGCGCGTACCGGAACGAAGGTCTATCTGAACGCTGATTGCGGGCTGGATGCCTTGCTCGCGCGAGTGGAGGCTGCCGGCGGTAAAGTGGCACTCCCGCCAGTCATGCTGCCGGGCGACATGGGCCGCTTCGCGCATATGATCGACACCGAGGGCAACCTCGTCGGCCTGCACGAAGCCTGATGCGAAAGGACCCTGCCATGAAGTTCGGTTACACCATCGTCTATGTCGCTGACGTGCGCGCGGCGCTCGATTTCTACCAGCGCGCCTTCGGCTTTGCGACGGCCTTCGTCACCGACGACGCGCAGTTCGGTCAACTCGACACCGGAGCGACGGCGCTGGCGTTCGCACGACACGACGTCGCGGCCGCCTCATTGGGCGGCGAGTATCGGCCGCTGAATGCCGACGCCATGCCTGCCGGTATCGAGGTGGGCTTCACGACCCACGACGTACCGGCCGCGTTCGAGAAGGCAGTCAACGCCGGGGCAACCGCCCTTACGGCACCGTCCGTTAAACCGTGGGGGCAGACGGTGGCCTACCTGCGAGCGCCGGAAGGCACGCTGATCGAGTTGTGCACCCCGATGGGCTGAACCCCAGATGCGCCGCGCCGACCGACTCTTCCAGATCACCCAGATCCTGCGCGGCCGCCGGCTTACCACGGCCGCGCAGTTGGCGGAGCGGCTCGCGGTGTCGGAGCGCACGATCTATCGCGACATCGCCGATCTATCCACCTCCGGCGTGCCGGTGGAAGGCGAGGCTGGCGTCGGCTATCGCTTACGGCCCGGCTTCGATCTGCCACCGCTGATGTTCAGCGCGGACGAGTTGGCGGCACTCGCCCTTGGCGCCCGCGTGGTCGGTGCCAAGGGCGGCAGCGAGCTCGCGCTGCATGCCGCCAGCGCATTGGAAAAGATCAGCGCGGCGGTCGGTCCGGCGCTGCGCGCCCGCTTGGAAACCACCGCACTCCTGGTGCCTGACTTTGGCGTCACGCCTGGAACACAACATATCGAAGCACTGCGCCGTGCGGTTGATCAGCGCCTGCGCATCGCCTTCGACTATGTCGACGAGAAGGGTGCGCGCAGCACCCGCTTCGTCTGGCCGCTCGGACTGTTCTTCTGGGGGCAGGTATGGACGCTCGGTGCGTGGTGCGAACTGCGCAACGACTTCCGCAGCTTCCGGCTCGATCGCTTGCTGCAACTCGCGCTCGCCGGCGACCAGTTCCCCGATATGGAAGGCCGGCGCCTGGCGGATCTGCTACGCCACTGTCACGCCTGAACGCGCGGCAGCCAAAGGCCGAAGCCGCAAGCAGCCTTCCAGCGATGACGCGCTGACGGTGCCCCGAGCCAAACAGACGCCTTCTATGCGACGGGCGATGCCGGACGAAGCGCATGTCCACTCAGCGTCAGGGGCCGGGGATCACGCGCGCCGGGCATCGATTATCGGCTTGGCGCCAGCCCCCCGATCGGCACGCTCAGTCCGCGCCCGGGTGGTCCTTCAAGTAGCCGGCAAGCCGCGTGTCTTCCTTGACGATGTGGACCTGTAGCCAGTTCTCCATGAAGTCCGCAACGCTCTCCGTTGTCCAGCGATCGTTGTGGATGTCGGCACTGATTTCGGACAGGCGCGCGAGCTGTTGCTCGTGCATGGCGTAGTGCGCCGCGTAGCCGGGATAGCCGACCTCCCGCATCACCGATTCTTCGTGCCGGAAGTGGGCGCGAACGTAGCGGAAGAGCTCCATTGCACAGCCGACCAGATCCTGCTTCTCGGTCGCTTCGACGAGCTTGTTTGCTAGCGTGAAGAGATATTCGTGCTGAGCGTCGATCTTCGTCTCGCCTACACGATAGGCGTCGTTCCATTCAAATCGTGTCATGTCGTATCCCGACCTGCAGAAAGCGCTCCGAGAAAGGCGTCCATCGCAAGCAACCACCGCGCTCAAACACCGGCGTCCGCCGACTGGCCGAGTGCCGCCACCACCGCGACCTCCTTCACCGACAGCACGCGGTTGACGTCCAACAGTACGACGAACTTCCCGGCGATCTTTCCCATGCCCTTGATGAAATCACTGCGAACCCGCGCGCCGAACTCGGGAGGCGGTTCGATCTCGGTCGGCGGAATTTCGATCACTTCATTCACTGCGTCGACGACGATCCCCATTTCCTGAACGCCGTTCTCCGTGGTGACGTCGACAATGACGATGCAGGTGCGGCGCGTGTTCTTCTGAGGCTCGCGACCGAATCGCACCGCCAGGTCGAACACCGGCACCACTGCGCCACGCAGATTGATGACACCGCGAACAAACGGAGGCGTCATGGGCACTTCAGTCAGCGCGCCGTATTCGATGATCTCGCGGATCGAAAGGATGCCGATTGCGAAGGTCTCGTTGCCGAGCTGGAACGTCAGGTATTGCAGATCGCTCGGCTCGACAGCCGGCCCAGCGCCGTCCGGCGCGCGACCCTTGACGGGCGGCTTGGCCAGTTCCATTCCTGTGCTCACCATCGCCGCCCCCTAGAACCGCGAAAAGCCGGTGTCGCTCATCGCCGCACTACCGTTGCCGCGCTTCGCGCCGATCGGGGCAGATGGTGACCGCGCACTCCGCGATTTCGCAGCCCCCTGGCGTGCGCCATCCTCGCGCGCGCCAATCGAGAAGAAGGACATCAGCTGCTGAAGCTCATTCGCCTGCGTGCTCATTTCGCCCGCGGTTGCGGCCAGCTCTTCGGACGCTGCCGCGTTCTGCTGGGTGATCGTATTGAGCTGATCCATCGCCGAATTGATCTGCTCAACGCCGACGCTCTGCTCGCGAGACGAGGCCGTGATTTCCTGCACCAGATCGGCAGTCTTGCGCGTCGCAGGGACGATCTCGTCGAGCAGCTTGCCGGCCCGCTCTGCCAAGCCCACGCTGTTGCCGGCCAGTTGCCCGATCTCCTGCGCCGCCACCTGACTGCGTTCCGCCAGCTTGCGCACCTCGGCCGCGACCACGGCGAACCCTTTTCCGTGTTCGCCGGCGCGGGCGGCTTCGATGGCAGCGTTGAGTGCGAGCAGATTGGTCTGGTACGCAATGTCGTCGATGATGCCGATCTTCTTGGCGATCTGCTTCATCGCAGCAACCGTCTCGGTTACGGCCTGCCCACCTTCAGCCGCCTTCTTGCTGCCGTCACCGGTCATCGTGTCGGCAACCTTTGCGCTCTCGGTGTTCTGCTTGATCGAGGCCGACATCTCTTCAACCGACGCTGAGGTCTGCTCGACACTCGCAGCCTGTTCGGACGACGCTTGCGACAGTGCCTGCGCAGTCTCGGTGACCTGCTCGGTGGCCGACACCAGCGCCTCGGAGGTGTTGTTGACCGCCGCAATGGTTTCGGAAAGCCGCGTCACGGTGGCATTCACCGCATCGCTGAGTTCCTTGATCTGGCCGCGATATTCCGTGGTGATGCTCATCGTCAGGTCACCCGTCGACACCGCCGCCATGACTTGCTTGACCTCGTTGACCGGGCCGACCACACCATCCATCGTCGAATTCAGGCCTTCGATGATTTCGCGATAGCCGCCCTGATGCTGACTGGCGTCAGCACGCACATCGAGCCGGCCTTCCGCGGCCGCGTTGGACACCGTGACCGCATCCTTGATCAGCGCGTTGATGTTGTTCTTCATCATCATCAGCCACTGGTGGATCTGGTCGCGCTCTGAGGCCTTGCCCATCGTGGCGCTCATGTCGCCGTTGGCGATCTTCGTTACATAGGCCACCAGTTCGGTCAGCCATGCATGCACCGCATTGACGGCGTCCTTCATGCGCTGGTGGTCGCCGTAGCAGGTAATCGTCACCGACTCGGACAGATCACCCCCAGCGATGCGCCGCAGTACCCGGTTGCCCTCGGCAACCGGATTGACGATGTTCGATACGGTTTCGTTGACGCCCTTCACCAGCTGATTCCAGCCACCTACGAACAGATCGGCATTGGCACGTTTGTCGAGTTCGCCCGCTGCGGCCGCCTTGATGATGATGTCCGTCTGCGCCAGCAGGTCGTTCATCATCTTCACTGCTGCGTTGAGGTTGGTCTTGATGACGTCGAATTCACCGTTGTAGTGGTCGGTGATGGTGGGCGGGATGACGCCCTTCGAGATCTTGTCGACATAGTCGGCCGTTACATTGAGTGGACCGATCACCGCGTCGAGCGTGTCGTTCACGCCTTGAACGATGGCCCGATACTCGCCCTTGTACTGCGAGGCATCGGCGCGGGTCGACAACTGCCCCGCGACCGCGGCTTGCGACAGCCGGCCTGCCTCGGCGCTCATGTTCTTCAGGGCCGCGACGGCTTTGTCCAGCGCCACAAGCAGCATGGCCACTTCGTCCTTGCCGGATGCATCGATCTTCACGTTCAGATCGCCTTCCGCAATCTTGCTGGCCGCATCCAGTGCAGCGGAAACCGGGCGGGTGATGCTGCGGGTGATGAAGAAGCCGAACACGCTCGCAAGCAGCGCCGCCGCAACCGCCAGGCCAATCACGATACGGTTGGATTCGGCGGCGGTCTGCTCGGCCTGCTTGCCTGCGTCTTCCATCAGCTTGGTCTGGAAGTCGTTCAGCTTGTGCAGCGTATCGAGGTAGGTCGCCTGAGCCTTGCGGACATCACCCAACATGTAGGCAATCGCCTCGTCGCGCTTTCCGGCCTTCACCAGATCGACGAATGCGCCTTGCGTCACCAGGTACTCCTTGCGCGCATCGACGACGTTTGCCAGCAGGCGCTTGCCCTCTTCCGACTGGATCAGCTGTTCGAGCTTGCCAAGCGCATCGCTGATGGTCTTGCGTGCCTCTTCGAGCCGGTCGAGTTCCTTGGTCGCTGCGGCCGGTGGCAAGAGCAGCGCGTTGCGCATCGCACGCGCGATGACGTTGACCGCATCCATCACGTCATTGACGAGCACGGTCTTCTTGAACTTGTCGTTGGCCATGTTGCTGACTTCGGCGCTCAGCACGTTGATTCGGCTGACCGAAAGCACGGAGACCACGATCAGAAGAACGAGGACAGAAACAAACCCGAACCCGAGCCGGGCTCCGATTTTCAGGTTGTTAAGCATGCTTTGCTCCTTCGGTCATTCAGCGGGCTGACTTGTTCATTCGGACGCCGCAGCGGCGGCAGTGATTTGCAACTTTCGGTTCGGTTCATGGCGGGCGAGTCGTCTGACCAAGCCCGGCACATCGAGAATCATCGCGACGTTGCCGTCACCGAGGATCGTGAAACCACTGATGCCGTCGAGGCCGCCGAACACGGCGCCAAGCGGACGGATCACGGTCTGGAATTCACCCATCAGGCGGCCTACAACCAGGCCCGCCCTGTGGCCGGCGTACTGCACGACCACCACGTTCTCGCGCTTCACCGGATGCAGCAGGAAGGCCAGTTCCGGGTCGCTCGCCAGCGCGGCGGCGCCTTCGCGCGTCAGCAGCGCAGTGCCTAACGAAACCGGGCCGCCGGAAGCCTCCAGCTCGTCGGCATCGTCGGCCTCAAGCGTCTCGGCTTCGCTGTCCTTGACATTGAATAGCTGTCTGAGGCGGATGAAAGGCAGCACCTCTCCGCGCAGGTTGAGGTAGTCGCTTCCGTGCGCGGCCTGTGATTCGTCGGCGGTCAGCTCGACACACTCGACGACCATGTCGAGCGGCACCACATAGGTGGAGCGACCGACCCCGACCAGGAAGCCATCGATGATCGCCAGCGTCAGCGGCAGGCGGATCCGCGTCGTGGTGCCCTGGCCTTCGCTGCTTTCGATCTCGACCGCGCCACGCAAGGCGTTGATGTTCTTGCGTACGACATCCATGCCGACACCGCGCCCGGACAGGTTGCTGACCTGATCGGCGGTCGAGAAGCCGGGCTCGAAGATCAGGCTGTAGATGTCCTGATCCGACAGGTGCTGGTCGCTCTTGACCAGGCCGCGTTCGCGCGCCTTGGCAAGTATCCGCTCCCGATTCAGGCCGCCACCGTCGTCCGACACTTCGATCACGATGCTGCCGGAATCGTGGTAGGCGTTGAGCCGCAGCGTGCCGTAGGCCGGCTTTCCGCGCGCAATGCGAAGCTCGGCGTGCTCGATGCCGTGGTCCATCGAGTTGCGTACCAGATGCGTGAGCGGATCGCCGATCTTTTCCACCACGGTCTTGTCGAGTTCTGTTTCGGCACCGCTGATCTCCAGCCTGATGTCTTTGCCGAGATCCGCGCTCACATCGCGCACGACGCGATTGAAACGATTGAAGGTGGCACCGATCTGCACCATGCGCAGGGTGAGCGCCGAGTCGCGCACCTCTTCGACCAGACGCGATAGCCGTGCGGCCGCTTCGAGCAGATTCGGCAGCCCGTGTTGCTGTGCCAGCAGGCTGGCGCCGGCGCTCGCAATGATCAACTCGCCGATCAGGTTGATGTGCTCGTCGAGTTTGTCGGCGTTCACCCGGATCAGGCCGGCCTCGCCGCCGGAGCGTTCCTTGGCCTGCTTCTGCTTGTCGAGCGCCGCCTCCACCACCTTCGGCTGGACGACCTTCTGGTCCACCAGCACCTCGCCGATTCGTGGCGCCTGGGCAGTATCGTTCCCCGCCTGCCGATTGAGGGCGGCGGCCAGCTCCGATTCGGTCAGGGTTCCACACTTCACAAGGATCTCGCCGAGCTTGAGATCCTCGTCCGGCATCTCTTCGATCAGCCGCAGGTAATCGGCAACCTTGCTATGCGGAGGCAGGATCGAAATCTGCGCCTCGTCGCGTACGAACTCGAACGCCGATTCGATCTTCGCCTTGTCGGCATCCGTCCTGAAACGGATCTCGTAGCCGAGATAGCTGGCCTCCGGATCGAGCGCCGATAGCGGCGGTACGAGATCGGCCAGCGTGATGATGTGTGCGATTTCGCCGAAGCTCGTGAGGTAGCGGATCATCGCCAGCGGGTCGAGACCGCTTTGCAGCACCGTGGCATTGAAGCGCAGCGAGAGGTGCCAGTGATCCGTCCCGACGCCGCCTTCCTGCGGCGTTTCGGCGGTCCGCACCGCAGGCGACGGTGCGGCGGCTTGGATCGTTGCCGGCAGCGACGTTCCAACATAGGCCCGCAGTCGCTCGGTGAGCAGCTCCGCAGTGTGCCGGGTGTTTTCGTCCGGTTCGCCGCCCTGCGCCACCAGGTTGATCAGCGACCCGATGTGATCGCGAACAGCCAGGAAGGTGGCAACCAGCGGCGAGTCGATCTTCAACTCGCCATTGCGCACCCGGACCAACACGCTTTCTGCGATGTGCGTGAACGCGACGATGTGGTCGAGGCCGAACAGCCCGGCGGAGCCCTTGATGGTATGCGCCGCGCGAAAGATCGCATTGATGGTTTCGGCGTCGTCCGGCGCCTGCTCCACCCGGAGCAAGGCCTCTTCCATCTCCTCCAGCAGTTCCCGCGCTTCGATGATGAAGATTTGGAGAGCGTCATCCAGATTCATGTCAGGCATCCCGCTCGTTACTGCGCCGCCGTTACTGCCACGGCGTCGAATTGATCAGAGAGGTTGCACAGGTGAAGCACATCGAGCACCGCACCGCTATGGCCAACGAAGTGCAGCGGAACCTCACGCGCCGTCGCTTCGCGCCGGGCCGCGATCATCAACTGCAGCCCCGCACTGTCGAGTTCGTTGACGCGCGAGAGGTCGACTTCAACCTGGCGTCCCGAATTCAACGCCTCAAGCAACTGTTCGCGGGTCAGACCGGCGTTGACGATGGTCATTTCGCCCTCGATGACAACGGCGGTCGTCTTCTGAGTCATGTTTCCCTGCCTCGAAGCGCGGAACGAGTCCGCTTGCCCAAGCGATCGATCGGGAGGCCTTGAACCACTGTGCGCCCGAGGAATCGGTGCTGGTGTGTACATGTTGGACAGGAACGAAGCGCTCGTCGCATCCACATGCCACGTGCATCCAACGGCGGCGTTTCCGAAACATGAAGGGTGCCTTTTGGCCAAGTTCGTTGGCATTTGCGCTGGCTCAAAAGCGGATTGGCACCCACGCGCCGGAGAACGGGCTGATGACTAACAGTTTCTAGGGCTAGCGCCTTTTTGCCCGACTTGAGCGGTCGGGGCAGGCATTGCAGGCGCACAATCAGGCTTCGCCGATGCGTCAGGGGTACGCCATGAGCAAGCACGACAAACCCAAGCCCAAGCCGAGCTATGCGCCCGCGCTGCAACGCGGCTTGCATGAGGTCAGCCATCAGGTCGAAGCCATGCACCGCGCGATTGCCGGGAAAACCTTCGGCGCCCTCAAACAGGTTCCGGTGGTGGCGCAACCCGCCGCGTTGATCGAAAGCATCCACGATGCGGTGAGCGCGGGGGTTCACGCCGCGGTGCGGCTGGGCAACCGCGGCTTCTTCAGCCTCGCCGGCGAGGCGGAGCGCGCGCTCGCCAGCGACGCGCCGCCCGGGCCGCGCGAGAGCGGGCTACGCGCCGCGATCAACGGCGTCTTCGGCGACCATCTCGCTGCACACGGCGAAGCGCTGGCGACGCCAATGCAACTATTCGAACGTGGCCGACACAGCGCTGCGGTGCTCGATCACCTGCATATCCCGCAGCGTCGGGTCTGCATCTTCCTGCACGGGCTCGCGTGCGACGAGCATTGCTGGGTGCCGGATGCCGACAGTGGCGAGCCGGATTACGGCACACGGGTCCATGCGGATTTCGGCTATACCGTGCTCTACCTGCGCTACAACAGCGGCCTGCCGATTGCAGACAACGCCAACGCCTTCGCCGAACTGCTCCAGACGCTGTGCGCGGCGCAGCCCAGCCTGCAAGAGATCCTACTGATCGGCCACAGCATGGGCGGCCTGATTGCGCGTTGCGCGCTGTGGCAGGGCGCCGGCAGCCCGTGGCTGGCGCGTACCCGCATGCTGATCTGCCTGGGCTCGCCACAACTCGGCTCGCCGCTCGAACGGCTGGGCATGGTCACCAACCGCTTGCTGGATAGCTTCGACGTGACCGCACCGATCGGCGCCATCGCGCGCCGCCGCAGTGCCGGCATCCGCGACCTGCACGACGGCATCGGCGCCGATGCGGGCCAGGACCCGCCCGAGGTCGAGCTGCGCTTCCTTGGCGCAACGATTGCCGAGGACAGCGACAGCGCGCTCGGCAAGCTGGTTGGCGACGGACTCGTGACCCCGGACAGCGCGCTGGCCGAGCGGCCTCGCGCAAACATCGCCCGCGCTCAGCTCGGTGGCCTCGGCCACATGGCGATGCTGCATGAGGCCCGCGTCTGGCAACAAGTCCGCACATGGATCGCCGAAGGCTTCGTGCCGACAGCGTAAAATCCCGCTTCCGCCCGCATCCAGACCCCCGACGATCATGAGCAAACCCGATCCCGCCCGCTGGGGCTTCACCACCCGTACCGTTCACGGAGACCGTCTCGGCGGTGTCGAACACGGTGGCATCCACAAGCCAATGCACACCTCGGTGCAGTACGGCTACGCCAACGCGGCCGAACTGATCGGCGTCTTCAAGGGCGAGATTGCCGGCTTCAATTACGCACGCCAGGGCACGCCCACCGTGGCCGCGCTGGAAGCCTGCGTCAATCGCATGGAAGACGGCCGCGGCACGATCTGCTTTGCCACCGGCATGGCTGCCATCGTTGCGGTGTTCACCACATTACTGAAGGCGGGCGATCACCTGATCGCCAGCAAGTTCGTGTTCGGCAACACCAACAGCGTGCTCGGCACCCTGCAGGGCCTCGGCATCCGCGTAAGCATGGTCGACGCGACCGACGCAGCCGAGGTGGCAGCCGCTGTAACCCCGCAGACCCGCATGGTGTTCGTCGAGACGATTGCCAACCCGCGCACCCAGGTCGCCGACCTCGCCGGCATCGGTGCGGTGTGCAAGGCACATGGCCTGATCTACGTGGTCGACAACACCGTCACCTCGCCCTGGCTGTTCAAGCCCAAGGCGGTGGGCGCCTCGCTGATCATCAATTCGCTGACCAAGTCGATCGGCGGCCACGGCAACGCGCTGGGCGGCGCAGTCACCGACACCGGGCTGTTCGACTGGTCGAACTATCCGAACATCTTCGAGGGCTACCGCAAGGGCAACCCGGCCACCTGGGGGCTCGGGCAGATCAAGAAGAAGGGGCTGCGCGACCAGGGCGCGGCGCTGTCGTCCGAAGCCTCGCACCACCTGGCTGTGGGCGCCGAAACGCTCGGCCTGCGCATGAATGCGACCAGCGCCAATGCACAAGCCCTCGCCGAAATGCTGGAAGCCCACCCCGCCGTGCGTCGCGTGTACTACCCTGGTCTCGCGTCACACGCGCAGCATGCTCGCGCGCAGGAACTGTTCTGCGGCAATAGCTGGCTGCTCGCCTTCGAGCTGAAGGACGATGCCGACTGCCTGCCCTTCATCGACCGCTTGACCCTGCCGATCATCGCCACCGGCCTCGGTGACACCCGCACACTGATCATCCCGGTCGCCCACACGATCTTCTGGGAGATGGGTGCCGAGAAGCGCGCCGAAATGGGCATCGCCGAATCGCTGATCCGCGTGTCGGTCGGCATCGAAGACCAGCAGGACATCCTGGACGACTTCAAGCAGGCGCTCGGCGACTGAAGCGCAGTTGCGGCATCGTGCCCCGCCAGCCGCGCAGCACGATGCCGATTTGCTTCAGCCGCCAAGGCTGGCAACACAACGCTGAAGCGTTGCGTGTACTTCCCGCAGCCGCCCGCGCAGCGCCTCGGTCGCCGGCACGAAAGGCAGCCTGACATCGGCCTCGCACCACCCGAGCTCAGCCAGCAAGGCCTTCAAGGGCGCGGGGTTGGGTTCGGCGAAGAGCGCGCGGGTCAGCGGCAGCAGCGCCACTGCAATGCGCCGTGCGTCGACGAGCTGACCGTCACGCAAACGCGCATGCATGCGCACATGCAGCGCCGCCTCGATATGCGCCGACGCCGCGATGGTGCCGTGCGCGCCGGCACACAGTGCGGCGAAGTTCTGCGCGTCGTCGCCGGAAAGAACCCGCAGCGGTGTCTCGTGCACCAGCCGCAACAGGCGCTCGACGCTGCCGCCGCATTCCTTGATACCGACGACGCGCGGATCGCGCGCAAGCGCCTGCAAGGTCTCCAGCTCCACATTCACCGCCGTGCGATAGGGGATGTTGTAGACCAGCACGGGCAGATCGGCCGCTTCGACGATCGCTTCGAAATGCCGCTGCACGCCGTCCTGTGTCGGGCGCACATAGGTTGGCGGTGTGACCAACAAACCCTCGGGCCGCAGCGCAGCGAGATGGCGCGCCTGGGCGACGGCTGCCTGCGTGGCGGCCTGCGACACGCCGAGTACGATCGGCAACGATGGCGCTGCGCCACGCAGCGTCGCGAACACCGCGGCCTGCTCGTCAAGGCCGAGCAGCGCGCCCTCACCCGTCGTCGCACCCGCGACCAAGCCGGCGATGCCTTGTGCGGCCAGGTGCCGCGCCAGACGCGCGAGCGCCGCATGGTCGACGGACTCGCCGCTGAACGGCGTGATGATGGGGACCCAGATACCTTCGAAACGTGATTGCATGAATGGCCTCATTCAGAACGGATTGAAGAGCCGTTCCGCCGGAAGGGTTCCGGAGCGGGGCAGAAGATACAGATGCAACACGTGAGCGACCCCGTCCGGCATTCCGCCCGACGGGACGCGACATCCCCGTCAGCGGAGAAGTCGTTTTTTGGATTTCAGCCCGAGCGCGCACACGCACGCCGCCGCAGTCGCGGGGCTTGCCTGAAGACGATTCGGGAAACGCAGGTGCATGGCGTCGGGGATTAGGGCTGAGGCGCCATTCTGACCGAAGTGCGCCCGCCACGGGGGCGCGTGTTGCACACGCGCCAATTCGCGGACGGCGGCCAGCGCTTTGCCAGCGCGGCCGCCGCTGCGGCTACTTCGCGTTGATCGTGATCGGCATGCTCGCCTGCGAGGTGCGGCCCGCGGCGTCCCTGACCGTGATGTTCAGCAGGTAGCTGCCCGTCACTGGCTTTGCCCAGTTCAGCATGATCGACTGACCGCTGAGCGAGAAGGCAACCCCCAGCGGCACACCGGTGATGGTCACCGACATGGCACCGCCAGACACATTCGAGATGCCGATGGTGCCGTTCAATGGCTTGCCGGCCACCCCGGTCAGGGCCGGGGCGGTAATCGTCGGGCCCGCCGGTGCGCTGGCAATCGTGACCGTGAAGACCCCCTTGCCGCTCAGACCAGTCTTGCTGTCCTTCGCGGTTACGGTGACGGTGTAGGTGCCGGCAAGCGGACTGGCCCAGCTCACCACCCCGCTCGCGCTGATCGCCATGCCGGCCGGCGCGCCGGCCAGCGTGTAGACCACCGGGTTGCTGGCAACCGCGGCGGCACTGAACGAGAGCGGCGTGCCGACCTTGCCGCTGATGGCGCCCGATGGCACGGCCGGCGCCGGCTGTGCCGCGATCTTCACACTCAGCACGCCTTGGCCGGTCAGGCCGGTCTTGCTGTCTTTCGCGGTCACCGTCACCGTGTAAGTGCCCAACACCGGGCTCGCCCAGGTGACGACACCTGTGCTGCTGATCGCCATCCCGGCCGGGGCGCCTGTAAGCGCGTAGCTCACCGGGTTGCTCGCCGTTACAGCAACGCTGTACGAGAGCGGCGTACCCACCATGCCATTGACGGTCGCGGCGGTCACCGCCGGCGGCAGCGGCGCCTCGATCTTGACGGTGTAAACGCCTTGGCCGCTGAGCGCTGTCTTGCTGTCCTTGGCGATCACCGTCACCGCATAGCTGCCGAGCACCGGCGTCGCCCAGCTCACCACACCCGCAGTGCTGATCGTCATGCCAGCCGGAGCGCCGCTGAGCGTGTACGTCACCGGATTGGTCGCGCTCACCGTAACGCTGAAACTGAGAGGCGTACCGACCTTGCCGCTGATCGACGCCGGCGACACCACAGGCGCCTTCGCGACCGCGCTGCTACCCGCGAGCGTGCTCAGCAGGCTCGATACGTTCGGCGTACCCAAGCCGGTGAGCTGGTCATACCCGGTCCGCGCGAAGCAGCTTGCGCAGGTTCCGTGCGAGCCCTGAGCAACGTCGGCGAACACCGATGCATAGGTTCCGGGAATTGCACCGATCTGCCCGTACAGCGACGCATGCGGCGCGCCGACCAGGGTCTTGCCGTTTTGCAGCCGCATGGCATTGGCCACCGCCAGCACGCCGGCCCACTGCGGTGTCGACAGGCTGGTGCCGCCCGCGCTGATCCAGTTGACCGTCGAGCTACCCGGCGGAATCACCGCCACGAACTGGCCCGTCGAAGGATCAGCATTGAAGGCCACATCGGCAACCCCGCGGCGCGGCAGGCTGCCAACCCCCGGCACCGCGCTCGCCTGGTAGGACGGCGTCGGCACATACGCGCTGATACCACCGCCGGTGCCGGACCAGGCGATCTCGGTTCGCGTGCCCGAACCGGTGTAGGTGAGCGAGGTGCCGCCGACGGCCACCACGTTGGTCGATACCGCTGGCCACGACACCGCGGCGCCGGAATCGCCGGTGGCGGCGAGGTAGGTCATGCCGGTGCCGGTGAATGCCGAGTCGACCGAACTCGTCCAGTTGCCCTCGGTGGCACCGAAGCTCATCGACACCACACCGGGGCCCATCGTGTTGGCAAGGCGAACCGCGCCGACCAGGCTGTTGAGCGACGGGTCGGGCGCTTCGATCAGCACGATGCGCGCCAAGGGCGCCGTAGCGTGCGCCCATTGAACATCCAGCGTGATCTCGGTTGCCCAGCCGGAATCGAAGGCCGGCGCGGCATTTGTCAGCACGCCGCTGGCGTTGCTGTAGGCCACCACCAGCGCGCAGCCGTCGGTGGCGGCCGGGGCGGGCAAGGGCAGTGCGGTGCTTGTCGTGAGCGTACGGCTGGTGCAGCTCGGCAGGCCGAACTTCTGGTTGAACGCATTGAGCTCCGCGGCGACATTCGGATCGTGATACGCATCGACGATGTAGATCGTCTGGCCGGCACCCAACTGGGCGGCCTGCGCGGAGGTCAGTGCGGTGCCCGCAGCGGGCAGCGCGGGTAAACCATAGGCGGCGCGGATCTGTGCCGGCGTGTAGGTGGACACCGCGGTGCTCGATGCCATCGGCGTGACCGACCCATCGGCATTGAGCGGCTGCACGCTGCGCTCCTGCATCCGGCGCGCGGTGAGCAGGGATTCCACCGTGAGGCGGCGGCTGCTCATGGCTGCCTGCGTCGCAGGCACGTACTGGGCACGGGGGCGGATCAGCGCCGATGCGCTGTTGTCGATCGCATCACGGTCGTCCGGCTCGTCGAGCAGCACCGGGGCGACGTGAAACGCCGGCTGCGCTAGCTGGTCCGCGGCGGTCGCCGGCACCGTTTCGGCGGGCACCTCGATCGTCGTTTCGGTCAGCACGACCGGCTGGGCTGCCGGCGCGCTGTTTGCGCCGTCGCCAGCGCCGCCGCATGCGGCAAGCAGCAGCGATGCGGATGCCGCCAGCAGCATGCCGCGTTGCGACGCCTTAAGTCGGGAAATTCTCTTCATGGCCACTCCAGGTTCAAGTCACGGAGGGCCGATTGGCGACAACGCCGGTGCGCGCTTTGCGCAGTGTCGCCGGTGATCACCGGCGGGCGTTGGCAACCCCGCTACCGTAGCGCTTGTGCGCCGTAGGCCGGAGGCTTTGCGTCCCCGCCTTTCGACGGGTTTGCCCTCACTGATGTGTGTGCGACGCCGCCAAGCAATGCTGGCAGCTCACGTCACGTATTCAGCGTAAGAAATCGCGGCGCGAATAGGAAGGTCGGCTGTGTGGACTTGTGTGTCACCGAGCCGTGATGCGGCTTTCCGCGGCGATACATGCCTGAGCAACAAGCGCATCACGGCGCCGTATGCGGCTCAGCGCGGAGTGCGCACCGGCACCACGACCGATTTACCCTGCCGTGTCACGGTGAGCTGCACCTGCGCCGCGCCGCGGCGGTCGTCGAGCAGGGCAAGCAGCTTGTCGACCGATTCGATCGGCTTGCCATCCACCGCGGTGATCACGTCGCCGATGATCACCGAACCGTTCGCGGTGAAGCCCACGCCACGCAGGCCGGCCACCTCGGCGGCGGAGCCGCGTTCGACCTTGACGACGAACACGCCGCGCATGTCGAACATGCGGGCGAGCCGCGCGTTGATGCGCTCATCCAGCTCCAGGCCGAGGTTGGGGCGCTCGTAGCGGCCGCTGCGGATCAGCTCCGGCACCACGCGGTTGACGGTATCGGCGGGCACCGCGAAACCGATGCCGGCGCTCGCCCCGCTGGGGCTGTAGATCATCGTGTTGATGCCGATCAGCCGGCCGGCCGAATCGAGCAGCGGGCCACCGGAGTTGCCGGGGTTGATCGCGGCATCGGTCTGGATCAGATGGTGGATCGCGCGCCCATCGTCTTCACCCAAGGAACGATCCAGCGCCGAAACGATGCCGCTGGTGAGCGTCCAGTCCAGGCCGAAGGGGTTGCCGATCGCGAACACCTTCTGCCCGACGCGCAAGTCGCCACTGCTGCCGAGCGGAATCGGCGCGAGCCGCTTATCACCGAGCTTGATGCGCAGCACCGCGATGTCGTGCTCGGGGCTGGCGCCGACCAGCGTGGAGCGGTAGTCCGTGCCGTCGGCGAGCCGCACCGTCGCTTCGCTCGCGCCCTCGATGACGTGGTAGTTGGTAACGACGTAACCGGATTCGTCCCACAGGAAGCCGGAGCCACTGCCCTTCGGCACGGTCATCACGTTGCGGGTCCACAGGTCGCGTACCCGTTCGCGCGTGGTGATGAACACCACCGCGTCGCGGCTGCGCTCGAACAGGGCGATCGTGGCCTTTTCGTCCGGCTGCAATTCGCCGCGGGGGGTGACGGCTCGTGGCGTGGCCGCGTTGCCGGCCACGCGCGCCAGCAGATCGGGCGCGACCATCGTCGCTGCCGAAGCAAGCACGGCGCCCGCAAGCAGCCAGCCCCAACGCTGCAATCCCTGGTTTCGCTGCCCTGCCATGTGCGTTCTCCCGTTCGGGCTGCGCCCCTTCGCGCGCCTGGTCGCGTGTGATGTGGCGGCGCACCGTGCGAACTTCAAGTGCTTGAATCGTAGCGGCCCAACCCCCATTTTTGGTCCATGGGCCGCCATGCCGGCGCGCCGTGAGGACGACAAGGAGACATCCATGATCTACCGGAGTTTCATCCCCCGCGAAGTGCTTGCCCAGCTGGACCGGCTGCAGCGCGAACTCCAGCCCACCGAGCGTTCGTCGAGCATCCGCGGTGCCGCGCAGGGCAGCTTTCCGCCGATCAACATCGGCAGTACCGCCACCGCCGTTGAGCTGTACGCATTCGCGCCGGGCATCGACCCCGCCACGCTGGATGTGCAGATCGAACGCGGCGTGCTGACGCTGTCGGGCGAACGCAAGTCCGATCTGCCGTCAGCGGATCAAAAGGCCACGGTGCACATCGGCGAGCGCTTCAGCGGCCGCTTCCGCCGCGTGGTCACGCTGCCGGACGACATCGACGCCGGCGCGGTGAGCGCCCGTTACCGCGACGGGCTGCTGCATGTCAGCGTACCGCGCCGCGTTGCCGAACAACCGCGCAAGATCGAAATCCTGTGAGGAGCCCCGCCATGACCCAGGCCACCCCCAACACCGCCGCACGTGAAGACGATGTGCTGATCCCTGCTGTCGACGTGATCGAAGATCCGCAGGGCATCCTGCTGATCGCCGACCTCCCCGGCGTGCCGAAGGAGCACCTCAACATCCAGGTCGATGGCGACTTGCTGACGCTGGAAGGCGCGATCGCGCTGCCGGCACCGCAGGGCATCACGTCGATCCATGCGGAAGTCGAGGCGCCGCGCTTCCGCCGCGCCTTCACGCTGTCGCGCGAACTCGATGCCGAGCGGGTTGAGGCGGAGCTGCGCCACGGCGTGCTGCGGCTGCGGATTCCGAAGAAGGCGCATGCGCAGCCGCGCCGCGTCGAGGTCCGTATCGACTGACCCCACACCCGGCCCGCCCCGCTTCACGGCGCGGGCCGGTTTTGCTAGCGTTATCGGCCTGACTTCTGCAATCAGGGAGGTCTTGTGTCGATCCTCGATAGCATCCTCGGGCAGGCGCAACCGCTGCGCATGCCGCTCTTCGCGGTGAGCCTCACCGCACTGCCCCACGCCAACACCCCCGTCCTGCTCGGCCTGCACTGGCACGCATTCCGGCGCGACGCCGGGCAGCGCGACGCGCCGCTGCGTGCGGTGCCGCTGTCACTGCTGCAACTCAATCCGCACTGGCGCGCACTCGCCGAGCTTGAACACGAAGTGCTCGATGCCGCGTGGCAATTGGGCGCCTGGTCGCTCGACCGCGACGAGCACCGCGCCTGCAACACCGTGGGCGCGCCCGGCGCCGAGGCGCTGGCCTGCCGACGCGCGTTTGCCGACCCGGTGTTGTGGGCCGAACGCGACGACGATCTGCCGGTGGAATCCGCCCCCGATCGTGAGGCGCTGATGCATCGGGCCGGTGACGTGGGTTATGTGCAGTGGCAGTTCCGACCGGTATCGGGCGGCATCTGGCCGAGTGCGGACGGCGACGACACGCTGCGCGCCGATGGCCGCCGCGAGCCGCCCTGCCCGGTGACGCCCCAGCCCCCGCACGGCGACGGCAACCGCCACATGAGCTATCGCCTGGGCCGCACGGCACGCCTGATCTTGCGCTGAAGGCCTTGTCGCGCAAGGGCGGCGCGCGATGTTGCGCAACCCTCTTGAAAGCCGGAATTTCGCTCCTACATCGGCTGTTGCCGGCACACCCGGCCGGGTTGGTCGCCGCGTTCGAACGCGGCGGGCGCACCCGTATCCCTTCCTGGTGATCTGAATCGTAAAAGGAGAAAGGACATGAAACTCCGTCCCCTTAATGACCGGATTATCGTCAAGCGGATCGAAGCTTCGCGCACGACGGCATCCGGCATTGTCATCCCCGATACCGCCTCCGAGAAACCGGTGCAGGGCGAAGTCATCGCCGTCGGCCCCGGCAAGACACTGGACAACGGCAACCTGCGCGTGCCGGCGGTAAAAGCCGGCGACCGTGTGCTGTTCAGCACCTACGCCGGCCAGACGGTGAAGCTCGATGGCGAGGAGTACCTGGTCGTCCGCGAGGACGAGGTGCTCGCCATCATCGAAGCCGCGGCCGACCTGAAGAAGGCCGCCTGAGCCATCCCCCGTTCAAGACAATCAGGAGTCAGACATGGCAGCCAAGGACGTCAAGTTCCATGAGAACGCCCGTGCCCGCATTCTGAAGGGCGTGAACACGCTGGCCGATGCGGTGAAGGTCACCCTCGGCCCGAAGGGTCGCAACGTCGTGCTCGCACGCAGCTTCGGCGCACCGGTGATCACCAAGGACGGTGTGTCGGTCGCCAAGGAGATCGAACTGAAAGACCGGTTCGAGAACATGGGCGCGCAGATGGTGAAGGAAGTGGCCTCGAAGACCGGTGACATCGCCGGCGACGGCACCACCACCGCCACCGTGCTGGCGCAGGCGATCGTCAAGGAAGGCATGAAGTACGTGACCTCCGGCATGAACCCGATGGATCTCAAGCGCGGCATCGACAAGGCGGTGAGCGCCGTGGTCGCCGAGCTGCAGACGCTCTCCAAGCCGATCACCACGAGCAAGGAGACCGCCCAGGTCGGCACCATCTCGGCCAACGCGGATGAGTCGATCGGCAAGATCATCGCCGACGCGATGGACAAGGTCGGCAAGGAAGGCGTGATCACCGTCGAGGACGGCAAGAGCCTTGAGAACGAACTCGACGTGGTCGAGGGCATGCAGTTCGACCGCGGCTACATCTCGCCCTACTTCATCAACAACCCGGACAAGCAGACCGCGGTGCTTGAAGATCCGCTGATCCTGCTGCACGACAAGAAGATCTCCAATATCCGCGACCTGCTGCCGGTGCTCGAAGCCGTCGCCAAGGCCGGCAAGCCGCTGCTGATCATCGCCGAGGATCTGGAAGGCGAAGCGCTCGCGACCCTGGTGGTCAACAGCATGCGCGGCGTGCTGAAGGTGGCCGCGGTGAAGGCGCCGGGCTTCGGCGACCGTCGCAAGGCAATGCTCGAAGACATCGCGATCCTCACCGGCGCGACGGTGATCTCGGAAGAGACCGGCCTGCAGCTGGAGAAGGCGACGCTGGCCGAGCTGGGCCGCGCCAAGCGTGTCGAGGTGCAGAAGGAAGCCACGCTGATCATCGACGGCGCAGGCGACCAGGCAAAGATCGAAGCGCGGGTGAAGACGATCCGCGCCCAGATCGAGACCACCACCAGCGACTACGACCGCGAGAAACTGCAGGAGCGTGTCGCCAAGCTCGCCGGCGGTGTCGCGGTGATCAAGGTGGGTGCTGCGACCGAAGTCGAGATGAAGGAGAAGAAGGACCGCGTCGACGACGCGCTGCACGCGACCCGTGCGGCGGTCGAGGAAGGCATCGTGCCGGGTGGCGGCGTGGCGCTGCTGCGTGCGCGCAGCCGCATCGAATCGCTCAAGGGCGACAACGCCGACCAGGAAGCCGGCATCCGCATCGTGATGCGGGCGCTGGAAGAGCCGCTGCGCGCCATCGCCGCGAATGCCGGCGACGAGCCCTCGGTGGTCGTCGCGAAGGTGCTCGAAGGCAAGGGCAACTACGGCTACAACGCGGCAACTGGCGCCTACGGCGATCTGGTGGAGATGGGCGTGATCGACCCGACCAAGGTCACGCGCACTGCGCTGCAGAACGCCGCCTCGGTCGCCGGCCTGATCCTCACCACCGACGCAACGGTCGCCGAAGCGCCGGCCGACGAGAAGCCGGCCCGCTCGCCGGCTGATATGGCCGACGCCGACTACTGATCCATGATGCGGCCGCCGCCCGGCGGCCCGTCATTCGCCCTTTGGCCACCGTTCGCGGTGGCCTTTTTTGTTCTGCCGCGGGCCTACGCAAACAGCTCGCGATCGCGGCGCTTGAGCGGGTCGCTGTAGTACCGCGCCCACCACGCTTCCTCACCGGGGGCGCGCGGCGGTTTGGCGAGTTGCAGCGCACGCCGTGCGGCCCGGGCGCGCTGCTCGACCACGCGGAAGTGGTAGTGATCGAAGATGCGCAACGCTTCGATCATGTAGCTCGTTGCGATGCGCCGATCGCGGATGCACAGCAGGTTCTCGCCGTTGGCGCTGTCAGCAGCGACCGAGAAGTTGTACGAGCCCATGTAGACGCGCGCCGAGGGCTTGTCGAAATCGATCACGACGAACTTGTGATGCATGCGCGTGCCCCAGTTGCCGGCAAGCCCCGTCGGTTCCGATTTGAACGGCTCCGGCACCTTGCCACTCAGCGCCGCCGCGTGCACCGGCGCGATGTTGCCGCCAGGGCGTTGCAGGTCGATGCCCGCAAGGCGCCCCTTCACCGCGCGATCCGAGATCCCATACACAAAACGGTCGGGCCGGCTGGTGAGCTGCGTGATCGCGTCCTGAATCGGGCCTGGCGTCTGGTACAGGAAGGCGAGTGAGTAGAACAGGCTGGAACGGGCCTTCGCGATATCGGCCGCGATTGCGTCGAGGCAGCCCGCACTGGTCGCGTGCGGCGAGAAGGTGACACGCGCATCGACACCGTCGAGCCCCAGACTCTGCCAGCCCGCAGGCGGCATCGCGGCGAAGTCCGCCGCCTTGTCGCTCGCCCAGTAGGCCTCGAACGCGGCTTGAAAGGGAGTGATTGCCGCGGCGCCGCGCACCAGGATCGCGTTGTTGGATTGCACGTACAACCCGCGCCAGCTGAAGTTGGTCGAGCCACACACGGCCGCTTTCACCTGTTCGCCATCGACCACGATCGTCTTGTTGTGTTGCAGCCCGCCAAGGTGGTGCCGCTTCACGTTGGCCGCGCCGGCAGAAAGGCGCAAGCGTGCAGCGACCTGCGATTCGGCGGACTCCGCTTTCGCATGCGAAGCGCTGTCGTCGATCACGATGCGCAGGCGCGGGCCAAGCGCTTCAAGCCTTCGCACGATATCCGGCTCGCAGATGTCGTAGGCGACGACACACACCTTGGCCGTCGGGTCACGCAGCACTTCGTCGAGCAGTTCGATGACCGTGCTGCGCGCTTCAAAGCCCATCCACGCGAGCGCCTCCGCCGCTTTCGGATGCGACGGCACGAAGCCCAGCCCACCCTCGCTCGACGGCGGTATCAGCGTATCGAGGCCCTCCGCGCCCTTGCAGTAACGATCGACAAACGCCTGCGAGGACACGAAGCCGCGGGTGAAGGCGACATTGAGCTGGCCAGGGTAGGTTTCGCGGCGGAGCGCAATCTCGGCCTCCTGCGGAATGCCGTAGCTGAGCTCGTCCTGCGCGTTCATGAAGACCGGCGTGACCCGGTAGGCGAACGCGCCCGGCAGATCGGCGTTGCGCGGCACATGCACCCAGCGGAACATATGCAGCGGCGACAGCCGGCTGCTCAGGCTGCTGGCCCTGACCTTGCCATCCGGTCGCGGGAATCCAATGCGGTTATGCAGCGCAAAGTAGCGATCCCTGCCCGGCTCCCGGTACTCCACCGCGAAGCCGACGAAGTCGGCAGGTGGCGGACCATTTCGCCAGTTCATCGCAAGCAGGGCCATGCCTTCGCCGCGATGGATCTTCAGCGTGAATGCTGCGTCTTTGTTTCGGCCGATCACCTGATAGCTCACCGCTTCGCCCCCAGAAAGGATTTCGCCACCTGTTGGTATAGCGGCGGGCGGACAGGCTGCCAAGCGAACAATTCACCTTTTGCCGCAGCGTGCCTGGCGGGCTTCAGCGATACCGGTCCAGCAGGCGTGCGATGGCGTGTTCGCGCACCAGATCCGCCGCCGCACGCTGGATCTTTGCGGCGTTGATGCGCGAGCGAGGCGAGATGCCACAGGCCGGTTCGAACACCGGTTGCATCAGCGGTGGATGGATCGCGACGCTGCTGCCGCTCTGTTTCAGGTAGTAACGAAAGCTCAGTTCGTTCACCAGCGCGTAGTCGTTGTAACCACGGAGAAACTTCTCGATGTTGGCACGCATCGAGGGCGCATCGTCACGCTCCAGCCGCGCCTGCACCGCGGGCGGCGGGTCCACGTAGACATAGCCCTGCACCATGCCGACTCGCTTGCCGGCGAGCTCCTCCATCCGCCGCACCGGCGGCTGGCTGCTGCGCACGACCAGCCAGCCTCGATCCTGAAACAGCGGCACCGTCCAGATCAGCACCGCGCTGCGCCACGCCGGCGTCTGGTTGCAGGCGACGTCGACCTCACCGGTCGTCAGCGCAGTGTCGAGCCGCTTGCTCGGCAGCACACGGTATTCGGGCGTACGCCCGATGCGCGCCGCGAGCGCATCGCCAATGTCCTTGAGCAAGCCGCTCTTGAGCGTATCGCCCCGGATCTCGGCAATCGGAAGGTGGTTTTCGGCGGTGACGGCGAACACGATTCGGTCCGCCGCGCACGCTGGCGAAGCCAACGCGCAGCACAGCAGCAGGGCGCGCAGATTCCTGTGCAGGCTCAAACGGACACTCCGGGATTGTGGGGGGACGCGGCACCGCTCACGGTGCCGCGATGGGCATGCTAACGCAGCCCGCAATCCAAGCCCCGGCAGCTTTGTGCGGCGACGCTAAGCCTCGTCCGGCGCGGCGACCACGCAGTTGCGGCGCTGCTTGGCGGCACGCGCGAGCGCGCTGACGCGATCGAAGAGGCGCACGGCGGTGGTTTCCGAGCCGCGCTGCACCACCCCGACGCTGGTCGTGACGCGCACCAGCCGGCCATCGCTGGCGACGATCTCGAGTTGTTCGGTGTGCTGGCGGATGCGCTCCGCCACTTCGACCGCCTCCTGCAACTCGGTGTCGGGCAGCACCAGGCAGAACTCCTCGCCACCGTAGCGCGCCGACCAGTCGATCGTACGCACGCTGCGTTCGAGGATGCCGGCAAAGGCGCGCAGCACGGCATCGCCGGTCGGCCAGCCGTAGGTCATGTTGATGTCGTGGAAGTGGTCCAGGTCGAGGAACACCAGCGACAAGGCACGATGATTGCGCCGCGCGGCTTCGAGTTCGCGCTCGACATGCTCGTCGAGGTAGCGGCGGTTGTGCAGGCCGGTCAGCGCGTCGTGATAGGCGTCGCGCGTGGCTTCGCTCATCAGCCTGCGCCCCATCAGCGTGATCAGGCTGGTCACCCGCTCGGTGACCACGCGGGTCACGTTCTCGAAGTGGTCGATGCGCAGATCCTTGCCCTCGCGCGCAAGGCTTTCGGCCAGCTCGTCGGCCACCACCAGCCGACCGCGGCCGTCGCCCTTGGCGCGGTAGAGCGCCTGATCGGCGGCTTCGAGCAGATCCTCCAGCCCGAGCGATGCGTGCGCCAGCGCCAGCCCGCCGCTGATCGACAGCGGCGTCACATCGCGCTGCGCCGGCGCCGTTGGCACCGCGGCACGCCAGAACTCGCGATGGCGCAGGCGCGACGCATGCGCATCCTGCGGGCCGCCGGTCAGGATCGGGAAGCGGATCGTGCAGAAGTGTTCGATGAAGCGGCGCGCATCGCGGGTGACCGCTTTTTCGTCCTGCCGCTTGAGCATCACGACAAACTCGCCGCCGCCAAAGCGCGCGATCAGGTCGTCTGGCGCAAACCACTCGCGCAGGCAATCCGCGAGGAAGACAAGGATCTCGTCGCCGGCCTCATGGCCATAGCTGTCATTGACCTGCTTGAGGTGATCGACATCGAGCAGCAGCACGCCGATCGCGCCCTCGCCATCCACCTGATTCCGTGCGAGTTTTTCCGCGCGTTCCTGCCAGGTACGGCGGTTCAGCAGCGCGGTGAGGCGGTCGTAGTACACCTGCGCCAATTGTTCGGATTCGCGCCGCTCTAGCCGCAGCAGACGCTTCACACGCCACGCAAGTTCGACCGGCGCCGCGCTGGCGGCCATCACGTCGTGCAGGCTGCCGGAATCGCCCCGCTCGTCGAGAAAACGTTGCACCAGCGCAGCATGGGCCGCATCGCGCATGACGATCAGCGCCGGCCGGCTACCCGCATGCAGCGTGCGCTTGAGACCCTCGATGCCGTCCATCAGGTCGGCGCGGATCACATACACCGCGTCCGGGTGCTGTGTCTGCAAGCCCGGCGCGATGCACTTGACCTCATGCCCCGCCAGCCGCAGCAGATCCGCCCTGATCGCATCCGGATGTTCGACGCCGTCGGGCGTCACCCAATACACCTTGGCCTGCACTGCCGTTCTCTCCCTCTGAGCCCGCCGGTCGCCCAACACGGCTTTCGAACCAGGCTAGGGTAACGGCATGAAGATCTCGCGACTTGATGCAAACCATGCGATATGACGTTCGTCAGTCATCTGTCATTGCAGTCGCCAGCGCATCGCGCAGCCAGATCTGCGCCGGGTCGGCGTGGGCGCGGGCGTGCCAGCCCATCAGCACCGAGAAGCCGGCGACTTCGCAGGGCGGGGCGAGCACTGCGAGGCGGTCGGACCATGCGCGTGCGAGGCGTGCGGGGACCGTGGCGACGAGGTCGGCGCCGGCCAGCACGCCGGGCACCAGGAGGAAGCTGTTGAGCGAGATCGCGACGCGGCGGCTGCGCCCGAGGGTGGCGAGCGTGTCGTCCACGGTGCCGTGAAAGCCGCCACCGGTCGGCGAGACCAGAACATGGTCGAGCGCACAGAAGCGGTCGAGATCGAGCGGTGCGGCGGCGGCGGGGTGATCGCGGCGCATCACGCACAGGAAGCCTTCGTCGTAGAGCGGCCGCGCGCGCAGCGTGGCCGGCATGGACGGGCGTGCGGCGAGCATCAGGTCGATCTCGCCGGCGGCCATCAACTCAACGGTGTTGCGCGCATCAAAGCCGATCAGCGCGAGGCGGCAGCCCGGCGCGATTAGCGGCAGGCGGGCGGCGAGCCGCGCCGTGGCAACGCTGTGGATCGCATCGCTCGCGACGATGCGGAAGGTGTGCTGCGCGCTGGCGGGGTCAAAGCCACGGCCGGCTGCGACCAGGCCTTGCAGCTCGCCGAGCAGGTTGCGCAAGGGTTCGCGCAGGGCCTCGGCGCGCTCGGTGGGCGTCATGCCACGCGCGGCGGGGATCAGAAGCGGATCGCCGAAGGCATCGCGCAACTGCCGTAACTGCGCGGACAGCGCCGGCTGCGAGAGGCCGAGACGGTTGGCGGCGCGGGTGACGTTGCACTCGGCAAGCAGTACGTCGAGGGAAACAAGCAGATTCAGATCGAGCCGGGGCGGAATCATGGGTCTCCGATGAGGTATCCAATTTTCGGATGGCTCGTATCACGATAATCCATTTCTCCGATGGTTGGCACAGCCCTACAGTGGGTACATCGACCACACGCACTCGGAGTTCCACGATGTCTCTCGCACAGCAACGCATTCTCATCATCGGTGGCAGCAACGGCATGGGCCTGGCCGCCGCACAACGCCTTGGCCGCGCCGGCGCCGAGGTGTTCATCGCAGGCCGCTCGCAAGCCAAGCTCGACGCAGCACTGGGCCAGATCGAAGGCCGCGCGACCGGCGTGGTCGCGGACTTCACCGACGCGGCATCGCTCGCCGCCGCCGCGGGACGCATCGGCCGCCTCGATCACCTGGTGCTGGCTGCGTCGAGCAACGCCGCCTGGGGCCCCTTTGCGCACACCAGCGCCGATGCGCTGCGCCAGGCGATGGAGGGCAAGCTGATCGGTTACTGGCAGAGCCTTCAGGCAATGCTGCCCATCCTGCGCGGTGATGGTTCGGTGGTGATGCTCAGCGGCGCCGCGTCGCGTACCGCAATGCCCGGCACGGCCGGCCTTGCCGCGGTGAACGGTGGCATCACGCAGATGGCGCAGACGCTGGCGAAGGAACTCGCACCACTTCGGGTGAACGTGGTGTCGCCCGGCCTGGTCGACACCCCCGCCTACGACGGCCTGCCCGCGGAAGCCAAGCAGGGCATGTTTGCCGGCGCCGCGAAGAGCCTGCCAGCCGGCCGCACCGGCACCAGCGAGGACATCGCCGCCGCGATCGAATTCCTGCTCGACAACGGCTTCACCACTGGCGCGCTGCTCGATGTCGACGGCGGCGCCCGCATGAGCCTGTGAGGACGCACGCGATGAACATCCTGATCGTGTTCGCCCACCCGGAGCCGAAGAGCTTCAACGGCGCGCTGTTCGACACCGCGGTGGAGACCCTGCGCGCCGCCGGCCACACCGTGGCGACCAGCGACCTCTACCGCATGGGCTTCAATCCGGTATCGGACCGCCACAACTTCAACACGGTGAACGACCCGGCCTTCCTGAAACTGCAACTGGAGGAGCTGCATGCGGCCGAGACCCGCGGCTTCGCGCCGCAACTGGAAGCCGAAATCGCCAAGGTGGAAGCGGCGGACCTGATGATCTGGCAGTTCCCGCTGTGGTGGTTTGGCCTGCCGGGGATTCTGAAGGGTTGGGTCGACCGCGTGTTCGCGATGGGACGCGCCTACCGCTATGGCCACATCTACGACACCGGCGTGTTCCGCGGCAAACGCGCGCTGCTGTCGCTGACCACCGGCGGGCCGCAAGAGGCCTACACGGCAGACGGCTTCAACGGCGACCTCGACGCGATCCTGCGGCCGGTGCAACGCGGCATCCTCGAATTCACCGGCTTCTCGGTACTCGCGCCGCAGGTGCATTACCAACCGGTGCGCGTCGAACCCGCGCAGCGTGAGGCCTGGCTCGCAGATTGGGCGACGCGTTTGCGCAACATCGAGAACGAGACGCCGATTCTCGTCGGGCGCTACTGATCTGCAACGCGGCGGCACCGGTAACGCCGCCGCGCCCGTGCCGCGTCAGAGGCCTTGCGAGCGGCGGTACTGCAACGGCGAAACCCCGCACCAACGTTTGAACTGGCGCGAGAAGTGCGCCGCATCGGTATAGCCCAAGGCCTCGCCGACCGCGGCAATCGCATAGCGCGAATCACGCAGCAGCTCGCATGCCCGCTGCAGCTTGATGCGCGAACGGTACTGCCGCGGCGCCACGCCGTACACACGCGAGAACAGTGCCTGGCCGTGTGCCGCGCTGTAGCCGGTTCGGCGGATCAGGGTTTCGATCGGCTCTTCGCTGTGCGGCGCGGCGACCTGCGCCTCGATCCAGCGCGCGAGTCGCCCCACCGCCTGCAGATGCGCCGGCGGTGGCGTGCTGCTGCCCGCGCCGTGCGCTTGCAAGCCGCTCGCAAGCGCGGCCAGCAATTCGCACAGCAAGGCCATGGTGCTCAAGCGCGCACCGGGGCCATCGAGCAAGCCATCGCGGGTGCAGGCAATCAAGCGCTCGATCACCGGCGCCACCGCGTTGCAGACCGGGCTGCCGGCCCGCAGCACCGTGGTGCCGGCCAAGCACAGCAGTTGCCGCAGCCCGGGGTCGTCCACATCGAAATGCAGGCACCAGTAGGCCATCTCGCCCAGCCCTTCGTTGCGGCTCGCATGTGCCTCGCCGGGCGTGATCAGCAGCAGGTCGCCCGGCGCCTGGCTCATCGCTGCAGTCGCGGTCTCAATGCGCTGGCGACCGCTCACCAGATAGTTCAGCTCGAACTGGCGGTGCTCATGCTCGGGGTAGTGCCAGCGGCCGCGCACGCGGCGGAAGTGCGCACCGCTGACAGCAAAGCTGCCGTTCATGTCGGGCAGATAGGCGCTCTCGCACGCTGCGCTGAGCGGATGCGCCGTGTCGCGATTGCTGTTTTCGAACCGGATCATGTTCATGACCGCATGATAACGTTTTCAGATTTATGGTCCAATGGTGGCCAGAATCCGGAAAAAGGGCAAGCGCCCCCCGCCACGGGGCATCGGCCCTGCGCCGATCGGGGATTAACCTGCCGGGCAAAGGAGCAGCAAAGCCATGTCTGATTTCAGTTTCATCAACGCACACCATTCCCCCCTCGGGGCCTTTGCCAGCTTTACCTTGGGCTTCCCCGGCCCGAACGGAGGCTTCGATCTGGAGCGCGCCCAGCCGCCTTGTGAAGAGGTTTTTGTCGGCCTCGAGAGCGCCGAGCAGGAAAACGTTTTCTGCGCGTTGCCCTTCACCCGCGATACCCGCAAGGACGAATCTGCGCGCTTTTCCTCTGCGCATAGCGAGATCCAGGAAATCGGCGACCGCGTGCGCCTGGAAACCTTCGCCGCCGGGCAGATCCGGCGCGAATTCGGCATTGCCACCGATACCTGGCATGCCGGCGACTTGCGCTTTTCGCTGATTTCGCCGGCGCTGTCGGCACCTGATCCGGATACCGCAGACGAGGCCAGCCTGAAAGCCGCGCTGGTGCCGGCGATCTATGCCGAAATCGAGGTCGACAACCGCGCCGGGCGGCGCGCACGACGCGTGGCCTTCGGCTATATCGGCAACGACCCATATCGCGGCATGCGCCATATCGCGGGCGAAGGCTTCGTCGGTGTCGGCCAGGGGCGCGAAGTTGCGCTGATGACCAACGCACCTGGCGCATGGAGCGGCATCGGCTTCCACCCGGCCTTGATCCTCGGCGAAGCGCACCCGGAGAACCGCGTCTGGGCGCTCGGGCAATGCGGCCTGCTGGTCGCCGAAGCCCCGGCCGGTCAGATCACGCGAATCCGCTATGCGATCGCGTTCCACCGCGCCGGCATCGTGACCACCGGGCTCGATACGCAATACCTCTACAACCGCTGGTTCAACAGCGTGGAATCGGCCGGCGCGTTCGCGCTGTCACGCTTCGACGCGGCACAGGCGGAAGCGGCGGCGCACGAAGCGCGCCTTGCGCAAAGCCGCTTGTCGCAAGCGCAGCGCCTGATGCTGGCCCACGCTACACGCGCCTACGTCGGCTGCACGCAGCTGCTCGAACACGAGGGCCGCCCGCTGTGGGTGGTCAACGAAGGCGAGTACCGCATGATGAACACCTTCGATCTGACGGTGGATCACCTGTTCCACGAACTCGCGCTGCACCCCTGGGCGGTGCGCAACGTGCTGGATCTGTACCTCGCGCGCTACAGCTATGTCGATCAGGTCGCGCTGCCGGGGCAAGCGCCCGTGCCGGGCGGGCTGTCCTTCACGCATGACATGGGCGTCGCCAACGCCTTCTCGCCGATCGGGCATTCGTCATACGAGCGCGGCGGGCTCGCCGGCTGCTTCTCGTACATGACGCAGGAACAGCTGTGCAACTGGTTGCTGTGCGCCGGGGTGTATATCGAAGCGCAGGGCGACGAGGCCTGGCTCGCCGCCCAGGCGGGCACGTTGGCGGCGTGCCTCGACAGCCTGCTGCAGCGCGATCACCCGGACGCCGCACAGCGCGACGGCGTGATGCACGCCGACAGCAGCCGTTGCCTCGGCGGTGCCGAGATCACCACCTACGACAGCCTCGACACCTCGCTCGGGCAATCGCGCGCCAACACCTACCTTGCCGGCAAATGCTGGGCCGCTTACCTGATCCTCGAACGGCTGTTCGCCCGCCTCGGCGATGCCGCACGCGCCGAGCAGTCGGCCACCCAGGCGCGCCGCTGCGCCGACACGCTGGTCGCGGCCGTAGCGCCAGACGGCAGCCTGCCCGCACTGCTGGAGCCGGACAGTGCCGGCTTCCACTCGCGCATCATCCCGGCGATCGAGGGCCTCGCCTACCCGTGGTTCGCCGGCCGCCGCGACGCCTGCCAGGCTGACGGCCCCTACGGCGACTATGTGCGTGCGCTCGCCCGCCACCTCGATGCCGTGTTGAAGCCTGGCATCTGCCTGTTCCCGGATGGCGGCTGGAAGCTCTCGTCGAGCAGCGACAATTCCTGGCTCTCGAAGATCTACCTGTGCCAGTTCGTCGCGCGCGAAATCCTCGCGCTGCCGGCCAGTGCCACCGCACAAGCCGACGAAGCACACGCCGCCTGGCTGAGCGACCCGCGCAACGCGTTCTGGAGCTGGTCTGACCAGATCGAAGCCGGTGTCGCAATCGGCAGCAAGTACTACCCGCGCGGCGTGACTGCCACGCTATGGCTCGGAGAGCGCACATCATGAAACGCTGGCTTGCCGCGATTCCGCTTTGCCTTGGCGCGTTCAGCGCCGCCGCGCAAACGCAACCTGACTCACTCGCCCAGGCCTGGCAGGGCATCTTCAAGGTCGGTGCGGCGATCTCGCCCGGCCAGGTGATGTACGGCGGCACGCTGATCGAACAGCAGTTCAACATCATCGTGGCCGAAAACGCGATGAAGGCGGGCAGCCTCGCGCGCGCCGGTGAAGGCCAGTACGACTTCACCACCGCCGACGCGATGGTCGACTGGGCGCTGGCACACAAGGTCGCCGTGCGCGGCCACACGCTGGTGTGGCACAACCAGTCGGTCGACTGGATGTTCGACGATGGCCACGGCGGCACCGCCAAGCGGGAAGTCGTTGTCGCACGACTGCGCAAGTACATCCACGATGTGGTCGGCCACTTTCGCGGCCGCGTATTCGCGTGGGACGTGGTGAACGAAGCCTTCGTGCCGGACGAACCCGGCACCGAACAGGTCGCGGGCTGGCGCAACAGCGCGTTCTACCGCGTGATCGGCCCGGACTTCATCGC
Organism: Niveibacterium sp. COAC-50; assembly: GCF_013184235.1. Lineage (NCBI taxonomy): Bacteria > Pseudomonadati > Pseudomonadota > Betaproteobacteria > Rhodocyclales > Rhodocyclaceae > Niveibacterium > Niveibacterium sp. COAC-50. The sequence continues at coordinate 512,811 of NZ_JABCJM010000002.1, forward strand.
GCTTGCCTTCCAGTTCGCGCATGAAGCCGACCCGCAGGCGCTGTTGTTCTACAACGACTACAGCACCGAGCACCCGGCCAAGCACCAGATGATCCTTGCGCTGATTCGCGACCTGCAGGCCAAGGGCATTCCGATCCACGGCATCGGCCATCAATCGCACTACACGATCGCGCAGCCGGCGGACTTCAAGGTGCTCGAACAGCACATCGTGGACATCGGCAAGCTCGGCCTGACCAACCACATCACCGAGCTGGATATCAGCCTGCATCGCGATATTAAAGTCAGCAGCGCCGACGACGCCACGCCGGAACTGCTCGCGCTGCAGGCGCAGCGCTACAGCGATCTGTTCGCGATGTGCGCACGCCAGCGCGACAAGGTCTCGGCAGTGCTCACCTGGGGCATCTCGGACGCCGGCTCATGGTTGCGCCAGTGGCCACAAGCGCGCTTCGACGCACCGCTGCTGTTCGACGACGACATGGAACCCAAGCCCGCCTTCGACGCACTGATCAAGCTCGGCAAGGCCAGCCCACGCTGAGCGCGTGACGTCGTGACCCAGCCAACGCAAGAACTCGCGATGCCACGCTGGCTCTCGAATCAGCAACGTGATAACGTTTTCATAGCCTGGGCATCAAGGTGCGGCGGGACGCGGATAACAAAGTTGGCGGAAGGTGAACCCGGCATCAGCCGGCGCGCCCGCCCCCACGCTCAAGGCCATCCAGAAACCAAAGCAAGGAGACGTTTCATGAGAAGTCAGCTCGCCATTCTGGCTCTGCTGCTGGGTAGCACCGCCCTGCCCGCCGCGGCCGACGAAGTCCCGACCGAAACCCTGAACGCATGCCAGACCGCCGCCAACGCCAAGAAGCTCAAAGGCGAGGCGTTCAACAAAGCGGTTGGCGACTGCATCGCGAAAGCCCGCCCGGCCAACCCGGCCGTCACCCCGGCCGCCGTGCCGCAAGAGAAGAAGCAGAAGTGCGGTGCCGCCGCCAATGCCAAGAAGCTCAAAGGCGCTGAGCGCGAAGCCTTCATGAAGCAGTGCTTCGAATCAGGCGTCACCACCGGCGATTCCTCCGCCGCGGTGCCCGCCGAACTCAAGGCCGCCTGCGACGCCGAAGCCAACCAGCGCAAGCTCAAGGGTGCAGACCGCAGCAGCTTCGTCGCCGAATGCGAGAAACGCTGAACGCCTAGCACCCCGCAAGAGCGCCTCGCGTACGGGCGCGGTGCTCTTGCCTCACGCAGGCCGCGCAACGCGGCCCCACAGCGCGCACGCGCTGCGCGCGCCGCACCGTGCCGTCCATCCGCGCACTAGAATGCAGGCCCTGCCCTGCAACGCAAACGCACCCGCGCACCACCCATGCCGCGCCTCGCAAGCCTGATGACGCTCGCCCTGGTCGCCTGCCTGCTCGGCGCTTGCGCCAACGTCCACCTCGCCGGCCCTTACAACCAACGCGCGATCGAACAAGCACAACGCGATTCGATCGAATGGCAGAAGATCGGCGTACCCGAGCGCGCCGCCGACGCCAACGCCCGCGCCCACCAACTGCAGCAGCGCGTCGATCGCGATGAAGTCAGCTTCACGGAATTCGCGTTGTCGGTGTTGATGGATGCGTTGTTTGGTGGATGGCGCGATGCGCCGGGGAGGCGTTAGCAACGTCTGGCAATGCCGCGGCCGGATTAAACCTCAGCGGCAGAAGCAACAAACGCCCGCAGCTCCCGGACGAGCGCCGCCCACAAGTGCTCGGGTTGCTCGATTCGGAGATGCGGAATCCAGTAGCGCACGATCGGTAGTACCTGATTTTCGTGCCCAACCACAGCACGAATCCTCAGCCCACCGTTTGGCAGTTCGGCTTCGATTTCCTGATTTGCGATCAGTTTGCGCCGGCGAAAGAAGGGCGCAGCTTCGGGGGACACCGTCAAAATGAACGCGATCGGTTTCTCCGCGAACCAGATCCCGTCCTCGCGCCTCAAGCGCTCGCCAATAGACCCGTCCGGCTGGAAGGTTCCTCCCTCCCTCTCAATCGCAACAATTCGGGTAAATGCGAAGGTCTTCAATGTTTCGCCATCGACGGCCGCCAAATACCAGATGCCCTTGTGATTCATGAGCTTGTAGGGCTTCAGGCCGCCGTAGCGTTTCGGGCCCTCGCTCTTTTGGTATTCGATGACGATTAGCGCTCGTTCGATGATCGCCAGTTCCAGCGCCCGAAAGTCGGCCTCACGGCCGGTCAGCGTCTCGTAGTGGTGACCTTTGACCAACAGCGCCTGATGCAGCCGAAGGTCGAACAGTTCACGCAAGACTGATCCTGCCGCCTGCGGAAATAGCCCCGTCAGACCGGCAAGTGCAGTGAACTCACGGATCTCGCGCACGCCCAGATGACCCAGGTACTGGCGCTCAAGTCGATATCGCCCCTCCACCTTTTCGAACGGCAGGGCGCCAAGACGAACGTTCAAGTCCCGCTGGATAGTCCGCACATCGACGCCGAAGCGATCTGCCAAATCCTTCGGCTCCAGGCTTTCTCCTTGGTTGAGAAGCAACAGGATCTCGCTCAGCCGATATGCCAAATGCTCGTGATCACGTGAACTCAAGAAATTTCTCCGGCCTCTGGAAGGAACGACACCACCTGTCGCCGCGGCGGCTCAACATGGCCGCACCGTAACCCGAAAAGGAGCTGGCGTATGTTCTGGATTGTTCTTCTGGCAGGAAGCCTCGGTCTGGCCTTCACCCAACTCGGCGCGCTGTCCGTCACCGTCGCTTTCCTATCCATCGCACTGCGGTTTGCCCTGCTCGCGCTGCTGCTGATTGGGGCCGTGGCGCTGTGGCGCCATCTCTTCACGAAGAAGGCGTAATTGCGTCTGGCAATCACGGCGCTGTGCCTCGGCCTGGCGGCGTCGCAGCTTGCTGCATGCAACACAGCACGCTTCCTCCTCACCGGGGAAGCGCCTGACCTTGGCTCGTCGTCCTACTCCTTAACGCGCTATGACCGTAATGCACAGTCCCGTCACGCCACGCGATCTCAACGAATCAAGTGGTACGACCGGCACATCACTCCTCGCCTTCACTCAGGTTGCGGCAAATGAAAACTGGCAGTCAAGTCACCCTGCTCATATGCCAGAATCGCCAGCACCGCAGTCACTCCCACCTCGCTTCATCCAACATCGAGTCATCCGGCATGGCCAACTGGTTTAAGGAAGAGATCGAGCATTTCGGCGTGGTCGTCGAGAAGTCTATCGAAAACGCCAGCCATCAGATCCAGCAACACATCGACGCGATCGGGAGCGAAGTCTCCAAGCAACGATCACTCACACGACAAGATATCGAGCAGTTAATCGACTACGCCGCCGAGAAATTCGGCCAAGCAGTCGACCACCGCATTGAGAAGGCGAAGCAGGAGACCGCCGCACTAATCACCGAAAAGCTGAACGAAGTCCGCAGCCAGCTTTCCGACGCTGCGATGGAACAAAAGCAGGCGGCGGTCAGAAATGCAACCGTCGGCGTGCTCGCTGCAGTCGGGATCGGCCTACTCTCGCTACTTTACAAACGCGCGCTGCATGGCGAACTCGACTTGCTCGCGATCTTTCGGACGACAGTGCTTGCAATCACCTTCGGGCACGGCGTATGGCTCGCGATCCGCTACGTGACCGAATATCGGAACTTAAGTCGGCAGAAAAAGAACCTCGTACTTGCCGGAGGACAGTACTTCGGCGTTTTCAATGCGCGCGGCATGCTTGGCCACATCGTTGTCTTCGTTTCGATGGGCCTGACATGGTTGCTTTTGAACTATTGGCCCGCTGTCCTGGACCTAGCAAGGCTGAGAATGCTATCGCTGAAGTAGTCCAAACCATCTGCCCACATCGGCCATGCGTCTGAATCGCGAGGTCATTCGCCCCGACCCTGAACGCTGTCTTAGCCTTGCCAGCTGCAATCGCACACCTGCAACAAGGAACATTCGAGACAATCGACTTTCACGAGTGTTTCAATCCGATTGACTTTCAGGAGGACTGAGCTGTGGACCCACTTACCGCCACAATTGGCGCTCGAGCATTGGAGATAGGCGTCAGAACATCGACCACGATGATGACCGGCGCGATCAGGGCCATCTACAACGTTGCCGATAGTTTGGATGACTGGCTTGATGCCCACATCGGCCAAATGAAGGAAAGCGAGAACACGACGATTGCAAGGACAGGGCGCGTTCTCGAAGCAACCAAATTTGGGTTTGGCCTTGGCTATATCGCACCGACTGTTGCTATTGCTGCAGGCCAGCTTCTCCTCGGAAACCAGCTTTCGGCCGCCATGACGCTCGTAACATCGGCCACGCTTACGAATCCCATCGCGATGACGTGCGCAGCGATTGGCGCGATTTACTACGGTTGGTCCGCCTTGTCAGACCAAGAACGCGATGAAATCATCGAAAAGCTGAGTGCCGGTTTTGCTGTGGGTATCGAACTGATTCGATCCGTCGTCAACTTCGTAATCGGAAAGACAAAGGAGCTGCTGAGTTCAAAGCAGCTGTCCGAGCTTAAAGACTTGATTCGTAGCGCGGCCTCCACGTTTGGGAGGAAGCTCGGCGACATTACTCAGAGCGTTGCGGACAAGGTGGCCGACGCTGCACTGGCGGCCAAAGACGCTGCCAGCACGCTCGCTAGAAATGCGTCTAGCGGAGTGGCTTACTCCACCACCGTCGCGGCGGAAACCGCAGCCGCGGCCGCTGCGACCACTGCTCGCGGCGCCAAGCTTGCATCTTCAGCCGTCGCGGGTGCAGTCGGACGCGCCAAGGAGGGCACAGCCAGGACACTCGACGTCAACGGCGATGGGTCGTTGGATTGGAACGATGTTGCCGCGACGGGCAAAAAACTCGCCGGAAAATTCTCTAAACGGCGTCCGCGCTCAATCAACGGCGAACCACCCGATCAAAAATAGCCTGTCACAAAGGCGATTCGTATCGCCCACCTTCTGTTTGCAAGAGCGGAGAAAATTGAGCGGGAGGCTTATCGTCTTCCTTGCGCATGCGGATTCTGCCGCACTCCATCCCGGCTACGGACCGTCGACGAGCGTTGCCTGCTGGACGGTTTTGACTTGGGTCCCGTCGAGAGCGCCGAGTAGCGGAGCACGGCCGGGAAGTAGGCCGAGGACTGTCTGAGCTCCGAGCGCAGCGAGGGCGAGTTCCGCAGGCCCCCGGTCGTGCGAGCAACGCAGGGAAGTCAGGTGCGCAGCACCTGGCCGCGAACGCCGGGTGCCTTTCTCTTTGGTTACTTTCTCTTGGGCAAGCAAGAGAAAGTAACCCGGCCGCCGGGACGGACCCCCGGCCAACGCACTGTTGAACAACAACACACGGTTGACCAAGCCTGTGCCATCACATCGCTCAACCAAAATTGCGACGCACCGACATCCCTCCGGCGCGAGCACCTTCGCAGGCCACGCCAGTGGCGCTACGCTTGCCCCTTCCACAGCGAGGGCAACGCCAATGGCCGACGACACCACGCCACCCCGTAACTGGTTCGACCAGGGCGGCGAAGCCTATGCGCGCTTTCGCCCCGAATACCCGGCCGAAGTGACGCAGTTTCTCGCCTCCGTTTCACCCGGAAGAGCACTGGCAGTTGATGTCGGCTGCGGCAATGGCCAGCTGACCGGGCATTTGGCGCAGCACTTCGACAAGGTGCTGGGGCTGGACCCGAGCGCTGAGCAGATCACGCACGCTACACCGCATCCGCGCGTCGAGTATGGATGCGCCGCTGCAGAGCGCTTGCCCGTCGTGGACCACAGCGCGGATCTCATCACCGCCGCGCAGGCCGCGCACTGGTTCGAGTTGCCGCGCTTCTACGAAGAAGTGCGGCGCATCGCCGTGCCGCACGCCATTGTGGCGCTGGTCAGCTACGGTGTGTTGCGACTGGAAGAAGGGTTGGACACCCGTTTCCGACGCTTTTACTGGCAGGAGATCGGCCCCTACTGGCCCCCGGAACGGAAGCTCGTCGACAACGGCTACGTCGATCTGCCGTTTCCGTTCGATGAACTGGCGGCGCCGGTGCTGGAGATCTGCAAGGCGTGGACGTTGGAAGAGTTGCTGGGCTACATCTCGACCTGGTCGGCTGTTCGCAACGTGCGGGAGGCAGGGCGTGAGAGCATCCTGCAGCACTTTGCCGCAGACCTGGCGCAGCTATGGGGCGAGCCAGCGTTGCGAAGGGAAGTGCGCTGGCCGATCAACATGAGGGTGGGGAGGCTTTGAGTGCTCAGCGCCACGATTGCGAACGTCCGGTGGTCGGGCGGCGGTTCGGGCTGCAACACGTTGGCGCAAACCGGAGAATTCGTTCTCATCGCCAGGACACAACAAGGCCCGCGGCGATGCCGACGAGCACGACTGCGCCGGCGCGGTGCAGCAGCCCGTGGTATCTGCTGAACGCAGCCAGCGTGCGAGGCTGCGTGAACAACCAGCTCACCGAGCAGTCCCAGACCAGCACAACGGCGACCATCCAGGCCGCGGCGACACCCCTGCCCAACATCGTCGTGTCCTTGCCCGCCAGCACGGTGAATAGTGTCAGGTAGAACATCGCGTTCTTCGGATTCAGAATGCCGGACGCAAATCCACGCCGAAAGAAGGCCGTAAGATCGGACCGCTCAGCTGCAGCTACGGACACGGACCCCGACGAGGCCGCACCCCTCCAGAACTGCATCCCCAGCCAGGCCAGATAGGCACAGCCGCTCCAGTACATGAGGGCGTAGGTAAGCGGGCTGCGTTGAAGCCAGGTCACGCCGCACAACGCCGCGATGATGAAGACACCATTGGCGCACGCGATACCCTGGGCGGTCTGGTAGCCCGCGCGCCGGCCGTAGCCCAGCGAATGATTGATGAGCAGGAAGAAGTCGGGACCGGGGCTTAGCAGCGCGAGAAAATGGGCGCCAGCGAGCACCACGAATTGTTGCCAGGACATGCGGAACTCCGTCAGATACAGAGCCGCAAAGGTGATTCACGATTGGTGATCGGGTATAGAAGGATATTGCTCAGCGGCCAATCCGACGCTGATAGTCGCCCGGCGTAACGGAGACACGCTGGCGAAATGCCCGCTGAAAGTGGCTTTGGTCGCTGAAGCCGAGTTGCGAAGCAACATCGGCGATCGCTTCGCCATCGCGCAGCAGTTCTCGCGCCTTATTCACCCGGCAATCAATCTGGAAGGCATGAGGCGCAAGCCCGGTATTCAGTTTGAAGACGCGAATCAGGTGGTATCGGCTGACGCCGAATAGCTTTGCAAGTTCGAGTATCGACAGATTCTGATCACAATGGCGATCGAGGTAGGTCGTTAGATCGGCGACCCAACGCGGAGGCGAATCCTCGGGAGCAGCGGCATCAAACGCGAGGCCACCAACAAAACCGATCAGCGCCTCTTCTTTGGCTGCGGCCTGTTGAGGGCTGAACAAAACGTCGTTCAGCTGGCAGAAGCGTCGATGCGCGTCCGGGTTTCGAAAGTGCTTTGGGCGAGCCGGGCGCATCGCGTTGGCGTGTTGAGCAATCTCGTCATGCAGAGCCCCGACCCACCCCACGTCGAGATACAGCATCTGGTAGCTCCACGCGGCTTCCGGCACAGGGTTGCACGCATGCACGCGATTGGCCGGGATTACGACGACATCGCCTGCCTGCAAGGCTTGATCGGCCTGGCCTTCCACCTGCAACAACGAACACCCGGCATCAACAGCGCCGATGGATAGCGTCGGGTGGGTGTGCGGGCGATAGCAGGCGCGGCTCTGCCACGCGCGGCGGCTTTCGACAAACGGCAGCGAGGGGTCACGCCAGAATTGTTGTTGCGTCATCGGTGCGATTGCTCAACGCATGAATGCCTGGCGATCATGGCACATCGCACGTCGCGCCACCGCACCGGTTGCGCCGTCGGCCAACGCATTCTGCGTCGGCCGCGGCACCCGCGCAGCGCACTCAAATGCTCTTGAGCAACTCCTCGCGCTTCTTCTCGTACTCCGCATCCGAGATCAGCCCCTTGTCATGCAGGCGCTTGAGCAGCTCGAAGCGCTCTTCCTGCGCCTTGATCGCGGGGCTCGCGCCGGCGGGTTGCGCAACGGCCGCGGCGGCACCGGCTGCGGGTGCCGCACTGGTGGAGGCCGACTTGGCCTGGGCGGCGAGCGGCACACGCAGCCAGTCGCTGCGTACCAGGGTGACGCCGGCCTGCGGGGCGGCGACGAGAGCGACGGTCTTTTCGGCTTCAGCGCGTGAGCCGTGGTTGAAGTTCACGGTGAGCTGGCTGCCCTGTTCGGTGCGGACTTCATGCATGACGTCGCGGCCGGCTTCGCCGACCAGCACGTTCAGCGCGCCGTCTGCATAGAAGGCGCGGCCGGCTGCGGTGAGGGTGCGGGTGTAGCCGCGCTCCTTCTTCGGGCCGGTCGACACGAAGAGCACGTCTTGCGTGCCGTTCGCGACACCCAGTGCGGCCGCGAGCGCCATCTGCACGCGCTTGATCTCTTCCGCCGAGAAGAGCGGCAGCACCTCGCCGCGCGCGGAGCGGTACTGAAGCTTCGCGAGCGCAGCGGCGAGTTCGGCTTCGCCAATTTCGGCAGGCTGCTGGTTGGGGGCGTTGTCGGGCGGGCCGCCGCGCTGGCTGAGTTCGACGCGGTCGATCTGGTTCCAGTACAGCGCACCTTGCGGCGCGGCGCGCCAGGCTTTGACCTTGGCCGGCGTGAGATCGAACAGGCTGGTCAACGCGTCAGCGTGCGCCGGGCCGGCGAGCAGGCCCAGGGCCAGGGCAGACACGCTCACGAGGGTACGGAATCTTGGGGACATACCTGACATCCTTTCAGTCAGCGGCCGGGCCAGGCCGGCCAATATGCAGCGCGCTCATGCGCACCGTGATCACCATGGCAATCAAACCACGCCTGTCAGCCAAACGCCAAAAGCGGGGCACGCCGATGAGGCGCCCCCGCGGGTATTTCGCGACCGGTCACACCCACCTTTTGGGCGGATGTAACCGACGGGTGATCACCACCAGGCTTCAGCTTGAACGCCGATCGTGCTGCCGCTGGTCTGCGTCACGTCACGACCCACGCTCTGGGCTTCGGAGCTCCAGCGGTACGGGTTGGTAACGCTGTCGCTCCACGAGGTGTAGTTCCAGTAGAGGCGGAAGGTCGGGCGCGACCACGGGTCGTTGCCGGCGCTCAGCGCGAGGGTCGGCGTGATCTTCCACATCGACTGGCTTTCGCCCTGCGACGGCGAGACATGGTTGTAGCCACCCTCAACCAACCAACGGAACGGGCCGGAGATCTGGCCATCGAGGCGGGCGCCGATTGCATATTCGGTGCTGTCGATGCCGTTGTTCTTGGCCGAGTTCTTGCGGTAACGCGCGATCGCGTCCCAACCCATCTTGGCGCCCGTTACGAAGCCCGATTGCTGGATCGTGATGTCGAACACGTCCTTGTCGTTCTCGTAGCTGGTGTAGCCGATACCGATGAGGTTCGAACCACCGAGCACGCCGTTGAGGTTGTGATACGCGGCGATGTGGGTGGTGGCGTTGGCTTCCGGCGCCGTGGTGACCGGCGTGGTGGAATGGTCGTCGCGGTTCGAATCCTTGCGATAGTGGCCGTAGAACGACAGCGTGCCTTCCGGCATCGTCTTCACGCCAGCAAAGCGGGCCGAGATGGTGTTGCCGGACAGCGTTGCGAAGCGGTCGGTCGAGGCATTGCCGTAGATGTCGCCGTGCCAGGCCACCGAGAACTTGCCGACGCCGAAGTCCATGTCTTCGATACCGACGCCGTCGCCGTCCAGGTTTTCCAGGAACTCATCGTTGATCCCGGTCTGCAGGCGCTGGTAGTAGCGCTTGCCGCCCCAGATGCGGCCGTTGAGCAGTTGCGGCACGTTCTCGCCGAACAGGTAGATCTGGCCGAACTCGGTTTTCAGCGTGCTGCTGCCGCCAACTTCGCCCCAGCGCTGATACGTCTTGGGCATCACCGTGACACCCCAGGCCGACTTGTCGGTCGGCGATGCGATGCGGCCGGTGAAGGTGGGTTCGATCACCGTGTCGCATTCGTTGCCGAGACGGAACGGATTGATCGACCCGAGGCCGTAGCAGGCGCCCTTGCCGCCATCGGCGTTGATCCCCATGCCGGCGCGCATGTAACCGTGGAACTCCAGCGCCTCGGCGCAGAAGGCCACGCTGCTGAAGCCGGCCAGCGCCAGCGCAAACGTGCTGCCTACAACGATGTGCTTCATCTCCTACTCCTCCTTGGTTGAGCGCCGCTTACTGCGCCCTGGTCGTCGTGCGGGGCGTTATAGCCCCTTTTGTGAAAACGTTTTCATTGCAGCCCTGTGCATGTACGCCATAAACAGGACCAGCCCTCCACCCGAAAAAGGGCGTTGGGAGGCGGCCTGAGGACCACCTCCCAACCGAAGCCACTGAAAGTGGCGGGAGGTGAACCTGGTGTTGCGCCGGCCGTAACGCCGATTGCGCTGAGCGCGGCCCTGCGCTCATGCCATCACCTGCACCGCACGGCCGTCCGGACGGAACAGGTGGCAGGCGGAAGCGTGCGGACGCAGGCCGATCGCATCGCCCGCGCGCAGGCCGCTGCGGCTACCCGGCGCCTTGACGGTGACAACCTGATCGGTGCCGTCGATCGCGGCGTAGACGATGGTGGTGTCACCGAGGTGTTCGAGCAGATCGACGCGCGCGGAAATGCCGTCACCGGCAGGCGCCAGATCAAGGTGTTCCGGCCGCACGCCGAGGGTCAGCTCGCTGCCGGCGTCGGCCGCGATGCTGCGGGGCAGTTCGAAGCCCGAGGCCCGGCCGACCTTGAGCGCGATGCTGTCGGCACGGCGCTCGGTGATGGCGCACTGGATGAAGTTCATCTTCGGGCTGCCGAGGAAGCCGCCGACGAACTGGTTGGCAGGCTCCTGGTACAGATCGAGCGGGCGACCGACCTGCTCGATCACGCCGTGGTTGAACACCGCGATGCGGCTGCCCAGCGTCATCGCCTCGACCTGGTCGTGGGTGACGTAGATCATCGTGGTGCCGAGTTCTTCGTGCAGCTTCGAGAGCTCGATGCGCATCTGCACGCGCAGGGCGGCGTCGAGGTTGGAGAGCGGCTCGTCGAACAGGAAGACCTTGGGCTTGCGCACGATCGCGCGGCCAATCGCGACACGTTGACGCTGGCCGCCCGAGAGCGCCTTGGGCTTGCGATCGAGCAGATGGGTGATCTGCAGGATCTCTGCGGCGCGGCCGACGGCGGCGTCGACCTCGGCCTTGGGCTTGCCGGCGAGCTTGAGCGCGAAGCCCATGTTCTCGCCCACCGACATGTGCGGATACAGCGCGTAGCTCTGGAACACCATCGCGATGCCGCGCTCGGAAGGCTGCACATCGTTGGCACGCTTGCCGTCGATCAGCAGATCGCCGCCGGTGATGTCTTCCAGGCCGGCGATCATGCGCAGCATGGTGGATTTGCCGCAGCCGGAAGGGCCAACGAAGACCATGAATTCACCGTCGGCAACGTCGAGGTTGATGCCCTTGATGACTTGCGGGCCCGATTCGTAGGTCTTCTCGATGTTGCGCAGATGCAGGGTGGCCATGTGCTTACTCCAATCCGGTAGCGGCGCGCTGCGCCGTGATGTAGCCGCGATACCAGTGGGCGCTGTCCTTGAGCACCCGGCGCTGGGTCGCGTAGTCGACGTAGATGAGCCCGAAGCGCTTGGCGTAGCCGGAATCCCACTCGAAGTTGTCGAGCAGACTCCAGGCGAAGTAGCCGCGCAGATCAACGCCCTGCTGCAGCGCCGCCGAAGCGGCTTCGAGGTGCCAGCGCAGGTAGTTCACGCGGTCGGCGTCGTGCACCGCATCGCCTTCCAGCGTGTCGGGCGTGGCGGCGCCGTTCTCGGTGATGTAGATCGGCGGCGGGTTGTAGCCGCGGGCGAGGCGCACCAGGTGTTCGGTCAGCCCTTCCGGGTAGACCTCCCAGCCCATGTCGGTAAAGCCACGCTCGCCCGGCGGCTGCACACGGCCTTCGCCGCTGCAGTAGCTGCGCATGTAGTAGTTGAGGCCGAGGAAATCCATCGGCTGGCCGATGATCGCCATGTCGCCCGGCTCCACTTGCGGCGCATCGCTGCCGAGGTGGGCGACGACATCTGCCGGATAGGCACCGCGGAACAGCGGGTCCATGTACCAGCGGGTGGAAAGGCCATCGGCAAGGCGCGCGGCGCGACGATCGGCCTCGCTGTCCGGGTTGGCCGGGTAGGCCGGGCTCTGGTTCAACACGATGCCCAGTTGTGCCTTGCAGCCGGCGGCACGCATCGCCTGCAGCGCCATGCCATGCGACAGCAGCAGGTGGTGCGACACCAGGAAAGCCGCCGCGCGATCGCGCAGCCCCGGCGCGAACTGCCCGGTCTCGTGCCCCAGGGTGGCGGTACACCAGGGTTCGTTGTGCGTTGCAATCGTTTTCACGCGAGATCCGAAACGCCGCGCGAATTCCGCGGCGTACTCCGCAAAAAGCGCACAGGTCGCACGGTTGCGCCAGCCGCCGGCGTCTTCAAGCGGTTGCGGCAGATCCCAGTGGTACAGCGTGGCGTGGGCGGCGATGCCGGCTTCGTCCAGCGCATCGAGCACGCGGGCGTAGAAGTCCCAGCCCTTTTCATTCCATGCACCGCTGCCGGTGGGTTGCACGCGCGGCCAGGCACACGAGAAGCGGTAGTCAGTCACGCCCATCTCGCGCATCAGCGCGATGTCTTCGCGATAGCGTTGGTAGTGCTCACAGGCGATGTCGCCGGTATCACCGCCGTCAGTCTTGCCGGCGGTGTGGGAGAAGGTGTCCCAGATCGACGGTCCGCGACCGTCAACCTGGGTGGCGCCTTCGATCTGGTAGGCGCTTGTGGCGACCCCCCAGGCGAAGTCGGCCGGAAACAGGTGCTTCATCTTGGGCTCCGGAATGATGTCTTTTTTGTGGTCTTCATTACGCGCAGTTCGTTGTTTTCATTCAGCCCTTGACCGCACCTGATGTCAGCCCTTCGATCAAGCGCCGCGAGGCGATGACGAACAGCACCATCAGTGGCAGCACGGCAATCGCCGAGCCCGCCGAAATCGCACCCCACGGCACTTGGCCGGTGCCCTGCAGCGCACGCAGCGCCAGCGGCACGGTGAACATGTCCATGTCGCGCATGATCACCAGCGGGCCTGCGAAGTTGTTCCAGGTTCCGATGAAGGTGATCAGGCCGAGCGAGCCGAGCGCAGGGGTCACCAGCGGCAGCACGATGCGCCAGAAGATGCCGAACTCGCTGCAGCCGTCGATGCGCGCCGCCTCGACGAGTTCCTTCGGGATCGCGGTGCCGATGAACTGGCGCATCATGAAGATGCCGAAGGCGCCGCAGGCACCGGGCACGATCAGTGCCTTGGCCTCGTTCATCCAACCGATCGCGCTCATGATCAGCACGGTCGGAATCATGAAGATGAAGGCCGGCAGCATCATCGTCGCCATGATCACGGCGAACAGCGATTCGCGGAACTTGAAGTGGTACATCGCGAAGGCGTAGCCGGCGAGCGAACAGAAGAACAGGTTCAGCACGGTGACCGAGAACGCGATGAAGAAGCTCAAGCCCAGGTTGCGCCAGAAGAAGGGCAGCTTTTCGATCAGCAGGCGCACGTTTTCGATGAACGCGGTGCCGAACCACAGCGGCGGCGGTACCGACAGGATCTCGGTGTTCGTGTGCGTCGCGAAGACGAACATGAACCAGAACGGGGCGAGCATGATCACGCCACCAAGGGCAACGATCACATAGGCGAGCCAGCGGCTGGGGCTCACGCGCTTTCTGACGGCAGCCATGGCCTCAGTCCTTCTGAGCAAAGAATTTGTTGTTGGCCCAGGTCATCAGGCCAATGATCACGAACAGGATCCATGCGACCGCGCTCGCGGTGCCGAAATCGCTATCGACGAAGGCGGTGTTGTACATGTGCATCGCGGCGGTCTTGCCAGCCTGATTGATGCCACCCGTGCCACCGGTGATGATGAAAGGCTCTTCGAAGAGCTGCAGGTTGCCAATGATCGTCAGCGTCACGGCGAAGAACATCATCGGGCGCAGCAGCGGCACCGTGATGTGCCAGAACTGCTGGCGTGACGATGCGCCATCGATCGTTGCAGCTTCATACAGATCACGCGGAATCGTCTGCAGGGCCGAGAGGTAGAGCACCGTGTTCCAGCCCACGTAGCGCCAGAACACCAGCGATGAAATCATCCATTTCGTGTATTGCGGCTGGGCCCAGTCCACATTGGTTGTGGGGAACAGCCAGGCGAGCGGGTGCAGGCCGGCAATGCTGAAGTTGCCGATGCTGGTGAGCGCCATGTTGATGACGCCGAAGTCGCGTGAGAACAGCGAGTTCCACACCAGCGCAATCGCGACCGTCGAGGTGATGAAGGGCAGGAAGTACACGCCGACCACCGCGTTGCGATGCTTGCGCAGGTAGGTGTGGGCAAAGTAGGCCAGCGGTATCGCAACCAGGTGCTGCGGCAGACCCGAGACGATCGCGATCCAGAAGGTGTTGTAGAGCGACTTCTGGAACCAGTCGTCTTCGAGCACGAACTTGAAGTTCTCGATGCCCACCCATTCCATGCCCTGCAGGCCGGTGGACGGGTCCCAGGTCTGGAACGCGAGCCACATTGAAAACAGCAGCGGGAACAGGCCAAAGACCAGGAACAGGATGAAGAAGGGCGAAATGAAGACATACGGCGCCCATTCCCATGCCTGCAACTTGCGGCGGCGCCGCGGCGGCGAGGCAGCCAGTTCGCTGGCGGCAGGGCTGTCGGAACTCGTGACGGACATCATGCAACTCCAGTGTTTCGGGGGGCCGGAACAGGCGGTGGGGGTTCGGGGGGTGCCTGTTCCGGCGGGCTAGTGCTTACTTCTTGCGACGAACGCGCTTCTCGATCTGGGTCTGCGCATCGGCAAGGGCGGTCTTGATGTCCTTGTTCTGCTCAAGCACCTTGTCCAGTTCGGCGTTCACGATGTCCTGCGCGGTGCCGTCGAACTTGTCGACCGCCACGGCCGGGATCTTGTCCGCCGCAACCTTCCACAGCTGACGGGCCTTCTGGCCGCCGAGGAACTCGATCGGCTGGTCGAGGAAGGGGTCGTTCTGCGCTTCGATCAAGGCCGGGAATGCGTCGAGCTTGCGGAAAGCCTCGATCTGCATGTCCTTGTTGAGCGTCATGAACTTGATGAACTCCCAGGCTTCCTTCTTGTTCGCGGCGGCCTTCGGGATCGCGTAGAACGAACCACCCCAGGACGCGAAGCCGCCGTTCGGTAGCTGGGCCGAACGCCAGTTGCCCTTGGTGTTCGGAGCCAGCCACTGCGCGAAGTGACCCGCGAGCCAGGCACCCATCATCTGGGTCGCAACCTGGTTGCGCTTGAAGCCTTCCGACCATTCCGGCGACCACGCGGCGATCTTGGCATCGAGGCCCGCGGTCCGCGCCGCCTTGGCAAGCTCGAAGGCCTTCGCAAAGCGCGGCGAATTCACCAGCACCTTGCCCTTGCTGTCGAAGTAGATGCCCTCGCCGTCCTTGAGGCCGGTGCGGATGTAGATGTCCTTCAGGTCCACCGCGTTGGAGAGCAGGTAGGTGCCGGATGCGGCCTTGAGCTTCTTACCGCTTTCAAGGAAGGAATCCCAGCTCTTGGTCAGGTCGCCTTCGCTGATGCCGGCCTTCTCGAGCAGGTCCTTGCGGTAGAACAGTGCGCCGGGGCCGATGTCAGCCGGCATCGCGGCGACATTGCCGACCCCGCCGGTGGCCTGCGGGAAGGTGAACTTGGCGAACTTGTTCTGGTACTGCATCGCGCTGTAGGGCGCCTTGCTCAGATCTTCCAGGCCGCCCGATTCGGCGAACTTGCCGATGAAACCGACTTCAACCGCCATCACGTCCGGCAGGTTGGTGCCGGTGGCCAGCGCGGTCGTCATGGCGTTGTGGTGATCGCCGAAGGCCAGGCTCACCAGCTTGATCTCGACATCGGGGTGGGCCTTCTTGTACAGCGGAATCGCCGCCTTGACCGCTTCGTCAAAGCTCGGGAACGACGCGACGGTTACGGTGGTGGCGGCCTGGGCGCAAGCGAAGGCCAAGCCGAAGCTCAGCCCGAATGCGATGCGCGTCAGTCGGTGGGTGACAGTCATCCTCTTCTCCTCTGGTGTGCCGGGCGCGAGTCTGTCACGCCCGATTGATCTTGCACGCTTCACGTCTTTTTCTGAAAACGTTTTCACGCGACGGGCACATTGAAAAGCAATTCCCGGATGAAGTCAACGGCTTGACGCAAATTGCTGATTGCCGCGCAACGTTCGGCAAATTAAGGGGATAGCGAATCCCGCTCGCACCATTTAAGTGCCGCGTGTTCTAGAATCACGGACAACCCAGCGGTGCAATGCCATGAAAACGACTGCCAAGCCAAGTATTCGCAAGAAGGACCCGTCCATGCCCTCCGGTGCCACGTTGATCGAGGTGGCCGAGGCGGCGGGGGTTTCCGCCAGCACGGTGTCACGCATCCTCAACGGCACTGCGCGCGTGTCGGCCGACAAGCGCAAGGCCGTCGAAAAGGCGATTGTTGATCTGAACTTCACACCCAACGTGCTGGCGCAGAGTCTCAAACGCGGGCAGTCGAAAACGATTGGCGTGATCACGCAGGCGGTGGACAGCCCGTTCTTTACCGAGACCCTAAAGGGGATCGAAGACGGCATCAGCGGCAGCGGGTTCGCCGCGCTGATCGTCAGCGGCCACTGGAACCCGGATGAGGAAGCGGAGCGCGTCGGCCTGCTGATGGCCCGCAAGGTGGACGGCATCATCATCGTCAGCGGCAACATCCCCGACGACCAGATCGTGCGCTTCTCCGAGCATGTGCCGATGGTGGCGACCGGCCACGGCTGCGAATCGGACCGCCTGCGCGCAATCCGTGTCGATAACGTGTGGGGCGGCTACCGGGCAACGAAGCACCTGATCGAGTTGGGCCACCGCCAGATTGCCCACATTGCCGGTATTCCTACCCTCACTGACGCCACCGATCGCCTGGCCGGTTACAAGCAGGCGCTGGAGGAAGCCGGCATTCCGTACAACGACGCGCTGGTGGTACAGGGTGACTTCCGCGAATCCGGCGGCCTGCTGTGCGCAAACCAGTTGCTAGATCGTGGCGTACCGTTCACCGCGTTGTTCGCCGCCAACGACCAGACCGCCTATGGCGCACGGCTGGCCTTCTTCCGCCGCGGCATCCGTGTGCCGGACGACATCTCGCTGATCGGCTTCGATGATCTGCCCGGCAGCCCCTACACGACGCCGCCGCTCACGACGATACGACAGCCGGTGTACGAAATCGGCCGCATGGCCGCCGCCGCGATGCTGGCCCTGATCGGCAACAAGCCCTTCAAGATCGAACCCCCGCAGCTAGAGCTGACGATCCGCGAAACCACCCGGCGCCTGCGCTGAGCGGGCACCCGCCAATCATCGGCCGGACGACGGTCCGGCCGCGTCGCCTGTGGTCAGATGCGCTCAGTCGCCGACGAGCATCGCCATGTCTTTCAACATCGAATCGAACGAGGGTCTCCGGATCCGCCCGGCCAAAACGCGCGACGCCACACGCATCGCCGCACTCGGCATCCAGGTCTGGCTGCATACCTATGCCACCAGCGGCGTATCGGGTGTGATGGCGGACTATGTGCTGCGTGAGTTTTCGGAGACGCGCCTGGTCGAGAAGATCGAAGATCCGCAACGCCTCGTGCTGATCGCCGAAGACGCCGACCATCTGCTCGGCTATGCAGTGCTGCACTTCGCCGCGCCACAAGCGGATCTGCGCACCGAGCTGGAAACCCTCTATGTGCAGGCGCATTCGCACGGTCAGGGCATTGGCCGTGCGCTGCTTGTCGAAGCCCGCTCGGCCGCTGCGCGCGGTAATGGCAGCAGCGCAATCTGGCTGACCGTCAATGCGCGTAACGATCGCGCGATCGCCTTCTACCAGCGTCAGGGTTTCGTCGAAATCGGCGAGACGGACTTCATGCTGGGCGGCGCGCCACACCGCAATCTGGTGATGGTGGTGCGGCCGGACTGAGGCCCGGCCGGGGCGCCCTCAGAACCCGCCCTGCACCTTCACCGCACGGGCGCGATGCAGGTAGTCGTTGTAGGCCGGTATCGCGATCGCAGCGAGGATGCCGACCACGAACACCGCCAGCAAAGCGACCACCGCGAAGGTACCGGCCTTGCCGTTGGGGGGCGGTTTGGGGCCGAAGCGGTTGCTGCCACGGCTACCCGGAATCAGCAGAAAGGCGAGGTTGGCAAGCGGCACGAAGGCGAGCAACGCCAGCCAACCGCTCTGGTCGAAATCGTGACTGCGCTGGATCGCCAGAATCGCGTGGAAGACCACAAAACCCACGTAGCCGACGACGATCAGGATGCCGCCCAACATTGGCATGCCCATCGCGGCAGACAGGAAACCGGCAAGCGCACCGATCAACCCGACCAGCAGCGTCGCGCCAATGCCATATGCAAGATAGCGCACACGACCGATACGGCCGCGGGGCGAAAACGGGCGAACCACACCGACCGCGTCGTCGGCAGCAGGCGCATCCAGCACCTCGGCCTGCGGCGGCGCGTAGGGGTTCGCAACAGTGGATGCAGCGGTGTTCGACTCAGCACTCATGCGCACGGCTCCATCGGCGGGGGAAGCGCAATCATAACGGGGGCCGCCCGATGGCGCGGCCGCGCCGCGCTTACACCTCAGCCCACATTCGCAACAGGTTGTGATAAGTGCCGGTCAGCTTCACCAGCTCGCCGACGTCGCCGAGCTGCTGACGCAGCTGCGTGATCGCCAGATCCATGTCGAACAGCAGCGCGCGCCGGCTGTCGTCCCGCACCATGCTTTGCAGCCACATGAAGCAGGCCACCCGTTCGCCGCGCGTGACCGGCTCGACGCGGTGCAGGCTGGTCGAGGGGTAGAGCACCAGGCTGCCTGCGGCGAGCTTCACTTCATGCTCGCCGTAAGTGTCTTCGATCACCAGTTCGCCGCCGTCGTAGCTCGCCGGGTCGGCAAGGAACAAGGTTGCCGACACATCGGTTCGCACCGGCCGGCCACCGCCCCCCGGCAAGCGGCGGACCGCATTGTCGACATGCGCACCGAAGTGCTCGCCGCCGGCATAGCGGTTGAACAGCGGCGGATATACCTGCGCCGGCAGCGCAGCCGAAAAGAACAGCGCGTTGCGCGACAGCGCCGCCAGCACGATCTCGCGCGCCTCGGCAATCGCCGGCGAGGATTCCGGCAATTGCCGGTTGCGCTTGACCTGCGCGCTCTGGCTGCCTGCGGTGACCCGACCGTCCGCCCAGTCGGCAGCGTCGAGCACCTGCCGCAGGCGGGTGAGTTCTTCGGCGTCGAGTACGGAGGGGACTTCAATCAGCATGGCAGCTCCAGCAAGTTGAAAGGCCGCCAGGTTGTGGCGGCCGGCAAGGTTAGAACAAGACTTCGGCGGTGATCGAACCGGAGCGCCCGACACCCGGCACCACATGGCCGCGGTAGAGGCCGTCGTAGTAGAGCTTGTCGAGCAGGTTATCGAGGTTCACGCGCAGCGTGTAGTTGCGCAGCGTGTATTGCGCCATCGCATCCCAGCGCGCATAACCCGGCGCCCAGTTCGTGTAGTTCTCGGGCGGCGTGCGGCCACTGACACCCTGCACCCCGGTGCCGACCTTCCATTGGCCCAGTGCATACGTGGTCCACAGGCTGCCGGAGTGCTTGGGTGTGTTGCCCGGCACATTGCCAACCTGCGACGCGGTGCCGGCGTCGATCTTCGCCAACATGAAGGCGTAGTTCGCGAACACTTCCCAGCCCTCGACGATGCGACCGGCGACCGACAGCTCGATGCCATTGGTGTGCCGCTTGCCGGAGAGCAGGTAGTTGGTCTGGCTCGCCGATTCCACGTCGGTATTCCGCTCGTGGTACTTCTCGGTGCGGAACAGCGCGGTCGCGATCGACGCGTTGCCGTCGAAGAGATCCCACTTCGCGCCCAGCTCGATGTTGCGGCTCTCTTCCGGCGGCGTGTTGGCGCCACGGGCGTCGAACTGGTAGAGGTCGCCGGAGGTCGCGAACGCGGTGCCATAGCTCAGGTAGTACGAGGCCACATCGTTCGGCTGATAGATCAGGCCGGTGCGGTAGCTCCACTCGCGGTCGCTGCGCTCGTAGATCGGGTTCGGGTCGGCCGCAGTCGGCGTGCGTTCATAGCGGCCGCTGAAGTTGTCCCAACGCACACCCAGCAGTGCCTTCCAGTGCGGCACGAACTCGACCAGATCTTGGCCATAGATCGCAAAGCTCTCGGCATCGAAACTGTTGAAGTTGTTGCGCACCCGGGTGTCCGCCACCGTCGCACCGGTGTTCGGGTTGCCGATCGTCGCCGCCGGTTTCGCAAGCGTACCGGCATAGCCCCAGCGCTCGTCCGACTCGCGCCCGATCTCGATGCCGCTGGCAATCTGGTGCGTCATGCCGAACCAGTTCTGCTCAGTGGTGTAGTCCGACTGGATGAAGCGCTGCTGGTAGTCGCCACCGCGCGTCTGGTTGCCGCGCACCACCGGCGTCGCATCCGTCACCGGGGAGGTCAGCGGCCACTGCCCCGCGCCGTTGCCGCTGTTCACGCCTGCGGTGCTGGCCCAAAGGTCGCGTTTGTATTCGCCGTAACGCGCGCTCGTCTTGATTTGGCTCTTCGCATCGAAACGATGTGTCCAGCTGAAGGTACCGACGTCGGCCGAATCACGCTGATAGTCCTGATCCAGCCCGTACCACTTGTCCGCCGCCTCATCCACCGGGCGGCCGTTGCGCCAGCGGAAGCCGTAGTCCGGGTTGTCGTTGTAGTCGAGGTGGTAGTAGGCGAGGTTGAACTCGTCGGCGGTGCCGATACCCCAGCGCACGCTGGGTGCCACGCCGATACGGTTGGTTTCCGGCCCTTCACGGCCCGGTTCGCCGGCGGTGTACATCGCATTCACACGCACCGCGGCCTCGTCGCCGATGCGCTGGTTAACGTCCGCAGTGATGCGTTGGTAGTTATCGAACCCCAGCGTGCCGGACAGCCTCGTCTGGTCCATCAGATACGGCTGCTTGCTGACCTGGTTGATCACGCCGCCGGTGGTGCCACGGCCGAACAGCATCGAAGCGCCGCCCTTGAGCACTTCGACGCGGTCGTTGTTGAAGAGATCGCGGTTGTACTGGCCGACATCCTTCATGCCATCGATGTAGATGTCGTTCACCGCCGAGAAGCCGCGGATGTTCATGTTGTCGCCAATACGGCCACCCTCGCCGGCGTTGAAGGTGATGCCCGCGACGTTCGACAGCGCTTCGCGCATCGTGTCCTGTCCGCGATCACGGGTCAGCTGCTCCGGCACCGCGGTGTAGGTGTTCGGAATATCGCGCGGCAGTTGCTTCGATTTGCCGATGGTCGTCGCGCCCGGCTGGTAGGTCTGGCGCGGTGCGTCCTGCACCTCGCGCGTGGCCTCCACCGGCACTTCCTTCAGCGTGTTCTCGGTGGGCTCGTTGCTGCTCTGCGCATGCGCGCCCTGCGCCGCGAGCAGGCTCGCCGCGATCAGTGACGCAACCGGTTTCTTTCGACTCTTGATGCTCACAAGTGACTCCGTGGGGTTGGGGTGGCGCTTCCGCACTTAGCGGCGGATTGCGTCGGGTTTGGTAACGAACTGGATGCGGGTGAGCCCCGCTTGGGCGGCGTCGGCGATCAGCTTCGCGACGTCGCCGTAGGGCACGGTTTCATCGGCCAGCAACTGGATCTCGCTGTCCGGCTTGTCACGGCCGAGCGTCGTCAGCCGCTCCGCAAGTGCCTCGCGGGTAATCGGCTCGCCGTTCCAGTGCGGCTGGCGCGCAGCATCGATCGCGATGCGAAGCGGATCGGGTGGCGTCTGCATCGGTGCGGCGCTGGCGCGCGGCAGTTGCAGCTTCACCGCCTGCGAGACGGACGCGGTGACCATGAAGATCACCAGCAACACCAGCATCACGTCGATCAGCGGCACCATGTTGATTTCAGCGCGCGGCGCGCCGACTTCGGACTCGAAACTCCCGAATGCCATGGCGGGCGACCTCAGGCCACCTGGCCGCGCGTGCGCGCCGCCAGGCTCATCACACGCTCGCCGGTCTGGCGCGCATCCTGGCTGCCGAGATCGGTCTTCACACCGGTCGACAGGAAGGCGAACACGTCGTACGCGAAGGCGTTGAGCTGCGAGAGCGTCTTCGCGTTCTCACGCGCGATCAGGTTGTAAGCCAGCGCCGCCGGAATCGCGACAGCCAGCCCCACACCCGTCATGATCAACGCCTCGCCAACGGGGCCGGCGACCGCCTCAAGGGTATTGGTGCCCGCCGCGCTGATCGCCGACAGCGCGTGGTAGATGCCCCACACCGTGCCGAAGAGGCCGACGAAGGGCGCGATCGATGCCACCGAGGCGAGGAAGGTAAGGCCGTTCTCCAGCCGCGTGCGGTCCTGCTCGATCGCGCGGCGCAGCGCACGGGTGAGGAATTCGTCCGGGCTCGCCGACGCAATCACGCCTGCGACTTCACGGCCACGGGTGCGCAGGGTGTCCACCGCATTGAAGCCGTGGTGCACCAGATGCGAGAACGGGTCGGTCACACCGCGGCCGCGCAGCCACTGCGCGATCTCCTCGATCGACGCGGCCTGCCAGAAGTGCGTCAGGAAGCCGCGGCTCGCACGGCGCTGGCGAACACCACTCACCAGGCGCGTGAGGATCAGCGTCCAGCTACCGATGCTGGCCGCCAGCAGGATCACGAAAGTGCCACGGATCACGCCGTCGGCATGGGCGATCAGGGGGCTGAGGTTGGCGAGGGCTTCCAAGATGGGCTCCAGTCAAAATGGGCGAAGGCGGTCGTATGCCGGCGTCGCGGGTCAATGCAGGATGAAAGGAATGGGCACCAGCACCCATTCCGCGATCGCCTCGCTTCCGCGGCGGGCGGGTACGAATTTCCAGCGGCGCACCGCTTGCAGCGCCGCCTCGTCGAGGCGGCTGAAGCCGCTGCTGCGTTGCAGTTCGACCTGGCTTGCGGCGCCACTCGGCTCGACCCGCACGCGCAGCACGACGCGGCCTTGTTCGCCGAGTCGGCGAGAGAGTGAGGGATAGTCCGGGCGCGGGTTCTGCAGGTAGTCGGCATCAAAGCGCGGCGCGCTGACCGGCGCCGGCTCCGCGCTGGCCTCGCCGCCGGCGGGTGGCGCCGCGGGCGCGGCCACCGGCACAGCCGGCGCATCGTTGCTTGCCGCGCTGCTGGCCGGTGCGCTGACGACGGTCTCACGCACCGGGCGCGGTTGCGGCTGGCTCGTCGGTCGCGTGTTCGTCTGCGGCAAGGGCTTCGGCGGCGTGACCGGCGCCGGCTCCGCCTGCGGCATCGGGGCTGCGCTAACCGACACCGACATTGACGCAATGCGCGGCATCGTCGCGGACGGCGCACGCGTCACCACGAATACCCATAGCACCAGCGCATGGGCAAGGATCGCGGCGATCGGAATCCAGAATCGGTGTGTCGGCACCGGCAGGGCGAATTGCATGGTGTGGGGCTCAAAAGAAGCGGGTGTAGATTGCGCAAAGCTCAATCTGTTAACGCGAATTATTCGCATTTGCAGTAAATCGGTCAAGTCGAATCGCCCGAAGCCGCTTGCGCCAAGGTCCAATTGCGCTTGTTCATGCGGCAAATCGCGCTGATCGGCCCCGCCTTGACACGCCGCAAGGCCCCCCCGCTGCGACCGACATACCCTCGCCCGGCTTATTTCTGGAGGGGTGTTTTGCGTAAACCCGAACTCGTTTGTCCGGCCGGCAGCCTGCCTTCGATGAAGGCCGCGATCGATCACGGTGCCGATGCCGTCTACATGGGCCTGAAGGACGCCACCAACGCGCGCAACTTTGCCGGCCTGAATTTCGATGCGGCCGCGGCGCGTGAGGGCATCCGCTACGCGCACGCCAAGGGCCGCAAGGTGCTCATGGCGATCAACACCTTCCCGCAGGCGGGCCAGTCCGCCACTTGGCGACGCGCGGTGGACACCGCGGCCGACTGGGGCGTCGACGCGGTGATCCTGGCTGACGCGGCCTTGCTCGACTACGCCGCGAAAACCCATCCGAACCTGCGCCGCCATCTCTCGGTGCAGGGCTCCGCAACCAACTATGAAGCAATCAACCTGTGCCGCGACCTGTTCGGCATCGAACGCGCGGTGCTGCCGCGGGTGCTGACCGTGCCGCAGGTCGAGCATGTGATCCAGAACACCCCAGTCGAGATCGAAGTGTTCGGCTTCGGCAGCCTGTGCGTGATGGTGGAAGGGCGCTGTTTGCTGTCCAGCTACGCCACCGGTGAATCACCGAACACAGCAGGCGTCTGCTCGCCGGCCAAGGCGGTGCGCTGGGCGCAGACGCCGCAGGGCATGGAATCACGCCTCTCCGGCATCCTCATCGACCGCTACGGCAATGACGAGCCGGCCGGTTACCCGACGCTGTGCAAGGGCCGTTTCGAGGTCAATGACGAAACCTACTACGCACTCGAAGAGCCGACCTCGCTGAACGTCGTCGCGATGCTGCCGGACCTGATGAAGATCGGCGTCTCGGCGATCAAGGTGGAGGGCCGCCAACGTAGCCCCGCCTATGTTGCCGAGGTCACCAAGACGCTGCGCGCCGCGATCGACGCGGCCGTCAGCGAAGGCGCGCGTTACCACGTCAAACCCGCCTGGCAGGCCGGCCTCGGCAAACTCGCCGAAGGTCAGCAGCAAACCCTCGGCGCCTACAGCCGCCCGTGGAAATGAGTCGTTCGATGAAGCTCTCTCTTGGTCCCCTGCTTTACTTCTGGCCGCGCGATACCGTGATGGCCTTCTACGCCGAAGCGGCCGCATGGCCGGTCGACACCATCCACCTTGGCGAAGTGGTCTGTAGCCGCCGCCAGCAGATGCGTCTGGCGGACTGGCTGGATCTGGCCAAGACGCTGACCGCCGCGGGCAAGGAAGTGGTGCTGTCGACGCAGGCGCTGCTCGAATCCGAATCCGAACTCAAGACACTGCGCCGCCTCGCGGAAAACGGTGAATTCCTTGTCGAAGCGAATGACCTGGGTGCGGTGAACTGCCTGCGTGGAAAAGGCCCCTTCGTGGCCGGCCCGCATCTGAACATCTACAACGCCGATACCCTGGCGCTCTACGCCGGACTCGGTGCGACCCGCTGGGTGCCGCCGGTCGAGATGAGCCGCGAGCGACTCGCCACGGTGCTCGAAGGCAAACCGGCAGGCATCGAGACCGAGCTCTTTGCCTGGGGCCGCCTGCCGTTGGCCTTCTCGGCCCGTTGCTTCACTGCACGCCACTTCAACCTGCGCAAGGACGACTGCGAATTCCGCTGCCTCGAGTTCCCGGACGGCCTGCAGCTCGACACCCGCGAAGGTCAGCCCTTCCTCGCGATCAACGGCATCCAGACGCAGTCGGCGGCGAGTCATTCCTTGCTTGGTCACCTGGCCGAAGTGCAGGCCCTCGGTGTTGAACGCCTGCGCATCAGCCCGCAAGCACAGCACACCGAAGCACTCATCAAGCACTTCCGCGCCGAACTCGCAGGCCAGACACCCCCGGATGCCACCACGCTGGCGCCCACCACCACCTGCGACGGTTACTGGCGCGGCGTGCCCGGAATCGAACTGGAGACAACATGAAACGACCCCCACGCTTACTACGTGCGCTGCCCCCCGAGGGGGCTGCAGCCGCCTTGAGACGGCTCGGCGGAGGCTGCCATGCCCTTGCCTGATTTCACGCTGCCGGGGCCGCTGGCCGCGATTGCACGCCACCTGCCCGAGCGTCCCGCCGCGTTCGCCTTCACGACTGCACTGAACCTCGCCAAACGCGCCGGCAAACTACCGGGCGACTGGGACTTTCTGGAAGGCCGCACGGTACGGATCGAAATCGAAGACCTCGGGAGCGGTGTCACCTTCACCGCCGCCGCCGGGCGCTTCCATCCGGTCGGCAACGAACCGGAAGTGCGCTTCGCCGCGCGCGCGGCGGACTACCTGAAGATCGCGCTGCGTGAAGAAGACCCGGACACCCTGTTCTTCCAGCGCCGCCTCAAGATCGAGGGCGACACCGAACTCGGCCTCGAACTGAAGAACCACCTCGACGCGCTGGAACTGCCCGCCTTTCTCGATCGCCTGCGGCCCCACTGAGGCCCGCGCGAGCCACACCCCCGTGCGCGGCTGATCCACCGCGCTGCCAGGCGCAGCGCGGGTTTCAGCTCAGCGTCATACGTTCGGTGACGTGACACACGTCACCGACGCGACAGGCGATACGCGGCAATCTCCGGTCAGGCACGATCCGTCCCGGCGCCCGCCGGCGGGTGCCTGTATGCCGGCCCGCGCGCCGGCCCGAACGCGGCTGGTGCCGCAGGAAGGCAAGTCGCCCATGTGCCAGCTGCTTGGCATGAACTGCAATACGCCGACGGACATCTGTTTCTCGTTCACCGGCTTTCAGGCGCGCGGTGGTCTGACCGACCAGCACCGTGACGGCTGGGGCATTGCGTTCTACGACGGCTGCGGCGTACGCGTTTTTCTCGACGCGCAGGCGACGATCGATTCGCCAATCGCGGCCTTGGTGCGCAGCTACCCGATCCACTCGAAGAACGTCATCGCGCACATCCGCAAGGCCACCCGTGGCGCGATCGGACTCGAGAACACGCACCCGTTTCAGCGCGAACTGTGGGGGCGCTACTGGATCTTTGCCCACAACGGCCATCTGCGCGACTTCTCACCGAGCTTCAACGGCAGCTACCAGCCGGTTGGCGCAACCGACAGCGAGCGCGCCTTCTGCCATATTCTTCAATCACTGCGTGCACGCTTTCCGGCCGGCGAGCCCTCACCTGAAGCGCTTTATCAGGCGCTGCGTGCGCTCGCCGCAGAGATTGGCGCGCATGGCGAGTTCAATTTCCTGCTGTCCGATGGGCGTCGGCTTTACGCTCACTGTGCGTCGCGCCTCACCTATATCGTGCGGCAAGCACCATTCGGTGTCGCGCACCTCAAGGATCAGGACCTCAGTGTCGATTTCAAGGAAGTGACCACCCCCCACGATCGCGTGGCCCTGATTGCCACGACGCCGCTGACGGACGATGAAACCTGGGAATCGGTGCCACGCGGCACACTGCTTGCATTCAGGGACGGCATGCCTGAACACTTTGACGACATGAGTACCGGCGTTGGTTGCGAACCCGGCGCCAGCCTGGAGGCCGCATGAGCGCGCAAACCTGCGAGCTGTGCGAGGTCACGGGCGGCGAACTGCTGTGGCAGGACGCGCGCTGCCGCGTGATCCGCGTCGCCGACGCGCACTATCCGGCCTTCTGCCGCGTCGTGTGGCGGAGGCATGTGGCGGAAATGACCGATCTTGATATGACCGACCGCGCGCATCTGATGGCCGTGGTGTGGGCCACCGAACGCGTGCTGCGCGATGCGATGCAGCCCGACAAGATCAACCTGGCAAGCTTCGGCAACATGGTGCCGCATGTTCACTGGCACGTGATACCGCGTTTTTCCGACGACCGGCACTTTCCGCAGTCGGTGTGGGGCACGCCGCAGCGGGATGGCCTTGCTCACGCGGGGCCGGCGTCGTCAGTGCTGACAGCAGCGTTGGAACAGATACTCGGGCCGGCCACTGACGCCGTGCCCGGACGATAACGACAAGCAGGTAATGCAGCGCCGTCCCCGACGGCACCGAGAGGAACAGAACATGGCCATCGCGACCGAAAACCGGCCCGATTTCAGCAGCCCTGAGGCCTGCCTGGCGTGGCTTGCAAGCCTGAATCCGACCAACCTGCACGAAACGCACGATGCGCTGGCTGCGATGCTCGGCAGCCTGCAGGAGAGGCCGCCATTGCCGGCGCAGCACCTTCAGGTGCTCGAAGCGGCGCGCAGCGCGGTGGAGTTCGTACAGACGGAACTGGCGCGTCGCTACGCGGCGCGGCCCTTGCCGCCGGTCAGTCAGGAAGACGAGACGCTGCGCATCGTCGTCGAGCTGTGGCAACAGATGCTGCGCGGCTACACGCTGATCGCGCAGCGCAGCGCACTCGACCCGGCCTTCATCGACCGCCGGCCGATGCTCGCGCAACGCCGTATCCACTACCACGGCAGCCTGATCCTTGAATACTTCCGTGCCCGCCGCGAAGTGCCCCCGGGCATGTGGGCCGAACTGCACCGGCTTTACGGCGCCGCCGAGGACTGGAACGTCGCGACCGTGCGCGTCGGCGAGCCGCTTAATGAGACCTGGCGCGCACAGAGTTGCGCCGAGGCCTACATCGCGATCCTGCTGGTCGACGCTGCCAACCCGTACGGCCGCACGCCACGCGAATTCACCTGGATCCTGCGCTGGGCGCAGCGCTTCGCACCGCACTGCACGATTCACACCGACGTCGCCGTCGAGGAGAAGTCCGCCTATGCGATCGACCTGTCGCAGGACTTCGGCCTGCGCCCGATCGCAGTCGCCAACCCGGGCAAGACCCTGCGCCGCGTTGATAGCCAGCGCCTCGCCGCACACATCCAGGCTGTCGTGGCGCAGTTCAAGCGCGGCGCATCGCCCGCTTCGCTTGGCCTGGGCGAAGACTGCGTGCAACCCGCTTGCGCGCGCCTGCTGGTGTCGCTTTACCGTCCCTGGGGCCTCGCCGCCGCCGGCCGCCGCTTTGCTCGAAAGACCACTCACGGCGCGATCCAGATCGCAACCGATCTGCCGTCGATCGGCTATTTCGTTGCAGGACGGCCGTTCGAGCAGCCCTCCGAGGTCCGCGCCGGCACCTTCCGCGACATGATGTCCGTCTACACCATCGGTGAGCAGGTCGAATCAGCCGATCGCACCGAAGGCGAGCTTTATGCCCGCGCAGCACAACTTGGCCTGGTACTCGAGCATTGGGAGATCGCCGACCAGTCGCTGCAAGGCTTCCGGATTGCGCGCCACACCTCTGGCTCACGGGTCGACCACCGCCAACTGGTCGCGCTACGCCCTGCCGACGGCGAGAACTTCCTGCTCGCCGAAATCAGCTGGCTGATGTATCGCAGCAACGGCCAGTTGCTCGCGGGCGTGTCCTTGATGGCGGGCGTTCCGGTCATGGCAGGGGCGCGCATCCGCAATGCCAACGGCGCCGGGCTACGCGAGAACTACCACCAGGCCTTCATCCTGCCGGCGGTGCCTGCGCTCAAATCCGAATCGAGCCTCGTGCTGCCGGCCGGCTGGTATCAGGCCGACCGGCTGATCGATGTGCACGCGGAAAAGCCCTTCACCGCCCGCATCATCAAACTGATCACCCGCGGCACCACCTTCGACCGCGTGAGCTTCGAACGCCTGCCGGGCTGAACGCCAGCGCTTACAGCACCGGCCGCGCAACACGTTCGGCCGGGAACACCGCGGAGAAGGTGGAACCAACCGCCGGCGTCGACTCGATCTGAAGGCTCGCCTGGTGGCGGCTGAGTGCGTGTTTGACGATCGCGAGCCCCAAACCGGTGCCACCGCTCTCGCGTGAGCGACCGCGGTCGACACGGTAGAAGCGCTCGGTCAGGCGCGGCAGATGGTGCGGCTCGATGCCAAGTCCGGTATCGGTCACGGCGAAGCGCGCACCGCCGCCCGCCGCCACATTCCAGCGCAAGCGCACTTCGCCGCCTTCTGGCGTGTAGCGCACCGCATTGGATACCAGGTTCAGCAAGGCGCTATGCAGTTCCTTGCGGGAGCCGCGCAGCCCAACCGGCCCGTCAAGCTCCAGCGTAATGCGGTGGCGGCCGGCCGACAGCGCGAGCGCCTCGTTCATGATCGTATCGAGCAGCGGCCCCATCTCGACCGTTTCATCGTAGGACGCGGCGGCACTGGTTTCGAGCGCTGCCAGCTCAAGCAGATCCTCGACCAGATGCTGCATGCGGCCCGCCTGTTCGGTGGCGAGGCGCAGATAGCGGCGCGCTTCCTCGGGTGGCAGTTCGTCCAGCATCTCGTCCAGCGTTTCGAGGAAGCCCGAGACGACTGTGAGCGGCGTCTTGAGCTCATGCGACACATTGGCCACGAAGTCGCGCCGCATCGTTTCCAGCTTTTCAAACTGCGTCACGTCGCGCGACAGCACCATGCTCTGCTCTTCGCCGAAGGGCACGATCTGGATCGACAAGACCATGCCAGCGTGGCGAGCAAGGCGGCAGGTCAGCGGCTCGGCGGTGCGCTCGCCGGTCAGGTAGGCGACGAAGTCCGGCTGGCGGACCAGGTTGGTGATCGGCTTGCCAGTGTCGCGTTCGCCGTCGAGGCCAAAATGCAGCTCAGCGGCCGGGTTTATCCACTCGATGAAGTTCTCCGCCGACAGCAGGATCACGCCAGACGGCATCGCCGACGTCGCTTCGCGGAAGCGCGCCAGGGCCTGCGCGAGCCGGTCGCGCTGATTGAGGCTGCGGCGCGCATGGCGCGACAGGTCGGCGAACACGTAGTCCCACACGCCGAAGGCCTGTGGCAACGGTGTACCGATCGGTTCGCGTGTCCACAGCACAAGCTTCTTCAGGCTGCGCAGGTGGTAGAAGAACAGCGCGCCAAGCAGGGCAACAAACAGCAACAATGCGGCGGTTGCCCCGAACAGTGGCCAGCATGCGAGCGCGACCACTAAGAAGGCAATCAGCGCTCCACCGAAACCACCCCAAACATAACGCGCAGGCCGCATCGCTCGCCTTATTCGCTCGTCAGCGCAACGTCGGACGAGAAGCGATACCCCGCGCCCCGCACTGTCTGGATCAGGCTGTCGTGCTGCGTCGGTTCGAGCGCGCAGCGCAGGCGACGGATGTGGACATCGACCGTACGCTCTTCCACAAACACATGGTCTCCCCACACCTGATCGAGCAGCTGTGCACGCGAGTGCACGCGCTCCGGATGCGTCATCAGGAAGTGCAACAGGCGGAATTCGGTCGGGCCCAGCGCCAGCGGCGTCGGCCCGGCGCTGACACGGTGAGTGGCCGGGTCAAGGCGCAGGCCGCCCAGCTCGACGGCGTCGTCCGTCACCTGCGGTGCGCGGCGGCGCAGGAGCGCCTTGATGCGCGCCACCAACTCGCGTGGCGAGAAGGGCTTGGTGATGTAGTCATCGGCACCGATCTCGAGTCCGGCAATCTTGTCCGACTCGTCGGAGCGTGCAGTCAGCATGATGATCGGGATCGACCGCGTACGCTCCTCGGCACGCAGGCGCTTCGCCAGCTCGATGCCGGAGATGCCGGGCAGCATCCAGTCGAGCAGGACGAGGTCGGGCAAGGCATCGCGCACGATGCGCTGGGCGGTCTCGGCGTCCGCGGCACGCACCACGGTATGGCCGGCGCGGGTGAGGTTGGCTGCGATCAGTTCTTGGATCGCGGGCTCGTCTTCAACGAGCAGGATGTTGGCTGGCATGGTCTGACTCCGGTCGCCTCGGGGTAGAGGGTTCGGCGACGAGTCTATTGCGTTCACTTGAACGATTTATGACACGTCACGTTATTGAAACACAGCCGTCGCCGCGCTGACGTCCCGGCGACACATGACGCCCGGGCGACAGACAGCACCGCGGCCCCGTCGCAGCATGGCGTTGCGCGATCCCGCGCGCTCCGCACGGTGTCGTCCGATGACCGAACACTTCGATGCGCTGGAAACCCGCGCGCCCGCCGACCGTGAAGCTGCGCTGATGGCCCGGCTGCCGGCGCAGATCGCGCTGGCGCAGGCTCACGCAGTGGCCTACGCCGATAGCTTTCGCGGCATCGATGCGGCCGCGATACGCTCGCGCTCGGCACTTGCCGCGTTACCCGTGGTCCGAAAAGCCGACCTGCTCGCGCGACAACAGCAGCACCCGCCCTTCGGCGGCTTTTCCACGGTGGGCTGGGGCCCCGATTGCGCGCGCGTCTTCGCCTCGCCAGGCCCGATCCATGAGCCTGAGGCGCCACGGCGCGACTACTGGCGCATGGCGCGCGCCCTTTACGCGGCCGGTTTCCGGCAGGGCATGCTGGTACACAACAGCTTTTCCTATCACTTCACACCGGCCGGCTCGATGCTCGAATCCGGCGCGCAGGCACTCGGGTGTACCGTTTTCCCGGCGGGCACCGGACAGACCGAATTGCAGTTGCAGGCGATCGCCGCGCTGCGCCCCCACGCCTATGTCGGCACGCCATCATTCCTGCGAATCCTGCTCGAGCGCGCTGCCGAGAGCGGGCTCGCATTCGACAGCCTGCGTCATGCGGCGGTATCCGGCGAGGCTTTTCCCGAGACGCTGCGCGAAGCGCTTGCCTCACAGGACATTGCCGCCTACCAGGTATATGCGACAGCGGATCTCGGTGTGATTGCCTACGAAACCGCGGCACGTGACGGGCTCGTCGTCGACGAGGACATCATCGTTGAAATCGTGCGACCGGGCAGCGGGGACCCGGTACCCGAAGGTGAGGTCGGTGAGGTCGTGGTAACCAGCTTCAACCCGACCCATCCGCTGATTCGCTACGGCACTGGTGATCTATCGCGGGTGCTACCGGGCACAAGCCCGTGTGGGCGCACGAATACGCGCCTGGCTGGCTGGTTGGGGCGTGCTGATCAGGCGGCGAAAGTACGCGGCATGTTCGTCCATCCCGGCCAGATTGCGGCAATCGTAAGGCGTTTCAGCGAGGTCAGCCGCGCCCGACTGGTGGTCGACAACCCCGACGGCAAAGACCGGATGGTGCTGCACTGTGAGACCCCGGAGCATGGCGGCAACCTTGAAGCCTCGCTCACCGATGCGTTGAGGGAAGTCACCAAATTGCGGGCCGAGGTACGCCTGCTTGCACCCGGCGCCCTGCCCAACGACGGGAAGCTGATCGAGGATCTACGGCGCTACGACTGAACCCGCCTCGCCCACCAAAACGGCGGGCTCAGGTCGGCAGCTTGCGCGGCTTGTGCTTGGCCTTCGCGAACACGCGATCGAACAACCAGTTCGGCGCGATCGCGAGAAGCCGGGCGACGATACCCATCTGCCACGGGATGACGGTGTAGCTGGTCCCGCGTTCAATGGCCCGCGCAAAACGCCGCGCGGCGACATCCGCATCGAGAATGAAAGGCATCTTGTACGGATTGACCGCGGTGAGGGGGGTGCGGATGTAGCCCGGCGCGATCGTCACGACCTGCACACCACTGGCGCGCATCTCGACGCGCAGGGCTTCAAGGTACTTCACGGCTGCCGCCTTCGAGGCGCTGTAGGCGCTGCCACCCGGCAAGCCACGCACGCCAGCGACCGAAGCAATACCAACCAGCCGGCCGACGCCGCGTTCGCGCATCGCTGCAACGAAAGGATGAAAGGTGGCGAACAGGCCGAGCACATTGGTGCGCAGCACCGCGTCGAACACCTGCAAGTCCTCGGCGTGTTCGGTCAGCACGCCAACCGAGATGCCCGCATTGGCAATCACCACATCAGGCAAACCATGGCGCGCAATGAAGGCGTCGGCCGCGGCCTTCATCGCCGGCAGATCGGCCACGTCGGCCGAGAGGGCCATATGGCCCTCGCCCGGCAGTGATTCGACGAGCGCTGCGAGTTTGTCCGCACGGCGCGCCACCAGCCCCAGCACGGCACCCTGCGCGGCGTAATGCCGCGCGAGCGCCTCGCCGATGCCGCTCGACGCACCGGTCAGGAAGACCCGTTGCCGTGCGCTGTCGCTCACTTGCGTCCGCGCTCGCCGCGGGCGCGCACGATCAACTGATCAACGACCGCGAGCGTGCCTTCAAGCGAGTTGGTCATGCTCGGTGCGGTCATGTACTTGCCGTCGACCGCCAAGGTCGGCACGCCCTGGATCTGGTAGGCGGCAGCAACCTGCGTGGCGCGCTGCAACTTGCTGGCCACCGAGAAGGAGCGGAAGTTCTCGTTGAATTTGGCGACGTTGACGCCGTTCTTCTGCAGCCAGGCGTTACGGGTCGCCTCGTCCTCGAGATTCACACGGTCGTTGTGGATCGCCGAGAAGGTCGGCAGCGACATGCGCTCGGTCTCGCCCATCAGTTCGTAGGTCAGGTACATCTTCGCCAGCACCGTCCACGCGTCACGATTGAACGTGATCGGAATACGGCGGAACTGCACATCCTTGGGCAGCTGCTTGAGCCAGGCCTCAACCACCGGCTCAAGCTCGTGGCAATGCGGGCAACCGTAGGAGAAGAACTCCAGCACCTCGATGCGATCGCCGCTCTCGGTCGGCCGCGGCGGGTTGATCACGCGGAAGTCCTTGCCAGCCTGCAGCGCCTTCTGCGCAAAGGCGCGCGAAGACATGGCCGCAAGCGCGGCGAGCGAAACGATCTGCTTGAAGAGGTCACGACGATTCATGCGTTGGGGCTCCGATAATGGGTTCAGTGACCCGACTGCGTGGCGGCAGGGGTCGATGCTTTGACCTTGACCACGTTCGATTCGATCCCGGCCTGCGCCAATTGCGCACGCGCGGCGTTCATGTCTTCCGGCTTGGCGTAGGGGCCAATGCGCACGCGGTGCAGCGTGCCCTTGTCACCCGCCTCGATGCGCTGAACGCTCGCCTCAACGCCCATCAAGGCGAGGCGAGCCTTCAGGTTGTCGACCTCGGACGGATCGGCAAAAGCGCCAAGCTGCAGATAGAAGCGATCGGCCGACTCGGCTTGCGCGGCCGGTTTGGCGTTCTGGGCCGGCGGCAGCGCCGCCTGATCGCCCTTCGGCAGGATGTCGTAGAAGTCGAATTTCTTGTCGGCATCGGGCGCCGACTGTGCAACAGGCTGTGCCGGGGCTGCGGTGGCGGCCTGCTCCGCCGGCTTCTCGACCGGCTTGTCGCCGGGCTTGCCGGGCAGGGCGATCGGTGCGCCACCAATACTTTGTGCCGCGTCGGGCTTGCCGCCGGCCTTCTGGAAGTCGTAGGGCCGAGAGAAGTACCAGGCAAGCGCGGCTGCAATCAACACGCCGATGATGAGACCGACAAAGACGCCGATCAGGGTACTGCCCTGGCTACTGTTGCGCGCGGGCTGGGGACGCGGTTTCTGGGCGCGGCTCATCGTAAATGCACGGTTGACGGATAACGGGCAAGTATAGCCTGCCGCCCGCCGCGTTGCGGTGCGGCGCCCGCGGCTTTGTCCGGCGTGGCTTTGCCGGTAGAGTCTCGGCTTTGCCCGGCGGCGGCTCGTGCCCCGGGCCGAACCCCGGTTTTCCATCAGAAGAATCGCCTGTGCGCCTGTTCCGCCTGATCAAGATCGTGCATGTGAGCCTGCGTTTCGGGCTCGACCGGATCGTCCTCGACGGCACCTCCGAGCGTTTGTCCGCCTGGGCCGGCCGGCTGTTCTTCTGGCGCGATCTGTCCGCCCCGCGTGCGGTGCGGCTGCGCGAAGCACTTGAGTCACTCGGGCCGATCTTCGTCAAGTTCGGCCAGGTGCTGTCCACCCGGCGCGATCTGATCCCGCCGGACATCGCCGACGAGCTGGCAAAACTGCAGGACCGCGTCCCCCCCTTCCCGACCGAGCAGGCGCTGGCCGTGATCGAGGCCGAATACGGCCGATCGGTCGATCAAGTGTTCAAGCGCTTCGATCGCAAGCCGATCGCATCCGCCTCGATCGCGCAGGTGCACTTCGCCGAGCTGCATGACGGCACGGAAGTCGCGCTCAAGGTGGTGCGTCCGGGCATCGAACGCGTGATCGAGCATGACCTCGGGCTGCTCGAAGCCGCCGCCTACCTGATCGAGCGCGTGTGGGTGGACGGCCGGCGGCTCAAGCCGCGCGAGGTGGTCGCCGAGTTCGCCAAGCATCTGCGTGACGAGCTCGACCTGATGCGCGAAGCCGCCAACTGTTCGCAGCTGCGGCGCAACTTCAAGGGCTCGCCGCTGCTGGTGGTGCCCGAGGTGTACTGGGACTACTGCTCGTCGCGCGTGATGGTGATGCAGCGCATGGTGGGCACGCCGATTTCACAGCTGGAGCGTCTGCGCGAGCAGGGCGTCAACCTGCCGGCCCTGTCGCGCGCCGGCGTCGAGATCTTCTTCACCCAGGTGTTCCGCGACGGCTTCTTTCACGCCGACATGCACCCGGGCAATATCTTCGTGTCGGCGACCGGCAAGTACATCGCGCTCGACTTCGGCATCATGGGCACGCTGGAAGAGCGCGATAAACAATACCTCGCGCAGAACTTCATTGCGTTCTTCCGGCGCGACTACAAGCGCGTCGCGCAGGCCCATGTCGACGCGGGCTGGGTGCCGGCTGGCACACGGGTCGATGAATTCGAGAGCGCCATTCGCGCCGTCTGCGAGCCGATCTTCGACAAGCCGTTGAAGGACATTTCGTTCGGCAAGACCCTGCTGCGCCTGTTCCAGACGGCCCGCCGCTTCCAGATGGAAGTTCAGCCGCAACTGGTGCTGCTGCAGAAGACCCTGCTCAATATCGAAGGCCTGGGTCGCGAACTCGACCCCGAACTGGATCTGTGGAAGACCGCCAAGCCCTTCCTTGAACGCTGGATGAACGAGCAGATCGGCTGGCGCGCCTTTGTCCGCCATGTCGAGGAAGAAGCGCCAAGCTGGGCGGCGTACTTCCCGCAGCTGCCGCGTCTGGTGCACCAGGCCTTGCAGCACGAAGACCGCGATGCGCTGCGCGAATCGCTGGCCGAAATCGAACGCCAGCAAGCGCGTACCGCCACCTGGCTGCGTGTTGTCGGATTCGCGGCCTTGGCGCTGGCGGCGATCGAACTGTGGCACCTCTGGCACGGTTGAAATCCGGCCCCGGATCGCACGCAAAAAATCGGGAAATCTTCAATCGTATCAGGGCTATAATCGCGCCCGATCGATTGCGCCGGCGTCATCCGTAATGCCGGCACAGGCTGTCGAGTAGGGCCTCCGGTGCGCACCGGGGGCTTTTTACTGGCCTCGCGTTCCCGCCTGGGTTCGCCGCATCCCTCTCCCTGACCATGCTGCTGAGCTTTGTCATTGCCTACTGGCTGATCTCCATCGGAATCGGCCTCTACGCCGCGCTGCGGGTACACAACAGCCGCGACTACGCCGTCGCGGGCCGCAGCCTGCCGATGTACATCGTCACCGCGACGGTGTTCGCAACCTGGTTCGGCTCCGAAACCGTGCTGGGCATTCCCGCCACCTTCCTGAAGGAAGGCCTGCACGGCGTGGTGGCCGACCCCTTCGGCTCCTCGCTTTGCCTGATTCTGGTCGGCCTGTTCTTCGCCAAGCCGCTGTACCGCCTGAACCTGCTGACGATCGGCGACTACTATCGCCAACGCTTTGGCCGCACGGTCGAGATCATCACGACGATCTGCATCGTGATCTCGTACCTGGGCTGGGTTGCGGCGCAGATCAAGGCGCTGGGCCTCGTCTTCAACGTGCTGTCGGACGGCGGCATCTCGCAAGACATGGG
The DNA here is from genome assembly GCF_013184235.1 of Niveibacterium sp. COAC-50. NCBI lineage: Bacteria > Pseudomonadati > Pseudomonadota > Betaproteobacteria > Rhodocyclales > Rhodocyclaceae > Niveibacterium > Niveibacterium sp. COAC-50. Next base: position 550,098 of record NZ_JABCJM010000002.1, read on the forward strand.
CATGGTGCTGGGGGCCGGTTCGGTGCTGATCTACACGCTGTTCGGCGGCATGTGGTCGGTGGCGATCACCGACTTCATCCAGATGATCGTGATCGTGATCGGCCTGCTCTTCATCGGCTGGGAAGTGTCGGATCAGGTGGGCGGCGTCGGCGTGGTGGTGAACCACGCGCTGGAGCACGGCAAGTTCAACTTCCTGCCGGAACCGACGATGTCGGCCATCGTGCCCTTCATGGCAGCGTGGATGACGATGATGCTGGGTTCGATTCCGCAGCAGGACGTCTTCCAGCGCGTGCAATCCTCGGCCAACGAGAAGATCGCCGTGCGCGCATCGGTGCTGGGCGGTTCGCTGTACTTCGTTTTCGCCTTCGTGCCGATGTTCCTCGCCTACTCGGCGACCCTGATCGCACCCGATCTGGTGGCCAAGTACATCGACAGCGATTCGCAGCTGATCCTGCCGGAACTCGTGCTGCAGAAGGCACCGCTGTTCGCACAGATCATGTTCTTCGGCGCACTGCTGTCGGCGATCAAGAGCTGCGCCTCGGCGACGCTGCTGGCGCCGTCTGTCACCTTCTCGGAAAACCTGCTGCGTCCGCTGATCACGACCTGGCGCCCGAACCTGACCGACCACCAGTTCCTGCGGATCATGCAAGCCGTGGTGCTGGTGTTCACCGCGAGCGTCACCTACATCGCGATGAACTCGAAGCTGTCGATCTACGGCCTGGTCGAAAACGCCTACAAGGTCACCTTCGTCGCAGCCTTCGTGCCGCTGGTCACCGGCCTCTACTGGAAGCGGGCCACCAACCAGGGTGCGATCGGCTCGATGGTGCTGGGCCTGATGACCTGGCTCTCGCTCGAAGCGCTCGCCGCGATGCCGACACCGCCAGAGTGGATCGCGACCTGGCCGCCGCAGTTCGTCGGCTTCCTCGTTGCGATCGGCGCGATGGTGCTGTTCTCGTTATTGCCGCAGAAGATCGGCAACAACGGGGTGCTGGTCGGTCACACAGGTCCGGTGGGCTACCACCCAGCGGCGGGCCACGGCCCGCACCACACCGGCGAGCCCGCACACCCGCACCATGGTGCTGCACGTCCGCCGCACCCGCAGCCTTGAGCGCGTAGCCACGCCAGGCAAGGGGTCGCCACCCGATCGGGGGCGGCCCCTTTCTGCATTTTTGGGGTGCCGCGCGAGCCGTGCTACCGTTCTACGCAGGGCGCCACATCGGCGCAGGACACCGGCTTGCAATCCACCAATCGAAATCATCTTCCGCGCGATCTCGCCATCGCCGTCACCCTGCTGACGACGTATGCCTGTCTGCACCCGTTTTCCGGCTGGCATTCGATCGGCGTCGGACCCTTCGACTTTCTCGTCGCACCCTGGCCCCGCTACTTCACCGGCCTTGATATCGGCTTGAACGTGCTCGGCTTTGCGCCGATCGGCTTCGCATGGGGCACGGTGATGTCGCGCGGCATGCCGCCGGGGCGGCGGGTGTTGATCGTGTGGATCGCCGCGACGCTGCTGAGCCTGACGATCGAGACGATCCAGAACTACTTGCCAACACGCGTCGCGAGCAACATCGACCTCTTCGCCAACAGTGCCGGCGGCCTGCTTGGCGCGATCCTCGCGCTGCGTTTCGGCCGCGTCTTCGACGACAACGGTGCGCTCGCGCGCTGGCGCGAACGCCGCATCCTGCCCGGCCGCACCGGCGGGTTCGGCCTGCTGGTGGTCGGCCTGTGGTGGGTGTCGCTGCTGAACCCCAGCAGCTATCTGTTCGCAAATGGCGACCTGCGCAACCTGATCGACCTGACGCCCAGCTATGTGTTGAGCGGCCACGGCTTCCTGCGCGTTGAGCTCGCGCTGACGGCGGCCAATGCGGTGGCGATTGGCTTGCTGGCGCGGCACGCGATGCGCTCGCCCTCGCTGCTGCTGGCCGCCACCGTGCTGCTCGCGGGCATCGGCGTGAAGACGCTCGCCAGCTCGCTCTTCCTGGTTCCCGCGCAGCCGTGGCACTGGGCGACCCCCGGCGGGCTGCGGGGGCTCGCAATTGGGGTCGCCTTGCTGGCGTTGTTCTGGCGGGCCAGTGTGCATACCCGGCATACGCTGATCGGCCTCGCGCTGATGACGGCCACCGCGCTCGTCAACCTCGCACCGGACAACCCCTACTGGGATGCCATGACGCGCATCCGGCAGCAAGGCCATGTGCTGAACTTCCACGGCCTGACGGAGCTCGTCGGTAGCTTCTGGCCCTTCTTCGCGCTGCTCTGGCTGAGCTTTGGCACACGGCGTGCGGAGAGCGTGCGATGAGCCAGTTCGCGGACACGCTGATCGCATGGCAGCGGGCGCATGGCCGTCACGATCTGCCTTGGCAAGCCAGCCGCGACGCTTATCGCGTGTGGCTATCCGAGATCATGTTGCAGCAGACGCAGGTGGATACGGTGATCCCGTACTACCAGCGTTTCCTGGCACGCTTTCCCGATCTGGCCTCCCTCGCCGCCGCACCGGTCGACGACGTGCTCGCGCTATGGAGCGGGCTCGGTTACTACGCCCGTGCGCGCAACCTGCATGCCGCGGCGCAACAGATTGCGCGCATGCACGGCGGCCGCTTTCCGCAATCGGCCAGCGCGATCGCGGAACTTCCGGGTATCGGCCGCTCGACGGCCGCGGCGATCGCAGCGTTCTGCTTCGGCGAACGCGCAGCCATTCTCGACGGCAACGTGAAGCGGGTACTCGCGCGCCACTTCGGCATCGAAGGCTTTCCTGGCGTAAGAGCGGTAGAGCAATCGATGTGGGCGCTCGCAGAATCTCTGCTGCCCGCGCAGGGCGTCGACACCTATACCCAATCATTGATGGATCTGGGCGCCACGGTCTGCACCCGCAACCGGCCACGCTGCGCGGATTGCCCGGTTGCCGGCAGCTGTGTGGCGCGTCAGCAGGGTCGCCAAGCTGAACTGCCGACGCCGCGCCCAACACGTGTTGTGCCGGAGCGCCAGAGTCGGGTGCTGATTGCCCGCAATGATGGCGCGGTGCTGTTGCAGAAGCGCCCGCCACACGGCATCTGGGGTGGCCTGTACGCATTGCCGGAGATCCCGGACGAGCTCGACGCCGAAGCCCATGCGCTGACGCTCGGGCTGCGCGCAAACGGGGTAGCAACGCCCTTGCCACCGCTACGACATGCCTTCACGCATTTCCGGCTAACGCTGGAGCCCCAACTAATCGATGTGAGCGGCGAAGGCATTCGCGACCCCGCCTGGCGCTGGGCCGCACCGCATGAATGGGACTCGCTGGGTTTGCCAACGCCAGTGCGACGCCTGCTCGATAGCCTCTAGGAAAACGGCAGCCAGGTCGGTCCGACGGCGCCCGACTGGGGGCTGGGCGAGCGGTGCCGATACGTCCCCGGTCGCGCGACGCCGTCAGGCGTCCTGCTTGAGCAGACCGCGTTGAACGAGGAACTGCTGGATGATCGTCAAGCGCATCAGTGGGTCGTCCAACTCAAGCAACTTTTGTTTGGCCTTGACCGGAATCGGCAGGATTTCGGTATAGCGGTACCCCACCCATGCCGCGTCGTCGAAACGATGCGGCGCCGGAATCGCCTTTTCACCCGCGTCGGCAACCACCGCCTGCAACAAGGGCAGGGTATCGGCCAGCGTTTCGGGCGGCGCTTGCACTTCCGGCTCCGGCACCCACTCGACTACAGCCCTGAGCAAACCATCGGGCTGGGCGACGGCCTGAGCGATGCGAAACCGGCGCTCGCCGGTCACCACGATCTGCAGGATGCCGGGCTGATCCATGTCCCACTCGACGATGCGCGCGCTCGTGCCGACCTGGGCGGGCGTTGCCGGCGCGCCGGTTTCCTCGCCCTCTTCGATCAGGCAGACGCCGAAACTGCTGCCGTCCCGAATGCACGCCTTGACCATGTCCATGTAGCGCACCTCGAATACCTTGAGCGGCAATCGCGCTTCGGGAACAAGTACGGTGTGCAGGGGAAACAGAGGCAGTTCGGCGGGCAGTTCGGGCATCGGATTGGTCTCGCGGGCCCGCGAAACGCGCGCCGGGTGAAGTGGCGGAAGTGTGCCATGTTTTCCTGCACGCGCCCGACCGAGACGCACGCAATCTCTGTGCCATAATCGTTTCCAACGAATCGAGGAAACCCCATGGACGACAACAAGGCGAAAGCACTTCAGGCCGCGCTGGCCCAGATCGAAAAACAGTTCGGCAAGGGCTCCATCATGCGGATGGGCGATGGCGAAGTGGAATCGGACATCCAGGCGGTGTCGACCGGCTCCCTCGGGCTGGACATCGCGCTGGGCATTGGCGGCCTGCCGCGTGGCCGCGTGATCGAGATCTACGGCCCGGAATCGTCAGGCAAGACGACCCTCACGCTGCAGGCGATTGCCGAGATGCAGAAGATGGGTGGCGTGGCCGCCTTCATCGACGCCGAGCACGCGCTCGACGTGTCCTACGCGCAGAAGCTGGGCGTCAACGTCGGCGACCTGCTGATCTCGCAGCCGGATACCGGCGAGCAGGCGCTTGAGATCGCCGACATGCTGGTGCGTTCTGGCAGCGTCGATATCGTCGTGATCGACTCGGTCGCCGCGCTGACGCCGAAGGCCGAAATCGAGGGCGAGATGGGCGATCAACTGCCCGGCCTGCAGGCCCGCCTGATGTCGCAGGCGCTGCGCAAGCTGACCGGCAACATCAAGCGCACCAACACCATGGTCATCTTCATCAACCAGATCCGCATGAAGATCGGCGTGATGTTCGGCAACCCCGAAACCACCACGGGCGGCAATGCGCTGAAGTTCTACGCCTCGGTGCGTCTGGACATCCGCCGCACCGGCACGATCAAGAAGGGCGACGAAGTCATCGGCTCGGAGACCAAGGTCAAGGTCGTGAAGAACAAAGTGGCGCCGCCGTTCAAGGAAGCGCACTTCGACATCCTTTACGGCGAGGGCATCTCGCGCGAAGGCGAAATCATCGACATGGGCGTCGAACAGCGCTTTGTCGACAAGTCCGGCGCGTGGTACGCATACAACGGCGAGAAGATCGGCCAGGGCAAGGACAACGCGCGCGAATTCCTGCGCTCGCACCCGGAAACCGCACGCGAAATCGAGAACAAGATCCGCGTACAACTGGGCCTACCTGAACTGCCGGCTGGGGAAGCCGCCGCGGCCTGAACCGACGAGGCACATTGGCGATGAGCGGCGACGAGCTGAAGGCCCGCGCGCTCCGAACGCTGGCGCAGCGCGAACACAGCCGGGCCGAGTTGGCGCGCAAGCTGGCCGCGCACGGTGAGCCGGACGCGGTCGAAGCGGTACTCGACCGGATGAGCGAACTGGGCCTGCTGTCCGACAGCCGCTTTGCCGAAAGTTACGTGCGCAGCCGTGCCGGCCGGCTCGGCCAGCGACGCATCCAGCATGAACTCGCACAGCGCGGCGTGGATCCGGAAACGATCTCCGAAGCGCTGGCGAGTGAGTTGGGCGAGACAGAACTGGAGCGCGCCCGTGCAGTGTGGGCGCGCAAGTTCGGCAGTACGCCGGGCGATGCAAAGGAATGGGCGCGCCAGGCGCGCTTTCTGACCGCCCGCGGATTTTCCGCGGAGGTCGTAAGAAAAGTGTTGAAAGAGCCGTTCGATGAGTCTGCTTAAGGTAGGCGGTCTATCCAAGCGCTACAAGGCACGCACTGTCGTGCGCGATGTCGGCTTCGAAGTCGGCAGCGGTGAGGTGGTCGGCCTGCTCGGCCCCAACGGCGCCGGCAAGACGACCTGTTTCTACATGATCGTTGGCTTGGTGCGTGCCGACGGCGGCACGATCACCCTCGACGACAAGGAAATCACCCACCTGCCGATCCACAAGCGGGCGCATCTGGGCTTGTCCTACCTGCCGCAGGAAAACTCGGTATTCCGCAAGCTCACGGTGGCCGAGAACATCCTCGCAGTGCTCGAACTGCAGAAGCTGCCGAAGGACAAACTCACCGCGCGGCTCGATGAGCTGCTGGGCGAGTTGGGCATCACGCACTTGCGCGATGCAACCGCGATGTCCCTCTCGGGCGGCGAGCGGCGGCGGGTTGAAATTGCCCGCGCGCTGGCCACCAACCCGCAGGTGATCCTGCTCGACGAACCCTTCGCCGGCGTCGACCCGATCGCGGTGATCGATATCCAGAAGATCATCCGCTTCCTGAAGGATCGCAACATCGGCGTGCTGATCACCGATCACAACGTGCGCGAGACGCTGGGCATCTGCGACCGCGCTTACATCATCACCGAAGGGGTGGTGCTCGCCAGCGGCCGCCCCGACGAAATCGTCCAGAACGACAAGGTTCGCGAGGTTTACCTCGGCGAGCATTTCCGACTCTGATCGCGCAACCCCCACGATGAAGCCCTCGCTCCAGCTCCGCATCTCCCAGCAGCTCGCGCTGACCCCGCAGCTGCAACAGTCGATCAAGCTGCTGCAGCTATCGACACTGGAGCTCAACAGCGAAATCGAGCGCATGCTGCTCGAGAACCCCTTGCTCGAACGCGAAGACGCCGAGTCGGACCCGGAAGCCTGGGGGCAATCCGCCACCGCGCCGAGCGGCGACGAACGCACCGACACCGCCAACGATGCGGCGGCCGAAGCGGCCGAGACCTCGCCCGAACCAAGCGAGCCGAGCTTCGACGATGCCGGCAGCTATGACGACGGCCCCACCGAGTGGTCCGGCGAAGGCGGCGGCAGCGGCAGCGGCAATCGCGACGATGACGACGAGACGGATTTCCAGGAATTCCGTGCTGCGCAGACGAGCCTGCGCGACCACCTGGATGAACAAGTTGCCCTAATGCCGCTGTCGGACCGCGATCGCGCGCTGCTGCGCTTCATGATCGAAGCGCTCGACGACGATGGCTATCTGACCCAGCCGCTCGACGAACTGCTGGAGCTGTTGCCGTCCGAGTTTGAAGTTGACGTCGACGAGCTGCAGATCGCCCTCGCGCACCTGCAGAACCTCGATCCGCCGGGCATCGGCGCACGCTCGCCAGGCGAATGCCTGAAGCTGCAATTGCGCCTGCTGCCTGAGAGCGCTGCGCGTGAAGCCGCGATCATCATCGTCGAGCAGCATCTGGAGCTGCTGGCCGCGCGGGATTTCGTGCGACTCAAGCGGCATCTGGGTTGCAGCGACGAAACCCTGCGCGAGGCGCACCAGCTCGTTTGCAGCCTCGATCCGCGCCCCGGTGCGCGGTTTGCCGCAATCGAGACGCGATATGTGATCCCGGATGTGATCGTGCGCAAGGTGCGCGGCCACTGGAGTGCGACACTGAACCCGGACGCGATGCCCAAGCTGCGGATCAACCAGCTCTACGCCGGAATCCTGCAGCAGAACCGCGGCTCGGCCGGATCACTGGCCGGGCAGTTGCAGGAGGCACGCTGGATGATCAAGAACGTGCAGCAACGGTTTGACACGATCCTGCGGGTATCCCAGGCAATCGTTGACCGCCAGCGGCAGTTCTTCGATTATGGGGACGTGGCAATGCGTCCGCTGACACTGCGCGAAATCGCAGAGCAGCTTGATCTGCATGAGTCGACGATCTCTCGGGTGACCACGCAGAAGTACATGGCCACGCCAAGAGGTATCCTTGAACTGAAGTATTTTTTCGGCAGCCACGTCGCCACGGATTCTGGCGGCGCGTGTTCAGCTACGGCGATTCGTGCGCTGATTCGCCAGCTGGTCGCGGCAGAGGATCGCAAAAAACCGCTATCCGATGCGCGGATTGCCGAGCTTCTCGGCCAGCAGGGGATTGTCGTTGCGCGGCGTACCATCGCAAAGTACCGCGAGTCGCTCAACATCCCGCCGGTCAGCCAGCGCAAGATGATCTGAGAGGATAAATCATGAACCTGAACATCACCGGACACCATCTCGAAGTTACCGCCGCGCTCCGCGACTACGTAACATCGAAACTGGATCGCGTGATTCGCCACTTCGATCACGTCACGAGCGTTAACGTGATCCTGTCGGTGGAAAAGCTGAAGCAAAAGGCGGAAGTGACGGTACATGTACGCGGCAAGGACATTTTCGTCGAGAGCATTGACGAAGATTTGTATGCCGCAATCGACGCCATGACGGACAAACTGGACAGGCAGGTTCTCAAGCACAAGGAAAAGTCCTACGATCACGGCCACGAGGCGCACAAGCGCCAATCTGCAGAATCGTAATCACGGTCGCTCTAGTGAATCCCGGCGCGTAAGCTTGCGGAAAGCCCCCGCGCCGAACATGAGCTGACCCCGGATCTGCGCGCCTTCGGGCGCGCAGTGCATTTCTGAACCCCAAGCATGAATCTCATCGCCCCGCTGCTGCCGCCGTCCAATGTGCTCGTCGATCTTGAGGCGAGCAGCAAGAAGCGCGTCTTCGAACAGGCTGGCCTGCTCTTCGAAAACCATCAGGGACTCGCGCGCAGCGCCGTCTACGACGCACTTTTCACGCGTGAAAAGCTCGGCTCCACCGGCCTTGGACAAGGCATTGCGATTCCGCACGGCCGTATCAAGGGCCTGCGCGACGCCGTCGGTGCCTTCATCCGCCTTGCGCAGCCCGTGCCATTCGAGGCCCCGGACGGCAAGCCGGTGAATCTGATGTTCGTGCTGCTGGTGCCGGAAAGCGCCACCGAGCACCACCTGCGACTGCTATCGGAGCTCGCACAGATGTTCTCCGACCGCAGCTTCCGCGATGCACTGGCGCAGGCCAGTGATGCGTCCGAGGCCCACACCCTGTTCGTGAACTGGAACCCGAATGCGGCGAACTAGCGTCGCCCGGATCTACGAGGACAACCGCGACCGGCTCGGCCTGAGCCATCTCGCCGGCCCGCTCGATGTCGAGGTTCAGGTTCCAAATGAGAAAGTGTGGCCAGCCGAGCTGGTAGGCCACCTCAACATCATCCACCCGAACCGCATTCAGGTGATGGGCGAGGCGGAGCTGGGCTGGATTCGTCGCCAGGCACGCGACAAGGTACAGCATCAGCTGGAGAGCATCTTGCTGGCGCACCCGCCAGCGATGATCGTGGCGGACGGATGTGAAGTGCCGCCGCTGATCCAGAGTGCGTTCGAAAGCGCACGCGTCGCAATGTTCACAACCTCGGCCGAGACGGCCCGCGTGATCGATTCGCTGCGCACCTATCTTGCGCGCAACCTTGCCGAGAAGACCTCGCTGCACGGCGTGTTCATGGATGTGCTCGGGCTCGGCGTGCTGATCACCGGCGATTCCGGTGCCGGCAAATCCGAGCTTGCGCTCGAACTGATCTCGCGCGGTCACGGTCTCGTCGCGGACGACGTGGTCGAAGTCTCGCGCATCGCGCCCGGTGTGCTGGAAGGGCGCTGCCCGCCAATGTTGAAGGACTTCCTGGAAGTCCGTGGTCTCGGCATCCTGAACATCCGCACGATCTTCGGCGAAACCGCATGCCGCCGGAAGATGAAGCTCAAGCTGGTGGTACATCTGCATCGCCAGATCCGCGGCGAAAGCGCGCAGATGCCACGCCTGCCGCTGGAAGACGATATGCAGGATATCGTCGGTGTACCAACCCGCCGCGTCACCCTGCCGGTTGCCGCCGGCCGCAACCTTGCGGTGTTGCTGGAAGCGGCGGTGCGAAATACCATTCTTCAGTTACGTGGCATAGACTCGATGCAGGAATTCGTTGATCGCCAACGCTCTGCGCTGGATCTCGACGAAGAAGACCTGTAGCCCGAACGCCCGCATCTCCTTCCGCCACATCGGTGGCGGCTCTACCCCAATCTCTCCTCCGGAGGCCTAGCATGAATAAGCTTGTGATCTTGGCTGCAGCTCTGGCCGCGCAGTTCGCCCTGCTCCCCGCCCACGCCGCCGACGAGGCGAAAAAGCCGACTGCGCAGCAGGAAAAGATGAAGGTCTGCAACGAGAAGGCGACCGGCATGAAGGGCGATGAGCGCAAGAAGTTCATGAGCGACTGTCTGAGCGCCAAGCCCGCCGCCGCCGAAGCGGATGCCAAGGCACCCAGCGCCCAGCAGGACAAGATGAAGGTTTGCAATGAAAAGGCGACGGGCATGAAGGGCGATGAACGCAAGAAGTTCATGAGCGACTGCCTCAGCGCCAAACCCGCTGCCGCGCCCGCCGCCGATGCGAAAGCGGACGCCAAGTCCAGCACCTCGCAGCAAGACAAGATGAAAGTCTGCAACGAAAAGGCAACCGGCAAGACGGGTGACGACCGCAAGAAGTTCATGAGCGAATGCCTTAAGGGTTGAACCCTCGCCGCTGCGACCAAACCCCGCCCTTAGGCGGGGTTTTTGTTTGGAGCCAAGGTGCGGCTGGCCGCTGCCGCTAGAATTCAGAGGCGGAGTCCTCAGGGGTAAGGCCATGACAGAGCCTGTGCTGATCGTGATGTGCAACTTTCCTGACGCGGCGACGGCAGAACGCATCGCGCAGCGTCTTGTGGAACGTCGGCTCGCCGCCTGCGTCAACATCCTTGCGCCGATTCGTTCGATCTATCGCTGGCAAGGCGCCGTCGAACAGGCGGAGGAAGTGCCGGCCCTGATCAAGACCGCCGCATCCCGCTACGCGGCGCTCGAAGCGACGTTGCTGGCCGAGCACCCCTATGAGGTGCCAGAGATTCTCGCAGTTGAAGCAAATCGCGGCGCCGCGGCCTACCTGCAATGGGTGGTCGCGATGACCGAACCTGACGAACAATTGCCCGACGGGCTCTAGAAACACGACCGATGAAGTTCCTGATCTCGCTGTTGCTTTGCTGCCTCACAACAAGCGCCCTTGCGGCGCCGGAATTGCTGGAACCCGAGAAGGCGTTCGGCGTCACGGCCGAAGCCAAGGACTCGAAGACGATTTCGCTGCATTTTGCGATCGAGAAGGGTTACTACCTCTACAAGCATCGGTTCGCATTCGAGCCCAAGGACGCTACCTTGACGCTCGCACCCGCCAGCTACCCTGCCGGCGAGCGAAAGCAGGACGAGTTCTTCGGCGAAGTGGAGATTTTCCGCGGCGACCTCGCAGTCTCGGTGCCCGTTGCGTCCGGAGCGCTCGGCAACGGACAACAGCTGAGCGTTACATACCAAGGCTGTGCAGACGTGGGGGTGTGCTACCCACCGCAAACGACATTGGTGACGCTCGGCGGCGCCGAAGGTGGTGGCTTGCTGTCGCGCGCGCTCGGCAAGCTCGGTGCTCGTGACGAACCCGCCTCGGCTGCCACCGCGCCCGCGATCGCGGCGGCAGCGCCGGTCACGGCGGACGAGAGCGGGCGTCTTGCTGGGCTGTTGAGCACCGGCAAGCTCTCATTGATCCTGCTGAGCTTCTTCGGTGCCGGTCTGCTGCTTGCCTTCACGCCTTGCATGCTGCCAATGCTGCCGATCCTCTCCGGCATCATCGTAGGCCAGGGCGCACACGTGACCCGTGCGCGCTCAACCGCCCTGGCAGGCGTCTACGTGCTGGGCATGGCGCTGACCTACGCGGTGGCGGGTGTAGCGGCGGGTCTTTCCGGCACGCTGCTGTCGGCGGCATTGCAGAATGCCTGGGTGCTCGGCGGCTTTGCGGCGATCTTCGTCGTCCTTGCATTCGCGATGTTCGGCTTCTACGAACTGCAACTTCCCTCGGCATTGCAGAGTCGTCTGTCCGACCGCGCCAACCATCAGCGCGGCGGCTCAGTGCTGGGTGTGGCGGTGATGGGCGTGTTGTCGGCCCTGATCGTCGGCCCCTGCGTCGCGGCGCCACTCGCCGGCGCCTTGCTCTACATCGCCAAGACCGGTGACGCGCTGCTCGGCGGCGTGGCGCTGTTCGTGATGGCGCTGGGCATGGGCGCCCCGCTGATTCTGGTGGCCGTTGCCACGCGCGGCCTGCTGCCGCACGCCGGCCCTTGGATGGAGTCCGTCAAGCGCAGCTTTGGCGTGATCCTGCTCGCGCTCGCGCTGTGGCTGGTCACGCCGGTACTGCCGCAGGTTGTCGTGATGCTGGCGTGGGCCGCGCTTGCGATCGTGTGCGCCGTATTCCTGCATGCGCTGGACCCGCTGCCGCCGCAGGCGAAGGGCGCGCGGCGCTTCTGGAAGGGGGTCGGGGTACTGTTGCTGATCGTCGGCAGTGCGCTGCTGATCGGCGCTTTGGGTGGCAGCCGTGATCCACTGCAGCCACTCGGCTTCCTGCGCGGTGCAACGGCCGCCGAGGCCAATACGAAACTGCCGTTCCAGCCAGTGGCCAGCGTCGAAGAGCTCGATGCCCGGCTCGCCGAAGGGCGGCCGGTAATGCTCGACTTTTACGCGGACTGGTGCGTCAGCTGCAAGGAGATGGAGCGCTTCACCTTCAGCGATCCGCGCGTCGCAGCAGCCCTGAAAGACACGGTGCTGCTAAAGGCGGACGTTACCGGCAACACCGAGGCGCACCAAGCGCTGCTGAAGCGCTTCGGGCTGTTCGGCCCGCCCGGCATCGTCTTTTTCGACGCCGCCGGGAAGGAAATCGATTCGAGCCGGGTCGTCGGTTTTCAGCCCGTGGATGACTTTCTAGCGACGCTCGCAGCCCACAGCGCGCAAAAAAGTGGGTCGTGAAGCCCCCGCCTCACGACCCGATACGACTACCGACCACGAACCTCGGATCCGTGGTTTGGACCACCGGAGCCGAAAATCCCGCCACAAGGGAGCCATGCAACGGGATCGGGGCGCATTCTGCCTTAAAGGTTAGGCACCTGTCTATGCGTATGGCATTTTTGTGTGGAATTCTTCGCAGCTCAGCAAGCCGACACAGGGATTTGCGACGCTTGCATTGTAGACGACCGGTCTAGTACGATTCACCCCATGAACCGGACCACTGACACCCGCGAGCACATCCTGAAGACCGCCGAGAGCCTGATTCTCGGCAAGGGCTTTGCCGCCGTAGGGCTTGGCCCGATACTCAGCGCCGCCGGCGTACCCAAGGGCTCCTTCTACCATTGGTTCCCCTCCAAGGAAGCGTTTGGGGTTGCCTTGCTCGAGCGCTACTTCGAGCGCTATCTCGAAAGCCTCGATGAGCGTTTTGGCAGCGCCGCCGGCACCGGACGCGCGCGGGTGCTCGGCTATTTCGCCGACTGGATGGACCGCCAGCGCGACGGCGGCTGCGCGCAGCAATGCCTCGCGGTGAAGCTGGCCGCCGAAGTGGCCGACCTCTCCGAGCCGATGCGCCAGGCACTCGAAGTCGGCACGCGGCGCATCACTGCGCGAATTGCGGGCGCCCTGCAGGCCGCCTCGCAAGACGGTTCGCTGCCGGCAGGCGCGGACCCGGCAAGTCTGGCCGTCACGCTCTACACCTTGTGGATCGGCGCAAGCGTGCTGACCAAGGCACAACGCGACGCCACGCCGTTTGAAGCCGCCTGGGCGCATACGCTGCACCTCCTAGGCGCCGATCTGCACTGACCGATTGAAATCATGTTTTCCGATCGACTTCGTCCTGACTCTAGCCGACCGGTCTAATCACAACACCCCACCCGGAGTCTCACCATGAACGCTGACAAGCTGCTGCACCCGATTCAGGTTGGAAACCTGAGCCTGCCGAATCGCATTTTCATGGCGCCACTGACGCGCCAGCGCGCGAGTCAACCCGGCAATGTGCCGACTGCACTGAACGCCACCTACTACGCGCAACGCGCCTCGGCCGGCCTGATCGTCACCGAAGCCACGCAGGTGATGCCCGAGGGCCAGGGCTACGCCTGGACCCCCGGCATGCATACCGACGCCCAGCAGGCTGGCTGGAAACTGGTGACTGATGCGGTTCACGCGGCCGGTGGCCATATCGCGCTGCAGCTCTGGCATGTGGGCCGCATCTCGCACCGCCATGTTCAGCCGGACGGCAAGCTGCCGGTTGCTCCTTCGGCGATCCAGGCCAATGCGCAGACCTTTGTCGTCCACCCAGACGGCAGCATGGGCATGGTGCAGACCGATCTGCCGCGTGCGCTCGAGGTCGAGGAATTGCCGGGCATCGTCGCCGCATTCCGCGCTGCCGCGCGCCGCGCCATTGATACCGGCTTCGACTTCGTCGAAATCCACGGAGCCAACGGCTACCTGCTGGATCAATTCCAGAGCACCGGCCCGAATCAGCGTACCGATGCCTACGGTGGAAGCGTCGAGAACCGCGCTCGCCTGACGCTCGAAGTGGTCGATGCGATCGTTGCCGAAATCGGCGCCGCGCGCACGGGCATCCGCCTGTCGCCTTTCGGCACCTTCAACGACATCGCTGACACCGAAGCCGAGGCGATGGCCTTCTACCTCACCGAGCAACTCGATGCCCGCAAGCTGGCCTACGTGCATATCGCGGAACCGGACTGGGCGGGCGGTCCGCAGTTGGCCGACGCTTTCCGCGCCGCGTTGCGCCAGCGCTTCAAAGGGACGCTGATCTTTGCCGGCGGCTACACGCTTGAGAAGGCCGAAGCGCTGATCGCCAGCGGCGTGGGTGACGCGGTCGCGTTCGGCCGCCCCTTCATCGCCAACCCGGATCTGCCGGCACGCTTTGCCAAGGGCGCGGAGCTGAACGCCCCGGACGCATCGACCTTCTACGGCGGCGCGGACAAGGGTTATACCGACTACCCCAGCCTCGCAAGCTGATCAGCTGTAAACGAAAAACCGGCCGGGTTACCCCGGCCGGCCAGCGGCTTGCCCTCACGCAACCCCGCTCTGCAAGCGCTCAGGGCTGCAGGTCTTTCGGCGCCGGTGCGGGTGCCGCACCACGCGGCCCGCGCATGCCGCCACGCCCACCATGCGGCCCCATCATGCTGTGCGCGTCAAACGCCTTCTTCTGCTCTGGCGTGAGCTGGTCGTAAAACTTGCGTGTCTCGACGAGGTGCTTTTCCATCTGCGCCTGGCGCAGCTTGGAGTGCTCGAGCATCGCTGCCATACGGTCCGGTGCCGACTTGTCGCGCAGCGCATCGAAGTCCGGGCGATTCTTCGCCATCGCTTCCATGTCGGCGAGGATGCCGTCGCGATAAGCCTTCCACGCTGGCTCTTGCGCGGCGCTGAGCTTGAGTGTGTCGTGTAGCGCGTCGAAGCGCTTGGTGGCCATCTGCTGCATGCGCGCCGGGTCGATCGGGCGCTTCTGGCCGTGCATGGGCGGCATGCCGTCGCCCATCGGGCAGTCTCCCGGTCCGGGCGCGGCAAGGACCGCCGCGGTGGTCAGCGCAGCTGCACCGGCCACGAACAGCAAGGCAACATGTCGTTTCGTGTTTTTCATGTGATCCTCCGGTATTCGGTTCTGGGCCGACACACCGTGTCCGACCCTGCACTTGCATTGAAGCACCGTCCGCGCGCCAAGGTGTTTACCCCGCAGGCGGGCATGTTTCCGGTTGTTACCGGCGCCCTTGTCTGGACCACTGCATGAGCACACGCTATTTCACAGGCCGTGCTGGCCACCTGGCCGATGGCACGCCGTCCGCGATTGCCAAACAGCCCGTGGTGGCGGCGCTGCGGCTCGGGCCGCTCGGTTTCGCGGGCGACGAGCAGGCGGATCATCGCTTTCATGGCGGTCCGGATCAGGCCTTGCACTACTACCCGGCTGAGCACTACGCCGCGCTGGCGGCACGCTTCCCCGCGCTGGCGCGCTTCGGCCCCGGCGATCTGGGCGAGAACATTTCCGACACCGGCTGGCTTGAGCACGACGTGCGCCTTGGTGATGTATTCGCGCTGGGCGAGTGCCGTATCGCCGTCACGCAACCACGGGTGCCTTGCCACAAGATCGCCAAGCGTCTGGACGAGGCGGACGCGCCGGCGTTTGTCGCAGAGACGCTGCGCCTCGGCTGGTACTTCCGCGTGATTCAGGGCGGCATCGTCACGCCGGAAGCGCAGCTTGAGCGGGTGGAAAGCGACCCCGCCGCGCCGTCGATCGCGACGCTGTGGCAACTGCGTCTCGACCCGGCGGCCGACCCTGAATTGATCAACTGGCTCGCGAACCACCCGGCGTTGGGCCGAGCATGGCGCGGCAAATTTGCGCAGCGCGCCGAATGGCTGGCCCGCAATCCGCCACTGTTCCGCTAAGGCTACACGGCGGCGGCGTGAATCAGATCTGGCCGATCCAGTCGTGATCGTGCTGCAGGAAGGCCGCCCGCAGGTTGCCGATCTGGTAGTCCGGCAGGGGGCCAAGGCCGAACCATTCGATGTTCTGCGCCAGGTTTGCCGCATTGGCGGTGCCGACGATCGCGCTTGAGACGCCCGGCACCGAAGTCGCAAACCGGATTGCAATCTCGCCCCAGGCATGGCCGAAATTCGAGATCTCCATCGCGCGCCAGCGCAGCCAGTATTCCTCACAGTAGTCGCCGAGCGGCCTCTCCGCAAAGCGCCAGGGATGGTTCGCTGACGGACGCTTGGCGATGAAACCCTTACCCGAGATGCGCGGCAGGACGCGATCGATGACGCGTTGGTCGCACAGGTTCAGCGAGGCCATGAAACCGTCGAAACGGCCACAATCGACGGCGTAGTCGAGGTCTGCGTTCTCGCCCGAATAAGCGACCGCGCGCACTTTGCCAGCCTGCTTGGCCGCCTCAAGCGCATCGATGACTTCGCCGCGCGCGAGCGTTTCGGCCGGGCAGGAATGCAGATGCACGATATCGATCCGGTCGGTCTGCAAACGCTGCAGCGCCGCCTCGACGCCCGCGGTGATGCAAGGCCCGGTCCAGTCGGCGAAACCGTCAATGCCGTAGCCGAGCTTGGTCGACAGCACGATCTCGCTGCGCCGCCGCGCGAGATGGCGCCCGATGCGCTCCTCCGACAAACCGTAGCCGCGCGCCGTGTCGATCAGCGTGATCCCGGCATCCACGGCGGCATTCAGCAGCTTGCCGACACTCGCTTCGTCGAGCCGTGCATCGCCAATCTGGCCGGCTCCCAGGCCCAGCGCAGACACTTCGATGTCGCTTTGGCCGTAACGGCGGCACGGAATCATGGTGGATCTCCTTGAATCAGGCCCGGCTCGATCGCAGCAAGCGGGCCAGGCGGGCGCCGCCCGGCGACGGAATGAGCGGCAGGCGGAATTCGACCCCGGTAGCGTTTTCGCGTTGGACCTCGAAACCCAGCGCACGGTGCAACCGCAGCAGGGCCGGGTTGGCCTTGTACACGTAGCTCCACAGGACTTCGATGCCCAGCGCTTCGATCAGCGAGGCAAGGCCGCCCAGTAGCTCGCGC
Organism: Niveibacterium sp. COAC-50; assembly: GCF_013184235.1. Taxonomy (NCBI): domain Bacteria; kingdom Pseudomonadati; phylum Pseudomonadota; class Betaproteobacteria; order Rhodocyclales; family Rhodocyclaceae; genus Niveibacterium; species Niveibacterium sp. COAC-50. The sequence goes on from NZ_JABCJM010000002.1 coordinate 567,210, forward strand.
AGCACGCCAGCCGTGCGGTAGCTAGGATGCACGGCGAAGGCCGTCACGAACCAGCTTGTCGCCGTTTGCTGGGTGACCATGCCATAGGCGACCAGCCGGCCGTCACGCCACACCTGGCACAGCTGCGACACTGGGAGGCTTTCCGCGATGCGCGCGCGGCAAGCCTCGGCATCCGCGGCCAACCCGCTGGCGCGGCGCGTTAACAGTTCGAGCGCCAGCAGCGCATCGACCAAGGCGTCGTCGGTCGCCGCATCGTCCAGCGCGGGAGCCGCCTCCTGCATCACTCAGGCCTTGCGTCGGAAGACCAGGTCCCACACACCATGCCCGAGCTTCAATCCGCGATTCTCGAACTTCGTCAGCGGGCGGTAGTCGGGCTTCGGCGCATAACCGTCGGCGGTGTTCTCGAGCATCGGTTCGGCCGACAGCACTTCCAGCATCTGCACCGCGTAGTCTTCCCAGTCGGTTGCGCAGTGGATGTAGCCGCCCGGCACCAGCCGCTTGGCGAGCTCATGCACAAAGGGGCTCTGGATCAGACGCCGCTTGTTGTGACGCGCCTTGTGCCACGGATCGGGAAAGTACACATGCACGCCGGCCAAGGACGCATCGGCCAGCATGTCGCGCACCACCTCGAAAGCGTCGTGCTGCATCACGCGAATATTGGAAATGCCGCGCTCTTCGATCAGCTTGCACAGGTTGCCGACACCGGGGCCATGCACCTCAATGCCGAGGAAGTTGTCGCCCGGTCGTGTCTGCGCGATGGCGGCCGTGGTGTCGCCCATGCCGAACCCGATCTCGAGGATCGTCGGCGCGGCGCGGCCGAACGCCGCAGCGTAGTCGAGCGGTGCGGCGCTGTACTCGACGCCCCAGCGCGGCATGCCTTCCGCAATGAAACGTTCCTGCGCCGGCGACATGCGCCCCTGGCGCACGACATAGCTGCGGATCGGGCGCGTCTTCGGGTCGTCGACCGACAGATGCTTGCGCGGTTCGGGTGTGTCGCTCATGCGGTGGTTCCGGAAATAACACCGCCGCGGCGCTGCGCGGGCAACGGCGAAATCCGTCCGTCTTGCCCCGCCGAGTCCGCGGCGTCAGGGATTACATGGTCAGCTGCCGATCAGGCCCGTCGTAGGCGAACTCGGGCTCGCCGAATAGAACTTCTTCGGCATGCGGCCGGCACGGAAAGCCTCGCGCCCCGCTTCGACCGCCTTCTTCATCGCACCGGCCATCAGCACTGGATCTTGCGCCAGTGCGATGGCAGTGTTCATCAGCACGCCGTCGCAACCGAGTTCCATCGCGATCGCCGCATCGGACGCGGTGCCGACACCAGCGTCCACCAGCACCGGTACTTTCGACTGCTCGATGATCAGCTTCAGGTTCCACGGGTTCAGGATGCCCATGCCGGAGCCGATCAGCGACGCCAGCGGCATCACCGCGACGCAGCCGATCTCTTCGAGCATGCGCGCCTGGATCGGGTCGTCCGAGCAGTAGACCATCACCTTGAAGCCGTCCTTCACCAGCGTTTCTGCAGCCTTCAGGGTCTCCGGCATGTTCGGGAACAGCGTATTCGGGTCGCCCAGCACTTCGAGCTTCACGAGGTCGTGTCCATCGAGCAGCTCGCGCGCCAGGCGCAGCGTACGCACCGCATCGTCCGCGCTGTAGCAGCCGGCGGTGTTGGGCAGGTAGGTGAATTCGGACGGCGGCAGTGCGTCGAGCAGGCTCGGTGCGTTCGGGTCCTGGCCAATGTTGGTGCGACGGATCGCCACGGTGACGATCTGCGCGCCGGAGGCGACAATAGCCTCGCGTGTCTGCGTGAAGTCGCGATACTTGCCGGTGCCGACAAGCAAGCGGGAACGGTACTCGGTACCGGCAATGATCAGCGGGTCAGTCATGTTCTTGGGCTCGGGCTTCAGCCGCCGCCGACAGCGACGACGATTTCAAGGCGGTCGCCCGCTGCGAGGGCTAGCTCGGCGTGGCGACCCTTAGGAACGATCTCGCCATTGCGTTCAACCGCGAGCCGCTTCCCGGCATAGCCGAGGCGCTCGAGCAGTTGGGCAACGGTTGTATTGGCGGGCAGGGATTGCGGGGCGCCGTTGAGGACGATCTCGATCATGGCATTTCCGCGACAGAGGCGCGGATTCTAACACGCGGGCTGCTACGCTTAAGGCTTGCCGCCCGTCGCAGTCAGTGCCAAGATCCGGCACCATACGCATCCGTACTGGGTGCGGGCCGGATCAATCAGTCGCAAAACCAAAAATACCTACACGAGGAGACCCTGATGTTCGCACGCCAACCGCTAGGCCTGGCCATTGCAGCGCTGTTCGCGCTTCCCGCATCGGCAGCCGATTTCACGAATACCTTCTTCTTCGGCGACAGCCTGACCGATTCGGGCTACTTCAAGCCGATCCTCACGGCGAGCGGTGCAGGCACCCTCGTGAATGCCGGCTTTGCCGGCAAGTTCACCACTAACCCGGGCCCGGTGTGGTCCGAGGCGCTGGCAGCCAAGCTTGGCACCACCGCCGCACCGAGTAACACCGCCGGCGGCACCAACTACGCACAAGGTGGCGCCCGCGTGAATAGCACGCCCGGTTTCGGCGGTGGTCCGGCCACGACGGCCACGCCGATCACCGGCCAAGTCGGCGCCTACCTCACTGCCAACGGCGGCGCGGCCGACTCGCATGCGCTCTACACCGTTTGGGGCGGGGCCAATGATCTGTTCTACGCCGCAGGTGGCGGGGTTCCGGTAGCCAGCCTGCCGACCTTCGTGCTGACAACCGTAACGCAGCAGGTCGGTGCCGTCGAAGCCCTGAAGAATGCCGGCGCGAAGTACATCATCGTGCCGAGCCTGCCGAACATGGGCAAGACACCCGCTGCGCTGGCCGCCGGCGCCACGGCTGCTGCCGGCCTGACGCAACTGTCCGCCTCGTACAACTCGCAGCTGTTCGGGCAAATGGCCGCCAAGGGCCTGAACGTGATCCCGCTCGACACGTTCAACCTGATTACCGAAGTACAAGCCAATGCCGCCGCCTTCGGCTTCACCAACTCCGGCACCGCCACCGCCTGTCTGACCACCGCCACGAACCCGACCGGCACCTCGCTGTTGTGCGGTGCGCCGGGCTCGACCGTCGCCAATCCGCAGGAATACATCTTTGCCGACGGCGTGCATCCGACCACGCACACCCACGCGATCCTCGCGGACTACGCATACTCCATGCTGGTGGCCCCGCAGCAGATCGGCATGCTGGCCGAAACGCCGGTCCGCACCCGCAACACGCTGACCAACACGCTGCTCGATCAAGGCATGGAATCGCCGACCAAGCCGAGCCGCCTGTGGGTAAGCGCCAATGGTGGCCAACTCAAGTACGCCGACTCGCCTGAATTCGGTGGCGCCGATGGCATGCCCTGGGGCATCACGGTCGGCTACGACACGCGTACGCAGTTTGGTGGCCTGGGCGTCGCCTTCAACGGCGGCAGCTACAAGCCGGACTTCGCCGCCGACGGTGGTTCGTACTCGCAGACCGAACTCTCCGCCAGCCTTTATGGCGGCATGGTGTTCGGCCAGCTCGGCCTGTCCTTCGCCGGCACGATCGGCTACATCAACTACAACACCGACCGCGATGTTCACCTCGGCAACGTGACCCGCACGATGAGCGGCGAAACCGAAGGTTCAAACGTGTCAGCCGGCATGCAGGCCTTCTACCAGCTGCAATCGGGCAAGCTGACGCACGGCCCGGTCGCCGGCCTGACCGCTCAGCGTGTCCAGGTTCGCGCCTTCAACGAATCGAATGCAAACGGCGCTTCCACCGCGCTGAGCTTCGGTTCGCAAGTCCGCCAGTCGGTACTCGGCCGCCTCGGTTATCAGCTGAGCTACGACGCGACCAGCTTCATCCCCTACGGCCGCATCGGTGTCGAGCACGACTTCATCAAGTCGACCGATCGCGACATCGAAGTGGGCCTGCCGTCGCTGTACTCAGGCAGCTACAAGCTGCCGGCCGGCGAAGTGGATCAAACCGCGGCAACGGTGCAGCTGGGTAGCCGTTTCCACCTGAGCCCGGCTCTCGGTGCATGGGTGGAATTCAACGGCAACTTCGGCCGCAAAGATGTCACCGACTACGGCCTGTCCGGCGGTCTGCGCTACGCCTTCTGATCGACGGTTTGCCTGAAACCCCGACGGCCCGGTACAATCCGGGCCGTTTTCACGTTCTGGTGTTGCCACCCGAACGTTCGAATCGGCCCTGAGCGGGCGTCGTATAATGGTAATACCCTAGCTTCCCAAGCTAGAGCCGTGGGTTCGATTCCCATCGCCCGCTCCACTTCTGCCTGCCGCAAAGCTCCCGGACTTACCTGCACGCACGGCCAAAGGCCATCGCGATGTTTCTGCACGTCAAAAGACAACCGCCCGACTGCGCGGGCGGTTTGGACAACGCTGCAGCGCGGGCGCTTAGCGGCGCATGCGACGGCTGCTAATCGTGATGATCATGCCGAGGCCACCCAGCAGCAGTGCATAGGTCTCGGGCTCCGGCACCGCCGGGATTGCGCCGGCACTGGCAATCGCGTAACCGGTGCCGAATAGCGGCTTGATCGAAACACCAAGCAGGTAGTCACCGGCGGCAAGGTTGAAGAAATCGTATGCACCGAGAACGTAGCTGGTGGACAGCTTGTTCAGGCCGGTATCAAACAGTGCCCAGAAGCCTGTCGCGCCAGCGCCGCTGACTTGGGCATACACGGATGAGGGGCTGTCGATCGTGAAGGACACGAATTCGGCAAAGCTCTTGGTACTGCTAGAGGTGACGGCTGTACTGAGGTTTGTGTCGAGGGTTCCGAGGTCCGCCGAATTGGCGCTCAGGGCGGTGGCCATGAGCACGAGTGCGGCAAGGAAGGTTCGCATGGTTTTCATGGCGATACTCCTGTTGAGGTTGGGGCCATAGCCTCAACGCATAAGCCGTGCCATCTCGCGGCAGACCGCAACGTCAGCGAAAAGTAAGCGCCAAGCATTTGATTTCGTTGGCGATTATCCAAATACCGGACCGACAAAGCTGGGATCCGGACAGCTCGCGGCGCCGCCCGCCACGAGTGGAATTGGTGCGCCGCACCAAAACCGGTGCATCGTTTTGTCGCTAGACGTAAGCGAAGCCAGCTGCAAGATGCCGCGGCTGATCCTGCTCAATGCGGTTCGAATGCCGGCGTCCGATGCTGGTACCTTAGCGAAGCCAGCTCACGGAAAGGATTGTCATGAAAGTCAAAAAGCGCCCACAGTCGCGCGCCGAAGAGCTCGCCAATTCCATCAGCCACGGTATCGGCCTGCTCGCGGCACTTGTTGCTGCACCGATCCTGATCGTCGTAACCGCACGCAGCGGCAATGCCGCGAACATTGTCGGCGCGGCGGTGTTTGCGGTGTGCATGGTGCTGACCTACCTGAATTCCTCGATCTATCACTGGATGCCGCAAGGGCACCTGAAGCAGGTGTTCCGCAAATTCGACCATGCGGCGATCTTCCTGCTTATCGCGGGCACCTATACACCCTTCACGCTTGGCGTGCTCAGCGGGGCGATGGGCTGGACGCTCTTCGGGCTGGTGTGGGGCATTGCGGCGCTGGGTCTGCTGCTGATGCAGTTCAACCGACTCGGCAACCAGTGGGTGTCGAACGGCCTGTATCTCGCCATGGGGTGGCTGATCGTCGTCGCGACGGTGCCGCTGGTGACGCACATGGCACCGGCGGGTCTATTGCTGCTTCTTGCCGGCGGGCTCGCCTACAGCGGTGGCGTGGTGTTCTATGCGCTCGATGCGCGCCTGCGCTTTGGCCACTTCGTGTGGCATCTGTTCGTACTGGCCGGATCGACTTGCCACTTCTTCGCGGTGCTTTGGTACGCCAACTGAGCAGCCGAATCAGAACTCGAATTCCAGCGTATCGAAGGGCCGCATCCGGCTGCGCGACTCATAGCCGAAGATCAGCGCCGGGTTCAGGTTGAGCTGGCGGAAACGCTCGACCGGCACCGTCGCGACGACCGCAAACTGCGATCGCGCGCTGTCGCGGATCACCGGCTCCATGTAGAACTGGCCTTTGCGATTGATCAGCGCATACACCAGCGGCTGATCGGCCCGCGCGCCGCGGCGCATGACCAGCCCCAGCTCGCCGCTCGCGAGCCGCACACCAGAGCCGGGTGGATAGATGCCCAGCTCGCGGACCAGCGCATTGACCAGCGGATTGTCTGCCCCGCCGTGGCTGATGAAGGTTTCGCGCAAGGCCTGGTCCGCCGACAGGGCTGGACGGCTCGCCCGCGGGCTGACCTTTGCGCCGAAGATGTCGGCGAGGCGGATCACTTCCGCCAGTTGCGCCGCCGACCCATGGCGCACCCGCGTCGGCAGGGCATCCGGCGCTTCGTGATGCAACGCGACGGCGCGCAGCCAGTCGTTGTCGGTCACTCCGGCAGACTCCAGGAGATACAGGCCACGCACCGGATGCTGGTGGATGATCTCGCGCTGCGGTGCGCTGGGTGGCGCGGTTTGGGTGACCAGGCTGGTTTGCAGCTGCCGCATGCCGATGTTCATGCTCAACGCGGCACGCAGCATCTGTTCGCGCTGGTGCGGTGGCCAACCCAGGCGGCGGGCGACCAGTTCGCACAGGGTGGCGGCATGGATCGCATGGGCAACCGCATAGTTGGCGCCGTTCCAGCGCATCATCTGGAACAACGCGAGATCGGCGTCGCGCTCGCAAAGCTCGCTGATCAGCGGTGCGAGCTCGCTCAGGCGATCTGAAAAGTCTGGCGTACGCTCAAAGGCATGCAGCAAGCTGGCGAGGCGGGCCTCGGTTCGCGCCCAGCTGCCCACCGGGTCACTGAGCACCTGCCGCCTTGCGGGCTCCGGGCGCACCGGCGGCCTTTCTAACGGCGCGGGCGGGCTGGCGTCGGCGACATAAGCGCCGCGCACGACCAACTGATCAAGCTGGTCCGGCATCTGGATGCGGTAACCACGGCGCAGCAGCAGCTTGCCGCCGGCGTCGAACACATCCCACGGCAGCGGCTCATTCAGGCGCAGCGAGCTACGCGAAAGGCGGATCGAACGCATCAGCTAACTCCCCCGACCCTGCTCACAGGGTCTGAACGGTTTATCGGCGCAGCGGGTATCCGGCTTGAGCCAGTCGCTCACGATGTGCGTCCCTCAGCCCGCACCTGCGCCGCGATCACCGCCGGGCCGCATCGCGCGAAGAAAGGCTCGGCCCTTCTGCCGCAGACTCAAGTTCTCGTCCGACAGCTCTTCGAGGAAATCCGACAGGCGTTTCGACTTGGCGACGGCAATCAGGGTCAGTACGGTAGACAGGATCAGCACAAAGAAGAACACATTGACCCGGTCGATCAGCGGCGCTTCCGCTTCGGCGATCAGGTTCATGCCAAGGAAGCCGGTCGAGATCGTGCCGATCAGCCCGAAGATCGTCACCACAGTCAGCCGGACCACGGTGTTCGACTGGCGCCGCGCGCTGTCGCTATCAAGGTAGTCGTTCATCTCGGCGACCTGCTCCTTCACCTGCACGAACAGGGCATCGTTGCCCAGTTGTGTCGACGCACGGCGAAACAACGATTGCACCTGGCCGCGCTCGGAAATCTCCGGGAACCAGTAGCGATGCGTGAAACCGAGGAACAAGGCGTAATTCGCACGGATGCGGCGCTTGAATCGGCGCACCGATTCGACGCGACGAATATCAAGCCCGCCAATCGCGGCGGCCAGGCGGTCCGAGAACACCAACAAGGCCGCACGATGGAAGTGCGCGATCAGGAACAGCAGAAAGTACTGGTGGCGGAACTGGGCCAGCAGCCCGCGCTCGGCATCGCGGTAGAACTCGCAATCCGCCTCGCCAACGACGATCAGCGACTGGCCCGAGCAGAGGAATCGGGTATTCGGCCCCGCCGCGGAGTTGGACCAATAGCGGTCGTCGCAGTGGCGCTGCTCGAATTCACAGACCGAGGGGTCATTCAGCGGCAGCGGATCGCCCGGGCGCAGATGGGCGACCAGGCCGAGCCGGATGAAGTCCTCGCGCGACAGCGCGCGAGGCTTCTCCAGCGCGAGGTAGGCCATGAACGGCATGCGGTGGTATTCGATCTGGCGGTAGCGCAGCGGCCCATCCTCGCGCACATGGTCCGACACCAGCGGCTGCAGCAGCCACGCCCAGTGCACGCCGACACACGGAGCCCGGTTGCGGCAAACGAAAGCGAGGTAACGCGAACGGGCATCGCTGTCGGAACTGCTCAGCACCACATCGTCCGCCCCAAGCCACTCGGCGCGATGTACGTTGTGCAGCCCCTGCCCGGCATCGTCCCAGCCCGACGGATAGGCGCGGCCGAAACGGTAAAGCAGTTCCTGCGCGGTGCTCAGCGGCAACGATTCGGCGTGGAGCTCCACGTTCAGCAGGATCAGATCCAGCTCAAAGAAGAAGTACAGGTCGACATGCGCGACCGCCAGTCGAACCGGCGTATCGCCCGGCGCGACCGTGATCCGCAAAGCCTGAACATCGTCGCGGCGAAACACGCGCATCGGCCCCGCCGGCAACGGGCCGTCCGGCAGGTCGTCGGCACAGCGCGGATCCCCGTACAGAAAGCGCTGCACATACGGCAGGAAGGAGACGAACTCCTTGTAGTGGCGTTCGTGGAAGTGCTGCGGGTCTTCGGTGAACTCGTCCGCAACGCGGCGCCAGGGGTGCTGCCAGCGTGGATCATCCAGCGTGCGCCAGGGCTTGCGGCGCACTTCCTCGCCGTGCGCGCCCTCCAGCTGCAGCGGCCACAGCAAGACATGGCGGAAATGGCGGACGATCTGGTCCGCAGCGGATCCCGGTTCGCTCGATGACATCGGCCCCTCCGGCTTTCAGCGTCGGCCGCGGAATACCCGCCCCTGACGCGAGAACACAAGGATAGGTCAGCCGTGCGAGACTGTCTGCCCTCGCCCTACTCGCAAGAGGCTCGCCATGCCGCTGGACGAACGCCGCGTCGCCCTGTTCATCGACGCCGACAATGCCCCCGCGCTGTATATCGACGTGATTCTCGCCGAGCTGGCGCGCCACGGCACCGTCTGCATCCGCCGCGCCTACGGCAACTGGAAGAGCGATCGCCTCAACAGCTGGGAAGCGGTGCTGAACCTGCATGCGATCCAGCCAATGCACCAGATCGACTACACCAAGGGCAAGAACGCGACCGACCTCGCGCTCGCGATCGACGTGATGGACACGCTGTATTCGCGCGAGATCGACGTCTTCGCGATCGCCTCGTCGGACTGCGACTTCACCCCGCTGGCGACCCGACTGCAGGCCGCAGGCAAGCGGGTGATCGGTTTCGGCGAGCGCAAGACACCTGTGGCCCTGGTGAACGCGTGCTCCACCTTCCTCTACCTGGAGCAGGAAACCAGCGGCGAGACGCCGGAGGAAGTCACCTCGATCGCACCGCGCGACGCCAAGGCGCTGAAGGGCGACGCGCGACTGATGAACCTGCTGCGCAACGCGGTCCACGCTGCGGAAGATGATCAAGGCTGGGCACCGCTCGCCAAGGCCGGCGCACTGATCGGCAACCAGGCTTCGTTCGATTCACGCAACTACGGCTTCAAGAAACTGGTGGATCTGTTCGATGCAATCGACCTGTTTGAAGTAACCCGCCGCGACGGGCACCCCTTCGTGCGCGACAAGAAACGCAAGATCAGCTGATTGCCGGGCCACAAAAGCAGAACGCCCCGCATTGCGGGGCGTTCTGCTTGATACGAGGCTGAATTGCGGTGTCGCTATCAGTCCGCTGCCAGATTCGCGGCAAACACGCTGTCGGCGTTGTCCGGGAATTCGTAGCGGGCAAACGCACGGCGGATGCGGGCCTTGTTATGGCGCGCGCCGTGGTCGATGAAGCGGATACCGATTGCCTTGCCGTTCTGCGCCATCGTCATGAACGCAAACCGCCAGCGGGCGGTTTCCGCCAAACGCTCACGCAGTTCGCACTCATTGGCGATTTCCACACCCGCCGCCTTCAGCGAGTCGAGGAATTCAGCGTAGGACTCTTCGCAAAGCCTTCCCATATTTCTGCTCCGTTATTCTGCGGTGGTCGTCCACCATGACGCCTCTAACGGGGGGCATTACGGAAAGGTTGACAGCGCTTTTCAGCCGCTTTGAGCGCCGCCACTTGCGCGAAACCGGCTCTGCGGCCGAGACTTCGCCTTCCTGACAAAAAACTGACGCCCATGAGCGACACCTCTGCCAGCAACGAACGCCGCACACGCCAACGCTTTGCCGCCCAGCGCGACGGCAAGACGATCTTCTGGGTTGAACTCGATGGCCACCGGCTGCCGCTCAACGACCTATCGCTTGAGGGCTTCAGCTACGCCTCGGAGATTTCGCCCGAGCTTGGGCTTGAATTTCCGTTCGCACTGCGGCTCGAAGGCATTCCGGACCGCGTCCGCGGCCGCGCGCGCATCGTCAATTACGTCAATGCCGCTGCGGGCGGGCAGGTGGGCTGCCGTTTCCTGAGCTTCGATGGCGATGGCGCCTTCGATCTGCACGACTGGCTGACGGTGCATGTCATCACCAGTGCATCGGTGCGCATCTCGGAGCAGGAAGCCAAGGCGATCGTGGCCGGGCCCTCGCTGATCTGACACCCGCCCGCTTAGAAGGTCAGCCGCCGCGACGGGCGACGCGATCGTCGCGCCTTACTTTGTCGGCTTGCGGCGCAAATGCCGGCAGCTCGCGTCTGAGCAAGGTCAGCAGCAAACGGTCACCGTGCACCCGCAACACCGGCCACACGGGTCGCAAAACCGCCTCAGCCTCGTCGCGGCGCCCTTGTTGCGCCAGGGCCAGCGCATAGGCGCCGCTGCATTGCGCAAGCGATAGCCATGTCGCGGGGTTGGCCGCATGGGCCTGCAGGCTGCGTGTGGCGCCGGCCAGGGCGGTGACGGCCTCGCTGCGGCCATGGCGTAGCGCGATCATTCCGCGCGCCCAATCGTGGAAGGGGCAGCGCGACGCCGGAAGCTTGCGCGGATCGACGCCGGCAAGCAGCTCCAGCGCCGCCAGCAAATCACCGACCCGCGCTTCGGCCAGCGCCAGATCAACACGGAGCGCCAGATCCGCCGGCGCCGCCAGGTGCGCCGCGCGGCTTGCGGCGACGAAGCCGGCGTAGTCACCGGCCGCGTAGTTCACCATCGCAAGGCGTTGATCGACCAGCGTTGGCGACTTCGCATGCAGACGCTCGCGCCAAGGTTCGAGCGCCGTGCGCGCCTTTTCGAGCTCCCCCTGCGCCGCGCAAATGCACGCCGCACGCGCAGCAAGATCGAAGGCCGGCATCGGCTTGCGCACTTGGCTGGCCAGTTGACCGGCGAGGGCGGCGGCATCAGTCCAGCGGCCGAATGCCATCGCCCGAAGCAGGCGGTCGTGGCAGATCGCGTAGCGATACTGCAACAGCGCCGGCAGCAGGGCGAACGCCAGCACACCCAGTGCCAGCAACACGACGATTGCTTGCGCCAGAACGAGACCGGACGCGAGCAGGAACGCGGCCAGCGCGACCCAGTAGCGCTGACGGCGCAGAAGTTCGGCACAGAAAGTGCACAGGCTGGGCTCTGGCTGCTGACGTAGCGGCAACAGCGCCTGGGGCGCCGCCGGCGGGTAGCCACCGCGTTCGTCACGCGGCGCGATGAGCTCCGCCACGTCGCGCAGGCGAATGTTGGCCAACCCGCGCGCCGCCAACGAGGCAATCGCCTGCTCTGCGTTGCCGGCGTCGACCGAATCCATCACGGTGTGCCCCGCCGGATCATGGGCACTGAAGAAAATGCGTGCCATCGTGAGCCCCCTGGCTGCGGGGCCACACCTGCCGAGGCCTCGCGAATCACGATGCTGGCATACGCCTTTGGCATTTTCGACGCCGTTCGTCCGGCCCTTCCGACCGGCCTTCGGCGCGCGGCGGATGACACCTTGCGCGGGTGTCGGAGCGTGGCCTACGTAGTGCGGCGAGCGCTCAGTAGTGCGGTGGAATCTCTTCGCGCAGATCGCGCGGCTCGCCACTTCCGCCCCCCCCGCCAGCGCCGGCACGCACCTGCTCGGTCAGCGCGCGGACGTGTTTCTGCAAGGCTTCGATCTGCTGCTGCTGGCGATAGACGGTGTGATTGAGCTCGTCGAGCAGGTCTTCGGCGAAGCTGAGTTTGACTTCGAGGCGGGTGATGCGCTCTTCCATGGGCAATCCTTGAGTGGCGGCGCCATTCTAGGGCAGGACCGGAGAAGTCGTTATGGCAGCGCGCCGGCAGCGGAACCCGGATGTCGCGACCCGCACTGCCGGCGTGCCGCGCGAGCCGGCACGCCGCTGCACTCAGGCAATGCTGGTTCAGCCCGCCTTGACCTTGGTGGTGTAGGCGAGATCGCTCTGCAGATTGGTCTGGGCCACGCCAATGCGCAGCAGCGCGTAGGTGACGCTGGCGAATGGATCCTCGTAGTCCGGCCGGCTCGCTTCCAGCACCGAAACACCCTTCGGAATCAGGCGCCCGCGGCCGGTATCCACCGTCGGTTCCGCCTTCAACACCCGTTCGTAATCGGCGCCACGCACGAGCAGGCTGAAGCCCGGGCGCAGCGACAGCACCTTGGCGCTGGAGAGCCCGCCGCTCACTTCCTCACGCGCGCGCTTCGTCAGCACATAGCTGATCGGATCACCGGCGAACACTGCTTCGCTGGTTTGGTCGCCGAGCAGGCGGTCGAGACTCTGGTTGAGGAAGTTCAGGCAGGGCGTGGTCAGCGCCGGCAAGCCGAGCAGGCCGATCAGCTCCTTGCCGGTATCGCCGGTGATGAAGTTGAGTGCCTCCCGCCACAGCGGCGGTTCTTCGTGCCGCAGCACCTTGAACTGCAGCTTGAGCGCGCCGCCCGGCACTTCCATCACGCGGTTCTGGAACGCGCGGCGGAACGACAGGCCCAGCTCGGTCGGCTCGGCCGCGACCGGCTCCTTGCCGCTGGCTTGCTTGTAGAGCTTGAGCCCGGCGTTGAGCACCCAGTTGAGATTTTCCAGGCCGGGGTTGTTCTCACCGCGATCCTGCGCGATCGAGAACTGGAAGGTCAGCCTGTCCTTCGGGCCAAAGCGCTTGTCGTCACGCGCGAAGTGGAAACCGACCACCGAGATGCCGAACAGCGCGTCCGGATTGTCGTCGTTGCCGTCCAGCGCGGGGTCTGCCTCTTCCGGGCCGGCAACGCGATCGGTGTTGCCCTCGCTGATGAAGGGCAGCACGAAGAAGCTGGTTTCCCCCTGGCTCGTATCGGTCAGCTCCATGCGCCCCTCGCGCATGCGGAACTCGACCCCGTGCAGCGCATGGTGGCCGTTTGCGTCGCGGCCGAAGGCGCGGGGTGTCCAGATCTTGGGGTCTTCGACCAGGGCGCGATCGCTCACGCTCATCGGGTCGATGCGGATCAGGCCGGCACGTGTCGGCCCGGACGGGGCACTGAAGAAGGCGGGCATGGTGCAGCTCCTGCGGGGTGGTCTTTCAGACTAGACCCCCCGCGTGAAGCTGCAATGTCGGATTGCGCCGTTCAGCGGCGGCGCGGCAACGCGCGCAGGGCGCCCCGCAGGCATGCCGACTGCAGGCGCCAGCCGAGCACCGCGGCAATGCAGAATGGCGCGAGCCCCAGCCGCACCGCACCGCTGGCGAGCGGCGAAAGATCCGGTACGCGCGGGCCGCGCATCACGCGCCGGCCCAGCGCGAGTGGTGTGGCCACGGTCCAGGCCACCAGGCGATAGGTGAGATCAACGCCGGCGCGGCGCGGCAGCGTTTCTTCACTGGGAATCGGATGCATGGTTCGCTTGTCCGGCAGAGTCAATCGAGCAGCCTAACCGATCCACGGCCCGATTTCAGGCGGGTTCGGCATCGTCGTCGGGCTGCGCCGCCTCGGGCACCACATCGCGCGCCTTGGCCGCCGCCAGCATCGCGGCACGGGTGCTCGGGGTTTCAAGGCTGATGCGGCCCAGCGTGCCGCTGCGGTAATCGGTCAGCAGGATCAGCGCGGCCTTTTCCAGGTCGAGATCGCCGCCCTTCATGCGGCAGCCACGGCGCTTGGCGACTTCCTCGACCACGCCGGGCCCGTCGAACCCAGCCGGGTTGAACTTGTAGCGCGCGCCCAGCTGGGTCGGATAGCGCGCCAGCAGGCATTCGGCGAGGAAGGCGGCCACCGCTTCCTCGATCACCGCGTTGGTGCCCACCGCATGGCTCGCGGCAAGCATGTAGCCGTCGCTGTCATGCTCGATCTTCGGCCACAGCAGGCCGGGGGTGTCGGTCAGCGTCATGCCGGGGCCCAGATCCAGCGTCTGCTGGCCCTTGGTCACGGCGGGCTCGTCGCCGACGGCGGCCACCTTGCGTTTGAGCAGCGCATTCATCAGCGTGGATTTGCCGACGTTGGGAATGCCCATAATCATCATGCGCAGCGGCTTGGTGTTGTCGTCGCGGTGCGGTGCGAGCTGGCGGCAGGCGGGCACGATGCGCGCCACGTCCGCTGGCTTCTTGAACGATAGGGCGAGCGCTCGCACACCGGGCTGTGCGTTGTAGTAGTCGAGCCACTCGCGTGTGGCTTCGGGGTCGGCGAGGTCCGCCTTGTTCAGGAGCTTCAGGCAGGGGCGCTGCCGAAACAACCGCAACTCCTCAATCATCGGGTTGCGGCTGGCCTCCGGAATGCGGGCGTCCAGCACCTCGATCACGATGTCGACAATCTTCAGGCTTTCGGCGGCTTTCTTGCGCGCCGAGGCCATGTGTCCGGGAAACCACTGGATCGCCATCGGGGTCGTGTCCGTTCGGAAAGCGTTGCAAAAGGGGCGTCATTGTCCCACCCCTCGGGCGGAAAGGCACCCTGCCCCAGCAGCCGGGTGCCTCAGGGGGCGTCGACTGCACTCGGCAAGGTGACGGCGAAGCTGCTGCCGGTGCCGGGTTCGCTGCGAACCGAGATCTGCCCGCCGAGCGTCTTTTCGACGATGCTGCGCACGATATCCAGCCCGAGCCCGGTGCCGCCGCGCCCGGCCTTGGTGGTGAAGAAGGGTTCGAAGATCTGCCCCAGCAGCGCCGGCGGCATGCCGACGCCGTCGTCACTGACGCACAGCTCGATCGCGCCGGTGGGCAGGCGGCTTGCCGAGATGCGGATCGTGCCGCCGCTGCGCGCCTCGAACGCGTGCGCCACCGCGTTGGATACCAGGTTCGCGATCACCTGGCCCAAGGGGCCGGGGCTGGTGTGCAGCCGCAAGCCGGCCGGCAGGTCGAGCATGAAGCGGTGTTTGCCCTCGGCCAGCATCGGTGTCAGCGTGTAGCGGAACTCGTCGACCCACTGCGCGAGATCGATCTCGCGTCGTTGCGACGTCGCCTGATCGAGCGCCATGCGCTTGAAGGATTCGAGCAGCTCGCAGGCGCGCCCGAGGTTGCTTGCCAGCATCGTGGTGGCCGCTTCGCTGGTGTCGAGGAAAGCGTCGAGCTCGGAGCGCCGCAGCCCGCCGGTCTTGAGGTCTTCGCGCACGGCGCGGATGCGGCCGGTGAGTGACGTGGCGAGCGCAGTGACGTTACCGATCGGGTTGCCGATATCGTGCGCAAAGTTCGCCACCAGGCGGCCGAGCGACGCAAGCTTTTCCGCCTGCATCACCTGCTGTTCGAGCTCGCTGTTGATCTGCCGCAGCCGACCTTCGGTCTGACGCCGTTCGCTGGTATCGAAGATCGACACCAGCACGCTGGTGCCGTCGTCCCCCGGAATCGGGCTGAGGCCGATCTCGCACGGAAAGGTACTGCCATCGCGCCGCAGTGCCTCGAGGGCGCGCCCCTGCGCCATGCGGCGCGGGCGTGCCGCGCCGAAGTACTCGGTCACGCGCTCACGATGCTGGACAACCTGGTCCTGCGGAATCAGCACATCGACCAGCTCACCGACCAGCGCCGCGGGTGCGTAGCCCAGGAGTGCCTGCACCATGCCGTTGGCAAAACGGATGCGGCGCTGCTGATCGACGATCAACAGCGCCGAGGGCATCAGTTCCACCACCTGGCGGAAACGCACCTCGGCGGTCTTGCGGCGCAGCAGGCTGCGCACACGCGCCAACAGCAGGCCGGGTGACACGGGCTTGGTGAGGAAGTCATCGGCGCCCAGTTCCAGGCCTTCAAGCTGGCTCGCCTCGCTGGTGTCCGCGGTAATCACGATGACCGCGACATCGCGCGTTTCGGCACCGTCGCGCAGTTGCCGCAACACATCGAAACCGGAGAGCTCCGGCATCATCACATCGAGCAGAATCAGTTGCGGGCGATCCGCCAGGCGAGCAAGTTCCAGCGCCATGCGGCCGCTGGTCGCGGTCTTGATCCGGTAGTGGTGTTTCAACGTGGCCGCCAGCACATGCAGGTTGGCCGGCTGGTCGTCGACCAGCAGCACAAGCGGCTTGTCGTGTTCGCCTTGGGTCATGCGGACACCTCCAGATCCAGGGTCGCGATCAGCTGCGCCACGCTGGCGAGCGCCCCGTCGTGATCGAAGTGATCGATCTGCCGCAGCAGTCGCCGCAGGGGCTCACCCGGCCCATCGTACGCCGTCAGCTGGCGCAGTGTCTCGATCAGTGCGTCGGGGATCAGTTCGCGACGCTCAAGATAGGGCGGCAACGCCCGCAAGGTATCGCGCAGACCGGGCAACTCGCGCGCGCGCGGCCCGGCGTCCGCATCCGAGAAATGCGCGCGGATCACCGCGACCGCGGTAAGCAACGCCGCGGCGAAGTCTGCCCCAGGGCGCTGCGTGCCGTCGCTACGCAGCGCCTGTTCGGCGGCCGCGGCGGCGCCGGCCAACGCGACCGCGCCGAGGTTGCTCGCCGCACCCTTGATCGCATGCAGCCGGCCGAGCGCATCGCCGATACGGCCATCGGCCAGCAGCGCGTCAATCGCATCGGCCGCGCCGGCGCAATCATCCGCCAGCTCGCAGAGCAGTCGTTTCAGGCTGGCCACATCGCCGTCGAGTCGCCGCAATGCGGCAGACAGATCGAAACCGGGCAGGGGCGGCAGCACCGGCTCCGCATCAGCCACCACCACATCGGCGGCAACGCCGGCCTGTGGCAGCCAGCGCAGCAGCACCTGATCGAGCAGCGCCGGGTCGATCGGTTTGGGCACGAAGTCGACCATGCCGGCCTCCTGGCTCAGCCGACGATCTTCGGGCAGCACGGCCGCCGTCATCGCAACAACGGGAATGCCCGCGCAACCGGGCAGCGCATGAATGCGCTGCGTGGCTTCGAGCCCGCCCATCACCGGCATGTGCAGATCCATCAGCACAAGGTCGAAGGGTGCCTCCATGACACATTGCACCGCTTCGCCGCCGTGCTGCGCGGTATGCACCACGATGCCCCGACGTGCCAGGAAGCCCGCCGCCACCTGCTGGTTCTGCGCGTTGTCTTCCACCAGCAGCACACGCGCGCCGTCGAAGCGCAGTGTCGGTGTCGGCACCGCCATCACGTCGCCAGCGGGATGGGGAGCCGGCGGCCAGTGCGCGGGAAGCTCGTCGGCCGCAAGCGCCGGCAAGGTAAAGCTGAAACAGGCGCCCTCGCCAGGCTGGCTCTCGACGCTGATCTCGCCACCCATCGCGTTGACGAGGCGCTTGCAGATCGCCAGCCCGAGGCCGCTGCCGCCATGCCGCCGCGTAACGCTGCCATCGGCCTGCGTGAAGGGCTGGAACAGGCGTTCGATCTGCGTTTCGGACAAGCCAATGCCACTGTCGCGAATGCTGCAACGAAGCATTGGCGTGCCATCGCTGCGCGCCTCGGCGGGCTCTGCCTGCAAGACAACCTGCCCCTGTTCGGTGAACTTCAGAGCGTTGCCCAGCAGGTTGTTCAGCACCTGCGCAATGCGCAGCGGATCGCCGAGGATTGGCTCTGACAGGGCTGGCGAAATGTCGATCCGCAGACCAAGCCCGCGCTCCTCGGCGCGCGCCGCGAACAGGTTGGCCGCATCCTGCGCCAGCTCGCCGAAGCGCAGCGGAATCTGCTCGACCTGGAGCTGGCCGGCCTCGACCTTCGAGTAGTCGAGAATATCGTTGAGTACGCCCAGCAAGGTGCGGCCCGAAGCGATCGCGGTGTTGAGGTAGTCGCGCTGCTCGGCGGAGAGCTCGCCGTCGAGCACCAATTGCGTCAGTCCGAGCACGGCGTTCATCGGCGTTCGGATTTCGTGGCTCATGTTGGCCAGGAATTCCGACTTCGCGCGGTTGGCCGCCTCGGCCGCCTGGCGGGCCGAGGCCATTTCGGCGGCGAGCTGGCGCTCCTGTGTCACGTCTTCGAAAAGCCAGACCGTGCCGCGCGACAGATCGCGCGGATCGATCGCCCGGCCTGCCAGGGCACAGATGAAGCGGCTGCCATCCTTGCGCTTGAGCTCCTGATCGCGCCGGTGGATGCCGCCCGTCTCAAGCTCGGCATAGATGGTGCCGCCGGCAACATAGGCGGCCTCGTCGAGGTACCAATCGCGCGTGGTGCGCCCGATCAGCTCGTCGCGACCGTAGCCGAGCATTTCTTCAAGGCGCCGGTTGCACTTCTCGACGACACGGTTACGCAGCAGCGAAATGCCGAGCGAAGCGGATTCGAAGATCGCCGTTTGCTCGTCGGCCACATTGCGCAGCGCTGCCTCCTGTCGCCGCGCCTCGGTCACGTCGCGGTTGACGCCGACAGCGCGCAGCGGCGTGCCATCGCTCGCGCGCACGATCACCGCCAGTGCGCGCAGGTGCCGCACCTCGCCCTCCGGCGTGACGATGCGGAACTCGGTGTCGAAGCTGCCCGCACCGCGCAGTGCGGCATCGAGCTCGGCCGCGGCACGAGCGCGGTCTTCCGGGTGCATGCGCGAGACCCACGCCTCGTAAGCACCCGAGAATTCGTCGCGTTTGGCGTGGTAGAGATCAAACATCCGGTCGTCCCACAGCAGCACGTCGGCGACCACGTCCCAATCCCAGATGCCCGCGCCCGCCGCCTGCGTGGCCAGCGCCAGACGCTGTTCGCTCTCGTGCTCGGCCTCTTCGACCAGTTTGCGCTCGGTGACGTCGGTCACCACGCCGTTCCACAAACTGCCGCCGTCGCCGCTGGGCGTGCCGTCCGACTCGATGCGGAACCAGCGCGTCTGCTCGCGCACGACGAAGCGGCACTCCATCCGGAACGGCGCCATCGCCGCGACCGCCTCACCCTGCCGCCGCATCAGTTCAGGCAGATCCTTCGGATGTGCGCGCGAGAAGGGCAGCAGGGGGTCGCGCGCAATCGCCGCCTCGTGAACGTCAAGCAGCTCGCAGAAGCGCGGGCTGACATAGTCGAAGCCATGACTGCCGTTGGCGCCGACGCGAAAGGTGTAGATGCCGGCCGAGATGCGACGCACCAGGTCGTCGAAACGCGCATTGCTGCGCGCCAGTTCCTGCGTGCGTGCGGTGACGCGCTGCTCAAGCAAGGCCTGCTCTTCGGCAAGCCGCTCTGCCATGCGATTGAAACTCGCGCCGAGCTCGCGGAACTCGCTGCTGCCCGCAAGCGGCGCGCGTTCATGCAGATCGCCGGCTGCGATGCGCTGCGTGGCGCCGAGCAGCTGGCGGATCGGCTTGACGATGCCGCGCGCAAACATGCTGGCGACGACGAAGGCAGCGAACACGAGCAACGCCAGCGCTGCAAGGCTTTGCATGCGCAACGCGGTGGCCGGCGCAAAGGCCTCCTCGGCATCGATCTTGACGACCATGTACCAGCGCAAGGCCGGCAGATAACGCCATGCCGCCGCCACTTGCACACTGCCGTAATCGCGCCCGATGCCGCTGCCACGCTCGCCGCGGATGGCGGCCTGCATCGGCTCGCCGAGCTTGTCGAGCGGCCGCCGCAGGCGGAACGCGGCATCCGGCACGCGCCGCAACGGCACTACGTAGAGCGCCTTGTCGCCCTCGACCTGGGTAACGATCGTCTCACCGGTATTGCCAAGTCCGGTCGGATCGGTGACCACCGCGTTGAGGTGTTCCAGCGACAACTGCAGCGCGACGGTGCCGATCGGTTTGCCGTCGCGGATCACCGGCGACACCATGAAGACGGACGGCCGCCCGCCGGATGGCGCGTAGGCGGCCACCGGCGTGACCTGCGTCGTCAGCAAGGCCAGCGCCTGGCGGTGTGCCTGCGCGAGAATCGTGTCGCGGTAGGGGCCGGTTTCGAGGTTGCTGTCGAAGTCCGCCTCATGCAGCACCGAGAACACCACGGTGCCGTCGGCGGCGATCAGCAGCAGATCGTAGCCGCCGCTGGTGTCTTGCACGCTGAGAAAGTAATCGCGGTAGCGGGCTGCTTCGATCTGGTACTGCGTCGCCTCGGTGCTGGCCAACAGCGAGGGCAGCACGCTCAGCGCATGCTGGGCCGTTGGCGAATTGGCCAGCGCACGGCTGTCGCTGACGCGCTCTTCGAGGTAGCTGTTGATCTGGTCCGACTTCTTGTCCGCGATCGCCGACAAGTGCGTCAGCATCGTCGCCGTGAGCGTGCGTTCGAACGCGGTATCGGCCCACCAGGCAAGGCCGCCGACCGGCAGTGCCGACAGCAGCAGGAAGCCCAGCAGCAGGCGCGGCAGGATGCGGCCCGGGCTCACGGCGTGCCGCCTTCAAGCATGTGCTGCCAGGCTTCGCGGCTGCGATAGGCGGGCCAGGGCGCCGGCCGCAACGGGTAGTCCGACGCGAAAACCTGTTCGAACTGGCCGTCCGGCAATGCGCGGCCGACGCGCATGCGCTTCCACAGGTGGCGTGTGGCGGCATCCACCGCTTCAATCGATGAGGGGCCGCCGACCGATTGGTGCAGGAGCGCAGCATTGACACGGACCGGGTCGTCGCTGCCGGCGTCGCGCACCGCCTGCGCCCATAACTTCACCCCGACGTAGGCGGCTTCGACCGGATCGCTGGTCGGCCGATCCGCGCCGAACCGGGCACGCCAGGCCGCGACGAAACGCCGGTTCTGCGGCGTATCGACAGACTGGAAGTAGCTCCAAACCGCATAGTGTCGTGTCAGGCGCCCGCCACCCCAGGCCCGCATTTCAGGTTCGGCAACGCTGAAGGACATGACGGGTTGATCGACAAGCCCGGCCGCGACCAGGGCGGCGAAGAAGGCCGCGTTGCTGTCACCGTTGAGCGTGTTGAGCACCGCGACCGGCCGTGCGGCGCGCAGTTCGGCGATGACCGCCTCGAAATCGTGGCTGCCCAGCGGAAGGTAGTGCTCGCCGGTGACCTCGCCGCCGCGCGCCTCCACCAGATCGCGGATGATCAGGTTGGCGGTGCGCGGGAAGCGGTAGTCAGAGCCAACAAGGAACACGCGTTTGCCGTATCGCTCCAGCATCCAGTGGGTGCCGGGCACGATCTGCTGATTCGGCGCCAGGCCGGTGTAGAGGATGTTGGGCGACTGCTCCATGCCCTCGTACTGCACCGGGTACACCATCAGATGACGATGCCGCTCAACCACCGGGCGTACCGCGGCGCGGCAGGCCGAGGTCCAGCACGCGAACAGTGCGCTGACATGTTTTTCGGAGATCAGGCGCTCGGCCTCGCGCGCGGCCTGGTCTGCATCGGAACGGCTGTCCGCCAGTTCCACTTCGACCGGCCGCCCCAGCACGCCGCCATCGGCGTTGAGTTCAGCCACCGCCATCTGCACCGCATCGACCAGCGGCCGCTCGCTCGCCGACATCGTGCCGCTCAGCGAATGCACGACACCGATACGGATCGGGGCGGGCGCTGGCCGGTGCCGGATGAACAGCACGGTGCCCACAATGCATATCGGCAGGAGGACGAGTAAGGCGTATCGCCTGGGCATGGAAGGCACGTTCCGGCTGGTCGCTTCCTTCAATTACGGCCGTGGCGGGCGCGCCTTGAACCGGCCGCAGTGGCAACGATCTGCACCCGACCGCGTTTTCGCTCACGCTGTGCAGCACCGCGCTGTGGGAGACTGCCCGCCGTGCGGCGTATCGGCCGCGTCGCCCGAAAACGGAGTGGATGCTGTGAGTCTTCTGTTGCTGTTGATCGGCCTCGTGGTGGGCCTCACGACCGCGCTCGCCAATGACCTGAGCGGCTGGCTGGGTGCGGTGCTGGGCGCCTTGCTCGGCTTTCTGCTTGGGCGGGTGGTATGGCTGACGCAGCAGTATCAGGACGTCGCTGAACGGTTGGAAGCCAGCGAGAACGCGCTCGCCGCACTACGCGAACATTTCGACCGCGTCACGCTGGCGATCCATCAGCGTTTCGTTGCACTGGAATCGGGCTCCGGGGCCACCGCTGCGGCGAGCCCAGAGGCAGAGCGCGCGACCGAAGCGCCTGACATCGTGGCGGTGCCATCGCCGAGCGTCGAACCCACGCCGGCCAGCGAACCCGAGCTCACGCTCGACCTGTCGCCGACGCCTGCGCCAATCACGCCCGAGCCGCTTGAGCCGATCGCAACAGCGCAAACCGTCGCAACGGAGGTAAGCAAGGACGAGGCACCACTTGAGGCTGCAATGGCTCAAGTGCGCACGGGCGACGCCGCGACCGGCCCGATTTCGCCCGATTCCGGGGCCGTCAACGCGCCGGCCGAGGCGATCGACGAACCGCCCCCGGAACCAGCCGGCCCCAACCTGATCGAGCGCACCTTCGACGCCGCGCGCGCCTGGCTCTTCGGCGGCAACACGCTGGTGCGCATGGGCATCGTGCTGCTCTTCCTCGGGCTGGCCTTCCTGCTGCGCTACGCGGCCGAACGCACCACGCTGCCGATCGAATTCCGCTACGCCGGCGTCGCCGCCACGGCGCTCGGTCTTCTGGTGGTCGGCTGGCGGCTGCGCGAGCGCAACGGACCTTACGGCTTGCTGCTGCAGGGTGCGGCGGTGGCGGTGATGTACCTCACCACCTTTGCGGCGATGCGGCTGCATCCGCTGATCCCCCTGCAGTTTGGCTTCGTGCTGATGGTGGCGGTCGCGGCGCTCGCTGGCCTGCTCGCGGTAAAGCAGAACGCGCCCTCGCTGGCAATCGCCGGCACGCTGGGCGGCTTTGCGGCACCGATCCTTGCTTCCACCGGCGGCGGCAGCCATGTCGCGCTGTTCTCCTACTTCCTGCTGCTCAACGCCGGCGTGCTGGGCATTGCCTGGTTCAAGGCCTGGCGGGTACTCAATCTGGTCGGTTTTGCCGGCACCTTCCTGATCGGCACCGCATGGGGGCTGCGCAGCTACCAGCCGGAGCTCTTCGCCAGCACCGAACCCTTCCTCGTCGCGTTCTTCCTGATGTACGTGACGATCGCGCTGCTGTTCGCACGCCGCCGCATGGCCGAGTGGACATCGCCGATCCGCGATGCCGACCACGGCGAACTGCTGCGCGGCGCGCTGGCGCACGCCAACGCAATCGACGGCACCCTGCTGTTCGGCGTGCCGCTGGTGTGCTTTGGCCTGCAGGTGGCGATCATCCGGCACATCGAATACGGCATGGCTTTCAGCGCCTTCGCGCTGGGCGCCTTCTACCTGATCCTGGCACGCGCGCTGCTCGGCCGCGATCGAGTCCGCAACCTGTTGCTGGTGGAAGTCTTCCTCGCGCTCGGCGTGATCTTCGCGTCGCTGGCGATCCCGCTCGCACTCGACGACCAATGGACCGCCGCCGCGTGGGCGGTGGAGGGTGCCGGCATTTACTGGCTCGGCCATCGCCAGCAGCGCACGCTGGCGCGCGCCTTTGCGCTGCTGCTGCAGGCCGGTGCCACGCTGTTCTTCCTGCGCACGCTGGGCAGCGGCACTGCCGACCCCGGCCCCCTGCTGGCCGGTTCCTGGCTCGGCACGCTGATGCTGGCCGGCGCGCTGTTGTCGAACTGGCGTGTCGCCCGTGCGGCGGCAGCGCTCGACAATCCGCCCGCCGACGCCGCCCTCAAGCCGCTCTTCGCGGTGCTGGGCCTGATCTTCGCCTACCTGCTGGCGCCGATGCTCGCCGGCAGCACCACCACCGCGGTGGCCTGGGCGCTTGCCGGCGTTGCCACGGTGTGGGCCGCGCTGCGTTTTGCGGACCGCGCCGCGCTGCTCACCGGCATGCTGGTGCAGGTGGCTGCCGGCATCGTCTTCTTCGCCAACAACCACGGCGCGGCGGCGGACGGCGCGCAGGTCTTCGCGGCCGGGCTGTCGGGCCTGGTGGTATGCGGGCTGATCGGCCTCACGGTGCTCGCCAGCACGATCCTCACGACCCGCCATGCTGATGCGCTGCCGGGGCTGTCGGCCGGGGTCGGGCTCTTCCTCGTCTTCGGCCTCGCGCTGATCAACCTGGCGGTGCTCTTCGTGCTGCCGTGGCGGGTTGCGAGCGGCGTGTGGGCGCTCAGCGGCGTGCTGATCCTGTGGCTCGCGATTTCGCTGCGGCAGGCGGTGGCGATGTGGTTCGGCATCGCGCTGCAGGTAGCGGCCGCGGCGGCCTTCCTGATGCAGGTGTGGCCGAACGTCGCGCTGCATGCCGACCCGGATCTCTCACCGCTGCGCCATGCCGGTTTCCTGGTGCCGCTGGTGATCGCGCTCGCGGCGTGGGTCGCCGCATGGCGCCTGCAGCAGCGCGGCGACGAGCAGTTTGCCGACATCGCACCGAAGCTCTCGCTGCTCGGCCTGCTGTGGGGCGCGCTGTGGTGGGGCTATGCCTGGCTCGCCGAGATCGAACGCTTCGTCGTTCCGGCGCAGCAGCACGCCGCAACGCTGGGCCTGATCGCTGCCACCGCGATGCTTTGGACGCTGGCGGCACGCCGCTGGGCCTGGGCTACGCTGGCGAACCTGTGCCTCGCATTGACGCCGCTCGGTTGGTTCGCACTCGCGGCCGACTATCACGCCGGCTATGCGCCCTTCGCCGGACTCGCGGGCGCGGGCTGGCTTGCGATGCTGGTCGCGCACCTGCTCGCACTGCGCCTGCTCGGGGAGGGCGATGAAGCGCCGTGGCCGGCGATCGGCATCAAACTCGCTCACGCGCTCGGTGCATGGCTGCTGTTGACGGTGCTGGCGCTCGAAGCGCGCGCGCTGTTCGCCGAACTGGGTGACGAACGGTCTGCATGGCGCTGGCTCGGCTGGGCGCTGGTGCCCGCCGCCTACCTGATCTTCACTGCGCGCGAGAAGTGGCCTCGGCGCTGGCCCTTCGGCGCGCGCGAATCCACCTACCGCACACTGGTCGCAACGCCAGTGGCGCTGTTGATGATGCTGTGGGTGGTGGCGGCAAACCTGCACTCGACAGGCTCTGCAGCACCGCTGCCGTACGTCCCCATCGCCAACCCGCTGGAGATCGCCTGCGGCATCGTGCTGCTCGCGGTGTGGCGCTGGCTCACGCGTGTCGATCTGGCAGACGACGCGCAGCAATTGCTGCGCCCGAGCTTCGGCGCGGTCGCCTTCCTCGTCTACACCTGCGGCGTGGCCCGCGCGGTGCATCACTGGGCCGGCGTACCCTTCGAATCGCACGCGCTGTTCGCATCGATGACGCTGCAGGCAAGCCTGTCGATTGCGTGGAGCATCGCCGCGCTGGCGCTGATGGTGAGCGGCCACCGCGCGCAGGATCGCTTGCGCTGGCTGATCGGCGCGGTGCTGATCGGCGTGGTCGTCGCCAAGCTGTTCCTGATCGAACTCTCGAACACTGGCGGGCTCGCGCGCATCGTGTCCTTCATCGCGGTGGGCGTGTTGTTGCTGGTGGTCGGCTACTTCGCGCCGCTACCGCCGAAACAGAACGACCAGCAGGAAGGAGCCGCATCATGAAGCGCATCATCCCTTTGCTCGCGCTGCTGTGCTGCGGCGCCGCCCATGCTGCCGAACAAGTGGCGGACTTCGCCACCCGCGCCAGCATTCGCGTCGCGCAGGCGGCGCCGTACGCGCGGCTCACGCTGCCGATCGACGCCTACCTCGCGGCCCGCTCGCCGGAGCTGCGCGATCTGCGCGTATTCAACGCAAACGGCGAGGCCGTGCCCTTCGCGCTGATCGCCACACCGACGCAGACGCGTGCCAGCGAACAACAACGTGTGCTGCGCTGGTTCCCGCTGCACGGCGAAGCCAACACCACTGGCGGCGACCTGCAGGTGGATGTGCGGCGCGACACCACCGGCACTGTAGTGTCGGTACGCGAGCAGGCGGGCAAAGCGGTCGGCAAGCCGCTGCGCGGCTACCTGATCGATACCGGCAGCAAGGATGCGACGCTGGCGGCGCTCGACATCACGCTCGGCGAGGGTGTCAGCGGCTTCCACCGCGTCAGCGTCGACGGCAGCGACGATCTCGCGCAGTGGCAAAGCCTGCAGCCCGACGCCGTGCTCGCAGTGCTCGATTTCAACGGCGAACAGATCCGCCGCGAGCGCATCGAACTTGGTCAAACCAACGCGCGCTACCTGCGCGTGCTGTGGCGCGAGCCCGCCGAAGCGGCGCCGATCACCGCAGCGAAGTTCATCACACGCGAAGCGCACACCGAGCCCCCCGCGATGGTCTGGACACCCGCGAGCGCCGCCCAGCGCGACGCCAAGGGCGACTATGTGCTGAAGCTGCCGACGCCGATCCGTGCCGAGCAACTGCGTGTCACGCTGCCGCCGGGCAATCTGTTGGCCCCTGTCGAAGTCGCTACGCGCAACGACGAACGCGCGCCCTGGCAGCGCCTCACCAGCGGTGTCGTCTACCGCCTCGGCGGCGAAGGGCCGGATCGCACCTCGCCCGACATCGCACTCGGCTACATCGCGATTCAGCATCTGCGCCTGCACGCCGACCCGCGCAGCGGCGGCCTCGGCAACACCGCGCCCACGCTGCAGCTCGGCCTCACGCCGCAGCAGCTCGTCTTCCTCACCCGTGGCCCGGCGCCCTACACCCTCGCCCTCGGCAACCCCAAAGCCGCCCCCGCCGCGCTCGCCGTCGACACCCTGGTCCCCGGCTACGGCCAGCCCGGCGCACCCAAGATCGCAGACGCCGAAGCAGCCTTCGGCCCCCAGGCCAGCGCCGCCGACAGCAGCAGCCCCAGCACGCCGGATTCACCAGCCGCCACGCGCAAATGGGTGCTGTGGGTAGTGCTCGTCGTGGGCGTCGCGGTGATGGGCGGCATGGCGTGGTCGCTGGTGAAGCAAACGAAGTAGCTGCTGGTGATCGCCGCTCGGCGTCGCGCGCAGCAGAGGCCGGCCCGCGTTGGGCGCTGCAAAACAAGCTGATCGCCCGCCAACGGCCAAGCTGATTAGGCTTTCCTTTCCCCACGTGTCGCGGCATCCTGTTCCATCACCGCGTGACGTTCGGATCGGGGGCCACAGATGGGCGACGTATCCGCAGAGCAGGAAGACCAGCCGCTGACGTTGAGTTTCGACGAAGCGCAGCGGGCGGTGTTGGTGGATTTCACACCGCAGCCGGGGGCGGCTGCGGTCACCGAAGAAGGCTTGCGCGCAACACTCGCGGAGCACGGCTGGGGTGCGTTCCGGATGTCCGCAGAGGCGCTCGCAGCCCTGCTGGCGGCCTGCAGCGCCGGTACTGCCGTGGCGTCGCTTCGAATTGCCGAGGCCGTGGATGCGACGTTCAGCGTCGCTATGAGCGAGGATCAAATGCTGGCGCATTTGAGCCTGGTACCCGCAGAAGGCGGCGCAGCAATATCTCGGGATGCCGTGCTCGCTGCGCTGACCGAACTCGGCGTTCAATCCGGCGTTGACCAGACTGCCCTGACCGAAGCGCTCGCGGCCGGCGTTGCCGATCACATGGTGATCGCACGCGGCCTGGCGCCGGAACACGGCGCCGACGGCAGGCTTGAACCCTGCCAGACACAGCCCCGCACCCGCAGCCCGAAGGTCAGCGAAAGTGGGCAGGTGGACTATCGCGATCTGGGCGATCTGCTGGTGGTGCATCCGGGTGACGCGTTGATGCGCCGGATACCACCCACGGCCGGCACGCCCGGCCGTACGCTCACCGGCACCATCGTGCCGGCGCAACCAGGCAAGGCCGTTGTGTTCGGCGCAGATCTGCCGGGCACGAAACGAAGCGCAGAGGACCCGGATCTTCTCGTGGCTGCGATCACGGGTCAGCCGGTCTTGCGGCACGACGGCATGATCGTGGAGCCAGTGCTGGTGATCGAGTCGGTGAGCATGACGAGCGGCAACATCCGCTTCGAAGGCAGCGTGAAGATCAAGGGCGATGTCGAGTCGGGCATGACGGTCAGCGCCACCGGCGATATCGAGGTCGGCGGCGTGGCTGAACTCGCGACGCTGGACGCCGGCGGCAGCGTGGTCGTGCGCGGTGGCATCATCGGCGCACTGGGTCGCAAGGACGGCAAGAGCAGCGGCGCGCCGATCACCCGCGCGGCGGTGAGCGTGGAAGCGGGCTATGCGCAGAACGCGCATATCGAGGCCGGTGACTGCATCGTGATCGAGGACGCCGCGATCCAGTGTGAGCTGGTCGCTGCAAACCATATCGTCGTCGGCAGGAAGAAGCGCGGCTGCCTCATCGGTGGCCGTCATCAGGCGACGCTGAGTCTCACGGCAAAAGAAGTCGGCAGCCCGCAGCGCCTGACGACGCAGATCGAACTGGGCATCAATCCGGCGATGCACAAGCAGATGCTGGAGCTGGCAAAGAGCCGCGACGCCAAGGAAACACAGTTGCTCGAAGTCAGCAAACTGCTCGCGCTGGCGCGTCAGCATCCGGGCAGGCTGCCGGATGCCACCGTGACGAAGGCGCGCCAAACGGCCGCAGCGATCGCGGCTGCAATCGCTGAGCTGCGCGAGCAGTACGAAGAGATCAACCGCAAGGTTGCGCTGTCGCTCGGCGCACGCGTGATCGCAACACAGAAGATCTACGAATCGGTGGAAGTGCATCTCGCCGGGCACCGGTTCCGCGTGCCACGCGAATATGGCGCCTGCGCAGTGGGGCTCGACCGCGAAGGTCAGCTTGGCCTGCTGGCGCCGGATGAGCCCGCGTTGGACTGAACGGCCGAATCCATCGCCACGATGAACCGGACGGCATCGTCGGCCGGGGCGTATCATCGATCGCATGGCCACCTCATCGAAACGCAAACCGGCAGCGCCGCCCGAAAGTACCGCGGCCGTATCGGAGAAGCCGTTTCTGCGCTTCTACCATTCGGAAGCATTGCGCCAGAAGACGCTCGAACTGCTGGCCTTGATCGAAGGCGCGGACGATCCCGGCGAACATGGTGTGGCGCTCGCCGATCTGGTCGTCGAGCTGATGAACAGCGGCATGGACTACTTTTTCATGCAACCGCTGAAGGAGTCGAAGGCCGGCTTCATCGTCCAGCAATCCGCGAACCTCGGGCTGGCCGGCGCACAGCAGGTGATCGGCTCGGTCATTCGCAAGATCATCCAGCGCATGGACGACGACCAGCTCATCTCGGTCTGCGGTTCGATCCGCCGGCTGATGGCTTGAACCGCGCAGTCGACGCCTGGCCGCACCAGCAAGGACAATGTCATCGGCTTTTGCGCTGGATGAAGTCAGTAGCGCTTCATGTCCGGTATAGAGGGTGTCTTCCCCTCATACCCGATTATCGCCATGACTCACGCCCTGCCCCGGTTTGCGCACGCATTAAAACCGAATGTCGCCCGGAGAGTGCTGCGGCTCGGCCTGCTTGCGGCGTTACCGCTCTGTGTTCTGCCCGGCTGCGGCAGCGGCGCGTCGGAAACGCAAACCGCGCCGACGAGCGTGCCCATGTCGATTGAAACGCCCGCCTGGCTCAATACCGGCGTACGCGTGATGGCGCTGGGCGATTCGCTGACCGAAGGCTGGCCCTCGACCTACGGCGGCTTCCGCTTCGAACTCTACCGCCGCTTCATCGCGGCAAACCTGCCGGTGAACTTCGTCGGCTCGCTGACGCTCACATCCGCCGGCCTGCCCGACCCCAACCATGAAGGCCACGGTGGCTGGAGTTCCTACGAATTGCGCGACGGTCGTCGCAGCGATCCCGAAGCCGGCAACGTGCGAACCTGGCTCGCGGCAGGGCACCCTGCGGTAATCCTGCTTCTGGCGGGCACCAACGATGTCTACACAACGCAGGGGGACGACGCGATCGCCGCCAACCTGCTTGCGCTGGTCGACCGCATCCGCGAACTCGCGCCCGAGGCAGAACTTTTCGTCGGCTCGACCCCGCCCTTGGCGGACTCGTACCTGGCCTCGCGCATCGAGCACTTCAACACCCTCGTTCAAGAGGGCCTTGCCGCGCGAATGCTGCAGGACACCCGCCTGCACAGCGTGCCGATTCACGACGCGGTCAGCGTGAACGACCTTGCGAACGACGGCGTACATTTCCGCCCCGACGGCACTGGCAACGCAAAACTCGCCGACGCTTGGTTCAGCGCGATACGCAGCACGCTGGAACGTCTGAGCACTCACTGAACCTTCGGCCAAACAGGAAATACCGCGCGGCGGGTGAGCGGCCGCCGCCGTTAGAATCCCCCGTCGCCACGCCCACCGGGCTGGCCGCTGCTTGGAAACGGGATTCTGGATGGCAAACGCCCGCTATGTTTTTCTCGACGGCATTCGCGGCGTTGCCGCACTGTTGGTGCTGACCCGACACACGGATGCATTCTGGAACTTCGAGATTTACCGGGGCTACCTCGCCGTCGACCTGTTCTTCGTGCTGAGTGGCTTCGTGATTGCCAGCGCCTACGACCGACGATTGCGCGATGGTCAGCTGACAAAAAGCGGCTTCATGCTGGTGCGGTTGATCCGGCTCTACCCGATGTATCTCCTGTCGCTCGTACTTGCCATGCTGGCCTGGAGCCTGTCGGCTACCCCAACACCAATGCTCGCCGAGTCGCTGTGGGTGGCCAGCGCGATGACGGCATTCTTTCTGCCGACACCGCCGCACCGCGATTCAATCCTGTTCCCTCTCAACGGGCCATACTGGTCGCTGTTTTTTGAACTCATTGCGAACCTCGGCTACGCGGTCTGCCACCGGGTTTTGAGCAATCGTGTGCTGGTTTGGATTCTGTCGTTCGCGGCCCTGGTACTGGCGCGGATGGCAGTTCGCATGGGCGGCCTCGACGACGGCTACTCGTTCACCGCCGAGTCATTGCTGATCGGGCTGACACGCGCGGTGTTTGGTATCGCGATGGGCGTGCTGCTGTTCCGCAACGGTGCTCGCGTCAGTAACTGGGTCGAGCGCCTTGGTTCGCCATGGCTTGCCTTCCTCGTTGTGTGTGGCGTCATGCTCTCGCCCGATATGGGCCGCCTCAACGTCGTAGTGGACCTTGCCGCGGTCTGCCTGCTCTTCCCGCTCGCGGTACTCAGCATGTCGCGGGATAGCGCCACCCGTTTCGACCGCGGGCTGCTCGCACTCGGTGCAGCGAGTTACCCGATGTACGTGCTGCACGCGCCGGTCGGCGAACTCGTGCAGCACCTTGCACCGACAATGATTACGACGTTCGCGCCATACAGCGGTGTGGTCTTCGTCGCGCTGTTCGTACCCTTGGCAGTCTGGCTGGAGCGACGCATCGACGTCCCCTTACGTCGATCGCTGACGGGCCGTTTGATCGGACGCACCCCGCTTCAGCGCGCATAAAGGCAGTCAGCGAATCTGCAGATCCTGCTCGGCTAGCCAGGCGAGGGCGTCGTCGATGTTTTGGCTGCGGCGGTAGCGGACCATGCGGCGTGCGCGCTCGGCGAGTTCGCTGACGATCAGCGCGTGCAGCATGGAAGGCAGGATGTCGGTTGCTGCAACCATGCCCGCGGCGACCCCCGCTTCGAAGAAGGCCCACCAGGCGTCGAAGCACTCGGGCGTGCCGCCGCCCCATTCGCGCGCGTCGGTCAACAGACCCCAGGCTTGCCCATTGCGGGCCTGCCACAAGGCGCGCGCATCGCGGTGCATGTTGCGCGCAGCAACGTCATTCCACTCACCGACGAGACGGGTGACCAGAATTGCGCCCTGCCATTCCAGCGAATACGTTCCGTGCTGAGCCCATTGCATGTGCGCTCCCGGCAGACGGTTGGCGGATGCGATGAGTATAGACAGCCGCCGCTCTGCGTGCGGCGGGGCGCAGCATCAGCGCGCGCAGTGTTGTGCGATCGCATCCACCAGGATCGCCTGCACGCCGGGCGCGAGATCATGTCCCATGCCTGCGATCACCTGCAGTTGCGCGCCGGGAATATGGCGTGCGGTATGGCGGCCTGCCGCGAGCGGCACCAGGGGGTCAGCGTCGCCATGCAGCACCAGCGTCGGTGCAGCGATGCGCTTGAGAAGGCGGCGCCGGTCGCCGCAGGCGATCACCGCCAGCAGCTGATTCACCGTGCCGGCCGGGTGATAGGCACGGCGCACGCCGGCTGCGATCTGGCGCCGCAAGTGCTCACGCGCAATCGGGAAGCCGGGGCTGCCGATCACGCCGAAGACACCGATCAGATGCTCGACGACGCTTTCCGGATTGCCCGGTTCGGCGGGCCGGCTCAGCAGCGCACGCATCGCATGCAGCTTGGGGCGTGAGAGCCGCGGATTGCCGCTCGACGACATGATCGATGTGAGGCTCAGCACTTTCTCCGGATGCCGCACAGCCAGCAGCTGCGCGATCATGCCGCCCATCGAGGCGCCCACGATGTGGGCCTGCGCGATACCGAGCGCGTCGAGCAGGCCGGCGCTGTCATCGGACATGTCGGCCAGCGTGTAGGGCACACGCGGCGGCAGGCCCAGCGCACTGCCGACGATCGTGCGCAGCAGCCCGGGCCGCTTGCGCGCCTTGAGGTGCGTCGACAAGCCGCTATCGCGATTGTCGAAGCGGATCACGCGGAAGCCGCGCGCCACCAGCGCGTTGCAGAAAGCGTCCGGCCAGCTCACGAGTTGCATGCCCAGGCCCATGATCAACAGGATCACCGGCGCCGCTGGGTCGCCCAGCGCTTCGTACTCGATCTCGATGCCGTTTGCCGCAACGCGGCTCATGTCCGCGCCCCCGTCGCGCCGGCGCGCCGCTTTCGTGCTGGCTTGAGTGACACAGCCGCCGGCCGCGATGCCGCACACAGTTCATCAAAACTCTGTCGCAGCGCATCGGCGAGCTTTTGTGGCTGCGGCATTGCGATACGCGCGCTGGTGATGCCAAAACCCAGCTGGCCTGCGTAGCTCATTACCGTGATGTTGAGCCCAAGCCCGTGTTCGACGATCGAGATCGGCCAGTAGTCGATCATGCGGGCACCGCAGCAGTACAAGGGTGCCGTGGGGCCGGGTACGTTGGAGATCACGAGGTTCGCAATCGGCGGAATCCGGTTCGCAAGCGTGCTGCGACCATACAGCGCCGCGAGCCCGCCCAGCACCCAGGGCAGGCCAATCGACGGGAAGTCGGTCGGCAGGATGGATTCCGCGCGCTTGGCCACCGCCTTCACCGCGCCTGCGGCTTCGCGAATCGTTTGAAGACGGGCCAACGGGTCGGCGATCTGTGTCGCAAGGCTCACCACAGCCATCGTGGCCTTGGTGGTGAACTCCGCATTACCGGCTTCGCGCAGCGAGATTGGCATTGCTGCGATCAGTGATTTCTCGGGCACGCCGCCGCGGTGCGCGAAGTAGCGACGCAGCGCGCCGCTGCACAGCGCAAGGACCACATCGTTGAGCTTGGCGTCGTTCGCCGTGGCAATCTGCTTGAGCGCGTCGAGCGGCAGGCTGATCGCGGCGAAGCGCCGCTCACCGGTGATCTGCACATTCAATGCCGTCTTCGGCCCCAGCGCGAGATTGCGCCGCAACGCCGATTCGCCCGATGCTTCGCCGCGCGCGCCAAGCGCGTGTTTCGCCAGCCCGCCGAGCAGACGGGCCGCTGCAGGCAGATGGCGCACCAGTTTCAGGTACTGCACCGCGTCGTGCTGCACGGCGGCAGCGGCCAGGCTCAGCACGCCCGGAGGCGGTGCAGTTCGTGCTCGACGTGCGGGCGCGGCAGGCGTCGCGGCAGGCTGCGCCTCGCTGTCGAACAAGGCGTGTGCGAGTGCGACGCCGGCACTGCCGTCGAGCACCGCGTGGTGGATCTTCACGTAGAACGCAGCCTGCCCCTCGGCGAGCCCGTTGATCACGTACAGCATCCACAGCGGGCGCTCGCGATCGAGCAACTGCGCATGCAACTCACCGATGCAGTCTTCCAGTTCTGCTTGGCCGCCGGGCATCGGCAAGGTCACGCTGCGGACATGGTCGTCGAGGTTTACCGCCGGGTCGTCGATCCACACCGGGTTGGCGAACTGCAGTGGCATCGTCGCCAGCTTGCGCCGCAGCACCGGCGTGCGCGGCAGGCGCTCGGCCAGCATCTGGCGGATCGCGTTGCGGAACTGCGCGGCACCACCGGGGGGTGGCTCGAAGCAGTGCAACGAGCCCACATGCATCGGCGTTGCCGCCGTTTCCAGATGCAGGAAGCTGCCGTCCAGTCCGCTCAGGGGCTTCACGAATCGACCTTTCGATAGGGCAGCCATGGGTGGCCGCCCGCCCAGCGTAGTCGATTCCGGCGCCGCATGCGCGCCCGCTCGGTCCACCTGCACCGTCACTGGCCCACCGTGGATCACGCGATCCCGACCTTGCGCGCCCACGCAGTCTATCCGCCAGCGTTGAGCCGCAGCGTCGGGCCTGCGCTTTGATCTTGCCATGACCATTGCGCGCGGACGAAAACCAAGGCCAGCGCTCGCTGATCAGCACGCCGTGCGCCCGATCGCCGACCGCGGCGGATCAGCGGCCGGTTTGTGCCGGCGCAAGCGTGCTGCGGGCGGCCCTATCTTCCGCGGTCACGCCTCTGTCACAATGCGCGCGCCCCGGCAACGGGCGCCCTACCCGGGCGCCGGCTGTTGCGGGGTAAGGCCCTTCAACCAACCGGCTCAAACAGCACATGGCCCTGATACATCTGACCGATGAACAGACCCGCACCTGGACGCGGGCACAAAAAGACGAATGGTGGTTCAAGAACGTGTATCGGGGCGACATGGCCCAGCTCACGATCCGATCCGCACTCACCGGTTTCCTGCTCGGCGGCATCCTCTCCGCCACCATGCTCTACATCGGCGCGAAAACAGGTCTTGGCCTGGGCGTCGGGCTCACCTCGGTCATCCTCTCGTTTGCGCTGTTCCGTTCGCTCTCCAAGGCGGGCATCACGCGCGACATGACGATCCTGGAAAACAACTGCACCCAGTCGATCGCCACCGCAGCGGGCTACATGACCACGCCGCTCACGGCGAGCCTGGTGGCCTACATGCTGATCACCGACAAGATCATTCCGGCGTGGCAGATCGTCGTGTGGCAGGTGATCGTCGCGATCCTTGGCGTGCTGATCGCCTTCCCGCTCAAACGCTACTTCGTCAACGACCAACAGATGCCCTTCCCCGAGGGGCGCGCCTGCGGCGTGGTGCTCGATTCGCTCTACACCAGCGATGCCGCGGTCGGCATCTTCAAGGCGCGACTGCTGGCCGTGGTGGCAGGGGTCACCGGCCTCTACCAGATGATCGTGTCGGACGGCTGGATGAAGCTGATCCAGTTCAAGCTGCTTCAGATGGACAAGTGGGCCGGCATGACCGAGCCCTGGACCTTCCATGAGCGGCTCGACACCTACTACTACAACCTCGCGACCGCCTATCACTTGTGGATCCCGAAGATCCTCGGTACCGATATCCGCCAGCTCGGCTGGCGCGCGACGCTGGACGCCTCGCTGATCGGCGTGGGTGGCCTGATGGGCATCGCGGTCGCGAGCAGCGTGCTGCTCGGCGGCTTCATCAACTTCGCGGTGCTCGCGCCGATCGTGATCCAGCTCGGCGACATCGTGCCGCGCGTGGCGGCCGACGGCACGCCGATCCCGATCAACCGCGGCGAGATCGTCAACCAGTGGTCGCTGTGGTGGGGTGTCGCGATGATGGTGACCGGGTCGCTGGTCAGCCTCGTCGGCCGCCCGGAGATCTTCAAGAGCGCCTGGAAGTCGATGAGCGGCCGCAACAAGGCGGTCAGCAACGGCCCTGACATCCTCAAGGACATCGAGCTGCCGCTGTGGGTCTCGTATGTCGGTGTGCCGCTGTTCAGCGTGCTCGGTGCCTGGGTCACGCACGAGTTCTTCGGCGTGCCCTGGCTGCTGAGCGTGGTCTCGCTGCCACTGATCTTCGTGCTGACCATCATCGGCACCAACTCGATGGCGCTGACCTCGTGGATTCCACTCGGCGCGATGGCGAAGATCACGCAGTTCTCGATCGGCGCACTCGATCGCAGCAACCCGGCGAGCAACCTGCTGCCCGCCGGCATGACGGCCGAGATCTCGGCCAACGCGGCGAACCTGCTCTCCGACATCAAGCCGGGCTACATGCTCGGCGCCAAGCCGCGCCAGCAGGCGATCGGCCATGTGATCGGCATCTTCTCCGGCGCGCTCGCCTGCGCACCGCTGTTCTTCCTGCTCTTCCTGCCGAAGAACGCCGAAGGCGTGCGCTCGACCACCACCATCGTCTCGGACGCCTTCGCCTTCCCGGCTGCGCTGCAGTGGAAGGGTGTCGCCGAGATCATCGCCAAGGGCGTGGCCTCGCTGCCGACCTCCGCCGTCATCGCGATGGTGCTCGCCTGTGTCGCCGCGATCGCGATCGAAGTGGCGAAGATCGTCACGAAGGGCCGCTTCCCGCTGTCTGCGGTGTCGATCGGCCTTGGCGTCGTGCTGCCGCCGGATGCATCGCTGACGATGTTCGTCGGTGCGCTGCTGTTCTGGGTCATGAGCCGCCGCAACGAAGGCAAGCCCGGCACCCGCGGCCACGCGATCTGGGTCGACGGCCTTGAACCGATCTGCGCCGGCCTGATTTCGGGCGCCGCGCTGCTCGGGATCGGCAACGCGATCGTGAATGTGCTGATCTGATCGTCCGCTCACGGCAACTGAAAAACGGCGTGCGCATCCGGCACGCCGTTTTTGTTTTTGCGCACCGTAGAATCTGAGCCCCCACGCGAAGCGAGCCTGCCCCATGCGCGAGATTCCTGCCGAATCCAAGACCATCGAAAGCGTCGCGCAGGCGATCGACGCGCTGACCCGCGGCAAGCTGCTCGACGCGCTCGCCCCGGAAGCCAGCGCACGCCGCGGCGATGCGCGCTTCGGGCTGTGGTTTCGCGGCCATGAACGCGCCAGCTACCGGCTCGTGCCAAGCCTGCTACGGCCGGCACCAGGGCGCGCGCCGATGGATGAGGTTTCACTGACGCGCCACTTTCGCGCACTGAACCCGGATGCAGCGCCGGCCGGCACGCCGGACTTCGCCGCGCTGGTCACGATGCAGCACTACCTCGCGCCAACCCGGCTGCTCGACTGGACCGAGAACCTGCTGGTCGCGCTGTTCTTCGCGGTGCGCGAGCCGCACCTGGACGACTGCGGCGAAGACGCCGCGATTTGGATCCTCAACGCGAGGCGCCTCAACTACTACAGCTCCGCCACGCGCCGCAGCGCCGAGCTGCTGTACGCCCACGACGCCGACGTCGTAGCCCGTGCCGCGCTGTGCCGCGTACGCAATCGCGACGAATGGCGCGACTGTGTCGCCCGCAGCCTGCAAGCTCCCGACATCGACGGCGAGCACTATCGCCACGCGCGGCTGCTCGGCGCGATCGGCGACACGCCGATCCCGGTATCGCAGATCGCCAGCGAGGCGCAAACGGTGGACCTGCGTGCAGTGCCCCTGAACACGCCGCGCGGCATCAGGCCCGTCAAACTGTTCGACGACACCAACTGGGCCAGTTCGGAGCGCCTCGCGCTGCGGCTATCGATGCCGGTGGCCGTGTTCCCGCCGCGGGCCAACCCACGCATCCGGAACCAGGCTGGCACCTTCACCTTGCACGGCGGCCGCTACGTTGCCGACACCTCTGCCTGGGCGGGCAAGACCCTGTCGCCAAGCGCGATCGGTGCGCCAGTCGATCTGCTCGACATCGATGCCGCGCTGAGCCGGACGCGCATCCTCAAATGGCTGCGCGTCCCGTGCGCCAAGCGTGCCGCCATGCGGCGCGAACTGGCGCTGATCGGCATCACCGAGGCCGCGTTGTTCCCCGAACTGGACTACCAGTCGCGCCATCTCGCCGAGCGCTGGACGCCACCGCGCGAGAGCGACAGCGACGATTGAGCCGCCACGCGGGGCATCCGCCCCCTGCAGATATTCGGCAAACGGCGCCGCGTCGGCGATACTTCAGGGTTGGCCCGTGTTTTCGGGCCGTCCTCGCAGGGCCCCCGCCATGACTACACCCGACACCCCGACCACCTTCGCCGAGCTCGGCCTGCCCGAAGCGCTGCTGCGCGCGCTGGCGGACGTGGGCTACGAAACCCCCTCGCCGATCCAGGCCGCCTGCATCCCGCTGCTGCTGGAAGGCAATGACATCATCGGCGAAGCGCAGACCGGTACCGGCAAGACGGCCGCCTTCGCGCTGCCACTGCTCTCGCGCATCGACATCGCCGAGCGCCGCCCGCAAGCACTGGTGCTCACGCCAACACGCGAACTCGCGATCCAGGTTGCCGAGGCCCTGCAGAAGTACGCACACCACCTGCCCGGCTTCCATGTGCTGCCGATCTACGGCGGCCAGAGCATGGTGGTGCAGCTGCGGGCGCTGTCGCGCGGGCCGCAGGTGATCGTCGGCACGCCGGGCCGGGTGATGGACCACCTCGAGCGCAAGAGCCTCGAGCTCGATGCGCTGCGCGTGATGGTGCTCGACGAAGCCGACGAGATGCTGCGCATGGGCTTCATCGACGATGTTGAATGGATTCTCCAGCACACGCCGCCCGAGCGGCAGACCGCGCTGTTCTCGGCGACCATGCCGGAGCCGATCCGCCGTGTCGCGCGCACCTACCTGCGCGAACCGCGCGAGGTGAAGATCCGCGCCGCGACCAGCACCGTCGAGGCGATCCGCCAGCGTTACTGGACCGTACGCGGCATGGACAAGCTCGATGCCCTCACGCGCATCCTTGAAGTGGAAGAGGACTTCGACGCCGCGATCGTGTTCGTGCGGACCAAGATCGCCACCGAAGAGCTGGCGCAGAAGCTCGAAGCACGCGGCATCGCCGCCGCGGCGCTGAACGGCGACATGACGCAGGGCCTGCGCGAACGCGTGATCGAGCAGCTGAAGAACGGCCAGCTCGACATCGTCGTCGCGACCGACGTGGCGGCGCGCGGTATCGATGTGCCGCGCGTCACCCACGTCATCAACTACGACATCCCCTACGACACCGAGGCCTATGTGCACCGCATCGGCCGCACCGGCCGTGCGGGGCGCACCGGCAACGCGATCCTCTTCGTCAGCCCGCGCGAGTTCCGCATGCTGAAGACGATCGAACGCGTCACCCGCGCGACGATCGAACCGCTGCGCCTGCCGACGCGCAGCGAAGTGGAGATTAAGCGCGCCGAGCAGTTCAAGCAGCAGATCACCGAGGTGATCGAGAACGAATCGCTGGAATACTTCGTCGAGCTGGTGAGCCAGATGGAAGACGACCAGGACCTCACCGCGCACGAAATCGCCGCTGCGCTGGCCTGGATCGCGCAACGCGAGCGCCCGCTCAAGCTCGACCCCGCCGAATGGCCGGATGAACCCGCTGCAAGGCCGGAACGCGAACGCCCGGCGCGCGAGAACCGCGAAGAGATCCTCGCCAAGCGCCGCGAGTTCTCAGCTGGCGCACTGGCGCGCTACCGCATCAACGTGGGCCGCAACGACGGCGTGATGCCGAAGGAGATCGTCGGTGCGATCGCCAACGAAGGCGGCATCGAAGGCCGCTACATCGGCCAGATCAACCTGTTCCCGGACTTCTCGACGGTGGAACTGCCGCGCGACCTGCCCGCCGACGTATTGGCGCAGATCGGCGCGATCCGCGTGCGTCGCCAGGCACTGGCGATCCGACCGCTCGAAGAAGGGGAAGCCGAAGGCATGGAGCGCCGCCCGCCGCGCCGCGATTTCCGTGATGAGCGCAGTGGCGGCGGCTGGGGTGACCGCGGCAAACAACGCGAAGGTGATCGCGGGCGCTTTGAAGACCGCAAGCCACAGGGCCGCTGGGCCGACGACCGCCCGCCGCGCCCGCGCCCACAAGGCGACCGCCCCTACGGCGATCGGCCGCAAGGTGAGCGCAGTTTCAGCGAGCGTCCGCGTTCAGACCGACCACAGGGCGACAGGCCGCAGGGCGAACGTTCGTGGGGTGACCGGCCACAGACCGACCGGCCCGCGAGTGACCGCCCGCAGGGTGATCGTCCTTGGGGCGACCGACCGCCACGTCCGCAAGGCGACCGGGCCCCGCGCCCCTTCGGCGACCGCCCCCCCAAGCCCGCTTACGCGGGTGACAAGAAACCCTGGGGCCCGCCCAAGGGCCGCAAGAACGATCGCTGATCGATAAGGAAAGGGGCTGCACATGCAGCCCCTTCTTTTCATCGGCCACGGGCAACGCCCGGGGCCGACCATCGTGCTGGACGCGGCTTACTTCAACGCCGCCTGCATCAGCGCAGCGAGCGATGCCGTCGGGCGACCGATCAAGGTGCTCAAGGTGTGCGAATCGTCGAACAGGCCGCCCTTCGAGGCGCCGGTGTCGGAATCGGCCAGTAGGGCGGCAATCGGCTCCGGCAGGCCGGCGCCCAACAACGCACCCTTGAACTCGGCTTCGGCCATGTTGATGTAGGGGATCTGCTTGCCGGTCTGGCGGCTCAACTCGGCGGCGAACTCGGCAAGCGTGTAGCTCTCGTCGCCGGCCAGTTCGTACACCTTGCCGGCCTGATCTGGCGTGGTCAGGACAACGGCCGCCGCATCCGCATAGTCGGCTCGCGCGGCCGATGCGATGCGGCCTTCGCCGGCGCTGCCGATGTAAGCGCCATGCTGCACGGCGGGCGGGATGCTGGCGAGGTAGTTCTCGGTGTACCAGCCATTGCGCAGCACCACGTGGGGCAGGCCGACTTCCAGCAGGTACTGCTCCGTCGCGAAATGCTCATCGCGCAGCCCGAGCGGCGAGCTGTCGGCGTGCAGCAGGCTGGTGTACGCCAGCAACTTCACGCCACCGCGCTTCGCGGCGTCGATGACGTTCTTGTGCTGCGGAAAGCGTTGGCCCACTTCGCTCGACGACACCAGCAGCACCTGGTCGGCACCCTTGAAAGCCGCGTCGAGGGTGGCGGGCTGGGTGTAGTCGGCGGCACGCACTTGCACGCCCAGCGCAGCGAGATCGGCCGCACGAGCCGGGTTGCGCACGGCGGCGACGATCTGAGCTGCGGGCACCTTGCGGGCGAGCAGGGAATTGATGACGAGGCGGCCGAGCTGGCCGGAAGCGCCGGTAACGACGATCATGATGCGAACTCCTGTAGTGGAAGGTTGGTGGTTCGCAGCCTATCGACTAAACTTACTTTTCGTAAGTAC
Source organism: Niveibacterium sp. COAC-50 (assembly GCF_013184235.1). Lineage (NCBI taxonomy): Bacteria > Pseudomonadati > Pseudomonadota > Betaproteobacteria > Rhodocyclales > Rhodocyclaceae > Niveibacterium > Niveibacterium sp. COAC-50. The sequence continues at coordinate 608,368 of NZ_JABCJM010000002.1, forward strand.
GCACCTGAAAGTTAGTGTCATGCCCAACGCTCACCCCGCCCCCGCCGAAAGCGCAGAAACCTTGTCGGAACGCCTGATGCGCGGCAACGTCTTTGCCGAGCTGTGCCCCTCACGCGAAGTGTTGCAACACGTCACCAGCCGCTGGGGCGTGCTGGTGCTGGTCGCTCTGCTGGGCGGCACGCATCGCTTCAGCGACCTGCGCCGAAAGATTGGCGGCGTGAGCGAGAAGATGCTGGCGCAAACGCTGCAATGGCTGGAGCGCGATGGCTTCGTGCTGCGCGTGGCCTACCCGGTGGTGCCGCCGCATGTCGAGTATTCCCTCACCCCGCTCGGCCAGGAAGTCGCACAGCGGGTTCAGGCGCTGGCCGACTGGATCGAAGGCAACCTCGCCACGATCCTCCGGGCCCGCGGCACCCAGACCGAGGCAAAGCACTGATACCGGCCAGGGCTCGCTGACGCGAGCGGCAACGACCACCGTCCTGCTAACGTATGAGTCCTCATCCGGTACGCCAGACCACCACCATGCGCCGAGTTCTGCGAAGAGCCTTCTTTCTTGCCCTGCTGATCCACGCGATGCTGGCAGGTGCTGCACCGCTCGCGGTGGGCGACACGCTTCGACTGCCACGCCTTGAGGACCAGCACGGCCGCGCGTTCGACATCGCACCCGCGACACGCACCTTGCTCTTTGCAGCAGACAAGGCCGCCAGCGATCTGGTGATACAGGTCTTCGACGGCATCGGTGCCGAGCACCTCGACGCCATGCAACTGCACTATGTCGCCGATATCAGCGCCATGCCGGCGCTGGTCACAAGCATGTTTGCGCTGCCTGCGCTGCGCAAACGCGCCTATCCGGTGGGCCTGGCGCGCGATGCCACGCTGACCGCCGAACTCCCCCGCGAAGGCGGTAGCGTCACCGTGCTGCGCCTGGAAGGGGGCCGCATCGCCGCGCTTGCCTATGCCGCCACGCCAGGCGCGCTGCGCCGCGCGTTGGGGCTCGCTGAGTAGGTCATGCCGACCCTCATGCGCGGCCATCCCACGCCTGACAAGCCGAAGAACCGTTAGGAGCATCGTGTCCATGCGCAGCATCGTCTTCGTTCTGGCGATCCTCGCCAGCGCCCCCGTAGTCGCCGAAGTGCCGGCCTCGCTGAGCGGCCCGCAGTTCGACGCCGCCTTGCAGCAAAAAGGTGATCCGGCACGCGGCAAGGCGGTATTCGCGGAATGCGCCGGATGCCACCACAAAGATGCGTCAGGACGCAGCAGCGGCACGATTCCGCGTCTCGCCGGGCAACATGCGTCCGTGATCCGCAAGCAGTTGCTCGACATTCGCACCGGCAAACGCAACAACCCGCTGATGGCGCCGATTCTGGACGACCCGGATCTCACACTCGACGCGATCGCCGACATCGCCAGCTACCTTGCCTCGTTGCCCGTAGCCGGCCCCACCGGCAAAGGGCCAGGTACGATGATCGGCCGCGGCCGATCGCTGTATGTCCAGGACTGCGCGCGCTGCCACGGCGCGAACGGCGAGGGCATCGCCGAACAGTTCAACCCGCGCCTCGTCGGCCAGCACTACGGCTACCTGTTGCGCGAACTCAAGCTGATCCGCAGCGGCGAGCGCGGCAATTCCAACGCCGACATGGTCGGTGTGCTCAAGCCGTATGCGGAGTCGGATCTGGAAGCGCTGGCGGATTTTCTGTCGCAGCTTCCAACGCCCTGAAGGATCACGTGACCGCCGGCGCTGAGCACAACGGGGCAACCCGAGGACACCGCTTGGCGTCTCGCGCGCTGCGTAGCTTAGCCACGCGGAGCAGCGGCGGAGGCGACAGTCACTGGCGTCTGCACGACCGCCTGCGAGGCGACTTGCTGATAGCCGACCACCGTACCACCCACTGTGGCAGCAAAACCGGCAACGGCGATCAGGGCAGCGACGAGGGCTTGGGTCGGGCGGATGCGAAGGGCGTTCATGGCGGTCTCCTGTCTTTCACTTGGGGGCAGCATCGGTGCTGCGTTGAGTGAAGAATGGATGAGCGCCCTGGTAGCCGCGAGCGGCCTGCGATGAACTGCAGCCGGCGCGGAACAGGCTGCAGAAAACCGGCCGCAGACGGCGTGAGCCGCCTGCGGTAGCGATGTCAGTAAAGGGTGCGCCCGTCGCCCAGCAGGTAGGCGTGGCAATCCACGGCTGCCTGGTCGCAGTGCTTGATCCAGGTGTCGCGGATCTCGGGGTTCCAACCGTCGAACCAGTCGGCGTGCACCGAATAGCCGGCCGGCAGCGACAAGTCGTCGGACGCCAAGCGCCAGTTCAGCGGTGCGTCGGCAGTGCGGACGAGGTAGAGCACGTTGAGCGTGATCTCGGGCAGCGCGACCGGGTGCGTGGCCGGGCAGCCGCTGCCGGTGGGGTAGGCCATGTGGCTCTTGTGGTTGGGCGAATCGAGGTTGACGCCGTCCCAGCACTGCGGGAAGCGCACCGACATCTGCACGTTGTCGCCCACCGCGCAGTTCGGGATGGTGGCGAAGTGTTCCGGCGAGCTGCGGCAGGACCAGTTGGCGACGTCCTGCGCGCCCTTGGCCTTCATGTCGCCGGCGATCATGCGCAGGCCGGCGGGCATCGGCTTCACATCGGCCGCCTTCACGCCGCCGTAGCCGGTCTTGTAATACCAGATCGGGTCGCTCGGCACGATCGGTTTGTGGCTGACCGTATCGATCAGCGCAGGCACCCAGTAGGCCGAGCGGTTGGCGATGCCGCCCGCACAGGTGGAGTTGCCGCTGCCGGCGAGCGACTGCGCGGTGGAATACGCGTTGGTGCCGGTGTTGCCAAAGAAGGCGTGCAGGTGCGACATGCCGGGCTTGCCCGGAAACACGATCGGATCGTCGAAGGCCATGTGCGAGAAACCACAGATGGTGCGGAATGCGCCGACGCCGTCGCTGGAGGGCGTGCCGAGGTCGGTGGTGGGCTGCACCCGCAGCTCGCCATAGCCTTCGGTACCCATCGGAATCGCCGAGAGGTCGATCTGCGGGCACATCCCGCCGGCGTAACAGACATTGGGCGCCGCGATGGTGCCGGTCATCATCACGTCCGACACTTCACAGCGCTTCGTTTCGCCGGGCGCCGGGTCGCTGCCAAAGTTGGCCGCGCTGCAATGCCAGCCGGGGAAGCTGTTGAGGTAGCGCTGGATCACCCACTTGCCGTCGGTGCCGTAGCGGATCTCGCGCAGGCCCTCGAATTCACACCCGCCAAAGTATTCAGCGCTGCACGGCGACCATGAGGTCGCGGCGACCGGGTTGAGAACAGGGCGTTCGGCAGGGATCTGGCCGCTGGCAGGCGGCGTGGAGCCCCCGCTTGTACCGCCCGGCGTCGCAGTGTTGCCGGTGTCGCCAGCGCCGCCACCGCCGCAAGCCACAAGCAGCACGCAAGCCGTGGCGACAACCGCCAGGCCGGCCCACCAGGCATTCATTCGATCTTCGATTCGCATTGCTCGGCGCTACGGCAGGCTGGATTCGGGCGCGCAGTGTAGCGAAGCTGGTAGCGCCTATGACAAACGGCTGACGAGCGGTGCGGCGTCTGCCCCGGCAGCTGTCAGTCCGGGCAGGGCTTATGGATGCGATGGTCCGATGCAGGATTGACGTCCAGCTTTTCAGCCGGGCGTCGCGGGCGCCGTAGCAGTTCGCCACCACAGTTGGGGCAGAGGCCCTGCAGGCGGTGATCGGCACAGTCCGCGCAGAAGGTGCATTCGAAGCTGCAGATGCGGGCCTCGGTGCTGTCGGGCGGCAGGTCGCAATCGCAGCACTCGCAGTTGGGGCGGAGCTCAAGCATGTTCGGCCACCTTGCCGGGCTGCTCGCCGGTCGCGAATTCGAAGCCTTCATCGGCCCAGCCGGTGATGCCGCCGATCATCTCCTTGACCGGCAAGCCCAGTCCGGCGAGCCGCAGCGCGGCCTTGTTGGCGCCGTTGCAGTGCGGGCCGGCGCAATACACCACGAACAGCGCGTGCGCCGGGAAGCGGCGCATCACGCCCTCGGTGATCTTGCCGTGCGGCAGGTTGATTGCGCCCGGAACATGCCCTTGAGCGTACAGCGCCGGGCTGCGCACATCGAGCAGCACGAAGTCCGGCGCGCCGGCGGCGAGGCTGGCGTGAACATCCCAGCAATCCGTCTCGAAACCGAGGCGGGCGGCGAAATGGCGCAGGGCTTCATCGGGCGACGCGGCTGGAACAGTTGCAACCGGGCTTGGCATGGTGGGCTCCGAACGGGTTTGGGTGCTGCAATTGTGGCCAAGCACGCCGGCACGCTACAGTGGCGGCGACGACACAGATCGGTGCATTACCGCCAACATGAACACCACGCCTCTGGTTCTCGCAGTGCTGCATCCGCGCGTTGCTCTGTTCGAACTGGGCATCGCCGCGGAGCTGTTCGGCCTCGCGCGGCCCGAGTTGGGCGTGCCGTGGTACCGCTTCGAAACCCTCATCGCCGGCGAGGCTGCGGCGCAGGCCGTTGGCTCACTGCGGCTGACCAGTGACGGCGGCATGGACGCCATCGACCGTGCAGACCTGATCGTGATTCCCGGTTGGTCCACCGACGCCGCGCCGCCCCCAGCCGAACTGCGCCGCGCACTGCAGCGTGCCGATGCGCGCGGCGCGCGCTTCATGTCGATCTGCTCCGGCGCATTCCTGCTGGGCCATGCCGGCCTGCTGAACGGGCGCCGCGCAACCACGCACTGGCGCCACTGCGAGCGTTTTGCCGCACTGTTCCCGCAGGTTCGGCTCGACCCGGATGTGTTGTATGTCGATGAGGGCCGCATCCTCACCGCGGCCGGCAGCGCAGCCGGCATCGATGCGGGCCTGCACCTGATCGCGCAGGACTACGGCAGCGCAATCGCCAACCGGGTCGCGCAGCGCATGCTCGTCACGCCGCATCGCGACGGCGGCCAACGCCAGTTCATCCCGGCCGCTTACCCGCAGCGGCGCAGCCAGCGCTTTGACGCGGTGCTCGCATGGGCGGAAGCGCATATCGCCGAGCCGCTGAGCGTCGCGACACTCGCCCGGCGTGCCGCGATGAGCGAACGCAGCTTCCTGCGCCGCTTCCAGGACGCCACCGGCCTCACCCCGATGAGTTGGCTCAGCCAGCTGCGTATCGGCAGGGCCCGCGCGATGCTTGAGTCGAGCGACGCGCAGCTGGATGCCATCGCCACCGCGTGCGGCTATGGCTCGCCGGAATCGCTGCGCGCGGCGTTCCGCCGCGAAGTGGGGCTGTCACCCGCCGCCTACCGGCAACGCTTCAGGATGCGCAACGCACCGGGCGCAGCGGCAATCACGCCCCCCTAGCTCGGCGGCTGCATCAGTGCGCCCCGCTGCAGCCGGTTGCGACACAGGCGCTGGGGCTGAAAATGCGCCAGCAGGGCTTCGATCAAGGCTTCGGCGCGCGCGGAGTTATCCGCCGAGTAATTGCAGACGTAGGCATCGAGCGTCACCCCGCGGAGCTCCGGCCAGGTGTGCACCGCGAGGTGCGATTCAGCCAGCAGCAGCACGCCGGTGATGCCGGCGGGCGCGGTGTCCGGCGCAGGGAAGCGGTGGAACAGCTCCGACACCACGGTCAGCCCCGCCGCCAGCGTCTCAGCCCGGCAGACCGCGGCGAGCGCGCCGGTATCGGTCAGCAGCGTCAGATCGCAGCGGCAGTCGAGCAGGTCGGCGGTGAGATGGAGTCCGTGCATCGCGGCAGTTTGTGGGGGTCCGGCTGCGATGGTGCCACAGCAGCGCGCCAGATCGCAGTATGCTGATAGGGTCAGCGGGCTCCGCCGTCAACGTGGTGCTCGCCGCCCCGATCCAGCCAGGAGTCCGCATGGACGTACTGCACGATACAGCTCGGCCCGCCCAAGGAAGCGGCTTGGGGCAGGTCGCCGACACACTGCTGCACCTTGGGCCGCGCCGCGGCCTGCTGCTTGCCACCGCGTTCGCGGTGCTGCTGTCGCTGGCGCTCACGCTCGCGGCCTATGTGGTGGTTGGGCGCCTGCCAGGCGTCGCCCCCTTGCTGATCGCCGCGCTTGCGCCACTAATCGTGATCCCGCTCTGCGTGGCGCCCTTCCTGCGCCTGCTGCACACGCTCGAGGCCATGCGCATGGAACTCGCCCGGCTGTCGCAGATCGACGAGACCACCCACACCTACAACCGCCGCTTCTTCCTGCAGATGGCGCAGCGCGAGTTCGACCGCGCCCGCCGCTATCACCACCCGCTCGCGATCGTAATGTTGGAGATCGAAGACTTTGCGGCCATCGTCGCGCGGCACGGCCATGTCGCGAGCGACGCCGTGCTGCGGCGCATGGCGGGCATCGCACTCGGCAGTACCCGCACGCTCGATGTCGTCGCGCGCTTCGAAGGAGCCCGCTTCGCGCTGCTGCTGCCCGAGACCGACGGCGCCGCCGCAGACCTTGTCGCCACCCGGCTGGCGCATGAACTGGCGGGCGACCCGGTGCAGTGGACCGGGGGCGAGATCATCGCCAGTGCGCGTAGCGGCAGTGCCCAATTGCAGCCCGAAGACGAAGCGCTCGACAGCCTGCTGCGGCGCGCCGAACTCGCGCAGCGCCGCCACTAAACCCGCTCACACGCCACGCTGGCGTTGCACCGCCCAGACTGCCGCTACAACCCCGGCGAGCATCAGCGCCATGCCGGCCAGCGCCGGCAATGCGGGCATCTCCGCACGCCACAGAAAAGCGTAGGCAAACGCCGCGAGCGTTTCGAACACGATCAGCTGGCCGCTCAGCGCAGCAGGCAGCAGACGACTCGCGCGGTTCCAAAGCAAAGTGCCCAGCCAGGATGCAAACAGGCCCATCGCCAGCATCAGCATCAAGTAGCGCTGCGGTTGCGGGCCGAACGGCAGCGCGTAGCCCGCTGGTCGCGCCACAGCAAGCGTCGCGACAAAGCCGAACAGCGCGAGCGGCAGCGTGGCGAGCCCCTGCGCCGTGGCCCAGGTGCTGGAACCCAGCGTGGCATGCTGCTTGAGCCAGCGAGCATTGCGGATCGGATACCAGGTCCAGCACAGCAGTGCGCCGAGCGCAAACAGCACGCCAAGGCCGTAGTGACGCCCGGCGCCCGGCGCGAGGCGGGCGAGTTCCTGCTGATTGACGAGCCCGATGCCAAGCCCGATCAGACCCAGCGCCGGCAACAGGCTGCGCCAGGGCAAGGTGGCGTCGCGCGCATTGCTCAACAGCGCAATCACCACCGGCAGGGTGCCGATGATCAGCGTAGGCAGGGGCGCATCGGCAAGCTGGATCGCGCTCGCAAGACACAGGTAGTAGAGGATGTTGCCGGCCAGCGCCAGCTCGAAGGCCATGCGCCAGTCGGCGGCACGCAAGCGCGCCAGCGCGGCTCGGTCGCGCCAGGCGAGCGGCAGCGCGATCAACCCGAAAGCCAGATAGCGCCCGAACGCAAGCAGGGTCGGCGGATAGTCGGGGAGCATCCGCGGCGCGACAAATACGAGCCCCCACAAGAGGCCCGCACCCAGCGCGCACAGCACGCCGGTGCCAAGTGCCTGCTTCATCCGGTGACTCGGCGCAGCCAGCGTTCCAGCGTGGGCAAGCCGTTCGGAAAACGTGGTGGCGCCAGCGCGAGTCCCAGCAGCACGCCGCAGCTGTTTGCCAGCATGTCGAGCGGATCGTAGGTGCGATAACCCGTCATGCCCTGCAGGAATTCGAGCACCACGCCCATCGACACAAGCAGGCCCAAGGCAAGGAAGCGCGAACGCCGCGCGTACAGCAAGCGGGTGAACCAGCCTGCCAGCGTGCCGTATGCGATGAGGTGGCCGCTCCAGTTGCCCGGATCGCCCGGCACTTCGGGCGGCTTGGGTTCGAGCGAGAAGAAGATCACCAGGGCGACAAGCGCCCAGCCCATGCCCCACCACAGGCGCGCACGCTCGAAATGCGGGGCGCTCATCGGTCCGCTCATACCGCGTCCTCGCGATAGATCGCCACCTGCACGGCACCGCCCTCGCTCACCGCTGCGCGATACATGCCCTCGCTGTTGAATGGCATTGCAATTTGACCGTTACGGTCGACCGCGATCACACCACCGGTACCACCAAGCTCGGTCAGCGTCTCACGCAAGGCCGATTCGGTCGCTTGCGCGAGCGATTGCCCGGCCAGGCGCATGCGCGCCGAGATCTCGTGCGCGACCGCGCCGCGCACGAAGGATTCACCGTGCCCGGTGCATGACACCGCGACGGTGTCGTCGGCCCAGGTACCGGCACCGATCACCGGGGTGTCGCCAATACGGCCCGCCATCTTCGCCGTACGCCCGCCGGTGGAGGTGGCGGCAGCGAGGCACCCCGCCGCGTCGCACGCGACTGCACCGACGGTGCCGTGGCGGACTTGCTCGGAGGCTTCACTTTCGCGCCCACCCGCCGCGATGCGTGTCAGCTCCCGCTGAAGTGCCTGCCAGCGCGCCTCGGTGTAGAAGTAGTTCGGCAGATCGAGCGCCAGACCACAGCGCTCGGCGAATCGCTCGGCCGCTTCGAAGCCAAGGGTCACATGGGGCGTGCGGCGCATCACCTCGCGCGCCAGCTTCACCGGGTTCCGCACACGTCGCAGGCCGGTCACCGATCCGGCCGCGCGTGTGCTGCCGTCCATCACCGCGGCTTCGAGTTCAACGAAGCCGGCCTCGTTGAACACCGCGCCGCGCCCCGCGTTGAAACGCGGGTCGTCCTCCAGTGCCACCACGGCCGCCTCAACCGCATCGAGCGCAGGGCCGCCGCGGCGCAACACCGCATGACCGGCTTCGAGTGCGGCCGCAAGGCTGGCGCGCAGCGCGACCTCGTCGCCGGCGCTCAAGTCACAGCGCCGGATCGTGCCGGCGCCACCATGGATCGCAAGTGAGAAACGCATTGTCGACTCGACACGTGGGGGGGGTTGCAATTGTAGGCGCTGCGCGGCGCTTACATCTGATTGCACCTCCACCCGCGGCAAGCGCACATCGCAACCGCGCAGCCACTAAGGTGTTGCACTTTCATCCACGCGGTCTCTTGAACATGTTGCGCGCCTCACTTTTCAGCCTTCTTGTCGCGGTAGTCGTCGCCGGTTGCGCGACGCAATGCGGTCCGGACGAAAGTCGTCGGGGGCCGCCATCGGGTGAGGGGCGATCGCAGCGTGGTGGCCCCGGCGGGCAACGCGGCGGCGCAATCGAGCAGCCGCAGGATTCGCTCACGATGCAACTGGAGCTGGTGCACGATGCGCTGCGGTTGGATCGCCGTCAGGAGGCGCTTTGGCTCGCCTATACCGACCGCCTGCAGGCGCTGTTGTCTGACATGCAGCGCCCGCGCGCCGTATCGGCGCAGGGTGACGCACTGCATCGCGTGGAGGACCGCATCGCCCCCTTGCGCAACCGCCTCGCCGCACTCGACCAGATCAGCGCCGCAGCGGGCGATCTCTACCGGGTGCTCGACGAACGTCAGCGCGGCGTCGCCGATGAAATGCTGCCGGCGACGGTGCCGTTGCTCGCCGACCGGATCGAGATGGAAAACAGCCGCAACGGCGACATGCGTGGCCCCGGCGGCGATATGCAGCAGGGCGGCCAGCGCCGCCGCCGCTGACGTCATGCCGTGCCCTAGTGCAGCACGCGCGGCCCCGTGTAGAGGCTGACCACCTCGGCGCCGGTCAGCGTGACCTCGCCATTGCGGCGGTTGTCGCCGGTATCGGAATACTCGAAGCGGTAGGTACGCTGCAGGCGCAGCTGGCCATCGTCGTTGCGGGCCAGCCGCAGCTTGGCGATCGCCACCGTCTCGTCGAGCAGCTGCAGGCCTTCGCGCTCGCACTGCCGGCGCGCCGCGACAATGCCTGCATCACGCGCGCGCAGGCTATCGAGCCAGAGCCAGACCAGGCCGGCGAGCAGGAGCAGCGCAGTGAGTTCCCAGCCGCCAATCATGGGCGCTTCACGCGGATCGTGGCGCCCGCTGCGCGGACGACTTCACCGCCAACGAGCTTGCGTTTCTTGCGTGTTTCGACCTCGCCGTCGACCGTGACGACACCGTCGGCGATCATGGTCTTGGCATGGCCGCCAGACTGCGCAATGGCCAGCAGCTTGAGCAGATCGCACAGCGCGACATGCTCGCGGGTGAGGGGGAAGACGTGTTCGGACATGATCAGTGCGCGAAGTGGGGCCAGCGCCTAGCTTACCGCGTCCGCTGCCTTATCATCCGTCACCCGATGCAGCGCCGCGCCAAGATGATTCGCCCCGTCCTTCAAGCCCTGATTCCGGCCCTGCTCCTGGCCGCCTGCGTGACCGCGCCACAGGGTCTGCCGCCCGAGAGCCCGTCGATCGAAACCCCGCCAGCTCCGCAACCAGGCGCAGCGCCGGGCATCGTGATTCCGCCGGCGGACGCAGGTCGGCCTTTGCCGCCGGTCGTGCCGGTTCCACCACAACAGCCACCACGCCCGCCTTATCCCTCAGAGCGCGAGGGCGTCGCGCAGGTGCTGCGCCTGATTCCACCCAAAGCTACCGACCGCAACGGCTGGGCAGAGGACATCTTCCGCGCCTTTGCCGCGCAACAGCTCGCGCCGACCCAGGCGCAGTTCTGCGCCGCAATCGCAGTGATCGAGCAGGAGTCGAGCTTCGTTGCAGACCCGCCGGTGCCGGGCCTCGGCCACATCGTGCGCGAGGAGCTCTACCGCAAGGCCGCCGGCTACCTGGTGCCGCCAGTCGTTGTCGACATGGCCCTGCTGAAGCCCTCAAGGGATGGCCGCAGCTACGGCAAACGCATCGATGCGCTGCGCACCGAGCGGGAAATGAACAGCCTGTTCAACGAGATGGTCGCCGAGTTGCCGGACTTCGCGAAGGCGCTCGGCAACAAGAATCCGATTCGCACCGGCGGGCCGATGCAGGTGTCGGTGAGTTTTGCCGAGGACTACCTGCAGACGCATCGTTACCCGTATCCGCGTCGCGGCACGGTACGCGACGAGGTGTTCACGCGGCGCGGCGGGGTCTATTTCGGCATCGCCAACCTGCTCGACTATCCGGCGAGCTATCCGTCGCCGCTGTATCGCTTCGCCGATTTCAACGCCGGCCGCTATGCGTCGCGCAACGCGGCATTTCAGGCCGCGGTGGCACGCCTTTCGGGGCGGAAGCTCACGCTGGATGGCGATTTGCTGCGCTATCGCGATGGCCAGGCCTTGCGCGAGCAGAGCAGCACCGAGCTTGCGCTGCTCGGTCTGGCGGGCAAGCTTGGCCTGAACGCCAGCGAGATCCGGCGCGATCTGCTGCTCGAAAAGTCGGCGGCTTTCGCACAGAGCCCCTTGTGGCTGCGTGTGATGGCGCAGGCGGACCATGTCGCGGGCAAGCCTGTGGCGCGCGAGTTACTGCCGCAGATTCAACTGCAGAGCCCGAAGATCACGCGCAAGCTCACCACCGAATGGTTTGCAAAGCGTGTCGACGGCCGCTGGCAGGCCTGCATGCAGCGCTGAAATGAAAAAAGCCCGCATCAAGCGGGCTTTTTCTCGGGTGGCCGGGGTTCAGCCCTTCGGGCGTGCCGAGTAGAGCTTGCATTCGCCCTGACGGATCCAGACTTCCTGGCCCTTGTGAGCAAGGTTCGACGAGAGTTCGAGCTTCTGGTCGTTCGGGCAGTTCTTGTTGCCCTTGCCGTCGGTGATGAGGAATTCCATCATCGTCGCGCCCTCGCCGAGTGCGACGTCGTAGAACACGCCGTAGCTATCCTTGCGGTTGAAGCGCCAGTTGCCCGGCCACTTCGGCGCGCCGTTGCGCGGGCCTTTCCATGCGTAGACGCCCCAGCCCTCGTAGTCCTTGTTGTCGCGCGCGTAGTGCACGCGCAGCGTCCACGGCTGCAGGCCGGTCGGCTTTTCCGGCAGATCGGCCGGATCCTGTTCCTGAGCAAAAGCCGCCGAAGTGCCAAGCAGCGCAACGGCAAGCAGCGAAATCATTGTCTTTTTCATGGTGTCCGGAGTCCGGTGTGGTCGATCTGGGAAATTTTCTCAGGGGATTGCGTCCCGAATCTTGATCGTAGTTGCCTCTCCGGGTTTCGATCAAGAGCCGCGACGCCGGCTGACAACAAATTGCAATGCATCGGGCAGGAAGGCGAGGCAATCCGCCTCGAAATCGTCGTAGGCAGCGTGCAGCTCGGCGATCGCCCCCGCAAGCGGATTCGGCTGCCGCGCGCGGCGCAGGCTCATGCCATCCAGCGCGGCGCCGACATGCTCGGTCTCGACATAAGCGGCAAGCCAGTCGTGCCGCTGCATGCGCGGCAACACCACGGCAAAGCTCGCAGGCAGCGCCGCGGCCCGCGCCGCCGCTTCGGCATAGAGCTGGGCGGTGAACAGCGTCAGCGGCGAAGAATGGAAACGCGACCAGTGACGCGCGAGGAAATGGTCATAGAAGAGATCGACGAGGATGCCGGCGTAGCGGCGCCGCTCCGCGCTGACGCGTGCGCGGCTCGCGCGGAAGGCCGGATGCTGTTCCGCCCACACGTCGATCGCGCGGTGCAGCGCGACCCCGGCGGCGAGATCCGGCGGCAGATCGCCAGGCAACGGCCCCTTGACGAAGTCACCGGCAAGCCCGCCAACGCGGTCGGCCGCCGCGTCCCCGGCGAGCCAGGCGTGGGCGAGGTAGTTCATGACAAGCTCTGAAACGCACTCATAGTGCGAGGGTGCGCGCATGCCGGCCTTTCGCGCAAACCCTGCCTGAGCAGACTTAGCTTGTTGCAGGTCAAGGCGCCCTCCGTTGCAGCTCGCTAGCGTGGCCGGACGCGCTGCGGGCGTCTGTCGCCCTTGCGGCCGGAAACCGGGGGAGGTGGATGATGGGATTGGGGAATACGGATCAGCAATTCGGGCCGGTGGCGCGCGCGCTGCACTGGTGGAGCGCGCTTCTGGTAATCGGCGCCATCGCGCTGATCGAGGCCAAGGGGTGGTTTGAGAAAGGCAGCGACACGCGCGCCTTGCTCGGTCTGCTGCACATGCAGGCCGGCGCGCTGATCTTGCTGCTGACCGTGCCGCGCATCGTCTGGCGCTTCACGCAGCCGCTGCCCCCTATCACCCCGGCGCCACCACCGTGGCAGGACGGGCTCGCGCATCTGATGCACTTCGTCTTCTACGCCGCACTGATTGCACTACCGATCAGCGGAGTGCTGATGAAGCAGGCCCATGGCGACGCCTTGGTGTTGCTTGGCATGAGCCTGCCCGCGCTGATCGCGCCCGATCCGGGCCTGCGCGAGTATCTGCATGAGCTGCACGAACTGCTGGGCAACGCGATGATCGCGTTGATCGTGGCGCATGTGGCGGCCGCAGTGGTGCATCACCGCGTGCAGCGCGACGACACCCTGACACGCATGTTGCCGGGTAAAGGCTGAAACGCCGTGCATTTCGGCCAAAGGATTTGTGCTCAAATGCCGTAAAGTCGGTTTGTTACACATTACGCACGAACTCCCCCCGAGATGATCAACCGCGTCGAACTGCATTCGGCATGGAATGCATTGGTCCAGGCTTGGCGCCCGGTCTGGCAGGCAAGCCATGACATGGCCCGCTGGCAGGCCTTCGCGACGCATTGCGAACGGCTCGCGCAGCTGGCCCATGCGGGGGAGCTGGCGGCGGTTGAAACCGCCATGGCACCGCTGGTGGATTTCCTCGCGACGCTGCGCACGCCAGGGGACGCAGAGAAGGCGCGGGTCGATCAGCTGCTGCCCGGCGTCTTCGCTGCCGTGCGTTCAGCGCTCGCCGAACGCGCCCGTCAGCCGGAGCGTGTACCGGGCGATGACAGCCTTCCGCTGGTCGTGATGCTGGCGCGTGACGGCCAGGCCTACACCGACCTGGCCCAGCAGATGGAACACTACGGCTACAGCTTCAAGGTGTTCAGCCAGTATCGCCACGGCGTGCGCTACGCCGCGATGAACCGCGCGGTGGCAGTGATCGCGGAACTCAGCGGCGAGCTCGACGCGGAAACCACGGCGGTCATCACCGAGATGAACCGCTGCAATCTGAAGTGGTTCGCGCTATCGCCCGAGGGCAGCTTCAACATCCGGCTGCAGGCGGTGCGGCACGATGCGCAGGGCTTCTTCGTTGCACCGATGTCGGTGTCGGCGCTGGTCGACGCGGTCGATCCGCTGGCCTTCGAGTACAAGGACGAACCCTACCGCGTGCTCACGCTGGACGACTCGCCCACGGTACTTGCAACCGTTGAACGCATCCTCGGCCAGTTTCCGAACATCCATGTGCGCGGCCTGCGCGAACCCTCGCGCATCCTCGAAACGCTGATGGATTTCGCGCCGGATGTGCTGCTGCTGGACTTCCACATGGACGGCTGCACCGGCCTTGAAGTGGCGCGCATCATTCGCCAGAACAAGGCCTTCGAGTCGATCCCGATCGCCTTCCTGACCAGCGAGACCAGCGAATCGATCCAGCAAGAGGCGATGCGCCAGGGCGGCGACGACTTCCTGACCAAGCCGATCTCCGCCGCGCAACTGGTAAACGCGGTGGTGAGCAAGGCCGAGCGCTACCGCGGGCTGCGCCGCCTGATGGTGGAAGACAGCCTGACCGGTCTCTACAACCATGTGAAGACCAAGACGCTGCTGCAGCAAACGCTGCTGCTGGCTGACCGTCAGGGCGTGCCGGTGAGCTACGCGATCCTCGACATCGACCACTTCAAGCAAGTGAATGACACCTACGGACACACCACCGGCGACAAGGTGATCAAGTCACTCGCGCGCTACCTGCGCTTGCGCATGCGGCGCTCGGACGTGGTCGGCCGATACGGCGGTGAAGAGTTCGTCGTGGTGCTGTTCGACAGCACGCCTGAAGACGCACTGGAGCGTGTGGAAGCCCTGCGCCGCGGCTTCAGCGGAATCTTCCACCAGACCGATCAGGGCCTGTTCGCGGCGAGCTTCAGCGCCGGCATCGCACACTTCCCGGCCTACCCGACGATGATGGAGCTGATGGTCGCGGCCGACGATGCGCTCTACGCCTCCAAGCGCGCCGGGCGCAACCGCTGCACGCTGGCGGAACGCAGCATCCCGGACTGACGTTCAGGCGCTCGCTGGCGGTTCGCCAGCGTTGCAGCGCCCAATCCGATCCCGCTGCACCGACGCGGCGGCCCGGGCCGCCACGATGGCAACGCCAGGCGGGACTCAGGCCGGCCGAACTGGCGCCATCACCAGCGCATCACCTTGCAGCACCGGTTTGCCGCCCACGCTGCAGACGCAATCGAGCTCGATGCGGTTCTTTTCGCGGTCCACCGATTTCACCGTGACGCTCGCGGTGACGGTATCGCCGAGCTTCACCGGCCGGCGGAAGCGCAGCGACTGGCCGAGATACACGGTGCCTGGGCCAGGCAGGTGATTGCCGAGCAGCGCGGAGATCAGGCTCGCCGTCAGCATGCCGTGCACGATGCGGGCGCCGAACTGCGTTGAGGCGGCGTAGTCCGCGTCGAGGTGCACCGGGTTGGTATCGGTGGAGACGTCTGCGAAGGCGCGCACGTCGGCGTCGGTGAAGGTCTTGCTGATGCTTGCAGTCTCGCCCGCCGCGATCTCATCGAGGTAGCGCGGGGCGGAAGGGGTGACACTCATGCGGAACTCCGGCTCGAAAGGAATAGCGGATTGTGCGCGCGATGCGTCACAGCACATCGCTGCAGATCAAGACCTGGCCGGCCTGCTAGGGCGCCGGCCGCTCGGGCAAGCCCGCGCGGATACGCTGCGAGAAATCAGGCGACGAACCGGCCTCGCGGGCCCGTGCGGTGATATCGCTGCGCACGCGTAGTTCGGCCAGCGGCATGCTGGTGTTGATGACCTTCTCCTCGTACGCGAGCTCGTCGAGGTGGCCATTCGCGAGAATGCGCCAGTCGGTGAGCTTGCTGATGCCGAACACATGCTTCACGTTCTTGAAGATCATCGTCGTGCAATTGCCGGTGAGCGCGTTGTACCAGGCGGGGTGGCTGGCGAGCTCGTTGAACTCCTCGACGTAGCCTTCGAGCAACGCGCGCGCGGCCGCTGGCGAGGTGCCGAGCTTGTAGAGCCGGATCTGCTCGTTGCGGTGATTGGTCCGCACGCCGAGCACATCGCGCTCGTCGGCGACCACGTAGTACAGCTCGAACTGGCGGAAGAAGCCGAGCAAGGCGGAGTATTCCTCACCCTTTTCCTTGCGCGTCTCGATCGACACCGCGAGCGGCGGCGCATCGTCAAACTCCCACACCATGATCGTGTGGCCGTACTGCGTCGGGCCCCAGAAGCTGATCGCCAGATCCAGCCCACGCAGCTTCGTCAGGTCGTAGCGGCGGATTTCCCAGTGCGGCTCAAAGTCGGTGTCGCTGCTGCGATAGGCGAAATTGCGCACGTTATGCACGGTCAGGATGTTACCGTCGATCGTCGCGGTCGGCGGGTTCGCCACATCCGGCAGCCAGTCGCGCTGGTTGCTCGCCGGAATCGCCAGCCACCACATCAGCACCACCGCAAACGCAGCGATCGCGGCCAGGGCACCGCGGCGGAACGGGCGAATCCGCACCAGCAGCGCGATCACCGCGCCAGCGTAAAGCCCACACAGCCCTGCCGCCACCGGGCGCGACGCGGGGCCGTCAATCCACAAGGCCGCGACAGCCCAGAGGCTGACGAGAACGGCCACCAGGCCTAGCAGGAAGCGTGCGATCGGGCGCATGCAGAATCTCCGGACGTGAACGCGGTGAGGTTAGCCGCTTGGCCGGCACTTGTCTGCACTAAGTCATGACAAGCGCTGGCAGCTTGCCCACAATGCGCCGCAAACGCCTTTACTAGGATCTGCATGTACACACGCGCCCTGCTCGCCGCCATCGCCCTGCTGACCACCGAAGTGATCGCCGCACCGATAGCCGGCATCGCTGGCGTGATGGACGCGGCGGGCGCTTCGCAATCGGCGCCGGCTGCGCACAGCCCGGCCAATCCGGATGCGATGGACGCCGCAAGCATCACCGCCCGTATGAAGGCTGCGCAGGATGCACTGGCGCGTGCGGACAACCGCCAGGCGGCCGACGAAGCGCTGCCGCCCGGCATACCGCCCGAGCTGCTCAGCGAGCGCCGCTACCTGCTGCAGCAACAGGTGACGGCCTACGCCTTGCAACTCGACATGATCCGCCGCGCCGAAGCACTCAAGACCCGCGCGGAAATCATCTCCGGCGCCGACGTGATGACGCCGACGGACGAACTCGGCAAGCCGCCGTACTCGATCGTGCTGGTTGATCGCCTGCGGCAGCAGTTGCAGACGGTGGCGCTGGCGGTCGATTCGATCGAAGCGCAGCAGCTCGTGGTGGCCAAGGAACGCGAGATCGTCACGCGCGACTACGACGCCGCGGAGCTCAGCCGCCGCCAGAGCTTCGAAGCGCTGGAACGCAACCGGGTGGCCGGCGATCTGCCACGCCTGCGCTGGCTATGGCAGTTTTCCGAGCTGCGCGCCCATAGCCATGGCGCCCGCTTGCAAGCCCTGCGGCAACAGGAAGGGGTACTGGCGACCGAACTCGCCCAGACAAGCAGCGCCTTCCGCGAGCTCGAAGCGCGTGTGGCGCAGACTGAGAGCAAGGTGCGCTTCAACGCGGCGGACCGCGAAGTGCTGTTGGCCCGTCAGGCCGAACGCCGCACCGCACTGGAGGGCGAGCTGGCGAACGCGCGCGCAGACGCAAACGCACTCGAACAGAGCCTGCGCCAACGCCAGCAGGAACGCGACGAACAGCGGGACACGCTGGTCAAGCTGCGGGCCGCGCTGGATGCCGCGCGCAACCAGATGAAGACGCCGGGCGCGGCGGGCGGCAAGGACAAACACAGCCATACGGTCAGCATCGCCGAGCTGGAAGCCAAGATCGCGCGCCTGAACGACAGCATGACGCAAGCGCAGCGCCTGCTCGAACTCGAGCAGGTGCGTGCGATGACCGCAGGCGACAAGATCGACATCCTGACCCGCCTCATCGAATCGCAGCACTTCCAGCATGTGTTCTGGGATCTGCGCTATGCGGCCGAGCAGCCCGGCGCCACGCAAGCCACCACCGAAGCACTGCGCAATGGCGTGCGCGAACTGACCGAGCGGATCAAGGAACCGTCGCGCAGTCTGCGGCATGAGCTGCAACTGACCCTCGATCAGATTTCGGCAATGCAGGATCGACAGGCGAACGCAACGCCGGAAGAAGCCGCGCTGATCCGGCAGACCATCAACGCCATGCAGGATCGGGTGCAACTGCAGTTGCGCGGCCTGACCGAGGTGGGCCAGCTTCGCCTGATGGCCACCCGCTGGAGCGAGGAATTCAACCGCGAAGCCGCCGACCGCAGCGCCAAGGCAAGGCTGGACGCGATCCGCAACGAGGTTGTCGACACCGTCGGCGACATCTGGTCCTACGAGTTCACGACCGTCAGCGACACCGCGATCGTCGACGGTCAGACGATTGCCACGCAGCGTGGCGTCACCGTGGGCAAACTGGTCATTGCACTGATAACGCTGTTCGCCGGCTTCTGGCTGGCGCGGCGCGTGGCGCGCTTGTTCAACAACCACATCCATGCGCGCTTCGGCATTCCGTTGCAGACGCTCAACACCGCCAGCAACTGGGTGCTCTCCGGCGTGTTCGCGATGCTGTTCGTGATCAGCCTCGCGATCGTGCGGATTCCGCTCACCGTGTTCGCCTTTCTCGGCGGCGCGATCGCGATCGGTGCCGGCTTCGGCATGCAGACGCTGCTGAAGAACCTGATGAGCGGGCTGATGCTGCTGGTCGAACGCCCGTTCAAGCTGGGCGACACCGTCGAAGTTGCCGGCAAGCGCGGCACCGTAACCGACATCGGCGTACGCGCCAGCACGATCCGCAACATCGACGGCATCGAGACCCTGGTGCCGAACGCAAGCTTCATCGAGCAGGAAGTCACCAACTGGACCTACACCTCCGGCAAGGTGCGCTTCGCGGTGAAGATCGGCGTGGCCTACGGCTCACCCGCACGACGCGTGGCCGAACTGCTGCTGGAGGTGGCCCAGCGCCACGGCAAGATCCTGAAAGACCCGGAGCCCGAGGTACTGTTCGAGGACTTTGGCGCCGACGCGCTGAACTTCGGCCTCTATTTCTGGCTCGATCTGGATGCCGGCACCGCAGGGCGGATCGTCACCAGCGACGTGCGTTTCATGATCGACAAGGCCTTCGCCGAAGCGGGAATCGTGATCGCCTTCCCGCAGCGCGACGTCCACCTCGACACCTCGCGTCCGCTGGAAATTCGCATGCTCGACACCGCGGCGCCAGGCAGCCCGGTGGCGACTTGACTGGCCTCAAGCCCGGCCAACACGCACCGTGACAAGCGCGTCGGGCGCACCGCAGAATGAGTTCGTTGCCAGCGCGTGATCCGCCTTGCGACGTGTCCATCGAGACCATGAATCAAGACCGGCACAGACCGGCAACCGGGGGAGAAACCATGACTGCGCCACTGCGCTGCGCTCGCATCGAAGACTCGATCGATGCGCTGATTGACCGTGTCGGCAAGAACATCGTGATGGCGATGCCGCTCGGCATCGGCAAGCCCAATGCCTGGATCAACGCGCTCTACCGGCGGGCGAAGGCGGATCCGACGCTCAAGCTGAAGATCTTCACCGCCCTGTCGCTGGATCGCCCGCGCGGCAAGAGCGCGCTGGAACAGCGCTTCCTGGGGCCCTTCGTCGAGCGCGTGTTCGGCAACTACCCGGACATGGACTACTCGATCGACGTCAAACGCAACGCGTTGCCGCCTAACGTCGAGATCTGCGAGTTCTTCCTGAAGACCGGCGAGTATCTCGGCAACGCCAACGCACAGTCAAACTACGTGTATTCGAACTACACCCACGCGGTACGCGATGCGCTGGCGCAAGGCGTGAACGTGTTCGCGCAGGCGATTGCGGTGGAGGACACGCCAGACGGACCGCGCTATTCGATGTCGTGCAACACCGACCTGACGATCGATGCGCTGGAACAGGCCAATCGCGACGGCGTCCAGCACATGCACCTGATCGGCGTCGTGAATCGCGAATTGCCCTTCATGCCGAACGACGCGCTCCTGCCCGAAGAGGACATCTCGATCCTGGTCGACGATCCGGCATCCACGCACACGATCTTTGCGCCGCCCAACATGAAGGTGGACGACCAGGACTACGGCATTGCGCTGTATTCCAGCAGCACCGTGAAGGACGGCGGCACGCTGCAGATCGGTATCGGATCGCTCGGCGACGGCATCGCGCATGCGCTGATCCTGCGCGACCGCGATAACGCCACCTACCGGGCGATGCTCAAAGCCCTCGGTGGCCCGCTGCATGCCGGCCACAACTACCAGGAGGCCTTCACGGAAGGCCTCTACGGCTGCAGCGAGATGTTCGTGAATGGCTTCATGGAGCTGATCGACGCCGGCATCATCCGCCGCGAAGTGTTCGACAACGTCGCGCTGCAGACGCTGCTGAATGCCGGCAAGGTCGGGCTAATCCCGGACGAAGCCATGCTCGAAGCCCTGCTCGAAGCCCGAGCGATCGGCTCGCCGCTGTCGCGGGCCGACTTCGACTTCTTGCACCACTTCGGCATCCTGCACGCCGATGTGCGGCTCGAAGACGGCGCACTGCTGCGCGGTGCCGAGCGACTCCCCGCCACTCCGGCCGATCCCGCAGTACGCAAGGAGATCGCCGCCCGGATGCTGGGCGAGCGACTCACGCACGGGCGCCTGATGCACGGCGGCTTCTTCATCGGCCCGACGCATTTCTACGACCGCCTGCGTACCATGCCGCGCGAGCTGCTGGCCAAGATCAACATGACGCGCATCAGCTTCATCAACCAGGTGATGGGTCAGGAGCAGCTCGCCGCCACGCATCGGCGCGACGCCCGCTTCATCAACACCACGATGATGGTGACGCTGCTCGGCGCAGCAGTGTCGGACGGACTCGACACCGGCAACCTCGTGTCCGGCGTGGGTGGCCAGTACAACTTCGTCGCGATGGGCCACACCCTGCCCGGCGCACTGTCGATCCTGATGTTGCGCTCCTGGCGCATCGGCAAGGACGGCAAGCCGACCTCGAACATCGTCTGGAACTACGGCCACGTCACGATTCCGCGCCATCTGCGCGATGTGTACATCACCGAATACGGGATCGCCGACGTGCGCGGCCAGTCCGACGCCGATGTGATCAAGCGCCTGCTGGCCATCACCGACTCGCGCTTCCAGGACGAACTGCTCGCCCGCGCCAAGGCCAACGGCAAGATCGCGCAGGACTATCAGATCCCGCCGGAGCAGCGGCAGAACCTGCCCGAGGTGCTATCGCAGCGCCTCGCCGAGTTCCACCAGCGCGGCCTGCTGCCGGACTTCCCCTTCGGCACCGATCTCGATGCGACCGAGCTCACGCTCGCCAAGGCGCTGATGAAGCTCAAGGCCCAGCAGAAGTCACCGCTGTCTCTGGTCGGCTCCCTGATCCGCGGAATCTCGGCGACACCAAAACCCGAACTGCTCGCACGCATGGGGCTGGATCAGCCGAAGGATTTAAAGGAGAAACTGATGCGGGCCTTGGTGGCGGGGAATTTGTAAGACCGGCCGCCGCGCGCATCAGCCATCCGGATCAGCGGCCCTTGGCGGGTTCCTTCACGATCCCGCGCAAGGTTCGCTCCATCTCGCCATTGCACAGCTGCCGATAGCGCTGTGATTCTTCCACCGAGTCGATGATCGCGTGCTCGCGGTCGACCTGGTGGAAGTTCGCTTCGAGCTGCGCCATCCAGCTGACGCGGGCACGCTCCAGCACCGCTTCGCGGAGTGCGGCCGGCTCGCCCATCCACGGCGGCGCGCCGCCCTCCTGGGCGCGCAGGCTTTCTTCGACGAAGCGGGCCGTCTTTTCGAGCTGGGCCAGGTTGGCGGCGACATGGCGCTGTTCATGCGCCAGCACTTCATCATGGCCGCAGGTGCCGGGCGGGAACTCGGTGGCGACGTACACCTGCTGGTTGAGGATCAACTTCACTTCAATGCGCGAGCGGATGCAGCTGCGCGCGCCGTTGCGTTCGCGCAGTCCCTGGTAGCTCCAGCGCATGTCGTAGCGCTGCCGCACCTGGGTCAGCCCAACCACCACTTCGCCGGCCTTTAAGGGTTGCTTGCGCAGCACCGCAAGCTCGGCGGCGCTGTGTGCGAGATCCAGTGGCGGTGTTTCGAGTTCGGTGAGGACGCGGATCTCCACCGGCTGCAGTCGCGCCTCGCACAAGGCCGCAAAGGCGTCCGGGCCCCGCTGCGTGCCCTCGGCATATGCCACGTTGGCGACAAGCCCGAGCAACAGCGCCAAGCGGGAGAAAACGGGACGGATCGATCTGAACACGATACGCATCGGCAACGGCGGGGCGCCCATTCTGGCAGCCCCGCAAGCGCGATGCGAGGGTGTCAGCCAGCCTTCTTGCGCTTGGCGGCGGGTTTCTTCACGGCAATCGCACGCGCCGCACCGGCGTTGAGCGGTTCGATGAACTGGTTGTTCACCCAACCCTCGATGTCGGTATTGCCGACCACCTCGACACGGTTCCAGCGATCGCCCGCCTCCAGCAGCACGAGCTCGGTGCCCTTCTTCAGGGCGGGCGCCACTGCGGGGAATTCGGCACCGGCACCGGCGCGGATGTTGAGGCTGCTGGCGGTCACGCGGTAGTGCGGCGCGCTGTCGTCGGCACGCCCGTGCATGCGTCCGCGCAGGGCTTCGAGCGGGAAGGCCGGGCCGGGGTCGGTCTTGCGGCCGCGTGCAATGTCCTCATGGCCCAGGATGTCTTCCAGACCGTAGCGCGCCACCAGCAGTTCCGCCAACTCGAAGGCGCGCTCGATCTGCACCGCGGTGTAGGCCTGCCAGGGCATCACCGGCCCGCCGTACTTGTGTGCGGCGATTACCACCTGATCCTTCGGCACCGGTTTGCCAAAACTGGTCTGGAAACTGTCGCCCACCTGCCGCAGGCCGCCAGCGTTATCCATCTCGATGCCGATCGAATGCTGGTTGAGGCCAATCACACCGTTCCACTGGCTCACGCCGGCATGCCAGGTGACGACATTGAAGGGGGCAAGCTGGATGATGCTGCCGTCGCGCGCCAGCACGAGGTGGGCGGAAGCCTTCGCGGCAGGGTTGCACAGCCAGTCGGCCGAACTCTGTGCCGAGGCGCCGCCGGTGAAATGCATGATGAGAAAGCGCGCGGTCAGCGCACCACCGCGGTTCGGTGTTTCCTGCTTGCGCACCTGGTCGCCGGTGAGCCAGTGGTTTCGGATGTCCATGATTCGCCCCGTCCGCGCGCAGCGATTGCCGCGCCTCAGTCCTAGGCGTAGACGGTGCTCCGTGAAGAGTCAAACCGCCCATGAAAAAGGGCGATGCGGTCACCCGCATCGCCCTCTGGTTCGCAGTCGGCGCGACTTACTTCAAACGCACCGGTATGAACAGACGCTGATTGCCGCGCAGCACCAGCAGCGCAAAGCGATCACCCGCGGCATCCAGCCGCGCCGTCATCTCCTGCATCGTCGTAACGCGCTGGTTGTTCACCGCGATGATCACGTCACCGGGGCGCACGCCCGCCTGTGCCGCGGGGCCAGCCACGTCCTCGACCAGCAGCCCGCCCGGCACGCCGAGCTTGCCGGCTTCGCGCGATTCGAGCTGACGCAGTGCGAGGCCAACCTTGCCACTGGGCTTCTCGCCACCCTTGCCAGCCGTCGGCTTGCTGCCTTCGCCCGGCATCTCGGCCAGCGTCGCGGTGAATTCGCGGCTGGCCTTGTTACGCCACACCTGCAGCTTCACCTTGTCGCCCGGCTTCAGGTCGCCGATCACGCGCGGCAGGTCGGTCGATTCCTTCACTTCCTGACCATTCACCGCGAGGATCACGTCGCCCGATTCCAGGCCCGCCTTCGCAGCGGGGCCATCGGGCTCGACCTGCGAAACCAGCGCGCCCTTGGCTTTGTCGAGGCCGAAGGTCTGCGCCAGGTCGTCGTCCATGCCCTGGATCAGCACGCCGAGACGACCGCGCTGCACCTTGCCGTACTTCTGCAACTGGTCGCGCACCTTCATCGCGGTGTCGATCGGGATCGCGAACGAGATGCCCATGAAGCCGCCCGAGCGCGAGTAGATCTGCGAATTGATGCCGATCACCTCGCCGTTCAGGTTGAACAACGGGCCGCCGGAGTTACCGGGGTTGATCGCGACGTCAGTCTGGATGAAGGGCACATAGGTTTCGTCCGGCAGGCGGCGCGCCTTGGCCGAGATGATGCCGGCGGTCACCGTGTTGTCGAAGCCGAACGGCGAACCGACCGCGATCACCCATTCGCCGACCTTGGCATGCTCGGCGTCACCGATCTTCACGGTCGGCAGGTTCTTCGCGTCGATCTTCAGCAGCGCCACGTCGGTGCGCTTGTCGACGCCGACCACCTTGGCCTTGAACTCGCGCTTGTCGGTCAGGCGCACGGTCACTTCGGTTGCGCCATCCACGACGTGGGCGTTGGTCAGCACATGGCCGTCCGGGCTCACGATGAAGCCGGAGCCGACGCCTTGCTGCACGCGCGGCTGACCGCCCTGCTGGCCACCCTGGCCGGGCACCGGCACACCGAAGCGGCGCAGGAAGTCGTAGAACGGGTCATCGGCAAACGGATTCTCGCCGGCGGTCTCACCGCCGGAAGCGCGCACGCTGGAGACGGCGATGTTCACCACCGCTGGCCCCACCTGTTCGACGAGGGCCGAGAAGTCGGGCAGGCCGGCACGCGCCGTGGCGGTGGCCGTGCTGCTCGCCGCGGCAACCGGGGCCGAGGCCAGCGCGCTGGCATGCGAGGTCGATACACCGGGCCCTTCCTGCAGGCATCCGGCAAACGCCACCGCAGCCACACTGGCGAGCGCGAGCGAACGGGGTAGCGTCATCTTCATCTTTGCATCTCCGTATTGGAATGGAAGTGGGATTATCGATGCGACACCGGCGACCGCAATCCGGCCGCTTACATGGCATTACAAACTGGGGATGCCTGTTGCAATTTTCAAGCCGGTACGGCGTCAGGGATACAATCGCAGGCTCCCTCCCGGCACCGGAATCGCTTCGTGACGCTCACCGATCTGCGCTACATCGTGTCCCTCGCACGCGAACGCCATTTTGGCCGCGCGGCGGAAAAATGCCACGTCAGCCAGCCCACGCTGTCGGTGGCGGTGAAGAAGCTTGAAGACCAGCTCGGCGTGATGCTGTTCGAACGCAGCGCGGCCGACGTCAAGCTGACCGAAATCGGCGCGCAGATCGTGGCGCAGGCCGAACGCGTGCTGATGGAAGCGCAGCAGGTGCGCGAGATCGCCGAAGCCGGCAAGGACCCGCTGTCCGGGCCGCTGCGCCTGGGCGTGATCTACACGATCGCACCCTACCTGCTGCCGCGGCTGATTCCGCTGATGCGCGAGCGCGCGCCGCGCGTGCCGCTGATCATCCAGGAAAACTACACCGCCAAGCTCACCGAGGCGCTCAAACGCGGCGAGCTGGACGTGATCGTGATCGCGCTGCCCTTCGTGGAAAGCGGCATCGTCGCGCAGGCGGTGTATGACGAACCCTTCCGCGTCGTGATGCCGCCGGGCCACCCGTGGGCCGCGCTGCCCGAGGTGCCGGCCAGCAAGCTGATGGAAGAACCGCTGCTGCTGCTGGGTGCGGGCAACTGCTTCCGCGACCAGGTGCTCGAAGCCTGCCCGCGCTGCGCCAACCCGAACGGCGGCAGCGGCTTGCAGAAGACGCTGGAAGGCAGCTCGCTCGAAACGATCCGCCACATGGTCGCGACCGGCGTCGGCGTGACGGTGCTGCCAAGCGCCGCCGCCGACGGCCTGAACACCGCGCACGGCCTGGTCGAAGTGCGCCCCTTCGTCGACCCGCAACCGCATCGCACGGTGGCGATCGCGTGGCGTGTGACCTATCCGCGCAACGGCATCATCGACGTGCTGCGGCGCGCGATGCTCGACACCGCGCTGCCGGGCACCAAGCCGCTGCGCTGAGCAAGGGCCGCTCAGGCGGTCGCCGTCTGCAGCGCTGCGAGCGCCGCCAGCAGCGGTGTCAGGGCGTCGCACAGACGGTCGCGTGCGGCGCTCACCGCGGCGGCGTCGCCACCCTCGCGCAGCAGGCTCTCAAGCGCGATTGCGGCGGCTTCCACCTCCAGCGCGCCGATGCTCGCGGCGCCGCTCTTCAGCGTATGCGCAAGCCGCTGTGCGAGCGCTGCGTCGCCCACGCTGCGCGCGGCGTCGAAGTTGGCCGCAAAGCCGGCGTGCGATTCGTGGAAGATGCGCAGGTACTTCAGGTAGGTCTTCGGTCGCCCCATCGCGCGGGCGAGACCCACTGCGGTATCGACGCCCGGCAGCGGCGGCACGCCGTCGGGGGGCGTTGAAGTACCCCCCGGGGCCCCGCCGGTTCCCGCCGCGGCGGCCGACAGCATGGCCGGCATCGATGCGCGAGCCGGCGCTGCGGCCAGCGGAGGTGTAAGTGGCGCGATCCAGCGCATCAGCACGTCGAACAAGCGCTCCGGATCGACCGGCTTGGAGATGAAGTCGTTCATGCCTGCCTCCAGAACCCGCTCGCGTTCGCCGGCGAGCGCATTGGCCGTGAGCGCGATGATCGGCAGACTCGCCAGTGCGTCTTGCTGGCGCAGGGCGCGTGTTGCCGCATAGCCATCCATCACCGGCATCTGGCAATCCATCAGTACCGCGTCGAAACGCTGCTGGGCCAGCATCGCGACCGCCTCGGCGCCGTTGCTCGCCAGCGCGACACTGACGCCGACGCTCTGCAGGTATTCGCGCGCCACTTCCTGATTGAGTTCGGCGTCGTCGACCACCAGCACGCGGCTGCCTGCAAGCGCAGCAAGCGCTTCGGCTGCGGTGTGCCGACGCACCTCGGGTGCCGGCGCGTCCTCACAACCGAGCGCCCTGGTCAGTGCGACCACAAGGGCCTTGCGTGTGACCGGGCGGTCAAGGCGTTGAATGGTGCAAAGGCCGGTCGTCGCGAGGTGCAATTCGAACTCGGCGCATGAACTGCCGCTGCACACGTTCACAAGCGGCGGCGGCGCGGCACAACGCCACGCAGGAAGCACGTCGCCCGGAAGGCTGCAGTCGACCAGCAGCACGTCGTATGGCGAGCCTTGCTCACGTGCAGCGTCGATCGCGTGACACAGCGCCGGCATGCTGTCGGCGAGCGAGACCTCCAGCCCGAGTTCCACACAGCGCTCGCGCAGCAGCTCGCGGCCGCGGCTCGGTGGTGCAGCCCACAGCACGCGTCGGCCCACCAGCGCGCCGGGCATCGGGAACTCGGCTGCGCTGCCGACCCGCCCCAGTTGCACCGTAAACGCGAAGCTACTGCCAACGCCTTCGGTGCTGCGCACCCGGATCTCGCCGCCCATCAGGCGCACCAGCTGACGACAGATCGCCAGCCCGAGACCAGAGCCGCCGAAGCGCCGCGCAATCGAGGCCTCGGCCTGCGAGAACGCATCGAACAGCAGCGGCAGGCGATCGGCGGGGATGCCGTCGCCACTGTCTTCAACCTCAAAGCCCAGCGTCACCGTCCCCGGCGTCGCCTCCACGCAGCGGACGCGCACCGCGATGAAGCCGGTACGCGTGAACTTGGTCGCGTTGCTGCAAAGGTTGACGAGCACCTGCCCGAGCCGCAGCGGATCGCCGACGAAGCGTGCCGGCACCTCAGGCGGCGTATCGAAGTAGAGCTCGACACCGTCATGTACCCGCGTGTGCACCATGTCGGCGAGGTGTTGCAGCACATCGTCGAGCGCGAACTCGACCGATTCGAGCTCGAGCCGGCCGGCGTCGATGCGCGAGAAGTCCAGCACATCGTTGATGATGCCCAGCAGCGATTGCGCGGAGCGATTCACCTTGATGATGAAGTCGCGCTCGCGCAAGGCCAGCGGGCCCTGCAGGGCGAGGTCGGACAGCCCGATGATCGCGTTCATCGGCGTGCGGATCTCGTGGCTCATGCGGGCGAGAAACTCGCTCTTCGCGCGTGCGGCGGTTTCCGCCACCTCACGCGCCTGCGTGAGCTCCGACTCGATCGCCTTGCGTTCGGTGATGTCCTCATGCACACCGATGAAATGCGTCGGTCGGCCGTCCGGGTCACGCAGCGATGCGATCGCCGCGGCCACCCAGCGTGCTTCGCCGTCCTTGCGCAGATTCAGGAATTCGCCGTGCCATTCGCCACCGCCCAGAATCGTGCGCCAGAGGCCCTGATACTCGGCCGCGGTCGTGTGGCCGGACTTGAGCCGCCGCGGCGTCTCGCCGATCAGTTCGCTCGGCTCGAAGCCGTAGAGCGCACAGAATTTCGGGTTCACATATTCGATGTGCCCGTCGGTGTCGGTGATCAGGATCGCCGAGGCGCTCTGCTCGACCGCACTGGACATCAACTGCAGACGTAGCTGCTGGCGCTCGCGCTCGGTGATGTCGCGGAACACCAGCAACACGCCGCTGCCGGCCGCCGCCGCGAGCGGGCGGATGTAGTAGGCCGCGCGCAGTGCGCCGCCATCGGCCATGCGCACCGTCGCACCCTCGCCCGAGACCGGCTCGCCCGTGCGCAACACATGCGCAAACGGGCCGTCCGTATCGGCGGAATGATCGGGAATCTCCAGCGGCACGGCATCGCGATAGTGGCGCCCGATCACCGCCTCCGCGCTCACGCCAAAGGTACGCAGCGCGGTCTGGTTCATGTAGCGCACATGGCCTTCGCTATCGACCTCGACGACACCTTCGTCCACCGCATCGAGGATCGTTTCGGCGCGCACTTCGGCGCGCAGCGCGCGCGCCTCGATGAGCTCCTGTTCGAGCCGCGCGCGTTCGGCTTCTGCGGCGCGAAGTTCGGTCACGTCGGTGAAGAAACCGAACATCGCCGCGCGCTCCTCGTAGCGGATCTCCGACGCGAAGATGTCGACCACGAAGCGCTCGCCGTTGCTGCGCACCGCCGGCAGGTTGCTCGCGCGCCCGCCATGCGCGCGGATCAGCGCGCTGAACTCGGCCTCGACCTGTTTGCGCGCGTCCTCCGGGTAGAGCACGGTGGTCGGGAAGCCGAGCAGTTCATCCTTGCCGCGCCCGAACATGCGCTCGGCAGCGGGGTTTGCATAGAGGATCGAGCGATCGGCCCGGCTGATGATGATGATGCCTTCCTGCGCAGCCTCCAGCACCGACCGCGCACTCGCCTCGGAACGCCGCAACGCCTGTTCCGCCAGTTGGCGCTCGGTGATGTCGATGACGATGCCGACACTCTTCGCGGGCCGCCCTTCATCGTCGAGGGCGGTGTCGCCTTCCTCGCGCACCCAGCGGATGCTGCCGTCGTCCATCGCAAGGCGAAACTCGATCGAGAAGCGCTTGCCGTCCGCACACGCGCGTTCGATGACTTCCGACACCAGGGCTCGATCGTCTTTGTGGATGCGCTGGCGGAAGGCAGCCGGATCGGGATTGCCGGGCCGCAGCCCGAGAATGCGATAGACCTGCGGTGACCAGTAGCGCCGCCCGTTGCGCCAGTCGGTTTCCCAGTGCCCCAGGTTCGCGACGCGCTCTGCCGCTTCAAGGTTCTGCGCCTTCTCGGTGAGCTCGGCGGTTCGCTCGGCCACGCGCACCTCGAGCATGCCCTTCGCGCGCTGCAACGAGGCGGTCGAGTACGCCAGGCGTGCTGACATCGCGTTCAAGGTGCTCGCGAGCTCGCCCAGTTCATCGTGGCCGGCATAGCCTACCTCGCCCCCCAGGTTGCCCGCCGCCACTTCCCGGCTGAAGGCGGTAAAGCGCTGCAGCGGGCGCACCAGGCGCCAGCCGAGCACGATTGCAATCGCGGCGGTGGCGAGCAGCAAGCCCGCGACGATAGGCAGCAAGGCCAGCTTGATCGCGCGCACCGGCGCCAGCGCTTCTTCCGCCCCGATGCGCGCCACCAGCCCCCAGCCATAGTCGGGCAAGGGGCGCCACGCCGCGAACACCGGCTCGCCGCGGTCGCCCTGCGTCAGCCCGCGCCCGGCCGGGCCCGCGAGTGCAGCCTGCAGACTGAGGCCACGCGTGCCTGCCAGGTTGAAGCGTTGCGTGAAGGCAAGCTCCGGATGGCCACGCGGTGGCGTGAGCACCAGCACTTCACCCTTGCCTTCCCGGCGCAGCAGCAACAGCTCGCCGCTGCGGGTGTCGGCCATGCCGGCTTCGAGCGGCCGCAGGAATTCGCGGTTGTTGAGCTGCAGCACCAGCACGCCAAGCACTTCCGCCCCGCGCACGATCGGTATGGTGGCGAAGGCGGATTCCGCGCCGGTGGGGGCATACATCTCGTGCGGCACGAAGCTCGCACCTTGCTCGTCAATCGCGGTATGCAGGCCCTGCGCGAGGCGCGTCGCGCCCGACGTGGCGGCGCCCACGAAGAGCGAAGTGGAGGGGGGGGTTTCCTTCTGCTGCGACATCACGACGCGGCCGTCGCGATCGACCAGCATCACGTCGTAGAGGAAGGAAAGGCCGATGAAATTGAGGGTGGCGAGGCATTCCGCATCGCGCTTGCGGTAGTCCGCGCTGTCGGCGTCGCCTCGGTCGAGCGCGCGCGACAGGCTTTCGAGACACTGCGCAGTCGCCGGCAGCGCGGCGAACACGCGGCCGTCGTTGAGCACCTGCTCGATCCATGCGCGCAAGGCCCGCTCGCGCCCTTGCGCCACCTCGTCCATACGCTGGCCGGTGGCACCGCCGATCTGCTCTTCGAGGCTGGAAATGACGAAATAGGCGGTCAGCGCCGTGGGCACCAGACTGCTCAGCAGCAGCCAGCCCAGCAGGCGGGCGCGAATCGAGCTGAACAGCCTCGGTTTGGGCGTGCTGCCGACCACGGCTGCGCAGCCCGCCTAACCCGCGCCGCGGCCCAGGCCGGCGATGTCGGCGAACACCGCGCGGCCGAGATCGCCCGCCTCGGGGGCCGACGAAGCGAAGATGTCCGGGTCGCGCGCCAACAGGTCGAGGAAGACTGCGAGCAACTGCGGGTCGCGCCAGCCACGCGCGCCCTCGTCGCGCAGGATGCGCAGCACCTCGGTCTGCGGCAAGGCCGGCTTGTAGGGGCGGGCATAGGCCAGCGCATCGTAGATATCAACGATCTGGAACACGCGCGCCAGCAGCGGAATCGCCTCGCCCGCGAGGCCGTCCGGATAGCCACTGCCATCCCAACGCTCGTGGTGCGAGCGGATGATCGGCACGGTGCGCGCCATGCTCTTGAGCGGCGAGCACAGCCGCGCGCCGATCAGCGTGTGCTGCCGCATCACCTTCCATTCGTCGTCGGTGAGCTTCGCCGGCTTCATCAGGATCGCGTCCGGGATGCCCAGCTTGCCGATGTCGTGCAGCACGCCACCGCGGCGCAAGGCCTGCAGATCGGCTTCGGCGAGCCCCAGCGCACGGCCGAACTCGACCGAGTTGTGCGCCAGCCGGCTGCAGTGGTCACCGGTGTTCTCGTCCTTCGCCTCGACCATGCGGGCGAGCGCGAAGAGCATGGTTTCCGCGTTATCAAGCTGGTCGGTCAGGCGTTTGTGTTCGACCGCCGCGCGCACGCGCGCATGCAGTTCCACCGGATCGAAAGGCTTGCGGATGAAGTCGGTGGCGCCGGCATCGAGCGCGGCGGCGAGATCCTGGCTGCCGGAGTCCCCGGTGAGCATCAGGATCGGCAACATTGCGTCGCCCAGATCATGGCGAATCCGGCGACAGACTTCGTCACCCGATAGGCCGGGCATGTGGCGGTCCAGCAGCACCGCGTCGAAGTGCTGCGAGCCCAGCAGGGCCAGGGCCGCGGCGCCGTCGGTGCATTCGGTGACACGGATGCCCACTTCGTCGAGACAGTCGCTCGCCACCGCTCGAGCGAGCGGATCGTCATCGACAACCAGCAGGTGGTAGCCGTTCGCGGACATGATGTGCCCTCCCCCGCTTATGCGGTGCCGGTCTCCTGCGCCAGGCGCGCGGCAAGTGCGCGAAGGCCGGCGCTGGCGTCGTCCGCGCTGTCGTAGACGTTGGATACTTCGTAGGTCGCCGCGCGCAGCAACATCGCGACGCGTTCTTCCTGCGATTCGCTCAGGCCCATGTGCAGGAACTCGCGCTCGGTGCCGTGCAGCATGGTCTCCAGCGCCACCGTGATGGCGCCGCGCTGCGCGCGCCGCTGCGCTTCGATCGCGTCGATCGCCCGGCGCGTCTCGTCCAGCATCTCGCGTAACTGGCGCTCGCGCAGCCGCACCGCCGCGTCGGCATCGAGCGCGCGAACGCGCGCCGAGGCGGCCTCAGCCAGAATCGCGAGATGGTCGCGCAGGCGCCCCGCCCGGTCCGGATCATCGAGCGGCATGTTCTTCACCAGCAGCGTTACCCCGGGGTAGTTGAAGGCCGCGCGGCGGCCGAGGCTGACGATGCGATCCTGCCCGCCCATCAGAGCCAGCACACCTGCTTCCATCGCGCTGGCTTCGCCCTGCGAGGTGCGGATCAGGGGTGTAGCGCTGCCACGCAGGCTCAGCGCGCCATCGAGCCCGTACTGCGTGAGCGCGGCGAACACCGCCGTCGCGAGCGCATCGTAGTCGGTGCAGCCAAAGCCGCTGCGCATGAATTCGATCACCACGCCCAGCTCACCGGCGCTGCTCATCG
Organism: Niveibacterium sp. COAC-50; assembly: GCF_013184235.1. Lineage (NCBI taxonomy): Bacteria > Pseudomonadati > Pseudomonadota > Betaproteobacteria > Rhodocyclales > Rhodocyclaceae > Niveibacterium > Niveibacterium sp. COAC-50. The sequence goes on from NZ_JABCJM010000002.1 coordinate 640,887, forward strand.
CGGTGAAAGCGGTGCTGAAGGCGCTCTGGGCGCTTGCGGCGAGGCGCTTGCGCTCGGCGAGCTGGCGCACGATGCCCTGCACCCGCGCGTTGAGCTCGACTGCGTCGAAGGGCTTGGCGATGAAATCCTCTGCGCCGGCTTCCAGCCCCGCGAGCCGGTCCTCCAGCGTGTTGAGGCCTGAGAGGAACAGCACCGGGATGTCGGAAGTCGCGAAATCGTCCTTCAGCCGACGGCAGGCCTCGAAACCATCGATACCCGGCATCTGCACATCCAGCAGGATCAGCGCCGGCTGAAGTTCGGCCGCCATGTGCAAACCCTGGCTCGCGTCCTGCGCACCGGCCACGCGCCAGGAGGGCTCCAGCGCATCGGTCACCATCTCCCGGATCAGGGCATCGTCATCGATGACGAGCACCAGCCCGACGTCATGTTCGTTTTGCATCGCTTCCCCCAGATTTCCCACCATGCTTATCGGGTGAATCGAGTTCCGCCTTGAGGGGTATCAGCTTCAGGCGCGGCGGCGATCACGATAGCCCTGCACTATGCGAAGCATCCACACCCTCAATTGGGCGGGACAGACGCGGGCGTCTAGGCTTCAGTGTAGGCAGATCGGGGCGCGATGCCAGCCGATCGCGCACAAACGCAGGAGAAACCGCATGAGCATCGATATCGGCATCAACGACAGCGACCGCGCGCGCATCGCGGACGGGCTGTCACGCCTGTTGGCGGACACCTACACGCTCTACCTGACCACGCACAACTTCCACTGGAACGTGAAGGGCCCGATGTTCAACACGCTGCACCTGATGTTCGAGGCGCAGTACACCGAACTGGCGCTGGCGGTGGACCTGATCGCCGAGCGGATCCGCGCACTCGGCCATCCCGCGCCCGGCACCTACTCGGCGTATGCACGCCTGAGCTCGATCGGCGAGCCGGCCGACGGGCTGTCGGCACTCGACATGATCCGCCATCTGGTGGCCGGGCAAGAGTCGGTGGTGCGCACCGCGCGGCATGTGTTTCCGCTCGCGGATTCGGCGCACGACGGCCCGAGTGCGGACCTGCTGACGCAACGCATGCAGGTGCATGAGAAGAACGCCTGGATGCTGCGCAGCCTGCTGGAGAGCTGAAACGAAAACGCCCCCGGCTCGGCAGGGGCGTGTGTCGCGGGCCGCGCTGGGCCGCTTACTGCAGGTGCTGCTGGAAGAAGCGCAGGATGTGGCCCCATTCGAGCGCCTGGTTCTCGCGCTTGGCGGTGCCATGGCCCTCGTCGGCAAAGATCATCAGTTCGACCTTGGCGCCTTTGGCTTTCGCGGCCTCATACATCTGCACCGCCTCGCCGACCGGCACGCGCGGATCCGACGCGCCCTGGCTGATCAGCAGCGGCGCCTTCAGGCGGTCGATGTAGGTGGTCGGCGAGAGCTTCAGCAGCGCGATGCGATCCTTCTCCGGGTCGCCATACTCGGTGATGCGCAGCTGGCGACGATAGGGTGCAGTGTTCTGCAGGAAGGTCAGCAGGTTCGCCATGCCGACTGCCGAGGCGCCTGCATCGTAGGCACCGGCGAACATCGTCATCGCGATCAGCGTGGAATAGCCGCCGTAGCTGCCGCCGAACACGCCGACCTTAGGCACCACGCCGTTCTTCGCCCAGGCACTGCGGATGTACTTAGACGCGTCCTCGATGTCGGTGATCACATCGAGCCGTTTGAAGCCGTTGTCGGCGTCGAGCCAGTTGCGCCCGTAACCGTCGGAGCCCCGCACATTCGGATCGACGACGATGAAACCGGCATCGACGAACATCTGCCACAACGGCGAGAAACCGGGGCGAGACTGGGCCTCCGGGCCGCCGTGGAAGTGCACCAGCACCGGGCAGACCGGCGCCTCGGCGCCTTCGCACTGCGGCGGGCGGCGCACGAACATCGGGATCGGCGTGCCGTCGCGGGCCGGGTAGCTCTCCAGCCGTGCGGTGACGAAGCGGCCGGTATCCTCTTCCGGTGCCGACGGCGTGATCCAGCGCGTCAGCTTCTTCGTCTGCCAGTCCCACACATAGCTCTGGCGCGGTGCCTTCGGCGTGCCGACGGCAAGCGTCACGAAACGGCCATCCGGTGTCGCAGATCCAACCAGCTGGTGGTCCGCGTCGGCCGGCCAGGGTAGCGCGAGCGGCTTGCCGGTCTTCAGGTCGATCGCATGGGTGCGGCTGTAGCCGGCTTCATTCACCGTGTAGTACAGCCGCTTGCGCGCATGGTCGGTGCCGAAGGATTCGACATCCCACTTCAGCTCACCGGTAATCGGCGTGAAGTTACCGGCGCGCCAGCGGTAGAGGCGCTGGAAATTGCCGAACTTGTTGGTGCTCACCAGCAGCTCACCGGGCGCGGCACCGAACTGCGCCTCGTAGTTCTCCTTCTCGCCCTGGCCGAACAGCGTCGTGACGCGCCCACCGCGTTCGAGCACCACATATTCACGCGATTGCGAGCCGGTGTACTTCACCAGCAGCAGGGTGCCGTCGTCGGCCAGATCGGCCACGTTCCACAACCCGGCCTCGTTGAAGATCTGCACCTTCTCGCCGCTTGCGATGTCGTAGCGATAGACCGCATAACTGTCGGGCTTCTGGTCATTGGCAGTGAAGTAGAGGAAGCGGCTGTCACGGCTGATCGCGCCGAAGCGCGACTGCACCTTCGGCAGGTGCTGCACCATCTTCAAGGCGCCGCCGCCCACCGCTTGCAGGTAGATGCCCGGGTTTTCCTCGCCCTTGCGATCGCGCGATACGACCAGCCACTTGCCGTCCGGCGTCACTGCCAGCGGCAGGGTGCGGTCTTCTCCGCCGGTCATCTGTACCGGGAAGCGATCCGGGCCATCGAGCCGCCACACCTGATCGCTGCCGCTGACGCGCCAGCTGAAGAAAAGGCGCTTGCCGTCCGGCGCGAGCAGGCCAGTACCCGGTGCACGCAGATCCAGCATCGACTGGATGCGGCGCGAGACTTCGGGCGGCAGTGGTTTCGGGCGGAATTGCTCAAGCGTCGCGGGGCTGACCGATTCGACACCAAGGCCGGCGTAGTCGGTCTGTGCGCTGGCCGGGGCCGCGAACAGCGGGGCGCCCAGCAACAAGAGCAGCGCGAGTTTCGGGATGCGGGACATCGGTACAGGCTCCATCTTTCGGGGCTGCCGCGCGTTGCCGCACGGCCGGGAAGTCGCGAAGCGCGATTGTAGGACGAGCGACGCCACAAAAGACAACGGGGCACCGAAGTGCCCCGCTGCGTCGGGCGACCACCGTTTTTTCGGCGCTCTCAGGCGCTGCGCGCGCGCTCGGCCTTGTCGCCCTTGTCCGCCTTCTCGGCGGGCAGTTCGACCACGTTGTCACGCAAGGCGTCGCCGCCAACCTGGGTAATCGTGCCCTGCACGCCGGCGCCCACTTCCATCTGAAGCTTGTGGTAACGGATCGTGCCGGAGACGCGCGCCTTCGGCTGCAGTTCGAGGAAGTGTTCGACTTCGAGATCGCCGATCACGGTGCCGTTGATCACCGCGTCGTAGCAACGCACGCTGCCTTCGATGCGGCCCTTGTCCGACAGCACGAGCAGGCTCTTCTCCTTCTTGCTGTCGCCGTCCTTGCCCATCGCATTGCCCTTGAGCGTGCCGTCGATGCGCAGGCCGGAGCCGAACACGATGTCGCCGGTGATCTCGACGTCCTCGGCGATCAGGCTCGAGAGTTTGCTGACTTCGATCAGGTGCGGTTTCTTGCTCTTGCCGAACATCGGGGGTCTCCTGCAATGGTGTGTCGCGCGCCGGTGCCAACCGTTGGCCGGCGCATCATGGAATCGGATGGTGCGTGGCGGGCTAGCGCCGACCCTCCTGCGCCTTGCGGAAGAAGGTCACTTCATCTTCCAGCGCACGGATGCGTTCATTAAGGCCATCGACCTGGCGCTCCAGCTCGTTTGCGCGCGCCTCGCTCATGCGCGAGCGCAAGGTGCTGTCTTCCAGCGCCTTGTGCAGCGTTCGCAGTTCGCTGCGTGCCTCGGCCAGCTCGCGCACGTTGGCGCTTTCCGGCGCGAACAGCAGGAAGCCGCCAACCAGCAAGCCTGCAACGACGATGCCGCTGAGCACGCCGATCGCCAGATGCGTGGTCGGCCGCTTGCGGCGCGACAACACCAGGCCGGCATGGGTCAGCTGGCGCGTGCGGCCGGCGCGGAACGGGATCGCCACGTCAAAGCCCGGCGAGGTAGTCGCGCGGGTCGACATACTCGCCGTCGCGGATCACCTCGAAGTGCAGATGCGGCCCGGTCGAACGGCCGGTGGAGCCGACACGCGAGATCTCCTGACGCGGCTCGACGAGTTGCCCGGTCTTCACGAGCAGCTTCGACGCATGGGCGTAGCGCGTCATCAGGCCGTTTCCGTGGTCCAGTTCCACCACCCAGCCGAAATCCGGGCTCCAGCCTGCAAACGCGACAACGCCGCCCGCGGCCGCGCGGATCGGCGTGCCCGGGTCAGCAGTGAAGTCCAGTCCTGCATGAAAGGCCAGCCGCCGCGTGATCGGATCGACACGGTTGCCGAAGGTCGAGCCGATTTCGACGCTTTCGATCGGGCGACGGCTGGGGAAGGTCATGAGGCCAAGGTTGCGTTGTGCGGTGACCTGGCCGATCTCGCTCAGTTGCGATTCGACACGCGCGAGTGCGGCATCCAGCTCGGCCATCGGGTCATGGCTGCTGATCACGCGCGGCGGCAGCATCGGGCCGCCGCTGCCACCCTTGCCCTGGGTTTTCTTCTCATAGTCTTCGAGCACGCCGATCTTGCGGCCAAGATGGGCGGCCTCGTTTTCGAGCTTGAACACGCGCCCGGCGATCGCGCCGAGCTGCTCAACGGTGTAGGGGTTCTGCCGGAAAGAGGGCAGCTTCGGCAGTGCAGCGGGCGAGCCGCCGGCCATCAGGTAGCCAAGCACGGCGCCAAGCGTCAGCAGCAGGGCGGCCACGCCAAGGCCGGCGACCAGCAGAGTGCGGGTCGACAGCGTGCGCACCCCCGAGGCGGTCAGCCCGCCGGTGGACAGCATCACAAACGCCATTCTTTTGTCTCCCTCCCTTGGATCTACTTTTGGTGTCTCGCGCCCGGGCCGGGATTGCCGGAGGGGCCGGGGCTGTCCGGGTGGCAGCGCCTGGCGTTGGCAGCTGATGACCTCGGACGAGCGGGTGGAAAGCGCGACTTTAAGTGTAAAAGCCACCGACGCGCAATGCCGCCGTCAAGCAGAAAGTCGAGCTGGATCAAGCCACTGCATGCGGCAGCGCAATGAAAAACGCCCCGTATCCGGGGGCGTTTGTGTCTTCAGGCAGAGCAGTTCGCGCCGTGTTCAGGCGCTGCCGCGTTCGATCCGCTCTATCCGCTTGCCAAGCCGCGCAAGGTCGTCGCGCAGCGCGGCCACGTCGCGGCCGAAGGCCTCCAGCTCAGGCCGTGGCGGTGTCAGGCGCGCTTCTTCGATCGCGTATTCGCGCAGGTTGTCGACCAGGTTGCGCGCCGCTTGCCGGCCCCAGCCGGCAAATTCACGGGCGCCCTGATGCAGCCGATGCGCAAGCGGGTCGCCAACAATGCGCGAGAGGTCTTCCTCGGCATCCCACTCAAGGTTGCGCAGCACGAAGCCCAGGGTTTCGGCGAAATGCGCGTCGCCCGAAATGCGCGCCTGGCGGAACAGGGCGTCAGGGCCGTCCGGCAGTTCAGCCAGGGCGCCGGCCGGCAAAGCAAGCCGCACATCGGCATCGTCCGCTTCCGCGCAGGCTGCGATCTGGCCGTTATCGCCGATCACGAAATCCACCGCCACCGCGCCCAGCGCCAGGTGGGCGCGGCGTCCGGCGAAAGGCAGCAGCCGTTCGCGCGCCCAGGCATTGCGCGCCAGCAAGTGCCCCAGCAGGCGCGCAAAGGCGTTGCTGGGGAGCGTCGGACGAGCGACTTCGCTCATCGCGTTCAGGCGACCTGCTGGATACCCGCCAGCACCCAGCCGCCGTTGCCGGCAACCGGCTTGGTCAGGTGCCAGACCTCGTTGAAGCCGGAGGGCGGCGCATCCTTCTCTTCGCGCAGCAGGCCGTGGAAACGCACGCTGGCAATGTAGCGATTGCCTTCCTCAGCCACTTCGAGCACTTCAGCATCGAGCTGGATCACGTCGGTCTGGTTCGCCGCGCCGCGACGCTCGTCGATGTCGAGCTTGAACTCGGCGAACATTTCCGGCGTGGTGAATTCGCGGATGTCGTCGAGGTTGCCGGCGTCGTTGGCCGCCTGCAGCCGCACGAACTGAACCTTGGCATTGCGGGTGAAACCCTCGGCATCGAACCCGGCTGGCAGCGTGTTGGCCACCGGCTCGGCGGCGAGCGGCGCAGCGCCGCCGCCAATCGAAGTCACGACCGGGCGATCAGCCTGTGCGTTGTACGGCGCACCCGCACCGGCGTACTGCATCGGCGAAGCCTGCTGCGGTGCTTTGCTGGCCATGAAACGGCGGATCAGCATGAACACGACACCGGCCGCGAGTACGGCAAGCAGGATGCCGGCAAAGTCACCGCCGACGCCGAAGTGCGACAGCAGCGAAGCCAGCCCGATACCGGCGGCGAGGCCCGCCAGGGGGCCCGCCCACTTGCGCCAGCCGGAGGGTTGCGCCGCCGGCGGCGTGACGCCCGGCTTGGCAGCAGTCGGCGATGCCGGTTGCGGCGCGGCCTGCGGCGGCGTAGCCGGGCGCGCCGGTGCAGTGGCCGGTGTGCGTTGCATGCCGATCGAACGGCTGCCACCCAGGCGCTTGGCCTCGGCATCCGCCACAACCATCGCGCTACCGATAAAGATTGCAAACACCGCGATCATCAGACGTTTCATTCGTTGGACTACTTTCGTGTCAGTGGGGTCGGGCTGTTAGATGCGAGCGAGCACGACAAGTTCAAGGGCTGGCCGCGAAAGCCAAACCCTTGGCACTTGCGGTAACGGAATCAGAACTTGTAGCCGCGATGCAGCGCCACCGCGCCAGCCGCGAGGTTGAAGTACTGCACGCGTTCGAGCCCGGCGCCGCGCATGATGTCGGCCAGCGCGTCCTGATCCGGGTGCATGCGGATCGATTCGGCGAGGTAGCGGTAGCTGTCGGCGTCGTTGGCGACCTTCTTGCCCATCCACGGCAGCAGCTTGAAGGAGTATGCGTCGTACACCGGCGCGAGCGGCTTCCAGATCTTGGAGAACTCGAGCACCAACAGGCGGCCGCCCGGGCGCAGCACGCGGCGCATCTCGGCCAGCGCGACGTCCTTGTGCGTCATGTTGCGCAGGCCGAAGGCCACGGTGACCAGATCGAAACTGTCCGACGCAAACGGCAGCTTTTCGGCATCGCACTGCGCAGTCGGCAGGTTGAAACCCTTGTCGAGCACACGGTCGCGGCCGACGGCCAGCATCGCGTGGTTGATGTCGGTCAGCCACACCTGGCCGGTGTCGCCGACGCGCTTGGCAAACGCCAGCGAGAGGTCGGCGGTACCGCCGGCCACGTCGAGCACGCGCTCGCCAGGACGCACGTTGGCGATGTCGATCGTGAACTTCTTCCACAGCCGGTGCATGCCCATCGACATGAGGTCGTTCATCACGTCGTACTTCTGCGCCACCGAGGTGAACACCCCGGCAACCTTCTTGGCCTTTTCGCTCTCGGCAACGGTTTCGTAGCCGAAGTGCGTGGTCTTGTCGTTCATCGTCAATTCCTCAATGGCTGCCGCAACTGCCCGACCCACAGCCGCCCTTGGGCGCCTTCGGCGTTTCAGTGTCGCGGCTCGCGCCGGCCTCTTCGAGGCGGCGCAGGTATTCGGCCCACAGCGGTTCGTGCCGCGCGCCCAGCTGGTACAGGTAATCCCAGGTATAGAGCCCGCTGTCGTGCCCGTCGGTGAAGACAAGCTTCACCGCATAGTGGCCGACCGGCTCGATCGCGCTGATGTTCACATCGCGCTTGCCGGTCTGCAGCACTTCCTGACCTTCGCCATGGCCGCGCACTTCAGCCGACGGCGAATAGACGCGCAGATATTCGCTGGGCAGCTCGAAGCGCTCGCCATCTGAGAACGCGATCTCAAGCAGGCGCGAGCGCTGATGCAGGCGAATATCGGTCGGGATCGGGGTATCGGTATCGAGTCCGCTCATGGGTGGCCTCCGCGCACGCTTTCGTGCAAGCCGGGCAGTTTACCCCAGCGGCGGCGCCGGGTCGGCGGGTTACCATCGCGCGCTCCTGTTCCCCGGCCCCGCAAACCGATGCCTGTCCTGTCTCCGACCCGTCTGATCCTGCTCGCCACGCTGCTGCTGGCCGGCTGCGGCATGCTTGCCCGCGAAGCCTTCGAGCGCGAACACGCGCCGGCCGATCCGACACGCTACGACCACGCGGTGGCACCGAGCGCGGGGCAAGTCAGCTACCGGCGCCAGATCCAGCCGCTGCTGGGCCAGCGCTGCGTGGTGTGCCACGCCTGCTACGACGCCCCCTGCCAACTCAAGCTCGGCAGCTGGGAAGGCATCGCGCGGGGCATCAGCCCGGAGCTGGTGTACGACGGCACGCGCCTGAACGAAGCGCCGACGACACGCCTGTTTGCCGATGCCTTGCGGGCCTCCGAGTGGCGCGCAAAGGGCTTCGCGCCGGTGCTCAACGAGCGTGAAGCCACGCCCGCCGCCAACCACACCGCGAGCCTGCTGTACCGCGCACTGGCGCTGAAGCAGGCGCACCCCTTGCCGCAGGTGGATGTGCTGCCTAAGGACTTCGACTTCGGGCTCGATCGCAAGCAGAGCTGCCCGCGCATCGAGAACTTCGAGGACTATGCGCGGGACAAGCCGCTCGCCGGCATGCCCTACGGCCTGCCCGGCCTGACGCAAGCCGAGTTCGATCTCGTCGCCCGCTGGCTCGAACAGGGCGCACCGGACGAAGGCCCGGCGCCAGTACCTGCGGCAGAGCAACGCGAGGTCGACAACTGGGAACGCTTTCTGAACGGCAATTCGAACAAGGAACGGCTGATGAGCCGCTACCTGTACGAACACCTGTTCCTCGGGCATCTGTACGTCAGCAACGCGAAGGACGCCAACGCCTACAAGCTGGTGCGCAGCGCCACGCCGCCGGGCCAGCCGATCCAGCTCGTCGCCACGCGCCGGCCCTTCGACGACCCCGGCGTGATACGCGTCTTCTACCGCCTGCAGCGCGATCAGGAGCCGATCGTCGCGAAGACCCACATGCCCTACCGGCTCGACGCCGAACGCATGGCGAAGTATCGCGGCTGGTTCCTGAAGCCGGACTACACCGTCGATACGCTGCCCGGCTACACCGCGCAGACGGCCGCGAATCCGCTCGCCACTTTCCACGAGCTTCCGGTCAATTCGCGCCATCGCTTCCTGCTCGACGAAGCGCAGTTCTTCGTCATGAACTTCATCAAGGGCCCGGTATGCCGCGGGCAACTCGCGCTGGACGTGATCGAAGACCGTTTCTGGGTCTTCTTCACCGACCCGGATGAGGGCGCGGTCAGCGATGCCAGCGAGCGGGTGCAGCGCGAGGCGGCCAAACTGAAGCTGCCGGCCGCCTGGGGCAGCGACGCAGGCCTGCTGAAGCCATGGCGCGCCTATGCCGAGCAAGAAGAGGAATTCGTGCGTGCGCGCACCGCGGCGCTGCGCGAAGTGGCGCAAAAGCGTGGCGGCCCGGCACTCACGACGATCTGGGACGGCGACGGCCACAACACCAACGCGGCGCTGACGATCTTCCGCCACTTCGACAGCGCCACGGTGGTCAAGGGCCTCGTCGGCGAACCGCCGAAAACCGCCTGGGTGATGGGCTACAACCTGTTCGAGCGGGTCTTCTACCTGCTCTCGGCCGGCTTCGACATCTACGGGAACATCGGCCACCAGCTGCACAGCCGGCTGTACATGGACTTCCTGCGCATGGAAGGCGAAACCAACTTCGCGATGATGCTGCCGCAGGCCGCACGCAAGGACACCTTGTCGTACTGGTATCGCCACGACGGCGACGCCCTCAAGCGGGTGCTGGGCATGGATGCCGGCGTCGAAACCGCCGTGCCTTTCCGCAGCGACGACCCGAAGACCGAGCTGTTCACGCTGCTGAAGAAGCGCCTCGGCCCTGCGCTCGACACCCGGCTCGCGCTCGACACCTACCCCGACGCCGCGCTGCGCCGGCCCCTGCAAGCGCTGGCCGCGGTGCAGGGCGCCAGCCTCGACTGGATGCCCGAGGTCGCCTACCTCGAAGTGAGCGACGCCGCGGGCCGCCCGCACTACTTCTCGCTGCTGCGCGACACCGGTCACTTCAACGTCACGCATCTGCTGCGCGAATCCAAGGCGCTGGCGCCGGCTGAAAACCGCCTGACCGTCGTACCGGGCTTCGTCGGGGCCTATCCGAACGCGCTCTACGAGCTCAAGGCGGCCGATCTGCCGGCGCTAACCGAGGCGGTGCGCGGGCTCGCCTCGGAAGCGGACTACCGCCGTTTGGCCGACCGCTTCGCGGTGCGCCGCACGCGGCCGGACTTCTGGGCCTTCAGCGATACGCTGCACGACGCGATGCGGCGTGAGGGGCCGATCGACGGCGGCCTGCTCGACTACAACCGGCTGGAGAACCGCTGAGGGGGCCCGACCTGCCAGCCTCCGTGCCTCGTTAATCGCTGCTTAAGCTTGGAGTCGGACACTGACCGGGCGTCTCAGCTCACCCCGCCCTGAAGGGCGGGGTGAGCTGAGACAAGTTTGGAACAAGAACGCCCGCAGGGCGTTCGCTCAAACTACCGGGAAGCTCCAGCAAGCATGCTGGGGTCTTCACGCCATCCTTCCCCCGGAGATGCGTCATGAATCGATATCTGTACGGCCTGCTCGCCCTCGTGGCTGGCGCCTGGCTGATGAGCCCGAGCGCCAACGGCGCCGGCTTCTGGGCCTGGCGCCGCGAAGCGGTACTGCTGACCGGCCTGCTCGGCCTCGCCACCATGAGCGCGGCGATCCTGCTCGCCACCCGCCCGCGCTGGCTGGAACAACGCTTGAACGGGCTGGACAAGGCCTACGGCCTGCACAAGTCGCTCGGCATCGCGGCCGGCGTTACGCTGGGCCTGCACTGGTTCGCCGAGAACGGCGCGAAGTGGCTGGTGCAACTGGGCCTGGTGATGCGCCGCGCGCGCGGCGGCCCGCACGGCCCCGAGAATGCGCTGATCGACTTCGCCAAGGACAGCGGCGAGTGGGCCTTCTACGTGCTGATCGCGCTGGTGCTTGTCGCGCTGGTGCAGCGCATTCCCTATCGCTACTTCCGCTGGGTGCACAAGGCGCTGGCCGTCGTATTCCTCTTCGGCGCCTTCCACGCGGTGGTACTGATGCCGGACAGCTGGCTCGCAGCGCCGGCAGGCTGGGTGTTGATCGTCGCCGCAGCAGTAGGCGGTGCCGGTGCGCTGTGGTCGCTCGCCGGCCGCATCGGCAAGACACGCACCCTCCAGGGCCGCATCGAATCGGTCGCGGTGTCGCCGAGCGGCCTGATCGACCTGCGCCTCGCGCTGCCGGCACCGGGCCTGCGGTATCGGGCCGGGCAGTTCGCCTTCCTCAAGTTCGACGCGCTGGAAGGGCCGCACCCCTTCACGATCGCCTCGGCCGACGACCCCTGCCGCCCGCGTTTCGTGATCAAACCGCTCGGCGACTACACCGACACGCTCGCTGCACGCCTGGCGGCCGGTCAGGCGGTGGAGCTGGAAGGCCCCTACGGTTGCTTCGACTTCAGCGCCGACGGCAAGCGCGAGATCTGGGTCGCTGGCGGCATCGGCATCACGCCCTTCCTCGCCCGGCTTGATGCGCTGGCGGCACAGGGCGGCGCCAAGCGGCCGGTGGATTTCTGGTACTGCACGCAGCAGCACAGCGAAGCGCTGTTCCCGGCTGACCTGGAGGCGCGCTGTGCGCGTGCGGGCGTGACGCTGCATCGCATGGCGGCCGATTGCGCCGGCCTGCTGTCGGCCGACCGCGTCGCCGCCACCACCGGCTCGCTCGACGGCGCGCGGGTCTGGTTCTGCGGCCCCCGCGGCTTTGCGCAGACCCTGCGCAGCGGGCTCGAAGCGCTGGGCCTGCCGCGCGACGCCTTCCACAGCGAACGCTTCGCGATGCGCTGACACACCCGGTGCGCGAGGCCTCTGCCACAATCGGCGCTTTCCTGTCGCCGAGCCCGCCGTGAGCCCAGCCCCGCGCACCGCCACCGTCGTCTTCATCTTCATCACCGTGGTGCTCGACGTGCTCGCGCTGGGCGTCGTGATCCCGGTGCTGCCCAAGCTGATCGAAGCCTTCATGGGCGGCAACACTGCCCGCGCGGCAGAGATCAACGGCCTGTTCTCGACCGCCTGGGCGCTGATGCAGTTCGTCTTCTCGCCGCTGCTCGGTGCGCTGTCGGACCGCTTCGGCCGCCGCCCGGTGATCCTGATCTCCTGCCTCGGCCTGGGCCTCGATTACCTGCTGATGGCGCTGGCGCCGACGCTGTGGTGGCTGTTCGTCGGGCGTGTGATCTCCGGCATCACCGCGGCGAGCTTCTCCACCGCTGGCGCCTACATCGCCGATGTCACGCCGCAGGACAAGCGTGCCGGCGCCTTTGGCATGATCGGCGCGGCCTGGGGCCTGGGCTTCGTGGTCGGGCCGGCGGTCGGCGGCCTGCTCGGTGGTATCGACCCGCGCCTGCCGTTCTGGGTCGCCGGCGCGTTGGCGCTGGCGAACTTCGGCTACGGCTTCTTCGTGCTGCCCGAATCCCTGCCGCGCGAACGCCGCTCGCCCCGGTTCTCATGGCAGCGCGCCAACCCGCTCGGCGCGCTGACGCTGTTGCGCTCGCACCGCGAGCTGTTCGGGCTGGCCGGTGTGAACGCGCTGTACTGGTTCGCGCACTACGCGCTGCCGTCGACCTTCGTGCTCTACACCGGCCACCGCTACGGCTGGAATGCGCAAACGGTGGGCCTCACGCTCGCAGCGGTCGGCATCTGCAACGTGATCGTGCAGGCCGGACTGGTGCGTCGGGTGGTGCCGGCAATTGGCGAGCGCAACGCACTGCTGCTGGGGCTGGCAGCGGGCGTCGCCGGTTTCACGGTGTACGGACTGGCCCCCACCGGTTTCTGGTTCTGGGCCGGCCTGCCGGTATTCGCGGCGATGGGTTTCTTCGGCCCCGCGCTCCAGGCGCTGATGACGCGCCATGTCAGCCCGCAGGAACAGGGGCAACTGCAAGGCGCCAACAGCAGCATGTCGGCCCTGGTCGGGCTGCTCGCGCCGGGCACCTTCAGCCTGGTGTTCGCGGCCTCGATCGACCCGGCTGTCGGCTGGCATCTGCCGGGTGCAGCGATGCTGCTGGCCGCCGCCGTTACGCTGGTGGCGCTCGTACTAGGCGCCCGCGTGACACGGCGCGAAACAGCCTGACACCAGGCCTGACGCCGGGCCCGACGCCACCGCGTCAGATGCGGCTGGTGTTGCCGGGCGACTCGATCACCACCGGCAGCCCCTCGCGCGCGAGCTCGATCCGGTTGCGGCCGCCTTCCTTGGCGCGATACAGCGCGGCGTCGGCGCGCATGTAGAAGCTCTCGCCGTCTTCGCCGTACTCATGCAGCGCAACGCCGATGCTGATCGTCAGCCGACCGTGCTGCGAATTTTTGTGCGGGATGTTCATCGATTCGATCGTGAAGCGCACATGCTTGGCGACATTCATGACGACGGCGCTGTCCGCATCTTCGAGCAGGATCGCGAATTCCTCGCCGCCCAGCCGTGCGCAAAGGTCGGTGGCACGCGCCGCCGCACCGCGCATCACCTCGCCAACCTTCTGTAGCGCATGGTCGCCGGCAGCATGGCCGTAGCGGTCGTTGAAGGATTTGAAGCTGTCCAGATCCAGCATCACCAGGCCGAGACCAGCGCCGGTGCGCTGCTGGCGGCGCAGCGCAAGCGCCAGACGTTCGTCAAACGCCCGCCGGTTTGCCAGGCCGGTCAGCGAATCGGTGGTAGCGCGCAGTTCAAGGTCGCGCACCTGTTCGCCAATCACCGCGAGCAAGGCATTGGTGTGCGCCGCAAGGTGACCGATCTCGTCGCTCCGGCTCTCCGTCACACGCAGCGTCCAGTCCTTCTGCTGCCAGATGCGGTCGATCTCGCCCGAGAGCTTGCGCAGCCGGTAGACGAGTACGCGATCGAGCACGAACACCAGCGCCACCGCGAACAGCGCCGCCACAGCCAGCAGCTTCAGGCCGACATGCGCGAGGCTGCTGCGGCCCAGTGCGCTGATCTCGCGCGGCAGGCTCATCACCAGTTCGCCGAACACCCCGCCGCCCAGATCGGAAACGGCATGGCGCACTTCCAGCGTGTCGGGTGTCGAGCGGATCACCGGCGAGGCACGGCCGAACACTGGCGATGTGATCGGCGAGCCGGTGATGTCGGGGCTGACAGCCGGCCCGGAGGGCGGCGCCAGCGTGAAGTCGATATGGCTTTCCGCCTTTACGCGCTGGATCAGCGTGGCATCGAAGCGGCGCGCAATCACGACCACGCCGCGCGGCGGTTGCGACACCGCGGTATCGCGGATCGCCATGCGGCAGGTGAGGAAGTTCTCCGCGCCGAGGCGCGCTACCCCGCACCGGCTCGCGTCCGCCGCGATCGGGCCGGTCAGCGTGCGCAGCAACGGGCTGGACGGGGATTTGAGGGGCGAAAGATCGGGCGCCGCGCCCTTCGTCGCTGGTGCCGCAATCGCGTCGATGACATGGCCATCCGGCCCGATCACCAGCACCCAGGCCAGATCGGAGGGGACCAGCACCGTGGGCTGAAGGTTCTCGGCACGGAAGGCCGCACTCGGCGCCGCAACATAGCCGTACAGCTCGCTCCAGTGCGCCCAGCCAAGCAGCAGTTGACCGAGCGAACGGGCCTCGATTTCCAGCGCGTTCACCAGGCGCTCGGTTTCGTGCTCGGCCGCCTCGCGTTCGATCTGCACATAACTGGCACCGATGCCGCTCGTGAGCAAGCGTGCCGCCAACAGCACGGCGACGGCGAGCACGCCGACAACGCCAAGGATCAGGCGCGCGATCAGTGGCATGGCGTGCTCCGAAATGCGCGCAGGCGGAGCCGGAATCGTGCGGAGCGCAGGGACATACGACGGTTTACGGCCCCGCACCACCGGGCTTGACCCCGATGCCGCGCAGCGCGCGATCCGTCACGGACGGCGGCGGCCGTTGAGGCGGAAACTGGCGCCACAGGCTCCGCTCAGGCGTGGCACACGGTTTGCGTGCCCACTGCAAAGGCAACCCCAAGCCTGGCTAAGGAGGTGCTTGATGCAAAGCACGAAACGCGAGACGGTGCTCGCGCTGAACCTGATCTTCGGCCTGACCCTGATCGGCTGGCCCTTCATGGCGACTTTCTCGCTCACGCTTTTCGAGGGCAGCGGCGCCGCCAACGACAACTACCTGGTGCTGATGCTGGTGTGCGTGTGGCTCTACCCGCTGACCTACATCGTGGCACTCGCGTGGAGCCGGATGTCGCTCAACCACAGCCGCACCCGCCGCCGGGCGATCCGCATCGCGTTGCTGCCCGGCCTCAACCTGTTGGCGGCGGTGGGCGTGACAATCGCGGTATGGCTGCACTGCGGCGGCGAATTCGCGTGCTGACTGGCTAGCGTATTTCGGTCAGCGGCGCTGGCGCCACGTCCGCCGTCCGCGGGCGCACCAGCATCGCAAGCATCACCGCAGCCACCGCCAGCACCCAAACCACCACCGCCCCCGAGGGCAGGTCGAACACCGCCGAGGCGGCCAAACCCAGCGCATAGCCAACCGCCCCGAGCGCCCACGCCGCCAGCAGGCGGGGCGTGCCGCTCAGCTCACGCGTGGCGAGCGCCGGGATGATCAGGCTCGAGAACACCAGATACACGCCGACGACCTGCACCGATGCGGTTACCGCGATCGAGAACAGTGCGTAGAACACGAAGCTGCCGCGCTTGCTGGCGCCGCCGAACCACAGCACCAGCAACACCGCCGTCAGCACCGCAAGCCAGCCGATCTGCTTCGGGCTGACCCACAGGATCTGGCCGACCAACAGATCTTTCAGGTGCTCGCCACCGTGCGGATTGCTCGCGAGCAGCAGCAGCCCGCCGCTCGCAGCGAGCACGAAGAGCACGCCGATCAGCGCCTCCTGATGGCGCCCCGCGCGCCGCTCGGTGAAGGTCAGCAGCAACGCCCCGGCCAGTGCGGCGGCGACCGCCGCCACCTGCACCATCAGACCCTGCGGCTCCCAGCCCATGAAGTCGGCGGCGATCACGCCGAGCCCGGCGATCTGCGCGATCGCAAGGTCGATGAAGACGATGCCGCGATCGAGCACCTGCATGCCCATCGGCACATGGGTGGCGAGCACCAGCAGGCCGGCGACGAACGCCGGGCCGAGGATGGACAGATCGAGTGCCGAGAAGTCGATCATTTTCCGGCTCCCTTGAGCAGGCGCGCGATGGTGTCGTCGAACAAGCCGAACAGGTCTTTCGCGGCCGGCGTGCCGCCGACCGTGAAGGGCAGTTGCACCGCCGGGATCTTCGCGCGCTCCGCGAGCCAGTCGGCAGAACGGGCGTCCTGATAGGCGGCGTACACGATCAGCTTGGCCGGGCGGTCCTTCTGGCGCGTGAGGATTTCCTGCAGGTGGGCCGCGGTGGGCTCGACGCCCGGCTTCGGTTCGAGCGCATCCACGTATTGCAGGCCGAGCCAGTTCTCCATGTAGGTCCAGGCCTTGTGCTGGGCCAGGATAGGCGTGCCGCGCAGCGGCGCCGCCTGCGCCGACCAGCGCGCGAGTGCGGCATCCCAGCGCTTGGCGAAGTCCTGCGCGCGCTGTTGATAGGTGGCGCGGTTGGCGGGGTCGATCTGCTCCAGCCGTTGCGCAAGCGCCACGGCCACCTTGGCGATGTTGCGCGGATCGGTCTGGATGTGCGGATTGCCTTCGGGGTGCACATCGCCGTCGGCGCGGTCGACTCGTGTCGGTACATCGAGCTTCTGCACGAAGTCGGACGCTGCGAAATTGCCCGGCTTGCCGGGCTGGATCGCGGCGTTGCCCGATTGCTGGATCAGCACCGGCAGCCAGCCGATCTCAAGCCCCGCGCCGGTGCAGGCGAGCAGCTCGGCATTGCGGGCACGCGCGATCAGGCTGGGCTTGGCTTGCACATGGTGGGGGTCCTGCAATGCGGTTGTGGCGAGGGTGACATCGACCTTGTCGCCCCCGAGCTCCTGTACCAGGGCGCCCCATTCGGGCTCGCAGGCGAGGACCTTGAGCGCGGCAGAGGCCGGGGTGACGGCTGCGATCAGCAGCGTGGCGGCAAAGAGTTTCTTCATGTCCGGTGCTCCGTGGTGGCTCAGTAGGTGTGCGCGCCGTGCGCGCCGAGGCTCATCTGGTACTGGATGAAGGCCTGGCTGTCGGCGAGGCCTTCGCGCGACAGATCGCGGGTGAATTGCAGGCGGATGCGCGAGAACTCGCTCGGGTTGTAGTCCAGCATCAGGCTTGCACGTGCCGGGTCGTAGCTGCTGGCGGCGAGGCTCGCGGCGTTGAGGCCATAGTCCACCGTGCCGTGCTGCAGTTGCTCGCCGCGCAGGCCAACGCGCCATTGCGGCATGAACTGGTAGATACCCTGCAGGTACCAGCCGGACTGCGTGCTGCGATACGCATCGCTGCTGTTGGCGCCCGCGGTGTCGTAGGCGAGATCGCCCTTCTGGCTGCGGCGCAGGTATTCGCCCTGCAGCTTGAAGTTCTGCAGCGTGGCATTGCCCATCGGCGCCCACTTCCACACGAAGTCCGCGATCCAAAGCCGCGTGTCGCCGGTGAAGGCGTTGCTGACGCTGTTGCCGGCGAGGTCAGCGGCTTCCCACGCCTGCTCCTTCGCTCGCGCCTGCAGGTAGGAAAGGCCTGCGCGCCAGCTGTGGCTCTCGCCGATGTCGCCGCCGATATGGCCATACACCGCGCCGCCACCGGCGCCGTTGCCGCCCGCATCGCTACCGGGGAAGGCACGGCCGCGGCCGAGTTCGGCACCGAATTCGAAGTAGGTGTCGGTCGGCGCCAGCCAGCGCAGCTGTACGCCATCGTCGCCGTACTGGCCGCCTACGAAGGCCTGGTAGGCAAGCGGCGCGTCGACGAAGTCCCAGGTGTGGGCGTGGGTTTCGTTGAGGTAGCCGATGCCGGAAAGATAGCGGCCGACCTTCAGGCCCAAACCGTGATCGAGGCCCATCGTCTGCACATACGCTTCCTCCACCGACAGCGAGTTGTCGCCGTGCAGCGCGATGTTCGCGACGCCACGAAAGCGGTGGTCGATATTGGCCGACAAGCCGAGCTCCGATTCGCCAAGGTTGAAGCCGCGATCGCCGGGCCCGATTTCGGCATCCGACGGCACCGGGAAGCCGGTGATCGCGTAGTTGGCCGGATCGCGCTTGGTGTAGGTGTACTGGCCGGCCAGGATCAGCGAAATGGCCGGGTTGAAGGCGCTGTCGCTCGACTGCGGTGCGGCGGCCACCGGCGCTGCCTGCGGTGCAGCCACAGCGGGTTCGGTCACGGTGG
Source organism: Niveibacterium sp. COAC-50 (assembly GCF_013184235.1). Classification (NCBI taxonomy): domain Bacteria; kingdom Pseudomonadati; phylum Pseudomonadota; class Betaproteobacteria; order Rhodocyclales; family Rhodocyclaceae; genus Niveibacterium; species Niveibacterium sp. COAC-50. Next base: position 659,376 of record NZ_JABCJM010000002.1, read on the forward strand.
CCGGCGCCACGCTCGGGGCCACGGCCACCGCAGGTGCGGTGCTACGTGCCTCGGCGGTTTCAAGCCGCTTTTCAAGCGCCTGGATGCGCGATTCGTAGTTCGCGCGCATCGCTTCGATTTCCTTGCGCAGCTTCGCCACGTCGGCGCTTTCGGCCGCGTGAACAGGGGTGGTCAGCGCGAGCAGCAGGCTCGCGGACAGGAGTTTCCGTTGAAACATCGATGCCTCACGTCAAACGCAATGAACAGGAACGGCTGATCCCGTGCGGGATGCCGTCAGCGGGGTTCAGGCGAGGGCGTGAGGGGGTGCGCGAGACGCGTAGGGCAGCCGCGCGACGGCGCGCGGCGTGGGGGCAAAGCAGGGCAGTTCGAAAACGGCTTCCGGTGCCTGCAGCGCGGCGATGCTTGCCGCGCCGGCTATGCCGCCGGTGACGCCGCTGAAGGCGAGGCAGGCCTCGCACTGCGTTGCGTCCGGCGCCAGTGGCGCCTGCACCGTGCGGCTCGCCTCCGTAGCCTGCGCCGCATGCCCGTAGCCGTGCGCAAACGCGCCCAGCTGCATCAATGGCAGCAGTAGCAAGACCCACAGGAGGAACAGGGCCGGCAGCAGTCGCCGGCGCTTCGGCACGGTCACGGCAGGCGAAGAACCCGAATCAGGTTGAACAAGCGATTACAGCGCCACAAGGTTGCAGCCGCATGACGCCAAGCTCAGGCGGGGCATCCGCTGAGGCAGGTCTGCGTGCGCATGCGGCGCAGGTTCACCACATGCGCGCCAACCAGCAGCAGGCCACCCGCCACGGTGAAGGGCACGTCCAGGGTTTCGATGTGGAACAGCGCCTCGGCACCCACGGCGATGCTGCACAGCGCGATGCCGGCGAGCGCTGCCACGCCGACGAAGCGCGAGCGATGGCGCCGATAGCCCGGCAGCAGGGCCAGCAGCGACAGGCCAACGATAGGCACCAGCAGCAGCGCGTGCACGCCGGTGTGCGGCACCAGTGCCAGCGCCGGCAGCAGCGGAATCAGCAAAGGCAGCGCAAGGCAATGCACCAGACAGGCGGCGGACGCGAAGATGCCCAGCTTGTCCCAGGTGCTGCGCGGCAGATGGGTATGACCGTGGTGGCCGTGCAAATCGTGCGCGCTCATCGGCGGGCCTCCACCGGCACGTTGCAGGCCGCGCAGTGACCGTGCACCTCGAATTCGACCTGCGTGCTGGCAAACCCGGCCGGCAGGCGTGGCGCGGCGCGCGGCGTGTCTTCCAGGCAGAACACCTTGCCGCAGTCGTCGCACACGAAATGCGCATGCGCCTGATGCGGCTCGCCGCCCGTGCTGGCAGCGGAGAAGCGGAACACGCGTTGCTCGTCCGCGGTCTTGTGGGCGAGACCTTGTTCGACCAGCCAGTCGAGCACACGGTAGAGCGTCACGCGGTCAACCGGCGTGCCGTCGTCGAGTGCTTTTTCAACGTCGTGATGCGAGAGCCCGCGCTCGGCGCCGCGCAGCAGCGCGAGCACACGCAGGCGCGCCGGCGTGACGCGGGCGCCGCGTTCGCGCAGCAGGCGGGAGATGTCTTGCGTTTCCTTCATGAACGCAATTGTATTTGCAACCATGTTGCAATAGCAACCCGCTGCATCAGCGCTGCCACGTCCGGCACCGCCTGCCCGCCCACCCGGACTACGCCGGCGTCCGCGCACGCGCGCTCAGCGCAAGCCCTGCGCCGGAGCGCAACGCGCGCTGGGCTGTCGTGTCACGTCATCACGGGCGTTCAGTAATCGTCGTCCGAGATACGCGGCACATGGTCTTCGGCGGGCAAACCGGTGTCCGGGTCCACCCAGTCCGAGAGCCCCAGCGAATCCTCCGCCTCGCGCAGCGACGTGCCTTCATCGTCGTCGCTGGCGCCGTAGTCCGAATTGGCGAGCGCCTCCTCATAGGTGGCGAAGGGGCCGAACTGCTCCAGCGAGCCGGGGTCCAGCCAGTAGAACCCGTCCGCGCGTTCGACGATGCGGATCTCCTCGGATTCGGGCCCTTTGTCCGGCCCGGTGTCGGGGTCAATGATGGGCGTGCTCATGACGGACTCCTTCCGCTTGTGCTGCGTTGCTCACGACCGGCTCGCCACAGGTGCCACGCACGCGGCGCGGACGGCGAGGGACCCTGTTGCTGCACAACCCCACTATATGCCTGTCGCCAGCGCGCGGTGCACTTGCCGATACGACATCGCTTGAGCGGTACACCAGCCCCTGCCGGCCGATCAGTGCCCGGCATCGACACCGGCGAATTGGTTGCATCAAATTCGGCGAAACTGGGTGGTTCACACCAACCAGCACTGTGTCAGCATGGGCCCACTCTCCCGCTTCCGCCGACCATGCTGCTCCTGAACCTTGACCGCGCCAGCGCCGTGCCGCTCTACCTGCAGATTGCGCAGCAGCTGGCCGCGCGCATCGACGCCGGCGCGCTTGCAGCGGGCGAAGCCCTCAGCCCGACACGCTTGCTCGCGCAACGGCTCGGCGTGAATCGCAGCACCGTGTGCCGCGCCTACGCGCAACTGCAGGCCTCGGGCCATGTTGAAAGTTGCGCCGGCGGCTACACCCGGGTACGTGCCCGCGCGGCGGCCACGGATGCCGCCCGCACCAGCGATGGCCATTTCGATTGGGGATCGCGCGTGCGCAGCGCGACCTCGCCGGCCCGATCGGTGCAGGCCGTGGGCGATGGCATCGACTTCCGCCCCCTCGCGCCCGATCCGCGCCTGGCGCCGGTGCACGCGCTGCGGCGCGCGATGAAACTTGCACTGGCGGACGACACGGCCGGCCTGCTCGACTACCCCAGCCCACTCGGCCACTTACCACTGCGGCAGTGGATCGCCGAGCGCATGGCCCACCTCGGCGCACCCGTCACCGCCGATTCGGTGATGCTGTGCAACGGCGCCCAGCATGGGCTCGACCTCGTCTTCCGCACCCTGCTCGCGCCGGGCGCAAACGTGGCGGTCGAAGCACCCGGCTATGCCTGCGCCAACGCATTGATCGCGCAGCACGGCGCCAACCCCATCGGCGTGCCGATGCGCGACGACGGCCTCGATCTGGCCGCGCTCGCCGCGGTGATCGCGCAACACCGGCCCACCGCGCTCTACACGATGCCCAACTTCCAGAACCCCACCGGCATCACCACCCCCATCGCGCACCGTGAGCAACTGATGCGCCTGTGCGAAGCGCATGCGCTGCCGATCATCGAAGACGGCTTCGCCGAAGACATGAAGTACTTCGGCCGCGCGGTGCCGCCACTCAAGGCGCTCGATCGGCAGGGCCTCGTCATCCATGTCGGCACCTTCTCGAAGCTGCTGTTCCCCGGCCTGCGGGTCGGCTGGATCGCCGCATCGCCCACGCTGATCGCCGCGCTTGCCGCCACCCGCAGCACCGCCGATCTGGGTGGCAGCGCATTGCCGGCCGCTGCGCTGTGGCAGCTGTGCGCCAGCGGCGAGTTCGACCGCCACCTGCGCCGCCTGCACACCGAATATCGCCGCCGCATGCAGCGCCTGATCCGCGCCACCCGCACCTGGCTGACGAGCGAGCGCGTGCGCTGCAGCATGCCGCAAGGCGGCTATGTGTGCTGGGTTGAAGTGGATGGCGGCCAAGCCGGCACCCACGCAGACGAAGCCGAGCTGATCGCCGCGCTCGCCGCCGCCGGTGTGCGCGTCACGCCCGGCGCTGGCTGCTACCCGGCCGGCCACACGCCCGCCCGCACGGCCTTCCGCCTCTCGATCGCGCAAGTGGACGAAGCCGCCATCGAACGCGGCGTGCAGCGCATCGGCGAAGTCCTCCGCGCTCGGCGCCCATGACCCGGAACATCGAAATGGAAGAACCATGGAAGCGCTGAGGCCCTCGCAGTTCGCCGCCCTGCTGCCGATGCTGCGGCAAGTGACCATCAACCACCTGTTCGCGCGCAGCGTGCTCGAACGCAAGGTCGATGGCCGCGTGTGGGTGCATCGCGACGCCACCGGCGCACCCGCGTTGGTCTGGGTCGCCCACCCCTACGGCATGTCCCTGCTGTTTGGCGACGCCACGCTGGCCAGCCCGGCAGCCCTGCAAGCCATGCTGCGCGAACGCCCCGCACGTGCGGAGGACGAATGGCTGCAGTGCAGCCCGCCGCCGCTGGCCGATGCCCTCGTCGCCGTGCTGGGCCTCCCGCCCACGCCTAGCAGCGCCACGCCGGGGGGCGAGGCCCCGCAACTCTTCACCCGCACCAACTTCCGCTTCGATGCTGCGCGCTATGCCCAGGCACGCGCCCGCTTCTGCCCCCGGCATCCGGTCGTCGAGATCGACGCAGCGCTGTTCGAGCGCATCGACTTCAGCGTCGCACCGCGCCGTTTCTGGCGCGATGCCGCACAGTTCCAGCGCGAAGGCGCCGGCTACTGCAGCATCGCCGGCGCGCAAATCGCCGCCTGCGCGTTTGCATCCTTCGTGTTCGACGACCAACTCGAAATCGGCATCGAAACCCACCCCGACCACCGCCACCAGGGTCACGCTCTCACCGCCGCCATCGCCCTGATCGACCACTGCCTGCAAATGGGCCTCACCCCAGTGTGGTCCTGCCGCAAACAGAACACCGGCTCATGGCGGCTCGCGCAGAGACTTGGCTTTGTGCCGAGCGTCCATTTGCCCTATTTGCGGCTGCCAGCCGGAGGCGAGGCCGGTGCGTTCGCACATGCTGGGCGGGAATTACCGATGGAGTTAGCTAATCCGTTGGTTCCGGAATAGTCAACAGACAATGTGTAATTGACGATCTGCTGACCGGCCTGAGCAGTCGTTCTCCGATGCAACAAGGCATGGCTGCTTTAGAAACTTTCCGGGTACGTCCGGAAGGAGATGCGCTAAGGCTCAGACAGAAATTTCCGTGGAAATCTGGTTGCTGACTTCGGTATATATATCCAATGATTGATCTGGCGACTCGATGCTGACTACAAGGCTGTAACGCGCCTTTTTGTTCCACCGCCCGTCGCTCTTTCGCGACTTCCACCAACCGCTTACCGGATAAACGGCAATTGCATTCATTCGAGCGAGTTGTGCTGCAGGGCCCGTCCAAACGTCGGAATGAAGAGACCCTCTCGTACGCAGTTGAGGACCAAAGCGCCAGCCAGAGCCGTCACCTTCTGGACCGTCGTAGTCGTCGTAACTCGCAAGCTTGTTCACCGCCGCTCGGAAGTTTTTCAGCGACTGCTCGGGCCGGATGACTTGGAAGCGCAAACCGTGAGAGGGGTAAGAAAATCGATCTCGGTAACCCCGACGGCCCGGGTTAGGCTCGACGAAATACGAGAGAGTCACTTTCAAGCGCAGTTCGACGTCCGGGTCAATTGCCTCCAAGGACGCCCTCGGCCAAGGCAACTCGAACAAATGCATCTCGTTGAGCGTCGCATCCGCAGACGGCGCGGCCCCATCTGGGCGCTTATATGGCTGGATTTCGTTCTCTGCGATAAGTGTCAGCGCGTGGTTTGCGCTGTAGAGCGCACGTTCGACATTGGGCACCCCGTGGCCAAATATGCGAAGCATGTCCTCGTTGGCAACCTTTTCACTGTGGGTCTTCTCCAGTTGCCCTTTGCGTTGATACATACGGTCAGTCCACTCGGCCGAATGTACTAACAGCGCGCGGTGGGTTTCAGGCCAAAGGGCGGGATGCTCGGCCAGCAAGAGGGCCAACTCCCGCGACACTAGAGCGGTAGCGGCGCTGGTTGCTCCGGTGGCAGCAAACAACTGCCCAGCCGATCGACCAGACGTGGTGAGTAGCGACACACAATTGCTATCGGAAATTTCAGTCTTGCTGGGCGAGAGGAGAACATTCCCGCCCTCCTCAACAACATCCGGTTTGAAGGGCGCCTGTTTGCGCCACGGCCACATCAGCGAAGTGCGAGAACGCGGGCTCAAGTCTCCGTGGTCCGCAAACGGACTCCAGCCATCAAACCCTTCGTCATCATTGGTCGTAAGTTCCGTATAAGCGCCGACAGTCAAGGCGTTCCAGGATTGCGCGGGGTCTTCGATCTCGCAATACGCTGATTGATCCCAGCAGTGAGGGGCGGGGAGGAGCTCCCGGTTATTTCCGGCTGCAACGACCATAAGTCGCCTCTTGCCGTCTGCCTCGCCAGCACAAAAGCTATCAACCGCTGATGACCAAGAACTGGGTTGCCCACCCTGGCGCTCAGAAGTAGCCGTCACGGCCATAGAGTAAATCCGCTTGGAGTCAGGGCGCACCGCCTCGAGTTTTTCTGCCGTCTTAACGGTAATCGCACCGTAAAGCTCGGGGTCGTTGACACCATGCGGCGGCAGAATGCGTCCCGACTCCACTCTGTGCCGAAGCGAAATGTGGTCACCGGCCAGAAGCGCCGGAAGAAGGTCGCCAAACAACGCAAGACCGGCCTGCTCTGAACCGTGGTGCATGCCCGCGCCGCTGGTGCTGAAATGTGGCCACGTGTCATTCCAGCGTGCGGACAGACCTTCATCCGTCGCAACTGCCAGCAGGGGATGAGAGTAGTTAATGCCCGTGTCGAGGATGCTCACGTAGATGTCGGTTTCGGACGGAGCATCGACGCGCTGCAAGAGGTCTTCAACCCACTGTCGCTGTTCCGGGGGCCTCGCATTCACGATCACAGAGGGTGTTTCTTTGGCCCTCCGCAGTTCTGCGAGGCAGGAAATGAGTTCCGTTGCTTGCTCCAATTGCGCTGCAGAGGCACGAATCAAGACGACTGCGCTGTCGTGAAACGTGATGGCGGTGTTGCCGAGTTTGGCATCGACGCGTTCAGCAAACGATTTAGCCGCGCCGAGTAAATCAACGCCTGGTTGCTTGTTTAGCCAGAGCTCCCACCAACGAACGGCGTTTGGGTCGTCCGGGAATTCGTTGGGGTGATCGGTCCAGAAGGAGCGAAGATGGGCCAGTCGAATTTCGGCAATACTGTCGATTAGGGGCTGATTGGCAGGCTTATGCCCCTTCTTCGTATCGCGTCCGGGATCGAGATAGGCCAGCAGCTTTCCTTCAAGAGTCGCCCGTCGAGTATCCGGAACGAATATAACGGCGACCTCAACTTGATGTGGGGTTTCGCCGACGACGTGCATGCTTTGCAGGCGATAGTCCTTGGCGGTGTCGAGCATGGCCAGCGGTAGCCTCTGCCCGGATACCCCTACCAATTCTAGGTAGATCCCCGTTTCCTCGGTTACGGTGGGCGGTTTGTCTTGCGTTCGCCTGTTCATCGCCTCCTGCATGGCGCCGCGATATTGCGCAAGCAGTGCCGTACCGTGATCTTGGCGATTGAGAAGCGGTATCCCTTTAGTTCGAGGCTGATGCGTCGACTTGTAGTCGTGCTTCTCGCGAAAGGCGTCGATTCGAAGATGCGGTTTGCGTTCGGGCATTCAGTGTCATTTCACACTTTGCCTGTCGTCAATCGCCTTCCGCAATAAATCGTTTGTGAGAATGGAATCGTGGTGCAGAACTGCTTCTTTAGCCGCGTCATCACAGGCCAGCACCACCTCGGCACAACTGAGTCCCTCGGCTTGCCGAGCAAGAGAATCGAGGGCTAGCGACGACAGGCGGAAGGCAGCTAGGCGATTCTCAATGATCTGAGAAATTCTATCAGCGTCCGGTCGGTCGAACTTAATGATGTCGTCAAATCGGCGATGAAGAGCTCGATCAAGCAGTTCTGGATGGTTTGTCGCAGCAACGATCACGCTATCTGATCGATCTTGTTCGACGAACATCAAAAACGAATTCAAAACGCGGCGAATTTCGCCGACATCATTGGACGCGCCACGTTGAGTGCCGATGGCGTCGAACTCGTCAAAGAGATAGACCGCCCGCGTTTGTTGAATGTGATCGAAGATCAGCCTGAGCTTGGAGGCCGTCTCCCCCATGTAACGGGTGATCAGTCCATCGAGGAGGATGGTGTAAAGAGGTAGCTTCAGTTCGGTAGCCAACACCGCCGCAGCCATCGTCTTTCCCGTGCCCGGTGATCCTGTAAAAAGGAGTTTTCGACGAGGTTGAAGTCCAAACCGTTCAAGCTTGTCCTTCTGCCGTTGTTCAAGGATGACTCGCTTGAGCCTTCCAGAAACATCTTCGGACAGGACAATCTCGCCTGCACCCGTGCCAGGATTCGAAATCTCAAGAATGCCGCTTAGGTCACCCTTGGGCTGCTTTAGCAGTGGAACGGGTGTGCCTACGGGCGCCATTGGCGCCCGGTTACGGGCGCGTTCGACCAAGGTCTTGATGTCCCCAGCCAACTTCGTATGGCCAGTGCGCGCTGCACCCGCGGCGACCTGTAATGCCACGGCGTAAAAACGCTCCTCGTCACGCTCTGCGTGCGTCTTGAGAAGTGCTTTTATCTGCTCAGCGGTGGCCATCGAGTACTTGCCATTACTTCGGTTGCTTCAAAGGTTAGATTGTGCCAAAGATCCGCGGTTCTCGCTCTCTCAAGACTGACGGCGCGCCTCGCTTGAAACACCTAGGCAACCTTAGACAGAAGTGGTTCCAAAGAAAGAGATAGCCACGTTGAAGAGCTGTCTGCCGTTCGCTTTGATCAGACGGCGAAAGGCCGGTTACCAATTTATGGCAGTCTGAATCGGCTTCCAGACTCAAGGTCCGTCTTGGCCTATGAATAGACGCTGCCACTTAGCGCTGTGTGGACTCGACCTCTCGAATTCCCGCCACGCTAAGCGCTGTAACTGCGCGTGATCAACTAGGCTGACGTACACGCCGCCAAGCACTCGGCGATTGCCCAGTCCAGCCGACAAACGCCCGGAAGAAGGCCGACGGTTCGGCGTAGCCGAGCTCGGCGGCGAGTGTGGCGACTGGCACGTCGGTGTGCCCCAGCCGTGCAAGGGCGAGGTCGCGGCGCAGGGCTTCGCGGATGGCGCGGAAGCTGGACGCTTCGGCTTCGAGCCGGCGCGCGAGGGTGCGGGGGGAGAGGTGCAGGCGGACGGCCACGGTTTCGAGCGTGGGGAGTTCGGGCAGGGCTTCGCGCAGCAGGTCGCGTACGCGGGTAACCATTTCGCGGTCGCGCCGGTAGAGCGTGGTGAGCCGCCCCGGCCCGCCGGCGAGGAAGCGGGCGAGCGCGGCTTCGTCGCGCCGCAGGGGCAGATCGAGCAGGTTGGCGGCGAAGTGTGCGACCAGTGGGGCCACCAGCGGCGCTGCGGGTGAATCGCCCGGCGCTGCGAAACGGCTGTGCGCGGTGTAGATCAGCCTGTAGTCGGCCACATGCGCCGGGGGCGGGTAGGGGAAGTCCACCGCGTCGAGCGCGATGCCGCGCCCCACCAGCCAACACGACAGCCCGTGCAGCAGGCGCAGCAGCCATTCGAAGCTGAACACGCGATCCACCGCAAAGGGCTGGCGCTCGCTGATCGTGAGCTGCGCATGTTCGCCGCTTCGCACCACCGTGATCGACACATCGGGCAGCACCAGCCGCAGGAAGCGCACCGCGCGCGCCAGCGCCTCGCCCAGCGTTGGGGCGCTGAGCACACCCCGGCACAGGAATTCAAAACTACCCACCCGCATCGGCTGGGGGAACAGCCCGAAGGCCTCGTCGTCGAGCGTGGCCGCGACATGGTTGTAGAGCGCCGCGTAGCGGGCGAGCGGCACGCGCAGCTCGTCATTCGCCAGGCAGGCGGCGTCGATCTCGACTTGCGCCAGCAGCGCCGCAACATCCAGCCCGGCCGCACTGGCGCCGGCCAGCATGCCGCGCACGAAGGCGGGGGCGACGGTGGCTGAACTTTGTGCGGACATACCGACCTACGCGCCGAGGGCTTGCCGCAAACGGGCGAAGGGTGAGGTTCCGGCGGCACTGGGCCGCGGTGTCATGCGTTGCCGGGCCATAGCCGTGCAAAGTCGAAGGAGAGCTGCCGGTGGTGGCGGATCGAGAGCAAGTAGACCGCCGCTTGGGCGTCGGCCACCGCGTACAGAATCAGGTAGTCGCCGTTGACCAGCACCCGTAGCGTGGATGCGGCACCGGCCGGCAAGCGGGCGAGCTGGTTGAGGGCTTCGACCGAGCGGGGCGGGGTATCGAAATAGGCACGCCCCATACGCGGAAAGCGCTGCAGATTGGGGATGACCGTGCTGCGCAGGGTTTCGAGCAGCGCATCGTAGGCGCTGTCGGCGCCCGCTTCGGCGAGGAAGGCTTCGATGCTGGCGAGCCGTTCGAGAAAGCTCGCCGTGAGTTCGACGCGGAACGGCGTATCAGCCATTTTTGCCGGTGGCCTTGCGGCGCGCCTGAAGGCGGGCGATGGCGGTGTCGGCGTCTTCGCTGCGGCCGGCGGCAACGTCTTCAAGACCGCGGCGGGCGTCTTCGATCAGCAGCAAGTGAATGCGTTCGCGTTCAAGCGCGTGGTAGTAGTCGAGCCGCGCAGCGTCGATCAGCGCGACGTAGCTTTCGCCGTTCTTGGTGATGATCTTCTCGGCGCCGGCTTTGACCTCGTCCGCCAGTTCGGACAAGTGGGCACGGGCGTGCGAAAGCGGCGTGACATCGCGGCTGGTGATCGCCATTTTTGCCTCCTTTGATGTACAGATTAATGCACAGTATCGACGCCATCTTAGCGTGCATCGATCCAACGGCGTGCATCGAAATTCAGGAGTTCCCATGCAGATCGTCGGGACGGGTATGAAAAATCCGCCCACCGACCTGCTTTTGCGCCGCGCCTGTGCCAGCGCACGAGTGATTGGCGGAGTTTGCACGATCGGCGGCCAATCCGGCACTGGCACTGCGATGTGCAGGCGGCTACTTTCACAGGAAGCCCGCCGATTCTTCACGATGCGGGCACTGGAGAACACCGATGACCGACCCGCGCGTCCACACCCAATTGGCCCCGTACAAGACGAAGCACCGCGTCCGCTTCGTCACCGCCGCGGCGCTGTTCGACGGCCACGACGCCTCGATCAACATCATGCGGCGGCTGTTGCAGGCGACCGGCTGCGAGGTGATCCACCTGGGCCATAACCGCTCGGTGGGCGAGATTGTGAACGCGGCGCTGCAGGAGGATGTGCAGGGCATCGCGATCACCTCGTACCAGGGCGGGCATGTCGAGTTCTTCAAGTACATGGTCGATCTGCTGCGCGAGGCGGGCGCGGGGCACATCAAGGTGTTCGGCGGTGGCGGCGGCGTGATCGTGCCGGCCGAGGCGCGCGAGCTGATGGACTACGGCGTGACGCGGATCTACTCGCCGGAAGACGGCGCCGCGCTGGGCCTGCAGGGCATGATCAACGACGTGGTGGCGAAGGCGGATTTCGAGATCGCGCGCGAGCTGCCGACCGATACCGAGGCGCTGCTCGACGGCCTGCGCGGTGGCGACCGGCGCCTGCTGGCGCGCACGATTACCGCGCTGGAGGCGGGCACCGCCGCGTCGGCTTTGCGCGAGGCGATCCTGCGCGAAGCCGAGGCACTGACCACACCGCGGCTGGGCATCACCGGCACCGGTGGTTCGGGCAAGAGTTCGCTGACCGACGAGCTGATCCGCCGCTTCCGCCTCGATCAGGCGGATCGCATGAAGATTGCGGTGATCGCGGTGGACCCCTCGCGTAAGCGCACCGGCGGCGCACTGCTCGGCGACCGCATCCGCATGAACGCAATCGAGCACGCGAACATCTACATGCGCTCGCTGGCAACACGGGACACGGGCAGCGAGATCTCCGCCGCGCTGCCCGAGGTGATTGCCGCCTGCAAGCTCGCCGGTTTCGATCTGGTGATCGTCGAGACCTCCGGCATCGGCCAGGGCGACGCGGCGGTGGTGCCGCATGTCGACAAGTCGCTGTATGTGATGACGCCGGAGTTCGGTGCTGCGAGCCAGCTCGAGAAGATCGACATGCTGGACTTCGCCGACTTCGTCGCGATCAACAAGTTCGACCGCAAGGGCGCGGCCGATGCGCTGCGCGATGTGGCCAAGCAGGTGCAGCGCAACCGCGAGGCCTTCAACCAGCGCCCGCACGAGATGCCGGTGTTCGGCACGCAGGCGAGCCGCTTCAACGACGACGGCGTGACTGCGCTGTACCAGGCGGTACGCGCCGAGCTGCAGGGGCTGGGCCTGCACTTCGAAGCGGGCCGCCTGCCGGAAGTGCATGTGCGGCATTCGACGCACCAGACGCCGATCCTGCCGCCGGAGCGCAGCCGCTACCTCGCCGAAATTTCCGACACGCTGCGCGGCTATCACAAGCGCGTTGCCACGCAGAGCCGCATCGCGCGCGAACGCCAGCAGCTGGCCGCAGCGAAAGCGATGGCGGCCGCCTGCGGCAAGGCGGCCGATCTGGACGAGCTGATCGCCGAGCGCGAGGCGCAGCTCGGCGCGCACGAGAAGAAGCTGCTCGCCGACTGGCCGCAGGTGGCTGCGTCCTATGCTGGCGACGAGTACGTCGTGAAGATCCGCGACAAGGAGATCCGCACCCGGCTGGTATCCGAAACCCTTTCCGGCAACTTCATCCGCAAGGTGTCGCTGCCGAAGTACGAAGACCACGGCGAGCTGCTGCGCTTCCTGATGCGCGAGAACCTGCCCGGCGCCTACCCTTACACCGCCGGCGTGTTCGCCTTCAAACGCGAGAACGAAGACCCGACGCGGATGTTCGCTGGCGAGGGCGATGCCTTCCGCACCAACCGCCGCTTCAAGCTGCTCTCCGAAGGCATGCCGGCAAAGCGGCTTTCGACTGCCTTCGACTCGGTGACGCTGTACGGCAACGACCCCGATCTGCGGCCGGACATCTACGGCAAGGTCGGCAACTCCGGCGTGTCGATCGCGACGCTGGACGATCTGAAGGTGCTGTACTCGGGCTTCGACCTCTGCGCACCGAACACCAGCGTGTCGATGACGATCAACGGGCCGGCGCCGACGATCCTCGCGATGTACCTGAACGCGGCGATCGACCAGCAGCTGGAGAAGTTCGAAGCGGACAACCACCGCGTGCCGACCGAGGACGAGATCGAAAAGATCCGCGCCTGGACGCTGGCCACCGTGCGCGGCACGGTGCAGGCCGACATCCTGAAGGAAGACCAGGGCCAGAACACCTGCATCTTCTCGACCGAGTTTTCGCTGAAGGTGATGGGCGATATCCAGCAGTACTTCGTCGAGCACGATGTGCGCAACTTCTACTCGGTGTCGATCAGCGGGTATCACATCGCCGAGGCCGGCGCGAACCCGATCTCGCAGCTGGCCTTCACGCTGGCCAACGGCTTCACCTATGTCGAAGCCTATCTGGCGCGCGGCATGCACATCGACGACTTCGCGCCGAACCTGAGCTTCTTCTTTTCCAACGGCATGGACCCGGAATACGCGGTGCTGGGGCGCGTCGCGCGGCGCATCTGGGCGGTGGCGATGCGCGAGAAGTACGGCGCCAACGAGCGCAGCCAGAAGCTCAAGTACCACATCCAGACTTCCGGCCGCTCGCTGCACGCGCAGGAGATCGACTTCAACGACATCCGCACCACGCTGCAGGCGCTGATTGCGATCTACGACAACTGCAACTCGCTGCACACCAACGCCTTCGACGAGGCGATCACCACGCCGACCGAAGACAGCGTGCGCCGCGCGATGGCGATCCAACTGATCATCAACCGCGAGTGGGGTGTCGCGAAGTGCGAGAACCCCAACCAAGGCAGCTTCCTGATCGACGAGCTGACCGATCTGGTCGAGGAGGCGGTGCTGAAGGAGTTCGAAGCGATCGCGGCGCGCGGCGGCGTGCTCGGCGCGATGGAGACCGGCTACCAGCGCGGCAAGATCCAGGAAGAGTCGCTCTACTACGAGCACAAGAAGCACGACGGCAGCTACCCGATCGTCGGCGTGAACACCTTCCGCAATCCGCATGGCGATGCGGTGCTGGAGAAGCTGGAACTCGCGCGCTCGACCGAAGACGAAAAGCAGTCGCAGCTCGCACGCCTCGCGGACTTTCATGCGCGCCATGCCGACGAATCGCCAGCGATGCTTGTGCGGCTCAAGGAAGCGGTGATCCACGACGAGAACGTGTTCGCAGTGCTGATGGACGCGGTGCGCTGCTGCTCGCTGGGGCAGATCACGAATGCGCTGTTCGAGGTCGGCGGGCAGTACCGCAGGAACATGTAGGCAGTGAGGGGCGATACGCCGGGGGCATAATCCGCCGCTCCTGTCATTCGCCCCCGCTGCCATGCGTTACCTGTTGTCGTTCTGGCTGTGCCTGTGCCTCACCGCCTGCGGGCCTGAAGTACCCCACGCGAAAGCGCTCGACCGCAACGGGCTGATGCGCCTTGTTTTCCCGACGTGGGCACCGAAAGGCAAGGCGGCCAATCAGACGGTTTACTTACCGGCGGAGTCTTCGCAGCCGGACAAGACAGACGAGACCGAGGCCCGCGTCAGCCCCTTGCATGTGATCCGGCTGGACGACACGCACGCGGTGATGGTGACCGAGGCGGTGGCGGTTGATGAGCACGGCGAGCCGGTGAACTGCCACGCTTGTTCGGCCAGCCTTGGCGCCTATTTCTTCAGCCGCGACGACAAGGGCTGGAAGCTCGATGCGCGGCAGGACAGCGTCGGCACATCCGGCGTGAACGGCGCCATTGGCACTACCCGTGTTGAACGCCTCGGCAACGCCTTCGTGGTGTTCGCTGAATGGGGTAGTTGCTGGCAGGGAAACTGCGGCAGCTGGCTGGAAGCCTTCGGTGTCTGGCCCGGCAAGGCGAAGTCACTGACGCCCGGCATTCCGCTCGAAGCCGAAAACTCGGGCGCGGTGGGCGACTGCCATAACGCCGACCCGGAGCTTGGCGCGATGCAGCCCTGCTTCGACGTCTCCAGCAAATGGGCGGTGCGGCAGGGGCAGGTGGTGATCGACTTCAAGGGTGAAACCCGAGACACACCCGATGACGACGGAAAACGTCCGCCTGCGGTGAAGATCGCGACACAGGCACGCTACACGCTGCAGGGCGACGAGCTCAAGCTCGTTTCAGGCGCCAATCCTGTGCCGGGATTCTAGGGGTCGCATGTCGGCAGGTTCAGACCTGCCGGCAGCAAGCCCGGCGCGTCGTCCGGTGCGAGCAGCTGCGTCTGAAGCTGCTGCATCACGCCGCGATACAGCGCCAGATCGCCGGTCACGCGGCTGCACACCAGCGCGCCTTCGATCAGGATCTTGGCTTCCCAGGCCCGCCGTTTCGCAACGGCTGGGTTGACGCCGCAATCGACCAGCAAGTCGGCCAGGTGTTCGGCGCGCTTCACGAAGCGTTCTCGCAAGCCGCCCCCAAAACGTGCGAGTCCGTTGCCGATACCGAAGGCGTTGGCCGGCGTGAGCTGGCTGGCGCGGTACTGCACCTCGTCGATGACCTTGAGGTAGGCGGCCAAGCGTTCGCGCGGCGGTAGCGGGCTTGCCAACAGCGTGTCGACATGTGCGCTGGCCCAGGCGTCGGCCTGCATCAGCACGGCAACCGCCATCTCGTCCTTCCCGCCCGGAAAGTGGTGGTAGATGCTGGCGCGGCCGAGCCCGGTGCGGGCGGTGATCAGCGCCAGCGTGGTGCCGTCGTATCCGTACTCGTAGAACAGATCGACCAACTGGCCGATGAGTTGTTCTCGCGTGTCGCTCTTGGGTCGGGCCATTGCGTTTTCGCTGCTGCGGACTGGTTGACAATCCTACCGTGATAATTACTATACCGATCGGTCGGTGAATAAACGAAATCGCCATGGCCCTACCTGCAATGTTCCGCCGCTTCGTCGCTGCGCTTTTGCTTGTGCAGATCCCCGCGCTCGGCGCGGCCGCATCGCCTTGGCAGGCCGGCAGTTTGCCGGCTGGGGCGGAGAGTCGTTACGGCCAGCACTACCTCGTCGCGCTGCCTGACGGCTATGAGGCAGAACCGCAGCGCGCGTGGCCGCTGATCGTGTTTCTGCATGGAGCCGGCGAATGGGGCACCGATCTCGCCAAGGTGAAATCGCAGGGGCTCCCGGCCTATATCGAAGGCGGCGGCAAGCTGCCGGCGATCGTGCTCGCACCCCAAACGCCCCAGGGGCAGATGTGGCATCCGTTGTTTATCGACGCGGTGCTGCGCGAAGTCTGCGGGCGGTTGCGCGTGGACGCCGACCGCATCTACCTGACCGGTCTATCGCTGGGCGGCATGGGCACATGGAGCACCGCCCTCGCCTACCCCGACCGGTTTGCGGCCCTGGCACCGGTGGCGGGGGCTTTTCCGAACGACATGATGGCCTACAACCGCGGATGGCCTGAGCCGAGCGCCGGCGACTGGCTGCCGGCGATCAGCCACCTGACGCATCTGCCGGTATGGATCGCGCACGGCGAGGTGGACCCGGTGGTGCCTTTCGCGATGGATCAGCGCGTGGCTGCGGTACTCAAGCAACTCGGTGTGACGCCGCGGCTCGACTGGATGGCCAATGTCGGCCATGACGCCTGGACACGCACCTACTCGGAGACACCCGGGTTCTACGACTGGCTGCTCGCCCAGCGTCGCGGCGCGCAAGCCACGCAGCGGCCCCCGCAGCCTTCCGTTCGACTCGCGGGCGAATACCGCTCGGTTGATGGTCGCGTAGCGAAGGTCGAGGTGCGCGGCGATCGTCTCGAAGTGGCGCTGGGTGAGGCGTACCGCAGCGAGTTCCTGCCGATCGATGGCCAGCGCTTCATTGGCGCTCACCTGGTCCGCTTCGAGCTCGATGCCAGCGGCCAGCCACGCCGCCTCGTCGCACCGGGCATCGGGCGTTTTGAACATCAATCGGGGGCTACACAACCATGAGCATCCGCCTCGCACGTCTGTGCCGCTTCGCACTCGTGCTCGTCTGCCTGATGCCACTCGCCCGGGCTAACTCGGCGCAGGACGATGATGCGCTGCGCGCCACGCTGGATGCCTATGTGGACGGCTGGTACGCCGGCGATGCCGCACGCCTCGAAGCGGTGACGCATCCGGACCTGATCCGCCGGAAGCCCGCCCTGGTGGGCACCAGCGGCGCGATCCAGCTCGAAGAGATCGATCAGCTTGGCTTGCTCGGTGCCGCGCGCAGCGGTATCGGCCGCCGCGCACCGGAGGCGGACCGCGTCCGCATGACGACCGAGGTGCTGGCGCAACGTGGCATCTCAGCGATGGCTGTGGTCGAAACCGGCGGGACTTTCAGTTACCTGCAACTGGTGAAGAACGCCGGGCGCTGGCAGGTGCTGAATGCCTTGTGGGAACCGAAGCTCGACCCGGCGGACGGCCGCGACATGCGTGAAGCCGACGCGGTGGCGTCCGTCGTGCAGGACTACGCGCTCGGGTGGTACGAAGGCAATGCGGCGCAGATGCAAGCTGCACTGCACCCTGCACTGCTCAAGCGCAAACCGGCGCTGCTCAATCGTGCTGGCGAAATCCGCATCGAGGCGCTCGATGCTGCGGCGCTGATCGCCGCCACGCGCGCCGGCGGCGGCCGCAACACCCCTGCGGACATGCGCGGCATTGCGGTGAAGGTGCTGGACATCCGTGGCCGCTCGGCAATTGCAGTGCTGGAAACGCGTGACTTCTTCGACTTCCTGGCACTGACTCGCGACAAGGGCCGCTGGCAGATCGTCAACGCGCTGTGGGAGCCGACGCTGGAGTGATCCATCAGCGGCCGGCAAACCCGTTGCCCGGCGTCAAAGGTGTGCGCCAGTCGAGCCATACGCGCCGGCAACTTGCGGCAGAATGGCCGGCTGATCCCCCGTCGAGAAGCCACACCGATGCGCGCATCCCGTACCGCCCTTGCTGCCAGTTGCCTTGCCCTGCTGCTTGCCGCCTGCGGTGGCGGGGGCGGCGGCTCGTCGGGCGGCACCACGACCAAGGACTTCCCGCCCTCAGGCACCCTGGCGGCGCAGTGCATCGCCCCCCGCAGCGGCACCAACCCGGCCACCGGCCAGGCCTATGCGGACAAGGCCGGCAGCGCGGCAACCGAAAAGGCCTGGCTGCGTTCCTGGATCCATGAGTTCTACCTCTGGTACTCGGAAGTGCCCGATCCGGATGCGAGCGCCTACGCCACGCCGCAGGACTACTTCGATGTGTTGAAGACACCGGCGCTGACACCCAGCGGCCGCGAGAAGGACCAGTTTCACTTCACCTACGCCACCGACAAGTGGATCGCGGAATCGCAGTCCGGCGTAACCGCCGGTTACGGCGTGGAATGGAGCAGCATTTCGCGCAAGGCGCCACGCGAGATCCGCGTCGCCTACCTGCAGCCGGGTTCCCCCGCCGAAGCGGCCGGCCTCACGCGCGGCATGGAAGTCATCGCAGCCGATGGCATCGACGTGATCTACAGCAGCAACGTGGATGGGCTCAACGCAGCGATGTTCCCGGATCAAGTCGGCGCCACGCATACGCTGACCGTCCGCGACCCGGCGACCAACACCACCCGCGATGTGGTGCTGACTTCCACCGCCGTAACGCTGAGCTCGGTGATGAACACCCGCACGCTGGATACCGCCGATGGCAAGGTCGGCTACATGCAGTTCAACGACCATATCGCACCGGCGGAGGCCGATCTGGTGACCGCGATC
The DNA here is from genome assembly GCF_013184235.1 of Niveibacterium sp. COAC-50. Lineage (NCBI taxonomy): Bacteria > Pseudomonadati > Pseudomonadota > Betaproteobacteria > Rhodocyclales > Rhodocyclaceae > Niveibacterium > Niveibacterium sp. COAC-50. The sequence continues at coordinate 677,823 of NZ_JABCJM010000002.1, forward strand.
AGCCAGCTCAAGGCGCAGGGCATCAAGGATCTGGTGCTCGACATCCGCTACAACGGCGGTGGCTACCTCGCGATCGCAAGCCAGCTCGCCTACATGGTGGCCGGGCCTGCAACGACGACTGGCAAGACCTTTGAACGCACCGTGTTCAACGACAAGTATCCGAACACCGACCCGATCACAGGCCGCGCGCTGACGCCGACACCGTTCTACAACATCACGCTCGGCTTCTCGCTCGCGTACGGGCAGAACCTGCCGACGCTGGGCCTCAACCGCGTCTACGTGCTTACCGGCAGCGGCACCTGTTCGGCCAGTGAAGCGATCATCAACGGCCTGCGCGGAGTCGGTGTCGAGGTTGTGCAGATCGGCAGCACAACCTGCGGCAAGCCTTACGGCTTTTACCCGCAGGACAACTGCGGCACGACCTACTTTGCGATCCAGTTCCGCGGCGTCAACGCGGCCGGCTTTGGCGACTACGCCGACGGCTTCGTGCCCGCGGGCAGCGGCACCGCAGGCCTGCCCGGTTGCATGGTGGCCGACGACTTTGCACACCCGCTGGGTGATCCAGCTGAGGCTCGCCTCGCAGCGGCGCTGAGCTATCGCACCAACGGCGTCTGCCCGGCACAGACGGCAGCGCGGGAAACGCGCATTGCGGCCATCAGCAGCGGCCCGGCCATCGGCAAGCGTGCGCCCTGGCGCGACAACCGCATCGTGGGCCAACCATGAACCGTGCAACGGCCCTTCCGCTTTTTGCCGGCCTGGTGCTGACGGCATGCCAGACGCCGCAGCAGCTGGCGGAGCACGACGCACTGCTGATCGAACCGGACGCCGACACACGCGCCGAGGTACGCGCAGCGGCCAGCACCCTGCTCGGCGGCACGCCGGTGCTGCTGGCGCCCGACGCCTTCACGCAAGAGAGCCGGCTGACGCTGGAACGGATGCCACGGCGATCGCTGCTCGATTTGCCGCTCGCCGATCGCGCGCGTTTCGAGCCGCACCGGCTGCGCCTCGTGACCTCGGGCGGTAGCTGCCTGCTGCGCAATGAAAACAGCGACACGGCGGTGTTGCTGGAATCCGCACACTGCCGCGTACAAATCACGAAGACGGACGATCGCTAGTGCCTCATAGGCGCGCCGCGCGCAACACGCGCCACACCAGGCTGTGCTAGCTTCCGCTACGTCACCAAGACCAACCACGACGTCAGTCTTGCAAGCAGCCACTTGCGACTGCGGCGGTTCAACCCCGGAGCGCGTTCCGATGTTTGCCGTTCGCCTTGCCCTGTCCGCCCTCGCCGTGGCGCTGGCGATCCCGCCCGCAGTGGCGCAAGTTCGGCCGTACCGGATTACCGGTTCCAACATCCAGAAGGCAGCAAACGGCGTGCTGTCGCTGATGAGCTATTCAGCAATCCCCGACATCACTTCCAGCTCGCTGTCGATCAGCAGTGATGCCACTGGCAACCCGGACCTGCTGATGTCGCAGGTCGGCGGAGGCTTCACCTGGAGCCGCGAAGCCCCGATCTATCTCGAAGGCGCGGCAGCCTACAGCCGCTACGACCCGAGCTTCGTCGCCACGGACGGCACCGAGACACGCTCGGTGCCCGTGAAGTGGACCTCCTTGTCCGGCACCGGCGGCATCGGCTGGGATTTCCCGATCGCGGACCACCTCGTCTTGCGCCCGATCTTCAACTTCTCGCTCGGTACGGTGGCGAGCGATCTCACCGTTGCGCGCGCCTTCATCGAGAACAAGCTCGACCACGACATCGCCTTCCTCGATGGCGGCACCCTGAACGCCTACGGCCTGGGCGGCAGCCTGATGCTCGACTATGAGGCGGCATACGAGAGTCACGAAACCGACATCGAAGCACGCATCACGAACCTGACGCTGCGCAGCTTCAATAACACCAGCGAGGCGGTGCAAGGCAGTTCGAATTCCACCACTGCCAACATCTGGGCACGCTACCGCGCCCCGACACCGTGGCGGCTGATGGACCGACCGGTGCGCTACGTGCTCGAGTGCGCGCATTCCGAATACTTCGGCGACCAGCGCGGCGCGCTCGGCTTCGTGCGCCTGAGCCAGGTCGGCGCCGGCATCGAATTCGACTCCAGCGCTTACGACATCATCGTGACCCGCACGCGACTCGTCGCACGCTATGTATTCGGCGATGGCGTGGGCGGCATGTCGGTCGGTTTCGCGGTGAGTTTCTGAACGCCGGCGGGTAGGCACATCGGCCCCTCGCGGGGCCGTGCCGGCGCTTGGTAAACTCGCTGCTTTCCCCGCCCGCCGCTTGCCGGCGCCCCGTCCGTGAATCTCAACGTCGTCCTGCTGCTGCTCGTCACCCTCGTCTGGGGCACCACCTTTCCGCTGATGAAGGCGGCCTCGGCCACGCTCAGCGGCGTCGAGATCTCCGCGTTGCGCTTCCTGGTTGCCGGTGTCGTGATGCTGCCCTTTGCACTGAAGGCATCGCGCGCGACCTGGCGCGACGGCGCAGTGCTCGGTGTCGTCGCACTGGTGTCTTACGTGACGCAGGCCTTCGGCCTGGAGTACATCTCATCCAATCGCAGCGCCTTCATCACGAGCCTGAACGTGCTGATGGTGCCCTTCATCGGGCTCGTGCTGGGTGGCCGGCTAAGCGCGCAGGTGCTGGCCGCCGCCGCGCTCGCGTGCATTGGCATCGGGCTCTTGTCATGGGAAGGCGGCGGTCACTGGATCGGCGACGCGGCCACGCTGGTCTGCGCGCTGGCCTACGCGGTCTACGTGATCCTGCTGTCGCGCCGCGCTGCGCAACACAACCCGCGCACGCTGGCCGCCACGCAGATCGTGCTGATGGCCGGCTTCGCGCTGGTCTGGATGCTGGTTGCCGGGCTCGGCAGCGACCGGCTCGCAACGCTGCCGACCCGCACCGCGCCAGCCTTGCTGCCGATCATCTACCTGGGCGTGATCGCAAGCGCCGGCATGCTGTTCCTGCAAGCGGTCGCGCAACGCCACATCTCGGCCGAGAAGGCGACCGTGATCTACGCAATGGAGCCGGTGTTCGCCGCGCTGTTCGGCTGGCTCTGGCTCGCCGAATCGCTGGGCCTGCGTGGTGCGGCCGGCGGTGCGCTGGTGGTCGTCGCAGTGATCCTCAGCGAGTGGCGCTTCAACCCGCGCGCAAGCACCGACGCCGCCTGAAAGCCGCGGATCGCGCGGGCGGCCAGCGCCCGCGCAGCTTTCATCCGGCTCGGCCGTGCAGCGGCGGCACCCGCTACTTGAGGATCAACTCCTGCATCATCTGTGAGCCGAGCACCTCGCGCATCACGCCACGGTCAGCGCCTGCCTGCTCCATCTGCTTCATCGTGCCCATCACCTTGGCCGAGACCGCCTCATCCTCGGCAACCCGATCGAGCGCCGCCCAGTTCGGATAGGTGGTGCTCAGGATCATGTCCGGCTCGGACGGGTTGCGTGCCGCAAACGAATAGACCGCATAGCTCGTAATCAGGCCAGCCTTCTTACGCGCCTCCATCAATGCCTTGTAAGGCCCTGCGAGATAAGCGACGTAATCGCTGAACTTGCCGGGCTTGATCTTGATGAAGCTCTGCTCCACGACCTGGCCTTCCTTGTACTGCTTGTCCTGGGACATCGCAGTACCGGCTATCAGCGCAAGTACGGCACACAACGCATAGCGGAAGATCGTACGCATCACGTTACTCCTCATGAGGGTGCCGACCGGACGGCCGGTCTGTTGGGTATAGACGGCGCACGCTCGGAAGCAAGGCTGTTGGCGTAGCCGAGGGGTACAGCTGCGCAGCTGACCGTTCATCGCCCGGCCGACGGGCGCAAGTGGGCCAGCAGCGCAATCGCTTTGTCGCCCACCGGCTGCAGCAATGCGCGCGGCGGCGATCGGCACCAACGTCACCGCAAGTCGCCACCACTGGCGGACTCCGTGACGAAAGTCGCGCTCAGGCGCCACTGCGGGGGCGGCCGTCACAGCCGCGTCATTGCCTGGCAACAGGCTCTTCCGGCCTTGCCGACCTTGCGTGCGGCACCGGCGATCCGACCACCCGACCCTGACGGACATCCACCATGCACAAGAAGACCCTGATTGCCGCCCTGCTCGCGGCCATCACCACGCCCGCCATCGCCGCCTTTGACCTGGTTGCGATTGGCGATCTGAACGGCAGCGCTGCCGGCTCATTTGCCGATCTCTCGGGCCTGAGCGGAACCCTTGAAAATGGCGTCGCGGCCAACATCCTCGGCGGCCTCGGATCTGGCCTCGCTTGGGCGGGGGGCAACACCTTCATCGCACTGCCGGATCGGGGGCCGAACGCCGTCTCCTACAACAGCGCGATCGACGACACGACCAGCTACATCCCGCGCCTGCAGACGGTGACGATGAAGCTGACCGCCTCGGCTTCCGGCGCGCTGCCCTACACGCTGACGCCAACGCTGAGCGCCACGACGCTGCTGTACAGCAACAGCGCGCTGGCCTACGGCAGCGGCGCCGGGCTTGGCGTCGGCAATGGCGCGCTGGCGCAAAACAGCGCCGGCAAGTATTACTTCAGCGGGCGTTCGGACAACTTCAACGCCGCGCTGCCCTCGACCAGCGGCAACAACGCGCGCCTCGACCCGGAAGGCATCCGCGTGTCGAACGATGGCAAGAGCGTGTTCGTCTCCGACGAGTACGGCCCCTACGTGTATCAGTTCGACCGCGCGACCGGCGCACGTACCAACAGCTTCGCGCTGCCGGCCAACCTCGCGGTCAGCAACCTGAGCCCGAAGGGTGACATCGAGATTGCAGGCAACACGATCGGCCGTGTCGCGAACAAGGGCATGGAAGGCCTCGCGATCACGCCGGACGGCAAGACCCTCGTCGGCATCATGCAGGCGCCGCTGGAACAGGACACGAAGAAGAACGTGCGCATCGTGACGATCGACATCGCCAGCGGCACGACTCACCAGTACGCCTACAAGCTCACGACCGGCAGCGGCGTGAGCGAGATCGTCGCGATCAACGACCATGAGTTCCTTGTCGACGAACGAGACGGCAAAGGCCTCGGCGACAACAGCAGCGCGGCCGTGAAACAGTTCTTCCGGATCGACCTCGCCGGTGCGCAGGACGTCAGCGCGCTGAGTGGCGACCTGAGCAGCAAGGCCGTCGGCAAGACCCTGGTGCTGGACTTCGCCAGCAAGCTCAGCGCGGCGGGCGTGAAGGCCAACGACATCCCGGCGAAGATCGAGGGCCTTTCCTTCGGCCAGGACATCGTGGTCGGCGGCGAAACCCGCCACACGCTGTACGTGGCGAACGACAACGACTTCCTCTCCAGCGTGACGGACAGCAATCACCCGGCCGGCATCGCGAATCCGAACAAGTTCTACGTGTTCTCGTTCAGCGACAGCGATCTGCCCGGCTACCAGGCCCAGCTGATCAGCGCCGTGCCGGAACCCGAGACCTACGCGATGCTGCTTGCCGGCCTCGGCATCGTCGCGCTGGGCGCGCGCCGCCGCCGCACAGCACGCTGAATCAGCACGCCGAACACCGCCCCGCGAAGGGGCGGTTCTGTTTCAGGGCACGGTGCGCGGTAACAAGCGGCCGCTGAACCCAAGCCATGCGGTACGCAGCGCCAGCGTGCCGATGAACAGATTGGCCGCGATGAATACTGGCAACGCCAGCATGCCGGCCGCCGGCACGCCCGCAATAGCCAACTTGAGGCCAACCACCGTCGCCGACGCCACGCCGAAGGTGTAGGCCCAGTAAGAGGGCGCAAACGGCTGTGCGGCAAGCCAACGACGCAGGCGCACACCCAGCAGCAGTTGGAAAAGGCCATAGCCCCACAGCATCAGCAGCCAATGGTCGTGCCCCGCGGGCTCCAGCATCAGCCAGGCCATCGCGCAAACCACCGGCGGCGCAAACTGGATGCCGATCAGCGGACGCTGTGGGGCCGGCACCGCAGGCCCCTGCCAAAGCCGCTGCATCACCAGCGATTCAAGCGCAAACCATGAGAACACCCCAGCGCCAAGGAACAGCCAGCCCCAGTCCGCATGCCCAAGCGCACCGAGCGCCGCTGCGCTGGTGAAGTTGCCCGCGACCGTCGGCAGGTAGATCGCTGGCACCGTGTGCTGCGCCTCGCGCCCGCCCTGCCACAACAAGCCCGTGTGCCACAGCGCGAAGGCCAGATGCCAACCGATGCCGGCAAGTGCCAGCCCCCACGCCGCCGCCAGCGAGTAGGGCAGCACCGCCAGCACCATCAGCAAGGTCGCGACCCCCAACAAGGCCGGCGTGCTGCCTTGCACCGGGTGTTTGAACTCGGCGGCTGCATGCGCAGGTGCGCGCAGTGCCTGAAGTGCGTAGGCGAGCAACAGTGTCGCCCAGACCAGGGCCGCCAGCAGCAGCACGGCTTCGCCGATCCATGGCGGCACCCCCCACATGCGATGCGCCAGACGCCAGGCCTGCCCGAGCCCGGACAAACCGAGCACCATGCCGAAGAACGAAGCGGGGAGGGGAGCTGCACGCATGGTCGACTGCACTGGAAGACGAGAAGGCCGCGATTGTAGGGGCTACCGCGCCGGCCGCCCTTTGCGTATCGCAAGGTATCGAATGACACTTGCGCGCCAACGCACCGATGCTAGCCTGATGAAGTCGCTCCTTCCCCCCGGAATCCGATGCCAGCCGCACCGCAAACCCCGCTGATGACACCCGCGGTCGCCGACTTCATTGTCAGCGGCCTCTCGATCACGGTCGCATCCTGCGACAGCCGCCTCGTCCCCTCGATCGCGAAGGGCGTTGGCTGCCGCCCGGCGGACGACCTGACGACGCTCACCGTGTTCCTCTTCGCTGAAAGCGCGGAGGCCACCTGCCGTGACATCGCCGCCAACGGCCGCATCGCAGTGACTTTCAGCCGCCCGAGCACGCATGAGACGGTGCAGATCAAGGGCCGCAACGCGCGCACCGTGCCGCTTGAGCCCGGCGACGTCGCCCGCGTCCGACGCAATCTCGACCTCTTCACCGAAGACATCGGCCTGCTCGGCTGGGGTGGGGACTTCGTCGACGCCGTGTTCTGGCGCGACCCGGCCGATCTGCTCGCGGTGCGTTTCACGCCCGATGGCGTGTTCGGCCAAACCCCCGGCCCGCGCGCCGGCGAAGCCCTGGCGAGGCGCCCATGATCCAGCTCGAAGCGATCCGCGGCTGCCTCGAAGGCTCGATTCCAGCGGTGCTCGCCACTGCCAGTGCCGATGGCACGCCGAACGTGACCTACGTGTCGCAGATGCATTACGTCGATCCGCGCCATGTCGCCCTGTCATTCCAGTTCTTCAACAAGACGCGCGAGAACATCCTTGCAAACCCGCGCAGCACGGCGCTGGTAATCGACCCGATCAGCGGCGAGAGCTTCCACATCGAACTGCTCTACCTGCGCACCGAGACCGAAGGCGCGCTGTTCCAGCACATGAAGGCGAAGCTCGCCGGCATTGCATCGCACTCCGGCATGGTGGGCGTGTTCCGCTTGCAGGGTGCAGACGTTTACCGCGTGCTGGGTGTCGAGCGCATCCCCGGCCCGGTGCTGCCAAATCCGCAGCCACGCCGCAACCTGCTCAACGCGATGCGCAGTGCCAGCGCACGGATCGCGGCCTGCGTTGACCTCGATGGCGCCGTCGACGCCGCACTCGATGCGCTCGCGAGTGACTTCGGCATCGAGCATTCGATGTTGCTGTTCGCCGAGGAAGCCTGTGGACGCCTCTACACCGTGGCAAGCCGCGGCTATCCGGTGACCGGTGTCGGCTCCGAAATCGCCTACGGCGACGGCGTGATCGGCGTCGCGGCGCAGTACCGCACGCCGATCCGCATCAACCACATGACCATGGAGTACAGCTACGGCCGTGCCGCGCTCGACGGCGCTGGCGCCCATCCATGGCCGCTCGAAACGCAGATACCGTTTCCCGGCCTGCCGGAACCGCACAGCCAGCTCGCCGTACCCGTACTCGCGCACGGTCGCCTGCTCGGTGTGCTGTGCGTCGAAAGCCCGCAAGACCTGCGCTTCACCTATGACGATGAAGATGCCCTCGTCGCGCTCGCGACCCAGCTCGGCTCTGCAATCCATGCGCTGCAACAACAGGCACTGGTCGAATCCGCCGTCACCGAACGCGAAGCACGCCCTGCCGCGCCACTCGCCGGTCAGGCGCTGGAAGTCCGCCACTACGCCGCCAACGACAGCATCTTCATTGGCGGCGACTACCTGATCAAGGGCGTTGCCGGCGCGATCCTGTGGTGCCTGCTGCAAACCCGTGCCGCAACCGGCCGCGAAGACTTCTCCAACCGCGAACTGCGCGTTTCACCTGACCTGCGGCTACCCGAGATCAGCGACAACCTCGAAGCCCGCCTGATCCTGCTGCAGCGGCGCCTCGACGAACGCAACGCCGGCATCCGCCTGCGCAAGACCGGGCGCGGGCTGTTCCGGCTTGAGGTCGACATGCCACTCGATCTGCGCGACCTGTAGGTTCGTCGAAAGAACGGAGGCGACCATTGGCCGCCCCTCGTTTTTTTTCAGCAGATCCGGTCACGCCGCCGCAGCGCCGGCCGGTAAGCGATGCCTGATCACATTCACCGCGAACAGCACGACCGATGCGAACACCAGCACGCTGCTGACGGCCACCACCGGTTCTGCTGCTGGGGTGCCCAGCAGCAGGGCGGCGAGGCCCGCCATCATCACCGGCAGCGCGAGGTTGTAGAGCCAGAAGTGCAACGTTGCGGCGCGATTGGCGGCTGCGCGAGGGAACTGGGTGTAGACCCAGCCGGTCAGCGCGAGCGACACCCAGCCGAGCAGATTGAGGTGCACGTGGATCGGGCGCAGGCGGAAGTCGTGGCTCGCCGCCATACCGACGCCGAGCGCAACCGCGATGACGAAATAGAGCAGGGCGAGCAATACCCAGCGTTGTGCCTGTCGGGTCATGGTCGCCTCCTTAAATGCCCAGCGCGAGCGTGAGCTTGCGCCAGTCTCGGCCGCCGAGCAGCGGGCGGATCAGGTTGAGTACGCCGTCGAAGACTTCCGCCGGTGCGGTGCGCCGCATTCCGCCCAGCATGCCGGCACGCTCGTTCGGCGTCATGTGCGGCAGCATCCAGCGCATTGCAAGTTGCAGGCGATCCGGGGCTTCGCCGGACACGATGGCGTGCTCGATTGCGCGGATCTCGTCGTCGCTGTAGTGCGCCCACAGCACCGCGTTGTGCTCGCGCTCTTCCTTGCCCATGTGCTCGAAGTTGTGGCCGACGAAATCGGACAGGCGGCGGTAGAGACCTTGCGCTGCCTCGTCATTGCCCGGCACCCGTTCGAGCAGCCAGCGTAGTTGTGCGATCTCGAGGGCGTGCGCCTCGTGCTCCGCGGCGACGTCGGCGCACGAGCCGGGCTGGCGCGCTTCCATCGCCGGGTGAACATGGCGGTTTTCGTTCTCAAGATGGTGCTCGCAGATATCGAGCAGCGCACGCACTTCTTCGCTGACTACTGCGATGTCGGCACTGTCGTGCGCATCGAGCCGGCCGACGCGGACCAGCGTATGCGCCATGAAGGCACGCAGCCCTTTGTGGATGAAGGCGTAAATGTCGTGACGGGGGTGTTGCATGATGTTCTCCAGCTGCTGTCTTGGGGTGAGCCGATACCTGCGCATCGGATGACTGGAGAATAGAAAGGCGGCGCCCACGCCGTTCCTAAATCTTGGCTCGCGGAATCCTAATTTTTCCCTATTGCCGGCGGCCGCGTGACGCGCATCACGCGCGATGCGGCGTCACTGGGCAATGCCGGCAAAGCGCGCTGCGCTCTCGTTGCCCTCTGCGTCGAGCGCAATCACGCCGAAGAGGTAGTCGTCCTTCGATATGCCCTTAAGCGTCAGTTCGCGCGCCTTGCCCGCGTCGCGCTGATGCTGCCAGACCGGCGAGGTGGTCTCGCGCCATACCACCCGATAACCCGCTACGTTCTGCTCCGGGCTCGCCTCCCAGGTCAGCCGTGTGTCGTTGCTTAGTGACTGCGTATCGAGCACGACGCGCGCGGGTGCTGCGGGTGCACGCGCCAGGCTGGCCAGCCCGGCCGCATTGGCCCGGGCAACCCGCGCGACGTAGTCGAAGTCGACATAGTCCGGCAGATCGCCGTATCGATGGCCATCGGACTCACGCAAGTCCTGGTGCTGGTGCCGGAAGTCTTCAACCGGCTCGGTGAAGCGCAGCGCGGGGAAGCCCCGCTCGAGGAAGGGCAGGTGGTCACCCCCGCGCAGGAAGCGGTCGCGTCGCGCGACGAGCTGCACCTTGAAGCCCGGCTGCCACTGCTCGGCCGCCCGCTTCACGGCACGGGCGAACTGGTGCGTGGGCGTGTCGTGCTCGCCGCCGATGCGGGCGATCTGCAGCAGTTGCTCGCGTGCCTGCTTTGCGAAGCTGTCTTCACCCGGCTGGTTGCGCTCGTTAGCCAACACCGTCTTGAGCATTGGCGTCAGGCCGTCGGCGAACAGTCGCACCGTATCGGCGCGGCGCACGCCGTCGTCACCGAGCGAACTACCGATGATGTCGTTGGTGATCATGCCCTCGATGCGGGTGTGCTCGGCAGCCGCGTCGCGCGCGAGCCGGTCGGCACCGAGAAGGCCCTGCTCTTCGCCGGCCACGGCGGCGAACACGATCGTCGCACGGGTGGGCTGATCCGCCATCGCGCACGCTATGGCAATCACCGCAGCAACGCCGGAGGCATCATCGTTCGCGCCCGGTGCGTCGGACCTCGCGTCCATCACATCACTGGCGCGCGAATCGTAGTGGCCGCTCACGAGATACACCCGCTCCCGGCCAAGCGGGTCGAAGCCGGGCAGGGTGGCGACGACGTTGACGATCTCGGTCGGCCGGTCGATGCGCCGGCCCGCCGGCTCCACATGACTGAGAAAGCGCACGCTCAGTCGCCCCTTGCGCTCAGCGTTGCAGGCTTCAAGCCGCTGCTTGATCCAGCGCCGCGCAGCACCGATGCCGCGGGATTCCGATTGCGTGTCGGACATCGTGTGGCGGGTGCCGAAAGCCACCAAGGTACGGATGTCCGATTCGATCTGGCGACCGTCGATGCGTTCGAGCACGCGCGCGATCACGGCATCGTCGGCGAGGGCTGAGGCGGCAAGCGCTGCGGACAACAACAGTGCAGCGCCATGGATGGCACGCGAGCGGCGCATGTTCGGGGCTCCTTGCGGGAAGCCGCCAGCATACACACGCCTCCGTTGATCGGCGTGTGTGGCGCTACGAGGCCGGTATCACCAGATGTAGCCGACGCCCGCGATCACTGTCACTTCGTTGTCGTGCGCGACGATCGGGCTCTTTGCGGTACCGCTGTCAAAGTGTTCGATGTTGCCGGATACCGTGCCGAGCCAGTGGCGGTCGAAACGATAGCTGGTGATCAGGCTCATCATCGGCGACCAGGTCGCGCCGGTGTCGTGCTGCGGGCGGCCGGGCCGCGCTTCGTCGGCCGACACGCCGCCGAAGTAGTAATTCGCGAGCTTGCTCGAACGCCACAGCAGGCCCAGGCCGGGCATCACCAGCAGGCGGCCGCGGATCACGGGAAAGTCCGACCACAGCAGGCACTCCTGCCCCTTGCTGGTACCGCTGATGTCGCTCGCCGCACGCATCGTCAGCAACGCATACGGCGTAATCAGATTGGCGCCGATGCCAGCCTCGGGCTCCCATTCCCGCTTCGTCATACCCGCCAGCTCCGGCGCATCGGCCGGGTCGAGATTACCGAAGCGCACGCGGCCGTATGCGAAGGCCGCAAAACCGCCTTCGCGATAAAAGTAGTAACGGGCACGGTCGCCGAGGTACATGAAGCGTTCGCCGAAATACACGCCGCCCGGCACCACAAGGTTCATGTCGTCCAGCGCCTTGTAGCGCGCATTCGCGCCGATATAGACGCCACCCAATACCAGGCCCTGCGGCACTGGCGAATCCTCGGAGGCACTACTGATCAGATCCAGGGAGCCCAGATCGGTCTCCGCCCGAACCGGCGAACCCGTCATTGCGCCCAACGCGAGCAGTGCAGCAACCGCCATGCGGAAACGACGAGAGGGCTTGGTCATCGGATGGATTGGCACGTCAGCACTCCTCGGCGTCGGGAAAGGGTCACTTCAGTGTAGCGACTCGCGCAACGGCGGAGCTTTGCGCCCGCGCAATTCGCCCTCATGGGCCAGATCACGGCCGTGCCGGATCAAAGCGGCCTACTCACGCGACGTTTGAGCGACACAACACACGGTCGGCCGACTCAGAGGCGGGACGACTTGACGAGAAAGGGCAGAGCGTTGCGGAAGCGCTCTGCCCATGCGGCCTCGCAATGCTCAGCATCCTGCTCGCAGTAGCGCAAATCACTACCCGCGCGGTAGCCCTGCTGCTCTAGCAATGCGCGCAGCCGGCGCGCGTCCGCCAGCATCTCGTCGCCTTCAAGCGTGCCAATATCGAGATAGAAACGTCCGCTGCGCCGGCCTTGAGCGACGAGCCAGGCGAAAAGCGGCTCGCGTCCGTACCAGAGCGACGGGCTCATGACCGCAGCGCAGCCGAACACATCGGGCCGTGAGCGTTGGGCATAGAGACTGATCAACCCGCCCATCGAGGCGCCGCCGATGACGGTGCTGGCCGCGTCACGACGGGTGCGGAACGCCTGGTCGATGATCGGCTTGACGGTCTCCACAAGGAAGTCGACATAGGCCTCACCGCGCCCGCCGCCGCACTCCCAATCCGCGAAGGGGCTGTACTCGGCCATGCGCACCGAATCGATGTTCGGGATCGCCACGACAACCGCCTCGCAACCCGTTGCGACGATGGCGTCGTCGATGCCCCATTCGCCGGCAAAACTGATCGCCGGATCAAACAGGTTTTGCCCGTCGTGCATGTACAGCACCGGATAGTCGGCGGAGGAGCGGTGGTAGCTCGGCGGCAGATAGACATGGATGTCGCGCCAGTTACCCAACTGCCGGCTGTGCAGCGCCGGCAGCACATGCAAGCTGCCGGCGCTGCACGCAAAGGGCGCGCTGACTGTGCCGAAGTACTCGTGCCAATCACTGTGTTTCATGCGTTAGCGCTAAATCCCTGGCGACCCCGCTCTTCGGCTACTTTGCCAAGTCATCGAACGAGCCCTGCCCCGTGCCGCCAGTCACATCATGACTAGACAGCGGTACCTCGGGCACAGCATCGGCATATTGCGGAAGATACTTCCGCACCAGAGAGGCTGACACCTCCCGCCCGACGGTCAACCTTCCGGGTTGTTGCACGAACTCGCGCGGTACCAGCTTGTGTATGTCGGCTGGCAATGCGGCACCTTCAGGCTTCGTCCGGGCAATGGCAAGATCGAGCGCCTGCCAATCTGCGATCGAGATATGGAGTCCGGACAGCATATTCCGTCCAGAGCTGGGGCGAACTTCAAGGTTGCCAACATAGGCGCACTCGCCAGCGTCCAACGTGAAATTGACGCCAGACGTCCACGGCGCCCTTACGTCGAGACGGACAGGCGTAGTGGTCGCACGGCTAACCTCAACATTTATGAGCTCAAAATGGCCGGGCGCCATGCGCAGCACCCGTACCTCCCCGAACGCGACCTTGCCATAGTCCGACGCAGCGCCAAAGGGCCACGGGGCATGGTTCATCATGACGCGCCCAACTTTTCCCGACTCGACGTGGCGCAAGTACACAGTGACCAAGCCTTCGTACTGGAAGCGGATCCCGAGAATGACCGTCGCAGCTTCCGGCGCGCTTGATTTGAAGTCAATTTCATCTTCGCCACTGCTGAACAGCCCCGCACAAGCGACGTTCGGCAACAGCGTCAATGCGCCACAGAAGGCCAATAGCATCAGGAAAGAAAGGCGCTGACGCATCACAACACCGGCGCCAGCCAGCGCGCCGCTTCTTCCACGCTCATCTGCTTCCGCTTCGCCCAATCTTCGAGCTGGTCGCGACCGATCTTCGGCACGGCGAAGTAGTGCGATTCAGGGTGGCTGAAGTAGAAACCGGACACCGCGGCGGCGGGGGTCATCGCGAAGGATTCGGTCAGGTGCAGTCCGGTCGCACGCGGAGCGTCAAGCAGGTCGAAGAGCGGGCCCTTCTGCGTGTGGTCCGGGCAGGCGGGGTAGCCGGGCGCCGGGCGGATGCCTTTGTACTGCTCGGCGACGAGGGCCGCGGTGTCGAGCGACTCGTCGGCGGCGTAGCCCCAGTCGGACTTTCTTACCTTCTCATGCAGGTACTCGGCGAAGGCTTCGGCGAGGCGGTCGGCCAGCGCCTTGAGCATGATGCCGCTGTAGTCGTCGTGCGCGGCGGCGAACTCTTCGAGCTTCTTCTCGATGCCGACGCCGGCGGTGACCGCAAAGCCACCCAGCCAGTCGGGCTTGCCGCCCTCGGGCGCGAGGAAGTCGGCGAGGCACCAGTGCGGCTTGCCGTCCGGGCGCTCGTGCTGCTGGCGCAGCTGCGGCAAGACCTGGCGCACTTCGCTGCGTGACTCGTCGGTGTAGACGACGATGTCGTCGCCACGACGGGCGGCCGGCCAGATGCCGAACACGCCGTGCGCGGTGAGCCAGCGGCCGTCGATGATCTTCTTCAGCATCGCCTGCGCATCGGCATATACCTGCCGCGCGGTGGCACCGACCACCTCGTCGTCGAGGATGGCCGGGAAGGGGCCGGCGAGATCCCAGGTCTGGAAGAAGGGGCCCCAGTCGATGTACTCGGCGAGCTTCGCCAGATCCATGTTGCGCAGCGCGCGCAGGCCGGTGACGTCCGGCTTCGGCGGCGTGTAGGCGTCGAAGTCGAGCTTCGCATGGTTGGCCGCAGCCGCGGCGTAGGGCACCAGCTGCACGCCGCGCTTCTTGCCGTGCTGCTCACGCACCTTCTCGTAGTCCTCGGCGACTTCGGCGACGAAGGTGTTGCGGTGGTCGATGGAGAGCAGCTTGGTGACCACGCCGACGGCGCGCGAGGCGTCCGGCACGTAGACCACCGGGCCTTCGTAGTTCGGTGCGATCTTGATCGCGGTGTGCGCGCGGCTGGTGGTGGCGCCGCCGATGAGCAGCGGCACTTCAAAACCCTGGCGCTGCATTTCGGCCGCGATATGGCTCATTTCTTCGAGCGAAGGCGTGATCAGGCCGGAGAGGCCGATCGCCTGCGCGCCGTGTTCGCGCGCGGCGTTGAGGATCTTCTCCGCCGGCACCATCACGCCGAGGTCGACCACGTCGTAGCCGTTGCAGCCCAGCACCACGCCGACAATGTTCTTGCCGATGTCGTGCACATCGCCCTTCACGGTGGCGATGACGATCTTGCCCTTCGCGGCGGCGCCGGTGCGCAGCTTCTCGGCCTCGATGTAGGGGATCAGGTGCGCGACGGCCTGCTTCATCACGCGGGCGGACTTGACCACCTGCGGCAGGAACATCTTGCCGGCACCAAACAGGTCGCCAACGACGTTCATGCCGTCCATCAGCGGACCTTCGATCACCGACAGCGGCGGCTTGCCAGCAGCTTCGAGCGCAGCGCGCGCTTCCTCGGTATCAGCCACGACGTAGTCGGTGATGCCGCGCACCAGCGCGTGCTTCAGGCGTTCGCCGACCGGCTGCTCGCGCCACGCGAGATCTTCCACGCGCTCTTTCGCGGAGCCCTTCACCTGCTGGGCGTACTCGACCAACGCTTCACCGGCACCGGGGTGGCGGTTGAGCACCACGTCCTCGACCAGTTCGCGCAGCTTCGGTTCGAGCTCGTCGTACACGCCGAGCTGGCCGGCGTTGACGATGCCCATCGTGAGGCCCGCCTTGATCGCGTGGAACAGGAACACGGTGTGGATCGCCTCGCGCACATGGTCGTTGCCACGGAACGAGAAGGACACGTTCGAGATGCCGCCCGAGGTCTTGGCGTGCGGCAGGTTCTGGTGGATCCAGCGCACCGCCTCGATAAAGTCGACGCCGTAGTTGTCGTGCTCGGCGATGCCGGTGGCGATGGCGAACACGTTCGGGTCGAAGATGATGTCTTCGGGCGGGAAACCGACTCCGCCTTGCTCCGGCGATGCCGTGAGCAGCTTGTAGGCGCGCTCGCAGATCTCGATCTTGCGCTGGTAGGTGTCGGCCTGGCCCTTCTCGTCGAAGGCCATCACCACGGCGGCCGCGCCGTAGCGCATCACCAGCCGCGCCTGTTCGAGGAACTTCTCTTCGCCTTCCTTCATCGAGATCGAGTTGACGATGCCCTTGCCCTGCAGGCATTTGAGCCCCGTCTCGATGACTTCCCACTTCGAGGAATCGATCATCACCGGCACGCGGGCGATGTCAGGCTCCGAGGCGATCAGCTTCAGGAAGCGTTCCATCGCCGCCTGCGAGTCGAGCATCGCCTCGTCCATGTTGATGTCGATGACCTGCGCGCCGTTCTCCACCTGCTGGCGGGCCACCGCCAGCGCGTCGTCGAAGCGGCCTTCGAGGATCATCTTCGCGAACACGCGCGAACCGGTGACGTTGGTGCGCTCGCCGACGTTCACGAACAGCGAGTCGTCGGAGATCGCCAGCGGCTCCAGGCCAGAGAGGTGCATCACATGCGACTTCTTCGGCCGGTAAGCGGGCTTCACACTCGACACCGCTTCGCCGATCGCCTTGATGTGATCCGGCGTCGTGCCGCAGCAACCGCCGACGATGTTCACGAAACCGCTCTGCGCCCATTCGCCGACCTGGCGCGCCATGTTCTCCGGCGTGTCGTCGTACTCGCCGAAGGCATTCGGCAGGCCCGCGTTGGGGTGGGCCGAGCGCCAGGTCTCGGACACGCGCGCCATCTCCTCGACGTACTGGCGCAGTTCCTTCGCACCGAGCGCGCAGTTCAGACCAATCGTGAGCGGATTGGTGTGAGCGAGCGAGTCCCAGAAGGCTTCGGTGGTCTGGCCCGAGAGCGTGCGGCCCGAGGCGTCGGTGATGGTGCCGGAGATCATCACCGGCCAGCGGCGGCCGGCTTCGTCGAAGAAGCGTTCGATCGCGAACAGCGCGGCCTTGGCGTTGAGCGTGTCGAAGATGGTCTCGACCATCAGGATGTCGGCGCCGCCCTCGACCAGGCCCTTGGCCGACTCGATGTAGTCGGCGACCAGCGCATCGAAGGTGATGTTGCGGAAGCCGGGGTCATTCACGTCCGGCGACAGCGACGCGGTGCGCGAGGTCGGACCGAGCACGCCGGCGACGAAGCGCGGGCGCCCGGTCTTCGCGGCGAACTCGTCGCACACTTCGCGCGCGAGCCGCGCACCGGCGACGTTGAGCTCGTAGGCCAGATCCTGCATGCCGTACTCGCCTTGCGACACGCGGGTGGCGTTGAAGGTGTTGGTCTCGATGATGTCGGCGCCGGCATCCAGATACGCCGCGTGGATGCCGCGGATAATCTCGGGCTTGCTCAGCAGCAGCAGGTCGTTGTTGCCCTTCACGTCGCTCGCCCAGTTGGCGAAGCGCGTGCCGCGGTAGTCGGCCTCCTGCAGCTTGTGCTTCTGCACCATCGTGCCCATCGCGCCGTCGAGCAGCAGGATGCGGGTTTCGAGCAGGTCGCGGAGTTCTTCGGTACGGTCGGCTTGCATCATCGTTCTCGTCTGTCGTGTCGCATCGCCGGTGTGCGGTGGCAATGCTGAAATCTGGGGGGCAGAAGGCGCGTCAGCGGCTCTGCATCAGGGTGTTCATCATCAGGCTGGCGATGGCGTCAGCGTCCGGGTTGTCCTGCTGGCCGAGGGCGCTGACGACGCGCAGTCGATCGGCCGGCGACTTGTTCTGCGAGAGCTTGAACTTGGCCTCGACCCGCTGCATCTCAAGCGCGAAGCAGTGGATGTGGGCCAGCATGCCGGCGCGCTCATCCTGCCGCATGTGCCGCGTACCCGCCTCGCCGAGCGGATCGGGGTCGAAGGTATCGACCAGGTGGTCGAGCATTGCCTGCGCGGCCTCGCCGTTGATCACGCGCACCTTGGCATGCACATGCACTGTCGCGTAATTCCAGGTCGGCACGCCGGGCTGTTCGTACCAGGTCGGTGACACATACACATGCGGGCCGTGGAACACCGCGGTAACGGTGGCGCCTTCAGCCAACAGCGCGGCGTGCGGATTGGCACGCGCCACATGCCCGACCAGCGTGCCGGTGGCGTCGGCCACCAGCGGCAGATGGGTAATCACCGGTTCGCCGCCAGCCACGCTGATCAGCGTGGCAAACGGGTGCTGCGCGATCAGTTGAACGATCGCGTCGCGGTCCGGTGCGGCAAAGTGGTTGGGAACGTAGAGCGTCATCGCGGCCCTGAAAACAGAAAACCCGTTCGGCCTCGGCGGCGGAACGGGTTCTTGTGAAACGCGTCTCGCTTTAGCTGATTTCGGCCCGGTCGGGGTCGGCGCCCAGCAAGCTGAGGTCAAAGCGGCGCAAGGGGTGGCAGTTTGTTGCGACCCTGCAAAATTGTCAAGAAACCCTTGGATTCAGGGACTTGCCGCGCGCCAGCCTGGCCGGGCCACGCGCAGCAGGACCACCGCCTTGCCCGGTTCGCGCCGCGGGGGCAGCATGTGGCCCAGTCGTCCCAATCACCGGAGCTGCCATGACCCTCATCCTTACGGGCATTGCCTTGTTCATGATCGCGCATGTGGCAAGCGTGTTTCCGCCGATCCGCAGCCGCATCGTCAGCCGCATTGGCGTCAACGCGTGGCGCGGCACGCATTCGCTGTTGTCTCTGGCCGGGCTGGTGATTGTCGGGATGAACTGGTCCCACGCACCGACGACGGCGATCTTCGCGCCAAGCCCGCTCGCGATCCGGCTCGCCCCCTATACCAACACGCTGGCATTGATCCTCTTCGTCGCCGGCGGGTTCAATTTCCCCGGTTATCTGCGGGCACGGCTGCATCATCCGATGGTGATCGGCGTATTGATCTGGTCAGTCACCCACCTGCTTGCGAACGGTGGCATGCGCCAGACGGTGTTGTTCGGTGGTTTCGCGGCCTATGCGAGCTTCGCTTTGCTGGTGGCGGTGGCATTTCGCAAGCGCGCAACGCTGACGCCGCACTTCGCAGCGGACATCAAGGCCGGCGTGATCGGCGTCATCGCGAGCGCGGCCGTCATGCACGGGCACGTCTGGCTATTTGGCGTGCCCGCGGTGCTTGGCAACTGATCAGACGCGGAAGCGGGACGTCACGCTATCCAGTTCAGCGGCGGTCTGCTCGAGCGCTTGGGCGGTATGCGCTGCGCTCGACATCTCGGTCGCGGTTTCCTCCACCTGATGTGCGATCCGGTCCACTTGCTGCGCAAGGAGGCTGCTCGCCTGGCTCTGTTCGCGTGTTGAAGACGCAACGTCGCGAACCAGGGCCTCGGCCGCCAGCGAGCCGGCCGCGATGCGCGACAGGGTTTCCGCCGCCGTCGCCGCAGCATCGCGTGCCTTGTCGGCCAGCGGCATTGCATGGTCCATGGTCTGCGCGGCGTCGAGCGTGTCGCGCTGGATACGCTCGACGACATGCGAGATCTCGGAGGTTGCGGTTTCCGTTCGGGCCGCGAGCTTGCGCACCTCGTCCGCCACCACCGCAAACCCGCGCCCGTGCTCGCCCGCTCGCGCCGCCTCAATCGCAGCATTGAGGGCAAGCAGATTGGTCTGGCCGGCGATTTCCTTGATCACCTGCGCGATGCGCGATACCTCTTCCGCGTTCTGGGCGAGCGCGCGCACCTGCGTCGCGGCACCGCTGAGCGTGGAAGCCATCGTGCCGATATCCTCGGCGGCCCGCGCGACCTGGCCCTTGCCCTCGCCCGCCAGCTCCGCCGCGTCGCTGGCGTGGCGTGCCGTCTCGCTGGCGCTATCGGAAATATGGTTGATCGACACCGTGAGTTCTTCCATCGATGCCGCCATCGCTTGGGTACTGTCGGTCTGCTCGGCGGCAGCGGCGGCCACCGCCGATGAGGCGGCGTTGATGTCCTTGGCGGCCCGCGTAACACGGGCCGAGCCGGCGCCGATCTCGCCAATCACCGCGTGAAGTTTGCGCACCAGGCGATCGAGCTCGCCCAGCAAACTGTCGCCATGCGCGTTATCGAGGCTGACTTTCAGGTTGCCGTCCGCCACTTCGCGCATCACCGCAACGGCCTTGGCCGGCTCACCCCCAATGTCACGCATCACCGCCCGCACCACGGCAACAGCGACAAAGCCGACGACTGCGAGGATCACGGCGATCGCGGCGAGTACCTTGAGCAGCTCTTCCTTGAACACCGCGTCCAGGTCGTCGACGTAGAGCCCGGTCCCGATCGCCCAGTCCCACGGTTCGAAGTGCCGCAGGTACTGCAGCTTGGGCACCTGCACATCGCTGCCCGGCTTGGCGGTCAGCGTGTTGGCGAAGCCGCTCTTGTCGAGCGCGGCGGTGATCATGGCGCGGATCGTGTAGGTGCCCGATTTGTCCTTCCGGTCCCAGTGATTCTTGCCTTCGTACTCTGGCCGGATCGGGTGCGCGACGCCGTTGCCCTTGGAGTCATAAACGTAGAAATACTCCTTGCCCTGATAGCGCATCGATTTGATGGCCTGCTTGGCCAGCGCCTGGGCCTGATCCTTCGGCAACTCACCCTTTTCAACCCGCTCCTGCAGGCCCGCGGCCACGCTGTAGGCGATGTCCACCGCCGAGGTCAGCGTCAGCTTGCGGTCGTCGAGCAGTTGCGTTCGCAGGTGGGCAATCTGCAGCGCGGCGAGGAACAGCATGCCGAGCAATGCAACCGCAACGAGCACCAACAAGCGGGTCTTGAGGCTGAGTTTGGCGAACATCGGGCGTACTCCTTCTTCACGGGCGTTCTCGGGGCGAAGCGTTGAAGCACCTGGCCTGAAGGCCAGACCAGCTTTAACGGCAAGGCGCCAAGCCAACTTGAGGCGATACGGACGACCGAAGCGCGGCATGCGCTACAGTGGCGTCCGATTCTCATTCGCCCTGCCCCATGAAGCTCTACCTTGCCGGCCCCGATGTATTCCGAACCGATGCGCGCGAATGGGCTGCAGCCGCCCGCGCGCTGTGCCAGCTCTTCGGCCATGACGCGCTGGTGCCGCTCGACAGCGATGCGCACGACGCCGCCGGCATCTACACCGCCAACATTGCAATGATCCGCGCCGCCGATGCGGTGCTCGCCAATCTGGCGGAATTCCGGGGTGCCGAACCCGATTCCGGGACGGCGTTCGAAGTCGGGTTCGCCATCGCGCTGGGCAAACCCGTGATTGGCTACCTGCCTACGAACGAACCACTGGCAGATCGGATCACGCGCCATTGCGGGCCATTGACGCAGGACGACGGCGGCCTGCTCGATGGCAGCGGCTTGCGCGTCGAGCAGTTCGGCCTGCCGCTCAATCTGATGCTCGCGGTGCCTGCCCGAATCGTCGTGGGGGATCTATCGGTCGCGCTTGGCGCCTTGCCTCGCCAGCCAGCCGGCGGCTGACCCGCATCAATCGGGATTCATCGTATCGCTTGGCGGCGTCACACACTGGGGCCAGAATCGGGTCTCCCTACTTCGTACGAGCGCCCGCCATGCATGCCTCCAGACCGGAAGTAACGCGAACTTTGCTCGCCGTGATGACGATTGCGCTGCTGATCGTCACCTCGCTTTGGGTACTGAGACCCTTCCTGGGTGCCCTGATCTGGGCAACGATGATCGTGGTGGCCACCTGGCCGCTGATGACGGCGCTGCAGAGACGGTTGTGGGGCAAGCGGGGCCTCGCGACGGCGGTGATGGTGGGCGCATTGCTGCTGGTGTTGTTCGTACCGCTCACGATTGCGATCACAACCGTCGTATCGAACGCCGACAAGGTGGCCGAACTCGTACCGAAGTTGCAGGAAGCCACGGTGCCCGAACCGCCTAGCTGGGTCTCGGGCCTGCCGATGGTGGGCGACAAGATCGCCAGCTTCTGGCATGGGGTCGCCGTCAACGGCGTGGCGCCGCTGCTCGCGAACATCAAGCCCTATGCCGGCGATGCGCTGAAGTGGCTGGCGTCGCAGGCGGGCGGCCTCGGCATGGTGGTGATTCAGTTCCTGCTGACCGTAGCCGTGGCGGGGATTCTGTACAGCACCGGTGAAACCGCGGCGCGCGGCGTGCGTGGTTTCGCGCGACGGCTCTCCGGCGTGCAGGGCGATCGCGTGGTGATCCTGGCCGGTCAGGCGATCCGCGGCGTCGCGTTGGGCATCGTGGTCACGGCTCTGGTGCAATCGACGCTCGGAGGGCTCGGGCTGCTGATTACCGGCGTTCCGTTCGCGGCGGTACTGTCAGCGATCATGTTCATGTTCTGCCTCGCCCAGCTCGGCCCTGTGCTTGTGCTGCTGCCTGCGGTCGGCTGGCTGTTCTGGAGCGGCGACAACACGATGGGTAGCGTGCTCTTGGTGTGGACACTGATCGTCGGCTCGCTCGACAACTTCCTGCGGCCCTGGCTGATCAAGAAGGGCGCGGATCTACCGTTGCTGCTGATCTTCTCGGGCGTGATCGGCGGCCTGCTTGGTTTCGGCATGATCGGCCTCTTCATCGGCCCGGTGGTGCTTGCCGTCACCTACACGCTTCTGGATGCCTGGATCGGCGACGCCTGGCCGCCTGAAGACAACGCCACGCCTGCCAACGACGGCAAGCAGACTTAATCGCCGAAGAGCTTTCTCAGGCTCTCGCCAATCCCACCGGCGGCCTTGCCAACCCCTTCCGCAAGGCCGCCGATGCTGACACCCAACCCTTCGGCCACCGCAGCCGCAAAGCGCGAAGCCATCACCTCGTTGAGCGAGAACTTCGGATCATCGAGGTTGCCCTTCAACGTGAAGTCGACCTGAATCCGCCCCGCTCGGTCCTTCAACGCCGATACCACCAGCGCGCGCGGTAGGCCCAGCGCGCTGTGGCCATGCTCAACCAGCTCAAGTTCACTCAGGGTCAGGCGGCCGGGCGCATCGAGACGCCGCTTCAGCACCTTGGCGTGCATGGAAAGATCAAGCACGCCGCGCTTCACTCCCGCATCGGCCGCTTTCACCAGATATGGCTCCACGCTGCGCAAGTCGACGCCCGTCAGGTCCAGCTTCAGATCCATGTCACGCGTCGCCATGGTCAGCGAACCTTCGAGCGCCAGATGACCGTCGCGGGTCGGGCCGGCAACGGTGCCGGCCAGTCCCAGCGTGCTCGCCGCATCCAGGGTCGGAATCCGCAGATCAGACAAACGCCCGTCGAGCGCACGCAGCGCAATGCAATGCGGCTTGCGTGCCACGGTGGCATCGCAGTAGTCCAGCGCGCCATCGACCAGTACGATCGAATCGAAACGGATGACGCGGGCTGGCGCATCGTCGGAATACGCCTCCACGGCCGCATCACTTTGCGTTCCCGATGGGCCATCCTGCCTGCCCTGCGGTGCGGCAGCCGGCTCCAGCACCGCCGGCAACACCCGCAGACGCCCGTTCCGCGCGCGCAGCATCGACAGATAGGCACCTTCGAGACGGAGCGCACGTACCTCGATATCGCCGCGCAGAAGACTCATCAGCGCCGGCACCACCCGCACCACCCGCGCCCGCAGCTCGTCCTGCACCGGCCACCCATCCGCCGCCCGCACCACCACGTCGTGCAGTTCCAGCGCGTTCCACCGCACCACCACATCCCCGACCTGCGCCCTCGCCCCCAAGCCCTGCTCAACCGCCACCTTCAAACGCTGAACGGCCAGGTAGTAGGCAGCCGGCACGAGCAGAAAAAGCGCGAGCAAGGCGGCAAATAAGAAACGGGCGGCGCGAGAACGGAGCATTGGAATAGAGGAAATCGATCAAGACGATGGGCGCAATTGTAGGAAATTGGCTAGCAACGCTGCGCTGGGTCGAATCGAACGCACCGGCCCACTGGCTGGCCCGGTGAGGTTCTTCCGTTTTGCCTTTAGGTTCGCGCAGCGCGGTAAGGGCGATTTTGCCGTTTGCGTTGACGCTTCCGCCGCTGACTTCGTTGCCTTACGCGTTGTCTTGCACACAGCTTTTGTGGGCGAGCCCTATCACGATTTGTCGGTCGATGTCGCCCTCGGAGAAGTCCATCAGCGCTTCCACCTCATACGCGGCGTGAATTGCGCGCCCTGGTTGTATCTGGCCTAACCTGCCGCTGCTCCACAACTCTCAGTCAGGACGGTTCGAAAGGGCCCGCCCTGCAAGACTAGCGTTGTGGTCTCTCGCTGCTCGATAGGCAATCAGTTCGGAAGATGGCCGAGCTCTGGGCCCGAAGAGCAAGAGTCGCGCGTACACGCGTGCTGCGCTTATTCGTCGAATGACTCTCTCTCGATCTCGGTCTTCAGGATCAGTCTGAGTACGCGTCCATTCCAAAGGTGGTAGACCTTTCCCCCGTCCTCGTCGTTCTTGCGTCCAGTGATCACGAATAGACGGCCGTTGAGCCGATAGGCCAAGCGGTCTTCAGCGTTCCCCATGACGCCGGCGACGTAGTCAACGCCTGGCATCGTATAAACGTTGCCATTACGTTTGTTGATGATCGCAAAGCCGTGGCAATCGGTGCCGCATCCCCAAGTAGCAACACGGTAGTGGCCGGCGAGGTCAGCGCCCTCGCGGGACGGCTGAGTGATGACCGTACGGTACTGCTTGGCGAGTCTGGTTTGCAGGATGAGGCTGATCGACGGAAATGGCTGGCTGTGTTCGACCACAGGGTAATCATCAAAAGACGGGGCACACTTCGCCGCGCCACATTCGGTGGCGGAAGCGGAAGCCGGTAAGGCGAACGCGATCGTTAGCGCGGCAAGTACGGTAAGTACCCTATTTATGATTTTGATACAGCCGCTCGCCTTCGCGCGATAAGCAGAGCGGTGTTTGCCCGTTGTCACCAGCCAGCGCGGTTACCACACGCAGCCACGTGATCGGTCTCGTTCGCACGCGCGTTGTCGTCACCGTTCGGGTGGGCGAGGTGGTTTTGTGCGTTGCCGCCGCGCCGCCACGAGAGCTGAATCTGATGCGGCGACCCTAATCGGCGGTGCGCGGGTTGCCACGCAGTCTTTGCTTGCGCTCGCACCGGGTTCATTCGCACTCGCTGGGTGCGTCCTTCAACTGCTCGGGGGTGAGTTTCGTCGCCGATTCGTAGCCGCAGGGCCGCGTCTGAAAAGAGGCCTTACCGAGGATCGTCAGGACGTTGGTAATTCGCCACCCAATTTCGGTCTTTGACAGATAGAAAATGTTCCGGTCGTACAGGGCTTGCCCGGGCTCCTTGTTCTTGAAGCCCCGCACATAGACAACCACCCTGGCGCTGCTATTGGTCACAGACGGGGGCTCGATCAAGGGGCGGGCAATGTCCTCATAACGGGTGCTTGCAGAGAGCTGTTCTGGGCCGAGGTGGGGGAATAGATTGGGTGCGTAGCACGCAACGAATGTCTTCTTTTCCGTTCGCGTAATGATCGAACGGTCAAAGAATTCCTCGATAAGTTCGCACTTTTCTTTAGGCATGTACTTCGACGCCGTGTGACTGTCGGGTGCCTTATTCAGGAGATATGGCTTCCGGGTCTTCACATCAAACTGGCCGTTATCAAAGGATTCTGGATCGTATGAGTACAGTCGTTTCATGAAAGCCTGAACCTCCAGTTGCTCTGCGTTCAAGGGTGCCGCGTTTGCGGCCAAGGCGTTCAGCACTAGCCCCATGAAAAGCGCATTCACAATTCCGCTCATTCCCATCTTATTCTCTCTTCTGACAAATACTGGTCAAACAAGCTCTGCAGGTACGTCATATTCATCGGCTTTCCATCAGCGGTTCTCCTGCGCGCATTCTCGCCGCCACCAGGAAGGCTGGTCCATTCTTTGGGCAAAGTTGTGCCTTCTATCGCTTCCTTAATCTTGCCCATACGGATGAGGTGCAAGGCGTTGCGTTCCTCGATCTTCATAACGGCAATACGATCCTGAATCGCCGGGCTGAATATGTCACCTCTATCGGTAATCAAACCCTGGTCAATCTTCTCTTGCCACGTGCTCGCGAGGATCTGATAAGCGCCAGCCGCCGTGGAATAGGGTCGGGCGGGCGGCGGGAAGCCTTTCCAGGGGTGCGTCCGGTAGCTACTGAAGCGCCGCGCTGACGTACCCGGGACTGCGCAGTTGAGCATCTGGTAGCGCTTGGTATCGTCCTGCTCCGCCTGGCACTCGAACTCGCGCAGGCAGCGCAAGAACGCTCGTATCCGCTGAGTCGGCAGCGGATCGAACACCTTGCGGTAGATGCGGATGTTCGTGTATTCCGCCCATCTCGGGTGTGCGGGTTTGTTGGGTGGGAGCGTCAGGAAGTCGCTCACGTAGAACTCGTAGTCACGAATATCGATATGGCCGTGGTTGGGCAGTTTGTCGTTCTTCTTCTTCTTCTTTCTCCTCGCCCAAGTCTCGTCAGTCCATTCGTAGACGATGACATCTCCCGCTGCGGCCCAGCGGGCGTCAGGCACTGAAGCGGTGACATCGCGAAAGCCCTTCGCCAGCAGCGCGGGCCCGGCCTTGCTGGCGCTGTCTTGCATCGCGTAGTGCTCGGCCGCGCTCTGCCTATCCAGTTTCTTATCGCCCAAAATGCCGTCGACGATCTTGCTGCGTGTAAGTGCAACCTTGACGTAGGTGTAGCAAAGACCCGTGGAATCATAAGCTTCCTTCTCGCCGCTCTTGTGCTTGAACGTGCGATTGGTCATTGATGTGAGGACGCCAGCCGTGCCTTCCGTGTAGTCGTATTCAGTCTGCTCCTTCGCAAACGCCAACAGGGCCTGAACCTGCTGGACCATCTCGGCGTTGACCGCCACACGGGTTTTCGGCGCAGTCCCTTGCACCGCTGACTCACCCCACAAGTTGAGCGTCGGTAGGCGCCAACTGCCCCACCAGTCAATTAACTTCTGCGTGTGAAACGCGATCGGGTGGCCACGTTCGTTGCGCCCGGTCTGCGGCGCTTGCTTGGTATTGTCAGCGCCCGAAATCTTTCGTGGGGCGGAAGTCGCGCTGTGCGCGGCAGTCGGCACCGCTGTGGCTGGTTTTGGTGTGGCTTGAACTGGCACAGGCTTGGTCGACTGCGCTGGGGCAGCCTTGCCTGTAGCCTGCGGCGTCGCGGCTTTGTCTGCATTCCTTGCGGGCGGAGCAGATGGCGCGTGCTCCGGCGCTGCACCCGTGGCGATGCCCGGGGGCGTCGGCATGAGGTCGCCGGCATCGCTTGCCTCCGATTTCGGAATCGCCGCCTCGGCCGTGCCCGGCGTGCCCACATGGATTTCGGTCTTGGTTTCAAGTACGAGACTCGGGCTGATCGCGGTCAGCAAGCCATTTGAGGCGGGCATCACCGTTGCGCCTATCTCCTTGTATGTCTTGTTGAAACGCTGCACCGCCAGTGTGAGCACGGCCCCCGGGGGCGCTTTGACAGGGGGCAGCAAGCCTTCGGCATTTGTGAAGGCGGTAAGCTCGCCACCGTCCCAGCAAACATTCACGCCGAGTTTGACGATTGGCTCGCCGTCAAGCGCGCGCACACAGATCGACAGCTCTGGCGGTTGGGCAGTCGCTGATCCTTCCGCAGGTGCTGCTTCATCTACAGCGGAAGTCTGTAGTGCGGACTCTTCGGGCGCTGGTTCATGCGGCGTGGCAGCCTCAATGTCAGCCAGCTCTTCATAAGTGTTCATGAGGGAATATCCAGTGGGCAACGGGCGAATCAAAGGTGCTCGATGTCTTGCAACAGAATCCACTCACCGGTCTTGACGACCACTTTGAGTTTTTCGGATTTGCTGGTGAATACCCGGTCTGTGTTGCCATCGGGTTTGATCTGCCCGGCCGCAAGTCTTTGCCCGCTTTGGTCGAAAACCTCATAGCTCATGTTTCCATGCAGTGCTTTCGTCTCAGGGTCCAGCCCGAGAAGGCCCGCGACGTTGAGTTTCTGGCTGAAACGGCTGTGTTTTTGCAGCGCGGGAAACTCAGGGGTGCTCACAGGGAAATTGGGCGTCACTACTGCCGCGCTCGCCCCCCCGGTCAAGTTCTTCTGACTCGCCTTGAGCATCACGCTGCCAGGTGCGGTCAGCGTGATGTTGCCGCCTTCGATCTGGATCGCAGCACCGGCAGCGGTGAGCTGGACGTGGCTCTTGGCGCTGATCTGGATGCTGGCGTGCGTGCTCGCGATCGTGACCTGCTTTTGCGCCGCCACTGCGGCGGTGTTGTCGTGGGCGTGCGCGGTGACTCTGCCGGCGGCGGCGTGCAGCTTTATTCCAGTGTCGGTGATCGGTCGTGCGCCCTCGGGCTTCTTGCCCACGGAGTAGAGCACAAGGCCGGCACCGCTCGCCCAGCGAATCGCGCCTTGCGCGGCGGCCTCAAAAGTCTGGCCGCCGGTGACGGTGAGGTCGTTGGCCACGGTGGTGCTGTGGGCCGGGGTGGTGAGTGCGATGCCCGCTTCACCGAATAGTGAAAGGTGCGGCGCAGCCCAAGCGCTGACGGTACCGGTGCCGCCTGCGATCCCGGCGGGGCTTTGGTTGATGCTGGTCGTCTCGGCCAGTTCCTTGGATTGCGTGGTTTGGCCTTCCAGCGGCGGCAGCTGCTTCGGTTCCGACGGGTCTTTCGGGAACTTGGCGCGCGAAGTGTTCGCGGCCTTGGCGAGGGCGGTCGCGAGTTCGCTGCTGCTTTCCAGCACCGAGGTGGCGCCACTCGCATCAACGTGCGGCACACCACGATGGCCGGATTCGCCGGCGGAGAGTTGCAGACCCTGTGCGGCGCGCACGGCGCCGGCGGCACTGGTGGCTAATTCCGCACCGTGGCCGCGAGCGGCTTCGCGGGCGTTGTCAGTTTGTGCGCGCAGATGCCCGAGTTGCAGACGGCTGTCGTGTTGCGTGGTGGACAGGCGTAGTCCGTCCTGCCCCGGGGTAGCGTCAAACACCAGTGCGTTGTGCTCGCCGCTGCCGGCTTGGCTGGTCGCGAGTGCCTGGGTCTTGATGCCGGCGAACACCGGTTTGTGCGCATGGGCACCGGCAGTGCCGGGGAACCAGGCTGGCGCGTTGCCCGTGGCATTGGCGCTGCCGCTGGTGACCTGATTGCCCTGCGCATTCTCTTGCCCGCGGCCGTTGTAGGCGAGCCCGATCACGATCGGGCGGTCGATGTCACCCTCGGAGAAGTCCACCAGCACTTCCTGGCCTAGGCGCGGGGTGAAATGGGCACCCCAGTTGTCACCAGCTAGCGCAGTCGCCACGCGGACCCAGGTACCGACGGTTTCGTTCGCGCGCGCGTTGTCGTCCCCGCTTGGATGGGCGAGGCGGCTTTGGGCATTGCCGCCGCGTAGCCACGGCAACTGAATCTTGATGCGGCCATCGCGATCCGCAGTGAGCGGCGTACCCGAAACGCCGACGACCAACGCCGTCTGCGTGCCACGCACGGTGGGTTTGGCATGGATGCGTGCACCGTGCTGATCCCAAGTCAGCGGGCGGTAGGGTGCGTCGGCGGGAATGCTGTGCGCGCGGTTGCAGTAGAGCGGGGCGTCTGCGTCATTGCGCACTGCTTGCGCGCTGTTGGTTACATCAACCAATGAATCGAGCAGGGCCATTGAAGGTGCCGGCCCCAGGACTTCGCGGATCTGTGCCAGTACATCGGCGGCGAGGTTGTTGCGCGCTTCGTGCTCGACGCTGAGCACAGCAATCGGCACACCGGTCGGCAGGCCAAACGGGCCATCGGTAATCACGGTACGAGTACCCGGTGCGAGCCGGCGCACGGTGCTGCGGATCGGGTATGTGTGAATTCGGCACTGCCAAGCTTGCAGCTGGCGCTGAGCGTAGCGCTCGCCGTCTTCGACTGTCGGGAAGGCGTAGAGGCCGGGCGAATCGCTGCGCACGAGCGAGATTGGGCCGCACTGCTGTCCACGCGCTTCCACGGTGACACGCTGGTGGGCACGGTAGTCCCAAGTCACGATACGCACGGTGTCGGGCATCACGCGCGAGCTTCGCTGCAGGCTTTGCACGGTGTCGGCCACTTCGGTGGCATCGGCGCGGTGAAAGCGCATCGGCGGCACTTGCTTGAAAGCGCCGTTGTGATCGGCGATGACCAGGGTGTGGGAGTCGGCGGCGTGCTCGAACCAGTAGAACAGGCCTTCCTCGGCAAGCAAGCGTTCGACGAAGACCAGATCGCTCTCGCCATGCTGCACACACAGGCTGCGCGGTAGCAACGCGTCGGGCTCAGACAGCTCCCAGCGCCACTGCGGGACCAGCTTGCCTTGCCCTTGCCAGCCAGCGAAGAGCTCATCGCAGATCGCAACGACGTTCTGATCCTGGAAGGCCCAGCTATCGCGGTTGTGGCCAAGGAAGGCGAGCCACGGCTGTACCCGCATGCGGTAGCGCGCAAGCCCCCCATCAGCGCCTTGCAGACCAAATCCGGTCACATAGCCGTGAAAGGGGCGATCTCGACTCACGAGGCCATCGGTTAGCAGCGTCAAACACACCGGTTGCCCGATCAGCGATTTGTGCGCGATCTGCGCATCCTCGCTCAAGAGCATCAAGTCGAGTTCAAAGCCACCTTCCCCCACCGACTCGCGGATTCGCGCGGTTTCCACCAGCAGTGCATCGTTGCCCAGCGGGGTGGTAAGACGCAGCAAGCGGTGGGCGTCGGAAAAACTGCGCGAAAGCAGACCAGGGATTGAGAAACCAGGCATCGGAACGGTCCGTCGAGGCACGACATTTTGGTTAGGCCGACAGCATATCGCTATGGCATATCAAGGACCGTGAAATGCGACAGGTTGCCGGCGCCTTTGGGCAAGCGAATCCGCCTCCGTCTGGTGTTGAGGCTGTTTCGCCCTTGGGACCGATAGGCAATTGAGCCGCACTGTGACGCCCGACGCACGGCCGCTCACGCTTTTGACGTGAGCCAGTCACGCGCGGGAATGCCGACGGTATGATTTGTTCGCCAACCGGATTTGAACCAAGCTCCGCGCCTGGGCGCACTCAGCAGAGGTAATCGTGGGACTTTTCGATCAGCTCAAATCGATACTTGCCAAATCGCCGACCCCCCAAGCGCCGGCAAACCACGCTGACGCGGTTGGGACCAGTCTTGGCCAGCCCCCGGAGCGACGCGTCCGTGATCGCCAGAATGCGCGGCCGGGTACGAGCGCGCTGATTGTTGACGACTCGCCAACCATCGTTGCCGCGCTTCGCAAGATGCTCAATTCCGCCGGCTACGTCACCCTTGAAGCGCTGACCGCCGAAGAAGGAATCGAGATAGCCCGCGACCTGACGCCGGACATCATTTTTCTCGACATCGTCCTTCCCGGCATGAACGGCTTCGCAGCACTGCGCACGCTACGGCGTGATCCGCTGACGAAGGATATTCCGGTGATCATGATCAGCGGCAACGAACAAGCCACCGAACAGTTCTTCGGCACCCGAATCGGCGCCGACGATTTCATGAAGAAGCCTTTTTCACGGCTTGAAGTGTTCGCTCGAATCGAACGACTTCTTGATGCAGATATGGTGCCGCGCCGGCTGGTTACCGCTTCGCAGCCAGAAGTGGCGAGCACAGGCAGCGTCTAGCCGATACGACAGAGATTGCCGCTGGTGAGCGGCGAACGAACTGGCGGGAATGCTATTCCCAAAAGAACAAAAGGCCCTTTATGGGCCTTTTGTTCATTCGCATCTCAGAAGTTGTTCAGAGACAAACGCTTTTCATATCAGACATCGATGTTGCGCGCGTAGAGCGCATTGCTTTCGATGAATTCTCGACGCGGCTCTACCTGGTCGCCCATGAGCGTGGTGAAGATTTCGTCGGCGGCGATGGCGTCGTCGATCTGAACTTTCAGCAGGCGACGAACGGCTGGGTCCATGGTGGTTTCCCACAGCTGGTCGGGGTTCATTTCGCCGAGGCCTTTGTAGCGCTGCTTGCTGAGGTTACGTTCGACTTCGTTGAACATCCAGCGAATGGCATCGGCGAAGGATGTAACCGGTGCCGCTTTTTCGCCGCGGCGCATTTCCGCGCCTTCGCCGATCAGGCCATTGATCATTTCGGCGGCGCGACGGATCTGCGCGTAATCACCGGAGACAAGGAATTCAGCGTCGATGATGCCGCGGCGTACGTTGCCGTGGTGCATGCGCTCCACCGCCAGTTCCCACGCTTCGCTTTCCTGATCGAAGTGGGGCCGGACGTTAACACCCTTGGGCATCGAGGCTTGCAGTCGCGCTGCGGAATCGGTTGCAGCGGCCTCGTCGGTGAGCGAAACGTTGATATCGCCGGCCAGCATGGCGTGCAGCGCAGCGGGGTCGATGAAGCCGGAGACCCGGTTGATCACCGCTTCGGCGAGCAAGTAGTTGCGGGCGAGTTCGCCGAGCGTTTCGCCTTCGATTGGCGCTGCTCCCGATGAGGGAATGAGTTGCGCGGTGTCGAGGCCCATCCGCAGCAGGTGGGCGTCGAGTTCGGCGTCGTCCTTGATGTAGCGCTCGTTCTTGCCGTGCTTGATCTTGTAGAGCGGCGGCTGCGCGATGTAGATGTGACCGCGCTCGACGAGCTCGGGCATCTGGCGATAGAACAGCGTCAGCAGCAGGGTGCGGATGTGGGCGCCGTCGACGTCCGCGTCGGTCATGATGATGATGCGGTGGTAACGCAGCTTCTCTGGCTTGAAGTCGTCCTTGCCGATACCGGTCCCGAGCGCGGTGATCAGCGTGGCGATCTGTTCGGAGGAGATGAGCTTGTCGAAGCGCGCGCGTTCGACGTTGAGCACCTTGCCGCGTAGCGGCAGGATCGCCTGGAACTTGCGATCGCGGCCTTGCTTGGCTGAGCCACCTGCGGAGTCACCCTCGACGATGTAGATCTCGCACAGCGCGGGATCCTTCTCCTGGCAGTCGGCGAGTTTGCCGGGCAGACCAACGCCGTCGAGCACGCCTTTGCGGCGCGTCATTTCACGCGCCTTGCGGGCGGCTTCACGGGCGCGCGAGGCCTCAACGATCTTGCCGCAGATGGTCTTGGCATCGATCGGGCGTTCGAGCAGGTATTCGGAAAGCTTGGCGGCGACGACTTCTTCCACCGCCGGGCGGGCTTCGCTCGAGACCAGCTTCATCTTGGTCTGCGAAGCAAACTTCGGATCGGGCATCTTCACCGACAGCACACAGGCAAGGCCTTCGCGCATGTCATCGCCGGTGATCTCGACCTTGGCCTTCTTGGCGATCTCGTTTTCTTCGATGTACTTGTTGATGACGCGGGTCATCGCCATGCGCAGGCCGGTGAGGTGGGTACCTCCGTCGGACTGCGGAATATTGTTCGTGAAGCACAGCACCTGTTCCTGGTAGCTGTCATTCCACTGCATCGCGACTTCGACGGTGAGTTCCACCGTGCCGCCGCCACCGCTGACCGGCACCTGAGTGGCACCGGCCGCGTAAAAAACGTTGGGGTGCAACACCGTCTTCGCACGGTTGATGTACTCGACGAACCCACGCACGCCGCCGGAGAAGGCAAAGTCTTCCTCGCGGTTGGTGCGCTGATCGATCAGGCGGATGCGTACGCCGTTGTTCAGGAAGGAGAGTTCGCGCAGACGCTTGGCGAGAATCTCGTAATGGAACTCGACGGTGCCGAAGATTTCTTCATCGGCAAGGAAGTGCACTTCGGTGCCGCGCTTCTCGGTGTCACCAATGACGCGAAGCGGCGAGACTTCGACCCCGTTCTGCACTTCGAGCAGGCGGTCCACGGCGTGGCCGCGGTTGAACTCGAGGAAGTGCTTCTTGCCGTCGCGACGAATCGTCAGCCGCAGCCATTTCGAGAGCGCATTCACACACGACACACCAACGCCGTGCAGACCACCAGAGACCTTGTAGCTGTTCTGGTTGAACTTGCCGCCTGCGTGCAGCACGCACATGACGATCTCAGCCGCCGAGCGCTTGGGTTCGTGCTTGTCGTCGAATTTGATGCCGACCGGAATGCCACGACCGTTGTCGGTGACCGAGATCGAGTTGTCGGTGTGGATCGTGACGACGATGTCGTCGCAGTGGCCTGCCAGCGCTTCGTCGATCGCGTTATCGACGACTTCGAACACCATGTGGTGCAGACCGGTGCCGTCAGAGGTGTCACCGATGTACATGCCAGGGCGCTTGCGTACGGCCTCCAGCCCTTCAAGCTGCTGGATGCTGTCTTCGTCGTAGGCGGGTTGCTGGTTCTGTTCGGACATCGGGTGACCTTGCTTCAAAAACTGAGATTCATCGCCGCGGATCATACGACCAGGCGCGAACGGCTGAATGAGCCGTTCGCGCCCGCCTGCAATTCCGTGGCCTAACGCTGGGAATGACTGTCGGCTTAGATCCGCATCGGCATCACGACGTACTTGAAGCGCTCGTCGCCCGGCAGGGTGATCAGCGCGCTGGAGTTGCCGTCGTTGAGCCGCAGCTCGATCTCGTCGGTGGCTGAGTTCGTCAGCACATCGAGCAGGTAGGTGACATTGAAACCAATGTCGACCGAGTCGCCGGCGTAGTCGACTTCGATCTCTTCCTGAGCCTCTTCCTGCTCGGCGTTCGAGCTGATGATCTTGAGGCTACCGGAGGACAGTACCACACGAACGCCCCGGAACTTCTCGTTGGTGAGAATTGCGGCGCGGTGCAGCGACGCCAGCAACATCGTCCGGCCAAGAATCAGCAGCTTCGGATGGTTTTGCGGAATTACGCGCTCGTAGTCCGGGAACTTGCCGTCGATGAGCTTTGTGATCAGTTCGATCGGGCCAAAGCGGAAGCGTGCCTGATTGCCGGCGAGGGCGATTTCGAGGGGTTCATCGCTATCCGCCAGCTGGCGAGCGAGCTCAAGCACCGTCTTGCGGGGCAGGATGACTTCAGTTTTCGGCAAATCCGCGTCGATTTCGGCCGAAGCGAATGCAAGGCGGTGACCGTCGGTGGCCACCATGCGCAGTTCGTTGCCCTGTGCAACGACCAGCAGGCCGTTGAGATAGTAGCGGATGTCCTGTGCCGCCATTGAGTAGGCGACTTGGGCAAGCTGGCGTTTGAAGGCCTTCTGCGACACCGTGAAGCTGACCGCCTCGGCATCGTTGAACTGCATACGGGGGTAGTCGGACGCGGGCAGCGTCTGCAGCGCAAAGCGGCTCTTGCCGGCGTGCAGGGACAGGCGGTTGGCCTCGAGCTTGAGGTTGACCTCGGTGCCATCAGACAGGGCGCGGAGGATGTCCTGGAACTTGCGTGCGCCGACTGTGAAGCTGGCGTCGGTACCGCCGCTGGCAAGGCCAGAGGTGCGGATCTGGATCTCGATGTCAGTGGCAAGCAGCGTGACGTCGTCACCGTGCTTTTCGATCAGCACGTTCGACAGGATCGGCAGCGTGTGCCGCTTTTCGACGATCCCTGAAACCGACTGCAGGGGGCCCAACAAGGCTTCACGAGAAGCTGTTAACAGAAGCATTTAAGTAAACCTCTATTATTAGTTAACTGCACCCGGTTTCTGTGGATAAACACAGAATATCCAATAGATACAATCGCTTAATGCACTTAAAACCCTGTTCATAAACTGCGTAGCGTTTGATGAACAACTGGGGAGTGTTTTGCTGATCGACCGAATTGATGCGCTTATCCCCAAATCTTGCCACGGTCTTCCCACTGAATATTCACACGGATGCGGTTTCGATTTTGGTCAGCCGATGGTCAAACAATCGACGCAGAACACGCATTCGCCTCACAGTCAGTTGTTAACAAGATCTTGTAAACATATAACTACTATTAGTAAACCAAGACCTGTTTCTGTGCATAAGTGAAAATTACACAATAAAAACAATCGCTTGAACGGTCTGAAACCCTGTTTGAAACGACGGTACTATCCGATGAACAAGTGGGGACGGTTTCCAGCCATCTCGATATCTTCACGCTTGTCCCCAAACGCCCCCTTGCTCTATCCACTCTGAATCCACAGTTTTCGGCGTCAACCACGCAATGTCTGCGTCAACACATGCAGATCGTGGTTGAGCTGTTGATCAGCGAGTCGAAGCTCAGCAATCGTCCGGCATGCGTGCAACACCGTGGTGTGGTCGCGCCCACCGAAGGCCTCGCCGATGGACGGCAGCGAGGACGGTGTGAGTTCCTTGGCGAGAAACATCGCAACCTGGCGTGGGCGGGCGATGGCGCGAGTGCGTTTCTTCGAATGCATGTCGGCGACCTTGATCTTGTAGTAGTCGGCGACGGTCTTCTGGATCAGCTCGAAGGTGATCTGGCGGTTGTGTGCGGCCAACAGGTCGCGCAGGGCTTCCTTGGCGAGCTCAAGGCTGATATCCCGGCCATGGAAGCGGGCGAAGGCCAGCACCTTCTTCAGCGCGCCTTCGAGTTCGCGGACGTTCGAGCGCAGGTTTTTCGCGATGAGGAAGGCGACGTCGTCGCCAAGCAGCGTGCGTTCGGCTTCCGCTTTCTTCTTCAGGATCGCGACGCGCATTTCGAGTTCCGGCGGCTCGATCTGTACCGTCAAACCCCAGTCGAAGCGAGAGATGAGCCGGTCAGCCAGCCCCTCGACATCCTTCGGATAGGTGTCGCTGGTGATCACGATCTGCTTGCGTGCCTCGACCAGCGCGTTGAAGGCGTGGAAGAACTCTTCCTGCGTTCGATCCTTGTTCTTGAAGAACTGGATATCGTCGATCAACAGCAGGTCCAGCGAGCGGTAGTACTTCTTGAACTGGTCGAAGCTCTTCTGCTGGTAGGCGCGCACGACGTCGGCGTAGTAGTCCTCGGCGTGCACATAGCGGATCACCGCTTTCGGGTTGTGCTTCCAGACCGCGTTGCCGAGGGCGTGGATCAAGTGGGTCTTACCGAGGCCTACGCCGCCGTAAACGAACAAGGGGTTGTAGCTGGTGCCGGGGTTCTGCGCCACTTGCATGGCTGCGGCGCGTGCGAGGTCGTTGGCGCGGCCGGTCACCAGGTTGTCGAACGTGAAATCGGGGTTCAGTCGCGTGCGCTCATAGGCATCGGTCTTGCGTGCTTCAGCGGGCTGCGCCGCACGGGCCTCGTCCTGCGACTTCTGAACGGCGGGTGCGCGGGGCGCGTCGGCCGTGTGCACGGGCGAAGTGGCTGCGGGCTTACTTGCGGCCACGGCGCGCGGCGCAGCGGGCTTGGCGGCACCGCCAATCGCAAGGCTGACCTGTACCGGTTCGCCGTACAACTCGTTGCCGATCTCTTCGATGCGCCGCAGGTAGCGCTCGCGCACCCACTGCAGAACGAAGCGGTTAGGGGCGAGCAACTCCAGGCTGCGGGGGTTGGCAGCCGGAGAAGCGGACAGGGCCCGGATCCAGGTGTTGAACTGTTGTTGAGGCAGTTCAGCTTCGAGGCGGGACAGGCAGGTGGACCAGAATTCGTGACTCACGTTTTGCGCGAATGGCGCCCACCCCGCGGCGGCGCGGTTAGCGTCGTGCGGTTCGGCATCAACTCTTTGTTTTTTATGTGGTTTTTAAGCGCGTCCGGGGCTTGCGACCGGCTCTTCCCGGTGCATGTCGGACGGCCATGGAAAGCGGGTTATTCTACGCTTCATCGACAGATTTATCCACAGGCGCTGAGCTGTGGAAAAGATAAAAACGCTTGACAAACAGAGCTTTACGCTGTGTAATCGCGCGTTTTTCCCGGTTAGCAAGGAAACAAGAACATGAAGCGCACTTACCAGCCTTCCGTCGTCCGCCGCAAGCGCACGCACGGCTTCCTCGTCCGTTCGCGCACCCGTGGTGGCCGCGCTGTCCTCGCCGCTCGTCGCGCCAAGGGCCGTCATCGTCTCGCCGTCTGAACGGCAGGCTGAATCTGTCGGATTCGAGCTGCTGGCAGCCTACAGGCTGCATACCGGCGACGAGTTCTCGACTGTTTTCGCCTTCCGCAGGGTTGTGAGGGGCAGGGTTTTCAGCCTGCACTACCGACCCAATGCCTTGCCAAGTGCGCGAATCGGCTTCGTTGTTGCAAAGAAGCTGGCGCGCCAGGCAGTGCAGCGCAATCTGATCAAGCGGATCGCCCGAGAGGCGTTCCGCCTGCGGCGCGCGCAGCTGCCGTGCTGTGACCTCGTACTTCGACTTTCGGCATCGCCCAAGACTGCCAGCCGCGCGGAAATGCGCGCTGAGGTCGAGGCCTTGTTCGACCGATTGCCGCAAGGATGATTCGCGATGAAAGCCGTGTTGATCATCCTGCTGCGCGCCTACCGATTTTTCCTCAGTCCGTTCCTCGGACGTAACTGCCGCTTCCACCCGAGCTGTTCCGCCTACGCGATCGAAGCCCTGCAACGTTATGGTGCTATCAAGGGCACTTGGCTTGCTGCTCGTCGCGTCACGCGCTGCCATCCGTGGAACCCCGGCGGGTATGATCCGGTACCCTGAGTCGCGTCGCCGACGCCACTGTCTGATACACCTATCCGAAACGACCGAATCCGATGGACAACCGCCGCCTGATCCTTCTGGTGATCTTCAGCATGTCGCTCGTCATGCTGTGGGATGCCTGGCTAAAACATAACCAGCCTAAGCCTGTCGCCGGGCCGAGCGTGACGCAGAGCGCTACGCCGACGCCGACTGCATCGGGGCAAGTCGCCGCGCCCGCAGCGTCACCAAATGCCGCGACGACTGCCGAGCGCGCCAAGGCGCCCAAGCTGACCGTGGAAACCGATACGGTGCGTGCGCAGATCTCGGCGCTGGGTGGTGATCTGGTCCGCCTTGAATTGCTCAAGCACGGTGCGAACAACGATCGCACCAAGCCGTTCGTGCTGTTCGAAGAGGGTGGCGCGCACAGCTACATCGCACAGAGTGGGCTGATCGGTGCTGGTCTGCCGAATCACAAGACCGTGTTCGCGCTGCCGAGCGCCGACAAGCTGGTGCTGAAGGATGGCGAACAGGCGCTGAGCGTTCGCCTTGAGGCGCCTGAGCAGAACGGTGTGAAGGTCGCGAAGGTACTGACGTTCCACCGCGGCAGCCATGTCATCGACGTTGCTTACGAGATTGCGAACGGCGGCAATGCGGCTTTGGCCGGCCACTCCTACTATCAGCTGACCCGCGACACGAAGGCCGCCGAGAATACGGCGGGCTTCTTTGGCGGTGCGCAGACCTATACCGGGCCGGCTTTCTACACCGATGCTGAGAAGTACAAGAAGGTCGATTTCAAGACGATCGGCAAGGGCGAGGCGAAGTTGCCGAAGACTGCACCCGATGGTTGGGTGGCGATGGTTCAGCATTACTTTGTTTCGGCCTATGCGCCCAAGCAGGGCCAGCGCGAGTTCTTTGCCCGTCCGCTGGACGGTGATCTTGTCGCAGCTGGTCTGATCCAGCCTTTGCCCCAGATCGCAGCGGGTCAGAAGGCGACGGTGTCGGTGCCGCTCTACGCGGGTCCGCAAGAACAGCGTGAGTTGTCTGACCTGGCGCCGGGTCTCGATCTGGTTGTCGACTATGGTTGGCTGACCGTGATCGCCGCGCCGATCTTCTGGGGCCTGTCGTGGCTGCACAAGCTGGTCGGCAACTGGGGCTGGGCGATCATCCTGCTGACGGTGCTGATCAAGCTGGCGTTCTTCCCGCTGTCGGCGGCGTCCTACAAGTCCATGGCCAAGATGAAGACGGTCATGCCGCGCATGAAGCGGATCCAGGAGCAGTACAAGGATGACCGGATGAAGATGAACCAGGAGATGATGGAGCTGTACAAGAAGGAGAAGGTCAACCCGATGGGTGGCTGCTGGCCGATGCTGATTCAGATGCCAGTCTTCATCGCCTTGTACTGGGTGCTGCTGGGTGCGGTGGAGATGCGCCAGGCGCCGTGGCTTGGCTGGATCACCGACCTTTCGATCAAGGATCCGTACTTCATTCTGCCGATCATCATGGGTGTGACGAGCTTGGTGCAGATGAAGCTGTCGCCCTCGTCGCCGGATCCTGTGCAGCAGAAGGTCATGATGTTCATGCCGATCTTCTTTACGGTGATGATGGCGTGGTTCCCGTCCGGTCTGGTGCTGTACTGGGTGGTGAACAACATGCTGTCGATCGGTCAGCAGTGGTATATCACCCGGATGTTCGACAGTGGCGCAAAACCTGCGAACAGCTGAGTCAATAGCGGCGATTGCCACGGCGCCAGGGCGCGGTGGCATCGGCGTGGTGAGAGTGTCGGGCGGCCAATTGGCCGCCTTTGCACTGGCGCTTACCGGAAAGCAGCCGACACCGCGGCTCGCGCATTTCGCGAAGTTCCTCGACGCTGAAGGCCGGCCGATTGATGCCGGCCTCATGCTTTTCTTCCCCGGACCGAATTCCTATACCGGCGAGGATGTGCTCGAACTTCAGGGCCACGGTGGTCCGGTGGTGATGCGCATGTTGCTCGGTCGTTGTAT
Source organism: Niveibacterium sp. COAC-50 (assembly GCF_013184235.1). Lineage (NCBI taxonomy): Bacteria > Pseudomonadati > Pseudomonadota > Betaproteobacteria > Rhodocyclales > Rhodocyclaceae > Niveibacterium > Niveibacterium sp. COAC-50. The sequence goes on from NZ_JABCJM010000002.1 coordinate 717,978, forward strand.
CGAATTGGGCGCTCGTTTGGCGCGGCCGGGTGAATTCACCGAGCGGGCATTCCTCAACGACAAGCTGGATTTGGCGCAGGCCGAGGCGGTTGCGGATCTGATCGATGCGGATACCTCTGCGGCGGCGCGTTCTGCGCTGCGCTCGCTCGACGGTGACTTCTCGCGACGGGTGCATGACTGGCGCGACAAACTGGTCGACCTGCGGATGCTGGTTGAAGCGACGCTGGATTTCCCGGAAGAGGAGATCGACTTTCTCCGCGCAGCGCGAGCATTCGAGCGCCTCGATGTGCTAGGTGCTGACCTTGATGCGCTGTTGCTGAAAGCCAAGCAAGGTAGTCTGCTTCGCAGCGGTTTGCATGTGGTATTGGCGGGTCAGCCGAACGTTGGGAAATCAAGTTTGTTGAATCGTCTGTCGGGCGAGGATCGAGCGATCGTGACCGACGTGGCCGGTACCACGCGGGATGTGTTGCGCGAGACGATTCAGATCGAAGGCATTCCGCTGCATATTGTCGATACCGCTGGTTTGCGCGACGCAACCGACACTGTAGAGCGGATCGGCATCGAGCGTAGCTGGAAGGAGATTGGTCGGGCCGACGTTGTACTGCGTCTGGTGGATGCACGCGCAGGAATCAGTGCGGCCGATCACGAGATTGATGCGCGCTTGCCGAAAGGCGTTCCGGTGGTCTGGGTCTTCAACAAGATCGACCTGGCGGGCAGGTCGCCGGCGCGCGTCGATGAGGAAGATGGCGTCGAGGTGTTTCTGTCGGCGGCAACGGGTGAGGGGATCGACCTGTTGCGTTCAGAGTTGCTGAGGATCGCCGGTTGGGAAGCGCACGGCGAGGAGGTGTTTCTTGCTCGCGAGCGTCATCTCGAAGCCTTGAGAGAAGGGCGTGACAGCATTGCTGCTGCGTTGGCGCGGGCGCATGAAGACGCGCTGGACTTGATGGCGGAAGAGTTGCGTCTGGCGCAAGAGGCAGTCAACAGGATCACCGGAGAATTCGGTGCGGACGATCTCCTCGGAGTGATCTTCTCCCGCTTTTGTATCGGTAAATAGATTTCCCCCCCGGTAAAGGTATTCGCGATGAGTGAGTTCGATCTGAAGTACTACAACGAAGAGGCCTCGAAGCTTGCACTGGAAATTGAACGCAAGCTGGTGATTCTTGGGTTGGATTGGCAAGACGATTCGACGATGCGGAAGCTCGCGCTTGAGGTGCTGGAGGTCAATCACGCAGGTCGTCAGATCGGCAGTGGTGCCGAGTTCTCACAGGATCAGACCTACGAGGAGTTGTGTGGCCTGATTGGATTGATGAACAAACTGATGGGCGAAGCTGCGGGTAAGGGCGTTTCGGTCCATGGTAACGATGCGTGGAAGGCAATCGCGCGGGCTTTGTGGGCGCAGAAGGAAGTCAGGGATACCAGCGTCTGAGTGACGCGAGCGATGTTCCACGTGGAACATCGCTACGGAGGTCTGCATGGATTCGGCGGTACTTGTTGTGGGCGCGTTCCTCGCCGGCATGGTGGACGCAGTGGTTGGCGGTGGTGGCCTGATCCAGATACCGCTCCTGCTCTCCGCTTTTCCGGCGGTCTCTATTCCGGTGCTGTTCGGGACGAACAAAGTATCGTCGGTGGTTGGCACCTTGAGTGCTTGTGTCCGATACGCCCGCACGATCTCGATTCCGTGGCGAATCGCGATGTGGGCAGCCACAGCTGCTTTCGTCGGATCGTGGTTTGGTGCGCAGGCTGTATCGCTCTTGCCCAAGGAGACGATGAAACCGTTGGTGCTCGGGCTCCTGGTCGTGGTCGGCGCATACACTTTCTGGCGGAAGGATTTTGGCAAGCTGGAGCGCCACGCAATGACCCCCCGGTGGGTGGTTCCGGCTTCGCTCGCCGCAGGCGCCGTGATCGGCTTCTATGACGGGTTCTTCGGTCCAGGCACCGGCAGCTTCCTGATCTTCATCTTCGTTCGCTGGTTTGGTTTTGATTTCCTGAAGGCCTCTGCATCGGCCAAGGTGGTGAACGTTTCGACGAATCTTGCAGCGATCGCTTCGTTCGCGACGCACGACGGTATCCTCTGGCGCGTTGGACTCGTCATGGCTGTGGCCAATCTTGGCGGCGCCCAGGTTGGGTCTCACCTGGCGCTGAAGCACGGCAATGGTTTCATCCGCTGGCTGTTCCTGATTGTGGTCGTCGTGCTCGTTGCTAAGCTTGGATGGGAACTCACCGCGGCTCAAATCGAAGCTGATGTTCCACGTGGAACATTCATCGGTTTGCCCAGCCGCGACGACCCCGCCTAGGCATTTTCAGGCTCACGCCTTATCATTCCGCCCCTTCCCCTGAACCGGTCCCTCCGGGAGCACAACATGCTGTACCCCACTCGTTTTGATGTCATCGTTGTCGGCGGCGGTCATGCCGGCACTGAAGCCGCGCTCGCCGCTGCCCGTATGGGTTGTGCCACGCTGCTGCTCACCCACAACATCGAGACCTTGGGGCAGATGAGCTGTAACCCGTCGATCGGCGGAATTGGCAAAGGGCATCTGGTCAAGGAAGTCGACGCCCTTGGCGGTGTGATGGCGGAGGCCACCGACGAGGGTGGAATCCAGTTCCGCATCCTGAATGCCAGCAAGGGCCCGGCCGTGCGCGCAACGCGCGCTCAAGCCGATCGGATTCTCTACAAGGCGGCGATTCGACACCGGCTTGAGAATCAGCCGAATCTGACCTTGTTTCAACAGGCCGTCGACGACATCACCGTCGCCGGCGATCGTGTCACCGGTGTCATCACGCAGATCGGCCTGCGCTTTGAGGCGCCCACGGTCGTGCTGACCGCAGGCACTTTTCTGAACGGGTTGGTCCACGTCGGGCTCGAGCACTACACCGCTGGCCGCGCCGGTGATCCGGCGGCTGTCACGCTGTCACATCGCTTGCGCGATCTGAAGCTCCCGGTCGGGCGCCTCAAGACGGGCACGCCGCCCCGCATCGACGGCAAAACGATCGACTTCTCGCAGATGGAAGAACAGCCGGGCGATGATCCGGTGCCGGTGTTCAGCTTCCTTGGCAACGCGGCCCAGCATCCGAAGCAACTGCCTTGCTGGATCACGCGTACCAACGAACGCACTCACGACATCATCCGCGCCAATCTCGATCGCTCACCGATGTATACCGGCGTGATCGAAGGGGTCGGCCCACGCTATTGCCCGTCGATCGAAGACAAGATTCATCGCTTTGCCGACAAGGACGGCCACAACGTCTTCCTTGAGCCGGAAGGTCTGACCACTCACGAGTTCTACCCGAACGGGATCTCGACTTCACTTCCGTTCGATGTGCAACTGGCGATCGTGCGCTCGATCCGCGGCATGGAGAATGCCCACATCCTGCGCCCGGGCTACGCGATCGAGTACGACTACTTCGACCCGCGCAACCTGAAGAGCAGCCTTGAGACCAAGTCCATCGCCGGCTTGTTCTTCGCCGGTCAGATCAATGGCACAACGGGTTACGAAGAGGCCGCCGCCCAAGGCCTGCTCGCAGGTGCGAACGCCGCGCTGCTGGCACAGGGCAGGGCGAGCTGGTGCCCGGCGCGTGGCGAAGCCTACCTCGGCGTGCTGGTCGATGACCTGATCACGCGCGGCGTCTCCGAGCCGTACCGGATGTTCACCTCGCGTGCCGAATACCGCCTCAGCCTGCGTGAGGACAACGCCGACCTGCGTCTGACCGAGGCAGGCCGCGAGCTTGGCCTGGTGTCCGATGCGCGCTGGGATGCCTTCTGCCGCAAGCGCGATGCGATCGACCGCGAGACCGAACGCTTGCGCTCGACCTGGGCCGTACCGCACAAGCTCGCCGAAGGCGAGGCTGAGACGCTGCTCGGGCAGCCGCTTGAACGTGAGGCTCGCTTCTTCGACCTGCTGCGCCGCCCCGGCATCAGCTACGGCGCCCTGATGGCACTGTCGACGGCGCCGGCTGATCCGGTCACCGATCCGCAGGCCGTCGAGCAGATCGAGATCTCGGCCAAGTATCAGGGCTACATCGACCGTCAGCAGGACGAGGTTGCGCGCCAAGCGGCGCAAGAGAACACCGCCCTGCCGATCGACCTCGACTACGCACAAGTGCGGGGCCTTTCCAACGAAGTGCGGCAGAAGCTTGCCGCGCACAAACCGGAAACGATCGGTCAGGCGAGCCGCATCCAGGGGGTGACCCCGGCAGCCATCTCGCTGCTGCTGATCCATTTGAAGAAATCCAGCCAGATCCGCGACGCTGCCGCATGACGCCCAATCAACTGCTCGAAAAGGGCCTCGCCGAGCTTGGCCTCGACCTGCCCGCCGATACCCGCGAACGCCTGCTCGCCTATGCCGCGCTGATCGCGAAGTGGAACAAGGTCTATAACCTCACCGCGATCCGCAACGCGGACGAGATCATCACGCTGCACCTGCTCGACTCGCTCACCGTGCTGCTGCACGTGACCGTCGATCGCATCGCCGATATCGGCGCAGGTGCGGGCCTGCCGGGCATCGTACTGGCGATCGTTCGGCCGGACCTCGAAGTGCACACCGTCGATACGGTGCAGAAGAAAGTCACCTTCATGCGCCAGGCAAAGATCGATCTCGGGCTGAAGAACCTCGAATCGCATCATGTCCGCGTCGAGCAGTGGCAGCCGGCGAAACCCTTTCCGGCAGTGATCTCGCGCGCCTTTTCCGACATGGCCGACTTCGTCCGGCTGACGGATCACCTTGTTGCTGACGGCGGACACTGGCTGGCCATGAAGGGCGTGTATCCTCATGAAGAACTCGCACAGCTGCCCGCTGGTGTGCGAATGAAAGAAGCAATCGCCCTGCGGCTGCCCGGCGCAGCCGATACCCACCGACACTTGATCGTTCTCGAGCGCAACTGATGGCCCGCATCTTCGCAGTCGCCAACCAGAAGGGTGGGGTCGGCAAGACCACCACTACCGTCAACCTTTCGGCCGCCCTCGCGGCGCACGGCCAGCGCGTGCTGCTGGTGGACCTCGACCCGCAGGGCAACGCCACGATGGGCTCGGGGGTCGACAAGCGCAGTCTGGCTGCTTCGGTCTACCACCTGCTGGTCGGTCTGAAGACCTTGCCGGAAGTACGTGCGAAATCCGAGGCCGGCGGCTACGACGTACTGCCGAGCAATCGCGACCTCGCGGGCGCTGAAGTCGAGATGGTCGACCTCGACAACCGCGAGAACCGCCTGCGCGACGCTTTGCGCGCGGTGGATGACGAATACGACTTCGTGCTGGTGGATTGCCCGCCATCCTTGTCGATGCTCACCCTCAACGGCTTGTGCGCGGCGCACGGCGTGATCATCCCGATGCAGTGCGAGTACTACGCGCTGGAAGGCCTGTCGGACCTCGTGAACACCATCAAGCAAGTCCATGCCAAGCTCAATCGTGACCTGAAGATCATCGGCCTGCTGCGCGTGATGTTCGACCCGCGCAGCACCTTGTCGCAGCAGGTTTCGGCACAGCTCGAATCCCACTTTGGTGACAAGGTCTTCAAGGCCGTGATCCCGCGCAATGTGCGGCTCGCCGAAGCGCCCAGCCATGGCTTGCCGGGCGTGGTGTTCGACAAGGCGGCCAAGGGCTCGCAGGCCTACCTCGCATTTGCCGCGGAAATGATCGAACGGATCAAATCGATCTAGTCCGACGATGGCTGCCGCATTCGATCCGCGCTCGGTTCCCGAGGCGCTGCGCGATGCGCGTGATGCGCTCGCCGCCCAGGCTGAAGATGCCGGGCTCAATGCCACCCATGTGCGCGAGCAGGCACTGGTCGACGGTTGGCTGGTGCGTTTCGCCAACAGCCGGGCAAAACGGGCACGCTGCGTGAACGCGATCGGCGACGGCCTCATGCCGGTTGACGAACGCATCGAACGCGCTGCTGCCCTGCTGGCGGCTGCGGGTTTGCCGCTGACCTTCCGCATCACGCCGTTTTCGCAGCCACAGGGGCTCGACGCCGCGCTCGCCGAACGGGGCTTCGTGGCCTTTGAGGAATCCCGCGTCATGTACCGTACGCTCGAGGCTGGCACAGCCCCGGCAAGCGCCTTGCCCCTGCATGAAGTCGGGCCGCGCGAATTTGCCGACAAGGCCGGGCGCCTCTACGGTGACGCACCGGAGCGCATCGCGGTGGATGTTGAACGCGCTGTATCGTTTGCGGGCACCGGCATTCGTTTGCTGATGGGCGAACGGGACGCGCCGGTTGCGGCAGGCTGCGTGCTGTTCGATGGCAGCATGGCGGGCCTCTATGGCGTGCATACGCAGGCCGAGATGCGTGGCAGGGGGTATGCCGCCACGCTCGTCGAAACGCTGCTCCAGCGGGCACAAAACGCCGGCGCGCGGCATGCATGCCTTCAGGTGGGCGCCGGCAATGCCGTGGCGCGTGCCCTGTATCAACGACTCGGCTTTTCCGATTGCTACGCGTACTGGTATCGGGCGCGCGAGATCGAATAGCCGGCCGCAACACCGAACACCGGGCGCTGCTGCACTCTGCGCGGCGACGCCCTTGAATTTGCACACCAGGAATCAGAAACATGGTCAAGAAACCCAAGGGCCTCGGCCGCGGGCTGGAAGCCTTGCTCGGCGCCGACACTTCGGCCGACAACAAGGGCCGCCTCGACACGCTGGCGATCGACGAGCTGCAGCCGGGCAAATACCAGCCACGCACCCGCATGGATGCCGGTAGCCTGGAAGAACTCGCTGCGTCGATCCGCGCGCAGGGCGTGATGTCGCCGATCCTGGTGCGCCCGATCGGTGGTGGCCGCCACGAGATCATCGCCGGCGAACGCCGCTGGCGTGCCGCGCGGATTGCCGAGCTGGCCGAAGTGCCGGTGCTGATCCGCGAGATCCCGGACGAAGCCGCGCTGGCGATGTCGCTGATCGAGAACATCCAGCGCGAGAACCTCAACCCGCTTGAAGAAGCGCAGGGCATCCAGCGCCTGATCGACGAATTCGGCATGACGCACCAGCAGGCGGCCGATGCCGTCGGGCGTTCGCGTCCGGCGACGTCGAACCTGCTGCGGCTGCTGGCGCTGCCGGAACCGGTGCGCGAGCTGCTGATGCTGGGCGATATTGAAATGGGCCATGCGCGCGCACTGCTGGCGCTGGATCCGGCTCAGCAGATCCTGCTTGCGAATCAGGTCGTCGCACGCCGCCTGTCGGTGCGCGAAACCGAGAAGGCGGTGCAGAACGCGCTGAAGCCGGAAGCCGAAAAGCTGCCGAAGGTCGTCAATCGCGACGTCGCCCGGCTTGAGGAAGACCTAGCGGACAAACTCGGCGCCACGGTGAAGATCGCGGCCAACAAAAAGGGCGCCGGCAAGCTGGTGATCGAGTTTGGCAGCCTCGACCAGCTCGATGGCATCCTTGGCCGGATCGGTTGATCCGGGTTGTGCCCCAAGCAAGCCGCCTTCGGGCGGCTTTTCTATTTTTTGGACTTTTTACATCTCGCGCTCAAGTCGATACCGGAAAAACCCGTCAACTGCCTGACGGGGCAAGCTGCACCAGGAGACGGAGCGTGTAATGAAGCAACTGCAGTTGCTGGCCGACCATGTGAAGATCGGCGTACCACTGCCGTGGAATGTCCGCGATGCAGGTGGCAACCTTCTGCTCAGTCGCGGCTACACCATCCAGAGCGAAGCGCAGCTGCACTCCCTGCTGGCGCGAGGCATGTTCGTCGATGAAGACGAATTCCGCCGCCAGCGGCAAGCCTCCGAGAAGCCCAAGGCGCAGGCCTTCGATCCGATCTGGTTGTGGTCCGATCTGCAGGTGAAGCTGTCGCTGCTGCTGCGCGACAACGTGAAGGATCCGGACTTTCTCGACAAGCTTCAGCAGCTGTCGATGCTGCTCCAGCTGCTCACCGAACGAGACGCCGACGTCGGTGTCTTCGTCATGATGCAGGCGGATGCGACCAAGTATGCGGTGGCGCATTCGCTGCACACCGCAGTGATCTGCGAGCTGATTGCACGCAAGACCGAGGCGTCCGACGACGAGCGGCGCACGCTGATCAACGCCGCGCTGACGATGAACCTGGGCATGCTCGAACTGCAAGCGGTGCTTGCGGCGCAAAGCACGCCGCCCACCGATCGCCAACGCGCCGAAATCCAGGCTCACCCGGCGCGCAGCGTGGCGATCCTGCAGCAGGCAGGCCTGCGCGACACCGATTGGCTGCGTGCAGTCGCCGAACACCACGAGACGCCGGACGGCAAGGGCTATCCGCGTGGCGTCACGAATATCTCGCCACTGGCCGAGCTGATTCGCCACGCCGACATCTTTGGCGCCAAGATCAGCCCGCGTGCCGGCCGCAGCGCCTTGCCGCCGAATCGCGCTGCACGCGAGAGCTTCCTCTCGATGGGAGGGCAGGAGAACCCGCTCGCGGCTATGCTGGTGAAGGAGATCGGCATCTTTCCGCCGGGGGCGTTCGTCCGTCTCGCCAATGGCGAGGTGGCAGTGGTGTTGCGTCGCGGCAAGCTGGCCACCACACCAACCGTCTACAGCGTCAGCAACAGCAACGGCGTGCCGTATGTCGAGCCGGTGCGGCGCGATACGTCGCGCAAGGACTTTGCGATTGATTCGATCGTGCCGCGCCAGAGCGTGATGGTGCGGATCAACCCGTCGCGCCTGTTCGGCTACGAGGTGCATTGAGCCGCCGTGCCACGGCCATCCACGGGAATAGCGGCCCCTTCGAGCCAGGAGGTGTTGGATGAAGTTCTGGTCGATCCTGTTTGCCCTCATCACCTGGGCGCCGGCCTTGGTCGCCGACGACACGATTCCCGTCTTTGGCGACGACAACTATCCGCCGGTGATCTGGGCCGACAAGGGAGAGCCGCGCGGCGAGCTGCCGCGAATCCTGAAGCTCCTTGAGCCGGCCATGGGCGTGCGCTTCCGGCTAGAGCTCTCGCCTTGGCGCCGCGCCTACGAGAGCGCCGCTGCCGGTCGCGGCGGCCTGATCGGTGTGTCATTGACCAGCGAGCGGCAGAAGCTGTTCGACTTCTCCGATCCGGTGTACGGCGACAACATCAATATCGTCGTGCTCCGCGGCAAGGAATTCAGCTACCGCGAGCTGGGCGACCTGAAAGGCAAGCGTCTAGGGGGCCAGCTTGGCGCAAGCTATGGCGAGGTGTTCGACCATGCCCTGCAGCAGGGCGAGGTGGCCGTCGAACGGGATACCAGCCAGGTACAGCGCCTGCGCAAACTGCTCGCCGGTCGGCTCGATGCGGCCTTGATCGGCAATGGTCAGGCGGGCATCGACGCCACCATCGCGGCCGACCCGGAACTGCAGCGCAACCGCGATCGCTTCGTCGCACTCGATCGGCCGTTGACGGTGGATCAGCTCTACCTCGCGTTTCCCAAGAGCATGGGGGCCACTGCCATGCTTCAACAGTTCAACGCTGCACTGCGCACGATCAGGCCGCTTGCGAAGCGCTGACTAGGCGGGGGCGGCTGGCCAGCAGACGCGCACGCGCAGCCCGCCTTCTGCGCGGTTTTCCAGCACCACGGTTGCTGCATGTCGCTCGGCAATGCTTTTCACGATGGCGAGCCCGAGCCCGGTGCCCGGCTGTTCGGCGCCAGCGAGTCGGAAGAAGCGCTCGAACACGCGCTGGTGTGCGTCTTCCGGAATGCCTGGCCCGCTGTCTTCCACACGCAGTTCGACAGCGCCGGTTGCGGTCCTGTGCACCGATACGTCCACTTGCCCTCCGGCCGGGGTGTAGCGCACCGCGTTGTCGATCAGGTTGTTGAGTAGCATGCGCAATTCGGCGTCGCTGCCCTCGACCGACACCGCATCGCAATCGCCAAGGCCAAGGTCGATGCCGCGCGCCTCGGCAAGCGGGGATTGCGCAATCACGCCCTCGCGGGCGATCAATTCAAGGGCTACCGGCGCGCGCCCGGGGCCATTGTCCGGGTCCAGTCGCGCCAGCGCGAGCAGTTGTTCGACGAGGTGGGTCGCGCGCAGGCAGCTCGCTTCGATGTTCGCGATCGCACTATCGCGGTCCGCTGCGGTGTCGGCGCGCTGCGCCAGTTGCGCATACAGGCGGATCGCGGTGACCGGCGTACGCAGTTCATGTGCCGCATCGGCGATGAAGCGGCGTTGGCCCTCGAGCAGCCCTTCCACGCGTCCAAGCAGCCCATTCAGCGTGCCGACCAGCGGCACCAGTTCGCGCGGCGCATCGTCCACCGGCACCGGCGTCAGCGAACTCGGGTCACGCGCCGACAAGGCGGCGCGCAGCGAGGATAGCGGTGCCAGCGCACGATTGACGCGTATCCCGAGCAATACCGTGAGCAGGGTTGCGAGGCCGGCCAGCACCGTCAGCATCGGCAGCGAGATCCGCATGAACAGTTCGCGCCGTGCACCGGCCTCGCGCGCGACAAGGATGGTCTGACCGCCGTAAGTGCGCGCGAACCCGTGCCAGGAACGGTCGTCGTACAGGAAATCGAATTCGCCCAGCTTCTTCGGCTTCGGCACCGCCGGGTCGTGGCTCGCGTAGGCCAGCCGCCCGTTGGCGTTCCAGACCTGGCTGAGGAAGTCGCCCGGTTGCTCGTCGTCGTCGGTGTCGGGCTCCACGCCGTGGCGCGCGACTGCGTCGGCGATCTGTGCGAGTTCCAGGTTACGCAGCGTCTCGAACGAACGCACCGCCAGCGTGTAGGCGGCCAGCACCGCGACGCATCCGAGCAGCAGCATCGCGCCCAGCTGCCAGCCGAGCACCGTGGCACGGATCGAGCGCGGAGCGCTCACGCGACCACCTTGTAGCCCACGCCGCGCACATTGCGGATGCGATCGGCGCCAAGCTTGCGACGCAGGTTGTGCAGATGCACTTCAAGTGCATTGGAGGAGGGCTCCTCGCCCCAGCCGAAGAGCTTTTCCTCCAGCTTCTCGCGCGACAGCACCGCGCCCGGCTTTTCGAGCAGGATTTCGAGCAGCGACAGCTCGCGTGCCGACAACGTGACCGGTTCGCCATCGAGCTTGACGGTGCGTGCCTCGGTGTCGAACGCGATCGCGCCGCAGGTGATCACGCGCTGCGTGCGGCCGCTGTTTCGCCGAATCAGCGCGCGCAGGCGGGCGACCAGTTCGTCCAGGTCGAAGGGTTTGGTCAGGTAATCGTCGGCGCCGGCGTTGAGGCCGGCAACGCGGTCCGACACCGCGTCGCGCGCCGTGACCACGATCACCGGCAGCCGGTTGTCCTGCTGGCGCAGATGCGACAGCAGCGACATGCCGTCAATCTTCGGCAGCCCCAGATCCAGCACCGCGGCGCTGTATTCGTTGGCTTCGATCGCCAACTCGGCGGCGCGCCCGTCGCGCACCCAGTCGACGGTGAATCCAGCTGCAAGCAAACCCAGCCGGCTTGCATCGCCGACCATCGGATCATCTTCCACCAGCAACACGCGCATCCAGCTCGTCCCTTCCGGTTTTCGTGGCGGCGATTATCGTTCAGGCGCCGCCAAAAAAAACGGGCTCCGGCAGGTTGCCGGAGCCCAACTCTCCCCCTCCGCCGCTAGGGCGGCCGGATGGGTTACTGCTTGGCCGGCGCAGCCTTGCTGGCTTCGTCGGTGGTCGTCGGGGCAGCTTTGGTCTTTTTCTTGGTGCTCTTCTTCTTTGCCGGGGCGGCGGGTTTGCTTGCTTCGGCGGCCGGCTTTTCCGCCGGGGCCGGGGCAGCGTCAGCGGCGAATACACCCGCGGCAAAGCTCATCGCAAACAGGGCAGCTAACAGCTTCTTCATGTTCATGGTTCCGATTTCCGTTTCAATTCAAGGGGTTTTCCGCGGCTCGCGGAGCTCGTCCAGCGCGAGCCGGGTGCTGGTCTGTTGATCCGATTACTTGGCCGGGGCCGCTTCGGTCTTTTCGGCGGCGGGCTTCTCAGTCTTCTTGTGACTGGTCTTCTTCTTCGTCGCCTTGGCCGGCTTGGCGGCTTCAGCAGCCGGCTTCTCGGCCGGCGCAGGTGCGGCGTCGGCGGCGAACACACCGGCAGCAAAGGTCATCGCAAACAAGGCAGCAAGCAGCTTCTTCATGGTCATCACTCCTGATCGGTTGGGTTCGTTGGTGTTCAACGCGCTTGCATCTTGCAGGCGCGAGACTTAACACCGACTGAAGCCGACTTAAGCGAGACTTAAGACTGCCACCGCGCGGCCGAGCGCGAGATCGAGCCGGGCGAGGCCGGCGGCATCGGGCGGCAGGCCGAAGCGCAGGCTTTCCGGGTAGTCGAAGCGCCGCACCAGCACACCCTGATGTGCCAGCGTGTGGGCGATTTCCGCCGCATGCTCAGTGCGTACCCACTGGAACAGCGCGTTGCAGCCGGTGGGCGGCAGGCCGTGGCGCGCGAGCAGGGCGCGCAGCGCTTCGGCCTGTTGCGGCAAGCGCTGGCGTTGGGTTGCCTGCCATGTGTGGTCGCCCAGCGCGAGCATTGCCACAGCCCGCGCCGGCCCGCTGACGGCCCAGGGGCCCAGCAGATGTGCCAGCCGGCCGCGCAGGGCCGCGTCGGCGAAGACAAAGCCGACGCGGGCGCCCGCCAGCCCGAAGAACTTGCCTAGCGAGCGCAGCACGATCAGCCCGCGCATGCCGGCATGGGTGACCAGGCTTTCCGCCGGCGTGGCGTCAATGAAAGCTTCATCGACCACCAGCCAGCCGCCGCGCGCTGCCAGCTGGCGGTGCCAGGCAAGCAGCTGGCCGATCTGGTAGCGCTCGCCGGTGGGGTTGTTCGGATTGACCAGCACCAGTGCGTCGAGCGCCGGCAGCAGGCTGTCGATCGTGTCCGGCTCGACGTCCTCAACATGGTGCCCGGCGCGCAGCCAAGCAGCGGCGTGCTCCGCGTAACTCGGCCCGACCACGCCGACGGCGCCGTGCGGCCGCAGCCAGGGCAGCGCCTGCAAGGCGGCCTGCGAGCCCGCCACCGGCAGCAGCGTCTCGCTGCCGTAGTACTGCGCGGCTGCGATTTCGAGCCCATCGTCCTCTTCCGGCAGGCGCTGCCAGCAGCTCAACGGCAGCGGCGGCACCGGCCAGGCGACCGGATTCACGCCGGTCGATAGGTCCAGCCATTGGTCGAGCGCAATGCCATAGCGGCGCGAGGCTTCGCGCAAGCGTCCGCCGTGCGGGCTCGCCAACTCAGGTGCCGATGCGGGTCGCAATGAGGCCTCCCAGTGTGATTGCCGCGAGCCACAGCAGCAGCGCGCGGCGCGTCAGGCGCAACGCCGCGTCGATGTCAGCCGGCGTGGCATCGCGGCCACGGCCCAGCGTCGGGCGGTGCTCCAGCTTTCCGTGATACACCGCCGGGCCGCCGAGCGCCAGCCCCAATGCACCGGCGCCGGCTGCCATGACCGGCCCGGCGTTCGGGCTGTCGTGTCGGGCCGCCTGGGTGTGCCAGCAATGCAGTGCGTTCGCGCAGCTCCCGGCGAGCGCATAGCCCAGCGCGGTGAGCCGCGCCGGGATCAGGTTGAGCAGGTCGTCCAGCCGCGCCGCGGCCCAGCCAAAGTGCAGCAGGCGTGGCGTGCGGTAGCCCCACATCGCATCCAGCGTGTTCGCCAGGCGGAACAGCAGCGCCCCCGGCGCCCCCGCGACGACGAACCAGAACAGCGCACCGAAAACCGCGTCGTTGCCGTTTTCCAGCACCGATTCGCAGGTCGCGGCGGCGACACCGGATTCGCTGAGCGCGGTGGTGTCGCGGCTGACGATCATCGACAAGGCCTGCCGCGCTGCCGGCAGCTCGCCGCGCAGCAAGGGTTCGGCGACGGCGCGGGCGTGCTCGGCGAGGCTGCGTGCGCCGAGTGCGAAGTACAGCACCAGCGCGCCGAAAAGCGTACCGGCCGGGGCAGGCAGGGCCAGCGCGCACAGCGCCACCGGCGGCAGCACCAGCACGGCCCAGCAGAGCAGACCGGTCATGCGCCCAAGGCGATTGCCCTGCCGGTTGCAGCGCACTTCAAGCGCCTGCGCCAGCCGGCCGAAGCCGACCAGCGGATGCCAGCGCCGCGGCTCGCCAAGCAGTGCGTCGAGCGCCAGCGCTAGCACCACGCTGGCCAGGGTGCTCATTGCGTGCGCCCTTGCTGCGCCTGGCTCATGTGCGCTGCCCGCGCGGCGCGGTGTGCGCCAGCATCGCAAAGCAGGCGTGCACACCGGTCGCCATGACGATCCAGAAAGCCGCGTTGCCCAGGTCGCCCGGCAGGTAGGTCGCCAGCCGTTCCGCGAACACCGCAAGCGTTGGTTCGGCGAAGCGGCCGGAGAAGAAGTAGAAGCTGCCGCTCGAAATCAGTTCGCAGATCACGACCCCGCCGAGCGCGCACACCGCCAGCCAGGGCAGGGTACGCACGGTGTCGCTGTGGCGCGCGGCGTACAGCCGGCCGGCACCCCACAGTGCCGCGTAGGCCGGGATCAGTGCCACATAGGCGGCACTGACGCAGAAATCGCTGACGCCTTGCCAGGCAATCGCGACATAGTCGAGCGAGAAGGCCAGGCCGAGCAGGGCAGGCAGCGCCGAGCGCGGGCGCAGATAGGCGCCGGCGAGGAAGAACACGGCCCAGGATGCGCCCGGCAGGTGCGCGAGCGAGGCAAGGTGATGGCCACGGCTGGCGGTCATCAGCAGAACGAGTGCGGTGGCGATGGCCAGTTGCGGACGGCGGGCGGGTGCGAGCATCGAATAACCCTTTCGGAGCGGACCGGGGCCACGGCGGGCCGGCACGGTCGCATAGCAACACCCCGAGGCAGCGCAACGCCCGCGCCACATCGGGAACGAACGGGCTGGCCGGAGGGAAGCTCGCGCAAGGGGATACACCTCACGCGGCATCGCCCACCCGCAATGCCCGCTGTCAGCATCAGGCCGGTCTCCGGGCTTGCGAGCGTGCCGGCTGGCACCGACGCAGCGCCTTCCCGTGTTGCCACAGTGGCGTCTTGCCGCGTCTTCACTCGCTTACCGTTGCGGGGGCAGCGCCGGAATGGCCCGAAGGCGCACCGGCTTCCCGTTTCACCCCTCCGGCGAACGCCATCGGGGCACCTGCTGCTGTAAGGGCTGAGTGTACCCGCACGGCGTGGCGGCGGCGAGCGCGGCGCGTGTGATCGGATCGGCACCGAAATCGATCGACTTGGCACGCACGGCGCCCTGCTCAGTGCCGATACTGATGACACCGAAACCCTGCAAGGAAGCCTGCCATGCAACTCAGATCCCTCGCCCTGATTGCCACCCTTATCGCGATGCCGGCCAGCGCGGCCGATTTCACGCTCAAGAGCGATGCGCTCGCGAGCGGCAAGCTGGCGCCCGCGCAGTACGCCAATGCCTTCGGCTGCAGCGGCGGGAATGTCTCGCCCGATCTGCGCTGGGACAACGCGCCCGCCGGCACCAGGAGCTTTGCGGTGACGGTGTACGACCCCGATGCGCCGACCGGCTCAGGCTGGTGGCACTGGGTGGTCGCGAACCTGCCGGCCGACACAAGCGCCTTGCCGGCCGGCGCCGGCAGCGCAGCGGGCAAGCTGCCGGCGGCCGCGATGCAGCTCAACACCGACACCGGCCAGCCCGGCTTCCTCGGCGCCTGCCCGCCGGTGGGTGAAACGCACCGCTACATCGTCACCGTGCATGCGCTGAGCGTGGAGCGCTTCGACCTGCCCGCGCACGCCACGCCGGCGATGCTCGGCTTCATGATGCGCAGCGTGACGCTCGGCCGCGCGTCGCTGAAGGCAACCGGCGGGCGCTGAGCGGCCCGGATCGGCGACACTGGCGGGCATCACCGCCCGCCACGCAATCCATGAGCCCCGAGATCCATACCCGCCCCGGCGTCGGCAGCACCGCGCGCATCGTGCAGCGCCAGGCGCTGCGTTTTGCGCGGGTGTTCATCGACACGCCGATCCTGATCTTCATCACGCACGGCGAGAAAGCGCTCAGCTGGGCCGGTGGCGACTGCGTGTTGCACGCTGGTGAGGCCCTGGCGATTGCCGGCGGGCAGCATTTCGATGTGACCAACCGCGTTGGCCCGGATGGCCACTACGAGGCTTTCTGGCTGGTGTGGGAACCGGCGCTGCTCGCCGCACAAGTTTGCGACGCGCCGCCGATCCGCGATGTGCTGGCGATCCATCCGCAGGGCGATGCGTTTGCCAACGCCTGCCTGCATGCGCGTGATGCGATCGCACAGCCCGACGTGGTGCCTGAAGGCGTTGCGCGCCATCGCATGGCCGAGTTGCTGGTGTGGCTCGCGCATCACGGCGGCCGTTTTGCCGAGGCACCGCCGCCGTCCTTCGTGCGGCGGGTGCGCGGCCTGCTCGACGCCGAGCCGGGCCGCGCGTGGAATACCGACCAGATCGCTGCTGCGATGGCGATCAGCGAAGCCACCTTGCGCCGCCGCCTGGCGGCCGAGGGCACCGCGCTGAGCGAACTGCTGGTCGATGTGCGGATGACGCGTGCAATGCAGCTGCTGCAATCCACCGCGATGCCGGTTACGCGCATCGCCGAGGCGGTCGGTTACGAGTCCGCGTCCCGCTTCGCGTTACGTTTCCGCAGTCGCTTCGGCTTTGCGCCCACAGCGATCCGCGGCCACCGCCGCGCAGTGGCCGAGCCGGCGTGAACTAGGGTTGTTGCGGGCTTGACCAGCCCGCACCCGCGGCACCACCATCGGCGACTCATCAGAACCCGTCGGAGAGCCCTACATGGACCGCAGCGCGCCGCAGATCACCTCCTTCCACCCGCCTCGTCGCGTGCTGATGGGCCCCGGCCCGAGCGATGTCCCGGCGCGTGTGCTGCAGGCGATGGCGCTGCCCACAGTGGGCCACCTCGACCCGGCCTTCAGCGGCATGATGGAAGAGCTCAAGACCCTGCTGCGCTGGGCCTTCCAGACAAAGAACGAACTGACTTTCCCGGTCTCCGCGCCCGGTTCGGTCGGCATGGAAACCTGCTTCGTGAACCTCGTCGAACCGGGCGATACCGTGATCGTGTGCGTCAACGGTGTGTTCGGCGGCCGCCAGGCCGAGAACGTGCGCCGCTGCGGCGGCACGCCGGTGATCGTGGAAGACGAGTGGGGCGCGCCGGTCGACCCGGACAAGGTGCGCAAGGCCTTTCAGGCACATCCGCAGGCGCGCATCCTTGCCTTCGTGCATGCCGAAACCTCCACCGGCGCACTGTCGGACGCCGCCACGCTGGCGCAGATCGCACGCGAACACGATGCGCTGACGATCATGGACTGCGTCACCTCGCTTGGCGGCGTGCCGGTGCTGCTCGACGAATGGGGCATCGACGCGGCGTACTCGGGCAGCCAGAAGTGTCTTTCGAGCACGCCAGGCCTCTCGCCGGTGAGTTTTGGCGAGCGCGCGGTGGCCAAGCTCAAGGCGCGCAAGCACCCGGTGCAGAGCTGGTTCCAGGATCTGAACCTGGTGCTCGGATACTGGTCCGGCGCCGGCAAGCGCACCTACCACCACACTGCGCCGGTCAACCCGCTCTACGGCCTGCACGAATCGCTGGTGATGCTGGCCGAAGAGGGGTTGGAAGCCTCCTGGGCGCGCCACCGCGCGATGCACGAGATGCTGCGCGACAAGCTCGAAGCGATGGGCATCGAATTCGTCGTGCGCCCTGACGCGCGCCTGCCGCAACTCAACGCGGTGCGCATTCCGGCCGGGGCGGACGACGCCGCGGTGCGCGCGGCGCTGCTCAACGACTACGGGCTGGAGATCGGCGCAGGGCTCGGCGCGCTGGCGGGCAAGGTGTGGCGTATCGGCGTGATGGGCTACGGCGCGCGGGTCGAGAACATCCGCCTGTGCACTGCCGCGCTGCGTGAGGTGCTGGGCCGCCAAGGATAACGATGCTTCGCGTCGCGCCACTCGGTATTGCTGGCTTTGTGCTTGCCGCGATGTTGACCGCTTGCACGCTTGGCGATGTGATTGCCACATGGGGCGTGTTGCACTACGCGATAGACCAGCAGTGCGACGCCGCCGATCGCTTCGATGCTCGCGCGCGTCGCCAGTCTCCACTGGGCGAGGGCATGGCGCGCCTTGTTGTGTTCCGCCAAGCAACGGTAATCGCCTCAGGTTTGCGGCCGGATCTAGCCCTTGACGGGCGCAACCTGGGCGCACTTGAAGCTGGCCGGGTGATCGTGGTCGACGTGCCTGCAGGCGAACACCGCCTCGACGGAGGTAGCGACGCGAAGCACGCGCTCGTGCTGGCGCTGACTGCGGGCGAGACAAGGGTGGTGCAGGCGACGCCGCAACCCGGTTGGTGGAACGGTTGGTTGCTTCTTGCCGAGATTACGGGCGAGCAGGCGGCTGGTCAGCTGGGCACGCTTTGCGTGCGCCCCCTTCCGGATAAGGCCACGGTCCAATGACCCCGCTCTGCGCCAACGCTCGTGCGCTGCACCAATGTTTCCGCGCAGGAAGTCTGGCTCTTTGGGTGCTGCTGGTCGCTTGCAGTGAAGGCCGGCCCGAACTTGCGCAGGCGATCGAAGGTTGCCGCCGCGGCGTCCGCTTCGACGCGAAGGAGCGCAGCGCGCTCGCATCCACCAAAGCCTTCGTTGCGTGTGTCGATAGCCATGCTGGCAAGGATGGTCGGCGCCTGTTTGCCGAGAAGCGTGCAATTTTCGATGCGTTGCCCAACACGCCCTGCGAGTACGTCGGCATCTGGGCGGCGACTCGCGGCAAAGAGCACTACCGCGTGGTGCTGGACGAAGACGGCAGCTTCCATGCCGACGCTTACCGCGACACCGCCCGCCCACGCACCGCGATGTCCGGTTCCTGGGGAATCGCCGGCCAGCAGATCGTTTGGATGTACGACACCGGCCTGACCTGGCCGCCCGATGTAAATGCGATCACGCCGCTCGGCAAGGATGCCTTCGAGTTGAAGGAAGTCGATGGCAGCACGACTCGCTACGACCTGCTCGATCGCTCAGTGTTCGAGCGGTGCGGGTCGAATTCCTGAGGCCGTTTGCGTTAGCTTGTCAGCCGGATCGGCAATGTAACGAGGAAGGCGCTGGCGCCAGTCCCCGATTCAAGGCATCGCGCATCACCGCCGTGGTGGCGGGCGATCTTGCGCACCAAGGCCAGTCCAAGCCCGCTGCCGCGCGTCGATACCGCGCCGGCGGGGCGGTAGAAGGGTTCGAAGACGCGCTCACGGTCGCTTGAAGGCACGCCGCTGCCCGCGTCGGAGACGCGGATCACCGCCTCGCTCGGCGTGGTGTGCAATCTGACGGTGGTCGGGGCTTGCCCATGCTTCTGTGCATTGTCGAGCAGGTTGCGGATCAGCCGCCGCAGCAGGCGGCCGTCACCGGCAATCACCGCAGCTTCGCCCGCCAGCGTGGTGTCCGGGTACTGCGCACACTCTTCGGCGAGCAGCGCCAGCAGATCGATCGCTTCGGTGGTGGTGGGCGTCGCGATGGCGTCGAGGCGGCTCGACAGCAGGATCTCGTCGATCAGGGCGTCGAGCTCGGCGATATCGCGTTCCAGCCCCGCTTTGCGTCGCGGCTCGGCCGCGTCCTTCATCAACTCGACCGCCATGCGGATACGCGCCAGCGGTGTGCGCAGCTCATGCGATGCGTGGGCGAGCAGCGAGCGTTGCGCGCCGACCAGCGACTCGATACGCGCGGCAGCATCGTTGAAGCGCGCGGCCAGGCGTGCCACTTCGTCGTGCCCCTCCACCGCCACGCGCGCGCCGAGGTTGCCGGTGCCCAGCGCGGTGACGCCGGCCTCCAGGCGTTCCAGTCGTCGCGTGATGCGGCGCACGATCGGGTAGGCCGCCAGCGCAACGAGCAGCGCCAGGGCCACCAGCGCCAGCAGCAGAACATGCGCCGGGTGGCCGAACCCGATCGGCACGCTGGCCAGCAGCCAGCGCCCGTCCGGCAGTCGGATCACCCAGGCGGGTGAAGGACCGCCGTGTTCGGCGGCGTGACGCAGGCGTAGCGGCATGCCGATCGTTGCGATCGGCGTTCCATCCGCGCGCAGCAGGCTGACATTGGCCGAGAGGCCGGATACCAGCCGTGTGACGGCCGACTGTTGTTCGGCGAGCGGCGCATCGGCCGGCGGCAGTGCGTTCTGCACAACCCGCGCGAGTGCTTCGGACGCTTGCGAAACCGGCCCGCCGGCGCGATGCATGACGAGCGTTCCGGCCAGGGCGAACAGCACGAGGCAGACGAGCAGCGTGAGGTAGAAGCGCAGGTAGAGGCGCGACATCTCAGGCCTGCGCCTTCGCGAACAGGTAGCCGGCGCCACGTACGGTGATGATGCGGCGCGGCTGCTTGGGGTCGTCTTCGATTGCCGCACGGATGCGCGACATGTGCACATCGATCGAGCGGTCGAAGGCTTCGAGTGTTTCGCCCTTGGCGTGATCCATCAGCGCCTCGCGCGACATCACGCGGCCCGCGTTCTCCGCCAGGGTTCGCAGCAAGGCGAACTGGTAGCTGGTGAGGTTGCACGCGTGCCCGTCGAGCCGCGCGGTGTGCGCGGCGCGGTCGATCTCGAGCCGTCCGAAGTGCAGCGCCTGTTCGGCGCCGAGCGGCCCGCGGCTGCGTCGCAGGATCGCGCGCAGCCGAACCAGCAGCTCGCGCGGCTCGAATGGCTTGGGCAAGTAGTCGTCCGCGCCCAGTTCGAAGCCGACGATGCGGTCGATTGCGTCGCCGCGGGCGGTCAGCATCAACACTGGCAGATCCGACCGGGCGCGCAGTTGGCGGCAGACGTCGAGCCCATCCATGTCGGGCAGCATCAGGTCGAGCACGAGGGCATCGAAATCCGTCCGCGCGAGCTGTTGCAGCGCGCCAGCGCCGGTGGCCGCATGCGTGACCACGAAGCCCGCACTGCCGAGGTACTCGGTAAGCATCTCGGCAAGCGGGGCGTCGTCTTCAACGAGCAGCAGGTGTGCGGCCATATTGGCTATGACTCTAGCACCCGATGTGCGGCGAGCGCCGGGGGCCTTCAGCCGCGGCCGAGGCGGTGATGTTCCGCGATGTGCTCGGCGAGCTGCTTGCGCTGGGTGGGCGTCAGCACGTCGCTGACATCGGCGATCAGCTGTGTGAGGCGCCGTGAGGCCTGGTCCATCGCCTGCATCTGGCCGGCACGGAAGCGTTCCAGCGCGGCGCGGTCGGGTGCTTCGGCAAGCAGGTTGAGCGCATCGGCGTGGCTGGCGTGAAAGCGATCGTGCAGCGGCATCAGTTCGGTTGCAGTCTGCTTCACCAGCGGTTCGATGCGCGCGCGCTGTGCGTCGGTGGCGTCGATCTCTGCATAGAAGTGCTTGAGCATGTGCTCGATGTGCCGGTTCATCTCGTCCGGGCTGTGCTGTGTCGAGGACGCATGGCCGTGCATGCCGTTGGCGAGGCCGTGCCCGGCCGCGATCGCGCCGACACCCAGGGCGACGGCAATGCCGCCAAGGAAGGCAGCGATGGTTCTACGCGCCGGCAGGATACGGCGTGCGGTGCGGAGGAATTCGGTGGCTGGCATGGTGAGACCTTTCATCAGAGTGTGGGAGAGCCCGATGAAGAGTCTGCGAGCGCTGCGTTGGCGCGATTTGTAGGCTGGGTAAAGTTATGTGAAGCGGGTTATGTGAAGCGACGCCGGGCCCGGCTGTGCGCCGGCGCGCTTCGATCAGAGCTGCGATTCGATCGGCAGCAGGCCAAGGAACCACACACCGATACGGCGCATCAGGCCAACATCCGGCTCTTCGGTGCGCGTCAGTGCGCCGTCCGGCGTTTGTTCGATCCAGACCAGTTGCTTCTGGCCGTTCGCATCGGGTGCCAGCGCGAGCCGCCAGGCGACGGCATCGAGATTGTTTTCCAGCCCTTCGGCCATGCGGCGCGTCATGTCCGCGCTGTCGCAGAGCAGGCCGATCTCGGTGTTGAGTTCGATCGATCGCGCGTCGAGGTTCAAGGATCCGATGAACACGGCGTGCCGGTCGAACAGGAAGGTCTTGGCGTGCAGCGATGCGCGCGACGCGCCGAAAAGCTTCTTCTTCTTGTCCTTCGCTGCTTCGATGGCGGTGGGCTTGAGTTCATAGAGCCGCACGCCAGCCTCAAGCAGCGCCTCGCGATAGCGCTTGTAGCCCGAGTGCACCGCGCCGACGTCGCTGGCTGCGAGCGAGTTGGTCAGGATGGTGACCTTCACGCCGCGATCGGTGAGCTTGCGAAACCAGGCAACGCCGGCGTCACCTGGGATGAAGTAGGGCGACACCACGAACAGGTCGGTGCGCACCTCGTCGCCGATGTTGCCGAACTGGGTCAGCAGGGTGCCTTGTGCCTGCCCGGGTGCATGCTGGATCTTGTCCGGGTCGTCGTGCAGCAGCCGCGCTTTGCCCCAGAACCACTGGCCGTCGCGCTCGTCCGTCACGCGTGCAACCTCTGCGGCAAGACCCTGGACATAAGGGCTTTCGTTTTCTGCCGCTACGAAGGCATCGAGTGCCGCGCGGGTACTTGCAAGCGCCGCTGCGTCGCCAGCGCGCCCGGCGAGCGCTGCGATCGGCAACGAGGCCGCGGCGTTCCAGAAACTGTCGAAGCTGGCCGAGACCTCCGGCACCACCGGGCCGAGCGTCAGCACGTCGAGGTCACCAAAGGCGACATCGCTGCCGGCATCGAAGTACTCGTCCCCGATATTGCGACCACCGAGAATGGCGGCCTGGTTGTCGGCGATGAAGGCCTTGTTGTGCATGCGCCGGTTCGTGCGCGAAAAGTCCGACGCCATGCCCAACATGCGGAAACTGCGGTTGGCGACCGGGTTGAAGAGCCGGATCTCGATGTTGGGATGGGTGTCGAGCGCCAGCAGCACGTCGTCGTCGGCGCCGGTGCCTACATCGTCGAGCAACACCCGCACCCTCACGCCACGGTCCGCGGCGTCGATCAGCGCATGGGCGAGATGGCGGCCGGTCAGATCGTCACGCCAGATGTAGTACTGCAGGTCGAGCGTGCGCTCCGCCGCCTTGGCAAGCGCGAGCCGTGCGAGCAGCGCGTCGACGCCGTCTGGCAAGGGGCGGAAGGCATTGCTGCCGGCGTGGGCGCCGGTCAGCGTTGCCGACGCTCGGCCCAGCCGCGTCGTGGCGGTGTCGGTCGCTGCATGGGATTCGTTGCGCGCGATGTCGGTCGGCAGGCTGGCGCAGCCACCCAGCGCCAGCGCGATGGCGAGCAGGGCGGCGCGCAGTCCGGTCAGCGGCCGCATTCGAAGGCGAGGTCCGCGTAGTCGCCGGCCGCCTTGGCGCCGGTGTTGTCGGTGTCGCTCATCACGGCCACGCCGAGCACCGGGCCCGGTTCGCTGCCCCAGGCGCGGCGGTAGTCGGCCGCCACATCGCGCGACAGGGTTTGCCATTGGCCCAGCGTGCCCGGTGCGATCGCGATCATCTTGACCTGGCTGCTGTGTGCCGAGGGCACCACCGTGTCATTCGCGATCTTGTCGCTCCAGGTGTACATCAGCACCGCGTAGGGCACGCTCTTGCCAAGCAGGGTTTTGGCACGCTTGAAGCGCTTCTGCTCCTCCTCGGGCAGTGTGCTGACGTCGCCGTCGAACGCCACGATCACACGCAGCGGGGCGTCTTCCTTCTTCTTGTCACGGTTGTCGGCGCCGGGTACCGCGGCGTCTGTCTTCCAGCGCCATCGCAGCAGCGGTGGCGCGGCGACCGGGCGCGCGAAGGCGTTGACGAAGTACGAGGCCGAACCATCGGCATCGGCATGCAGCACCTTGGTGCCGCCGTCGTCCGCCACGCTGTACTTGGTGTCGCGTTTGGTCTTCGACAGCGGCCGGTGTGCCCAGCCGGGCTGGTCGAAGCCCAGCTTGCGCGGGGCGCAGGGTGCGTCGGCGAGCGCGGCGCCCGCGAAGCATCCAAGGATCAGGACAAGCAGCGACTTGCGAAGGGCAGCGGGCATGCGGAACTCCGATCGTTGGCGGAACGCCGGCATCTTGCACCGGATCGCTCGCCCATGCATCCCGCTCAGCGGGCCAGCTTGTCGCGCAACAAATCGATCAGGGCCTGGTTGGCCTTATCCGGATTGATCGGCGTGCCATAGCCGTAGTACAGCGCAAAGTGGTCCTCGTGGTAGCTGTGCCAGGTCCAGGGCAGGTTCGCGGCCTCGGCGAGGTCGATCATGTCCGCCGCCCAGGCCAGGCCGTTGCGATTGGCTTCAAAGGCAGCACGGATCAGCCCGAACTCGCCGAGATAGAGCGGCACACCCTGGCGCGCGCCCCAGTCGAGGTAGCGCTTGAAGCCGGTGGTGATCTCCGAGTGTCGTTGCGGCCCCCACTGCCCGCCCTCCACACGGGCCATGCCGGCCCAGGGCGCATGGGTGTGGGTGAAGGCGAAGGGTTCGTAGAAGTGGAAGGTGTAGACGACGTTGGGGTCGCTGATGGTGACGAAGTTCATCTCGGCATCGTTGTCCCACTTGCTGGCGACGGCATTCACGCGCTCGACGATCACGCTGTGGCGGCGATCGACTTCGCGGATCGCGTTGGCGGTGCGCTGCGCGAGTTGCTGCCATTGCTGCTTGCCGCGCGGCACGACGGGTTCGTTGAGCAAGTCATAGCCGGCGATGACCGGTTCGTCGGCATAGCGCGCGGCGATCGCCCGCCACAGCGCAACGAAGCGGTCCTGGTTGGCCGGCTGCGACCACAGCGCGCCGCCTTCGCCGAGCGACTGGAAGCCGCCCTGCGGGACGTGGAGATTCAGGATCAGGTAGATGCCGTGCGCGCGCGCCCAGGCGACGTTGCGATCCAGCCAGTCCCAGCCGCTTTGCTTGTATCGGAACGGCGCGGTGTCGTCTTCCAGCGTGCCGTAGTAGAGGTAGAAGCGCACCAGGTTCATGCCCATGTCGCGCAGCCGCGCGTAGTCGGCCTCGCCGTGGTGGGTCGTCGGAAGCGGGTTCTTCGAGTACACCTCGTTGCCGAAGGCCATGCCGCGCAGCCGCACCGGGCCGCCTGCTTCATCCACCCATTGCGTGCCGGCCGCGTGCAGGAAGCGGTGCGGCCCCGTTGTTTCGGGTAGGGCATGTTTGCGCGAGGGCTCAGCAGGCGGCGGGTAGTCCGGTGTGCTGGCGCACGCCGACAAGGCAAGCAGCAGAAGGGCAGCGAAGAGACGGGGCATCGGTGGGGTCTCGGCTCACGAGGCGCCCATCTTCCCGCCCCGCCACGGCGATGCATAGCGCCCCGCTGTGGCTTTGCTGACCCAGCTCAGAAGCAGGCGGCAACGAGGTAGAGGTCGAGCAGCACGATCAGCGTGGTCGCCGCGATCAGGGCTGCCTTCGCGAAGCCGCTGAGCGCCAAGCGCCCCATCAGCGTGCCGCGGCACGCCAGCCAGGTGAGCGGCACCAGCGCGAAGGGCAGAGTAAGCCCGAGTACGACCTGGCTCAGCACCAGGAGGCCGTCGGGGTCGCCCACGCCGCGCCAGGCCATGAAGGCGAGTGCGATGCTCACGGCTGCCAGGCGCGTCATGATGCCGCGATGGCGCTCAGAGCCGGCGTCGCCGCGGAAGCCGCGCGTCAGCGCGCTGCCGGCCATCACACCGGTGATCGCCGAACTCTGCCCCGCCGCGTAGAGCGCCACGCCGAAGGCGATCGCAGCGAGCGGGCCGAGCTGGTCGCGCATCGCGCTGTAGGCCCCATCGAGGCTGCTGACGTTGGCACCGCCGGCGAAGGACGCGGCGGCCACGATCATGATGGCCCCATTGATCGCCATGGCCAGCGTCAGCGAAACCAGCGTGTCGTTGCGCGTCACGCGCAGTGCGTCGATTTGCGCTGTGTCGTCGAGGCCCTGCGCACGGTGCGCGATCTCGCTGCCGTGGAGGTAGAGGTTGTGCGGCATCAGCGTCGCCCCGACGATGCCGAGCGCGATCATCAGACCTTTGGGGTCGGCCAATGCAGTACCGGTCTGCGCCACACCCTGCGCCGCCGCGCCCCAGTCCGGCCCGATCTTCACCAGCAGCAGCAGGAAGGCCAGCGCGACCACGGCCACCAGCGCGCTGACGAGCTGCTCATGTGCGCCACTGCGCAGGCGTGACACCGCCAGCACGCTGATCGTGCCGATCGCGGTGAGCACCACCCCCAGCGGCAAGGGCAAGCCCAGCAACAGCTTGAGCGCAATGCCGCCACCCACCAGTTCCGCCAGCGCGGTTGCGAGAATCGCGGCTTCTCCGGCAAGCCAGGCCACTTTGGCGAGTGGCGTGGGCAAATGGCGGCGTGTGAGGCTTGCAAGGTCTTCACCGGTGGCCAGCGCAAGCCGCGCCACGAGCACCTGAAAGCCCATCGCGAGCACGCTGGCGAATACCACGACGGCGAGTAGCCGATAGCCGAAGCCCGCACCGCCGGCGATGTCGGTCGCCCAATTGCCCGGATCCATGTAGCCAACCGCGACCATCAGCCCGGGGCCGACCATGCGGCGCAGCGTCGCGGGCGGCAAGTTCGCTTGGCGGCTGCCCGATATGGCAAGAATCAGCTGGGTCATGCAACGGCTCTGGACGGTTTGGTCTAGGCGACAGTGTCGCGTGCCGCCCGAGGCCCGGTCGAATTGCATCTTGCTGTTGTGGCGATTGATCAGTGCTATCGCTACAAATAGAAACGAGCCGGACTCGCTATCGAGTCCGGCTCGTCCTGGCAGCTTGTTCAGGTAGTTACTTTTTCTGCGTGTCGGTGCTGGCCGGCGTTGCAGGTGCCTTGGTGGCCTTCACCTTGTGCGTCTTGGCCTTCTTCGTCGGCGCGGTCGTCTTGGCCGGGGTGGTCGCGGCGGTGGCTTCACTTTGCTTGGCCGGCGCGGCTGCTTCGGTCTTCGTCGTCTTCGCCGGTTCGGCGGTCTTCACCATCGGTGTTGCAGTCGGCGCGGTCTTCGCGGCGGGCGCCGCATCGGCAGCAAACACGCCGGCAGCGAAGGTCAGGGCGGACACTGCAAGGATCAGCTTCTTCATGGTCATTCTCCGGTTGTTGGCTTGGTTCGGCGACTCGTCATCGAGTGCACGACCGCATTCTGCAAACCGCCGGCTTAAGCCTTGATTAGCGAGGCTTAAGCGGAAATGAAGGCCTCCTTCACGGAAAGCTGCACAAAGCCGATCGTCATAATCCAGCGCCACCTATACTGACGTCCCCCGTTGATGGAGTGCGTCATGAGATCGTGTCGTCGTTCCCTGATTCTGGCTCTGCTCGCGAGTGCCCTTATGGCCGCTTGCGGCGGTGGTAGCGATGCCAGCAAAGTTGAGCCGCAAAGCGGCCAGCTGGACTTATCGCCGGTCGCGGTGGCGGCGAGCCCGAGTGCGCTGCCAGACGGGTGGTATCGCGATGCCGTGTTTGTCGAGATCTACGTGCGCGGCTATCAGGACAGCGATGGCGATGGCCAGGGCGACATCGACGGCCTGATCTCACGTCTGGACTACCTCGCCGAACTCGGCGTGAAGGGCATCTGGCTGATGCCGGTGTTTGCGTCCGGCGATCACGACCATGGCTACGGCGTTGCCGACTACCGCAAGATTGAAACGGAATTCGGCGGCGAAGCAGCACTCAAGCGCCTGATTGATGCCGCCCATGCGCGCGGCATCGGCGTACTGCTCGACTATGTGATGAATCACAGTTCATCGAGTAACCCGCTGTTCCACGATTCGACCTATGGCCTTGAGAACAAGCGCGACTGGTACATGTGGCGCCGCGAAGATCCCGGCTGGTCGTGGTGGGTGCCCAGCCCCTGGCGCCGGCTCAACAACGCGTACTACTACGCGCCCTTCGACGTGGCGATGCCGGACTTCGATCTGACGAACGAGGCGGTGGTGAGCTATCACATTGCCTCGATGCGCAAATGGCTGAACCTCGGCGTCGATGGTTTCCGCATGGATGCGGTGCAGAACTTCATCGAAAACGATTACCTGACCGAGAACCAGCCCGAGACCTTCGCGCTGCTCAAGCGTCTTCACGACGAACTCGACAAGTACCCGAACCGTTTCATGGTTTGCGAAGACGTGCCGGCACCGGAATATGCGGCGCAAAACGGTTGTGGATCGGCGTTCTTCTTCGGCCTGCATTCGGCCCTGGTGGCCAGCGCACGCGACGGCGTCGTCGACAGCAAACTCGGCGCCTACCTGGCGAGCCCGGCACTGCCGCAGATGTCCACGATCCTGACGAATCACGACACCTTTGCCGGCGACCGCTTGTTCAACCAATTCGGCGGAGACGAAGCGAAATACAAGCTCGCGATCGCATCGCTCCTGACCTTGCCAGGTACGCCCTTCATCTACTACGGCGACGAGATCGGCATCAGCCTAGCGACCAAAGAGTCCGGAAGCGCAATCAACCATGACCACCAGCTGCGTCCGCCGATGAGTTGGACCGCGGATGCGAAGACCGCCGGCTTCACCACCGGCAGCCCCTTCCGCAGCCTTGCCGACAATTCGGCCGCGTACAACGTCGCGTCGCAGCACGCCACGGGCGGTTCGATCTACGCGACCTACAAGCAGCTGATCGCCTTGCGCAACGGGGAAGCTGCGCTGCGGCGTGGCGACATCACGCCAATCGCGAGCGGGAGTGCGTCCGTACTTGCATTCACACGGGTGCTCGGCGGCGAGAAACTGCTTGTCGTCATCAACTACGGTGACGCGGCAGCCGAGCTCAGTCTGACCACGCCGGGCGGCAACGCCACTTGGAACAACCGTTATCCGGGTAGCGCCGCGTCACTGATCTCGGATGCGACCGGGGTGGTGTCCTTCAAACTTCCAGCCAGGAGCGCGCAGGTCTACAAGCTGGCGCCCTGAAAAGCCCTAAGGGGCGCCACGCAACCAGCGGTGGCGCCCATGCGTGGCTCAGCGCCAGGCGTCGAACATCGGGCCGACTTCGATGGTGGCCACTTCAGCGCGCGCGCTGAACCAACCCTCCACCGCTGCGCGGTTGGCTTCGCTCGGCGAGCCGCGGTCGCGAGAGGCGACGCTGCCGAAGATCGCGCCATCTTCCTCAAGGCGCGCCATACCGCCGACGATCGGGCCGGTGTCACCGACAAAGCGGCCGAAGGCCTCGGAGAAATGGGCGAACTCGCTGGCGGACAGCGGCGCATGCGTCGCCAGCCGGAACGCGAAGACGAACTCCTGGAATTCGCCGACGCGGATCTTCTTGCGTTGGCGGCGGTTCATTCCACGGATGCGGGTTCGGGTATTGGCGTGGGGCATGGCAGATCCTTCGCGTTGACGCGGCAAAGCCCGGGCACACCGGTGGGTGTGCAGGGCGGGTGGTGCGGGATGGCGCATCGGCGGGCCGGGTAGGCCGCGCCAGAGGGCAATCGGTGTCCGAGCGGGAACCGAACTGAGGAGGGCCGGTGACCGGCGCGGCGCGGGGCCCGACGATCAGCGAACGGCCTCTGAGCGATCGTTGCTGCGGGCGCCATTATCGCCCGGATTCGTGCCCGTAACGGGAGCCATCGCAACTTGCCGGCAGCCGCCCGACTGAACCGCCTGCACGGGCCCGGCACCGCCGATGACGTGGGCATCGGGTAGACTCCGCCTCAGGCGGCGCGCAGGCGTATGCGTGGCCCGCCCGATGAACGGAATCGCACACATGCATGCAGCCAGATTGACCTTGCTCGCGCTGACCGCAGCGCTCACCAGCCCGATCGCACAATCCGCCACACCCAATACGGTGTGGCAGAACGGCGGCATCACGATGTCGCTCTACGGCCCGGATTCGGCCAACGAAGCGCAACAGAACTGCATCAACAACCGGCTTCAGCCCTTGGTTCGCCAGATGCGCGATGAACGCCTCAAACCGGTTGGCGAGGCGTTGAACTTCAACCACCCGACCGTGCTCGCGTTGATGGACGGTGCCAGTGTGAAGGTGGTGCCGGTGGTCGGCGGCCGCACCGAATACTGGTTTCCGCTCAAGCCCGACGCGAAGTCGGTGATTGTGCGTCGTAACGGCATCAACTACGAGGGCGTCGCGAGCGCCGAACGCACGCCGCTGCCGGATCTGCAGGGCTGCCTGGCTGGCCGCTGACAAAGCGCCCGGCGACTGCCGCAAGCCTGCCGCCTACACCTCGCCGATCTCTTCCAGCTCGGTGTGGATTTCCAGCCAGCGTAGTTCGCCGTCGTCGATCAGCGTTGTCAGTTCGCCCTGGCGTTTGAGCAGGGTCTGGATCTGCGCGTTGTCGGTGCTGCCGTTTTAGAGCGCGGGGTCGGCTAGGCGGGCGTCGAGCAGTTTCCTTTCGCCGTCAAAGCTTCTTCACCAGCGGGCGACGGCGAGAGGGCGCCACACTTCCGGCTGGGCGAATCCCCTCTTCGTTCGCGAACCGCCGCGAGGCCTGGCATTCAATTCAGTGAGAGGCTGCGCCGGGTTTGAGGTTCCATTAGCCAAGTCTCCCTCTTTTACGGGTTTGGGCTGCCCATCGCTCATTTGTCGCAGCGGTTTGCCAATGTAAGTTCCCCCGCGAAGTTTACGTTTCGTGCAAAGACCGGGCGGAATACACGTTGCAATGACAGCAAGTTGATGCACAGCCCAAGTATTGGATCGATCATCCGGTTCAACGCTGCTGCGTTCCCAGCGAGCAAAGAGATAACGAAGGAGATGTGGATGTTCTGTCACGTCGGCACGTGCCGGATTTTGGCGATAGCGGCACTTTTGGCGTTGGCTGCCTGCGGAGGGGGCGAAGGTGCGTCTACGCCCGTTGTCTTACCCCCAGCAATCACCAGCCAGCCTCAGGCGATGGGCGATGGCACCGGAAGTACGGTCCAATTCCGAGTTGAAGCGTCGGGAGGAGAGCTCGCTTACCAATGGCAAAAGGCGAGCGGCAAGAACGCCGCGTTTGTCGACATTCAAGGCGCCACGGCTGCCACACTCAGCGTCGTAGCCTCTGGGGATGCCGACGGCACTTTGTATCGTGCCGTAGTCACCAATCCTGCTGGTCGGACGATCAGCGACGCGGCCACACTGACAGTTTTCTTTTCGGCGCGGGCGCTTTCGGTAGGGGCCCCGGCCGTGAGCTGGCGTATTCCAGGGACGACCGAGTTAGTCTCCCTCTCATCCTCGGATATCGGCACCACCGACTGGATTGATCGGTTACCTGATTTCGGCCCGGTTGACACCGTACTTGCTGCAGACGGTAGAGCACTCGTTCGCTGGAGTGCCATGACTGGCTCGGAGTATCCAAGAGATCCATTTCCCCACCGCGAGGTCTTTGTTTCGCGTGGTCCGTCGGGCAGTTGGTTTCCGGCCGAGCAACTCGACGTGACAATGTGGATGCCGAGGCTCGTTGCAAATGAGTCTGGCTGGGTTTCAATGTTCAAGCAGGATATGCGTCTAACCTCCTACTGGCGGTCCACTGTAACGGCCAAGGCGCAGCAGATCGGACCGGGAGTTGGCGCGCAGCTTCTGGCGTCCAGCGAACTCGAAATTCCCGACGAAAATAGTGGGGCGTGGATTGCATCGGATGGAACCCAGTTTGTGAGATGGGCGCCCGCAGCGATCCGCGATCGGGATACCTACCTTCAGGTCATCTCCCCGGAGGGAATCGCATCGCCGGCTCAGAGTATTCTTTCATCGTCCGGGAACGTTGATGCGCCAGCATTTTCAGAAAGCGCTTGGGAAGATCGAGCTGACGCGTTGCCAATTGTCTGGAAAGACGTCGCTGATAACTCGATAAACGTCAAGTTTCTCGCGCCGTATCTAAATAGCATCAGCGATACGGGCAAAATGGCGCGGCTGCCGAGCAACGCTGTGTCCTGTGGCAAAAACCGTGTTTTTCACAACGGTGCGCTGACGGTCGCGATTTGGGCTGAGTATGACGGTAAAAGCGCTATTGAATTCTGTCCCCTTCATGTGTCCGTTCTTGATCAGCGCAATCATCGCCAATTGTCATACGATCAAGTTGTGAACGACGCTACGTCGACCGTAACAGGCCCAGTATGGGTGAGCATCGACTCGGTGGGTAATCTCGAAGTGCTATGGGTTAGCGAGCGGTGGCAGCGCGTGCTTATGCACAGTCACACCTCCGTTCCGGATCCGGAACGCGCGACCAGTGGTTCGAATGCATTGGTTTGGTCCGTTCCGCAGACCTTGAAGGACGATAATGGGGAAACAATCTCGCCTTTACGCCTTGATCGGCGGGACCCTGTGATACGTACTGGACCCGCGGGCCACATCGCGATTGCCTTTCCCAAGCCCCATGATCGGCTGGCGCTAAAGATCTATACGCCGGGACAGGGGTGGAGTGCGGATAAGCATTTTGCGACGGGCTACGTTGACATGCTTGGAAGCGGAAATCTGGCTTTGGATCGGTCAGGGAAGGTACTGGCGACCTACTTTGCGGCTACGGTTCTGAATTCCTTCACCGGTGCAGTGGATCACAAGAGGCGCACGCTGATGGCCGCTGTAATCGAATGACGTCCCCGGAGGGGGACGAGATGCAATGCGAATTCGGACGAGTGAAAGGCCGCGTGGTTTTCCAGTGCGGCCTTTCTCGTTGATATGTTCTTGCCAATCCGCCCTGGTTCAGACTTCGCCGATCTCTTCCAGCTCGGTGTGGATTTCCAGCCAGCGTAGTTCGCCGTCGTCGATCAGCGTTGTCAGTTCGCCCTGGCGTTTGAGCAGGGTCTGGATCTGCGCGTTGTCGGTGCTGCCGTTGTAGAGCGCAGGGTCGGCGAGGCGGGCGTCGAGCAGCTTCTTTTCGCCGTTCCAGCCTTCCATCTTGCGTTCGAGTTGCTCGAGCTCCTTCACCAACGGGCGGCGGCGGGCGATCTTGGCTTGCCGCTCCGCCTTCTCGTCGGCGCGTGCCTGCAGGCGTTCGGCCTTGTCCTGCGCGGCGACCTGGCAGGCGTTGGCCGCGGCGGTGCGGGCGCGGCGCGCCTCAAGCCAGGCGAGGTAGTCGTCGAGATCACCGTCGAAGGGCTCGACCTTGCCATCGGCGACCAGCAGGAAGGCGTCGCACACCGTGCGCAGCAGCGCGCGGTCGTGCGACACCAGCACCATGCTGCCCTCGTATTCGGCAAGCGCCTTGGTCAACGCGTGGCGCATTTCTAGGTCGAGGTGGTTGGTCGGCTCGTCCAGCAGCATCAGGTTGGGCTGGCCGCGCACCAGCAGCGCCAGTGCGAGTCGCGCCTTCTCGCCACCCGAGAAGGGCCCGATCGGCGTGTCGGCCATCGTGCCGCGGAAGTCGAAACCGCCAAGGTAATTGCGCAAGTCCTGCTCGCGTGTTTGCGGCTCGCGGCGGATGAAGTGGGCGAGCGGCGATTCGTCCTCGCGCAGCTGTTCGAGCTGGTGCTGCGCGAAGTAGCCGACCGCGAGCCCCCGCGCTTCGGTGCGGGTGCCGCCAAGCGGCGAAGTGTCGCCGGCGAGCAGCCGGATCAGGGTGGATTTGCCGGCGCCGTTCGGCCCCAGCAGGCCAATGCGCATGCCGGGCCGCAGCGTGAGCTTCACATGTTCCAGCACGCGCTTGTCGCCGTAACCGGCGGCGATGTCCTCAAGTACCAGCATCGGGTCCGGCGCCCGCTCGGGTGCCGGGATCGTGAAATCGAAGGGTGTGTCGACATGCGCGGCGGCAATGCGCTCCATCCGATCGAGCGCCTTGATCCGGCTTTGCGCCTGGCGGGCCTTGGTGGCCTTTGCACGGAAGCGGTTGATGTAGCTTTCCAGATGCGCCACTTCGCGTTGCTGGCGCTCGAACATCGATTGCTGCTGCGCTAGCTGCGCCGCCTTCTGGCCCTCGAAGTCGCTGTAGTTGCCGGTGTAGAGCGTCAGTCGCTGGTCGGCCAGATACAGCACATGGTCCACCGTGCCGTCGAGGAAGTCGCGGTCGTGCGAGATCAGCACCAGCGTGCCGCGATAACCGGCCAGCCATTTTTCCAGCCACACCACGGCATCCAGGTCGAGGTGGTTGGTCGGCTCGTCGAGCAGCAGCAGGTCGGAGCGGCACATCAGCGCTTGCGCGAGGTTCAGGCGCATCCGCCAGCCACCCGAAAAGCTCGCCACCGGGCGTTCGATCTCGTTCGGCAGGAAGCCGAGGCCATCGAGCAGCGCGGCCGCGCGGGCGCGGGCGCCATAGGCGTCGATCTCGAGCAGCCGGGCGTGGATCTCACCGATGCGGTGGCCGTCGTGCTTCTCCTCGGCCACCTTCAGTTCGGCCTCAAGCCGGCGCAGCTCGGCGTCGCCGTCGAGCGCGTACTCGATCGCCGGCTGGTCCAGCGCCGGGGTTTCCTGCGCCACATGCGCGATGGTCCAAGTTGCCGGCATCTCGAGGTCGCCCGACTCGGCATGCAGCAGCCCGCGCAGGGCCGCAAACAGCGTCGATTTGCCGCTACCGTTGGCGCCGACCAGGCCGATTCGCCAGCCGGGGTGGATCTGCAGGCTGGCGCCGTCGATCAGGCGCTTGGCACCGCGGGCGATGACGAGGTTGCGGAAGAGGATCATGGGAAGGCCGGGCAGCGAAAACCCACAATTGTAACGGCGCGCTGCGCTGCAAAATCGGCTATCGTTCTGCCTCCCCGATTCCGTCTCTTCGCATGTCGCGTTCCGTCACGCCCCTTCTGCTCGCCCTATGCCTGTTTGCCACGCCGGCCTTGGCCGAAGACGAGGGCTCGGCACGCGACAAGGCCGATCGCCAGCAGGCCGAAAAATTGCGCGCCGAGGCCGCGGGCGAGTTCGCGACCATCGAGCGTGATCGCCTTAGCGGCGAGGCCGAGTGCGCAAAGAAGATCCTCGTCAATCGCTGCCGAGATCAGCTGCATGAAGCCTTGGTCGAACGCCGCAAGGCTGTCCGCGAAAAGGAAATCGCCGCGAGCCGGCTCGAGCGTGCGGTCAAGGCGCGAGAAGTTGCCGCACGCGAAGCGGAGCGCGAAGCCGGGCGGCCTGAGCGCGATCGAAAGCAGGTGCAGGAAGCTGAACAGAACCGGGCGGACGATGTGAAGCGCCGCGCCGATATCGCCAAACGCCAGGCCGAACACAATCAGCGCTTGGCGGATGCCCCGGTGCGTGCGCAAACGGAGCTCGCCGGAAGGGCCGCGAAGGATGCGGCGCTCGCGGAGAAACGCACCAAGGATGCCGAGGCGGCTGCCAAGCGGGCCAAGCAAGCAGAGATCGACAGACAGCACTACGAGAAGAAGCGCCAGGAATACGAAGCCAAGCGCGCAGCGAAGGCCGGTGCGGGCAAGCCGGATTTGCCGCCACTCGAAGAGCAGGGCGGTGGCGCGCCGAAAGGCGCCGCACCGCCGCCACCACCACCGGCGGGCAATGTGCCCGCGCAGACGCCGGCACCGGCTGCGGGCGACGGCGCGCCGCCACCGCCACCGCCACCACCCGCGATCTAACGCGCACTCACCTACTCCAATTCACTGGGACAAGTCGTTTGTCCCCGAACCGATATGAAGCTCAAATACTTGATCTGTGGCGCCATGGCCGCGGCTGCGGCCGTTTCCGGCCAGGCACAGACGGTCAATTTCTCCGCCCACTACGACATCAGCGCCGCGGTGGATGCAAAACGCGCCAAGGATCATCCGGACATGGCGCGCTACGCAGAGAAGATGATCGGCATGTTCGGCGGCGCTATCCCGGTGGGCGGCGTGACCGATACCGTTGCGTTGACCCCGACCACCTATCGCATCACCTCCAGCGGTAAGGCCGCCATGGCGATCTCGGCGGTGCTGCCCGGTGACACCCTGGTTCGTACCAGCGAAGGCACGGCCGGCGGCGGCGCTTACCTGACGTCGCGCCGTTTCTCCGAGACCCGCGGCAACGGTCAGCCACGTCTGGTGACGCTCGATTACGGCCAGAAGATCGCGGCGTACTACAAGGGCGGCAAGATCACCAAGCGTGAGGCGATCAAGTACCGTACCGCGGATGTCGCGGCGCTGCCCTACCTGTTCTACAAGCAGCCGCTGCCGAAGGCCGAGACCACGATTGCGGCGACCGACGGGATTTCGACGCGCCTGATGAGCTTCGTGCCCGGCAAGGACGTTGTGAAGCTCGGCGGAGCCACGATTCCCGCCGTCAAGCTGACGCGCAAAGCCTACAACCGCGACGATGCAATGATCGAACTGTGGCTGCGCGAGAGCGACGGCTTCCCGCTGCGCGTGCGGCTCGACCTGAACGCCAAATATGGCGTGGTATTCGATCAACGCTTGACCGCGCTGCCGGCGCTGCCCCGCTGAGGGGGCTTCGTTCAGCCTGCCGCGATCTTTACTTCCGCTTCCAGTCCGCCATCCGGATGGTTGCGCAGCTTCAGGCGCCCGCCCTGGGCGTTGACGAGGTTGGCGGCGATCGCGAGTCCGAGACCGGTGCCGCCGGTTTCGCGTGAGCGCGAGCCTTCGAGCCGGAAGTAAGGTTTCAGCACGTTTTCCAGCTGGTCGGGCGGAATGCCGGGGCCGTGATCGCGCACCCGCACCGCGATCTCGCCGCCCTGGCGGCTGACGCTGACCTCGGCGTCACCGCCGTACTTCACGGCGTTGTCCATCAGGTTCAGGAATACCCGCCGCAGGGCGTTGGCCCGTGCGGGGATGATGATGCCGGCCTCGCCCTTGAATGCCACCCCTTGCCCGGTGTCGCGGGCGTCTTCGCACAAGCTGTCGAGCAGGGCCGAAAGGTCGATCCGTTGTGCCTGTTCCTGTGCATCCACACTGCGGGCGAAGTCGAGGCCTTCGTCGATTAGCGACTGCATGGCGCCCAGATCCTCGCTGAACTTGTTGCGCAGCGCGTCCTCGTCGATCAACTCCAGCCGCAAGCGCATGCGCGTGAGCGGTGTCTTCAGGTCGTGTGCGATCGCGGCCAGCATCTGCGTGCGCTCATCGATCTGGCGGCGGATCTGCGCCTGCATCGTGTTGAAGGCATGTGCGGCGTCGCGCACTTCGGTGGGGCCGTTCTCGTCCAGCGGCTTGCGCCGCAGGTCGCGCCCGAGCCCGGTGGCGTGCTCGGCCAGGGCACGCAGCGGCCGGGTGGCGATGCGTACCGACAGCCACGCAAGCACCACCAGCATCGCGATGCCGATCACCCAGGGTACCCAGTCCGCGTCGCCGATCTTGATCCAGCGCGTCGTGTATTCGACCCGCACCGGTTGCCCGTCCGCGAGCGCCAGTTCGGCCGCGAAACGTTTGGCGAGATCCTTGCAGTCCGGCATCACGTCGGGCGTGCAGGGCGGCGGCGGCAGCGCCTCGAGGCTGACCTTGCCCGGCGCGCGGCGAATCCCGCGCGCGAGTTTCTCGCTCAACGCCGGCTCGACCTCGGCGCCGTTGCCGATCTGTGCCGGAAAGCTGACCGCCAGGCGCTCGAAGGAAATGCCGGCGGCCGCCTGTGGGCGCGCTTCGCGCGGTATTGCATCGAGCACCCGCACGACATCGCTGATGCGTTCGATCGCCGAGGTGCGGCCGAGCTGCTCCAGTTCGTTGATGTAGAGCTTCTCGATCACCCAGCGCGACAGGAAGGTCGCCGCCACGATGCCACCCGCCATCAGGAAGAAGATGCGGACCGCAAGTGACTTCGGAATCAGGCGCAGCTGCATCAGGCGGCCTCGGTTTCGACCGGCACTGCGAAGACATAGCCCTCGCTGCGCACCGTCTTGATCAGTCGCGGGCTGCGGGCATCTTCGCCAAGCCGCGTACGCAGCCGACTGACCTGAAGGTCGATCGAACGGTCGAAGGGGTCGGCGTCGCGTCCCTTGGTCAGATCCATCAACTGGTCGCGATTGAGTACGCGGCCGGGGTGGGTCAGGAAGGCGTTGAGCAGGCGGAACTCGGCGCCGGAGAGCGGCACCAGCACACCATCGGGGGACGTCAGCTGGCGCGTCTCGACCGCCAGGTGCCAGCCCTCGAAGCGGAAGTTGCGCGCCCCCGGGGTGCTCAGGTTGGTCGGCAGGGCCTGCGCGCGGCGCAGCACACTGCGGATGCGCGCGAGCAGTTCGCGTGGCTCGAAGGGCTTGGGCAGATAGTCGTCCGCGCCCATTTCCAGGCCCAGGATGCGGTCCACCGGCTCGCCACGCGCGGTCAGCATGATCACGGGCGTGCGATCGCCGGTGCCGCGCAGCGTGCGACAGAGTGAGAGGCCGTCCTCGCCGGGCATCATCAGGTCAAGCACGACAAGGTCGATGCGTGAGGCTTCCATCACTTCGCGCATCTGGCGGCCTTCGCCAGCGAGGCTCACACGGCAACCGTTGCGGCCCAGATAGGCGGCGAGCAGGGCACGGATCTCGCGATCGTCGTCGACGATCAGGATGTGGGGAATCTGTTCCATGCTGCGTTTATACCGCCAAGCGCGGTGCTCCGACAGCCACGCGGTAACACCAGTTGTCGCTCGGCGAGCGCGACACAGAACGATACACGGCGCACGGTCACCGACATGGTGCCGACATGTGGCCGGGTTCAGATGCCGACCTGCGCGGTACCGCTCTACCCCGAGTCCTCCCGCCGCGCGGCCGAAGCCCGTCCGGCGGTACGGGCAGAAACGAGGAAGCCATGAAATCCACAGTCTTGCTGCTGGCCGCCCTGCTGGCGGCTGGCGCCGCGCATGCCGCGGAGCAACGCCCGCGCCCGGCCAAAGCGCCGATCACCTTGCCCCTTCAAGCCGATGCGCCGGTGCCGCGCATCGTGGTGGTCGGGCATCGCAGCCCCGCTGCGCAAGCGCGCCTGAGTGCGGAGAAACCTGTCGCGGTGGCGCAGGCGAAGGCGCGTCGCGATGCGAACTGCCGGGGGTGACGCGGCGCGCCCACCCCTTCTGAAGCGTGCCCTTGGCCGAGCCGCCGCCCACGAGGCGGGCTCGGCTTCTTTTTATGCGCTGCCGACCGCCGCGAGGTAGGCGTCGCGCAGGTCGCGTTCGCGTCCGATGCTCATGTCCAGATCGCGCACCAGACCATCCTGCAGGCCATAGCACCAGCCGTGCACCGTGACCGGCTGGCCGCGTTGCCACGCATCCTTCATGACCGTCGTCTGCGCAATGTTGACGACTTGCTCGACGACGTTCAGCTCGCACAGCCGGTCGACCTTGGCTTTGTCGTCGTCGATCGTGGCGAGTTGGTCGCGATGTTTGTCGCGCACGTCCTGCACATGGCGCAGCCAGTTATCCACCAGCCCAAGGCGCAGATCGTTCAGTGAAGCCTTGATGCCGCCGCAGCCATAGTGACCGACGACCAAAATGTGCTTCACACGCAGCACGTCGACGGCATACTGCAGCACTGACAGGCAGTTCAGATCGGTGTGCACCACCAGATTGGCGACGTTACGGTGAACAAACACTTCACCCGGCGCGAGGTCTACGATCTGGTTGGCGGGCACGCGGCTGTCGGAACAGCCGATCCACAGGTATTCGGGGTTTTGCTGGGCGACCAGACGCGAGAAGTATTCAGCGTCCTCCGCGACCATCTCGCGGGCCCATTCCTGATTTCGTTCAAGCAGTTGGTCAAGTCGTTTCATGTTGGCGGCCAGAGCGGGGGGATGCGCGATTTTACCCGGCTGCGGCCGCCCTGCCTGCACCGCAACAAACAGCGCAACAGGAGGGCAGCATGTCCATCGTTACATTCAAGTCCCGCGCAGCGGGCGACGTCATCATGTTCGGCAAGGTTGCGCGCGTTCTGCTGGAAGTCATTGGCAAGGATCCGGACGACGCCCGAGGCATCGTCACCGTTGCACAGTTGCCGGGCGCGATTGCTGCACTGCGTGAAGCGGTGGCCGCGGACAAGGCGCGTACGCCGGCACCCATGGACGAGGCCGACGACGAGGAAGCGCCGCGGGGCATGGATGGCCCGGTTGCGCTGTGGCAGCGAGCAGCGCCGTTGATCGAGCTGATGCAATACTCGCTGGCCGAGGAACAGCCCGTTATCTGGGAATGATGCGCAGGCTACTGCTTGCACTGCTGCTGCTCTTCGGCGCCTTGCGCGCCGTGGCGGCCGATGACGTGCCAACCCTCACCGTGGTTGGCGACGCGGCGCCGCCCTTTCGCATCTTTGCCGGCGCGGAGCCCCGCGGCATCTATTTCGACCTGATCAAGCGCCTTGCGCAGCGCGTCGGTTGCCGTTTGCGTTTTGTCGAAGTGCCGCCGGCGCGGGCACTCGCGATGATGCGGCAAGGTGAGGCCGATCTGATGATCGGCCTGCTGCTGACGCCCGAGCGCGCCACTTTTCTGCACTACCTGCAGCCGAACCTGCCTCCGGTGGACAAGCGCTTCCTCGTGCGCCCCGACGGCCCGCGGATCGAGCGCTACGAGGATCTGGCCAAGCTGCAGATTGGTGTCGAGATGGGCAAGTCCTACTCGCCCACCTTCGACCACGATGCAAAACTCAGCAAGGATGTCTCCGACAACTACGCCGCGGCCCTGCGCAAGTTGCGGGCCGGCCGCATCGATACCGTCGTGATCCCCGAGGCCGAGGCGGACTGGATGATGCGCGAAATGCAGTTGCATTTCGACAAGGCGCCCTATCGCATCGTAGGCCAGCCCACCTACCTCACGCTGTCGCGCGCATCACCGCACCAACGCCTGCTGGCACCGCTTGAGCAGGCGCTGAGCGAACTGGCGGCCGCCGGCGAGTTCGCTGCCCTGATGCAGCGCTATCGCTGATATCGCTCAGCTGCTGCGCACCTCGTTCGCGAGCGCCTCGCCGCGCGCGAAGGCACTGGCGTTGCCGAGCGCGGTGCTGGCAATCGCGGCGAGCGCTTCCCGCGTCAGGAAACCCTGGTGCGATGTGATCAGCACATTGGGGAAGGTCATCAGGCGGGCCAGCGTGTCGTCCTGCAGCGGCTGGTCGGACAGGTCGTGGAAGAACACGCCTTCTTCCTGTTCATACACATCGAGGCCGACGCCGCCGATCTGCCCGGTCTTCAGGCCGTCGATCAGGGCCTGGGTGTCGATCAGGCCGCCGCGGCTGGTGTTGGCGATCACCACACCGCGCTTCATCTGGGCGATCGCGGCTGCGTCGATGATGTGGTGGCTTTGCTCGCTCAGCGGCAGATGCAGCGAGATCACGTCCGCTTCCGCCAGCAGCCGGGCCAGCGACACATACTCGAAGCCGATGTCGGCCGCCACCGCGGGGTTCTCGTACGGGTCATAGGCCAGCAGCTTGCAGCCGAAGCCCTTGGCGATACGTAGTGCGCACTGGCCGATGCGGCCCGCGCCCAGCGCCGCGTAGGTCTTGCCGTGCAGGTTGAAGCCTTCGAGGCCGTCGAGCGAGAAATTCTGTTCGCGCACCCGGTTGTAGGCGCGGTGCGTCTTGCGGATCAGTGTCAGCAGCAGTGCGAAGTTGTGTTCCGCCACCGCTTCGGGCGAATACGCCGGCACGCGCGTGACCTTGATGCCCAGGCGTTCAGCCGCGGCGATGTCGATGCCGTTGTAGCCGGCGGCGCGCAGCGTGACCAGCTTGACGCCAAAGCCCGCCAGCTTGGTCAGCACGCGCTCGCCAAGGCGGCAATTGACGAAGGGGCACACGGCATCGAAACCCTGCGCGAGGTCGGCAGTCTTGCTGTGCAGGCGCTCCTCGAAGAACTCCAGCTCATGTTCGCCGGCCGCATTGGCTTCGTTGAGCGCGCGCTCGTCGTAAGGGTGGGTATCGAAAACGGCAATTCGCATCGGGGCCTCCGGGGGGTGAGGAATCTGACTTATTTGCGGGCGTCGCGGTCGACCACGACGAAGTGTTTGCGTACTGCTTCGAGCACCTCGAAGCTGCCTACAAAGCCGGCCGGGATCACGCCTGCATCGCCCGGCCCGAATTCGCGTGCGGCACCGGCGGTATCCGCGATCCGGATCCGCCCCTCCAGCACATGGAAATACTCCTCCTTGCCGGCCGGGAACGCGATCCGCCATGCGCCGGGTTCGCACGCCCAGATGCCGGCACTGGTCTGGCCGTCGGCGCTTTCGTGCAGCGTCCAGGTCAGGCGGGCCGGGTTGCCGCGGATCAGGCGGTCCGGCCGTGGCCGGTCGGGCGTCGGGGTGGGGAGTGGGTCGGCGAAGTGGGTCAGGGTAGGCATGGCGGAGAGGGCAGGGCGGCGTTGTACTCAGGTTCGGGCAAGGGCGGATGGCAGTGCAGGGCTGTTACATTGCTCGGCATCGATTTCTAGATTCTGTTCCATGCGCACGCACGACGACGACCCCTTCGATCCGATGCCCGAGCCGCCTGAACCGCCGCACGACGGCGAGTGCTGCGAAAGCGGCTGCGGCGATCAGTGTGTGTGGAACCGCTACAACGAGTCGCGTGCCGAGTTCGAACGGGCGATCACCGCCTGGCGCGCGCGGCATCCGGCCGACGCGCACTTTCCGTAAAACACCCTACATCGCCCGCAGCGGGCTGTGTTCGATCAGTGCTGCGAAGCGGTCGAACAGCCACGGGTCAAGCTTGCGGCCGCGCTCGGCCTCCAGGGTTTCCATCGTGTGGTGATGCGGGCGCGCATCGCGATACACGCGTCGTGTCGCAATCGCATCGTAGCTGTCGGCCATCGCGATGATGCGCGACACCACCGGGATCGACTCGCCTGCGATGCGGTCCGGGTAGCCCTCGCCGTTGAACTGTTCGTGGTGATGGCGGATTGCGAGCCCCACCGCATCCGCGTGGTCGAGCCCGAGCGTCGAGAGAATCCGCTGACCGCGCTCCGGATGCGTGCGCATCACCGCCCAGCCCGCGGCATCGAGCGGGCCCGGGTTGTGCAGTACCTCATCGGGCACCCCCAGCTTGCCGATGTCGTGCAGGCAGGCCGCCACATGCAGCACGCGCAGTTCAGTGCGGCTCAGCTTGCAGGCGGTGCCGAGCATGTCAGCGAGCGCCACGACGCGTTCGCAATGCGCACGGGTGCCTTCGTCACGTTCGCCCAGCGCAGTGGCCAGGGTGCGCGCAACACGCAGGGTAATCGGTACATGAGAACGGCGGTCAGGGGGCATGGGTGGCGCGGGGGAGTGAGGCCAGCAGCGAGATTACACCGGCTTGGCGCCCGCGCGAATGCTAGCCCGACACAGCACCGCGGGAGGATAATGCCGGCGTGCTGAAAAGCACGCGCCGGACCACGATAGCCTTCATCGCAGCGAGTGGGAGGGGACATGGAAGTCATGCTTGCCGACATGGTGTTTGCGCTGTCCGACGCGGTGGATCTGGTCGGCGTGGACGACGATCTGCACGGCAAGCGGGTCGCCGTGATGGCCGCCGAATGCGGGCGCGAACTGGGTTACGACGACGACCGCTGTGCGCGCTTGCTGCACGCCGGCATGCTGCACGACTGCGGCGTCTCTTCCACCCGCGTGCATCAGCACCTGGTGGGCGAGTTCGACTGGATCGGCTCGCAGGCCCACTGCGTGCTGGGCGCCCGCTTGCTGGCCGATGTGCCGGCGCTTGCGCGGCTCGCGCCCGTGGTGCGCTGGCACCACACGCACTGGTCGGCGATGCCGGCTGATCTCGACCCGGAGCTGGCGCACGATGCCAACCTGATCTTCCTGGTCGACCGTGTCGATGCGCTGACCGCGCCCTTCTACGGCGCGCCGGATTACCTGATGCGCAAGGAAGAGGGGCGCCGCACGATCGCCGCTAACGCCGGCGGCCTGTTCTGCCCCGATCTGGTCGACGCCTTCATGGCCGCATCGCGGCGCGAAGCCTTCTGGCTGTACCTGGAACGCCGCTATCTGTGGCGCTACCTGCACGACGTGGCCAAACGCGGCCTCGCCACCGACATCGACCTCGCCGGCCTGCGGCAGTTCGCGCTGATGTTTGCGCAGATCATCGACGCGAAGAGCCCCTTCACGACCGAGCATTCCCTCGGGGTCGCGCGCCTCGCGCTATATCTGGCGCGCCGACTGGGTCTCGACGACGCGACCTGCGCGCGGATCGAGATCGCCGCGCTGCTGCACGATGTGGGCAAGCTGCGGGTGCCGGATTCAGTACTCGAGAAACCGGCGCCGCTTGAGCCGGGCGAGCGCGCGGCGATGCTGCGGCACTCCTTCGAGACCTACCAGATCCTGCACTGGATCGGTGGCATGGAAGAAATCGCGCTGTGGGCCGCAAGCCACCACGAGAAGCTCGATGGTTCGGGCTATCCCTTCCACCTGGCGGCAGGCGAATTGCCGCTTCCGGCGCGCATCATCGCGGTGGCCGACGTGTGTCAGGCCTTGGTGCAGAACCGCCCCTACCGCGCGCCGATGGCTGATGCGGCGGTGCTGGCCGAACTGCATCGCCTGATCGCGGCAGGACTGCTCGACCGAGCGGTGGTTGAAAGCGTTGAAGCGGACCTCGCGCCGTGCTTGGCGGTGGCGCGTGGTGAGGGTTTGCCGGCCTAGTCGTTGCGCGCGTGGGCGGCGGCCATCGCCTGGCCGAGCGTATGCGCGCCCGGGTGCAAGGTCTGCACCGCAAAACCGAGCAGGGC
This sequence comes from Niveibacterium sp. COAC-50, assembly GCF_013184235.1. Classification (NCBI taxonomy): domain Bacteria; kingdom Pseudomonadati; phylum Pseudomonadota; class Betaproteobacteria; order Rhodocyclales; family Rhodocyclaceae; genus Niveibacterium; species Niveibacterium sp. COAC-50. The sequence goes on from NZ_JABCJM010000002.1 coordinate 762,134, forward strand.
AAGCATGAGGGCGGTTACCGCGAAGGGGGTTCGGGTTCGCCGCCAGGCGGTCTCGAGCCAGTGATTCGCGTCGCCGTGGCGCATCCGATGGTAGAGGCTGGCACTCAGCGCACTGTCGACCAGCAGCTCGGCGAACAGCGTGGGGGCGCCGGTCACGATCCACAACGCCGCGAGCAGCAGCGTCACGACAAATACGATCGCGATCAAAGGCAGCGCGAATTCATCGGCCGCGGCGAGGCCATCGAATAGATCGCCGGCGCCGGCGTCCGATGCGGCGTTGCCAGCACGGGCGGGTGCGCCGCCGCTCTCCGGCAGCAAGTCGAGCGCATCGCCGGCATCGGCGACGTCTTCCCTTTCGCGTGCCTTCAGCCACACCCACAGCAGCGCCAGAAAGGCGCCCCACGCGACCAGCACTGCGAGCGGATAGCGCAGCGCCATCTTGCCGAAGCCCGCGTGCAGCAGACCCCAGTTGCCGAGAAACCCCGCAGCCCCCGCGAGCGCGACCAGCAGACTCATCTGCAGGCGTGGCCAGCCCTGTGTTTCGAGCCGCTGCCGCATGGCGCGGACACGTTCGTTGCGCGATGGCCACTTCATGACCGGCAGCGACCCAAGCCGGCGCGCAGGCCGTGTGTGGCAAGTGCGGCGGCGGTGGCAAGGCCAAAAGCCGGAACGGCCGCCAATGTCGGCAACAGGGCGGCGAGCACGCCGCAGAAGGCGACCACCGAGATCATGCCGCGCACCATGCCTTGCAGCAGCCGCGCGGCAAAGCTTGCGCCGTCGTGGCGCTGCGTGGCGATCGCCATCACGCTCATCATCACGGGAAACAGCGATAGCAAGCCGCTGATGCGCGCATCCAGCACTGCGGCGGATAGGGTTACTGCCAAGGTCAGCAACGCGCCGGCGAGCATGCGCCCGGCCAGCGGCGGTGCGTGGCCGGATGCGCGCGTGGCTTCCTGACCCGACGGGAAACAGGAGGGCAGTGCCAGCACCCCCGCCAGTGCGAGCAGCGTTGCGAGCGGCAACTCGGGCTGCCACGCCAGCACCAGCGTGCCGAGCAAGGCCCACGCTACCAGCGCGACCAGCTCGGCCTGCGCCCAGCGTGTCCGTTGCGCAGCCCATGCGTAGGCAAACGCAAAGCCGATCGATGCAGGCACCGCTGCGAGCGCCCCCAGCGCGGCGTGAGCGGCGTAATCAGCGCCTTGTTCCCAGGCGACCAGCGCCAGAATCGGCCCAACGATGATCGGCAGGCCGGCGAGGAAACCGGCCATGCCCGCCCCCCAGCGACGGCCTGCCGCCGTGACCGCCGCGATCAGCAGCGGTACCAGCCCCAGCTTGAGCAGCAGCACGGTCATGCGGGGGCTTGGGCGATCAGGCCGGCGGGTGGGTCTGGGCGAACGAGGGGCGCTGCATCAGCCGTTCCACCCAGGCGGCGAGCGCCGGGTACTGGGCAGGCAGACCGGCGTGTGGGAAGCGCAGCAACAGCCAGCCCCACATGCAGCCGATCGCAATGTCCGCAAGGCTCATCGCATCGCCGACCACCCAGGTACGCCCGGCGACGAGCGATTGCATTGCGTTGAGCCCGCTTTCCACCTTGCCCCACTGGCGCGCGCGCCAGGCCTCGCTTTGCTGTTCGGCGGCGCGGCGGCTTTCCATCAGCACCAGAATGCCGGCGTCGGTCACGCCGTCGGCGAGTGCTTCCACCTGCCGCACTTCGAGCGCCGCGAGGCGGTCTGCCGGCAGGAAGAAGGGGGCTGCGGAGAGGGTTTCGATGTACTCGGCGATGACCGGCGAATCGAACCAGGTTCGGCCGTCGTCCGCCACCAGCGCTGGCACCTTGCCGAGCGGGTTGAAGCGGCCGATCGGGCTTGCCGGATCGTGCGGGTTCTCCGGCACGAGAACGAAGGGCAGGCCTTTTTCGGCCAGTTGCACGCGGATCTTGCGCGCGAACGGGCTGGTCAATGACGCGATCAGTTGCATGATGGCTCCTTGTACGGCGAGGGGCGCAGCATACGCTGCGCGGCGGATCGGCGCGTCAGCGGCGCGGTCTTCTTTGGCGGGCTTCGATATGCGGCAAGGCGCGCAGGTAGATTTGCGCACCGATGCCGCATACGAGGCAGCCGATCACGGAATCGGCCAGCCGCGCGAGCGCGAAGGCATGCGCCGATGGAATCTCGTAAGGCTGGCCCATGTCCAGCACCACCATCACCAGGCCGGTGATCGTGATCGTCGCGACCCAGTAGTTGCGCGCCTGTGCGACCGGCGTGAGTGCCGCCATCAGCGTGACGATCGCGGCCAGCATCCAGTCGGTGTGCACATACTGAACCACGGCCCAGCCGAACAAGGCACCGAAGAGTGAGCCGGCCAGCCGCTGTATCAGGCGCTGCACGCTGTGGCGCGGGTCGTAGACGGTGACGATGACGATCGTCAGCGGCACCCAGTACGGCCGTGCCAGGCCCAGTGTGTGGCCCAGCACATAGCCGATCACCACGAGGCTGGCGAAGTAGAACGAGAACGCACCGTTGTTGTGGCGCCGCCGTAGCAGGTTGCGGGCGGCATCTGCCAGCATTGGCGCGCTTTGCGGTTCGGGCGAGCGCCACAGCACGCGGTCGATCAGCACCGAAAGTACGCCGGCGAGCCCGCCGAGGATCACGTAGGTGCCGCACAGCGGAGGCAGATCCCCGCCGCCATCACCGAACAGGAAGGCGAGCAGCCAGTACTTGCCGATGAACTCCACCGAGGTGCCGGCGCCCTGCAGCCAGCCGGCCAGTGTGGCAAAGCCGAGCAGCAGGATCAGCGGCGCGCCCGGCACGAAGTGGCCCACCACGCCGGCAATGCCGGCCAGCAGCATGCCGACCGTCATGTACAGGATCGCGGTGATTCGCTCGTAGGTGGAGCCGCCGTAGTCCACGAAGATCGTGTAGAAGCCGGCGATGGCGCCATACACGGCGGGGAGTAGCTCGTGGCGGATCAGCGCGATCACCAGCGGCAGGCCGACTGCGATGATTGCGCGCAGTACCTTGCGGCGATTGACCGGCTGGGCGTCGAGCGATAGTGCTGGGTGAAACAGGGGGCGTCTCCGCGGGGCTACTCGCGCCAGGCGCGCACGATGATGTCGCGCAGGATGTGCAGGCGGGTGTGGAAGAAATGATCCGCGCCCGGCACCACCACCACCGGCACCTGGAGTGGCTCTGCCCACGCCAGCACATTCTCGAGCGGCACCGTCTCGTCGCGGTTGCCGTGGATCACGATCGTGTCCGGCGTCACCGCCTCGGTGTCGTAGGTGCGCGCGCCTTCGATGAAGCCCGATGCGGTACCGACCAGCACCAGCCGCTTGGCCGGCCTGCCGGCGGCAGCCAAGCGCTTGGCCACCCGCGTCTGCACGAAGGCGCCGAACGAGAAACCGGCCAGCACCAACGGTCCGTCGCCGAACCCTGCGCCCCCTGCTTCGCCGCCATGCGGCGAGCCACCCCCCGAGGGGGTATCGGGAAACTTGGGGCGGCCCGGCGTTTCCCTCGGCGCCTGCGCCCAGTCGATCACCGCGAGTAGGTCTTCCGATTCGCCGTCGCCGTGGTCGTGCGTACCGGCGGTGCCGCCGACGCCACGGAAATTCGGCCGCAGCGCGCAGTAACCCAAGCCGCACAGCGTGCGTGCCAGCGTGTGTGCCACCTTGTTGGTGTTGGTACCGCCGAACAGCGGATGCGGGTGCGCGATGATCGCCAGCCCGTGGGCACCTTCCGGCGTGTCGCGCAGGATCTCGATCGGCCCCACGGGGCCATCGATGAAGAACTTCTCGGTCGGCAGGACTTTTCTCATGCGTCGTTCTCCGGCGTGCGCCGGGCAGCCCCAAGCGCGCCGCGGCCCTCGTCGGGGGCCGGGAACCGTGTGATCGTGGAGGCCGTCATTTGAGCTTCAGGCGCTCCACGACCTTGCCGCCGACGATGTGCGAATCGATGATCTCGTCGATGTCGGTCTTGTCGACGTAGGTGTACCAGGTCCCTTCCGGGTACACCACTAGTACCGGCCCTTCGTCACAGCGATCGAGGCAACCCGCCTTGTTCATGCGGACCTTGCCCTCGCCGTTGAGCTTCAGTGCCTTGATGCGGTCCTTCGCATAGGCCTGCATCTCCGCCGCCCCATGGTCGGCACAGCAGCTCTCGCCCGCCGGGCGCTGGTTGCAACAAAAGAACACGTGATGCTTGAAATAACTCATTACCGGACTCCGCGTTGGAGCCGGAACTATAGCGCTCCTGGTCCGCATCAGAGCGGACGTCGGATTCAGGCGAGGCCGAGCAACTCAGGCCTGGCTGTCCAACGGTGCAGTTGCCCTGCCGCTCAACCAGTCTTTACATGCGGTTTGCGTTCGGTCGAGCAGGGAACGAAGCCTGCCTTCAATTCGCACCAGCGCTCGGTGAGCGGTGAAGCTCACCCGGTTTCGCAATGTCTGGCGAACCAGGTAGATCCGCGCTCGTTCGACGAGGCGGTTTGACGAGCTGTAGGTTCGGCCTGGTTCCCCGAAGCCGAAATCGACCAGACGGAAGCCCGAGTTGGCAATCATCCACTCGTTGAGCATGTGGAGCGTGGAAGTGCCGGGCGAATAGGGTGCGAGACTCTGTGCGTAAAGCACGCGGTGAATGCGATACACCGAGCCCGAGGGGATACCAAGGATCACGGCGATAGGGGTCCCGCCGGCCTGGACCACGAAATTCAGCAGGAGCCCCTGCGTGGCAAGGGCCTCGTACTCGCTCCGAGCAAGCAGCGACCCGCCGTCATTTCCGATCGTCTTTACGGCCGAGAACAGCGTGTCGATCTGGTTGACTTCGGTGATCGGTACCACGGTTGCCGTGCCGCCAAGGTTCTCACCGATCTGACGAATCTGGCGTGAAAGGTTGTAGCGCTTCTTGCGGGGAAACTGCGCAAGATAGGCTTCCTGACTATCCGGCAATGGAGACTGGTGGCACGAGCGAACGCCATTCGGAAGATAAACCCGGAATCTGCGCTGCACCTCAGGCGAGAAGACCGCTCGCCACAGGCCGCTATCAACATCTACCGACTGCAGTTCAAGCGCATCGAATTCGCCGGGGGCGTCACCCAGTGCGCACAGCATTCGCGTGATTGAATCATCGGATTTCTGGGGGTTGGACACGAGCGGTTCGCTGCCCGACAACCCCCAGACCCGCATGTGACGGCGAAGAATGCGCCCCGCGATGCCGTGCGGATCGATCAGTTGCTCGCGCATTCTCAGCGGGGCGATGCCGAGTATTTGCCCGGTCGCAAGACAACGCCGCGTCGCGATGACCAAGCCACTTGCGGGCTCTGTGCGTGATAGCGCAGCAAAAAAGGCTGGGCTCGAATAGACCGACTCGTGGTTGTTGTATCCAGCATGTAGTTCCCGCCATGCCTCGACGACAGCCGCGGTCATTCCATCAAAGCGCTCGAAGGCGATTTGGTCGACGGTCGGGGAAGCATGGGCTTGATCGAGCACCTGCACCGGTTGTGATCCTAGGGGGAGTTCGTGGGCCTGACCGAAGGCGGCGACGCTTCGGCAGAATGGGCGATAGCGTATGCGCCCGGCACCTCGGAGGGCGCCAACTACCGCACGTGGATCACGTTTTTACAATCTATGCAAATGGGTTTTTCGATGCGAACGAATTGCGCCGGAGGGCGCACTGGGCGGTCGGGTGGCTCTGGTTTGCCCGTCTGCAACCGTTTAGCGACGAAAACGACACTGTGCAGCAAGTCACAAACGGAATGTTTCCGGGCGGTCGGGCACGAGCGGGGACACGCTGCCCTTCCTGGCGGAGTGATCACGCCGGCGCCACTCTGGATAAGCGCGGCGATTCGGGGGTATGAACCGCCGCGTTGGGCCAAATGCCGCCCTCAGTCGTGCCCGTGCCCCTTCCCGTGTCCTTTGCCGTGGCCCTTGTCTTTGCCCTTGCCGTGCCCCTGGTCGTCATCGTCGTAGCGGTCGCCTTCGCCGTAGCGGGCCCGGTAGGCGGGCACGTATTCGCGCTCGTACCAGTCGTCGCGCACGAAATACACCGGCCGCCCGCATGCGTTGTACTTGGCGCAGTGCTTGCCCCAATGCTTCTCGTGACCGGGCGGCACGCGGAGGTAGACCGGTCCGCCGTAGCTTCGCCCGGGTTCGATGATCACCGGTTGCCTGTAGATCACCTGCGGTCGCGGGAAGCTGCCGATGTCGATCTGGCCGTAGAAGCCCGGTTGGCCGATGCTGATCGATACGCCGACATCGGCCGCCAATGAGGGCGCGGCCGACAGCGCCAGCGCGATGGCGCACAGTGAGTGTTTGACGGACATGCTCTGGTTCCCCCGTTGGCTTTTGCTATTTGATTGTGTTTCGGGCGCGAAGGTTGCAACGACGCCAAGTCATTGTCGGCATCCTGGCCAACACCTGTAGCCATATCCAATGCGCGGGGCCGGGTTTTCGATGACCGTCGTGGCTTGGCCGCAAGTTCTGGCGCGCCGAACCAGGCATTTCGAAACCTTGAAGCAATCGCCTTGTCGGACAGCTTTGCCGCGCCGCCCCGGTTCCGGAGTGCACCGCATGCGCGTGCAGGCTGGCAATTTATACAGTTAGAATATCCGATCCCCGCTTCCGAAAGCCCAGGCCAGCCATGACGACCCCCGGTCCCGACACGATCCAGATCCGCGGCGCCCGCCAGAACAACCTGAAGAACCTCGACCTCGACATCCCCACCGGCGAGTTGGTCGTGGTGACCGGGCCGTCCGGTTCGGGCAAGAGTTCGCTGGTGTTCGACACGCTCTACGCCGAGGGCCAGCGGCGCTACGTCGAGACCTTCTCGCCCTACGCGCGGCAGTTCCTCGACCGCATGGACAAGCCGCAGGTGGACCGCATCGACGGCGTGCCGCCCGCCATCGCCATCGACCAGACCAACCCGGTACGCACCTCGCGCTCCACGGTCGGCACGATGACCGAGCTCAACGACCACCTGAAGCTCTTGTTCGCGCGCTGCGGCCACCTGCATTGCAAGCGCTGCGGCGCGGCGGTGAAGCGAGACAGTTCCGAGAGCATCGCGGCGGCGCTGGCCGAGCGCACCCAAGCTGAAGACCCGCGCCTCGCGCTGGTTGCGCCGGTGGCGATTCCGGCCAACTTCAGCGAGGCCGAGATCCGCGCCGCGCTCGAAGCGCAGGGTTATGCGCGGATGCAGCCGGTGGGCGAGCGCACGATGGCCGTGGTGGCCGACCGCTTCCGCTTCTCCAACGCCGAACCTGCGCGTCTGGCCGAGGCACTGGAGGCGGCGCTGCGGCTGGCCAACGGCCGCGTCGAGGTGCATGTTGGTGGCGAGGTCAGCGACGGCACCAAGCCAGTCTGGAAGTTCTCCAGCGATCTGCACTGCGCCGACTGCGACATCCACTACGCCGACCCCACGCCGGCGCATTTCTCGTTCAACAGCGCGGTGGGCGCCTGCGAGGCCTGCCGCGGTTTCGGCCGCGTCATCGGCATCGATCCCGGCCTGATCATCCCCGACGAGTCGAAGAGCCTCGCCGACGGCGCGATCAAGCCTTGGCAGACCGAGAGCTACAAGGAATGCCAGACCGACCTCGCCAAGTTCGCCAAGAAGCGCGGCGTGGCGATGGACATCCCCTGGCGCGACCTGCCCGAGGAGCACCGCCGCTGGGTCTTCGAGGGCGACGACGGTTGGGTGAACTGGGACAAGTCCTGGCCCGGCAAGTGGTACGGCGTGCGCCACTTCTTCGACTGGCTGGAGACCAAGGCCTACAAGATGCACATCCGGGTGCTGCTGTCGCGCTACCGCGCCTACACCCCCTGCACCGTGTGCGACGGCGCGCGGCTCAAGACCGAGCCGCTGCTGTGGCGTGTCGGCAGCCGCGAAGAAGCAGATCGCGCGCTGGCACCCAAGCTGCGCCGCTTCCGCCCGCACGGGGTGACGATGCGGGCCGAGATTCTCGACACGCTGCCCGGCCTCAATGTGCAGGACGTGATGCAGCTGCCGATTGCGCGCGCCAAGCAGTTTTTCGACACCCTAGCGCTGCCCGGCGCACTCGACCAAGCGACCGAGCAGCTGATGGGCGAGATCCGCAGCCGACTCGGCTTCCTGTGCGACGTGGGGCTGTCCTACCTGACGCTGGACCGCCAGAGCCGCACGCTCTCCGGCGGCGAAGTGCAGCGCATCAACCTCACCACCGCGCTGGGCACCTCGCTGGTGAACACGCTCTTCGTGCTCGACGAACCCTCCATCGGCCTGCATCCGCGCGACATGGACCGCATCAACGGCGTCATGCACCGCCTGCGCGACGCCGGCAATTCGCTGATCGTCGTCGAGCACGACCCGGCGGTGATGTTCGCCGCCGACCGCATTCTCGACATCGGCCCCGGCCCGGGCAAGCAGGGCGGCGAGATCGTGTTCTGGGGTTCGCCCGATGAACTGCGCGCCCGTACCGATACGCTCACCGCGCAATACCTCGGCGGCCACCGTCGCGTCGATGCCGGCCTCACACCGCGCGAAGTCGCCGGGTGGACGCCGCGTCTCACGCTGCGCGGCGCGAGTGCAAACAACCTGCGTGGCGTCGACCTCGCGCTGCCGTTGCACCGCTTCGTCGCGGTCACCGGCGTGTCGGGCTCGGGCAAATCCACGCTGATCCAGGACGTGCTCTACCCCGCGCTGCAGAAGCATTTCGGCGAAGCCACCGAAGCGCCCGGCGCCTTCGATTCGATCGACGGGCTGGACGAAATCACCGGCGTCGTCATGGTCGACCAGACGCAGATCGGCAAGACCACGCGCTCCAACCCGGCCAGCTACGTCGGCGCCTTCGACAGCATCCGCAAGCGCTACGCCGCGCTGCCCGAAGCCGCGCAGCGCGGCTACACCGCCGGCACCTTCTCCTTCAACGCCGGCGACGGCCGCTGCCCCACCTGCGGCGGCAACGGCTTCGAGCACGTCGAGATGCAGTTCCTCTCCGACGTGTACATCCGCTGCCCGGACTGCGACGGCCGCCGCTTCCGCGCCGAAGTCATGGAGGTGAAGCTCGAAGGCAGGTCGATCGCCGACGTGCTCGACATGACCGTAGCCGAGGCGCTGGACTTCTTCTCGAAGGACGGCGAACTCGCGCGCGCGCTGCAGCCGCTGGTGGACGTTGGTCTCGACTACCTGACGCTCGGCCAGCCGGTGCCCACGCTCTCCGGCGGCGAGGCGCAGCGCCTCAAACTCGCCGGCCACCTCGCGCAGACCGCCGAGGCGCTGCACCGCAAGGGCAGCAAGGCGAAGAAGGCGGCGCCCAAGGAACACCTGCTGTTCCTGTTCGACGAACCCACCACCGGCCTGCACTTCGACGACGTGGCCAAGCTGCTGCGTGCGCTCTCCAAGCTGGTCGATGCCGGCCACTCGGTGCTGGTGATCGAGCACAACCTCGACGTGATCGCCGCCGCCGACTGGGTGGTGGACCTCGGCCCCGAGGGTGGCGACGGCGGCGGGGCCATCGTCTTCGAAGGCACCCCGGGCGCCCTGCAGCAGGCCGACACCCACACCGGCCGCGCGCTGGCCGATTACCTGGTGCGTCTCACCGCGCCCGCACAGCTGGCCAAGGCCGCTGGCAAGGCCAAGCGCGTGGGGGCCGCGGCGGCGGCCAACGACAACGCCGCGCGCCTCGTCGCCGAACCGAAACACCGCTACCTGCCCGCGCGGCGCGACGCCATCGGCGTGGTGCGCGCACGTGAGCACAACCTGAAGAACGTCTCGGTCGAGATTCCGCACCGCCGCTTCACCGTGGTCACCGGCGTGTCGGGCTCGGGCAAGTCCACGCTGGCCTTTGACATCGTCTTCGCCGAAGGCCAGCGCCGCTACCTCGAATCGCTCAACGCCTACGCGCGGCAGTTCGTGCAGCCGGCCGCCAAGCCCGATGTTGACGCCATCCACGGCATTCCGCCCACGGTGGCGATCGAGCAGCGCACCAGCCGCGGCGGGCGCAAGAGCACGGTCGGCACGCTCACCGAAATCCACCACTTCCTGCGCCTGATGTTCGTGAAGCTGGGCACCCAGCACTGCCCGGACTGCGACTGCGCGATCGAGCCGCAATCGCCTGAGGCAATCGCCGCGCGCCTGCTGCGCGACTACAAGGGCCGCGAGGTCACGCTCGCCGCGCCGCTGGTCATCAACCGCAAGGGCCTCTACACCGATCTCGCGAAGTGGGCTGCCGGCAAGGGCTACGCGCAGCTGCGGGTGGATGGCGACTTGCTGCCCACCAAACCCTGGCCACGTCTTGATCGCTTCAAGGAACACATCATCGAGCTGCCGGTCGCCACGCTGAAAGTTGGCGCCCGCAACGAGGCCGAGCTGCGCGATGCGCTCGCCAAGGCGCTGGAGTTCGGCAAGGGCGTGCTGCACCTCATCGACGGCGATGAGGTCGTCGTGTTCTCCACCAAGCGTGCGTGCCCAAGCTGCGGCACCAGCTTCCCGGAACTCGACCCGCGCCTGTTCTCTTACAACTCCAAGCACGGCTGGTGCCCTGACTGCATGGGCACCGGCAACACGCTGCCCAAGTGGCTGCGCGACGCGATGCGCGACCCCGAGGGCGACGCCACCGCCGCCGAATTCACCGGCCTGCGCTACGAAGGTGAAGCGGGCGAGGACGAAGAGGTGGAGCCCGAAACCGAGTGCGCCGCCTGCGAAGGCGCGCGCCTCAACCCCACCGCGCTTGCAGTGCGCTACCGCGACAACAGCATCGCGGACTATGCGCACCTGTCGGTCGAGGGGCTGGCGGATTGGGTCGGCACGCTCAAACTCGCGGGCCGCGAGGGTGAGATCGGCCGCGATATCGTCGCCGAACTCAAGTCGCGCCTCGCCTTCCTGAAAGACGTGGGCCTCGGCTACCTCGCACTGGACCGCGCCGCGCCCACGCTCTCCGGCGGCGAGGCGCAGCGCATCCGCCTCGCCTCGCAGCTGGGCACCAACCTGCGCGGCGTCTGCTATGTGCTCGACGAACCCTCGATCGGCCTGCACCCGCGCGACAACGCGATGCTGCTCGACACGCTGCACGCGCTCGAAGCCAAGGGCAACACCGTGGTCGTCGTCGAGCACGACGAAGAGACCATCCGCCGCGCCCACCACGTCATCGACATGGGCCCCGGCGCCGGCACGCGCGGCGGCAACATCGTCGCGGAAGGCGATGCCGCGGCGCTGATGGCAGTGCCCGAATCGGTCACCGGCCGCACGCTGCGCGCGCCGCTCGCGCACCCGCTGCAACCGGCGCGCAAGGTGGATGCCGAGACGCCCATGGTCACCGTCGAAGGCGCGGCGCTGCACAACCTCAAGAACGTCACCGCGCAGATCCCGCTCGGCCGTCTCATCGTCGTCACCGGCGTGTCGGGCTCGGGCAAGTCCACGCTCGCGCGCGACGTGCTGCACAAGAACCTGCGCCGCCTCGTCGCCACGCAGGCCTTCAACAGCCGCACCAAGGGCGCCAAGGTGGTGCTGGAAGGCTGCGAGGCGATCACCGGCTGGCAGCCGGTCGGCCGTGTGCTCGAAGTCGACCAGACCCCGATCGGCAAAACGCCGCGCTCCTGCCCGGCCACCTACATCGGCTTCTGGGATGCCATCCGCAAGCTCTACGCCGACAGCGAAACCGCGCGCCTGCGCGGCTGGGCGCCGGGCCGCTTCTCCTTCAACACCGCAGGCGGCCGCTGCGACGCCTGCGACGGCCAGGGCCAGCGCACCGTCGAGATGAGCTTCCTGCCGGATGTGAAAGTGCCCTGCGACGTCTGCAACGGCGCGCGCTTCAACACCGACACCCTCAGCGCCACCTGGCGCGGCAAGAGCATCGCCGACGTGCTCGCGATGGAGATCGACGAAGCCGTCGACTTCTTCGCCGCCCACCCGACGATCCAGCACCCGCTCAAGCTCTTGCAGGACGTCGGCCTCGGCTACCTCACCCTCGGCCAGCCCTCACCCACGCTCTCCGGCGGCGAAGCGCAGCGCATCAAGCTCGTCACCGAGCTGGTCAAGGTCAAGACCGACCCCGCCGCGCGCGCCCGTGCCAGAACGCCGCACACGCTCTACGTGCTGGATGAACCCACCGTTGGCCTGCACATGGCCGACGTCGAAAAACTCATCCACGTCCTCCACCGCCTCGTCGACGCCGGCAACACCGTGCTCGTCATCGAACACGACCTCGACGTCATGGCCGAAGCGGACTGGATCGTGGACCTGGGGCCGGAAGGCGGCGACGGCGGCGGCGAAATCGTCTTCGCCGGGCCGGTGGCGAAATGCGTCAAGGCGAAGACGCATACGGGGCGGGCGTTGAAGGGGTTTCTCGCCTCACGGGTGCGGCAAGCTTAGAGCGTGCGCACGGAGACGAAGGCCCGCGGTTCTCGCACAACCTGCCTTACGGATCGAGAGCGTTGGGCTTTGCCTGCTCAACCCGAGCGACCTGCGGTCGGTTCCGAATACGCAAAGAGATAGCTGCGTCCGTTTGAGCTGTGTTGCCTTGGGCGGCTTTAAGACTGTGATAATCCGAGGACTTTTGTTTGTCACCATCGGATCAAAAAAATGCAGAAGGCCTTCGTCTTGTCGTGTTTGTCCGCCGTGCTCGTAGCGGCGTGTGCTGCGCCGAAATTGATGGTGGCGCCTGAAAGCGTGCAGCCCGTCGGACGTCTTGCTGTCTTCGTGGTGCTTCCCAGCCCAGATCCTACGACGATAATCGGTAACTGCTTCAAGGGGCTTGGCTACTTTGGCCCGACGTTCCAAAAAGACTTTGCCGCCAAAGCTGCGGATACGTTCGGCTACAACCTTGCGGACGTCACCTTCACGCTAGCTTACGACCAATATGCCCGCGTTCCCGACAGGGAGCCTCAACCTACGCACGTCCTCACAGTCGTGCCGAAGGAGCTTCATGCGACAAAGTCGTGTGACGGACTTGGCGCGAGCGCCCGATTCGAACTCTTCGAGAGAAGCAGCAGCCGGATCGTGGCGCGCGGCTCAACGGACATGGCATTTGACAAAGACGCACGGGATTCCGCCGATCTCATCTCCCTCCGGTTGCTTAACGACCTCGCAGGAACAGGCGTTAAGCTTCAGCGCACCCAGCCAAAGTTCACTACGCGTGAGGGTAAGACCCGCTGGAATCCGCTGGGTGGCGGCTTGATCTGAACTCTGTCGCCCCGCAGCGTCGGGCGGGTTCGTCGACGGCCAATCCGTGCGCCATCAAGGGATGCCGAATGGGGACGTCATGAAAGGCGGGTTACGCCTTTGGCTAACCCGCCCTACCGCTACCGCAGGTCAGCGTGCCGACTGCGGGGGCTCCCAAGTACCGACTTCCCCCCAAACGCAGCATCAAAAGACGAACCAATCATGCCCACAGGAACCATCCGACTTCATCGTGTGCTTCGGGCGACGCCCGCGCGTGTCTTTCGTGCGTTTCTGGACGCTGATGCGATGGCGAAGTGGCTGCCGCCGTACGGCTTCACCTGCAAGGTGCATCAGCTCGACGCCGTGGTCGGTGGCAGTTACCGGATGACGTTCACGAACTTCTCGACCGGCCACGGGCATTCCTTCGGCGGCGAGTATCTGGAGCTGGTGCCGTTCGAGAAGCTTTGCTACACCGACAAGTTCGACGACCCAAACCTGCCCGGCGAGATGCAGACGACGGTGACGCTGAAGCCCGTGTCCTGCGGCACCGAGATCAGCGTGGTGCAGGAGGGCGTGCCGGAGGTGATTCCGGTCGAGATGTGCTACCTCGGCTGGCAGGAGTCGCTCGCGCAACTGGCGACGCTCGTCGAGCCCGATATCCCGGGCTGACCCGTGATCGAACCCGTAGCGAAGAATCGCCCGCCCGCTCCACCTGCGGCCCAGTAGGGCGGGTCGTTCCGACCCGCGCTGGCCGAGCTGACATGCCCGCAAGCCCGCGCCGGACGATGACCCGGCGCAGCCGACGCCGCGCCCGGTGCGCTTATGATTCGTCCCTCACCCAGCGCAATGCCATTGCGCGCGCCAAAGAAGGGACATCTCTTGCTGGACTATTTCCTTCCGGCCCTCATCTCGCTTGTTTGCCTCTTTGCGGTAACCGGCCTGGCGAGGCACTTCACCAAATCGGCGGCCTTACGAAGCACCCTCTCGGTTGTCCTGGTGATCCTCGGGCTGCTGATCTCGTTCTTCTTCTTTTTTGGCCTTGGCACCCTGCGGCGCGGCCATCAGCAGCCGGCCCCGACGCACGGCAGCATCGAAGCGCCGGCGCTGCATTCGCCTGTGCGCCTGAGCTGATCGGGCGCGCTACGCGGCGGATGCGTTGGGGATGAGCTTCTCGGCGGGCACCGGCGGCGAGAACAGGTAGCCCTGGAGGTATTCGCAGCCCAGCCCGGCGAGGATGCGGGCCTGGTTTTCGGTCTCGACGCCCTCGGCGACGATGCTCATGCCGAGGCTGTGGCCCATGGCGATGATGGCGCGCACCAGCGCGAGGCTGCGTTCGTCCTGGTCGATGCCGTTGACGAAGGCGCGGTCGATCTTGAGCGTGCGCAGGTGGAAACGGGTGAGGTAGCTGAGCGACGAGTAGCCGGTGCCGAAGTCGTCCAGCGAGGTGCTGAGCCCCTTCTCGTGCAGGGTGTCGATGACGCGCACCACCGTGTCCGCCTCGTTGATCAGCACCCGTTCGGTCATCTCGATTTCGAGTTCCGTCGGCGCGGCGCCCGCGTCGGCGATCGCGCGGTCGACCACGTCGATGAAGTCCGGGTCGACAAGCTGCGCGGCGGACACGTTCACAGCGATGCGGATCGGCCCTTCCGGCCGCGAGTGCCATGCGCGGGCTTGTCGCGCAGCTTCCTGCACGACCCAGGTGCCGATGCTGATGATCTGCCCGTTGTCTTCGGCGATCGGGATGAAGCGGTCCGGCCCGACGAAGCCCAGCGTCGGGGTGCGCCAGCGCAACAGGGCTTCGACTTTCACCAGCCGACGGCTGCGGGCATCGACGATGGGCTGGTAGACGAGCTGGAACTCGTTGTTGGCAATCGCCTGCTGCAGGGCTTCTTCGATCAGCAGCGCGTCGCGCGACTTCGCGCCCATCCGCTCGTCGAAGAACTCGTGACGATTGCGGCCCCTGTCCTTGGCGGCATACACGGCGGCGTCGGCTGCACTGAGCACGCTCTCGGGGTCGAGCCCGTGGGCGGGTGCGAAGGCAATGCCGATGCTGGCCTTGATCGAAATGCGGAACGAGGAGAGCGGGATCGGCTCGTGCAGCGCGAGCAGGATCGCGCGCGCGAAGCGTTCCGCGGCATCGTGGGCGGTGGCCGGGTCTGCTTCGGTGAACATCAGCGCGAACTCGTCACCGCCGAATCTCGCCAGCGCCAGGTGGGGGAGCTGCAGTTGTTGCAGGCGCGTGGCCACCCGCTTGATCAGGGTATCGCCGACGGTATGCCCCAAGGTGTCGTTGACGCGCTTGAAATGGTCGATGTCGATCAGCAGCACGATCGTGACCTCGTCTTGCCCGCGGCTGGCCGCCAGCCGATCCCCCAGCGTCTGCCTGAAGGCGAAGCGATTGAGCAAGCCGGTGGATTCGTCGAGCATCGCCGCGCGCTGGCGTGTGGCCTCAAGCGCCTTGCGTTCGCTGATGTCGATGACCTGGCTCAGCACATGCAGCTCGCCGCGATCCTCGAAGGGGACGCTGATGATCTCGAGCGGTACCTCGCGCCCATCCCGGTGCTGATGCACGACTTCGTCGATGCATGGCCGCGGCGCATCCGGCGCGGTGACGTGCTGAAACCAGGCGGCGCCCTCTTCCTTTGAGCGACCGTAAGCGAGCGAAGTGATGTGTTGGCCGACCATCTCCTTGGCGCCAGCGAGGCCGATAGAGAGGGCCAGCTTCTCGCTGGCAAAACGGACGATGCCACCGGCGTCACGGATCAGGAAGCCGTGCCCGAGCCCGTTGAGCACATCGAAGATCCGCCGCTGGTTGTCGGCAAGGATGGCGTGGATCAGCCCGAACGAAGCCAGCAGCTTGAGTACGAATCCGATGGCGAACAAGCCTTCGAGGTGGGTGCCCATAAGCATGTTCAGCGAGAAGACCACGTTCGTGGCCGCACGCAGCCAGAGCGTGAGGGCGAGTAGCTTGTAGGGGTGCTTGCGGCGAGAAAGCTGCCAACCGCACCAGGCGAGCACGGCCCCCAGTGTGAGGAGGCTCAAGCCGTGGCTCAGCCGTGGCCACGCGGCGGCAATGAGGGTTTGCACGCAGGCGTAGGTGATCCAGCCGAGCGCTTGACGGCGCCAGAGGATGGGTTTGCCGCAGAAGAGCAGGGTGCCTGCGACATGGCAGACCATACCCAGGGTGCCCGCGCCGATGATCAGCACCGAGGCCCAGAGTTCGAGCACGCGCAGACTCCATACGGCTGCCGCGACGGCGAGCAGGATCTGCGCCGAACCCCAGTAGAGCGCGTGGCGGTCGCCTCTGCGCATGAGCCAGAGGAAGATCAGCATGCCGCCGAGGATCAGGTCGGCGAGCAGTGAGAGGTGGATCGTGGCGACCATCGGCAGCCCTCAGTGACCGCATGCGGTGCAGCCGCACCACAAGACTCATGCATATCGGCATCGCCGGGCGTAACTTGACCTGCGCGCGGCGCCTGTCCTGCTGAGCGCGCTGGTCACCCCTTCGGCGCCCTGATTCAGGCGCCGATTACGCCGACGGCCTTGCGTTCGACCCCGATGAGCCCGTGCCAGTGCAGCGCTTTGCAGGCTTTGCCGTTGGGTACCCGGCGGCGATCTGGTCGTTGCGCCGCATTCCGCTGAATGGGCCGCATGGCGGTCGATTGGCCAGCTTCCAGGCGTTTCACGCCCGCCTTCCCCGCGAGCTCTGCTTTGCCAAGCGACTTGCGCTGCCGCGGCGAGCGGCAGAAACTGAATCGGTCAGCGGCGCTGGTGACGGCGACCCGCGGACTCACTCACGCTGAAGGACGCCATGAAAACAATGCAGAAAGCGATGAGCAACCCATCTTTTCCCGAGGGTTTTGTGCCGCTGACCGGCACGCAACGGGATTGTGAGGACTGCGGTAAAGCCGAGCGTGTCGGCTTTCAGTTCGAGTTCGCGTACCAACCCATTGTCGATGTGAATCAGAAGCTCCTCTTCGCGCATGAAGCCCTGGTTCGCGGGCCGAACGGCGAGGGCGCGTTGAGTGTGCTTTCGCAGGTCAATGACCAGAACCGCTACCGTTTTGATCAAGCCTGTCGCGTCAAGGCGATCAAGGGGGCGAAGGAACTCGGGATTCGCGAACACATCTCGATCAACTTCCTTCCGAATGCGATCTACAAACCGGAACTGTGCATTCGGACCACCCTCGAAGCGGCGCGGGTGCATGGTTTCCCGCTCGATCGCATCATCTTCGAGG
The DNA here is from genome assembly GCF_013184235.1 of Niveibacterium sp. COAC-50. NCBI lineage: Bacteria > Pseudomonadati > Pseudomonadota > Betaproteobacteria > Rhodocyclales > Rhodocyclaceae > Niveibacterium > Niveibacterium sp. COAC-50. Next base: position 779,493 of record NZ_JABCJM010000002.1, read on the forward strand.
TGACCGAGGGCGAACGCATTGAAGATGGCCCCTGGTTTGCCAAGATCCTGCGCGAGTACAAGCGCTGCGGGTTCAAGACCGCGATCGACGATTTCGGTGCGGGTTATGCAGGCATGAAGCTGCTCGCGGATTTCCAGCCCGACATCGTCAAGATCGACATGGACCTGATCCGCGGCATCGAGGGCCATCGGCCGCGGCAGGCGATCGTGCGTAGCCTCGTCCGGCTGTGCGAAGAGCTGGCCATCACGGTCGTGGCAGAAGGCATCGAAACCCCGGCGGAACGAGACTTTCTGCGTGACGCCGGCATTGCGCTGATGCAGGGTTATCTGTTTGCCAAACCGGCGTTCCGGGCGGTCGCGGATATTCCGGATACCGCCTTCCCTGCCGGTTGAAAACCGCGGCGGGCGACCTGCCGCAGAGGTGCTGGTGGCTCAGTCCGCCGGTGTCCTGATCCACGCCGCAATCACCCCCACCGCCTCCCGTTCCATCCCGATGTATCCGTGCCAGTGCAGCGCCTCGCAGACGTTGCCGCTGGGGTTGTCGCCGCCGCTGACCATCTGCAGCTTCTTCACCGGTGCGTTCTTCAGACCGCGCAGGATGGCGGGCACGCCTTGCGGATCGCAGACCGGGCAGGCGTCCTTGCTGTGATGGAGGACGAGCGTCGGCACGGTGATGGCGGCGAGGTCCTGCGTGGGGACGGCACCGGGCTTCTTGGCACTGACAACGCTGGAACTGAGCACCAGCCCGGCGATCTGGTCGGGCATGCGGATTGCGGCTGCCGTGGCTGACACAGTGCCGCGGCTGGTGCCGACCAACCAGATCGGTACGTCGGCCTTCTCGCGCACGACGGCCATCACCTTGGCGATGTCGGCGAGGTGGGGTTCGGCGATGCGGTCGGCGTAGTCGAGATCTTGCGAGTCGCTCGGTCGGCCGAAGATTGCAACGTTGAAGCCTTGGGCAATGAAATCGCCCTCCGAGCGCACGAGGAAGTTCTGGCCCGTGGGCTTGCCGTCCTCCACCCGCCCGAAGCCCCCGCCACCGCCGGGGAAGAGCAGCACGGTGGCCCTGGCGTTCGGCGCAGTCTCCCAGAAGACGGCGGTGGTGACGCCGTCGCGTGTCGGCACGCTCAGCAGGCTGCCCTCGGCGTGCGCCGCGCAGGCACAGAGCGCGATCAGCGTAGCGAGAAGGTGGCGTGTCATGACGTGAGCCCTACGAAGCGTCGGGAATCGGGAGTGTTGCACGCCGTGCCGGAGCACAACAACGCGCAGGGGAGGCGGCGCCCAGCTTCTCGCGGCCACGCGATGCCGGTAGCATGCGGCGCTCCAAAACCAAAAAGTATAAGGCCCCCCAATGAGCGTTGCCGGCAGGATCTCGCAGTGTCTGTTTCTCCTCGGTTTGTCTCTTGGTGTCGCGCACGCGGCCACCGTGATTGATGAAGGTTTCGACTCACCCGATGCGCTCAAGGATTGGCGCTGGCTGAGCGATGTCGAAGGCTGGGCGGACCAGGTAGCAAAGGTCTCGGTGGCGGGCGGCGAACTGCTGATCGAGCCTTACACCAGCTACTGGCTTGCCGGCTTTCACGCCCCTTTCCTGATGCAGGAATTCGAGGGCGATTTCGTCATGACGGCGCGGGTGAAGGCGGAGGGTTTGAAACCCGGCTCGGTGCCACGCAGCTATTCGGACACCTATATCGGCATCATGGCCCGCCAGGCAGCGCCCAAGGCGGCCGACTGGAAGCCGAGCGACGAGAACTACGTGTGGCTGGCGATGGGCGCGGACGGCACCGAAAGCCCGTCGATCTCGGTGATGCGCACCGTGAGTGGCAACTCGCAACAGCTGGTCTATGCGACGCGGCAGGCTTGGCACGAGCTGCGGCTGGTGCGGATCGGCAGTACCTTCGTCGCGCTGCATCGGGTTGAGGGCAAACCGTGGCGAGTCACGCAGCGCGACACCCAGAGCCTGCGCTTCACATGGCAGAAGATGAGCGAGCGCGACATGACCCATCCGGGCTTGCCAAGCCGGTTGCAGGTCGGCATCACCGCCACCACCGATTTCCTGCCGACGATGCAGCAGCGCTTCGCGGGCTTGTCCGACGAACCGGCGGCGCGCGAATTCAACTTGCTCACCGTCCGCGATGGCAAGCGCGACCTGCGCGCCCACATCGACTACTTCAGGCTTGCCCGCTTCCAGGCGCCCGAACGCTGGGTCGGGAAAGACACCAACAGCTTGTCGGAGGCCGAGTTGCTGTCAGAGCTGGGGGAATCGCTACGCTAGGCGTCGGCGCAGGCGCAAGCAATCATGCTCGCTGGGCCGCTTCCTTAAGCGCGCCGCAGGCCGGCCGATAACAGGGGGATGGCTTCTGCTCTGTTCCTGATAACCCGCCACGACCCGCTGCTCGTTGTTGCCTCGCTGGTCGTTGCGGTGTTCGCTTCCTACGTTGCGCTGGATCTGGCGCGCCGGGTGCGCGTGGCAGAGACCGGGCTGCGGCGGTGGTGGCTGGCGGGTGGTTCGGTTTCACTGGGTACCGGCATTTGGGCGATGCACTTTGTCGGCATGCTCGGTTTCGATGCCGGGGTGCCGCTGGGCTATGCCGGCGGCCCGACCCTGCTGAGTTGGCTGGCTGCCATTGGCGCCGCCGCGGTGGCGCTGCGTATCGCGACGCACGACAGGCTGACGCCGTGGGTGCTGCTGGGTGGCAGCAGCAGCATGGCGTTGGGCATCTGCGCGATGCATTACCTGGGCATGGCCGCGCTCGAACTGGTACCGCCAATCGTGTGGCGCTGGCCGGTGGTGCTTGCCTCGGTGGCGATCGCATGGCTCGCGTCAGCCGCCGCCCTGAGGCTGTTCTTCGCGCTGCGTGAACAGCACGGTGCCCTGCGCCTGCGTTTGCAGGGGCTGGCCGCGGTAGTGATGGGCCTCGCGATCGGCGGCATGCACTACACCGGCATGGCCGCGGCGCAACTGCCGCAGGGCACGATCTGTCGCAGCGTCGATGGCCTTTCCGGTCAGCCGCTCGCCGCGGTGGTGGTGACGGCGGCGCTGTTCCTGCTTGCCGGCGCATTGGTGCTTTCAATCAACGATGCAATGGCGCGGGCGCGCGAGGCGCAGCTGGCCCGCTCGCTGCATCGTGCGACCGAAGATCTGCAGGAGGCCAACGAAACCCTGCAGCGTCGCGCCTTTGAAGATGCGCTGACCGGCTTGCCGAACCGTGCCCTGTTCAACGACCGCCTGCAGCACGCAGCGGCGCGTATCGCGCGACGTGGCCCAACGCCGACGGCTGTGGAGCGGCTGGGGGTGCTGTTCCTCGATCTCGACGGTTTCAAGCCGATCAACGACTCCTTCGGCCACGAGGCGGGCGACGAAGTGCTGCGCGAACTCGCGCGCCGGCTGCAGCTCACGCTGCGCGAGAGCGACACCGTGGCGCGGCTCGGCGGCGACGAATTCGTTGCAATGGTCGAGTCGCGCGATGCCGAGGCAGCGGCGGTGACACTGGCGCAACGTATTCTTGACGCGATGCGCCAGCCGATTCGCGTGTCGGGGCAGGATGTTTCGCTGTCGTGCTCGATCGGTGTGGCGGTGTTCCCGGATCACGAAGACCACGCCCCGCGCCTGCTCGCGCGCGCCGAGGCTGCGAAGGGCGCGGCCAAGCGCGCCGGCGGCGGTTGCTGCGTGGTCTACGAGGCCAGCATGGCGGGCGACGCGGCCGAACAGGTGCTGCTGCAACAGGCCCTGCGTCACGCGGTCGCGCGCGGTGAGCTGCTGCTGTACTACCAGCCGAAGGTCGACGCGCGCAGCGGCCAGGTGCACGGGCTTGAGGCCCTGCTGCGCTGGCGCCACCCGGAACGCGGTCTCGTCAGCCCCGCAGTATTCGTGCCGCTGGCCGAACGCTTCGGGTTGATCGGCGAGATCGGCAACTGGGTCATCGACGAAGCCTGTGCGCAACTGGCGCGCTGGCATGAGCAAGGCCTGCGCTGCCGCGTCGCGATCAATTTGTCGCCCTACCAGCTACGCAACGCTGCGCTGCCGGAGCGGATAGCCGCTGCGCTGGAACAGCATCGCCTGCAGCCTTCGCAACTGGTGTGCGAGATCACCGAGACGGCAATGATGGAGAACCTCGATGCCGAACGCAGCGTGCTCGACCAGATTGCGGCGCTCGGTGTGCGGCTGTCGATCGACGATTTCGGCACTGGCTATTCCAGCCTCGCGCACTTGCGCAACATCCCCGCGCGGCAGTTGAAGATCGACCGCAGTTTCGTCATCGACCTCACCGCCAACGCCGACGCCCAGGCGGTGCTGGAAGCAGTGGTGGGGCTGGCCCACGCGCTGCGCATGGAGGTGGTGGCCGAGGGTGTGGAGACCGCCGATCAGCATGCCGCGCTGGTGCGCCTTGGTTGCGACATCCTGCAGGGCTATCTGATTGCGCGGCCGATGCCCGCCGAGGCCGTGCCGCAGTGGCTCGAAGCGCTCAAGGCGGGCGCGGCCGCCGCCGGCCCCTGACGCGGCCGCCCGCTTGCGTTCAGACGAGCAGGGCCTCGATGCGGTTGCGCCCGCCCTGCTTGGCTGCGTAGAGCTGTTTGTCGACCGCCTCGATGAAGCGCGTCGGCGTCAGGTCGGCGCTTGGCGTCACGGTGCCGACACCGATGCTCACGGTGATGCGCTCGCCGTGGGGGTTCTGCCTGTGTTCGATGGCGAGCTTGTCGATCAGGCGCTGGCAGCGTTGGGCGACGATGTGGGCGCCGGCGGTATCGGTTTCCGGCAGCAAGAGCACGAACTCCTCACCACCGTAGCGGGCGACCAGATCGCGTTGGCCGACCAGCGCAAGGTTCAGCGACTGCGCGACGTCGATCAGGCACTTGTCGCCAGCGGTGTGGCCGTAGAGGTCGTTGAACTGCTTGAAGAGGTCGACATCGAGCATGATCAAGGACAGGGGTTTGCCGCTGCTGAGCGCGCTTTGCCACTCGAGTTCGAGGGTGTAATCGAAGCGGCGGCGGTTGGCGATGGCCGTCAGGCCGTCCTTGAATGACAGGGCTTCGAGTTCCTTCTGCAGCGCGAGCAGCTTTTCTTCGGTCTTCTTGCGTTCGCTGATGTCGAACATGAAGCCGATCAGCGATTCCACCTCGCCCTGCGCGTTGCGCACCACGTGCACCACATCGCGAATCCACACATAGCCGTTCTGTTTGGTCAGCGCGCGGTAGTCGGCTTCGTGGTCGACGCCGGCCTTTGATTGCGAGATGCAGAAGTTGACGACGTACTCGCGGTCTTCCGGGTGGATGCGCTCAGCCCAGTCGTTGGCGGAGACCCAGCTCTCCCTGCTCCAGCCAAGCAGGGGTTCGATCTGCGGGCCGATGTAGGCGAACTGCATCGTCGCCCAGTCGATCTTCCAGGGGATTGCCTTGGTTGATTCCAGCAGGGTCTTGCAGACCGCGCTGTCACTGCTGAGGTCGCTGAGGTCAGACATGCGTGAGCGTCTCTCTGATGGTGCTTATGGTGGTGGAGCGGGCATGTAGCTTAAGGCCAAGCGCGCAACCTCAGGCTCTGAGCGGAGCCGGCGCGGCGTTCAACCGATTTGACCAGCGGCTTACGAGGCGAATCCGCGTATGCCGGCGAGCGGCGACGCGGCGTCGTGGTCCAGGCTTGCCGTGTGGCAGGTGCTCGATGGGTGCTTCAGGCCGGGGCTTTGGGCAGCCGCATCACGACGCAGGCATCGGCTCAATACAAGCGCACAGCCGTATCGAACTGCCAGGTGCGCCGGATCTCGACCACGTCGTACTGCCGCGCCAGGATCGGCGAGAAGGCGGGGTAGGGCGCGTGGCTCTGCACGATACGGCGGATCGCTTCGTCCACTTCCGCGACGCCGCTGGAGAGCGCGAAGGTGATCGCCTCGATGCTGCCATCGCTGCGGATCGCGACCGTGACCATCGGTTGCGTGTGCGGCCGTTTTGCGATGTCGCGCACGGCTTCGACCGGCGTGTTGAGCTGGATGCGGCGTGCCCAGGCCTCGGCGTACTGCACCAGCTCGGCGTTGGGGTCGGCACGCCCCCAGAGCCTTACCCGCCGCGCAGTGCTCAGCGATAGTGGCAGGCTGTTGGGCGCGCGAGCCGGGTTGGCGGCGTCGCGTCGCGCAGCCTCTTCATCGAGCTGGCGCCCCATGGCGCGGCGCCGTGCTTCGCGCCGCTCGTTCTCTTCCTGCTCCGCCTTGGCGGCGGCAACACGGGCTGCGTCGCGTCGCGCGGCTTCCTGGCGGTCGTCCTCCGCCTTCGCGGCAGCGACGCGCGCCGCCTCACGACGCTCACCCTCCAGCCGATCGGCTTCGGCCCGGGCAGCGGCCTGGCGGGCGTCTTCGATGCGCTTGGCTTCAGCCTGAGCGGCCGCAACGCGGGCGGCTTCGCGACGCTCTGCTTCAAGCCGCGCCGCCTCGGTGCGGGCTGCTGCCTGGCGGGCTTCCTCAACCCGCAGGGCTTCGGCCTTGGCCGCGGCAACGCGAGCAGCTTCCCGACGTTCCGCTTCCAGCCGCTCGGCCTCGGCGCGCGCGGCAGCCTGGCGCGCCTCTTCGATGCGCTGGGCCTCGAGCTTCGCGGCGGAGAGTCGGGCGGCTTCCTGGCGCTGCGCTTCGGTGCGGGCGGCGGCCTGCCGTGCCTCTTCCTGTCGTTGGGCCTCTGCCTTGGCGGCGGCCAGTCGCGTCGCGTCGCGACGTTCCGCCTCCAGTCGATCGGCTTCCGCGCGTGCGGCCGCCAGGCGGGCTTCCTCTTGCCGCTGGGCTTCCAGCTTCGCCGCTGCGACCCGCTCGGCTTCCCGGCGTTCTGCTTCCTTCTGCGCCGCCGCCTTGGCTGCCGCCTCGCGGGCTTGTTCCAGGCGTTGCGCTTCAACCTTGGCGGCGGCCAGGCGGGTGGCTTCGCGGCCCTCGGCTTCCAGGCGATCGGCTTCGGTGCGCACTGCGGCCTCGCGCGCTTCCTGTTGCCGCAGTGCCTCAAGCTTTGCGGTGGCCAGCCTTTCCGCTTCGCGTCGCGTGGCTTCGGCGCGTTGGGCTTCGGCCAGGCGGGCTTCCTCCTGGCGCTGCGCTTCCAGTTTTGCGGCGGCCACGCGCGCAGCTTCGCGCTGCTCTGCCTCTTTCCGCGCAGCTTCAAGGTTGGCGGCCGCCAGGCGTTCGGATTCTGCACGCGCCGCGGCTTGCCGCGCGTCCTCCAGGCGCTGGGCTTCCAGCTTCGCGGCGGCGAGCCGCTCTGCCTCACGACGTTCGGCGTCCAGCCTTGCGGCCTCGGCGCGCATCGCTTGCTGCTCGTCGGCAAGGCGCTGCGCTTCACGCGCTGCGGTGTCGGCCTCCGGCGGCTGGGCGGGGGGTTCCGTTGGCGCCTCGTCGGCTTCCGGCGTTGCGGCATCGCTGCCGCGCTGGCGTGGCGATGGGTTGGCGACGGTGTTGAGCGACTGTGCCCCGAGCACCCCGCCGGGGCTCGACACGGCGTGCGGTGGCGGGACGAAGAAGGCCGGGTCATCCGAGCGCTCCACCGCGATCAGTGCAACGGTGGATGCTGGCGTCGCCGCATCGGCGGGTGGCGGCGTGTCGGCCGTTGGCTGGCTGCCGGAGTCCGGCGTGGCGCTGGCCGGTGCGCGCGGGATGACGGCTTGTTTCGCGAGGTTCAGGGCGGCGAGCGCACCCTCGGGCGCAGGCTGGTCGGCGTTGCCTGTCCGCTCGAGCGAGTCGGGCCATTGCGGCGCGGTGATTGGCGGCAGCGCGGTCTGCCCGTTCTCGATCGGGGCTGGCCGCAGCACCACGCGCAGTTCGGGCGCAATGGCCCAGCGCTTCTGCCAGGCGAAGACCAGGCCCGGCAGGCCGAAACCCTGGCCGCCGAAACTCAGGCTCAGCATCAGCGCATGCGCGAGCAGCGAGATCAACAGCGATAGGCTTAGCCGCCGGCGTTCAGCGTTCATGCGTCCGTTCGGCGGCTTGGGTGGCGGAAGACATCGAATCCGTAAAGGTCGACCAGAGGGGGGATTGTGCCAACTGCGCTCCCCCGCGTGACGCGGGTGTTGCACCGGCGCCTAAGGCGGGCGCCGCGGCCCACCGCAGCCTGGCTATCGGAGTGTGCCACCGAGGGGGCGGGCCGAGCACGCGCATCCAGCTAGCGCCGCGTCGTCACTGACTGGAAGAAGTCCCAGATCACGTCGTTGGCGTTGATTGCCTGGCTCGGCTGCTGACGCGACAGCGTGGTGACCCCGCCGCCGGGCCAGCTGTGCTTGCCGTCTTCGGTCACGCACAGCTCGATCGTGGCGCCACCACGGCAGCCCTCGTGCACTTCGCAGCGCGCACCGGGCACTGCCAGCACTTCCCGCGCGGCGCTGCGGCAAGCGTTGCGGGTGACCCAGTTCGAGATCGTCTGCGGCACCGAGACAAACTGCGTGACCTTGCTTTCGTCGCGGAACGCACCCGGCCCGGCGCCGCCGTCGAACAGCACATGGTCGTCGTTGCGTGCGTGGATATGCAGCACCGGAATCGGCCTCGCGGGCGCGCAGCCGAGCGTGTTGTCGGTGCCCGCAACCGAGGCGATGCCGGCAAACAGATCCGCCGCATCGCAGGCGAGGCGGTGGCTCATCATGCCGCCGTTGGACATGCCCATCGCGAAGATGCGCCCCGCGTCGATCGCGTAGCGCCCTTGCAGGTCGGCCACCACTGCGCGCAGGAAGGCGACGTCGTCGACCCGCGTGTCGCGCGCCTTGCCGCAGCACGCGCCGGCATTCCAGGTGGCGAACTTGTCGCCCATCGCGCCGGTGCCATTGGGGAAGGCCACGATGAAGCCGGCACGATCGCTCTTGCTGACGATGCCGTAGTGCTCATCCTTCGCCATGTGCTGCATGTCCCCGCCGCCGCCATGGAGTGCGAGGACCAAGGGGGCGGGCCGCGTCGCGTCATAGCTGGCCGGGATGTGCACCAGATATCGCCGCGTTGCGCCGCCAACGTCGAGGCTGTACTCCGCGTTCGCTCCGGCGGGGGCTGACTGGTTTCGGCGTTGCTTCAGAAGCTCGCGCAAGGGGCCGTCAGCGTGGGCGTCGGCGCAGACGAGTCCGGCGACGGCGATCAAGCCGATTGCAAGGCGACGGGCATGGTGGATCAGCGGTCGCGGCATCGCGGTGCTCCTCGGTGAGATGTCGTTCCCCAGCGGACGTGAGCGCCAGCGGAGATCGCGTTGAATGCTATCGGCGCGGCTGGCGGATGTCATGCGACATGAATGAGCCTGCTCGCGGCGTTACAACGGGTCGGCCAGGAAACGGTCGCAGGCATGTGCGTCGGGCAGCGCCGCGGAGGCCTCGTCGAGCAGGGCTGCCAGAAAAGCCGCGCGCCATTGCTCGGGTGCGTGGGTGTGGGGCCACCAGCGCAGCTTCACGGTGCCGCCTTTGGCGTGCAGGCGCTGCGCGAAACACGCCGTGGCGAGTGCGAACGGTGGCTCGAGCGCGCCGCCGCTGAGCTCGAAACGAGTGTTTGGCGCATCCGGAATCGCATACTCCACCACCATGATCGGTGACATGACGACGGCGCGCCCGAACAGATCCGGGTGCCGCAAGGCCATCGCTGCGGCCCAGTCCGCGCCATTCGAAAAGCCGGCGACGCTGCGCGAGCCGGGCTCGTTGGCAGCGCCGAACTTCGATTCGGCCCATGGCAGAACTTCATCCACGAAGAAGCGTTCATGCGCCGCAAAGCGTGCCGGGTCGCTCGGAATGCCCTCGCGCTTCGGAAAGTCCACGTACTCGGCAAAGCGCGCCGCCTGATCGGCCTCGATCCCGACGACCACCATGGCAGGCAAGCGGCCCGCCTGCATCGCGGCGAGCAATTCGTTGCCGAATTCCGCGGCGCCGTCGGCGATGTAGACCACCGGGTAACGCTGGCTTGCCGAGTGTCCCGGCGGTAGCCAGACGTTCACCTGGCGGCTTTGCGAAAGGTGCCGGCTCTCAAGCGTAAACGCCTCGATCGCCCCTCGTTCGGGCGTCGGCGGACTGGCCGCCGGGCCGTTGAAGTGCATCGTTTCGCGGACGACTTTGCCGTCTGCGTTGGTGGCGACGAAGGCGAAGCGTTCAACGAGTGTGGCGAGATTCGGGACGCGCACGCTCGCGGCCCACTCGTTCGCCCCGATTCGGTTCAGCGCAAAGCCGTAGTCGCCATACGCGCCCTCAACGCGCACCGCGCTGGCGGCGCCACGCCAGCGGAAGTCGAGCGTGTCGCCACGGCGACCAATTCGCCCGCCACGCTCGTAAGCCGGCGACTCGGCCATGGTTGTGGGGGTGGCCAGACAGGCGAGGTAAGGCATGGCAGCGCTTGCCGAACAATCAGGCAAGCCGTCCGGCGCCGCCTGGGCGTTGGCGAAACAGAGTCCCGAAAGCAGGGATAGGCAAGTCAGTGTGCGTAGAGAGAGCATCGCGCGATTGTGGTGCCGTGAAGCGTGTCGACTCTAAAGCCGAACGAGGGCGCATGTACTACGTGGCGCGCGGTGCTGCGTTGCACCTGTCACAAGGTTCGTCCCTGAGACCACGACGGCGTCTGAGAGCTGTGTCGCCGTGCACGGCGACGATCGCCGTTCGGCGCGGCCGCAATCGCAAGGAAGAACGGGGCGCCCGCTGAGGGCGCCCCGTGAGGCCTACTTCACCAGGGTGTAGAGCACTGCGTGGGCAACCGGCGCGCCGCCGCTGCTGATCCACAACACGGCTTGTTTGCCGCCGGCTGTTGCGCCTTGTGCGGCGTTGGCGCTGACGCTGACAGTGGTGCTCGCGCCGGCGGCCAGGGTCACGCTCGGTGTCGAGACGCTGAAACCGACGCCGCTGCCGCTGACCGGGCTGACGGCGAGCGAGTAGGTCTGCGCCGCGCCGCTGAGGTTGGTGAGTGTGACGGTGGCGGAACGCGTCTGGCCGCTGCCCGAGGGCACTGCACCGAATGAGACGCTGACCGGATCAAGTGCGACCTTGGCGTTGACCGCCGCGGCGAGGTTCTCGCGGCCTGCGCCGGCGGTGTTGCCGTCGTAGACGATCGTGCTGCCGTTGCTTGCGGCCTTCAGCACACCCCAGTCGGCGGTGTTCACGATGGCCGAACGCACGTTTGCGGCAGACCAGTCCGGATGCTGCTGGCGCACGATCGCCGCCGAGCCGGCGAGGTGCGGCGTGGCCATCGAGGTGCCCTGGAAGAAGGCGAAGCAGGGCGGGGCGCTGCAGAACTGATGCGGGATCGAACTGAGCACGTTGACGCCGGGCGCGACGACATCTGGCTTGACGCGGACATCCACATCGGTTGGCCCCTGGCTGCTGAAGCCGGCCATGATGTCCGCGTTGGCGCTGCTGGTGAGGAAGTAGGCGGCGGTGTTGCTGATTGTCGTGGCGGCACCGGCAGCGGCCTTCAACGACATGCCGTCCTCCAGCGCGACCATGTAGGCGGGGATCGTCGGCTGCCCCGCGGTGCCATCGGTGCCCATTGCGATCGGCGTGCCCGCGACGTTGTTCGACACCACCACGGCGGCGGCGCCCGCACCCTGCACATTGCGGATCTTGGTCGAGAAGCTGCAGCTGCCACGTGTGATCAGTGCGATCTGGCCACTCAGGCTGCCGGCGGGCAGCGCCGAACACGCGGTGTTGAGGCCGTTAACGCTGCCGGTGACGACGGCGAGCGGGGCCGTCAGCGGCGCGGTAACGGTTCCGAAGTCGCCGGTTGCGCCGCCGTAGCTGCCGCCCGCGGCGCTGATCGGTACGCCAACGAAGTGCGGCACCGTGCTGGCGCCGGCGGAGAGCGCACGGGCCGCCATGCCCGGTGATTCGACGGTGGAGAAGCCGGGGCCCGAATTGCCGTTGGCCACCGCGACCACCATGTTCGCCTGGTCGAGGTTGTCCACCGCCACGGTCAGCAGATCCTGCGCGCCATGCGAGCCGCCACCCAGGCTCATGTTTGCCACGTCGAAGCCATCGGCGTAGGCGGCTTCGAGCGCGTTGAGGATGTCTTCCGAGCGCGCGTTGGCGAGGTCGCCCGGGAACACGTTGTAGTTGCCCAGCAGTGCGCGCGGTGCGACACCCGAGATGCCGTACGGGATCGTCACGTTGCCGACCTTGGCCGGCGTGGCGTAGTTGCACGCCACCGTGCCGGCCACATGGGTGCCATGTTCGCCCACCGCTTCGGCGGTATAGCCGCGCTGCGGCGTGCGGTTGCTGAAGACCTTGGCAGCGATCACCTTGTTGTTGGTGAAGCTGCGGTCGCCGACCTGGGTTTGCGCCGGGTAGCCGGTATCGGCAAAACACGGGTGGGTGGTGTCGATGCCGCTGTCGACGATTGCGACGCGGATGCCATCACCTGCCGTGGCGCTGCCGCCCGCCGTGGCCCATGCGGCTGGCGCCGAGATCAGCGCGAGATCGGGGTCTGCCGCGCTCGGGTAGTAGAGCGCCTGGTACTGCGCGGATTTCACCATGCTGGTGCCGGACACCTGCGCCAGGCTGGCGCCATTGAGCTGTACCGCCACCGCATTCAGGGCGATATCGAATTCGCCGGTGACCTTGGCGCCGGGCACGTTCGCGCGCAGCCAGGCCTTGTAGTCGTTGCGCAGCGCGGAGAGCTGGGCACGGTACGCCTTCACGTTGGTGTTGCCGAAGTCGATCTTCTTGCCCTTGGCGGGCTTGGTCTTCACGTAGGTCGAGAGCGGATCGCCGTTGAGCACCACCAGCGCGACGCTGTTGTCCTGCGTGGGGCGCGCGGCGGTGTTGTCGCTGTTCTGCCCGGCCACTGCTGGTACGCTCAACGCACCCAGGCCGAGGGTGGAGATTGCGGCAGCCATCGCCGCCATGCGGAAGGCGTTTCTTGTCATCGTGAGGATCCTCTCTGTGGACGTGAAGCGGCGTGCCGGCACCGGATGGGCACCAGCCCGGTGAAAGGACCCAGCCTAGTGATCGCTGCGCTGCGTCGTCCATGGGCGATCCCGAGAAAATGTGAAAAATTCCCGGGGTTGTCTGGGCAGCAGACTGCCCTGGCCCCTTTACCGCAGCGTCACGGCTCCCGCACCGTTGGCATCGAGCGGCAGTGTTTCGGTGTGCAGCCGGCCCGCGAGCCGCACCCCGATCGTCGGCGTGGGGCCCTGCAGGCCCTGGTGCGGCGTGTGGATAGATAGCGCGCTGGTGGCGTCAGACCAACGGATGGCGCGAGTGGTGTAGGCGCCGCGCTCGTACGCGTAGCCGTCGCGATCGTCTTCGTACAGCGTGAACGCGGCGTCGGCGCCGGGATAGACCAGCAACTCGATCGGCGCGCCGCGTTGCGCGTCGCTCTGCGTGACGACCGGCCCCAAAGGCAGGACGCTGCCGGCGCGCACGAACAGCGGGATGTGCGAGATCGGCGTCGGCACCGTGAGCGTTTGCCCGCCGCTGTGGCGCTCGCCGCTGTGGAAGTCGTACCAGTCGCAGCCGGCAGGCAGGTAGACGCGGCGCTCGGCCGGCACCAGCTCGGATTTGGGCGCATGGCCGGGGCGGCGCCACGAGAGGCTCATCTGCGCGGCGCCATGGCGGTGCAGGTGCTCGACACGCAGGCGGATCTTCGTGCCGGCGGCGAGCGTGCGGCGCAGCGTGGTGGTCTGCATGCCCTGCGCCTGCCATGCGTCGATCACGGGCTCGTCGTCGAACCACATGCGGCGGCCGTCGTTGCCGTAGAGCAGGAATTCGTAGTCGCCGCTGTCGGGTACGGTCAGTTCGGCATCCCAACGCAGGCGGTAGCCGGCGAAGGGCAAGCCCGGCGGCGGCCCGCCCGCCCAGCTGCCGTTGAGTTCCCCGACCGGCTTGGCGAACACGGCATCGTCGGATGCTTCATCGGCATAGCCGCGCCAGATCAGGCCCTGTTCGCCCTCGGGCGTGCGCAGGAAGTCGGCCGCGAGGATCTCCGCTTCGCGGCGCGGCTCATGGAACATCGGCGCGAGTACCGGGCAGACCATGATCGCCGGGCCGAACATGAACTGGTCGGCGATGCCGTAGGTGGCCGGGTCGTCGCGGAAGTCCATCGCCAGCGGGCGCATCGGCGTTCCCCCCTGCGAGGTGACGTCCCACGCCAGCGAATAGATGTAAGGCAGCAACCTGTAACGTAGTTGCGCGGCGGCGAGTAGCGCGTCGTAGGCCCAGCTGCCGGGCGCGCCGAAGTGCCAGGGTTCTCGGGCGGTGTTGGTGCCGTGCGAGCGGAACAGCGGGCAGAACGCGCCGTACTGGAACCAGCGCACATAGAGCTCGCGGTAGGCCGGGTCGCGGTTGCCGTCGGGGAAGCGTGCACCCAGGCCAGTCGTGAAGAAGCCGCCGATGTCGGTGGTCCAGTACGGCATGCCGGCTGCCGCGAAGTTCAGCCCCGCCGCCACCTGCTCGCGCAGCACATTCCAAGTCGCTGCAATGTCGCCCGACCAGCTCGCGGCCGCGTAGCGTTGCTGCCCGGCAAAGCCGGAGCGCGACAGCGTGAACACCCGTTTGCCGTTGTTCAGTGTGCGCTGGCCTTCATAGACGCCGCGCGCGGTGAACATCGAGTAGCCGTTGAGCACCCGGCGCCAGCTGCCCAACGCGGTGTCGCGCTGCGCGTAGCAGGCGCGCACGCCGTCCATCGGGTCGTGGGTGGAGACGAATTCCGGCTCGGTGCCGTCCATCCACAAGGCGTCGACCCCCTTGTCGATGAGCCCGCGCTGCACATGCTTCCAGTAGATCGCGCGGCCGCGCTCGCTGAAGGCGTCATAGATGTGGCCCTGGGCCCAGTGCGGATACTCGAACAGCTCGCCCGCAGCCTTGAGTTCGTCGAATAGCGCGCAGCCCTCGCCGACTACCGGCCACAGCGTCGTCATCAGGCGCAGGTGGTGCTGCTCATGCAGTTCGCGGATCATGCCTTCGGGGTCGGGGAAGACCTTGTCGTCCCATTCCATGCTGCTCCAGGGCTTGTCGCCCCAGTACTTCCAGTCCTGGATCAGCGCGTCGATCGGGAACCCCAACTCGCGGAAGCGGCATGCGGTGTCGAGCAACTCGGCGCGGTCGACATAGCGTTCCTTCGATTGCCAGAAGCCGTAGGCCCAGCGCGGGAACAAGGGTGCGGTGCCGGTGAGCAGGCGGAAGCCGGCGACGATGCGGTCGAAATCCGGCCCCCACACGACGTAGTAGCGGATGCCGTCGGCGCAGTCGGTTTCGAAACGGAAGCCCTGGCCCTTGCTCGCGAAGCGCGTCAGCGCCATTGAATCCCACAGGATGCCGTAGCCGGCGGTGGAGACCAGGCAGGGCACGGCGATGCCCTGGTTCGACTGCGCCAGCAGCACCTCGCGCCCGCGCCAGTCCCATGCGCCGCCGGGGTACTGACCGAGGCCGTAGAGCGCGTGTGCGGGGTCTGCGCGAAAGTGCTGCACGACCTGCAGGGCCTCGTCGGCGGGCGACCAACTGCTTGCCACCTGCGTCAGAAACACGGCGCCGCCAGCGTCGGCGAACTGTAGACCACCGCCGACGCGCGCGATGCGCAGCGCGGCGGTGCGCAGGCCTGCGGCGTCAACGTTGGCCTCTCGGGCATCGGTTTGCGGCAGTACGAACAGCGACTCTGCGAGCGCATGGCCATCGGGTGCGATGCTGACGCACACGATGTTCGCGGCCACCGCGCGAACGCTGACGCGCCCACCGATGATCGAGTAGTTGAACGGCGCGGGCATACCGATACCTCCAAGACGCGTTGGCGGCCAGCATAACGCCGCGTTGCACGGGCGAGGCCGGGCAGATCAAATCGGCGCCTGGCTGCCGCGCAGCCGTGGGGGTGTGGATCAGGCCGCGACCGGTTCCGCGAAAGCCGCCAGGGCTGGGTGGGCGGCGCGTGCGACGAACTCGATCACGCGGTAGCGCACCACGCCGGCCAGCACGAAGGGGTCGCGCTCCATCATCACATCCACCTCGGCGTGGGTTCGCACGCAGGCGACGATGACACCGCCCTCGCGCGGCACTTGCGGGCCGGACAACAACAGCCGCCCGGCGGCGTACTGTTCCGCCAGATGCGTGCGGTGCGCGTCGACATGGCGGTCGATCTCTGCGGCCGGTGCGACGTAGTCGAGCAGGATCAGGAACATCGCCTCAGGTCCTCAGCTGATTGATCGAGACCAGTGGCTCGAAGAAGTCGACCTCGGGCGCCACGGCGCAGAGTTCCGGCACGCGTTCGAGCAGGCGTTTCAGGTACGGCGTGGCCATGTGTGCGTCAACGGCGCCCTGATCCGCATAGCGCTCGTAGAAGTAGAAGCGTCCGGGTGACGTAGGGCTGCGATGCAGCGTGTATTCGATGGCACCAGGCTCCAGCGCGACGTGGCGGACGAGTTCGCGCAGCGCGGTTTCTAGTTCGGCTTCGCGGCCGGGGTGGGCTTCGAACAGGGCGGTGACGACGGTCATGTGTGCTCCTTGGTACCAGCGCCGGAGCAGGTGGGCGCTCCGTCTCAACGCGGCAGGGGCACCTTATCGGGCGTGAAGATCGGCGGATTGTAAAAATGCGCCGTCGGTGTCGTCGTTTGCAGGAAGCGCGCCGGTGCACGGCCGACGAAGCCCTGGAAATCGTGGATGAAGTGCGCCTGGTCGTAGTAGCCGTGGTCGAGCGCCGCGGCGAGGTAATCGCCGTCGCCGCCTAGCAGCAGATCGCGCACCGTAAGATGGAAGCGCGCGGTGCGATGGAAGGCCTTGGGCGTCAGTCCGATCTCCTCGCGGAACACGCGCTCGAAGTGACGCCGGCTCATGCCCAACTGCTCGGCCAGCGCGTCGATGCGGACCTCGCGGTGGCGGTAGTACAGCGCACGCACCGCCAGTTCGATCGCCGGCTGCCGCTTGCCGTAGCGGGTCAGGCAGGTGAGCAGCCAATCCTGCAGCAGCGCGATGCGTGTGTCGGTATCGGGCGCCAGCGCCACGCGCTCGGCGATTGCGGCGCCCTCGGCGCCCCAGATGTCGGCGGCCGGGATCGCGTCGTCGCCAAGCGCCAGTGCCGGCAGCGGGCAGAAATGCCGAAGCGCGCCGGAGCGCAGGCGTATCGATACAAAACCCACATCGCCTTGCACCACTGGCTGATGCGGCGCACGCCGCGCACACAGCAGGTAGGCTGCGCCGAGATCGCGCCGACCGCGCACGCCGTCGATCGCCATCGGCGCGCGGTAATGGAACATCAGCTCTGCCCCGGTGCCCGGCAACAGCAGCGGCATCGTCGGCGCGCACGCGCTCTCCCAGCCCCACAGTCGGTCAACGTAGGGCTGCAAGGCGGGGCGGGGGATGACGAAGTAGCGATGCACGCGGGCGCCTCCGAAGTCAGCCCGATTCTATCGCTGCAGTGTTGAAAGCCCGCGACGTGACGGGGGCCGGGCGGGGGATCTTGCACTTCGCGGCGCGAGGCGAGCATTAGTGCGATTGCTAAACAAATGACGTCCGCATCGACGACCTGCGCTGGCTCAATTGCAGGCGACCTGGCGACCGGTACGGTGGCGACTTTCACACGTTTTGTGCTGCGCCAGTGCGGCACCCACCCTACGAGGAGCCCCCCAATGCTGCCCCCCGTTCGACATCTGCTGTTCGCCACCTCGTTCAGCCTTGCCGTCTTCGCCGGCACCGTGCAGGCCGCCGAAGCCCCCGGCATCACCGACAAGGAAATCGTGATCGGTCAGACCGCCGCACAGACCGGCCCCGCCGCAGATTTGGGGCACGACGTGCGTCTTGGCATCGAGGCCTACTTCAAGGAGATCAATGCGAAGGGTGGCGTGCACGGGCGGCAGTTGCGGCTTGTGTCGCTGGACGACGGTTACGACCCGGAACGCGCCGCCGCCAACGCGAAGCAGCTGATCGAAAAGGACAAGGTCTTTGCGATGCTCGGCAACGTCGGCACCGCCACCGGGCTGGCGGTGCTGCCGGTGATGAACGAAGCCAAGGTGCCGCTGGTTGGCCCCTACTCGGGTGCCGAATCACTGCGCGGCCCGGACAGCGGGCTGATCTTCCATGTGCGCGCCAGCTATTCGGATGAAGCGCAGGCGATCATCAAGTCGATTGCGAATCCGGCTGGGCGGCGCCTTGCAGTGCTGTACCAGAACGATGCCTTCGGAAAATCCGGCCTCGCCGATGTGGAGCGCGAGCTCAAGCGGCTCAATGTGGCGCTGGTTGCCAAGGCACCGGTGGAGCGTAACTCGACCGACGTCGCCGCGGCCGTGGACGCGATCAACAAGGCCAACGCCGACGGCGTGATCATGATGAGCGCCTACAAATCCAGTGCTGCCTTCGTGCGCGAACTGCGCCGCCGCGATCCGCAATCCTTCACGCAGTTCTGGGCGGTCTCCTTCGTCGGCGGCAAGGCGCTCGCGAGCGAGCTGGGCGCGGATGGCCGTGGCGTGGCGGTGTCGCAAGTCGTGCCCTTCCCGTGGGGCGATGTGCTGCCGGTGGTGCGCGAGCACGCCAAGGCGCTACCGGCCGATGCAGTTTCGTTCGCGACGCTGGAGGGCTACATCGACGCCAAGGTGCTGGTCGAAGGCCTCAAACGCGCCGGCAAGAATCCGACTCGCGACGGCCTGGTGCAAGCACTCGCCAGCGCCGGTAAGCTGGACGTTGGCGGCTTCGCGGTGCAGTTCTCGCCGACGGACCACAAGGGCTCGCGCTATGTGGATCTGACCATGATCGGGAAGGGCGGCTTCATCCATTGAGCGTTGCCAACGCGGGCGCCGGGCTTTGGCGGATAATCCGGCGCCACAAGGCGGTCGCAAAAGGCCGCCGCCACTTTCTCCAGGATGCACCGATGCCGCGCCGCCTTTGTCCGATACCTGCCTTGCTCTTCGCCTGCGTGACCGCCGCGGCGGACGCTGCGCCGCTCAAGATCCTGGGCTTCGACGATATGAGTTGCGCTGCATGGAATGCCGCCAAGGGCGACGCCGACGTCCGCGCCCAGCAGCTGGCCTGGGTGCGCGGTTTCCTGAGCGGCCACAACTACGCGCGGCAGAGCCAGCAGGTGTCTGAAGTCTCGAATGGCACGGTGGAGACCTTCGTGAATCGCTACTGCAGCGAGAAGGCGCGCGGCAACTTCGCCGAGGCCGCCCAGCGCATGAGCGATCAGTATTCGGGTCGCAACACAGCGATCACCAAATGAAAAAGGCCGCGTGAGCGGCCTTTCTCTTCTGCGTGGTTGGTTCAGAGCTTCGGAATCCGGATCCGGCTGATCATCAGCGAACCGGAGATCGCGAACATCAGCACCAGCGGATGCAGCTGGAAGCCGGCGATCTTGACCACGCCGCCCCACATTGCGTCGCCCAGCGCGTCGTTGGCAGCGGCAATGGCCAGCACTGCGACGAGAGCAAATGAAGTCGGGATCGGCGTGCCTTCGAAGTACTTCACCTTGCCCGAATCGTCGGCCAGCTCTTCCGCGGTGACGTTGTAGCGTGCGAGGCGCGACACGCCGCAGGCGACGAAGAAGACCAGGATGATTCGGTCGTAGAGCCCTTGCATGCCGGCGGCGTAGGCGATCGCGGCGGGCGCAACGCCGAACGAGATCACATCCGCCAGCGAATCGAGCTCGCGCCCCATTGCCGAACTCTTCTGCCGCCAGCGCGCGATGCGGCCGTCGAGCACGTCGAATACCAGCGCAAGCGGGATCAGCGCGCAGGCAAAGTAGAAGTGCTTCACGTCCTGCAACTGCAGGAAGCTCATCACCGCAAACAGCGCACCGACACCGCAGAAGGCGTTGCCGAGCGTGAACCAGTCCGCGAGGTGGAACTCGCGGATCATCGAGAACGGTTTGGGTTTGTTCATCGCAGAGCCTTGCGCCGCTCAGCGCGGCAGTTGGGATTCGGCATACAGCGCCGCGCCCACGATGCCCGCCTGGTTGAGAAAGCTCGCGGCCACCACTGGCGCCCGCACGGTGATCTGTGCGGCGTATTTTTCGAGCTTCGCGCTCGCGCCGCCGCCGAGGATCACCAGATCAGGCCAGAACAGCGCTTCCATGGTCGTCAGGTAGCGGTTGAAGCGCTCGCCCCATTGCTTCCACTTCAGGCCCTCGGCGTCGCGCACCGCTTCGGACGCGTAGTGCTCGGCTTCCATGCCGTTCTTCAGGTAGATGTGGCCCAGCTCGGTGTTCGGAAGCAGTTGGCCATTGGTGAAGAAGGCGGTGCCAAGGCCCGTGCCGATCGTCACGATCAGCACCACGCCGCGGTGGTCCTTGCCGGCGCCAAAGCGCATCTCGGCCATGCCGGCAACGTCGGCATCGTTGGCGACGAAGCAGGGGCAGCCGGTCTGCTCGGAGAAATAATCGGCGACCGACAGCCCGATGAAGGCCGTGTCGATATTCGCGGCGGTGCGCGCGATGCCATGCTGGATCGCTGCCGGGAAGCCGATGCCGACCGGCCCGGTCCACCCATGCTGCTGGACCAGCTCGCGCAGCGTCAGGCCCACCGCTTCGGGCGTGGCCGGCTGCGGTGTCTGGATACGGATTCGTTCGGTCAGCAATTCACCGGTTTCGGTGTCGACGATGGCGCCCTTGATGCCGGATCCGCCGACATCCACTCCCAGGATCTTCAAGGTGGTTTCCCCAAGTCTTTTCGCGGCTGCTGCCGCACCGCTGGCGATTATCGCCGACACAGCCCCTTGCGCGTGCATCGTTCAGATCAAGGATTGCGGCTCGGGCGGAACGGCCGTGCCGTGCTGGCAGGCACGTAGAATCGCCCCACGTAACCCGCTGGCCCGTTCATGCACCGTCTGCTACTGATTCCCGCCCGTATCGCCGCACGTCTGCGCCAGGATGAGTTGTTGCTGATCCTGCTGCTCTTGTGTGTCGGTTTTACGCTGCTTCACCCTTCCGCGGTCACCAGCTATCCGCAGCTGGTGGATTGGCCGACCATTGCTGCCCTTGCGGGCCTGCTGCTGCTGACCACCGGACTGGAGGAGAGCGGCTTCCTGCAGCATGCCGCCTTCCATGTGGTGACCCGCATGCACACCGAGCGCCACCTTGCGCTGCTGCTGGTGGGCGTGTCGGCGCTGCTCGCCACGGTGCTGACGAACGATATTGCACTCTTCATTGTGGTGCCGCTGACCCTGGGCCTGCATGGCATGGCCCAGCTACCCACCGCACGGCTGGTGATCTTCGAAGCGCTTGCGGTGAACGCCGGCTCGGTGCTGACTCCCATGGGCAACCCGCAGAACCTGTTCCTCTGGCATCGTTCCGGCGAGTCGTTCGGGCGCTTTGTCGCCGAAATGGCGCCCCTGGCTGCAATCCTGCTCGGCACCTTGGCGCTGTTCACAGTTGTCGCCTTCCCGCCCCGCCGCATCGACACGCACGAAGACATCGCACCGCCGCCGCTCGCGCGCCGCTTGCTGTGGGTGAGTCTCGCGCTGTACCCGGTGTTTCTGTTGCTGCTCGATGCGCACCAGCCCTGGCTTGGTCTCGCCCTGGTGGGCGCGGTGTTCCTCGTTGCGTTTCGCGCCGTGGTGCGCGAAGTGGATTGGGCCCTGATCGTGGTGTTCATGTTGATGTTCATCGATCTGCGCCTGATTGCCGAACTGCCAGCGGTCCGCGACGCGGTCGCCGCGATCGGCCTGCACGACCCGCAGCGGCTGTACGCGGCCGGCGTGCTGGCCTCACAGCTGATCAGCAACGTGCCGGCAGCGATCCTGCTCGCCGAGCATTCGGATCAGTGGCGCGTGATCGCCTGGGCGGTAAATGTCGGCGGTTTCGGCTTCCTGATCGGTTCGCTCGCGAACCTGATCGCCTTGCGCCTGCTGGGCGACCGTCGCGCCTGGCTGGGCTTCCACTTCTGGTCGCTGCCCTTTCTGGCCGTGGTCGCCACCCTGGTTTGGCTGTGGCTGTTCGTCGCACGGGGCGGCGCATGAGCGCATGGCGTTGCGCCTTGGTGGCGCTGTTCATCTCGGTGTCGCTGCCGGCGAGCGCGATTCTCGGCGGCTTGCCCGATGGCGATGCGCCGGACTCGCCGGAGCGTCGGGTCGATCCCGATGGTTGCGAATCGCCCTGGGCTGGTGTGGTGAGCGTGCTGATCGGCAATGGCGTGTTCTCCGGCGTCGTCGTGGGCGATCGCTGGGTGCTCACCGCCGGCCATGTGGCCGCTGGGCGGCGCCTGAGCCCCGGTGACGTGCGTGTGCGGGTGCCCTGCGGCCCGCTCACCGAGGGCGTGCTTGAAGTCGTGCCGCATCCCGGATTCACCGGCTACAAGTCCGACCGCATCAACCTCGATGATCTGGCCTTGCTGAGGCTGCGCGAGCCGCTCCCCGAGGCCGTGCCGCGCTATCCGCTGTTCGATCGCCCGCCGGCGCGCGGCATTGTGCTGACGCTGGTTGGCTACGGTGGTGGCGGCAACCCGCGCGATGGTGTCACGGTCGGCGCGCGCGCCGACACCAAACGGGTTGGCGAGAATGTGCTGGACGATTGGGTGAGCCGCCCGGGCCAGGGCCCTGCCGCCTACGTGTGGGATTTCGACGGCCCCGACCCGGCCAGCAGCTTGCTCGGAGGCCCCAGCCTCGGCAGCCGCCGCGAGGCCACCGTGGCGAGCGGCGACTCCGGCAGCCCGGCCTTCGTGCGCGACGGCGAGCACTGGTCATTGGTCGGCATCAACACCTTCCAGATCCAACTGCCCGCGAAGCCGCCGAAGATCTCGGTGCCTCCGCCTCACTTCGGTTCAGGCGGCGGAGGCATGCTGATCGCGCCCTATGCGGCGTGGATTCGCAGCGTAATCGACGCGGCGCGCTGACATGCCCGTGCGTTTGCGGCGCCAGCAGAGCGGAAGCCACGTCGCGGCGCTGCTGCGGTACCTGCCAAAAAAAGAGCACCGCTGATCGGTGCTCTTTTGTCGTCTGCGCGTAGCGCTTCAGCGCATGCGACGGCGCCGTGCGGCCGCTCCGACCAAGCCCAAGCCGGCGAGCAGCATCGCGTACGTCTCGGGTTCCGGCACCGCATGCACCGCGGTCAGCGTGAACTGCACGTCGCCACCGGTGCGCACGGCATCAAAGGTGTAGGTGTCGGAATGCGCACCCGCATGCGCGAGCAGCGACGTGGTGCTGCCGCTGAAGCTCGATACGTTGCTTTGCACCCAGACGTAATGGAAGGCATCGCCGGTACCCGCGTCGCCGCTGTGCGGGGCGCTCACGTGCTGCGCATCCAGCGTGGCGGCGAGCATCGCAAACGACCCCAGATCTGGCACCGATACCGATTTGGTGTAGGAGGCGAGGCTGACATTCCAGTTCACCAGCTTGGGTGTGGAGAACAGATTCAGCGTCGAACTCGCGTTGAGCAGATCCCAGGTCCACTGTACTTTCAGATCGGTCGCGGTGTCGGTGATCACCGTCGGCGTCAGATCAAGCGCCAGCGACGCGGGCAGCGCAGAGGGTTTGCTTGCGGCAGCAAAGGCGTGCGCATTGCCCGCCGCAAGGGTGGCCAGGGACACGGCCATGGAGAGAACGATCGGCTTCAAACGCATGCATGACTCCCGGAGAGGGCATGCGGACAGGGTTTGCTGCGCATGCCGGATTCAGACTGGGTGTCGCCGGGGTTTGTGGCCCGCGGCGACGCTGCGCTGCACAAGCAGAAACAGTGCCAATGCGCTGCATGGTGGGCCGACGGGCCGCCGACGATGCGGTGATTGATCGGGCGTCGGACGATCAAATCAAGCATTGGCGCGGTTTTCGGGTGATCTAACCTGGCGCGGTGATGGCTGCGAAAGCGGGCACTTCCGCTATGGTCGGCGCAAGAACACGCCGGGCGCGCTGTAAATTGGGTCGACACCACGTCTGAGGTGCCGCCTCCGCAGTCTGCCCGGTTGTCTATCCAGGCGACTTTGCACGCGATAAACGTCGTCGACTTCGCCGCCGATGACGGGCTGCCGGTGGTATTCGGTTCCTCGGCGATGCGGTGAGGCAGTCGATCAGCGCGTCCGACACGCAAACTGGAACAACTACGCAGCGTTGGCATGAAGTCTTAACCTTCGCGCAAATCGCATTGGCATACTTGTCGTCCCCCAATCGTTGGAGTGACGCGATGCCGTCCATTCGTCGCAGGAAGTTCCTGAAGTCTGTCAGCGCGGCCCTTGGCGCCGCACCGCTTCTTGGCGCATGCGGCGGTGGGGGCGGTGGCGGCGAGCCCGCGAGCAATGCACGGGAATGCACGGTGACAGGAGTTCCAAGCAGTAAGCCGCCCCTGCTGCCGAGCGGGCCGGCGCTGCCGGCGATCTCGAATACCGCCCTGCCACGGTTGCGCGGCGCGCACCTGAATGAATACGCTGACTGGACCGATCCGCATTACTCAGGCTGGATTCAGCTTCCCCAATTGCCTGCATGGGGCGCGAACGTGCTTCGTGTGTTTCTCTGCCCCTTCGACCAGACCGGCGCGCCGTATTTGCCAGGTAGCCCGTTGAAGGACCGGCTTGCTGCGTCGCTCGCGTCACGTCAGCCGGTCATCGAATGGTGTCTTTCGAACAATGTCCATGTGATGCTGTGCTTCAGCAGTTTCCTGATTTGGCCGGTATCCCGGAACTGGCCCGAAGACGACGGCCGTTCGCTGTGGCGAGACGCCAGCGCGCAGTCCGAACTGATAGCCGCGTGGGCCGCATTGGCCGAGCGTTTCAAAGGTCGCCCCGGTCTGATCTTCGAGATCCTCAACGAGCCTCAACCGCATTACCCTGGCAGCCCGAACGGTGACGAGCGCCTGCCCGCGGGGGCCTTGAACAAGCTCTATCCTCCGGTCATCGAGGCGATCCGAGCGGTCGATCCTGAGCGCTGGGTCGCCATCGGGCCAGAGTGGAATTTCGCCGACTATATCGACGAACTTGCGCCAATTGCCGATCCGCGACTGCTATACGCCGTCCACTTCTACACGCCAAGCTCGGTGACCCACCAAGGGATCGCGGACCCGTCAACCGCCGGGACAGTCCACTATCCGACATCCGGTGGCCAATTCGAGACGGCCCTCAACAAGGCGACGCTGGAGGCTGCGCTGAAACCGGCGCTGGATTACCAGGCTGCGCATGGCGTGAGAATCGCGGTCACCGAATTCGGATGCAGCAAGACGGCACCCGCTGAGACGCGGCTTGCGTGGACGACCGACGTTTACAGCCTTTTCGAAGCATGGGGCTGGGATTCGGTGATATTCCGCTACGAGGCCGGGATGTGGCCTGCGTGCTTTCGCCAAAGCTGGGCGCTCGAGAATTCGGAGATCGAGGGGCTCTGCCGAAGCATCTTCGCGCGTAATCTGCCGACGGCTTAGGGTTTAGTCAGGGCAGGTGCGCGTCGTCGTGCAGTGTCGTACAAGACGGGCGCGTCCTGCCGACGTGCGAACGAAAACGGCCGCTTGCGCGGCCGTCGACGGTACTGCGCGAGAAGCCGGCGTTCAGAACGCTGGCACCACCGCGCCCTTGTACTTCTCTTCGATGAACTTCTTCACCGCCGGCGTGCGCAACGCGGCGACGAGCTTCTTCAAGGCTGCATTGTTCTCGTTGCCGGCACGTACGACGAGGATGTTGGCGTAGGCCGATTCGCCGCCTTCAATTGCGAGCGCGTCGCGCGTCGGTACGAGGCCGGCTTCCAGGGCGTAGTTGGTGTTGATCGCGGCGAGGTCCACCTGGTCGATCACGCGCGGCAGCGTCGCGGCTTCGAGTTCGCGGAACTTGAGCTTCTTCGGGTTGCTCGCGATGTCCTTCGCAGTGGCTTGCAGGTTCTTCGGATCTTTGAGCTTGATCAGGCCGGCCTTCTCAAGCAGCAGCAGGGCGCGCCCGCCGTTGGTCGGATCGTTCGGAATCGCCACCGTGGCGCCTTCCTTGACGTCTTGCAGAGACTTCACCTTGCGGCTGTAAACGCCGAAGGGCTCGACATGCACCGCGGCGATCGATACGAGGTGCGTGCCTTTCTCCTTGTTGAAGCTGTTCAGGTAGGGCTGATGCTGGAAGAAGTTGGCGTCGAGGCGCTTTTCTTCGACCTGCACGTTCGGTTGCACGTAGTCGGTGAATACCTTGATATCGAGCTCGACACCTTGCTTGGCCAGTTCGGGCTTGATGAACTGGAGGATTTCGGCGTGCGGTACCGGCGTCGCGGCGACGGTGAGCTTGTCGGCGGCGGAGGCGTTCAGGGCAAGCGCGGCGAGCAGGCCGGCGGCGAGGGAGGGGATGATTTTCTTCATTACGCGTTCCTGCAATTCGGACGAAATAACAAGGCCCGGGCAGTGCCGGGCCGGTGTGTTGATGATCCTTGCCGTGGCAGGCAGGGTCAATGGTCAGCTTGGAATGAGGAAATCAGAATTCGTGATTAGGACGAAGCGATATCGGCTCACTTGCGGCTGAAGTGGTGCACCAGCCGGTCGCCGGCCATTTGCAGCACTTGCACGAGGATCAACAGCAGCAAGACGGTGACCACCATCACGTCGGTGCGGAAGCGCTGATAGCCGAAGCGTACCGCGAGGTCGCCAAGACCACCGCCGCCGATGACGCCGGACATCGCGGTGTAGGCGACCAGCGTGATCGCGGTGACGGTCAGCGCAGCGATGATGCCCGGCAGGGCTTCCGGGAGCAGCGCCCACAGCACGATCTGCCGAGTACTGGCACCGCTGGCGAGCATCGCCTCGACAATGCCGCGGTCCACCTCGCGCAGCGATGTTTCGACCAGACGCGCGAAGAAGGGCGTGGTTGCAACGACGAGCGGCGGAATGGCCCCGGCAACACCTAAGGAGGTGCCGGTGATCTTCACCGTGATCGGGATCATCAGGATCAGCAGGATGATGAAGGGCAGCGAGCGCAGCACGTTCACCGCGAAGGACAGCGCACCGTAGACCGCCGGTTGACGCAGCAGCTGGCGCGGACCGGTGAGGAACAGCAGCACGCCCAGCGGCAGGCCGGCCAGCGCGGTGAACAGCAGCGACGCGCCAAGCATGATCAGCGTATCGAGCGAGGCGGTGCCGATCTCGGGCCAGTCGATCGCCAGGATGATTTCAAGCAGGGCCTGCATCATTGGCCTCCTTCGGCCGTTGCCGTAGCGCGCAGGGTTTCCACATGGACGCCGCGCCCGGCGAGTTGAGCGAGCGCCGCATCGACCGCGGCGGGATCGCCGTCCAGCGCGAGCGTCAGCTGGCCGCAGGGGGTGTGTTTGATGCGTTCAACGCGGCCAAAAAGGATCGAGAAATCCACGCCGTGCTCGCGCGCGACGCTGGCGAGCAGCGGCGCGTAGACCTGTTCGCCGACGAAACTCAGGCGCACGATGCGCCCGCCCACATGGGCGAAGTTGTCGTGTTCTTCGTCCGCGTCGAGGTGCTCGGATTCCTGCACGAAGCGGCGCGTTGTCGGGTGCTTCGGATGCAGGAAAACGTCGGTCACCGGCCCTTGCTCGACAACTTCGCCGCCGTCGAGAACCGCTACGTGGTCACAGATCGCGCGCACCACGTCCATCTCGTGGGTGATCAGCACGATGGTGAGCCCGAGGCGTTCGTTGATCTGCAGGAGCAGGTCCAGCACCGAACGGGTGGTCTGCGGGTCAAGCGCGCTGGTGGCCTCGTCGCACAGCAGCAGCTTCGGTTCGTTGGCGAGCGCGCGCGCAATGCCAACGCGCTGCTTCTGCCCGCCCGAGAGCTGCGAGGGGTATTTGTCGCCCTGGTCGGCGAGGCCCACCAGATCAAGCAGTTCGGCGACGCGTGCGGCGATCTGTGCCTTGTCGCGCACGCCTGCGATGCGCAAGGGCATCGCGACGTTCTGTGCAACGGTGCGCGAGCCGAGCAGGTTGAAGTGCTGGAAGATCATGCCGACACGCTGGCGTAGCTGGCGAAGGCCCGCATCGTCGAGCGCCGTGATGTCGTCGCCGGCCAGTTCAATGCGGCCGCTGCTCGGCGATTCGAGCCGGTTCAGCAGCCGGATCAGTGTGGATTTGCCCGCGCCCGAATGACCGATGATGCCGAAGATTTCGCCTGCGGCGATACTCAGGTTCACGTCGCGCAGGGCGTGGATGTCGCGATTGCCGGCCCGATAGATCTTGCCGACCGCTTGCAGTTGGATCATGCGCTCCTCGCTTGGCTTGCCCCGGCGCAAAAACGAAAAACCCGCAGAGCAAGGCTGTGCGGGCGGCCGGTAGCTTCGTGGGCGAGGCGGGAACTACCTCTTCGCGGTGGATTGCCCGGCAGACGTCTGACGGATCCGGCGTTGAGGCTGGCAGGCCTGCCGCGCCACGGCAAAGCGCAAGTATACCAAGTTCGCGCAGGCCCAGCCGGCGCCCAAGGGCGACCAACTCCGGGCCCGGATTCGCCCGGGCGCGGCGGTGTCGTTCTGACCCAAGTCATGCCTGCGAACGATGCAGGATGACAAGTTCATCGGTCGAACCTAGAGTGCCGGGGCGCCGTCGGCCTGCAAGGTGCGGCGCTTCCCCCCAACTCGCCGGGTCAAGACCGATGATCGTTTTCCGCCGCGCGCTGCGCCAGCTTTGCCTTGTCCTTACCGTTTCGCTGTTGGCCGCATGCGGCGGCGGCGACTCCACGCCGGTGGATCCGGCGACCCAGCCGACGCGCGATACCAGCCTGCGCATCGAGTCTGCCGGCAACCAGGTCAACTACCCGATTCACGTCTACCTGCCACCCGGCTATGCGACGAGTACCAAAACCTACCCGGTGCTCTACACGATGGATGCGGAGTGGTCGTTCCTGCCGCTGAGCACCGAGCTCTTCGAGCAGCATAAAGAGGTGATCGTGATTTCGATCGGCAACTCCGATGGCCAAGCCACAGGCCAGCGCTGGATCGACTATCAGATGCCGGGCGCTGCGGCGCACTACCGCTTCCTGACGCAGCAGGTGATTCCATACGTCGAGGCGCGCTACCGCATCGACCCCACGCGACGCACGCTGATCGGCCATTCGATGGGTGGGCTCTTTGCCGGCCTGGTGCTGCTGCTGGAAGACCCGGCGCACCGGTATTTCGCGAACTACATTTCCCAGGACGGCAGCTTCTGGGTGCAGGAGGATGTCGTCGCCGGCCTGGAGGCGGCCCTGGCGCAGCGCACCCAATCCGTGCCGGCGCGACTTTTCATCTTTTCCGCGTCGCAGGGTGACGGTAACCTGTCCACGGTTGAACCGTTCCGCGATCTCTTCGTTGCACGCAACTACCAGAACCTCGTGTATAGCTACGAGGCATTCCCGACGACGCATTCCGGCATGGTGATACCGTCGTTTCGTCGCGCGATCGCCGAGCTCTATCCCTGAGCCCGGTCCGCACTCAAGACCTTGCATCACTGCGTCGTTGAAGCCTTGGGCTGCGCTGCAGCCCGGTTTCATTTCGCCGCTGCACGATCGGGGGGCTCGGGATGTTGCTGCAAGCAGGTCACACGGATGACGCAAGGCGCGGGCGCTGGCCCAGCCGTGCGCTGGTCTGTGCGCTGCTGGCCGCGATGCCGATTCTGGCCGCCGCGGCGGGGCCTGCTTGTCGCAAGGTCGTCATTTCCGCTGATCCGAAGTACCCGCCGTTGCACTGGTACGACGGCACGACGCTGACCGGCGCCAGCGTCGAGATCGCGACGCGGGTGTTCACTCGCCTCGGCGTGCGCTGGGAGCTGCAATACCTGGGCCCGTGGCCGCGCGTGCTGAGCGCTGCGGAGCATGGCGATGTGGACGTCGTGACGACCTTGAAGGACACGCCTGAGCGGCGTGCCTTCCTCGAGTTCACCCAGCCGGTGCTGAACAACCCGATCGCGGTGTTTGTGAAGGTGGATTACCCGATCAACTACCTTGGCCGTGATTCGCTGATCGGCCGCAAAGGCGGGCTGACGCGCGGCAACCGCTTCGGTGAGGAAGCCGACCGTTTCATTCGCGAGCGTCTCGATGTGGAGGAGCTCAACGATCCGCTCACCGGCTTCCGCATGTTGATGGCGGGGCGTATCGACTATTTCATGACCGGCCTGCACGCCGGGCGCGCAACGCTGATCGAGGCCGGGCTCGAAGGCCGCATCGTTGCGCTGGCGCCGTATGTCGCCGAGACCGGCAACGCAATCGGCTTCGTACGTAACAGCCCATGCCGTGCGCTCGTGCCGGCGGCCAACCGTGTGTTGTCGGAGATGGCCGCACGTGGCGAGATCAAGCAGATTGTCGATCGCAACCTCGGGCGCTGGCGCCAGAACCCGGTGCTGCCGGAGGGCTGATCGACGCCGGGTTCGACAAAGGCGGGCGCTGTGGTGCCAATCGGTGCATGCTGGTCGACCATGCCCAGCAAACCGGCCGCACCATGATCGAATCCCTGTTGCTCAGCACCACGCCGATTGCCACCTTCTTCGGCAACCAGCGGCTCACCGGCGCAACCGGCTTCTTCTTTGAACGTAACGGTTGCAGCTATCTCGTCACCAGCCAGCATGTGCTGCTCGACGATGCCACCGGGCATCGGCCCGACCGCATCGAGTTCGAAGTCCATGTTGATGACAGCAACGTGGCCGCGGTGCACGTGATCAGCCTGTGGCTATACCGCGATGGCCTCTCGGTCTGGCATGTCGGCGACGACGCGGGCGGCGCGGTGGACATGGCAGCGATACCGCTCGACCCAGCCTGCTGGCCGCCTGGTTGCCGGCGCGCGGCCTTCGGCCCGCAGCATCTGGCGCAAAGTGCGCCGATCGAAGTCGGCGCCTCGGTGTTGATCGTTGGTTATCCGCTGGGCTTTCACGACACGCTGCATCACCTGCCGATTGTTCGACAAGGCGTCATCGCGTCGTCCTTCGGCCTTCGTTTTCAGGGTGTTGGCTATTTCCTGACCGATGCGCGCACGCATCGCGGCGCGAGCGGCGCGCCGGTCGTGATGCGCATCGAACACCCCTCGCCCGAGCAGGCGGCGCTGCCGTGGCAGCTCCTGGGCATCCACTCCTCGCGGCTCGACATGGGCGGACGCGACCGCGTCGAGGATGAAGCGCTGGGCCTCAATTGTGCGTGGTACGCCGACATGCTGATGGTCATCACCTAGGCCCTCGGGTAACGATTCCGTACGCGGCGGCGAGGCCGCGGCCGGTCTGGCGCAGTCCGGCGCTGGCGCGCAGAATGGCTGATCGTTTGCGCCGTGAGGTCGCCATGACCGCGCTACAGTCCCCCGCTCTGTACAAACTAGAACGCCTGCTGCGCCTGGCGCGAGAGCTGATGCAGGCGGCCGGGCAGGAGGGCGTATTCGAACTGGTCGGCGCCGCGATGCGCGAGCTCTTCGAACCCGACCGCGCGCTGATGATGGCGCCGGTGGGCGATGCAGTGCTGGCGCGCGAGTTCGACGCAAGCGGCGTGCCGCGCATCAAGGATGGCGATCCGCTGCTGCACTTTTGCGCCCAGCGGGCGATTGAACAAGGCCGCGCCCAGCTCGACCCGCCGGTGCCCGACGATGTGCGCGCCCGCGCGGCACTCGACGCACCGTTCCAGCTTTGCGCGGTGCCCTTCCCGGCGATCGAACCCAGTGGCGTGATCTGCCTGCTGTGGCGTCGGCGGCGCATCGGGCGCAGCAAGGAGCTTGCCGCCCTGCGCCACATCGGCGAGCTTGCGACCGCCGCCCTCATCAACGCCACCTTGCGGGACCAGCTCGAATGCCGCATCCGCGAGGGCTCCGAGAGCGCCGATCGCCTGGATCGCGCCCACGAAGCCGAGCTGACGCGGCGCAACCAATCCGAGCGCCTGCTGCACAGGTTGTCGGTGACCGATGTGATGACCGGTCTGCTGAACCGCCGGGGCTTCGATTTCTACGCGCAGCAAAGTCTTGTGCTGGCGCGTCAGCAGTGTCTGCCGGGCCTGCTGCTGTTTGCCGACATCAATGGCCTCAAGCAGGTGAACGATGAACTCGGGCACGAGCAGGGCGATGAGCTGATCCAGGATTGTGCCGGCATCCTGCGCGAGGCCTTCCGCAAGAGCGACGTCGTCGCGAGGCTGGGCGGCGACGAGTTTGCGGTCTTCAGCATCGACGACGAACTCCCCGACGGGGTGCGCGAGCGCGTGCAGCAGCGGGTGGCACGGTTCGTCGCCGAGCACCCGCGCCCGTATCCGGTCTCGATGAGTCTCGGCATCGTGCATAGCCCGTCTGGCAGCGAGCAGCCGCTGGCCGCGCTGGTCGCAGAGGCCGATGCGTTGATGTACGCGCAGAAGCGGCTCAGCCACGCGGTACGCGGCGCGCGCGACCCGCAGCGGGGCCGCTGATGCGCTTGGCGGCCCGCCACACGCGTCTTCGCTGAACGCGATCCCTCGCGCCACCTCATTCCGGCCGCGCGGCGCCTGATCCGCAGGCGTGCCGGACAATCCGCGCCGCCGTACTCAGGCGGTCGCGTCCGCGCGTTCCAGTTGGCGCTTGACCCTGTGGAAAAAGTTTTCTAAAGTGAATTGGAAAACTATTTCCAATCGCCATGAAACCAGCCCAAAACGCGTCACTCCGCCTGCCTCCGGGCGACGAAACCCGGACCGCGCTGATCCTCGCCGCCACCGAAATCTTCATCGACGAGGGCTTCCGCGCCGCGCGGGTGCAAGACATCGCGCAGCGCGCCGGGGTGCGCCTGTCGGCGATCAACTATCACTTTGGCGGGAAGGAAGGGCTTTACCGCGCGGTGTTGCAGCACCATGCGGAGCTCGCCTTGAGCCGCACACCGTTGCCGGCACCTGACCCGGCCCATCCGCGTGCAGCGTTTGAGGCTGCGGTGCGAACCCTGGTCCGCCGCTTCCTGGACCCGGCGGGCGAGAGCCGCATCGCGGCACTGTTGATGCGCGAGCTGGTGAACCCGACCGAGGCGCTGACGATGATGATCGAGCGCTTCACCCGCCCGCAGGCGCAGATGCTGCGGCCAATCATCGCGGCGGTGCTTGGGCCGCGTGCGAGCGACGAACAGCTGTCGCGCGCGATGCTCAGCGTGCTGAGCCAATGCATGGTCTACATCAGCGCGCGTCCCCTGATCCTGCAGGTCATGCCGGTCGCGCTGAGCGGCGATGACCTCGTCGAACGGGTTGCGCAGCATGTCACCGCCTTCAGCTGGGGCGGGCTCAACGCGCTGCGCGCCGAACTGGAGTCCGCCGAATGAGCGCCCGCGCCGCCCTGCTTGTCCTGGTTTCGTCTGCCTTGCTCTGCGCCTGTGGGCCAAGCGGCGAGAGGCCATTGCTCGGCTATGTCGAGATCGAACCGACGCGCGTTGCCGCGCAGCAGGCCGGTCGCCTGGTCAGCCTGTCGGTGCAGCGTGGTGGCGAAGTGGCCGCCGGTGCGCCGCTGTTTGCGCTGGATACCGAGCTCGAGCGCCCGGCCCTCGACGAGGCCGAAGCCCGCCGCGCGCAAAGCGACGCGCAGGCGCAGGATCTGGCGAGCGGCAAGCGGCCGGCCGAGCTCGATTCCTTCCGCGCTCGCGAGGCCGCCGCGCGTTCTGCGCTATCGCTGGCCGAGAGCGACCTTGCGCGCCAGCAATCGCTCTCTGCCCAGGGCTTCGTCAGCCCGATGAGCCTCGACAGCCTGCGCGAGCGGGTGCGCAGTGCGCGCGCGCAGCTCGACCAGGCCGCGGCCGACTTGCGCGCGGCCGAACTTGCCGGGCGCGAGGCACAGCGCGCCGCGGCAACGGCGGCGGTGAAAGTGGCCGAAGCCCAGCGCGCGCAGGCACAGACACGCTTGGCGCAGAAGCAGCTCGTAGCACCGGTTGCCGCACATGTTGAGGACACCTACTACCGCATCGGTGAATGGGTGCCGGCGGGTAGCCCAGTTGTCAGCCTGTTGCCGGCGGGCAGCACCAAGCTGCGTTTCTACATTCCGGAAGCCAGGCTCGCGGCGATGCGGCCGGGCCAGCGCATCCGCGTTCGCTGCGACGGTTGTGGCGAGGGCTTCACCGCGCGCGTCACCTGGGTCGCCAGCAGCGCGGAATACACACCGCCGGTGATCTACTCGAAGGACAACCGCGCCAAGTTGGTCTTCAAGGCCGAGGCGCAACCCGAACGCGCAGTCGCCCTGGCGCCGGGGCTGCCGGTCGACGTGTTGCCCGAGGCGGGCCAATGAACGATCTGATCGCGCCGCTCGACATTCCGCCCGAACAGCGTGCGGTGGATGTGGTTGGCCTCACCAAGCGCTTCGGCGACAAGACGGTGGTCGACCAACTGTCGATGCGGGTGCGCCGGGGTGAGGTGTTCGGCTTTCTCGGCCCCAACGGCAGCGGCAAGACGACCTCGATCCGCATGATGTGCGGCCTGCTGACACCCGACGCCGGCAGCGGCCACACGCTGGGTTACGACATCCTGCGCGAGGCGGCGGCGATCAAGCGCGAAGTCGGCTACATGACGCAGCGCTTCGGGCTCTACGAAGACCTGACGATCCGCGAGAACCTCGACTTCGTGGCCGGCGTGTACCAGATGGACCGCCGCCGCCAGCGGGTGGATACCGCGATTGAGCGCCTCGGCCTCGGTGGCCGTGCGAACCAGCTTGCCGGCGGGCTTTCCGGCGGTTGGAAGCAGCGCATGGCGCTGGCGGCGTGCATGCTGCACGAACCTAAACTGCTGCTGCTCGACGAGCCCACCGCCGGCGTCGACCCCAAGGCGCGACGCGACTTCTGGGAAGAGATCCACGCACTCGCCGCCGAAGGCATCACTGTGCTGGTGTCCACCCACTACATGGATGAGGCCGAGCGCTGCCACCGTCTCGGCTACATCGCCTACGGTCAGCTACTGGCGCTGGGCACGCCGGCTCAGCTTGTGGAACGCAGCGGGTTTGCGACCTGGCATGTGCGTGGCAACGATGTGTCGCCGCTGGCGGCACAGCTGCGCGGCGCACCCGGTGTCGACATGCTGACCCGCTTTGGCAACACGCTGCATGTCAGCGGCAGTGATGCGGCGGCGCTGGTCGCCGCGATCGCGCCGTGGCGCGACGAGCCGGCGTTCGAATGGTCGGCGGCGGCGCCGCAGCTGGAGGATGTGTTCATCCATCTGATGGGGCAGACGCGCGACAACTTCCAGGAGGCGCACTGACATGTTCGCCCTGCTGCGCGGCTTGTCGTTTGCGCGCCTGATCACCGTGATGCGCAAGGAATTCATCCAGCTGCGCCGTGACCGGCTGACCTTCGCGATGATGGTCGGCATACCGATCATCCAGCTGACGCTGTTCGGCTACGCAATCAACGGCGACCCCAAGCATCTGCCGATCGTGGTCGTGGCCGAGGAGCAGAGCGCATTTGCGCGCAGCCTGACCGCCGCGCTGACGGTGTCGGACTACTTCGACATCCTCAGCACCTCGGCCACGCAGGCCGACGCTGACCGCATGCTCGCCGAGGGCAGCGCACAGTTCGCGCTGGTGATCCCGCCAGATTTCTCGCGCAAGCTGATCCGCGGCGAACGCGCTCAGGTGCTGCTCGACGCGGATGCGACCGACCCAACGGCCACCGGCAACGCCATCGCCGCGCTCAACCAGCTGGCGCCCGGCGCGCTCGCGCGAGACCTGGGTGGCCCGCTGGCTTCGCACGCCGCCGCGCCACCGCCGTTCGACGTGGTGGTGCAGCGCCGCTACAACCCGGATGGGCTCACCGCGTGGAACGTCGTCCCCGGCCTGATGGGCGTGATCCTGACGATGACGATGATCATGATGACCGGGCTCGCGCTGACGCGTGAAGTCGAACGCGGCACGATGGAGAACCTGCTCGCCACGCCGGTACGGCCGGTAGAGGTGATGGTCGGCAAGATCCTGCCCTTCATCCTGATCGGCTTCGTGCAGGTGGTGCTGATCCTGATTGCCGCGCGATTGCTGTTCAACGTGCCGTTCATCGGCACCAAGCCGGTACTGCTGCTCGGCGTGCTGGTCTTCATCGCCGCCAACCTGGTCGTCGGCATCACGATCTCGAGCGTGGCGCGCAACCAGATGCAGGCGATGCAGATGACCTTCTTCTTCTTCCTGCCGTCGATCCTGCTGTCCGGCTTCATGTTCCCGTTCCGTGGCATGCCGGGCTGGGCGCAATTCATCGGCGAGGCGCTGCCACTGACCCATTTCCTGCGGTTGGCGCGTGGGGTGATGCTCAAGGGCAACGGTGTCGTCGAGATCTGGCCACACCTGTGGCCGCTGCTGTTGTTCATCACCGTCGTGCTGGCCATCGGGCTCAAACGCTTCCGCAAGACGCTGGACTGAGCGGGCACGCACCACGACGGGGCGCGTCCGGGCGATGCGCCGGATTGGTGCGCCGCCGCGTCGCCCCATCGTTTTCGCGCGCCGTAAGCGTGCATGAGCGGCCCTGGATGACCCGGAAAACCCATGTTTTCCGGTTGGCACAGTTCTCGCAAAGCCCCTGCTGCCGGCTCGCAACGCAGCGAGCCGTACGCGGAGGCGAGCATGGGAGCAAACGGGGCGTTCTTCGATGAGATGAACGGCGCGGCTGGCGAGACACGGCCGCATTACGAAGCCTTTGAGCGCTGGCTGGAGGCGACCGCGTCTTCACGCATCGAGCGCAAGCGGGTGCAGGCCGATGCGCTGTTCCGGCGCGTCGGCATTACCTTCGCCGTGTATGGCGAGGCGGCGGGGACAGAGCGGTTGATTCCGTTCGACCTGATTCCCCGCATCATTCCGGCTGCCGAATGGCAGCAGCTTTCCGCCGGCCTGTCGCAGCGGATCCGCACGCTCAACGCCTTCCTGCATGACATCTACCATGACCAGGAGATCCTCAAGGCCGGCGTGATTCCCTACGAGCAGGTGCTGCAGAACGCGCAGTACCGGCCCGAGATGAAGGGCGTGGACGTCGCTGGCGGCATTTATTCGCACATCTCCGGCGTCGACATCGTGCGTGCCGGCGCCGGCGAGTTCTACGTGTTGGAAGACAACCTGCGCGTGCCGTCCGGCGTCTCGTACATGATCGAAGACCGCCGCATGATGATGCGGCTCTTCCCCGACCTCTTTGCCACCCACCGCATCGCGCCGGTGGAGCACTACCCGGACCTGCTGCTCGATACGCTGCGCACCGTAGCGCCGAACGGCGTGTCGGACCCCACGGTGGTGCTGCTCACGCCCGGCAGCTACAACAGCGCCTACTTCGAGCACGCCTTCCTCGCGCAGCAGATGGGCATCGAGCTGGTCGAAGGGCGCGATCTCTTCGTCACGCACGAAGGCGTGTTCATGAGCACCACCCGCGGCCGCCGCAAGGTGGACGTGATCTACCGCCGCATCGACGACGACTTCCTCGATCCGCAGGCCTTCCGCAAGGATTCGATGCTCGGCGTGCCGGGCCTGTTTGCCGCCTATCGCGCCGGCAAGGTCACGCTCGCCAACGCGATCGGCACGGGCGTGGCGGACGACAAGTCGATCTACCCGTATGTGCCGGACATGGTGCGCTTCTACCTTGGCGAGAAGCCGCTGCTCAACAACGTCCCGACCTACATGCTGAGAAAGCCCGACGATCTGGCCTACACGCTCGATCACCTGGCCGAACTGGTGGTGAAGGAAGTGCACGGTGCCGGCGGCTACGGCATGCTGGTCGGGCCGGCATCGACCAAGGCGGAGATTGAAGCCTTCCGCCAGCGCATCATCGCCGCGCCGGAGAAGTACATCGCCCAGCCAACGCTCGCGCTGTCCACCTGCCCGACCTTCGTCGAATCCGGCATCGCGCCGCGCCATATCGACCTGCGGCCCTTTGTCCTTTCGGGCAGCGAGATCCGTTTCGTACCCGGCGGCCTCACGCGCGTCGCGCTGAAGGAAGGCTCGCTGGTGGTGAATTCCTCGCAGGGCGGGGGCACCAAGGACACCTGGGTACTGGAGGCCTGAAAACATGTTGTCCCGTACCGCAGACCACGTTTACTGGATGGCGCGCTACATGGAGCGCGCCGAAAACCTCGCGCGCATCCTCGATGTGCACCACCGCATGTCGCTGTTGCCGCAGAGCGCCGGCGAGATCGAACGGCAGTGGACCGCCACGCTCGACATCATGGGCATGCTGGGCGCCTACCGCGCACAACATGACGTGATCGACACCGACACGGTGATGCACTTCCTGATGTTCGACCGCGACAACCCGTCGAGCATCGTCTCCTGCCTGCGCGCGGCGCGCGAGAACGCGCACACCGTGCGTGGCACGCTGACTTCCGAGCTGTGGGAGGCCATCAACGCGACCTGGCTGAAGGTGAATGACTTCGCGCCTTCGCGCCTCGCCGAAACCGGCCCGACCGAGTTCTTCGACTGGGTCAAGTACCGCTCACACCTGTCGCGCGGCGTCACCGTCGGCACCATGCTGCGCGACGAGGCCTTCCACTTCACCCGGCTGGGCACCTTCATCGAGCGTGCGGACAACACGCTGCGCATCCTCGATGTGAAGTACCACCTGCTGCGTGGCGCCCACACACCGAACGATGCCGCGGTCGACTACTACCAGTGGAGCGCGCTGCTGCACTCGGTGTCGGCCTTCGAAATCTACCGCCGCGTGTATCGCGATCAGATCACGCCGAGCCGCGTTGCCGAGCTGCTGCTGCTGCGCCCGGACATGCCGCGCTCGCTCGCCTACTGCATGCGCGAGGTGTACGGCCTGCTGCAGGCGGTGGCGAACGGCCGTTCGGCCGAGACCCAGCGCCGCGCCGGCGAGTTCGAGGCGAGCCTGCGTTTCGGCCGCATCGAGGAACTGATGCGCGACGGTTTGCATCCCTACCTCGACAGCGCGCTGGAACGCATCCTCGATCTCGGCCAGCGCATCTCCGACGACTTCCTGGTTCCCGTTACCACCTGAGGAGGCTTGTCATGACCCGTTCGCACCCGAATCAGCCAACGCCCGACGCGCCTGCCACGCCACCCGCTGCGATGCTTGCGTTGTGGACCAATCCGCTCGAAGACACGCCCTACACACTGCAGGCCGAAGCCGGGCGCTTTGCGCCCGAGCCCTGGCAACTGACACCGGCCGAGCGCGGCGCGCCGCCCGGCTGATCCATGGTTCGCGGCGGCCCGCACGGTCGCCGCGAACAAGCGCTGGCCCCGCCCCGCAAGGGCGGCGACAATCCCGCCTTTCTGCGACCAAGCCTTTTCCCATGACCTACTGCGTCGGCATGCTCCTCGACGCCGGCATCGTGTGCCTGTCCGACTCGCGCACCAATGCCGGCGTTGATCACATCAACTCCTTCCGCAAACTCAACGTCTTCGAGCGCCCGGGCGAGCGGGTGATGGTATTGATGACAGCCGGCAACCTCGCGATCACGCAGGCGATCGTGAC
This sequence comes from Niveibacterium sp. COAC-50, assembly GCF_013184235.1. Classification (NCBI taxonomy): domain Bacteria; kingdom Pseudomonadati; phylum Pseudomonadota; class Betaproteobacteria; order Rhodocyclales; family Rhodocyclaceae; genus Niveibacterium; species Niveibacterium sp. COAC-50. The sequence continues at coordinate 818,580 of NZ_JABCJM010000002.1, forward strand.
GATGCTCAACGAACGCCTCAGCAGCACCGAGGGCACCAGCCTGTGGAGCGTGCCCAACCTGTTCGAGGCGGCGCGCCATGTTGGCGACACGATTCGCGACGTGCACCGGCGCGACGCCGAATCGCTGCAGGCCTTCGGCATCGATTTTTCAGCCAGCCTGATCCTCGCCGGGCAGATTCGCGGCGAACGCCCGCGCTTGTTCAACATCTACGCCGCCGGCAACTTCATCGAGGCGACGCCCGAGACGCCGTACTTCCAGATCGGCGAATCGAAGTACGGCAAACCGATCATCGACCGCGTCATCACGCGCGGCACCTCGCTCGACGAAGCAACGAAGTGCGCGTTGATCTCGATGGATTCGACGATCCGCTCGAACCTGTCGGTCGGCCTGCCGCTCGATCTCGCGTTGATCCGCACCGACGAATGCCGCATCGCGCGCCACCGCTCGATCGAGTCGCAAGACCCGTACTTCAGCATCGTGCGCAGCGAATGGGGCCAGGCGCTGCGCGACGCCTTCAACGCGCTGCCCAACCCGGATTGGTCGCGCGACTGAGGCGCCTGCTGTCGCGGCGGCGCCACGCAATGTGCTGAGCCGATTGCGGCGGCGGTCGGCCGGTTCGGGGCGTGCCGAAGGCCGGGCGGCCGCTGCACTGCAGCATCCGAACTGTGTTCGTGACCCGGTGTCCAACCCCCGATTCCCGCAATTTTCTTGCCCCCACAGCCCGTAAGGTCTTGAATTTTCGGGTGCATGGGCGGGTCCGGCGGGATAAAATGGCCGGCTTCCCCAGAAGCGTGCCGTGCCGCACACAAACAGGACACCCTGATGCAAGCCGCCCCCGAGTTTGTCCGCGAGACCCCCGCGTCGACCCGCCTGCGCGAGATTCCGTACAACTACACCTCTTTTTCCGACCGCGAGATCGTGATCCGCCTGCTCGGCGAGGAGATGTGGTCGGTGCTCGAATCGTTGCGCGCCGAGCGCGTGACCGGCCGCTCCGCCCGGATGCTCTACGAAGTGTTGGGCGACATCTGGGTCGTGCAGCGCAACCCCTACCTGGAAGACGACCTCGTCGCCAGCCGCGAGCGCCGTGGTGCGCTGCTGAGCGCGCTGCGCCACCGCCTTGACGAAGTGGAAAAGCGCCGTGCCGCGGCCGAGGGTGAAGACCCGGTGCGCGCCGGCATCGTCGCGCAGCTGGTGGCCGCCGCGAACAAGGCGGTCGACGCCTTCCAGCGCCACTTCGAGACCACCTACGACCTGCGCAAGCGCACCGAGAAGCTGCTTTCCAAGCACACGCGCCGCGACAACATCGCTTTTGATGGCATGGCGCGCGTCTCGCATGTCACCGACGCGACCGACTGGCGCGTCGAGTACCCCTTCGTCGTGCTGTACCCGGACACCGAGGAGGAGATCGGCCATCTGGTGCGCGGCTGTATCGAGCTGGGCCTGACGATCATCCCGCGTGGCGGCGGCACCGGCTACACCGGCGGCGCCGTGCCGCTGTCGCCGTATTCGGCCGTGATCAACACCGAGAAGCTGATCGATCTGGGCAAGGTCGAACAGCAGATGCTGCCGGGTGTTGACCGACCCTACGCGACCATCACGACCGGCGCGGGCGTCGTCACCCGCAGGGTCATGGATGCGGCAGAGGGTGTTGGCCTCGTATTCGCCTGCGACCCGACCTCGGCGGATGCCTCCTGTATCGGTGGCAACATCGCGATGAACGCCGGCGGCAAGAAGGCGGTGCTGTGGGGCACCGCGCTCGACAACCTGGCCTGGTGGAAGATGGTTACGCCGGACGGCAACTGGCTCGTTGTCGAACGCCTGAACCACAACCTCGGCAAGATCCACGATCAGGAAACCGTCCAGTTCCGCCTCAAGAAGTTCGACGAATCCGGCAAGCGTCCGCTCGGCGAAGAGATCATCGAGATGCCGGGCGCCGCCTTCCGCAAGGTCGGGCTGGGCAAGGACGTCACCGACAAGTTCCTCGGCGGTGTGCCGGGTGTGCAGAAGGAAGGCACCGACGGCATCATCACCTCGGCCTGCTGGATCCTGCATCGCCTGCCGACGCACACCCGCACCGTGTGTCTGGAGTTCTACGGCCAGGTGCGCGAAGCGGTGCCGGCGATCGTCGAGATCAAGGACTACCTCGACCAGCAGCCGGGCGGCGTGCAGCTTGCGGGCCTCGAACACCTCGACGAGCGCTATGTGAAGGCCGTCGGCTACGCGCCGAAAGCCAAGCGCCATGGCCGGCCGAAGATGGTGCTGATCGGCGACATCGTTGGTGACGATGAAAACGCGGTGATGCTAGCGACCTCCGAAGTCGTGCGGATGTGCAACGCGCGCGGCGCCGAGGGGTTCATCGCGGTGACGCCGGAAACGCGCAAGAAGTTCTGGCTCGACCGCTCGCGCACTGCTGCGATTGCGAAGCACACCAACGCGTTCAAGGTGAACGAGGACGTCGTGATCCCGCTCGATCGCATGGGCGACTACTGCGACGGTATCGAGCGGCTCAACATCGAACTCTCGATCCGCAACAAGCTCCGCCTGGCCGATGCGCTGACCGAGTTCCTGCACGGCGAGCTGCCGCTGCATCGCGGCGAAGCCACCGTGGAAGCCGAGGAACTGATCGGCGACCGCCGCGCGCAAGCGCTCGAACTGCTGTCCAACGTGCGCAACCGCTGGCAGTGGGTCTTCGATCACCTCGATACGCCATTGGCCGACGCCGAAGCGCGCTTCGCCGAGCTGGGCGTCGTCGCTGGCGAACTGACCAACAAGGCGGCGCAGCCGCGGCTCTTCCACCGCGTGCAGGATTATTCGGTGCGCATTTCGTGGAAGGCTGAACTGCAGCCGCAGCTCGAAGACATCTTCGAGGGCAAGGTCTTCGATCCGCTGCGCGAGCGCATCGTTGCGATCCACAAAGAAGTGCTGCGCGGCCGCGTGTTCGTGGCGCTGCACATGCACGCCGGCGACGGCAATGTGCACACCAACCTGCCGGTGAACTCCGATCACTACGAGATGCTGCAGGAGGCCAACGCCACCGTCGCCCGCATCATGGAACTCGCACGCAGTCTCAACGGCGTGATTTCCGGCGAGCACGGCATCGGCATCACCAAGCTCGAATTCCTCACCGACGCCGAGATGGCGCCCTTCCGCGCCTACAAGCAGAAGGTGGACCCCGAGGGCCGCTTCAACAAGGGCAAGCTGATGCCCGGCGGCGACCTGACGCACGCCTACACGCCCAGCTTCAACCTCATGGGGCATGAGTCGCTGATCATGCAGCAGAGCGACATCGGCTCGATCGCCGACTCGGTGTCCGATTGCCTGCGTTGCGGCAAGTGCAAGCCGGTGTGTACCACTCATGTGCCCCGCGCGAACCTGCTCTACTCGCCGCGCAACAAGATCCTCGCGACCTCGCTGCTGATCGAAGCCTTCCTGTACGAGGAGCAGACGCGGCGCGGCATCTCGATCCGCCACTGGGAAGAGTTCGAGGATGTGGCCGACCATTGCACCGTGTGCCACAAGTGCGTCACGCCTTGCCCGGTCGACATCGACTTCGGCGACGTGTCGATGAACATGCGCAACCTGCTGCGCAAGATGGGCAAGCAGAGCTTCAACCCGGCGAAGAAGCTGGGCATGGCCTTCCTCAACACGAAGAATCCGGAAACCATCAAGTTCCTGCGCAAGACCAGCATCGAGTGGGCCTACAAGGCGCAGCGCCTCGGCGTCGACCTGCTCAAGCCCTTGTCGAAGGAAACCACGAAGCAGCCGCCGTCCACCGTCGGCAAGGCGCCGCTCAAGGCGCAGGTGATCCACTTCGTGAACAAGAAGATGCCGGGCAAGCTGCCGAACAAGACGGCACGCGCGCTGCTGGACATCGAAGACGCGGCCGTGGTGCCGGTGATTCGCGATCCACAGAAGACGCGGCCGGATTCCGAGGCGGTGTTCTACTTCCCCGGGTGCGGCTCGGAGCGCCTGTTCTCACAGGTCGGGCTCGCGACCCAGGCGATGCTCTACAACGTCGGCGTGCAGACGGTGCTGCCGCCGGGCTACCTGTGCTGCGGCTACCCGCAGCGCGGCTCGGGCGACTACGACAAGGCCGACAAGATCACCACCGACAACCGGGTGCTCTTCCACCGCGTGGCGAACACGCTCAACTACCTCGACATCAAGACTGTGGTGGTCAGCTGCGGCACCTGCTACGACCAGCTCACGATGTACGAATTCGAGAAGATCTTCCCCGGCTGCCGGCTGATCGACATCCACGAATTCCTGCTCGAGAAGGGCGTCAAGCTCGAAGGCGTGAAGGGCGTGCGCTACATGTACCACGAGCCCTGCCACAACCCGATGAAGCAGCAGGATTCGGTGAAGACGGTGAACGCACTGGTACAGACCGCCGACGGCACGAAGATCACGAAGAACGACCGTTGCTGCGGCGAGGCCGGCACCTTCGCGATCGCGCGTCCGGAAATTGCGACACAGGTGCGCTTCCGCAAGGAAGAAGAGATGCAGAAGAATGCCAGCGCACTGCGTGCCGATGGCTTCGAAGGCGATCTCAAGATCCTGACTTCCTGCCCGGCCTGTCTGCAGGGGCTGCATCGCTACAAGGACGATATCGCCGGCCTCGACGCCGATTACATCGTCATTGAAATGGCGCGCCACCTGCTGGGCGAAGACTGGCTCGAACGCTTCGTCGAAACCGCCAACAAGGGCGGCATTGAGCGCGTGTTGCTGTAAGGCGACACAGCCTTCGGCGGATCAAAAAACAAGGGGCCTTTCGGCCCCTTGTTCATTCACACCGAAGTGCGAAGGCTTACTTCATGCGGCGTCGGGCCATTGCGCCGACCATGCCGAGGCCAGCCAGCAGCATCGCGTAGGTCTGGGGTTCCGGCACGGCCGGCACGCCGTAGCTGTACCCCGACGCCGAGGTCAGGCCAACGCCGCTGCCGAGCGAGAAGTTCAGCGTGGCGGTGTCCTTGAAGTCGGCGATGCCGCCGTTCTTGGCGCTTGCGCTCAGCGTGGCGACCAGCGCGTAGGTCTTGCCGAACGTGAAGCTGAAGTCGCTTTCGTACTCGTTGCCGACAGTCAGCTTGCCCTTGCCGTAGGTGTGGCTATCGGACACGAGTAGCTGCGAGGTGCCTGCAGCGACGTCGAACAGCGAGATGTTGTACTCGTACGTCGCGGAGCCCTTGGCGCCGCCCTTCAGGCTGCCTTCCAGGGTCGACAGGAACAGGCCGTCGGCTGAACCCGAGCCACCGGTGAAGGTGACGTAATCGGTGAAGCTGGCGGTGCCAGCGGCGTTGCTGGCCGAGCCGATTGCTGCGCCCGGTGCGAACGAGGTTGCGGCGTAAGCCTTCAACGCGCCGCCAACCGCTTCACCGCTGGCTTCGAAGCCGAAACCCTTGCTGCTGCCGCTGACAGAGGACTCGGCGCCGGTTGCATCGGAATCAGATCCTACGCCGCTGCCGGACTTGCCGCCAAGGGTGTACGTATAGTTGCCCGAGGCAGAGCTGGAGCCGGTGGCTGCCGGCAACGCCCAGGCGCTCGACGCGGTCACGGTGGCGACCAGCGCTACGACCAGGGGGGACATTTTTTTGGTAAGCATCTAACTCTCCTGAAAAACACACGTGTGCGACCGCGGGGTACGCGGCCGCTTCAGGAGTATGCAATTTGCACACCAGTGCACGATGAATCTTGCATGACGGGCATGAAATGCTGCATAGCACACTGATTCGTAAGGCCTTTTCGGTGCCGCTGACCATGTTCGGGTGACGGATCAATGCGGCGGCGCAGCAAAATGCCATCGCCATGTCAGCTTTTTCGACAGAGGGATGTTTGCGCTGCAGCAGGCTGCGCAGCGCTCATGGCGAACGATGCAAGGAAGCAACTTGTCGCCCGGTGGCGACACGACTAGGCTGAAGCCATCGGCGCCCGACCTCGGGCGCCCTCGCCTGGGAGTACGTCATGGCCCGACTGCATCGCTTCGCGCTGGTCCTGGTTCCGTTGCTGGCTGCTTGCGCCAGCGCACCCGCGCCCGTCGATCTCGCTCAGCTGCGTGCTGAAGTGATCGAGACCGAGACCGCGTTTGCGCAGACGATGGCGCGGCGCGACCACCCGGCTTTTGCCACATTCATCGCGGAAGACGCTGTCTTCTTCAACGGAGCGACAAGCTTGCGCGGGCGGGCGGCGGTGGTGGATGCCTGGCGGCGCTGGTACAGCGCGCCGCAGGCACCGTTCTCGTGGGCGCCGGAGCGGGTGGAGGTGCTGGAGACCGGTTCGCTCGCGCTGAGCAGTGGCCCGGTCCATGATCCACAGGGCAAGCGTATCGGCAGCTTTTCGTCGATCTGGCGGCGCGAGGCGCCGGGTGTCTGGCGCATCGTGTTCGACAAGGGTGAGAACAGCTGTGAGCCCGAAGCACATTGAGTTTTCACCGCTGCTACAAAACGATACGAAACGGATACGCAGCCGCGCTGCTCTCCGTTAATCTGCGCCCTCAGCCTGGCGTGGCCCGATCGGTCTCGCCTGTCGTTTTTGCTCCCACGAGGACATTGCATGAAAGCATTCCGCCTGGCGCCGCTTGCTGCGCTCCTGCTCGCGGCTGGCGTCGCCGCTGCCGCCCCACTCAATGCCGGTCTCGATTCGGCAGGTTTTGATCCCGCCTCGCGTGCTCAGGACGACCTGTTCCGCGCCGCCAACGGCCGTTGGGTCGACACCACCGAGATCCCCGCCGACAAGGCCGACTTCGGCACCTTCATCCAGTTGCGCGACAAGTCGGACAAGGAGGTCCGCGCGATCGTCGATGAACTGGCCGCGAAGAAGCAGAAGGCAGGCAGTGTCGAGCAGAAGATCTCCGCCTTCTACGGCTCGTACATCGACACCGCTGCGATCGACAAGGCTGGCATGAAGCCGGTCAAGACGATGCTGGCCACGATCGACGCGATCAAGACGCGCCAGGATCTCGCCGTCTGGATGGGCACGGTGCAGGGCGCCATGGATACCCCGGTGAACCTGTGGGTGACGGCGGACTTCAAGGAGCCGACGGTCAACCGCGTGATGACCTGGCAGGGCGGGCTGGGCATGCCCGATCGCGATTACTACCTGAAGGACGACGAGCGCATCGCCAAGGCCCGTGGCGCCTACGAGCAATACCTTGCGACGCTGGCACGCCTTTCCGGCGACAAGCATCCGGACGCCACGGCAAAGCAGGTGCTGGCGCTGGAACGGCGCATCGCCGACGTCCATTGGGACAAGGTGGAAAACCGCAATCCGGTGAAGATCTACAACCCGATGACACCGGCCGAGCTGAAGAAGAGCGCGCCGGAGCTCGACTGGGATGCTTTCCTCAAGTCGGCCAAGCTCGAAGGCATCGATCGCCTGTCCGTGTCGCAACCCAGCGCCACGGTTGCGATCGCAAAGCTGCTGGCGGAGACGCCGCTTCCCGAAGTGAAGACCTATCTGAAGCTGCGTGCGCTTGATGAATCCGCGGACGTCCTGCCGAAGGCATTCCGTGATGCACGCTTCGCCTTCCGTGGTGCCGCGCTGACCGGGGCGAAGGAAGACAAGCCGCGCTGGCAAAAAGGCATCGCCGAAGTGAACGGCGCGCTCGGCGAGGCGGTCGGCCAGGTCTACGTGGCGCGCCACTTCCCGCCGGCCTACAAGGCACGCATGCAGGAACTGGTCGCCAACCTGATGAAGGCGTACAGCGATTCGATCGACGGCCTCGCATGGATGTCGCCGACGACCAAGGCGCAGGCCAAGGACAAGCTGTCGAAGTACATGACCAAGATCGGGTACCCCGACAAGTGGCGCGACTACAGCAAGCTCGTGGTGAAGGAGGGCGACGCGCTCGGCAACCGCCAGCGCTCCACCCGCTTCGAGTGGGAGCGGCTCGCCGCCAAGGCCGGGAAGCCGGTCGACCGCGCCGAATGGGAGATGACGCCGCAGACGGTGAACGCCTACTACAACCCCTCGCTGAACGAGATCGTGTTCCCCGCTGCGATCCTGCAGCCGCCCTTCTTCGACATGGGCGCCGACGATGCGGTGAACTACGGTGCGATCGGTGCGGTGATCGGCCACGAGATCAGCCACGGCTTTGATGACCAGGGCAGCCAGTTCGACGGCGACGGCAAGTTGCAGAACTGGTGGACCGACGATGACCGCAAGGCCTTCGACGCACTGGGCGCCAAACTCGTCGCGCAGTACGAAACCTATGAGCCGATTCCGGGCCACAAGCTCAACGGCAAGCTGACGCTGGGCGAGAACATTGCTGACCTCTCTGGGCTGCAGATCGCCTACAAGGCCTACACGCTGTCGCTCGGTGGCAAGGAAGCACCGGTGATCGACGGCTACACCGGCGCCCAGCGCTTCTTCCTCGGCTGGTCGCAGGCGTGGCGCAACAAGGTGCGCGAAGAGCGCGCGCTGCAGTTGCTGACGATTGATCCGCACTCGCCGCCGCAATTCCGCGCCAACGGCGCAGCGGTGAACCACGATGGGTTCCATGCGGCCTTCGGCACCAAGCCGGGCGATGGCATGTACAAGGCGGACGCGGATCGTATCCGCATCTGGTAAGTCCGCCCGTTGCAATGTGAAGGCCGCCTGCGGGCGGCCTTTTTCATTGCGCTGGGCTGTCGCCGAGTGCGGTCAGCAGGGTGCGGTAGCGGGTGCGTTCCGATTCCGGCAGGAGCGCTGCATAGGCGTCCCGCAGTCGCCGGCGGGCATCGGCGAGTCGTGGCTGCGCGGCATCGATGGCGCGCAGCGCGCGGAGGGCGTCCGGGTGGCGGCTGCAGCCGATCTGCGCCGGCACCAGCGCGGGTGCCTCGGTCAGCGGGAAGTAACGCAGTTCCTCGATGCTGGGGTCGTTGAGCCGCAACTGCTCCACCTCCAGCGAGTAGCCGAGTGCCAGTTCGAAGCGCCCTCGCTGCATCAGCTTGAGCAGGCCGGCGACGACGCCTTGCTCGGCAAATTCGAGCACCGAATCCGGATGCTGACGACGCGCCGCGGCGATGACTTCATCGATGCTCGGGCCGAAGCTGCGTTTCGGCACCACCCCGAGATGGAGCTTGCCGAGCGCCAGCGTGCCGCCGAGCGAAACCGAGCCGTTTCGCTCCACCGGCAAGGCGTTGTCTTGTGCCACTGCGCGCGGCACGATCAGCACCACCGGCAACTGCAGCTGGATCGGTTGCTGCGCGAAGTGCATGAAGCTCTCGCGTTCCGGAGTGCGCAGCATCGACAGCGTGCACACCGGCTGCGCGGCCCTCATCAGCGCCGTCTGGCGTTCCGCCCCGCTGACCTCGATCTCATGGCGAAAGCCGGGCAATTCGGCGATCAGGGTCTGCAGAAACTGGTCGCGCAAACCCTCGCCGCGATTCGGGCCGCTGACGATGTGGTAGGGCGGGAAGTCGAGGATCTGCCAGCGGATCAGGGGTAGCGGCGGCGTCGCGGCGAGTGCGGGCGCCGCACCGAGACCAAGGCAGAACAGGATGCCGAAAAGTCGCCGTTTCATTCGTGTCGCCCCCCTTGCCGTGCGCGCCGGCACGGTCTGCTGGGGAAACAGCTTACCCCCAGCCGCGCCCGCCGCGGTAGTCCGGCCGGGCGTGGGTTGGACATGAACGCCGGGAGTCCGCGCGAGAGAAGGCAGGAGACGCTTCTCGCAGCCGAATCCAAACACGCCTGGATGCTGGTGTGCAGCAAGCCGGGTGGTAAGGTGTGAGCTCACAGCAACCGGATTCACCATGACGCCCGACGCCGCGCACCCGTATTCCCGCCTCACGCCCGATACGCTGCTCGATGCGGTGGAGTCCGTCGGCTTGCGCGCAGACGGTCGCCTGCTTGCGCTCAACAGCTACGAAAACCGTGTCTGGCAGGTGTGGATCGAGGACGAGGCGCCCCTGGTCGCCAAGTTCTATCGGCCCGAACGCTGGAGCGACGAACAGATCCTCGAAGAACACGCCTTCGCGATCGAGCTGGCGGAGGCCGAGATTCCGGTGGTCGCGCCGCTCGCCTTCGCAGGCCGCACGCTGCATGAACACGGGGGCTTTCGCTTCGCGCTGTTCCCGCGCCGCGGGGGCCGCGCGCCCGAGTTCGATGACCCGAAGGTGCTGGAATGGATTGGTCGTTTTCTCGGCCGTATCCATGCCCGCGGTGCGACGCGTGCGTTCGCGCATCGGCCGGCCCTGAGCATCGCCAGCTTTGGCGAAGGCCCGCGCGACTGGATCGCCGCGCATGACTGCGTGCCACGCGATCTGCTGGAGAGCTGGACGACCACGGTGGACCACGCCCTCGCCGGGGTGCGCCGTTGCTACGAGCGCGCCGGCGATGTCGCCACGATTCGCCTGCACGGCGACTGCCACGCCGGCAACATCCTGTGGACCGACGAGGGGCCGCATTTCGTTGACTTCGACGACGCGCGAAGCGGGCCGGCGATTCAGGATCTGTGGATGTTGCTGTCCGGCGAGCGCGCCGATCAGCAGCGGCAGCTGTGCGATGTACTCGCTGGCTACGAGGACTTCGCCGACTTCGATCCGCGGGAGCTCAACCTGATCGAGGCGCTGCGAACCCTGCGCCTGCTGCACTACGCCGCGTGGATCGCCAGCCGTTGGGACGACCCCGCCTTCCCGGCTGCCTTCCCGTGGTTTGCCACGCAGCGCTGGTGGCAGGACCAGATCCTCGGCCTGCGCGAGCAGATCGCGCTGATGGACGAGGCGCCGCTGGTGGTCTGACGCGGCTCAGGTGTCGTCGCGTCGCATCGAATAGGCACGCTCGACGCGTGCCACCCGCACCTCGAAGCCGGCGTACCACGCCGATCGCCCCATGCTGCGGGCGATCTGGTGTTCGGCGTTCGCTTTCCAGTCGGCGATCGCCTGCTCGCTTTCCCAGTACGACACCGTGATGCCCAAGCCGTCGGCGTCACGCGTGCTCTCCACGCCCAGAAATCCGGGTTGCTGTGCCGCCAGCTCAACCATGCGTGCCGCCATGTCGGCATAGCCGGTGTCGGCTGCGCTGCGCTGATTGGTGAAGATCACCGCCCAATAGGGCGGCTGCGGGGTCTTCGCAAAACGCGCTTCATTCATGCTTTCCCTCGTCTCGGGTGGGGTGCCTTATTACCCATGCGGCTAATAAGGCCTTGTTTTATTACTTTTTTGTTGTCACTTATACCCAACTGGTCGCGCCGATGCTGCAGTGCGTTCGTACAATGCACGCCTTCCGAATATTTTGCCCAGTTGCGACCATGGCGGCCTACATCACCGAAAAAGTACTCAGCGTGCATCACTGGAACGACACGCTGTTCTCATTCACCACCACCCGCGATCGTGCGCTGCGCTACGAGAACGGCCAGTTCGTGATGATGGGGCTGGAGGTGGAGGGTCGCCCGCTGACCCGTGCCTACTCGATCGCCAGCGCCAACTACGAGGAAAGCCTCGAGTTCTTCAGCATCAAGGTACCGAATGGTCCGCTGACCTCGCGCTTGCAGCAGATCCAGCCCGGCGACGACATCCTGGTGTCGCGCAAGCCCACTGGCACGCTGGTGCTGCACGATCTGCTGCCGGGCAAGCACCTCTACCTGTTTTCCACCGGCACCGGCCTCGCACCGTTCATGAGCGTGATCCGCGATCTGGATGTGTATGACAAGTTTGAGAAGATCGTGCTGATCCACGGCGTGCGCACGGTGTCCGAGCTGGCGTACCAGCACTACATCGAGCATGAGCTGCCGCACCACGAGTTTCTCGGCGAGCTGGTCAGCGAGAAGCTGATCTACTACCCGACGGTGACGCGCGAGCCCTTCCGCAACCAGGGCCGCCTGACCGATCTGATCGAGTCCGGCAAGCTGTTCGAGGACATCGGTTTGCCGCCACTCGACCCGGCTGTCGATCGCGTCATGATCTGCGGCAGCTCGGCGATGCTGAAGGATTCGCGCGAGCTGCTCGACCGTCGCGGCTTCAAGATGTCCAAGCGGATCGGCGAGCCCGGCGACTACGTGATCGAACACGCCTTCGTCGAAAAATAAGCGCCCCGACTGCTTGCCGTACCCAAAGCCCGGCCCCGTACCGGGCTTTTTGTTTGTGCCTGCACGCAACTCGATTTGAAAACATTGCGGCATGACAAGGCGGCAATTCGCTCCGCGATCGGTAATGTCGGATCAGGGCTTGGGGGGGCCATGGTGGTACGCCCTTGGCCGTTCGCAACCACGCAACCCGAGCGAGGGCATCATGACCGCCTTGCACAGCGCAGCCGAACGCGGCAACACCGAGGAAGTCCAACGTCTGCTGGCCGCGGGGGAGGACGTCAACCTGCTCGACGAATTCCGCCAGAGCGCGCTGCAGCTCGCGGCCCAGTCGGGCAACGAGGCGCTGGTAGGTTTGCTGTTGGCCGCCGGCGCCGACGTCAATTCGGCCGACCGCTTTGGCCGGCGCGCGCTTCACGGCGCCGCCTGTCACGGCCATTTGCGCATTGCGCAGCGCCTGCTGGCCGCTGGCGCAATGCCCGACGCAACCGACTCGGAACGCAGCACCGCTTTGTTCTGGGCGGCGGGTGATGGTCACGCCGCGCTGGTGACCGTACTCATCGCGGCGGGTGCGAACGTCAATGCACGCAACGTGTATCAGTCCAGCCCGCTCAACTGGGCGGCGCGTAACGGCTGGACCCAGGTGGTCGCGCTCTTGCTGGCGGACGGCGCCAAGGTGAACGTGGCCTGCGTGAATGGTTGGACGCCGCTGCACGAGGCCGCGATGTACGGGCGCGATGCCGTTGTGCAGTGTCTGCTCGATGCCGGGGCGGACGTCTCGCTGGTCGATCGAAAAGGGCTGACCGCGCAGGCGCGGGCGCTGCAGCAAGGCCTGCACGCGACGGCCGATCTGCTGCGGCCGCATAACACGGCACAGGCTGCCTGATCGGCAAGCCCTCTGGCGTGTCAGCGCCGCGGGCTTGCGGGCGCGGCGGCTTCCAGCCGGCGCAAGCCTTCAGCGAGCAGTTTCCCGGCGCGCCGCCCTGCGCTGTCGGGGCGGAACGCAACATGCAGCGTCTTGCGTTCAAGCAGGTGCGGATTGATCACCAGCTCGCCGAGATACGGATGCAGCATCGGATCGTTGGCCATCAGCCAAGCGAAGACCATACGGTCCACCACCGCGACATCCACGCGGTGATGGGCGAGTTTCAGCAGGTTGATCCGGTCCGACACCGAGCGCTCGAAGGGCTGATCGCCGCTTGCGATGCGGGCGTCCAGCGCTTCAGTGTTCACATAGTCCTGCACGACGCCCACGCGCAGTGGCGCGAGCGTGTCCGGGCCGCGCCACACGATCGGCCGGTCGTAGGGTTCGGCAAAGCCCAGCTCGCTGTTGCCGACCGGCTCCGACAGCAGCCAGTGCTTGCGTACCGTAGCAGCATCGTATTCGGGAAAGTAACCGATCACCGCCGGGTCGGTACGCGCCGCCATCACTGCGCGGGACCACGGCAAGTATTCAACCTGCAGTTGCACGCCGACCGCCGCATAGGCGTCGCGCAGGCGAGCGACTGCGGAGCCGCCGTCGGGCAGCGTCTCGCCGGTGTAAGGCGGCCATTCGAGTGATGCGATGCGAACCGTCATCGACTCGGCCGCGATCGCCGGCCCGGCGAGGACGGCGCCGGCGAGCAAGGTGGAAAGCAGGGCGCGGAGCGGTGACTTCAGTATCGACATGGGCCGCACGCTAGCCCACCTGGATGACGTGCGTACTGATCGGGCGCAGCCATGCCTCACGGCGGTGTGCCGATGCGTGCTGGCAGTTCGCGCCGCAGCCAGTCGACAAACAACCGGGTACGCGCTGGCAGCAAGCGTGCTTGCGGATACACCACGCTGACCGGCACCGGTGGCAGGCAGTATTCCGGCAACACCAGTTGCAGCCGTCCGGCGGCGAGCAGATCGCTCACCTGGTAGGAGAGGAACATGCCGATGCCAAGGCCGTCGACGCAGGCATCGATCAGCGGCGCGGCCTGGCTGGCAGCAAGCGGGCCGCTGACCACCACCTCATGCCGCACGCCATCTTCGAGGTACTGCCACTCCGCGCGCGGCGTAACAACGGTAAAGCGCAGGCAGGCGTGCCGGGCTAGTTCGCGCGGATGGCGCGGCGTGCCGGCGCGCGCGAGGTAGTCGGGGCTTGCACACCACATGCGGCGCACCTCGCCGACCGGATGCGCGATCAGGCCGGAGTCGGGCAGGTGGGCGATACGGATGCCGACATCCACGCCTTCCTCGACCATGTCCACGATGCGGTCGAACAGCAGGGCCTCGACGCGCACCTCGGGGTGCTGGCGCGTGAACGCACTCGCCAGCGGCACCACGTGCATGCGGCCGAAGAGCGCCGGCGCGGTAAAGCGCAGCGGGCCGCGCGCCACTTCCCCCGGTTGTCCGAGCAGGGCCTCGGCATCGCTGATTTCGGCCAGGATGCGCTGGCAGCGCGCATGGAATTCGCGCCCCTCCGGCGTCAGCGCCATGCGCCGCGTGGTGCGGTTGAGCAAGCGCACGCCGACGCGTTGCTCCAGCCCGGCGAGCAGACGCACCATCGATGGGGTCGACAGTTGCATCGCCTCGGCCGCTGCCGTCAGGCTGCCGGCCTCGACGATGCGTACGAAGGCTTCCATCTCGCGCAGTTTGTCCATGGGCCGATTATTTATCCGAATCGCGGAACAATCCATTCCGGAATTACACATTTATCCGGCGGACGAATCGATCGATCATGCGCGCCTTCCCCGCAGCCCTGTCGCACGCCGCGTCATCGTCCTGACATGTTGCGTCGCGCATGCTGCGCCCCTCGACTTCCGGAGGCCCGAGATGATCACGCTCTACACCTACGCCCAGTCCGGCAACTGTCACAAGGTTCGCCTCTTCCTTGGCCTGCTTGGTCTGGCCTTCGAGGCGCGCGAACTGAACCTCGCACAGGGCGAGCACAAGACCGAAGAGATGCTCGCGCTCAACCCGTTTGGCCAGGTGCCTGTGCTCTCCGATGGCGAGAAGACCTTCTCGGATTCGCAGGCGATTCTGGCCTACCTCGCGCGTCGTTATGGCGCCGATCACTGGTTGCCGCTCGACCCCGAAGGCCTCGCCAAGGTGACCCGCTGGCTTGCGGCGGCCGCTGGCGAAGTGCAATACGGGCCTGCGGCCGCGCGCGTGGCGGTGATCTTCCGCGGCGAAGCACCCTCGGACGATGCTCGCACCCGCACCACCCGCCTGTTGCAGGCGATGTCGCGCACCCTCGCGCTGGGCGAATGGCTGGCGGGTGACCAGCCGACGATCGCTGATGTCGCGGTCTTCCCCTACCTCTCGGTTGCTCACCACGGCCTGATCGACCTGAGCCCCTTCCCACGTGTACGCGACTGGCTCGTCCGCGTGGCGGCGCTGCCCGGCTTCGTGCCCATGCCGGAACTGACGCCCGCCTTCGCCGACCGCCTCGCCACCGTCCGGGCTGCGCAGACGATCAAGGCGGCCTGAGTGGCGTAGCCGGGCCGATCGGCTTTGACCTGAGTCGCATCCGGCGCGCCACCAGCGCGCACAATGGGGCTGCCCGCCGGGTGCGCGCATTGGCTGCGTGCCGCGGGCGCGAGGGCAGCCGATGGCCCACATTGCACATCTACCGCCGGATCAGGCGCTCACCAGCCTGCGCAGTTCGCTGCAGGGCTTGAGCAGCGCCGAGGCTGCGCGCCGTCGTGTCGAGTTCGGCCCCAATCGCGTTGAAGCGGCCAGGCGGGTCTCGCCCTGGCTCTCGTTCCTGCGCGAGTTCACCCACTTCTTTGCGCTGATCCTGTGGCTCGCAGCGGGTCTGGCGCTGATGGCCGATTACTATCAGCCGGGTAGCGGCATGCGGCCGCTTGCCTTTGCGATTCTCGGCGTCATCGCGGTCAACGGCGTGTTCTCGTTCTGGCAGAGCTGGCGCGCAGAGCGCGCGCTTGCGGCCCTGCGCGAGCTGCTGCCGCAACGTGTTCGTCGCCTGCGCGACGGGGTCGAGCAAACCGTCAAGGCCGCCGAACTCGTGCCGGGCGACATCGTCATGCTTGGCGAGGGCGACAAGGTGCCGGCCGACTGCCGCATCCTCGCCACCGACGGCATCCGCATCAACCTTGCGACGCTCACCGGCGAGGCGCAGGCGCGTTCGGGCCTGGTCGAAGCGGTGGCGGAGCCGGATCCACTGGCAGCCCGCAACCTGCTGCTGGCGGGCACGCTGGTCGTGTCGGGCAACGCAACGGCGCTGGTCTTCGCCACCGGCATGCGCACCGAATTCGGCCGTATTGCTCACCTGACCCAGACCGCCGGCGAGCCGGAATCACCGCTGCAGCGCGAGATCCGCCGCGTCTCGCGCATCGTCGCAGTGCTGGCCGCCGCGTTGGGTGTGGTGTTCTTCGTCATCGGTCGCGCGATTGGCCTGCCGTTCTGGGACACCTTCATGTTCGCGATCGGCGTCATCGTCGCCAACGTGCCAGAGGGCCTGTTGCCCACTGTCACCTTGTCGCTCGCCATGGCGACGCAGCGCATGGCGCGGCGTAACGCCCTCGTGCGGCATCTGCCTGCGGTCGAGGCGCTCGGCTCCACGACCGTCATCTGTTCGGACAAGACCGGCACGCTGACCGAGAACCGGATGTCGGTGCGGCGCTGGCATGTCGCGCCGGGGGTGAATGCCGTACCGGAAGCGCTACGCGCCATTGCGGGCCTCTGCCACGACCTGCGCTTCACGGCGGGCGACGCAAGCGGCGACCCGATGGAACTCGCACTCTGGCAGTTCGCCGGCAAACCGCCAGCCTCCCTGCGCTGCGGCGAACTGCCCTTTGACGCGGATCGGCGCCGCATGTCGGTGATGCACGCCGTCGACGACGCGGTTCATCTGCGCTGCAAAGGTGCGCCGGAATCAGTGATCGCCTGTTGCAGCACGCGCTGGACGCCCCAGGGCGAAGCACCGCTCAACCATGCCGAGCGCGTCGAACTCACGCGCGTCCAGGAAGCCATGGCTGCCGACGGCCTGCGCGTGATCGCGTGTGCCGAGCGGCGTTTTGCGCCCGGTACGGCGGCACACGAAGGCGGGCTTTGCCTGGTCGGTCTCATCGGGCTGGAAGATCCGCCGCGCGCCGATGTGGCCGAGGCGGTGTCACGCTGCCACATCGCCGGGATACGCGTGATCATGGTGACCGGCGATCACCCCAGCACGGCGCTTGCGATCGGGCGCGAGATCGGACTGGTCCGTGGCGCAACGCCGGTGGTGCTGCGCGGTGAATCGATTCGCCGCATGACGCCAGCGCAACTGCAACTGGCGCTCGATGCGCCCGAGGTGATCTGCGCCCGCGTGAGCGCGGAGCAGAAGATGCTCGTGGTGCAGGCACTGCAACGCAAGGGCGAGATCGTTGCGGTGACCGGCGATGGCGTGAACGACGCGCCGGCTTTGAAGACCGCCGACATCGGCATCGCGATGGGGCGCAGCGGCACCGACGTCGCGAAGGAAGCCGCCGATCTCGTGCTGCTCGACGACCACTTCGGCAGCATCGTCAATGCGGTGGAGGAGGGGCGTGCGGTGTTCGCCAACATCCGCAAGTTCCTCACCTACATTCTCACGTCGAACATTCCGGAGGTCGTTCCTTACCTCGCGTTCGTGCTGCTGCGCATTCCGCTGCCGCTGACGGTGATCCAGATTCTCGCCGTCGACCTCGGCACCGATCTGCTGCCGGCCCTGGCGCTGGGTGCCGAACCGCCGCGCGACGACGTGATGCACCAGGCGCCGCGCAGGCGAGGCGAAAGGCTGCTCAACTGGCCGCTGTTGCTGAGGGCTTACCTGTGGCTCGGCCTGATCCAGGCGGCGCTGGCGATGACGGCATTCTTCGTCGTGCTGCAGCACGATGGCTGGCGTTGGGGCGAGGTGCTCAGTCCGCAGGACCCGACTTACCTTGCGGCCACCACCGCTTGCCTGGCCGCGATCGTCTGCGCCCAGGTCGCGAATCTCTTTGTCTGCCGCGATCCGCTCGAAGCATCATGGCGGCTTCCGCTCTGGAGCAATCGTCTGCTCTGGGTCGGGCTGGGCTGCGAGCTGCTTCTGCTGGCTCTGATCGTGTACGCACCGGCACTGCAAAGCCTGTTCGGCACCGCTGCGCTGCCGCTCGGTCTGTGGCCCTGGCTGGCATTGGGTGCTGCGCTGCTCTTCGCGCTCGAAGAAAGCCGCAAGGCTTGGATGCGGCATCGTCAGCGCGGGCGCCCGTCGCCGCGTTAATCGGTGTGTGAAATACGGCGATACGTTCCTGCCGTGGAAATTCCGGCAACGCCTGCCACACTGAAATCGAACCGGAGACCATCAAGATGATTCGATACTCGAAGCTGGTGCTCGCAGCGGGCGTTTGCATGGCGCTCAGCGGCTGCATGTCCACCTTGTCCGGCGACAGCTATTCGCGCGACGAGGCCAGGCGTGTTCAGACGGTCGAATACGGCCAGATCGTTGCGCTGAGACCGGTCGTGCTGGAAGGCACCAAGACACCGATCGGCACGATTGCCGGTGCGGCGATCGGCGGGATTGCCGGCAGCGCCGTAGGGCAGGGCAAGGGTTCGGACATCGCCGCGGTGGTTGGCGCTGTCGCGGGCGGCATCGCAGGGTCGTCGGTGGAAGAGGCCGCGACGCGGTCGCAGGGCGTGGAGATCACCGTCAAGACGCAGCGCGGCGACACCATCGCGATCGTGCAGCAGACCTCACCACAGGACGATTTCAAGGTCGGCGATAGCGTGCGCCTGCTATCCAGCGGGGGCACGACGCGGGTCAGCCGCTGAGTAGGGAGTTGCTAGCGCCGCCAGCGGCCTTTTTCCAGTATGCATGACAATGGCATTGATTTGCGTCAGGCTCGCCTGATTTCCTGGTGCGACAACGTTTAATCATTTTTGCGGCGCAAAATCCAGTTCCGACAAGGGTTTGGTGTGGTTCGTGACCTAGTTCACGGGCTGGTCGTGCTGCGATGCACCAACAAAAAATGTTGAAATCTGATCTATTCGCTGATTAACTGATAAAAATATTGAATCGAGGCACCTCAAGGTGCCCGTCACTCCGTTGCGGAGCCACGTGCCGTCCCTCCCGGGCCGGCTAGCGCGTCGTGGTAGGGCATCTCCGCCAATGGTCCTGGATGGTTCCATGGAGTTGCAGCATGAAGCTGAAGTGCGCGCGCGCAGCGCTTGATTTCCAGCCCCACCGGGCATTCCGTCGATCTTCCCGGCTACCCGCCGGCGTTGCCGTAACACCCATCCGACACCTGCGCTAGGCCTCAGGTCAAAGCCGTTTCCATGTCTGCCATCGCCGCCCCGCTTGACGGGCGGCCATGTGCTGCCTTGCACGCGTTCGCGCTGAGTCTCCTGCTCCGACTCCGCAATGCGCCCCCGCAAGGCTCTTCAACCCGATTCGCCGGCCGCCAGTTGCGGACCGGGGCAGCACCCGTCACAGCAGCGGAGCAGGCCCAAAACAACAGAAGGCTCTGAAGGAGACAACCATGCGTTTTCGCATGAAGCCCCTGGCGCTATGCGTGGCGACCCTGTTCGCCACTGGCCTGCCGGTGGCACAGGTGGAGGCCGGCATTCCTGCCGCGCACGTGTATCACAACCATATGCCGAACTTCTGGCCGTTCTACGGCGTCGACGTCACGGCAACGTACAACGGCACCGCAGTGGGTGCCCCCATCCGCTACATGTACGACGGCCAGGTGATCAACCTGAAGAAAAGCCCCCCGGCCGGCTACAGCTACTACCTGCCAGCCTCGGCTGGCGGCGGCATCATGCCGCACGACGATCTGGTGTCGTACTACACGCCGGACGCCAAGACCGGGGCCTACCAGTCGTGGCCGCAGACCGTCGCGAGCGAACTGCAGAGCTTCTCGGGCGGCAGCGGCCAGGTGCACGTGACGATGTCCGGCGCGGTCATCAACAACGTCAACAGCCTTGAGAACCTGCAGAACGTGCCGGGTTACACGAACCCGAGCTGGGGCACGTCCTGGACCAACAGCTTCAACAGCCTGAAGACGACCAACGGCTACCGCACGCTGGATACGATCCACTTCACCGGCCACCATTCAATGGGGCCGCTGGTTGGGTCGGACTACTTCCTGAAGGACCTGATCTACCAGAACGCGACCTTGGCGCAGCCGTACTTCCTCGGCAGCAGCTTTACCTCGTCAAAGGGTTTCTTCCCGACCGAGCTGGGTTTTTCGGAGCGCCTGATCCCGGTGCTGGCGAAGATGGGTGTGCAGTGGTCGGTGCTCGGCAACAACCACTTCTCCCGCACGCTGAAGGATTATCCGTACTCGACCTATGACGCGACTGGCGACACGCTGGTTTCGCCGCCCAACCGCGCGGATCTGCGCAATACCTCGACGGTGGGCAGCTGGGTTGCGAACGGCATGGCCCACGAGCAGCAGGTCATCGTCAACAAGTTCCCGTTTGCCTCGACGCCGCACTATGTGCGCCATGTTGATCCGGCGACTGGCGCCGTTTCGCAGGTGGCCGGCATCCCCGTCAGCCAGAACGGTTCCTGGCTCGAAGGCTGGGATGGCTCGACCTCGGTGGACGAGGCCGTGCCCTATGCCAGCATCGAGCCGCGCCAGTTCTTCGTCGTCGCGCACGACGGCGACAACTCGGGCGGCCGTGCCGGCTCGCTCGACACCTGGCGTGCCGGATACAGCGCAACCTGTACCGGCAACGGCTACTGCCTCGGTATCGACGAGTACCTGAAGAAGTTCCCGATTCCGGCGACCGATGTGGCGCATGTGCAGGATGGCTCCTGGGTCGATACGCGCGACTCGTCGTCCGACCCGACCTGGTATCACTGGCATTTGCCGCTGCTGATCTGGAAGGGCCAGTTCACCGCCTTCAACACCGCGACCGGCATGAACCTCGCGCCGAAGAAGAACCTCAAGGGTCTTGAGGAAGGTGCAACGGTCTCGCTCGAATACGGCTGGCACTACCTAGAGCGCAACTTCGCGTTGCTGCAGGCTGCGCAGAACTATGCGAAGACGGCCGAGCAGATCTGGCTGGATGCGCACCCGAGCTACTGGTCGCCCAGCACCACGCTGGACAACCAGATCACCTACCCGGGCAACCAGCTCAATCCGTGGATGCTGTCCTACCCGGTCAAGGGCGATGCAAGCAAGGACTACGCAGGCGGCGCCAACCCGGCGGAACTGGCCTGGTACTTCCTGCTGCCGGCGATGGATTCGGGCTTCGGCTACTACGACGAGAACAAGGACGACAGCGTCAAGCCGACGCTGGCATTCAACAACTCGCTCGCGTTCTCCAAGCCCTACGTCACGGCGAACATCGCCAACGACAAGACCGGCCCGTCGGTCTGGTGGCCGCAGCGCTATCCGTACAACCCGGGCTCGGTAAATGGTTCCAAGGCCGAGGGCTGGACGGTTCAGCACTACAGCAAGGACTTCGCGATCTACACCTACGGCTACGATGTCTCGGGCATCGCCAGCGCGAAGGTGATGGTGCGTACCCACGCCACCAAGACGATCGACGCGAGCGACGACACCTACAAGGTCTATGACCCCGCCGCGATGGTGGGCAAGGCCGGGCTGTCGATCACGCCGGCGAGCGTCAGCGCATGGAAGTCCTACCCGATGCAGATGCGTGACCTCAAGCCGGTCATGAACGGCGTCGCATGGAACAAGACCACGCAGGACACGCTGGCCGTGCTGCCCGCGCAGGAGATCGGCAACCTCTACTACAGCTACATCTCGGACTACCGCGACCAGTTGCTCGACTACTACGTCGAGATGACGGACTCGAAGGGTAACGTCACCAAGTCCGAGATCCAGCAGGTGTATGTGGGCGCCGGTACCTACACCGCGAGCGCCACCGGTTCCGGCTTCGTCGAAGACGTCAACGGCACGGTGCCGGGTGTGTATCCCTTCCTGGTCGTCGATACCACGGCGCCGACCGTACCGGGCACGCCGGCCGCCTCCGTGACCACCGACCGCAGCATCAAGCTGACCTGGACCGCCGCCACCGACAACATCGGCGTCACCGGCTACCAGGTCTTCCGTAACGGCACCCTGGTCGGTACCAGCGCCACCAACAGCTACACCGACAGCGGCCTCACTGCTTCGACTGCCTACACCTACCAGGTGCTGGCGGTGGACGCGGCCGGCAACCAGTCGGCCAAGAGCGGCACGCTCAGCGTCACCACGCAGGCACCGGACACGGTTGCCCCGGGTGTGCCGGGTACGCCGGTGTCGTCGGCCGTGACCTCCAGCTCGGCCACGCTGACCTGGACCGCCGCGACCGACAACTACGGTGTCGCAAGCTACCTGGTGTTCCGCAACGGCGTGCAGGTGGGTACCACCACCGGGCTGAGCTACAGCGATAGCAACCTGTCGCCCTCGACCACCTACAGCTACACGATCAAGGCGCAGGACGCGGCCGGCAACACCGGTGCCGCCAGTGCAGCGGCGAGCGTGACCACGCTGACAGGCAACGTCGCGACGGTGTACTACAAGCCGGCCTCGACCTGGACGACCGCCTACATCCACTACTCGCCCACCGGCGGTACGTGGACCACGGTGCCGGGCGTGCAGATGAGTGCCGCCTGTACCGGCTGGAAGGTCTACAGCGCCAACCTCGGTAGTGCCACCGGCCTCGCCGCGACCTTCAACAACGGCTCCGGTACCTGGGATAACAACGGCGGCAAGAACTACGCCCTTGGTACCGGTATCCAGGTCGTCGAGAACGGCGCAGTGACCAGCGGCACCAACCCCTGCGCAGCGGACACCGTGGCGCCGACCGCCCCGGCCACCGTGACCGCCACCGCGATCGATGCCAACAGCGTGAACGTGACCTGGACCGCCGCGACGGATAACGTCGGCGTTGCCGGCTACTACGTCTATCGCGCCGGCGTGCAGGTTGCCAATGTGACGACCGGCACCGCCTATGTCGACAACGGTCTCACCGCTTCGACCGCCTATGCCTACACGGTGAAGGCCTACGATGCGGCAGGCAATGTGTCGGCTGTCAGCGCGACCGCGAACGTGACGACCCCGGCCAAGACGGACACCACGGCACCCACCGTGCCGACCGCACTGGCTTCGTCGAGCATCACGACCACCGGCGCCACGATCAGCTGGACGGCGTCGACCGACAACGTTGCTGTGGCCACCTACCTGGTGTTCCGTAACGGTACGCAGATCGCGACAACCGCCGCGACCAGCTACACCGATTCGGGCCTCACTGCGGCGACCACCTACAGCTACACGGTCAAGGCGCAGGATGCGGTGGGCAACACCTCGGCGGCGAGCACGGCGCTGAACGTGACCACCTCGGGCGGCAACACCGCGACGGTCTATCACAAGATCCCGACCGGCTGGACCACCACCAACATCCACTACGCCCCGACAGGCGGCAGCTGGACGGCGGTACCGGGTGTGCTGATGGACGCGGCCTGTACCGGCTGGAAGATGCAGACTGTTTCGCTGGGCGCCGCCACGGGCCTGCAAGCCGTCTTCAACAACGGTTCCGGTACCTGGGACAACAACAGCGGCAACAACTACCAGCTCACGAGCGGCATCTCGGCAATCAACGCAGGTGTGGTGACCAAGACCAACCCCTGCACCGGTGGTGACACCACTGCGCCGACGGTCCCGACCGCGCTGACCAAGACTGCTGCCACTGCCACCAGCGTGTCGCTCTCCTGGACGGCCTCTACCGACAACGTTGGCGTGACTGGCTACGAGGTGTATCGCAATGGCGTGAAGATCGGTACCGTCGCTGGCACCACCTACACCGACACCGGAGTGGTCGCCAGCACCACCTACAGCTACACGCTGAAGGCCTACGACGCAGTGGGCAACACCTCCGCGGCCAGCACGGCGCTGTCGGTGACCACGCCTGCAGCGAACGCATGCCAGGTGACCTTCACGATCGCCAACGCAAGTACCGTCACGGGCCAGAACCTGTATGTCGTCGGCAACCAGACCGTGCTCGGCAGCTGGGCACCGGCTTCGGGCTTCGCGCTGACGATCCAGGGCTCGGGTGCCAACGTGCCCTGGACGGGGACGGTGACCTTGCCGGCAGGCACGGCGATCCAGTACAAGTACGTGAAGTGGAACGGTTCGACCGCCGTATGGGAAAGCAACCAGACCACGACTTCGGGTAACCGCGAACTGACGACCCCGGCAAGCTGCAGCGCCGCGATCAGCCAGAACGACGGCAACTTCAAGTTCTAAGTCACAATCGGCAAAGGGTCGCGCAAGCGGCCCGCAACGGCACCGCCCCGAAGGCGGTGCCGTTTGCGCAGCAGGCCCCCCTGTCTGTTGCGCAAACGGCTCACCGGAAGCACCGCAGCATGAAGAACAGAACGCAAGTCCCCCATCGCAAACACACTGATTCCGCCGGCTTCACGCTGCTGGAACTGCTCGTTGTCGTCGCCATCATCGGCATGCTCGCCGCGCTGGTCGGCCCGCGTGTGTTCGGCCATGTCGCCAAGTCGGAAGTCACCACGGCGAAGGCGCAGCTCGAATCCTTCTCGCGTGCGCTCGACGCCTATAGGCTCGATGTCGGGAGCTACCCGGATTCCGCACTCGGGCTCCAGGCCCTGCGTGTTGCACCGGCAGGCGCCGCGAAATGGAATGGCCCCTACATGCAGAAGGACATTCCCAACGATCCGTGGGGCCATCCGTATCAGTACCGCAAGCCCGGTGCCCGCGGCGAGTACGACATCCTGTCGCTCGGCCGCGACGGTGCGCCCGGCGGCAGCGGGGAAGACGCCGACATCATCGTTCCCTGAGCCTCGCGCAGCATGCGTTTTGAAGTCCGCGCGCTCGGGCCCGAGCAGATCGAGACCCTGATCGTCGATGCGATCGACGAGGCCGAGGCGCGTCGCCTCGTCGCCGCGCGCCAGCTCACCGCGCTCGCGGTCAAGCGCGCCGCCAGCCGGCGCGGTTCGGCCTTCGACCTCACGCTCTTCGCGCAGGAGCTGATCGAACTGCTCGATGCCGGCCTCGAGCTGGCGGAGGCAATTGAAGCGCTCGACGCGCGCGGCGGGCAGGGCGAGGGCGCACGCGTCACGCATGCCTTGCTGACACGGCTGCGCGAAGGGCAATCCTTCTCGCAGGCCCTCACCGCCGCGGACGAGGACTTCCCGCCGCTTTTCATCGGCCTCGTACGTGCGGCCGAGCGCACCAGCCATCTGCAGGACGCGCTCGCGCGCTACCTCGAATACCGCAACCGCTTCGATGCGCTGCGGCAGCGCATCGGCGGCGCGCTGATCTATCCGTCCATCCTGCTTGGCGTTGGCGGCGCGGTGAGCCTCTTCCTGCTTGGCTATGTGGTGCCCAAGTTCGCCACGGTGTACCGCGGTAGCGCACACAAGCTGCCGTGGCTGTCGCGCGTGATGCTCGATCTTGGCGAGTTCGTCGCCGCGCACGCCGGCGTACTCGGCCCGGCGCTGCTGATACTGCTGGTCGGCGGCGGCTTGGCCCTGCGCGGTGCATGGCAACGCGGTCAGCTTGAGGCGGCGCTGCGCCATTTACCGATGCTCGGGCCGCGCATCGAACTCTTCCGTATCGCGCAGCTCTACCTCGCGCTCGGCACCTTGCTCAACGGGGGGCTGCCGGCCTTGCAGGCGCTCGCGCTGGCGGAAGGCGTGGCGACGCCCGCGATGCTGCCGCGCCTGCGCGCGGTGGGCGCTGCACTGCGGCGGGGCGAAGCCGTGACCGACGCACTCGCCGCGGCCGAACTGGTGACGCCGGTCGCGCTGCGCCTGTTGCGTGCCGGCGAGCGCAGCGGCCGGCTTGGCGAGATGTTCATACGCGCCGCGCGCCATCACGATGCCGAACTGGGCCGCTGGATCGAGCGCTTCTCGCGCATGTTCGAGCCGCTGCTGATGGCCGCCATCGGGGTCACCGTCGGTGTCATCGTGGTACTGCTCTACCTGCCGATCTTCGACCTCGCCGGGAGCCTGCAATGAACGCGCGAACGCCGCTCCCGACCTTGACTGCTGACGCGCTGCGTGGCGCGCGTGCGACCGCACAGGCGACCGCGCGACCGCTGTTCGATCTGCTCGCCGAGCAGTTGGGTGTCGACACCCGTGATGCCGCGCGCTGCGTCGCCGACACGCTGCAGTTGCCGTTCTTCGACAGCGATCAGCTGCTCGCCGCGCAGGCCGACTACACGACGATTCCGCTCTCGCGCGCCCTCGCGCGCGGCTGTGTCGAAGTGGTGTCGCAAGGCGCGCGCCATGTCTTGATCGGTGATCCGTTCGACGCGACCCTGCTCAACTGGATCGAGGCGCGCTACCGCGAACCGGTCAGCTTCGCGGTGGCGGCACCGGCCGATCTGCACGCGCTGCTGGCCAGCGCAGAAGCGGCGGCGCGCGCACTCGACGCGGGTAGCCAGGCGACGCACGAAGGCGAGGGCAACAGCCGCGGTGAGGAACTCTCGCTGGTGTCGATCAGCGAAGACGGGTCGCCTGTCGTGCGTCTGGTGAACTCCACGCTGTACGACGCACTTCGCGCTGGCGCCAGTGACATCCACTTCGAATGCGGCCCGGCCGGCATGGAGGTGAAGTACCGCGTCGACGGCGTGCTCGATGTGGCGACCCGCATCGCCGGCCGCACCTTGGCCGAGCAGGCGATCTCACGCATCAAGGTGCTTGCCGAGCTCGACATTGCCGAACGCCGCTTGCCGCAGGATGGTCGCTTCCGCGTATCGGCGGGCGGCCGCACGACGGATCTGCGTGTGTCGGTGATGCCCAGCATCCACGGTGAAGACGCGGTGCTGCGCATCCTCGACAAACGTCAGCTGGTGCCGGAAGGCAGCGCACTGACGCTGGATCTGCTCGGCTTCGATGCCGAGTCGCTCGCCCGCATCCGGCGCTTGTCGGCATTGCCGTACGGCATGTTGCTGGTGACGGGGCCGACCGGTAGCGGCAAGACCACCACGCTTTACGCCGCGATTTCGGAGACGCGCACCGGGCGCGAAAAGATCGTCACGATCGAAGACCCGGTTGAGTACGAATTGCCGGGCGTGCTGCAGATTCCGGTGAACGAGAAGAAGGGTCTCACCTTCGCGCGTGGCTTGCGGTCTATCCTGCGCCACGACCCGGACACCATCATGGTCGGCGAGATCCGCGATGCCGAGACGGCCGAGATCGCGGTGCAGTCCGCGCTGACCGGCCACCTGGTGCTCTCCACGGTGCACGCCAACAGCGTGTTCGATGTGTTCTCGCGCTTCTCGCACATGGGGGTCGATCCGCATGCGCTGGTGTCGGCGCTGAACGGCATCTGGGCGCAGCGGCTGCTGCGTGCGGTGTGCCAGCATTGTGCAGTGGACTATGTGCCGGACGAGGCGGAGCGCGCGTTGCTCGGCTTCGCACCCGATGCGCACCGCGGCCACCGCTTCCTGCGCGGACGCGGCTGCGGTGATTGCCGCGGCACCGGCTACCGCGGGCGCCGTGCGATCGCCGAGATCCTGACCCTGACCGACCCACTGCGCGAAGCGATCCTCGCGCGGGAATCCATCCTCGCCGTGAAAGCCATCGCCGCCCAAGGGGGTACGCGCAGCCTGCGCGGTGCCGCGCTCGATCTGGCCTTGCGCGGCGAAACCACCTTGCAGGAAGTGCTGCGCGTGACTTTGCAGGACAGTGCATGAAGCGCCCCATGATTCCACCCCGCCCGCAGATGTGGGTCGGCGCAGACACTGTCAGTCTGCGCGACCCGCAAGGAGCGATCCACTGCATCGCATTCCACGACGTCGCGGCGCTGCGTGCCGGCGTCGCCACGCTGGCTGCCGAGCAGTCGCGCTGGCGTGCGATCGACGTGGTGGTGAGCGACGCGCACTGCCGCTATCTCGTGTTGCCCCGCATCGCGGGCACACAGGGCCGCCGCGAGCTGGCCGAAGGCATCGCCGCGCGTTTTGCCGCCGGCTTTGGTGATGACGCCGCCGACTGGGTGTTGCAGCACGATGCGTCGCCCCTGGGCACCGAGGACCTCGCCTGTGGCATGCGCCGCACGGTGGTCGAGGCGATTCTCGGTGGCCTTGGCGATGCGCGCAGGCGCGCATACCGCGTGCAGCCCCTGTGGGTGTGGTGCAGCCAGGCGCCGCTCGGCAAGCCGCACGCACCGCACTGGCTCGCGAGCAGCGATGGCCACACCCTGACTTTGGGCCTGTTTCATCAGCGGCGTTGTGTCGGTGTGCGTGCCACTCGTCTCGGTACTTCGGGCCTGGCTGCGGCGCTCAACCGCGAAGCTGCGCTGCAGGCAGCACACAGCGCGGGAACGCCGGTCTGGCTGTTCGGCGGCGTGGGCACGCCGGCGCGTCTCGCTGACGGCAGCCCGGTGGTCACCGCATCGCTGCCACTCGCCCTGGTGCCCGGAGGTGTCGCGTGAGCCGCGTGCGGATCGACTTTGCGCCCGCAGCGCGCTGGCGCCCCGGTCTCCCCGTCGGTTTCGGCGTGCTGGCGCTGATCGCAGCCCTGGGGATCGCCGCGCACACCGCCTGGCAGCGCGATGCTCAGCTGCAGGCGCTGCGCGCCCAGCTTGCTGCGCGCGCGCCAGCGCCCGCTCCGGTCGTACGGTTTGCGCCGCCCAGCCACGAGCAGGCTGAGGCGGTGAATTCCGCGATCACCTTGCTGAATCTGCCGTGGCCGGCGCTGCTCGATGGTCTGAACGCCGCGAGGCCGAACGATGTTGCCGTGCTGCGCATCGAACCCCGCGCCGCACAGCGCAGCCTGCGCGTGGTGGCGGAAAGCGAACGCGCCGATGCGCTGTTCGACTTCTCCGATGCGCTCGCGCATCAGCCGCCCTTCGTTCGGCTCAAGCCGATCAGCCAGGTGCGGCTCGATTCGCCGCCGCGGGTACAGGCGACCCTCGATCTGGAGTGGCAGCAATGAGGATGCCCACGCCACCCAATCTGCGCAGCGCCACGCGCGGGCCGGTCACCGCCCAGGGCTTGCGACTCGCGCTCGAATTGCTGCTGGTGCGGCACGGCCTGGCATTGGTCGGCCTGGGCCTGCCGACGATCGTGCTGCTCTGGCTGTTGCTGGGCGTGCTACCGGCGCAGCAGCGTGAATTGGCATCGCTGCGCGCACGCGTGAAAGCGCCGGCGCCGGTGGTGCAGGCCGTAGCGCCGCAGGACCCGATGGCGCCTTTCCGCGCCGTATTGCAGCCGGACGAAACGAAGATGGAAGTGGCGCGTGCGCTGTGGCGCGCCGCGGCGGATGCGGGCCTGCAGCCTTCCCGCGTGGACTACCGCAACAGCCCGGTCACGCCGGCAGGTTTCTCGCGCTTCGATCTGACGCTGCCGGTCGCGGGGCCGCCGGATGTGATCCGCCAGTTCGCCTTCTCGCTCCTCGAACGCTATCCCGGCCTTGCGCTGGAGAAGATCGAACTGCAACGCGAAGCGGCCATGCAGGATCAGGTTGAGGCGCAGCTTGCCTTCGTGCTGTTGCTGGAGGCGCCGAAATGACGCCCAGGAAACGCATGGCGACGCTGCTTGCCGGCTTTGCGATTTGCGCCGGTTTGGTGATCGCGGATCGCCAGTCGCCCGCAGCCGACGACGAAGTGGTGCAGCCGGTCACTCGCAGCGCGGCCATGCCGGCCCCGCGCACGGCGCCCGCCGCGGACGAGGGCGGCATCCTCGCGCTCGCACCGCGCACCGACTATGGCAAGGCCGGTGACGGCTTCTTCGCGCCGGTGCGGCCACCAGCGCCCCCGCCGCCGCCCCCGGCTCCACCCCCGCCACCGCCCAGTGCACCCCCGCCGCCCTTCGCGGTGATCGGCAAGCAGCTGGTGGATGGCAAGTGGGAAGTCTTTCTCGCCTTTGGCGAAGCGAGCCTGATCGCACATGCGAACGAACGGCTCGACGCGAACTGGCAGGTGGTGGCTATCCGCCCGCCGGTGATGGAACTTGAATACCTTCCGCTCAACCAGCGAACGACGCTGGCGATTGGTGCCAACTTTGATGACTAGACTCTCCCGGATCCGCGCCGCTTCGGCGCTGGTGTTGCTGCTGCTGGCCGGTTGCGCAGGGCAAAAAGCCTTTCGCGCTGGCGGCGAGCTGATCGAGCAGAAGCAGTACGAAGCGGCGCTCGAGCAATACCGCGCAGCAATTGCGGCTGACCCGAACAACGCCGAGTTCCGCCTGACCTACCTGAAGGCGCGCGATCAGGCGGTGGCGCAATGGCTTGCCGAAGCCGAACGGGCACAGGCCGCAGGCCGCAGTGGCGAGGCAGCGCCGCTCTTCATGCAGGTGCTGCGTGCCGACGAGAAGAACGCGCGGGCGATCCGCGGTCTACGTGCGATGGAACGCGACAACCGCCATGCGCAATACGTGGCCGAGGCGCAGAGTGCCTACTCGCAGGGCGATCTGGATGGCGCCCAGGCGCGGCTCCGCATCGTGCTGAGCGAGAACCCGGCCTACCCGTCGGCGATCGAGCTCAACGGCCAGATCGAGCAACGCCGCGCGCAGCCACGCGGCGCGAGCGAGCAGCGCCTCGCCGAGGCCTTCCGCAAGCCGATCTCGATCGAATTCCGCGATGCGCAGCTGCGTCAGGTGTTCGAGGTGATCTCGCGCGCATCCGGCCTCAACTTCGTGCTCGACAAGGAAGTGCGCGGCGACCAGCGCACCACGATCTTCCTGCGCAACAGCACCGTCGCCAACGCGCTTGCATTGACGCTGCTGACCAACCAGCTCGAGCAACGCGTGCTCGATTCCAGCTCGGTACTGATCTTCCCGTCGACGACGCAGAAACTGCGCGACTACCAGGCGCTTGCCGTGAAGACCTTCGTGCTCGCCAACGGCGACGCGAAGAATGTTGCGAACACGCTGCGCACGATCCTGAAAACCCGCGACGTGGTGGTGGACGAGAAGCAGAACATGCTGATCGTGCGCGATACGCCTGAGGCGCTGCGCATGGCGGAGAAGCTGATCACGCTGCATGATCAGGCGCCGCCGGAAGTGATGCTGGAAGTCGAGATCCTCGAAGTGCAGCGCAACCGCCTGCTCAAGCTCGGCATTGAATACCCGGGCCGTGCGTCGCTCACACCGCTGGCGTCGGACGGCAAGACGCTGACGCTCGCCGACCTGCTCGATCTGGGCTCGCACAACATCGGCGTGACGATCGATCCGCTCGCGATCAATGCCAACCGCACCGTGTCCGACGTGCGGGTGCTGGCCAATCCGCGCATCCGCGTGCTCAACCGCGAGAAGGCGAAGATCGTGGTCGGCCAGAAGGTGCCGACGATCACCAATACCGCCACCTCCACCGGCTTTGTCGCCGGTTCGGTGTCCTACCTCGACGTGGGCCTCAAGCTCGAAGTGGAACCGAACGTGTCGCCGGACGGGGAAGTGACGATCAAGATGGGGCTGGAGGTCAGCAACATCCTCGACCGCATCCAGCAGAAGGACGGCACCACGGTCTACCAGCTCGGCACCCGCAATGCCGATACGATCCTGCGGCTGCATGACGGCGAGAACCAGGTCCTGGCCGGCCTGATCAACGATAGCCAGACCAGCGGCGGCAGCCATATCCCGGGGCTCGGCGACATCCCGGGCCTGGACCGCGTGTTCGGTTCCAAGACCGACGATTCGCAGCAATCCGAAGTGGTGCTGTCGATCACGCCGCGCATCGTGCGGCCGGCGGTGCGCCCCTCGGTGCGTGATGCTGAATTCGAAGCCGGCACCGAGGCGAGCCTCAAGCCGCTGAGCCTCGGCGATATTCCCGCGCCGACGCAGCAGGGCAACCCGAACAACGTACCGCCACCGCCGCCAAACAACCCGCCGCCACCACCGCCTCAGGCTCCGGCGGCTCCTGCTGCGGCATCGCCGGCCGCGCCGGCGGCTGTTGCACCCTCGGCCAAGCATGGCGATGGGCGGCTGGCCTTGCGCAGCAGCGTGCAACTGAGTCAGCCGCCGGCCGCACGGCCGGCCGATGAGGCACCCAGCCACGAATACCGCTTCGCACTCGCGGGCGACGCACTGCCGCAACGATGAAACGCATTGTCGGCTTCACGCTGATCGAACTGTTGGTGACGCTCGCCATCATGGCGCTGCTGGCCACGCTCGTGATGCCGGTGGCGGAGCTGGCGCTGCAACGCTCGCGCGAGGCCGAACTGCGCACCGCACTGCGCACGCTGCGCAACGCGATCGATGCGTACAAGCAGGCCAGCGACGACGGCCGCATCGCCTTGAAGGCCGGTGGCTCCGGCTATCCGCCCAAGCTCGAAGCATTGGTCGAAGGCGTCACCGATGCGAAGTCGCCGAAAGGCGCGAAGCTCTACTTCCTGCGCCGCATTCCGCGCGACCCGACGAGTACCGACACCTACGCCGAGCCGGCCGCCACTTGGGCGACCCGCAGCTACGCGAGCGACCCGGATCACCCGCGCTCGGGGGACGATGTGTTCGATGTGTTTTCCCGTTCGCCCGGCATCGGGCTGGACGGCACGCCCTACGCGGAGTGGTGAACATGCGCCAGCGCGGTTTCACGCTGATCGAACTGCTGGTGGTGCTCGCGATCGTGGCGCTGCTGCTCACGCTCGCGCTGCCGCGCTACATGGGTAGCGCCGAGATCGCGAAGGAACGGGTGCTGGTCGAGAACCTGCGTGTCACCCGCGACGCGATCGACAAGCACTTCGCTGACCGTGGCCGTTATCCCGAATCGCTCGACGCGCTGGTCGAGCGGCGCTATCTGCGCGAGCTGCCCTTCGATCCACTGCGCGATAGCCGCACCGCGTGGAACGTCGTACCCCCGCCGAGCGGGCGCGATGGTGGCGTGTACGACCTGCACAGCAGCGCCCCCGGCAACGCGCACGACGGCCGTGCGTTCTCAGAGTTATGAGCCGCCAGCAGGGCTTCAGCTACATCGGCATCCTGATCCTGCTCGCGATCATCGGCGCGATATCGGCGCAGACCATGGAGTTCGCCAGCACCGTCGCGCTGCGCAGCAAGGAAGCCGAGTTGCAGGCGCAGGGTGACGAGTTCAGCCGCGCCTTCAAGCGCTACTACCGCGCAAGTCCGCAGGGCTCGCCGTCGTATCCGAAGGATCTGCGCGATCTCCTGCGCGATCCGCGCTTCCCCGGCACCGTGCGCCACCTGCGCCGCATTCCGCGCAACCCGCTGACCGGCAGCACCAACTGGATGCCGATCCCCGCGCCCGGCGGCGGCATCATGGGTGTTGCGGTGATCGCGCCCGGCGAGCCGATGCGCAAGCCGCAGCGCACGCTGGCACCGGCTACCGTCGGCGCCCCGACGCCGGCCGGAGCGACCGCACCGCAGGTGGCAGCGCCGGCCAGTGGCTATGCCACCTGGCGCTTTGGCTACGACCCGGCACAGGCGACCGGCACCATCACGCCGGACGCCAACCCCAGCGCGCCGCAAGGCGCTGGTTGAGCGATCAGAGCGGGTAGGCCCAGGGCAGGGCCGGCAGCGCACCGTTCGTGACGTCGATGTAATGCGGCGTCAGTTGCGACCAGTCGGTCGTGAACCACGAGGACAGGTCGAATACCGTGTCCGAGTCGCCGAGTTTCTGCACCTCGATGTTGGGCATCGTCAGCGGAATCTTCACCGCGCACACGGATGGGTCCGCCCGCGGGCGCACGAAGTACACCGCGCTTTCGGTCGTCGTGGAGACATTGGTGACGCGCCGTGCGCTCAAGCTCGGCGCGCTCGCGTTCCCCTGCACCAGCAGTGCGGTTTCCACATCGACACCGATACCGCGCGCGCCGTTGCTGCCGGTGCCCGATGCCAGCACGCCGCCGCTGCAGCCACCACCCGCGATGTTGGGCTTGATCATGCGCGCGACGAATCCGAGCAGGCGGCCGAGCCGGTCGCGTGAGTCGAGGTGGGAATCGAGGATCGTGTTGTTCAGCGCGGGCGGCATGATGAAACCGGCGCCGCCAAGCGGGCTCGGGTCCAGGGTCATGTAGCGGTTGTAGGGGTTGTCGAGCGCCTGCTTGGTGGTGACGCTGCCGTTGAGCGCTGCAAAGTCGGCCCAGCCGAGTACCGCCAAGCCTGCGCTGGTGCCGCCGAGCGGCACGTTTCGAGCCATCAGCCCGCGCAGCGTGGTGTCCAGCGCGGTGCCTTTCCAGTACTTGATGTAGTCGCTCTGGTCGCCACCGGCGATCCATACCGCGTGCGCCTTGCCGACCACGTTGTTGACGAAGGCGTCGTTGGCCGCGGCGACGCTCGGGATCACCAGCGTCTCGACCGAGGTGAGGCCCAGCGCTGCACCGCCGACCCAGCCGTCGGCAAAGCTCGACGATGTGCCGGATGCTGCATCGCTGTAGTAGATGTAGGGGTTGTATGCGTCGGTGCCGGTGGCGCGGATTACGACGAAACGGCCACCGTGACCCGGCGTGATGCCGGCACGCTGGATCATCCAGCGGAAGGCCTCATCCACGTCTGGCCCGCCGCCCATCAACACGAAGCTGGGTTGCACTGGCGCCGAAACGCTTGCGGGCGCGGCGGCATTACCGAGCACCGAATACGTGTATGGCGCCTTCGCGGCCAGCGCGATGTTGCAGGCCGCGAGCAGGCTGCAGCCGGCAATCAGGCGGAGCAGGGTATGCGCGAAGCGGCGCGCGGTCGTTGCCCGGTTGTGGCCGGGATACGCGGTCGAGGTGCCCATGTTGTGATTCCCTTCAGCGCTGCGTCGCACGGCGGCGGGACGCCGTCGGGGCGTGTCCTCAGTATAGGCAGGCCCCACGCGGGCTTCCGGCGGCATCGGGCCGAGGCGCGCAGCGCGTCACGGCCCCGGTGTCGCTCAGAGGGCCTCGCTCGCGGTGGCGAGCGTGACGCGTGTGGACAGCGCGTTGAGCGCGATCAGGTGAAGCATCTGGCTGACGGTGGTGCAGCAGTCGCTCAGCACCGTCACGGCGTAGGGTTCGGCGGCCTTCGAGATCGCGGTATGGGTCACGCAGTTCTGCGTCATCATGCCGCACACCAGCAGCTCGGTTGCGCCCAGCGCATCGAGCGTTGCCTTCAGCGTGGTGTCGTGGAAGGCATCGGCAAAGTGCTTCACCACCACTGGCGCGTCCGGGGCCGCGGCGAGAATGCGCGGATGGATCTCGACCCCCGGTGTGCCGGCGTTGAAGAAGGGCGCGATCCCGCGTGACGCGTCGGCGATGTGCTGAACATGGATCACCGGCACGCCCTTGGCACGCGCTTGCTCGATTGCGCGCTCGACGTTGGCGAGCGTTGCCTCCGGATTCCACTGCGGGAATTTGCCGTCGGGGAAGTAGTCGTTCTGCAGGTCGATGACGATGAGTGCCTTGCTCATGGACGGGCTCCTTGTTGGGAGGTGCGTGTTGGTGAGGCGCATTGTTCGCCTTGCGCCGCCCGCGACGTGAGTGGCCTGAACGACAAACTCCGATAAGATCGGGCCAATCCCTTCGTCGGGCCTCCCGCCCGTGCCTACCCGGAGTGCAGCGATGGAAAAGCCGGTGGTCGCCGTGGTGGCCTTCGACCAGATCAGCCCCTTCCACCTGTCCGTCCCCTGCGTGGTGTTCGGCGACACCCACCCGGGCGTACCGCGTTTCGATCTGCAGGTCTGCGCCGCCGAAACGGGCCCGCTGCGCACCACGGCGGGCTTCCGGGTGCAGGTCGATCATGGGCTGGAGGCCTTGGCACGGGCTCAGATCGTGATCGTGCCGAGCTGGCGCGACCCGGCCGAGTGCGCGCCGCAGGCGCTGTGCGAGGCGTTGCGGGCCGCCCATGCGCAGGGCGCCCAACTGGTCGGGCTGTGCCTGGGCGCCTTCGTGCTGGCCGACGCGGGCTTGCTCGATGGTCGCCGCGCCACCACCCACTGGGCGGCGGCACATGCCTTCGCGCAGCGCTACCCGAAGGTGGTGCTGGATGCCGACGTGCTCTACGTCGAGGACGGCCCCATGCTCACCTCGGCAGGCACTGCGGCGGGCATCGACTGCTGCCTGCATCTGCTGCGCCAGCGCTACGGCGGTGAAATCGCCAACCGTGTTGCGCGCCGCCTCGTCACACCGCCGCACCGCCAGGGCGGGCAGGCACAGTTCATCGAGCAACCGCTGCCGGCGCACCCGCGCGATTCGCGCCTCACCGATCTGCTCGACTGGGTCCGGGCGCATCTCGACCAGCCCCACTCGCTCGACAGCCTCGCCGCGCGTACGCTGATGAGCCGCCGCACCTTCACCCGCCATTTCCGCCACATCACCGGTACCACGGTTGGCGACTGGCTGCTCGGCGAGCGCCTGGCGCTGAGCCAAAGGCTGCTCGAGACCACCGACCAGCCGGTCGAACGCATCGCCGCGCTGGCCGGCTTCGGTTCGGCGGTGTCGCTGCGTCAGCACTTCGGCCGTGCCTTCGGTGTGTCGCCGAGTGCCTGGCGGCAGACCTTCCGCGGCGACTGATCGGGCTGCGCTCAGCCGCGCCAGACTTCGAGGAAGCAGCGCAGCTTGGCCGGTGGCTGGCGGCGCGAGGGGTAGTAGAGATGAAAGCCGGGGAAGCGGGGCGTCGCTTCGGGCATCACTTCGAGCAGGCGGCCGGCGGCCAGATGCGGCTGCGCGGCGCTCGCCAGCACATAGCCGAGGCCGAGGCCGTCGAGGGCCAGCGCGAGCATCGCGCCGGTGTCGTTCACCGTCAGCGTGGCCGGCGCATCGAGTGTGATCTCGCGGCCGCCTTCCAGCAGTTCCCAACGGTACAGCGCGCCGCTCGACGGCATGCGGAAGCGGATGCAGGTGTGCTGCGTGAGGTCGGCGATCGAGCGCGGCGTGCCGTGCTGGGCGAGGTACACCGGCGTGGCGACCAGCGCGATGCGTTCCTCGCGGCTCAGCGGCACGCTGACCATGTCCTTCGCGATCGCTTCGCCAAGCCGGATACCGGCGTCGTAGCCTTGCTCGACGATATCGACGAAGCCGTCGTCAAAGCCGAATTCCAGCCGCACATCAGGGTAGCGGGCACGAAAGCTGGCGAGCCGCGGCTGAATCACCGCCGCAAAGGCAACGCGCGAGAGGTTGATGCGCAGCAGGCCGGACGGCGTATCGCGCAGTTCGCCGATCGCATCGGCCGCGTCGAGCAGCTCGCCCAAGGCGGGGCCGACGCGCGCCATGAAGCGTTCCCCGGCTTCGTTGAGTGACACGCTGCGCGTGGTGCGGTTCAGCAGCCGCAGTTGCAGGCGCGATTCCAGCGCGCGTACCGCCTGACTCACGGCCTGCGGCGACACGCCCAGCTGCGCGGCCGCGGCAGTGAAGTTACGGGTGCGTGCGACCGCGGCGAAGGCGATGTAGCCGTCGAGCTGGTGGATCTTCATGAGTATTTTCAATTACAGCTTGATAGTGCATCAAGATTATCCGTCTTTGTTCAAGCCTGCCGAGCGCCCACACTGAGCTCATCCCGATTCCTCACCCCAAGGAGCCAAACGATGAGCCTTGCTTCCACCTACACCCTGGGCCGCAGTGGCCTGCGCGTCAGCCGCCTTGCGCTCGGCACGATGACCTTCGGCACCGACTGGGGCTGGGGCGCCGACAAGGCGACGGCCCGCGCGATGTTCGATGCTTACGTCGATGCCGGCGGCAACCTTGTCGATACCGCCGATCTCTACACCAACGGCAATAGCGAAACCTGGCTGGGCGAGTTCGTACGTGAGCGAAGCCTGCGCGACCGCATGGTCATCGTCACGAAGTACGGCTACAGCGCGCAGCCGGATAACCCGAACGCCGGCGGCAACGGCCGCAAGAACATGATCCGCGCGGTGGAGGGTTCGCTGCGCCGGCTCGGCACCGACTACATCGACCTCTACCTGCTGCACAGCTGGGACCAGCTGACGCCGGTAGACGAGGTGATGCGCGGCTTCGATGACCTGGTGCGTGCCGGCAAGGTGCGCCATGTCGGGCTGTCGAACGTGCCGGCGTGGTATGCGAGCCGCGCGCAGACGCTGGCTGAACTGCGCGGCTACGAGCCCCTGAGTGCGCTGCAGCTGGAGTACTCGCTGGTCGAACGTGCGGTCGAACATGAATTCATCCCGCTCGGCCAGCAACTGGGCATGGGGCTGATGGCCTGGAGCCCGCTGGCAAGCGGTCTGTTGTCCGGCAAGTACCGGACCTCGCGCGATGGCCAGTTCGGCGATGGCCGGCTGCAGACCATGGCGGGCGCTGACAACCCGGCCTTCGCCAAGCTCACCGAGCGCAACTTTGCGATCGTCGCCGAGCTGGAGGCGGTCGCCCGCGAACTTGGTCGCAGCATGGCGCAGGTGGCGCTGAACTGGGTGGCCCATCGTCCGGGTGTGGCCTCGGTGTTGGTCGGCGCAACCCGCCCCGAGCAGCTCGCCGACAACCTGGGTGCGCTCGACTTTGTGATCCCGCCCGCCTTGCGCGATCGCCTCGACGCTGCGAGCTCGATGCCGCCGGGCTACCCCTACAGCTTCTTCACGCCCGGCATGCAGGCAATGCTGGCGGGGGCCAATCCGGTGGGCGACAAGCCGGCCGGCTACCAGCCACCGATCCGGATCAAGGCGCCGGCCGCCGCCGTGGGGGGCGCGGCGCCCGCCGAAAACGCCTAGTGCACACGCAAAGAAAACGGCGCCCGGAACTGCGGGCGCCGTTGAGGCGGGCTGCGTGCGGCCTACTGGCCACTCACTTGCCGCCGATGCTCTCCATCGCTTCCCACTTGCCCTTGACCACCTTGTAGACGGTAATGCCGCCTTCCTTGAGGTCGCCCTTGGCGTCGTAACCAAGGCGTGATGTGGTGACGCCTTGCAGCTGCGTTGCGGCGAGCGCAGGCAGGTACTTGGCCGGGTCAACCGAGTCGGCCTTCTTCATCGCCATGAACATCGCCATCGCGCCGTCGTAGGCGTAGGGCGAGTAGGTTTCGACCTTGGCGCCGAAGCGCTTCTCGTACTTCGCCACATAGGCGGCGCCACCCGGCATCTGCTCGATCGGCAGGCCGGCCAGCGAGGCGATCACGCCCTCGGCGGCGTCACCGGCCAGCTTGATGAAGTTGTCGCTCTTCACCATCTCGCCGGAGATCAGCGTCGCGCTGATGCCCAGCTCCTTGATCTGGCGCGCCATCGGTGCGGCCTGCACTTCCGAGCCGCCGTAGAAGATTGCCTGCGGCGCCTGCGCCTTGAGCTTGGTGAGGATCGCGCGGAAGTCGACCGACTTGTCGGTGGTGAATTCGCGCGCAACGATGGTCGCGCCGGCGGCCTTGGCGGCCTTCTCGAACTCGTTGGCGAGGCCTTGCCCGTAGGCGGTGCGGTCGTCGATCACGGCGATCTTCTTGAAGCCCAGCTTGCCCACCGCATAGCTGCCGACCACCGAGCCCTGCTGGGTGTCGGAGGTCATCATGCGGAAGGTGGTCTTGAAGCCTTGCTCGGTGTAGGCCGGCGCGGTGGCCATCGCGATCTGCGGAATGCCGGCGCGTGCGTAGATCTTGGACGCCGGGATCGTGGTGCCGGAATTGAAGTGCCCGAGCATGCCGGCGATGTTGTCGTCCACCAGGCGCTGCGCGACGACGGTGCCGCTGCGTGGGTCGGCCTGGTCGTCTTCGGCAAGCAGTACGAACTTCACTTCCTTGCCGCCGATGGTGGGTTTGCTGGCATTCACTTCTTCGACGGCGAGCTGCACGCCGTTCTGGAAATCCTTGCCGTAGTGCGCCTGCGGCCCGGTCAGCGGGCCGGCAAAGCCGATCTTCACTTCCACCGGTGCAGCAAAGGCGGTGCTGCCAAGCGCGAGCAACAAGGCTGCGGCGGACATCTTCATCGTCATGCGTGCCTCTCCCATGTTGTGTGGCGTGTGGCCACGGATCGGGGCGGCCGCTCGGTGAGCAGCCTAAACCCCGATTCTGCGCCTGAATGACTCAGCCAATCATCATCAGGGTGGCATTTCCCCCAGCGGCCGAGGTGTTGAGTGACACGACCCGCTCCGCCAGCAGGCGTTCGAGCGGGTAGCGGCCGCGGCCGTCGCTGGCGGCACAACTGAGCAGGGGGCCTTCACGCTCGGCCAGGGCGCGCTGGATGTCGCGCAGCTGGTCGGCGTCACCGGTGAACAGTGCGGCATCCACGTCGGCGGCCAGTGGCGCGTCTACCCATTCGATGCGTTCGGCGAGCGGTGCCGGCAAGCTGGCGAACAAGGCCTCGGCCCGATCCTCGCGCGCCAGCGCCGCGCGGTTGCCCGTCGCAAGACAGGCCGCCAGTTGCGGCACCAGCGCCTCGGCCGTATTGGCGAGGCACAGCACGGTGCCGCGCGGCAGCAGCGCATACAGGTTGGCCTCACCGGTCGGGCCGGGCAGGGTGATCAGGGTGCCGACCGGTGGAGCGGCCGCCAGCGCTTCGGCGATGGCGCGTTCGGGCGACGCGTCGGCGCACCAGCGCGCAAGCAGGCCAAGCCGTTCGCGCGCTTCGGCGTTGAGCAGGCTGCAGCGTGCTTCGAGCGGCGTCAGCGCGCCGCGTGCTTGCAGGCTGGCCGGCGCTCCGGCACTGCCCGGCAGTTTCGCCGCGCCGCCGAGCACCAGGCGCGACAGCGCCAGCGGCCCGCCGGCCTTGGGCCCGGTGCCCGAGAGCCCCTCGCCGCCGAAGGGCTGCACGCCGACCACGGCGCCGATCACGTTGCGGTTCACATACAGGTTGCCGACCTTCGCATGCGTGGTGACGTAGCCGATCGTCTCGTCGATGCGGGTATGCAGGCCCATCGTCAGGCCGTAGCCGGTCGCGTGGATCTGTTCCAGCAGTGCCGGCAGCGCCTCGCGGCGGTAGCGCAGCACATGCAGTACCGGGCCAAACACTTCGCGCTGCAGCGCTGCGAGTTCCGGCAACTCGATTAGCGTGGGCGGCACAAAGCTGCCGTGCGCGCAGCTGTCGGGCAGCGGCGTCTGGTGGATGCGGCAGCCGCGCGCACGCAGGCGTTCGATATGGGTGAGGATGCCGTTGCGCGCTTCGGCGTCGATGACCGGGCCAACGTCGGTGGCAAGCCGGTCCGGCGGGCCGATCACCAGTTCGGCCATCGCGCCGCGCAGCATCTCGATCACGCGGTCGGCGATCTCTTCCTGCAGGCACAGCACACGCAGCGCCGAACAGCGCTGCCCGGCCGAATCGAAGGCGGAGCCGATCGCGTCATTCACCACCTGTTCGAGCAGTGCGGAGGAGTCGACCAGCATTGCGTTCTGGCCGCCGGTTTCGGCGATCAGCGGTACCGGCGAGCCATCGGGCAGCAGGCGGCCGGCGAGCTGGCGGGCGATCAGGCGGGCGACCTCGGTGGAGCCGGTGAACATCACGCCGCGCACCAGCGGGTCGGCGACCAGTGCGGTGCCAACGGTCTCGCCGCGGCCGGGCAAGAGTTGCAGCGCGCCGGCCGGCACGCCGGCTTCATGCAACAGGCGCACCGCGGCGGCGGCAATCAGCGGTGTCTGCTCGGCCGGCTTGGCGAGCACCACGTTGCCGGCTGCGAGGGCCGCGGCGATCTGCCCGGTGAAGATTGCGAGCGGGAAGTTCCACGGGCTGATGCAGACCACCGGGCCGAGCGGGCGGGCGCCATCGTTGGCACGCGCCAGGCCGGCGTAGTAACGCAGGAAGTCCACCGCCTCGCGCACCTCGCCCACCGCGTTCGGCAGCGATTTGCCGGCTTCGCGGATCGCCAGCCCGATCAGCGCATGGCGTTCCGCTTCGAAACGGTCGGCGGCGCGCTCCAGCACCGCGGCGCGTTCGCCGGCAGGCGTGGATTGCCACACCGGCTGCGCCTGGAAGGCGTGGCCCAGTGCGTCGGCCACATCCTGCGTGCTAGCTTCGATCACCTCGCCGACCACATCGCGCCGATCCGCCGGATTCGTGACCGGCTGTGCGAGACCGGCGCGCGGGCCATCGGCCAGCAGTGGCACGGCGCGCCAGGTTTGCTCGCGCGTTACCAGCAAACCGGCTGAGACGGAGGCGAGCCGCTGTTCGTTGGAGAGATCAAGCCCCGCCGAATTGAGTCGGCCATCCGGGAACAAGGCGCGCGGCAGCGGGATTGCCGGATGCGGCGCGCCCACCGGCTGCAGCGCTTCGGCCTCGGCGACCGGGTCGCCGACCAGTTCCGCGACCGGCACCTTGTCGTTGCCGACCTTGTTCACGAAGGAGCTGTTGGCGCCGTTCTCCAGCAAGCGGCGGACGAGGTAAGGCAGCAGCGTCTCGTGCGAGCCGACCGGCGCATACACGCGGCACGGGCGGCCGAGCTTGTCTGCGCCCACCACCTCTTCGTACAGCGGTTCGCCCATGCCGTGCAGGCACTGGAACTCGTACTGGCCTGCGTAGTAGTTCTGCCCGGCCATCTGGCAGATCGCGGCGACGGTGTAGGCGTTGTGTGTGGCGAATTGCGGGTAGATCGCCTCGGGTGCGTCGAGCAGCTTGCGCGCGCAGCCGAGGTAGGCGACATCGGTGTGCAGCTTGCGCGTCCACACCGGGTAGCCTTCGAGGCCGTCGACCTGGGCGCGTTTGATCTCGCTGTCCCAGTAGGCGCCCTTCACCAGCCGCACCATCAGGCGCCGGCGGCTGCGGCGGGCGAGTTCGATCACATGGTCGACCACATGCGGCGCGCGCTTCTGATAGGCCTGAATCACAAAGCCGATGCCATGCCAGCCGGCAAGTTCGGAGTCAAAGCAGAGCCGTTCCAGCAGATCAAGCGAGATTTCGAGCCGGTCGGCTTCCTCCGCGTCGATGTTGAGCCCGATGTCGTAGCGGCGCGCGAGCTTCGTCAGCGCGGCGAGCCGCGGGTACAACTCGTCCATCACGCGGTCACGCTGGGCGCGGCTGTAGCGCGGATGCAGCGCCGACAGCTTGACCGAGATGCCGGGCCCTTCATAGATGCCGCGTCCGGCGGCGGCCCGGCCGATGGCGTGGATCGCCTGCTCGTAGGCGGCGTAGTAGCGCTCGGCGTCGGTGGCGGTCAGCGCGGCTTCGCCGAGCATGTCGTAGGAGTAGCGGAAGCCCTTGGCCTCGTGGCTGCGCGCGTTCTCCAGCGCTTCGGCAATCGTTTCGCCGGTGACGAACTGTTCGCCCATCAGACGCATCGCCATATCGACGCCCTTGCGTACCACCGGCTCGCCGCTCTTCGCGATCAGCTTCGACAGCGCGTTGTTGAGGCCCGATTCCGACTGCGTGCCGACCAGCTTGCCGGTGATCAGCAGCCCCCAGGTGGCGGCGTTCACGAACAGCGAGCCGGATTGCCCTAGGTGGGCGGCCCAGTCGCCGCGGCCGACCTTGTCGCGGATCAGCGCGTCGCGGGTGGCGCGGTCGGGGATGCGCAGCAGCGCTTCGGCGAGGCACATCAGCGCCACGCCTTCCTGGCTGGAGAGTTCGAACTCGTGCAGCAGGCCTTGCACCAGCCCGTTGCGGCCGCCGCCGGTGCCTTTCGCGCGCAGCGCTTCGACCAGCTGCGTCGCGAGCGAGCGGGTCGCATCGGTGCGTTCGGCCGACTGGCGTGCCAGCGGCAACAGCATCGCCAGCGCTTCGGGTTCCGGCCGACGGTAGGCGGCGGTGATGGCGGCGCGCAGTTCGCTCTGCGGTTGCACCCCAAGCGCCAGGTCGAGGAAGGGTTGCGGCCCTTCGGCCGGGGCCGGGCGCTCGTCCGCCTCGATCAGCGCACCGCTGCCGTCGTATTCCGGCGGTGTGTGGCCGTGCTCCAACGCGTCGAGGTAATGGAAGATGGCCTGCTTGATCAGCCAGTGCGGCGTGCGCTCAAGCCCTTGTGCGGCCAGGCGGATGCGTTCGCGTGCGGCGTCGTCGAGTTTGACGCCGAGGGTGGTGGCGGACATGGTTGCACCTTTGCTCTCTGTGGGTGCAACCAGTATGGTTCGCGGTGGCGCCGGCCGCTACCCGGTGCACGACAATCTCGTTCCGGATTGCGGCGGCGCGGCGCTGGCTCAGATCAGGCGGCGGCCCTGCGCGTCCACCACCGCTTCGCCGTCCTCCTTGGTGAAGGCACCTTGCTGCGGCTGCGGCAGGATGTCGAGTACCAGTTCCGAAGGCCGGCACAAGCGGGTGCCGAGCGGCGTGACGACGATCGGCCGGTTGATCAGGATCGGATGCGCGAGCATCGCGTCGATCAGCGCGTCGTCGCTCAGCGTCGGGTCGGCGAGGCCCAGCTCCTCGTAAGGCGTCCCCTTCTGGCGGATCACGTCGCGCACCGCGAGGCCGCTGTCGCGGATCAGCGCCAGCAGGGTGTCCCGGCTGGGCGGCGTCTGCAGATAGAGCACCACCTCCGGCTCGATGCCGGCATTGCGGATCATCGCCAGCGTATTGCGCGAGGTGCCGCAGGCGGGGTTGTGATAGATCGTCACCTGACTCATCGGGGGTGTCCTGTTCTCAGCGGGGTTGTTGTTCGTACCAGGGCTTGCTGGCATTGACGATGCGCACGACCAGCAGCATCACCGGCACTTCGATCAGCACACCGACAACGGTTGCGAGCGCTGCACCGGACTGAAAACCGAACAGGCTGATCGCGGCCGCG
Organism: Niveibacterium sp. COAC-50; assembly: GCF_013184235.1. Lineage (NCBI taxonomy): Bacteria > Pseudomonadati > Pseudomonadota > Betaproteobacteria > Rhodocyclales > Rhodocyclaceae > Niveibacterium > Niveibacterium sp. COAC-50. The sequence goes on from NZ_JABCJM010000002.1 coordinate 862,978, forward strand.
ACGGCCAGTTCGAAGAAGTTGGAGGCGCCGATCAGCGCCGAGGGGCAGGCCACGCTGTGGCGCTCGCCAAGGCGGCGGTTGAGCCAGTAGGCCAGCCCGGCATTGAAGAAAACCTGGATCAGGATCGGCACGGCGAGCAGCGCGATCACCAAGGGCTGGCGAATGATCGCTTCGCCCTGGAAGGCAAACAGCAGCACCAGCGTGGCCAGCAATGCGCTGATCGACCACGGGCCGATGCGCGTCATCGCGGCGTCGAAGGCGGCCTGGCCCCTGGCGAGCAAGCTGCGGCGCCACAATTGCGCGAGGATCACCGGAATCACGATGTACAGCACGACCGAAGTCACCAGGGTCGCCCACGGCACCGTGATCGCCGAGATGCCCAGCAACAGGCCGACCAGCGGCGCGAACGCGAACACCATGATCGAATCGTTCAGCGCCACTTGCGACAGCGTGAACAGCGGGTCGCCATGGGTCAGGCGGCTCCACACGAAGACCATCGCGGTGCAGGGCGCGGCGGCAAGCAGGATCAGCCCGGCGATGTAGCTGTCGATCTGGTCGGCCGGCAGCAGCGGCGCGAACAGCTGGCGGATGAAGAGCCAGCCGAGCAGGGCCATCGAGAAGGGCTTCACCAGCCAGTTCACGAACAGCGTCACGCCGATGCCGCGCACATGCTGGCGCACCTCGTGCAACGCGCCGAAGTCCACCTTCACCAGCATCGGAATGATCATCACCCAGATCAGCAGGCCGACCGGCAGGTTCACCCGCGCGAACTCAAGCCGCCCGATGGCCTGGAACACCCCGGGTAACAGCTGGCCGAGCGCGATGCCGGCCAGGATGCAGAGAAAGACCCACAGGCTGAGGCCACGTTCGAAGGCGCTCATGGGGGTAGGCGTTTTGGCGGTGTCAGGGGTGTGCGTCATGGTGTGCATCGATTTCGTCGGGGGCGTCGGGGCAACAGGGGGTGGTAAGCAGATCCGCACAGGCCTCGGGCCGGCCGCCGCAGCATTCGGCGGTGAGGTAGGTAACCAGCTCGGCAACCCGTGCAATGTTCGGGCGATAGCGCTGGAAGCGCCCTTCCTGTTCAACCGTGGCGAGCCCGGTATGCAGCAGTGATTTCAGGTGGAAGGAGAGTTTGTTCGGCGCGATATCGAGCGCGCTGGCAAGGTCGCCCGCCACCATGCCGGCCGGCCCTTGCCGGACGAGCAGGCGGAATACATCGAGCCGGATGCCCGATGCGAGCGATTCGAAGACCGTAGCGGCGTCGTCCCTGTTCATCATTCAATATTACAAGAAATATTGAAATGACGGACCGACAAAGCGGCGCCTTTGCGCCGCTGGGGCTCAGGCCAGCAAGGCCGTGATCGAGGCGATCTGCGCGCTGGGGCGCTCTGCCATAGCGGCGTTGTCGGCCTGGCTCGCCGGTGCAACGTCACCGAACAGCGTGGCGTCCGCTTCCACCACGAGGCTGCCATAGCGCACCTTGCCGCGGATTTGCGCGCCAGCGCGCAGCTTGAGGCGGCCGGTCACATGCAGTTCGCCCTCGAAGCGGCCGCTGATGTCAGCGGCCTCCACCCGTGCGGCGCCGTTGAAGCTGCCGCCGGCGGCGATCTCGATGACGCGGCTCTCCAGCGCGGCGTCGACATGGCCTTCCACCCGCAAGGTGTCGCAATCGAGGATCTGCGCGCCGCTCAGTTTCACGCGCGGCCCCACCACCAGCCGGTTATCCGCCACCGGGCTGCTCGATGTGGCCGGGAAGGGGGCGGGCTTGAAGGGTTCGGGTACGCCCGGCTGGGAATCGGATGCCGGCGGGCGCCGGATGCTGCGGGATTCGCGGTGCTGGTCGAGGATGCTGGGTTTGGCGATCATGTTGACTCCTGCCGGTTCGGTGATGCGCCCGGATGCATGGGCAGGGCCGTCAATGCAGTTTGCATGCCAGTGCCGGCGGGCCGGGCGATTGCGCGATAATCGTCGAAGCCTGTCGGTGCCATTGGCACAAAAGTGTCGCTCCACGGCGACGCGAAAATCGGTGGCAAGCCCCGATCCGGCTGGCCTTGCGGCACTCAAGTGTGTCGGGATGTGACGACAGCGTCGCTGCCTCTGGTCAAGCGGGCGCATGCGTGTTCTGATCGCGGCTCCTGATTCCATTGGCATCACCGGCGGCGCGCCGTGGATGGCCACGCTCGCCGCAGATGTCCCGGGTTTCCTTCCGCCAGCTTCTCCTTGTCGCCTTCCTGCTGATCGCGCTGCTCCTTGGCAGCACGGCCTGGCGTGGCGTACGCATGCTCGAAGCGTTTGCGGCCGAAAGTCGCGCCGCCGCGGCCCACGCGGTGGAGGTGACGGCCGCGACGCAACTGGTCGGCGAGCGCACGGTGGACATGGCGCGCAGCGCGCGGCAGTTCCGTGTGTTGCGCGACGAGGCCTTGCGCGGCCGCTTCATGCAGGCGCGCGACGAGGCACTCGCGTCGCTGCAGCCGCTGCGCCCGGCGCTCGGCGGCCATGTCGCCGACTGGGAGTCCGCCGCCAGCGCGGTGGCCGGTCTGCTCGACGACACCGCGGCGCAACCGCTGCAGGAAGGCTTGCAGCGGCTGGGTGACGTCAACGAACAACTCGCCACCGCAGCGCAGCAGGTGGTGGAACACCAGAACCGCGAGCTGCTCGATACGCTGGATGGCAATCGTGCGCGCCTTGGCCTGCAGGTGTTCGCCGCCCTGGCCGGCAGTGTCGTGCTGGCGCTGGTGTTCGGCCTGTGGCTGGTGCGTCCGCTCGGGCGACTGGAGCGCAGCATCGACGACCTGGGCGCCAATCGTTTCGATACGCCGGTGGATATCCGCGGCCCGGCCGACCTGCGCCGCGTCGGGCGGCGGCTCGATTGGCTGCGGAGCCGGCTTGCCGAGCTTGAAGCCGATCGCCAGCGGGTGCTGCGCCATGTGTCGCACGAGCTGAAGACGCCGCTCGCGTCGCTGCACGAAGGCATCGCGTTGCTCGAGGACCGCGTGCTCGGCCCCCTGCAGGATGGGCAGGCCGAAGTCGTGAAGATCCTCACCGAGAACAGCGTGCTGCTGCAGACTCGGATCGAGGCGCTGCTCGGCTACAACGCGGCGGCTTTCGACGCGCGCCGGCTCGACTGCAAGAAGCTCTCGCTGCGCGAGGTGATCGAGGCGGTGATGCGGGAACAGGCGCTGCCCTGCCAGTCGCGCCGTATCGAAGTGCAGTTGAGCGGGCCGGACACCTTCGTCGTGGCCGATGCCGGCAAGCTCGCGATCGTGTTCGGCAACCTGCTCTCCAACGCGATCCGCTTCAGCCCCAATGGCGGCCTCGTGCGCTTCGTGCTCGGGCGCAACGAGCGCAACGTGTGGGTGGATTGCATCGACCAGGGGCCCGGCGTTGCGCGGCAGGACCGCGGCCGCATCTTCGACCCCTTCTACCAGGGCAGCCGTCAGCCGGAGGGCGCGCGTGGCGGCAGTGGCATTGGCCTGTCGATCGTGCGCGAGATGGTGCAAGCGCACGGCGGCAGCATCGCGCTGCTGCCGGACGACGGCGGTGCGCATTTCCGCGTGGAGTTACCGCATGAAGCCTGAGATGAGCGCGGTGCGCGCGACGCTCGCCGCGTGGCTGCTGGCCATGCTGGGCGCCTGTAGCACCCAGCCGACGCGCGTCGAGGAGCCGGTGCGTGCACCGGACGACAGCGCGCTGCATGCGGCGCTGGCCTTCTACAGCGCGAGCCAGAAGCCGGGTGCCGCGGTGGCGCCGGCACGGCCGCAAAACCCGCTGCAACAGATGCAGCTCGCGATGCAGCTTGGCAGCGGCGCAAATCCCGACTTTCCACGCGCTCTGGCGCAGCTCGACGCGGTGTTGCGTTCCGATGCGGCGCAGGCGCAGATCCTGCAGCCGCTGGCGCGCCTGCTGCATGACCAGTATCTCGCGCGCCAGCGCGCCGAACTGGCGGCGGACCGTGCCAGTGCCAGCGCACGCGAGGCGCAGCGCCGTGCCGATGCACTGCAGGACAAGATCGATGCGCTCGCCGAAATCGAGCGCAGTCTCCCCAACCGCCCGGCACGTCCGGCCCCTCGAAAGGAGAGCACGCGATGAGCGTTCCCTACGTGGTTTCACAGTCCGACACGGCGCGCGCCGCCCACCTGCTGCTGGTGGATGACGATGCCGACCTGCTGCGGCTGATTTCGATGCGCCTGTCGGCCAATGGCTACCGCGTGACCGCTGCCGCCTCGGCGGAGGCGGCGCTGGCGCGCCTGTCGGTCGAGCGACCGGATCTGGTGATCAGCGACGTGCGCCTGCCCGACCGTGACGGCCTCGCGCTGTTCGGCGACATCCAGCGCAGCCATCCGTCCTTGCCGGTGATCCTGCTGACCGCGCACGGCACCATCCCCGATGCGGTGGAGGCGATGTCGCGGGGTGTCTTCGGCTACCTGACCAAGCCTTTCGACAGCCGTGTGCTGCTCGACAAGGTGACGCAGGCCTTGTCGCTCGGTGCGACCACCGAGTCCGCCGGTGCCCATGACGACGCCAGCTGGCGCGCCGGCATCGTCAGCCGCAGCAACCGCATGGCCGAAGTGCTGGAAGAGGCACGCATGGTGGCGGCCTCCGACGCGAGCATCCTGATCCGCGGCGAGAGCGGCACCGGCAAGGAATTGCTGGCCCGCGCGATCCACCGTGCCAGCCCGCGCGCTGCTGCACCCTTCATCGCGATCAACTGCGGTGCGATCCCAGAGCAGTTGCTCGAATCCGAGCTGTTCGGCCATGTGAAGGGCGCTTTCTCCGGCGCAATCGCGTCGCACAATGGTCTGTTCCAGGCGGCCGACGGCGGCACGCTGTTCCTCGACGAAATCGGCGATATGCCGCTCGCGCTGCAGGTAAAGCTGCTGCGTGTGCTGCAGGAGCGCGCGGTGCGGCCGGTGGGGGCAACCCGCTCGGTGCCGATCGATGTGCGCATCGTCTCGGCGACCCACCGCAACCTCGACACTGCGATGGCCGAGGGCCAGTTCCGCGAGGATCTGTTCTACCGACTCAACGTCGTGTCGCTGCTGCTGCCGCCGCTGTCGGAGCGGCGCGAGGATATTCCGTTGCTGGCGGCCTCCTTCCTGCGCCAGCTCGCGACGAAGTACCGCAAGACGCTCAGCGGCTTCGCGCCGGATGCGATCGAGGCGCTCGCCACGGCGGCCTGGCCTGGCAACGTGCGCCAGCTCTACAACGTGGTCGAGCAGGTCAGTGCCCTGTCCACCGCGCCTTTGATCCCGGCGTCGCTGGTGCAGCGCGCGCTGCGGGTGCGCAGCATGGAGGCGCTGACTTATGCGGAAGCGAAGCAGCGCTTCGAGCGCAACTACCTGACCCAGCTGCTCAAGCTCACCGATGGCAACGTGTCGGACGCCGCGCGGCTGGCCGACCGCAACCGCACAGAGTTCTACCGCCTGCTGCAGCGCCACGAGCTGACGCCGGCGATGTTCCGCAACACCGCCTGAGCGTCGCACCGACGCGACGCCGCGAGGCACCGCCAAACGGGCGAATGCAGCAGATCCCTCGTCCGGCGTCGTGGCAGCGCGACGGTTTGGGCCGCAATGCCTGTGGCGACGGCCGTTCCGGTTCGCACAACGCCTTGCAGGCTAACGCTTTCCGGGCGATGGCACGGCGGTTGCGAGATGGGGCGTGCCGTGGCGCTCCGCGCCGCGCATCCGATCATCCTGATTCAAGGAGCGTCCCATGAACTACCCCAAGACGATTGTTGTACTGCTGACTTCCGCTTCGCTGGCCGTCGGCCTGAGCGCAGTGCTGCAGGCGGCCGAACCTGCCGCCAACGCAAGCACGATGGCCACGCCGAGCGCGAAAGACAAGGCGCTGCAGGCGCAAGTGAGTGCCACGCTGAAGGCCGACCCGGCCCTGGCCGAAGCACGCATCGAAGTCGAGGCGCTCGAAGGCGTAGTGACCCTGCGCGGCGGGCTGCGCGATGCTGACAGCGTGTCGCGCGCGCTGGCGCTGGTGGCCAGCGTCGACGGCGTGCGCCGTGTGGAAAACGGACTGGAAGTCGACGCCAGCCGTTAAGTGCTTCACCGATGCCGCAGCAAGTGGCCGTGCTGCGGCATTTTCTGACAGGCCCGCAGGCGATGCGCCGCTAGAATCGACAAATCCGTCAATTCCGTTGCAGCACGCCCCATGGCCCGCACGCTGTACCAGGTTCTCGGCGCGCATCCGCGTGCCAGCGAAGTCGAACTGCTCGCCGCATGGCAGCGGCTCGCCGATCCGCTCGAACGCGAAGCCAGGATCTCCGGGTCGGCTGCGGAGCGACTGAGCGAACTCAACGCCGCCTGGGCGGTGTTGGGCAACCCGGAAGCGCGCGCCGCCTACGACGCTACCCTTCCCGACAGCGTCTTCACCGAACCCCCAACAGACGAGGTTCTGCCCGATCTGGATGCCGCCGCTGGCCGGCCGCTTCTTGACTGGCGTGTCGGGCGTCTGTTGGTGCTGATCACTGTGCTGAGTCTGCTGGCGATCGGATGGCGCAGTTGCAGCTTCTCCTTTTCGAGTGATCGTGCCCGCGCGCAGGCCGAAGCGATGGAAGCCGAGGCGCGTGCCCGCGACGCCGAGACCCGCGCGCGGATTGATGCGCAGATCAACGGTCGCGATGACGGCCTTCCAGCCGGCGAGGCGCGTTGGCAGCGCGAGCAGGACGAACGCGCCAACGAGGAAGCACGGCGCGAATCCGACGCCCAGATTGCAGCCCGCGAGGCTGCGCGCGAGCGTGAAGCGGCCGAAGCGGCTGAACTTCGCGCACGGGCCGACGCCGAGCGCGCGCAGGCTGAAGAAGAGGCGGCCGAGCGTGCCGCTGAGAACCGCGCCCGCCTGGAACGCGAAAAGGCCCTGCTGGAGCGTTTGCAGGACGACAACAACCGCGCGATGCGCCTGCATTGACGCGATCCACCTGAACCCCTGATCGACACCGCAAGCGCGACGGACCCCATGAAGCGAACCCTCTACGACGCCTTGCAAGCCCGCGCCGATTTCACTGATGCGCAACTCAAGCGTTGTTACGAACGCCTGATCGAATACCTCGACAGCCCCGCGGCGGCCGAGCAACCTGATCGCGACGCGCAGCAATTTGCCGTGCGGGAGGCCTGGAGCGTGCTCGGCAATCCGGTCACGCGCGCCGCCTACGACGAACGTCTACGGGGCGCGCCGCCAAGCCGAGAGGCGCTTGCGTTGGCCGGTGTTGGCGCTGGCGACGAGACCGCTGGGCGCATGCGCTGGCTGCTGCTCGGACTGGTCGTCCTCTTGGCCTTCGGCCTGTGGCAGGGCGTGCGTAGTTTCCTGCACCAGAGTGACCGATGGGCGCAGGGCGTGTCGTCAGAAATCGAGGCCAAGCGTCGCGAGGCCGCCAGTCGGATTCAGATGCAGGAGCGCGTCGGCGGCGCGCCCCAGGCGGAGAGCGCGGACGCGCGCCGCCAACGCGAATACGAAGCGGCGATGAAGGCCGCCGACACCAACGAGCAGGCGCGCGAAGCGGCCGCTGATGAGGACGAACCGATGTCGGCGCGCGACACCGCGTTGGCTGAGCGCGAGGCTCGTGAGCAGGAGGCCAAGCGTGCGGAGGCGCAGCGCGCCTACGAGGCACGCCGCCGGCTGGAGCGCGACAAGGCCGAACTCGAACGCCTGCAGGAAGAGAACAACACTGTGATGCGCCTGCGCTGAACGCTATCATCCGGCCCATGAAAAAGACCCTGTACGACGTGCTAGGTGTGGCGCAGAACGCGGATCAGGCGACGCTGCGCGCCGCGACTGATCGCCAGCTCGCCGAGTACGCGCCCGAGCGCGCCACGCCGGCGACCGCCGAGGACTACGCGATTCGTTGTGTTGCGGTGCGTGAGGCCTGGTACGTGTTAGGCGACGAACAACGGCGCGCCGCTTACGATGGCTCGTTGCGCCCGGTCATGACGCCCGACGAGGCGATCGCTGCTTTTGCACCGGAACTGCAGTCGTCCGGTCTTCGTCTGCCTGGATCGCCGCGCCTGATCGGAGCGCTGCTCGCGCTTTTGCTGATCCTGCCGGCTGGCTGGTGGTTCCGCCTGGGTGCCACGGTTGGATCGCCCGAGGACGCGGCGGCGCGCCAGCGTGCAGAAGTCGAGCGGATCGAACGTGAGCAGACCGAGGGATCGCCCGAAGACCAGGCGCGTGAGCGCGAGGCGCGCGTGGCACGAGAGGCGGAGTGGCGCGAACGCCGGGAGCGCGAAGCTGCCGAGCGGGCCGAGCGTCAGCGGCAGCAGGAAGTGGAGCAGGCGCGCCGGGAGGCCGACAGCGTGTCGCGCGATCTTGAGTACAGCCGACAGCGCGCCGAGCAAGACGAACGCCAGCAGGCTGAGCGTGCCCGCCGCGAGGCCGAGCGGTTGGCGGCCGAGGACCGCCGCGAGCGCGAACGCCAGGCGGCGGAAGCCCGCCGCCGACTCGAACGCGACAAGGCCTACCTAGAGCGACTGCAGCGCGAGAACCAGGGCTATCGCAGCGACTACTGAGCGGCGGTCGTCCTGAAAGCGATTAACTGTCCTGCTGAGCCTGCTGTTCTGCACGGATGACGCGCCGGACATCCATTCGGTAGAGCTTCCACGCCGCCCAGCCGGCGAAGCCGAGGACGAAGGACGCCAGCGCAAGGCCAGCGACGCTGGCCATTGCGATCGGTGCAACGAGCCCGGCGACAATCGCGTTTGACAGGCTGGCAAGGCAGGCCTGCAGGGACGAGGCCAGACCCAACCGTTCCGGGAAGCGATCCAGCACCAGCAGCGTCACGCAAGGTGCCAGCATCGACCAACCGAAGCCGATCAGGCCGACCGGCAGAATCGCGGAGAACACGTTGGCCGGCACGAAGGCGTGGTACAGCGTATTGACGAACGCGACCACCAGCAGGATGCCGAAACCCCAGCGCACCTGCCGCTCGCGCGGAATGCGCCCGGCCAGTCGGCCGCTTGCCCACGCACCCCCCATGATCCCGCTGATGCCCCAGCAGAAGAGCCAGAAGAACTGCGTCGGCGCGAGCTTGAGATGGTGGCCGAGCAGCATCGGCGCCGACAGGATGAACACGAACATCGCATTGAACGGTACGCCGGCTGCCAGCGTCAGCAACAGGAAGCGTTTGTCCGACACGACCTGCCAGTAACCGCGCGATAGCGCCAGCGGTGTGAAGGGCTGGCGGCGCTCGGGAGGCAGGGTTTCGGGTAGCGTGCGGGCGGCCAGCACCAGCACGCTGACGGCGACGAGCGCGAGGAACCAGAAGATCGCCCGCCAGCCGAATCCGGCGAACAGCCAGCCGCCGATGATCGGCGCAATGGCCGGCGCGGCCCCGAAGAACAGGGTAATCTGGCTCATCAGTTTTTGCGCATGCACCGCGGCGAACAGGTCGCGCACGATCGCGCGGCCGACCACGATGCCGGCGCCGCAACTCATGCCCTGAAGCACCCGCCCGGCAATCAGCACGCCCACATGCGATGCGGTGGCGCATACGACGCTGGCCAGCGCGAACACCGCAAGCCCGACGAAGACGACGGGGCGGCGGCCAAAGCTGTCCGAAAGTGCGCCGTGGAACAGCATCATCACCGAGAAGCCGGCGAGATAGCCCGACAGCGTCTGCTGCAGATGGACCGGCGTCGTCGCCAGCCCCTGCGCAATCCCCTCGAAGGCCGGAAGGTAGGTGTCGATCGCGAACGGACCAAGCGAAGACAGTGTCGCCAGCAACGCGGCGAGCACCCACACCGGCCGATGCCAGGTCACGGCGGGCTGGAACTCAGCGTTGGGCGGGGCTGACATGGCTTGTGCCGGGCAGGAACGAAGCCGCTGCGGAAACGCAGCTGGCGGATGAAGCAAGCGCAGAAGGGCGCTGCGCCAGGGTGAGGCGGGGTGTCACAGTCAAGCTTCCTTGTCGCAATGGACAAGGATACCGCGACGACGGCCGACGCTGCGCCGGTGCGGCACGATTGCCACACCGGCGCAGTGCGCGTGCTTGCTAGCGCACGCGGATGATGCGGACGTTGGGCACGTCTGTGCTTCCGTTGGCTTGCACGGCGGGCATAGCCATCAGCACACCGTGTTTGCGGTCAAACACGAAGCGGCTGTAATACCCGTAACGCGCAGCGCTTGGGCCGGTGCCAGTCGTGCTGATCAGCTTGCCGTTCCAGTCGTTCGGGTTGATCTCCCAAAGCCGCCCGTTGCTCGCGTTCTCGAGGATGTAAACGCGATCCTCGGCGCGCGTGGCGCCGGGCGCGAAGGCTGCCCCCGCGACGTCACCGGTGTAGGGCAAGTCATTCACGACAGCTTCCCAGCCCTTGCCGGTGGGATCGACCTTGTAACTGCGCGTGAAGTCATCCAGTGTCAGCACGTGCACTGGTGTGCTGCTGTCCTTCGGACGGAAGCGAAGCACCTCGCCGCGTTCCGGCATGTGCACCGCGATCTCTTTCCAGCGGCACGGGTAGCTCGCCGCCAAGCCAGCGATCGGGGTATAGCTACCAACGGCTTTGCTGCCATCGGCCAGCGTTGTCTGGCCGGCCGGGTCGAATACCCAACCGCCGTATTCGCTGCTGGCGCAGAAGACGTAAACTTTGCCCTTGTGTGGCCAGGCCTGAATGTCGCTCGACCACTTCGAGTTGCTCCAGTCGAGGAAGGGTTTGCGCCATTGTTTTGCCGTCAAGTCCCAGAGCACACTGCGTCGAACGCCGAGGAAGAGTTCATCCCGCTCAGGAATCCAGGCATAGCCGTACCAGCCGTGTGAAGACATCGGATTACCGTCGGCGTTGAGCGAGTCCGTACCTTCCACGTTGTTCGACCAATTGAGCGTATTGCCGAGGATCTGCTCCCGCGGTGTGCCACCCCAGGTGGTGCTCCAGCGATAGTTGTCAAAGCCGAAGAACAGCAGGCCGTTCCACTTGCCGTCGCCGTGGCCGCCGCCGAAAAGGTGCAGGCCGTTGCGTTTGGTATCGAGTGCCGCCCCGCCCCATGCGTAGACGATCGAGGTCAGATCGCTGGCTGTGAAACCGGCTGGCACGGCGACATTGTCGAGCAGGCGGGAGCCCGGCATCTCGGTCCATGCGTTCAGTGGCAGGGCCGCAAACCACTCCGGCTTGATTGCGCCGTTGGCGTCGCGCGGCAGGTCATCGACGACCGGCGGCAAGGGTGGCGTCGGCGTTGTGCCGCCGCTGTTGAGCCCCGGTGATCCGCTGATGCCGGCTACCGCGGTTCGCGGAACGATGTTCCAGGTCGGGTCTCCGAGGTAGGCGTTGGTGCCGCCCTTCTTGAGGATCTGTTCGCGCACGAATACGAAAGCGTCGTCCGCTTTGGCGACGCCGGCGTCATGTGCTGCGCTGAGCGCGGCGTACGCCTGGATCGCGTAGCCGGCTGAATCGCCGGTCGAGTGCAGGTCGGTCGGTGCCCCGGTGGTGCGGGTGTAGAAGCTGTAGCGGGTCAAGTCCGCCATCGTCTTGATCGGCACATTGCCTTTGAGGAGGCCGGCCAGGCGATAGCTGGTGCCATCGAAGGGGCTGAAGTCAGGGCCGCTGGTGAAGCGCTTGGCGGTGAAGCCCAGCGTCCAGTCGCGTGTGGCTGCGGCGGGGTAACCCAGATCCGAGCAGTACGCCAGCATCAGCGCGAAGAAATCGTTCATCCACGGTGAGAACCAGTGCGTGACCTCGGGCGACATGCCCGGCTCGGGTGCCTGCTCCAGCGATCCATCGGTGCTGGAGGTGCCTTTCCACCAGCCGAGTGGATTCATTGGAATCGCGTTGGCGGCGTACCAGCTAAGGTTCTGGCGCACCTTGTCGTCGAAGTACGCGGCTTGCCAGTCGGTGCCCGGCGCGATCCATGCCGCTTGCGTGAGCGTGCGCATCGACCATGCCTGTCCGCGGACCTGGTCGTTATGGACGAGGCCTTTTTCCTTCTCGCGGTAGTCATGGTGCATCGAGATGAGGTTCCAGTCAGCCCAGAAGTACAGCTCGTCGAGGTAGTAGCGATCACCGCTGATCATGTACGGCACGAAGGCCAGCGAGGGCTGGTGGGCGGTATCCGGCTGATGCGGTGTCGTGCGCGGCAGCGTGGTGTTGGGCAGGCGGTCGGCCGGGTCCGACCACTGCGAGGCGCTGCCGAGGGTGACGGTTGGATGCTTGTTGATGCTGATGATGTCGCCCGTCTCTGCGTCGCGGTAATGGACCGAGAACACGCCGGCACGCTCGCCGGCGTCATACATCACCGCCAACGCCTTCGGATCGCCTGAGAGCAGGGCGACGACGGTCCACCCCGGAAGCGGGCCGATGTCCATCCGCCCGCCGGTGTTGGGCATCGCCGATGTGACGATGCCGCTGTCGAAGAGCCCGCGTTTGGATTTGGTCCATTGGCTGACGATATTGTCGACAGCGCTCGCCGGCAGCGGCGTGTCGGTGTAGTTCAGGATGGCGCGGCTCTTCTTCAGCAGCGCTACATCCGGTGCCACGATCGGGCTTGCTGCGCCACCGAACTGGAACACCTTGCGGTAGCGTGTCTGGAAGGGCTGCGTGATGGCGGTCTGCGTGAACAGCACGGTGCCGCGCTCGTCGGTCATCGTGATGTCGTACGTGCGGTCACCGCGCGCTGCGGTGGATTCGACGTTCTCGATCGTGATCGACGCCCGGCCCCGCTTGCTGTTCTCGAAGCGTGCGTCGAACAGCACGCGCAGACCCGGGTGGGCGACCTTGTTGGCGTCCACGGGCGCTACGCGCGCACGCCATTCGTTCACCAGCGGCCCGCTGAGCCACGGGTCGCCGCCATTCTTGAGCGCGTCGCGCAGGCTGGTGCGATAACTCGTGCCGGCTTCGCGGATCTCCACCGTGTAGTTGACGGTGCCGGCCAGCATCGTGGCGAGTTCGGCACCCCCCGTTGCACTGGTATTTGCAGTGGCCAGCTTGATCGGGCCACCTGCGGCGTCCGGCAGCTGGGTCGAGATGATCGCGTGGCGGATCGTGCCGTCGGCGTGGCGACGCTTGACGTCGATCTGCGTGGCGATATTCGCGCCGGCGCGCTGCGCAATGATGTTCTCGGCCGTGCCAGGCGGCAGCGTGACGCCGAAGGTGGCAACGATTGGGCCGCTGGCATCGGTGACCGGGGCCACCGTGACGGTGCCGATTGCCTGGCCAGCAATGATGTTGGGCGGCGCGACCACTTCGCCTTCGTTGCCGCTACCGCCACCGCCGGTTGTGCCACCTGTGCTGGCGCCTGATGCGGCGCCGCCGCCGCCACATGCCGACATGAGGGCGACTGCGACGGCCGAAAGGCCTGCGGAGCGAAGCCATTGAAGCGATGTGAATCTCTGAATACCCATGTGCTGCCCCGCAAATCGCTGAAAACTACAAAAAGTGAGTTTCGGATGATGCATCCGTAATAAATGACAAGCAACTGCCCCGACTGGCTTGCTGGCGACTCAGGCCGGCACGGCTGGCCGCGCGCTGACCCCGCAGAGCGCGAGGAAGGCCTTTTCAAGTGGTGCGCGGGGCAGATCGCGCGTGATGAAGACCAGCCGGGTGTCCCGGTCGGCGTCGGGCCAATCCGGCAGGCTGCTGTCCGGATAGCGTTCTTGTTGTACTGCGTGGACAACGCGCGGGCCCGATTCGCCGGCGATGTGTACGAGGCCTTTCACGCGCAGGATGCGCTCGCCGGTGACTTGCAGCAGCAGATCCAGCGCGTCGGCGAAGGCATCCCACTCGAATGGGGTTTCAAAGCGCAGCAAGTGGGTCTGGATGTCGCGTGAGTGGGTCGCGCGCACGCTGCGGCCGAACGCGTCGCGCGCATCGGCGGCTTCGATTCGCCCGCTGCCCAGCCAGGTGCCGAGTGCCGCCGTCGCGCTCGGCCCGGCGCTGAAGGCCATGCCGGCCAGCAGTTCGCTCGGTACTCGTCCCATGTGGCCTTCAAAGCGTGCTGCCGAGGGGTTGAGCCGATCAAGTGCCCGGCCGGCGGCATCGCGTTCGGCCTGCGTTGCGATGTCGCACTTCGTCATCACGATCCGGTCGGCGTAGGCCACCTGGCGTTCTGCCTCCGGGTGCTGGGCGAGTTGCCAGCTCGCATGGCGCGGGTCGACCGTCGCCACAACGCCGTCAAGCCTGAAACGATAGGCGAGGAACGGGTCGCGCATCAGCGTGTGGATCACCGGTGCCGGGTCGGCGAGGCCAGTTGTTTCGATCACTACGCGGTCGAGCCGGGCAAGGCGCCCTTCTTCCTGTCGCACGCATAGCTCACGCAGGGTGCGGGCCAGGTCGCCGCGCACCGTGCAGCACAGGCACCCTGATTCGAGCAGCACGACCTCCTCGTCCACCCGTTCGATCAGCAGATGGTCGAGCCCGACCTCGCCGACTTCGTTGATCAGAACGGCGCAGCCGGCCAAGGCCGGGTCGCGCAGCAGGTGGTTGAGCAGGGTGGTCTTTCCGCTGCCCAGGAAGCCGGTCAGCAGGGTGACGGGAACAGGAGGTCGCATCTGCTGATTGTAGGTCGGCTATTGGCGCGTGCCGGTATCAATCAACCCGTCGTAGAGATACGCCTTCAGCGCCATGCGTTGGTGCCAGGGCAGATGTTGATGGGTGTCGCCAAACGAGAGGCCGTAGTGCAGCAGGCCGCCCTTGCGTGTCTGCTGGTTCCGGATGATGCATGGCAGCGACAGCATGTAGGCCTCGTTGTCGAGGCGCATGCGGAAGGTCAGTGTCACCTGGCTGCCGATCTCGCCGATCACGAATTGCGTGTCGACGGCACAGCCCTTGTCGGACATGTCCGAGATCGCAACCTTGAGCTTTTCCTTGCCGGCTGCGTCGATCACCGCAGGCAGCGCTGCGCTGACCCGCAGCGACGAGCGATAGGCCTTGCGCTGTGCCACTTTCGGGTAGCCGAGCATCAGATAGGCGGTGGGCGCGGCGCCGTAGCGCGTCACACTGGTCTCGAAGGCGTACAGGTAGCGGCCGCTACGCAACTTCACGAACAGCGGCAGGCCCTCGTGGTCTCGCCAGAAGAAGTTGCGACTGATGAACGGGGCGCCGACGATCAGCGCCTGCATCGGCATCAGGCCAAAGAACGGCACGCTGTATGGGCGCGTGTCATCGTCCCCGGGCAGGCGCAGGAACAGCTCGATCGATTCGACCGAGTGACCCAGCTCGCGGAACGGGTCGCGGCTCTCGCCGATCAGCAGTTCCTTGTCGCTCTCGTCCACCAGCGCCATGCCAGCGCGCGCGATGCCCTCGGCGGTGCGGAAGGGGCGCGTACTGAGCAGGCGGCTCAGCATGTCGTCGTCGGCCACCACCGAACCGGCCGCCAGCACCAGGATGCCGCCACGCGTGAACAGGTTGTACGGCACCGGCTTGCCGACGGTGAGCTCGAAATCTGCGACCGGAATCAGGACCTGCTGCTTGTCGGACATCGGGCACGGTTTGCTTGATGGCCCGTCGCGGGTTCGCCTGGGCCCAACAGCATTGTCGGCGAAATCCGTAAAAGCTGAAGGGCCCCAGGCAACGCAGCCCTACGGCGTCGCGACGCTGGCGATTGCCGCACCATGCCGTGTCGGGCGGCGGCGCTGGTTCGGCCGCGGCAGGCGCAGGAACAACAATGCGCCCACGAGGCCCAGGGCGACTACGCCCACGGCCACGCCAGCCTGTATCCACTCGATGGCGTCCTTCCATGCCGGGTGCCAGCGCCACATGTGGGCGACAGCGAAGACGCTGCTTTCCAGTGCGTCTGTATCGCTTGCGCGCACGACCACGCCGCTCAACGGTTCGACGTACAGGCGGGCGTCCGGCGCATCGACACGAAACACCGGCAGCCGCTTGAAGCGAAAGCCGTACTCCCCCCCGAAGCGGGTGATCCAGACGCCGGCGCGCAGCGGTGTGGCGGGCGCCCCCGTTGCGCTCGCTGCCTGGGCGAGTGCGAGCGCATCAATGCGATGGCCGAGTTCAGCGCCACTGCCCGCTGCAAATCGCACCCAATGAGGCAGATTGACGCTGCCGCCATGCCCCGAACGGCCGCCGGACGCAACGCCGCTCGCTGCGAGGTCTTGTGTGTGGGCGGGCTGACCCAGCCATTCTGCGTGTGACCCGGCCGCGACCAGCGCCAGTTGCGTGAAGCGGCCCGCGGGCACCGCGCCGAGCTCGCTGCTTGGCACTGACAGCTTGGCCTGCAGTGGGGGCGCGGCGTCCTGTGTGACACCGACCCAAAGATGCAGCAGCCCACTGAGGCTGAAGGCGAGCATGACCAACGCAAGCGGCCATGCGAGCCGCCGATGCCAGCGTGCCAGCGGACGTCGTGCCAGTCTGCGTGCCGCGTTGTGCCGCAAGGCCCACCAGAACCACAAGCCGATCATTGCCGAGAGCGCGTTGAACACCAGCAGTAGCGATACCAGGGCTCGTTGCGGCCCGGGCCAGCCGGCCAGGGGCTCGAAGTTGTGGCCGATGCGGAACAGGCGGCTCAGCAACGCGCGGCGATCATCGGTGAGGCTGAAAAGGCGCCCCTGCGCGGTGTCGACATAGGCGCGCAGCCCGCCGGCGTCGGCGAAGTCGACGCGCCAGACTGGGAGGATGCGGTTGCTGGATCGGTAGTCGCCATCGAAACGGTGTACTGGTGTCACGGCGCGCAGGGGCGCGTCCGGCCGCCCGGCGTAGTGCCGCGCGAGCGCGATGGCCCGCAGTTGATCCGCGCCATCCAGCTCGCCCC
Source organism: Niveibacterium sp. COAC-50 (assembly GCF_013184235.1). Lineage (NCBI taxonomy): Bacteria > Pseudomonadati > Pseudomonadota > Betaproteobacteria > Rhodocyclales > Rhodocyclaceae > Niveibacterium > Niveibacterium sp. COAC-50. Next base: position 879,670 of record NZ_JABCJM010000002.1, read on the forward strand.
CGGTGTCGAGCGCGAAATAGCGCGGCGTGGTGCCCGGTTGGGTTTCGACCCGCCATGTGGCCTGCCCCGCCACGTCAGCGAGCGACAGCGCGGCGACGCGTTCTACGCCAGCCGCTTGCAGCAGGCTTGCGAGCGGTGCGGCGGCATCGGTGTCGATGCTGCGCATCGGCGGCTGCATTGCAGCGGCCCTCGGCTGGACACGTGAGAGCACCGGATGCAGTGCGCCAGACAACCCCCACAACACGCTGCCGATGCAGCTGAGCATGCCGAGCCAGCGGTGTGTCGCCCAAAGGATTGCTCTCATGAGCGCACCCCGTCGTTGTGGGTTTGGGCGGTCTCGGTGGCGCCTGCCTCTGGCGGGGTGCCGCCGAAGTGGTAGCGCAGACCGAGGAAGAAGGTGCGTGGTGCGCCGGGCGTGTAAGTGTCCTGCTTGTCGGGGGCGCGTAAGCCGCTTCCGGTGTAGCTGCTGGCCGCAATCTCGGCGTAGCGGGCGTCGAACAGGTTGGCGATGCGGCCGAATATTTCCCAACCGCCCTCGCGCCAGCTCGCACGCAGGTGCGCCAGGGTGTGGCCGTCGTAGCGCACGGTGTTCGCGTTGTCCATCCAGTAGGCGCCGACATGTTGGCCTTCCAGCGCGATGCGCGCGCGCTCGCCCGGCAGCCATGCCAGCTCGGCGTTGGCGAGCAGGCGTGGTGCGCCGGGCATGTCCTTGCCGCTGAAGTCGAGTGTCGAACTCGGGCGGTAGTTGCCGTAGCGGTGCTTGGCCCATGCGCCGGAGAACATCGCCTCGAAGCTGCCCAGCCGCGCCTGGCTGCCGAATTCGACGCCGACATGGCGGGTGCTGCCGGCGTTGCGCGGTTCCGACACCCCGGGGCGGATCGTGTAGCTGAGGATCTCGTCGCTGCCGGCGAGGCGATAGACCGTCAGTTCCGCGCTCAGGCGGTGGTCTGGCCGTGCCCAGCGCGCGCCGGCCTCGATATTGTCGAACACCGCCGGGCGCAGATCAGGCGTGGCGAGCGCGCCACCGTACTGGCTGCTGACCTCGGGCGGCGTGAAACCCTGGCTGTAACGGGTGTAGAGGTTGAGCGTGCGGGTCGCGTCCCACGCCGCACCAATGCTCGGGCTGGTGTGCGAGTAATCGCGCGAGCCGGAGGTCGCGCCGGTGGTGGCCGATGGCGTTAGATGGTTGGTGTAGTCGTAGCCGATGTCGTCGTGCCGCGCCCCGGCGGTCAGCGTGAAGCCGCGCAGCGGTCGCCATTCGCCCTGCAGGTAGGCGGCGGCGCTGTGCACCGTGACGTCGTAGTCGCGCCGTGCCGAGACGACGCGGTGGCCGGTGTAGCGGCCGCTGGCCGGGTCGCGCGTGATTGCGAGGTTGTCTTCGCGGGCGTCCACCGGCGAATGGTCGAGGCTTACGCCGCCGATCAGGCGCAGCGTGCGGGCGACATCCTCGCGGTGCCGCAGGTCGACGCCTAGCGAGCGGAAGTGCTGGTCGGTGGTGCGGCCGGACGCGGTGCTCGCGCCGGTATCGAAGATCAGGTAGCTTGGCAGTTGATCAGTGGAGTTGTCGCGCCACCAGGCCGTCAGCGTGCTGAGGCTCTCGGCGCGCCAGCGCGACTCCAGCGCCGACGACAGCCGCATCGCCTCGACATTGCGGAAGGTGAATGTGTTGGGCGAAAACGCCGGCCGGCTGGCGTAGTCGGACGCATTGAGCGAGCCGGGCATGTCGGTATCGAGGTAGTTGTAGCTCGCCACCGTCTTGAGCCGCAGCTGCGACGCGATCTGCCAGTCCCAGCGCAGCGACAGGCTGCGCTTGTCCGCGTCGGAATGCGCCTCCCAGCCGTCGTGTTGTGTGCCAACGTAGCCGCTCGCACGCAGGCCGTGCGCGCCGAAATTGTTCGAGGCATCAAACTCGGCGCGGGTGTAGCCGTCGTTGCTGCGCTGAATTCCCAACTGCAGTTCGGGCGCCTCGCTCGGCGCCGCGGTCAGCAGATTGATCGCACCGCCGACCGAGTTGGCGCCATACAGCGAGGATGCAGGCCCTTTGATGACCTCGATGGCGCCGGCCGAGGCGAGGTTCAGCTCGTACAGTGCGTTGTGGTTGAACAGGCCGACCGGGCGGATCGGTAGGCCGTCTTCCAGGTACAGATACACCGCCTGGTAGGACAGTGGCTGCCGGATCGAGGTGTTGTGCTGCTCGTTGCCAAGGTCGGTGATGTACACGCCGGGGGCGGTGTTGAGCACCTGGCTGATGAAAGTGGGGCGGCGCGCATCGAGCATCGCGTCATCGATGCGTTCAACCGCGGCGGGCGTGGCGCGCAGTGAGGTGGCTTCGCGCGAGCCGGATACGACGATGCGTTCGACCTGCGCGACTTGCGTGGCCGGAGGGGTGATAACGGGTTCTTCGGCGTGCGCACAAGCACACGCCATCGCGGCCGCGAGCGGCGCGAGACGGAAGTGTTTCGACATGATGGACCTGATTGAAGTGCGATCGATGGCGCAACGCCCGGGTTGGGCAGCGCGTGGGAGTGCGGAACTTCAGCTCAGGTGCGGAGGCTCATGCTTTCGTAGCGCGGTCCACAAGGTGCCGCCCTGGGGCGCAGGTGGCAGCGTTGGCGGTACCGGCGCCTGGGCACGCAGCGCCACGCGGTACCACGCTGCTTCGGCCGATTGCGTGTGCAGCGCGGGGGCGTGTCCTGCCCCTTGGCACAGCTTGCAGTGGCCGTCGTGCTCGGCAGCGGGAAGCTTCTCGACATGACCGTCCGCAAACTGCAATACCTGGTGCGTGCCGCGTACCGAACAGAGTTCAAGCAGCGTCGCGCCTTGCCAGATCCGCACGCCGTGCACGAGTGCCGGCGCCAGCAGTGCGAACAGCACGGCAATCAGCGTGAGGCGGACGATCAGGCGGCGATACAGGAACAAGGGGCGAACGCTCGGTGACAAACCGGCCGCCATTCAATCATGCGGCTTTCGGCGCGGTAAAGGCAGCGCAGCGCGTTTTCTTGACCGGTGCAAAGCGGACCGGCACGCCGGGCATTCCATGAAGTGCTTCTGACTCTGGCGCCGGGCGGCGCGAATCTGCTTCAATCGCGACTTCGTCTTGAAGGGCTCCGCCTGTGATCCAGAGAATTGTCCTGATCGCGCTGCTGCTGTGCTGCAGTGCGTGTGCCACCCAGGTGGCGGAAAAACCGCTTGAAGCGCTCGAGCCGGGTGGCCAGCCGCCGATCGCCTTCCAGCGCGCGGCACTGTCTCCGCACAACGGTGGCACGCTGATCGGTGCGCAACTGCTGCGCGCGGGGGACATCCTGCTCTCGGCCGCCAACGGCATCACCTCGGCGGGGATCCGGTTGTTCACGCTGGCGCCGGTGAGCCACGCCGCGTTGTACATCGGCAATGGCGAAGTGGCCGAAGCCGTCGGCGAGGGCGTGCGGGTGCGATCGGTGGCCGAGGTGCTGGACGAGGAGTCGGTTGTTGTCGCCTTCCGCCATCCGTCGCTGGACGATACTGGCGCTGCGCGCATCCGCAGCTTCGCGCAAGAGAAAGTGGGCGATCGCTATAACTACGTCGGTGTGATGATGCAGGCGCCGTTCTCGATCGAGCGCCGCTTGTGCGAACTGCCGACGGTGCCGGCCTCGATCCGCGATGCGTGCATCAACGGGCTGGCCACCGTGCAGTTGGGCAATGGCAGCGCGGCGGACGACCGCTTCTTCTGCTCGCAGTTCGTGCTGGAGGCCTACCGCGAGGCGGGCCACCCGATCACCAAGTCCAATCCGACCTGGGTTTCGCCGGCGGACATCCTCCACATGCGGGAGGGCGACGTGTCATCGATCCAGGTCGACCAGCCGCTCACCTACGTTGGTCACCTCAAGTTCCCGCCCGCGCCGACGCCGATGGTTCGTATCCCCGACGGCGCCTGAGTCGGACTCAGCGCAGTGACACAAAGGGCGCCCGTGGGCGCCCTTGTCGCATCAGTGTCAGCCGCGCGTCCGGCCGTTTAGTCGTTGGTCTCCAGCACCTGCAACTGCACCTTTTGCGCCACCGTTTGGCCGGGCGGGTTGTAGCGCCACTGGCGAATGGCGTCGACCACCGGCTGACGCAAGGCGGCGTTGCTGATCTCCAGCACCTCCAGATCCGCTACCGCACCTTCCGGCGTCACGTTGAAACGCAGCGTGGCGCTCTGCGCGCCCTTCAAGCGCCGGCGCACCGGTGTCGGAATATCCGGCTCGACCATCGTGACCAGCGTCGGCTGGGGAGGCGGCGGCAGGGCGGCAGGCTCCGGCGCCGCGGGTGGTGGCGCCTCAAGCGCCGGTGCCGCGATGGCGAGCTTCTCGGGCGCTGCTTGTGCTTCCGCTGCCGGCGTGGCCGTTGCGGGCTTGTCGGCCGCCGCCGTGGCGGGCGCCGGCGCCGGTGCTGGGCGAGGTTTCGCGGTAGCGACAGGGGCGGCGGGCTTCGCCTCGCGCGGCGGCGCCGGCTTCTTGTCCTTGTCTTTGTCCTTTGCCTGTTCCACCTGCAGGATGAAGCGCATCGGCCCTTCCGCCTGCCGGCGGGTGGCTTCCGAGACCTCGGTCTCCGACATCACCTGAGGCATCGGTTTTGCGTTCTGTGCGCTTACCGGCGCGTGCCAGCCTGCCAGCAGCGCGGCGCCGCAAAGCCAGTTCCAGCGATGTTTCCTGCTCTGCGCGCGGACTCCGGTGCGCGCGCCTTCCCATGCAGCCAAGCGCTTCAATCGAGCGACCCCCCAGATCATCAATCCCAAGGCAGCCGCCGGTAGCAGCCACCCCTTGCGCGCCAGACGGTCTCCAGCGCCAGAATTGCGAGAAGCAAAAAATACGCCGAATCTGCCGCGGCAGACTTCGCGCCTGGCTGCAGCTCGGATGATGTTCGATTGCGGCATTGCGCCCCCCGGCGCAATGACTTGGAAAATCAGGCTGATACGGGGCGATTTCACGGCGTCGCTCGTATCAGGGCGGCAATTGTGGCGTGCAAGCCGCGCGGCGCACAACCCGCCCGGTGACAATTTTGGTGTTACTGCCAAAGCGCCGGCGATGCACCGCCGTGGCGCCTGTTGCGCCACCCCAAGGCACGCAATGACAAGTGTTGACGCAGGCACTGGCGCTGCCATCGCGCCGCGCTCACCATGCGACTTGGCACACCACGGCGACGGAGGCAAACCATGGGACTGTTCGATTGGCTGCGTAAGCAAGAGGGCCCCGCGCCGGCTGAAACGGTTTCGCCGCAGCTGGTGCGCGATGCAACAGACTTCCTGATCCGGCAGACCGATCCGAAGCTGGCGTTGTGCTCGCGCTACGACGAGCGCTTGGCTCCCGGCGTTGGCGCGACGATCCGCCACATTATCGCGAGCGTGAAGCAGATGCCGACACCGTGCGATGCGTCGCCCGACCACTGGCATGGCACGCCCGAGCTGGCGGCCTTCTTCGTCTCGCCCGACGAGTTGGTGAATGCGTTCAGCCGCTCCGAACCGCTGCAGGCCTTGTTCGAGCAGAACCCGACGCTGGACGCTGCGTACGCGGTGCTGGGCACCACGCTGATCGAGCGCAAGGGGCTCGGGATGGCGATGGAGGGCGAAATGCTTCGTCGCGACGTGGTGCAGACCAGCGTGAGCTTCTCCAACCCCAGAGTGCATATTGTCGCCCCTGACGCGGAGGGGCTTGGTCGCACCGTCGCGTGGCGGATGTTCGAAGAACTGGCGATGGTGGCCCTGGAGCGCATCGACGCCCTGCGGGACGAGCGCAAGAGCCTCTCCGACGACCGTGCCTTGCTGCAAACGCGCTTGCAGATGCTGCATGGCCACGGCACCGGCTTCGATGTGCACGACGGGGGGAAGGACGGCGAAGCGCTCAAGGCCTTGCTGGAGGAGAACACCCGCGCGCTGGCGGCCTCGGGCGCCGGCGTTGATGCGCTGGAACACGAGCTGGAAGTGGTGCGCGGGGTGCTTGAGAGCGCCGAGTCGCTGGTCTCGATCACCACGCGCACGATGCGCCTCACCGCGATGAACCTGCTCGTCGAGGGCGAGAGCAACGAGCCGCTGCGCGAGATCCGCTTCGCCTATGCCAGAGCCGAGCGGCTTCGCCCAGTCACCCGCGCAGCCCTGCAGGTGCGTTTCCCGCGCAGCGCGATGCGCAAGGTGACGATGAGCTTTGCCGAGGCAAGCCGCCTGCCGATCTGACGCCGATGCGCAGCGTGGCGCCGGCCCGGCGCGACGGGCGTCAGACTGGTGCGGCGAGAAAGGTGTGCGCAGCGGCCAGCGCGGCCGTGTCGGCCAGCACGGCGTCCGGTGCGCCGCCCTTGCCCCACAGCGCGCCCATCCACTGCATGCCGAGGAAGTCGGCGCACAGCTTGTAGCTGTCGAACATCGGCTGCGCCTTCGCACGGTCGCCACTGGTGGCGACCACCCACAGGCGTTTCTGGCCCATGTGGGTCTTGAAGTCGACGCCGGGCACCCGCATCCAGGCGCTCCACTGGTCAAGGTAGGCCTTCAGCGGCGAGGGTACCGAGAACCAGTAGACCGGCGATACGAACACGATGTCGGTGGCTGCCAGCGTGGCATCCAGCAGCATGGCTGCGTCGCCCACCGGCGGTGGGTAGCTGCCGGCCGTGTGGCGCAGGTCGACGAAGGCTGGCAGCTGGCATTGTGCGAGCGCAATCCACTGCTGGGGCGTGTCCGCTGGCAGCGCCTCAGCGGCTGCACGGGCAAGGGTTTCGGTGTTGCCAACATGGCCCGGCTCGCGGGTGCTGGCAGTCAGAAAGAGAAAGCTGCGCATCGGGTGTTTCGTTTTGAAAGGGTGATGGGGTGTCGCCGGTTCAGCGTTCAAAACGCATGCCGCAGCGTGCGTCCGTGCTTGGCGCCGGCCAAAGCTGAACCTGCTCCAGCGTAAGGGTTCTGCCTTGCAGGACTGTCGTTCCCTGCAAGCGTAGCCCTTCGGGAATCCGGTTGCCGCCCTCGGCGGTGAACGTGATTGTGCCGCGCTCGGGATCGTGACGATAGCGACCCCAGTAGTCCTTGTACGCCTCGAAGGGTTGGCGGGTGACGCTGAACTCGCCGCCGGCGTCGAGGATCAATTCTTGTACCGGCTCGCCGGGGCTGAGTTCGCGGCCGTCGCAGGCGAGCTCAGCAACCTGGTGCCAACGCCCTGCGAGGGGGTGACGGTGCGCGTCGAATACGCGCAGAGAACCCTTCACTTCGCGTCCGCCGACTTGCGCGCGTACGTGGACGAGACTGCCGTCCAAGGTGTCTGGCGGGATGCGGATGAGGCCGTGCTGATCGACGCTTGCCGGCAGGTCCACGGACCAGCGATCGACACAATCGTCAGGAAGCGCGTGCATCAGACCGGGCCGCTCGACACGCCAGACCTTCGCATTGACGACGCTGGCCGGTGCGGTGTCGACGGTATGGTCCCAGATCATGAGGCCGCCCGGTCCGCCGCAGGCCTGCGCTTCGGACGGATGGGGCGCGAAGGCCAGCTCACCGCGTTCCGCATCCCAGCGCCAGGCCGCGGGTGCGGGTAGACGTGCCGAGATTCGCAGCAACAGCGGCCCGGGGAGCTGCTGCGGATCTGCCGGGCGGGCTCGCAGCCGCGCGGCGAGCAGGTCGCTGTGAAGGTCGTCGCCAGCTAGTGCCTTCCGCCAGCGTTCGCGTGCGCTTGCGCTCAGGCGCCAGGCGGACGCCTGCCATGGATCGGGCCAGGCTGCGGCGGGGCGGACATCGCAGCGCGACAGCGAGAGCACGACGGTCTCGCGCGCCGCGTCGAGGACATCGAGAAACGGCTCGCAGGCGGCCGCCCCGGCGATGCCCGGCGCAGCGAGCAACGCCGTTGCAAGCGGTGCGGCCCGCCAGCGCATCGACAGTGCTTTCATTGATCAGGTCTTCCTATGCTCGGGCGATTGTCCTGCGTGGGCCGCAAGGTATGCGTACGCGACAGACCGGATTGACCCCGCGGGGGCTCACCGCTAAGGTGCGGCCTCGCTCTTTTTCCTACCCGGTATCGCGCACGGCCACAAACTGCAGCGCGAACCATGTGCCAAGCCCAGACCCGGGGGCGGCGCCAATCCCAACACCCACAGGGAGCACCAACATGGTCTTCGATCACACCGACTTCGACCAGCATGAGCAGGTCGTCTTTTGCGCCAACCCGATGGCCGGGCTGGCTGCCATCATCGCCGTCCACGATACGCATCGCGGCCCCGCGCTGGGCGGTTGTCGCCACTGGCACTACACCGATGACGCTGCCGCGTTGACCGATGCGCTGCGTCTGTCGCGCGGCATGAGCTACAAGGCGGCGCTCGCGGACCTGCCGCTTGGCGGCGGTAAATCGGTAATCCTCGCCAACCCGGCGGCGGAGCGCGCCCGCATGTTCGAAGCCTTTGGCGAAGCGGTGGAGCGTCTTGGCGGACGCTACATCACGGCCGAGGATGTCGGCACCACCACGACCGACATGTCGGCGATACGCCGTGCCACGCGCCATGTCAGCGGCGTCGCGGCAAGTGAAGGTGGCCGCGGCGATCCGTCCCCGGCGACGGCGCTCGGCGTGCTGAGGGGTATGCTCGCGGCGCTCGAAGCGCGGTTTGATTCCGATACGCTGCAGGGGCGACGCGTTGCTGTGCAGGGCCTCGGCAGTGTCGGCTTCGCACTGTGCCACCTGCTGCACGAACGCGGTGCGCGATTGATCGTTGCCGATATTGCCGCAGAGCGTGTCGAACGCGCAGTACGCGAGTTCGGCGCGGTTGCGGTTTCGGTCGATGTGATTCACGCCGTCGAAGCCGATGTGTTCGCCCCATGCGCGTTGGGCGCCGTGCTTGACGAGGTACGCGTGCCACAGCTGGCTTGCGCCGTCGTGGCCGGGGCCGCCAACAACCAGCTTGCCCATGACGGCATCGACGAAGCGCTGCGCGCACGTGGGGTGCTGTACGCACCGGACTACCTGATCAACGCCGGCGGGCTGATCAAGGTTGCCGGCGAGTACCTCGGCTTCCCGGTCGAGGAAGCCGACCGCCGCGTGCTGGCCATCCGCGAACGGACGACCGAGGTGCTGCTCACCGCATTGCGTGAAGGCGTGCCAACTGCGCAGGTGGCTGACCGGCTGGCGCGCGCGCGTATCGGCCGCGCCTGATCCGCCGGCACCGCGGCGTGGGTTCATTCGAGCAGCCCCGCCGCGTGCTCGGCGATCGCCTGCGGGCAGATCGCGCAGAAGCGTTTTACGCTCAACGCGATCTGCCGCGCCGTAATGCCGCCGGCGAGCAGCAAGTGATACGAAAACCGTAACTTGCCGCGCTCGTCGATGGCTGCGCGCACCAGCACGTATTCCCGATTGATCCGGTTCGCGCATTCGAGCCGGGCAAGATGCGGCACGTCGTCCATGAAGCTGTACTGAGCCGCAAGCGTGATGCGATCGTGCTCCGGCTCGGGGAGCAGCACGTAGCAGACGATGCCCTCACGCACCAACACATCGCCGTCGCCATCGACCTCGACCTCCATCAGTGCGGCGTCCAGAACCTCGTAAAGCGTGTCGCGCGTGACGGCCTCCCGCGCGAAGTAGCCAGTGCTCATCATGTTGTTCCTCCGTAACGCAGATCACGGTGTCTGCCCTGTATAGGACGAACCGTTTGCGATTTGTCAGGAGGCGCGCGCTGCGAACTGGCGAAAGCGTGTCTGCGGGTCTATAAACGGCTCGCGGGGCCGTGACAGTTGTCTATCCCCGGCCCGCAGTCCCGAAGACCAATAACAAGCAGTGTCTAGATAGGAGATCAGCCATGTCCGCGCTACGTATGCGCATTGCCGCGTTGGGGATTCTTGCGCTCGCAGGAACCGCTCACGCACAGGAAGCCTACAACCCCTCTTGGTATGCGCTCCCCAGCGTTACCACCCTTGATTCGGACAAGGACTGGAAGTCGGACGATCTGAAGGTTGGTGGTGGTTTGGCTTTTGGTGGCCCGCTTTCGCAGGCTTTTGACATGCAGATTGGCGCCTATGGCAACCGCACCGACGGCCCGAACGCCTATCGTCAGAACATCGTGGGTGCTGACGTGCTGTGGTTGTTCTCGCGCAGCAGCTTCCGTCCCTTCCTGCTTGCAGGTGGCGGCTTCGAGTTCGACAAGCTGGACGACCTGAGCGGTGCCTATGGGAAGAACAAGGGCTACGGCAAGACGACTGGCTACCTCAACGGCGGTCTGGGCTTCCAGTGGTTCTGGGGCCAGCAGCTGTTCCTGCAGGGTGATGCGCGCTACGTCTACGGCTTCACCGACAAGGAGTTCTGGGGCGACAAGCTGAGCTCCAGCGGCAACATCATGTACCGCGTCGGTTTGGGCTGGGTTTTCAGCCCGCCGCCGAAACCCGCTGCGCCGGTTACGGTCGCTCGGGCCGAGGCACCGAAGCCAACCGCACCGGCGCCGGTGGCGCCTAAGCCGTCGGCTGAGAAGGTGACGCTGGCGGCAGATGCCTTGTTCGATTTCGACAAGGCCGTGCTGCGCGAAGATGGCAAGGCGAAGCTGGCTGAGTTTGCCGCCGCGACGAAGCAGCTTTCGACGCTGGAAGTGATCACTGCAGTGGGCTACACCGATCGTCTGGGCAAGGACGCCTACAACCAGACCCTGTCGGAGCAGCGTGCCGCAGCGGTGAAGAACTTCCTCGTTGAACAGGGGATTGATCCGAACCGCGTGGCGACCGAAGGCAAGGGCAAGGCCAACCCGATTGCGCCCTGTACCGGTCTTGGTGCTGAGTCCAACCGCAACAAGGTGCTGGTCGAGTGTCTGCAGACCAACCGCCGCGTCGAGGTGGAAGTCATCGGCACGCGCATGCCTCAATAAGCGCAGCACAAGCAGAAAACCCCGCCGAGGTCTGGCGGGGTTTTTTATTGTTGCGTGGCCGATTCAGGGGCCGAAGCGGCGCAGCCCTTCGAGATCCTTGATCGTCAGGCCGCCGTACTCAACATGCAGCAGGCCTGCCTGTTCAAGCACCTTCAGGGCCTGGTTGACCCGCTGGCGCGACACGCCGGCGAGGTAGCCGATTTCTTCCTGTGAGATCTGCAGCTGGGCGCCAATGCCCGGATACAGCACCGTGTTGAAAAGCCCCGCCAGGCAGCGCGCAACCCGCGCATCCGGGTCGAGCAGGCGGTCGTTTTCAACCGTGGCGATGAACTGCCCGAGCCGCTCGTTGAGTTGCTGCAGCAGGAAGCGGTTGAACGGGATGCTGGTGTCGAGCAGCCACATGAAGGTGGCTTTGGGCATCAGCGCAATGTGCGAATCGCGCAAGGCGATCACATCGTATTTCCGCAGCTCGTTCTTCAGGATCGAACCTTCGCCGAACCAGCCGCCACGCGGCACGCCAGTGAAGGTGGTTGAACGGCCATCCGCCGAGAAGGTGTTGATCTTCACCAGGCCGTCGACGATACCCAGCCAGTGTTCGACCGGGTCCCCCTTGCGTACTACCGTCGCCCCGGCGGCGAAGAAACGCACCTGCACTTCGCGTTCGACGCGCATGCGCTGGATATCGGTCAGGTCGATCGTCCAGAGGCTGTCGCGCAGCAGGTCTGCAAGCGTGCTCATTTTGATTGTCCGTATGGTGACAGCACGCTGTAAGCGCGCTTGGCTATGGTGCAAGCGATCTTGGCAAAAGCGTGCTTGCGGCAGTGCACGATTGAGCCGACGACCGGGACACAGTACAAAGCGTTGTGCGCGGGGGTGACGCAGGGCCGCGGGGGATTCGGCCAAGTGTCAGCGCACGACACCGGAACGCACAGGCAAAGAACCTGGGCGCGAACAAAGGAGGATTCTGGCACAAGTCGCGGCCTCGCGATTCGCGCCAGACGGCGTACTGCGCCGACAAGACGAGGAGGGTGGGGAATGCCGGAATCCGGCTTGTCGCGCCACGCACCGGACGCTGCGCTGGATACCTTTCCACGCCTGCTCGCCCATCACGCCCAGGTCCGCGGCACCCGGCCTGCGGTGCGTGAGAAGGAATTCGGCATCTGGCAAACGTACACCTGGGCCGACGCTGCCGAACAGGTGCGGGCGATCGCCTGCGGGCTTGCCGAACTCGGCTTCCAGCGCGGTGATCGACTCGCCATCATTGGCGACAACCGGCCACGGCTGTACTGGTCGATCTGTGCGGCGCAGGCACTGGGCGGCATCCCGGTGCCGATGTACCAGGACGCGGTGGCGCAGGAGATGGCCTTCGTCATGGCCGACGCCGAGATCCGCTTCGCGATCGCGGAGGACCAGGAACAGGTCGACAAGCTGCTCGACGTGCGCAGCACCGTACCCGCGCTGGGGCACATCCTGTACGACGATTCGCGCGGCATGCGGCATTACGCTCAGGCGGGGCTGCTGTCGCTTGACGCGTTGCAGGCCAAGGGGCGCGAACGCCACCAGCGCGACCCGCACTTCTACGCCGCCGAAGTGGCGCAGGGTGCCGCCGACGACGTCGCGATCATGCTCTACACCTCTGGCACCACAGGTACGCCCAAGGGGGTGATGCTGTCGCACGCGAACCTGTTGCGAACCGCCAAGAACGCGGCGGATTTCGACGGACTGACCGATCAGGATGAGATCCTCTCCTACCTCCCGATGGCCTGGGTGGGCGACAACATCTTCTCATGCGCGCAGGCCTACGTCACCGGCTTCTGCATCAACTGTCCGGAATCGTCCGAAACGGTGATGACCGATCTGCGCGAGATCGGGCCCACCTACTACTTCGCGCCGCCGCGGGTGTTCGAGAACCTGCTCACCAGCGTGATGATCCGCATGGAAGATGCCGGGGCGATCAAGCGCGGGCTGTTCCACCATTTCATGGCGGTGGCAAAGCGGGTCGGCCCCCAGATACTGGATGACAAACCGGTCGGCCTGCTCGATCGCCTGCATTACGGCCTCGGCCAGTTGCTGGTGTACGGCCCGCTGCGCAACGTGCTCGGCTTCTCACGAGTGCGGGTGGGCTACACCGCGGGTGAGGCGATCGGGCCGGAAATCTTCAGCTTCTACCGCTCGCTCGGTATCAACCTCAAACAACTCTACGGCCAGACCGAGGGCTGCGTGTTCATCTGCATGCAGCCGCACAACGAGGTCTTTGCCGATACGGTGGGGCCGCCCGCGCCGGGGGTCGAGATCCGCATTGCCGACAACGGCGAGGTGCTCTACCGTGGCCCTGGTGTGTTCCAGGCCTACTTCAAGAACCCGGAATCCACCGCCAGCACCAAGACTGCAGACGGTTGGGTGCACACCGGCGATGCGGGCTACTTCGATGCGCGCGGCCACCTCAAGATCATCGATCGCGCCAAGGATGTCGGCCGCCTGACCGACGGCAACCTGTTCGCGCCGAAGTACATCGAGAACAAGCTCAAGTTCTTCCCCAACATCAAGGAAGCAGTGGCCTTCGGCGACGGCCGCGGGCAGGTGTGCGCCTTCATCAACATCGACATCAGCGCGGTCGGCAACTGGGCCGAGCGGCGCAACCTCGCCTACGCGGGCTACACCGATCTTGCCGGCCGACCCGAGGTGTATGCGCTGATCCGCGAATGCGTCGAACAGGTCAATGCCGATCTCGCCGCGGACGAGAAGATGGCCGCCTGCCAGATCCATCGCTTCCTGATCCTGCACAAGGAACTCGATGCCGACGACGGCGAGCTGACCCGCACCCGCAAGGTGCGCCGCCGCTTCATCGAGGAAAAGTACGGCACGCTGATTGCCGCGCTCTACGATGAAACGAAGACCAGTTGCTATATCGAAACCCAGGTGAAATACGAGGACGGTCGCAGCGGCATGATTGCAGCCGATCTGCGCATCGAAGCGGCGCGGGTGTTCCCGCTGGCTGCTGCGCAGCGGGCGGCATGACGATGAGGCTGAACGAGTTGCAGCAGGTGGGAGATGCCGTGGCGGAAACCGCAGGGCGCAAGATCGGCGATGTGATCCTGAGCCTGGAACACATCTCGCTCGCCTTCGGTGGCGTGAAGGCGCTCACCGATATCAGTTTCGACGTTCGCGAAGGCGAGATCCGCGCCATCATCGGCCCTAACGGCGCGGGCAAGAGTTCGATGCTCAACGTCATCAACGGCGTCTACCACCCGCAGGAAGGGCGCATCGTCTTTCATGGCAGGGAGCGCCGCGCGATGGAGCCGCACAAGGCGGCGCGCCAGGGCATCGCGCGCACCTTCCAGAACATCGCGCTGTTCAAGGGCATGTCGGTGCTCGACAACCTGATGACCGGCCGCGTCACCAAGATGCACCACGGCCTCTTTGCACACATGCTCGGTTTCGGGCCCGGCCGCCGCGAAGAGCTCGCACACCGCCAGAAGGTCGAGGAGGTGATCGACTTCCTCGAAATCCAGCACATCCGCAAGACGCCGGTCGGTCGCCTGCCCTACGGCTTGCAGAAACGCGTCGAGCTGGGTCGCGCCCTCGCGGCCGAGCCAAGCCTGCTGTTGCTCGACGAACCGATGGCGGGCATGAACGTCGAGGAGAAGGAGGACATGTGCCGTTTCATCCTCGATGTGAACGACCAGATGGGCACGACGATCGTGTTGATCGAGCACGACATGGGGGTGGTGATGGACATCTCGGATCGCGTCGTCGTGCTCGACTATGGCAAGAAGATCGGCGACGGCGTACCGGCCGAAGTGAAGGCTAATCCAGACGTAATCAAGGCCTACCTCGGCGCCGGGCACTGAAGGGAGCAAGGCATGCAATTCTTCTTTGAAGCGCTGATCGGCGGCCTGCTCTCGGGCGTGATGTACTCGCTCGTCGCCTTGGGCTTCGTGCTGATCTACAAGGCGTCCGGTGTGTTCAACTTCGCGCAGGGCGCGATGGTCTTCTTTGCGGCGCTGACGGTGGTCGGTTTTGTCGGCAAAGGGGTGCCGCTGCCGATCGCGATCGTGCTGGCCTTCGGCGCGATGGTGCTGCTGGGCTTGGCGACCGAGCGCTTCGTGCTGCGCAAGCTGGTGGGCCAGCCGCCGATCTCGCTCTTCATGGCCACGATCGGGCTGACCTTCTTCATCGAAGGGCTCGCACCAATGCTGTGGGGCGACGCGGTGCAGCCGATCGAACTGGGCATTCAGGACGAGCCGATCCCGTGGTTGCTGGAGCGCTTCGACATCGTCGTCAGCCGCTTCGATCTGGTGGCTTCCGGCATCGCGGCGGCGCTTGTTGTCGTGCTCGCGATCTTCTTCCAGAAAACCCGCATCGGCCGCGCGCTGCGTGCAGTGGCGGATGACCACCAGGCGGCCCTTTCGATCGGCATTCCGCTGGAACGCATCTGGGCCATCGTGTGGGCGGTTGCCGGCTTCGTCGCACTGGTGGCGGGTCTGCTGTGGGGCTCGCGCAATGGCGTGCAATTCGCGCTCACCTTCACCGCGCTGAAGGCGTTGCCGGTACTGGTGCTGGGGGGGTTCGACTCGGTTGCTGGCGCGATCGTCGGCGGGCTGATCATCGGTGCCTCCGAGAAGCTCGCCGAGATCTACTTGCCACCGCTGATGCAGGCTGGCTTCGGCGGCAATTTCGGCGGCATCGAGGGCTGGTTCCCTTACGTGCTGGCGCTGCTGTTCCTGCTGGTGCGACCGGAAGGTCTTTTCGGCGAACGCCACATAGACCGCGTTTGATTGGGAGATCCTGAATGCTCTACCGTGAAGCCGGTCAGTTCAAAGCCTCGTTCGCCGAGGACATGCAGATCTTCCCGATCCGGCAAGATCGCATTGCGATCGGGCTGCTGCTGGCATTCGCCTTCTTTGGCGTACCGCTGTTCGCCAGCGAGTACTGGTTCTCCGCGATCCTGATTCCGTTCCTGATCTTCGCGCTGGCTGCGCTGGGCCTCAACATCCTTACCGGCTATTGCGGCCAGCTTTCGCTGGGGACGGCGGCCTTCATGGCGGTCGGCGCCTACGCGGCATACAACTTCCAGTTGCGGGTGGAAGGTATCCCGATCCTCGTGTCCTTCGTGCTGGCCGGCTTCACTGCGGCGGCGGTGGGTGTGCTGTTCGGCCTGCCGAGCCTGCGCATCAAGGGCTTCTACCTCGCGGTAGCGACACTCGCTGCGCAGTTCTTCATCGTCTGGGTGCTGACGAAGTTCCCGTGGTTGTCGAACAACTCCTCGTCGGGCGTGATTTCGGCGCAAAAGATCCAGATTCTCGGCTTCAGCTTCGATACCCCTGTCTCGAAGTACCTGCTGGTGCTGGGCATCGTCGTCGTGATGGCCCTCGCGGCGAAGAACCTCGCCCGCAGTGGCACCGGGCGTGCGTGGATGGCGGTACGCGACATGGATGTGGCGGCACAGGTGATCGGCATTCCGCTGATGCACACCAAGCTCACGGCCTTCGCGGTCAGCTCGTTCTACTGCGGGGTCGCCGGCGCGCTGTATGCCTTCTGCTATCTCGGCTCGGTGGAGCCGGATGGTTTCAATCTGGATCTCTCCTTTCGCATTCTGTTCATGGTGATCATCGGCGGCGTCGGCACCGTGCTCGGTTCCTTCCTCGGGGCGGCCTTCATCCTGCTGTTGCCGATCTTCCTCGACAACACGCTGCTGCCGACCGCGCATGCGCTGGGCTTGCCGTTTTCGAACGCCACCGTGTCGCACATCCAGTTCATGGTGTTTGGTGCGCTGATCATGTTTTTCCTGATCGTCGAACCGCATGGTTTGGCGAGGCTTTGGCAGATCACGAAAGAGAAGTTGAGGCTTTGGCCATTTCCACATTGATCGGGGGATCGACGTGGCCATGGAAAACACAACGAGAAACACCCGGAGGAGACATCGCATGAAACGCATCGCACTCGCCGTCGCGGCTGCCGCGACCCTGGCACTGGGCAGCATCGGCACGGCTCACGCGCAGGCGAAGGAACAGTTCTTCCCGATCCTGTCATACCGCGTCGGGCCTTACGGCGCGAACGGCCAGTCCTTGTTCGGCGGCATGATCGACTACCTGCAGTACGTGAACATGAAGGGCGGTGTGAACGGGGTCATGATGACCTGGGAGGAATGCGAGACCGAGTACAACAACGCCAAGGGCGTCGAGTGCTACGAGCGGCTCAAGGGCAAGGCAGGTGCGAACTCGGCACCGGTGTTTCCGCTTTCCACTGGCATCTCCTACGCGCTGATCGACAAGTCCGCGGCGGACAAGATTCCGCTCGCGATGGTGGGCTACGGCCGCACCGATGCGGTCGATGGCTCGGTGTTCCCCTTCGCCTTCACGATGGTCGGCACCTACCAGATGCAGGCCACCGCGATCGTCAAATACCTGAAGGATCAGAACAAGGGCAGCCTTGCCGGCAAGAAGATCGCCTACATGTATCACGACTCCGCGTACGGCAAGGAGCCGATCGTCGCGCTCGAAGCCGAGGCGCGGGTGAACAAGTTCGAGCTGGTACAGATCCCGGTCGCGCATCCGGGCAACGAGCAGGGTGCACAGTGGTTGAAGGTGCGCCAGGAGCGGCCGGACTACGTGATCTTCTGGGGCTGGGGCGTGATGAACCAGACCGCGCTGAAGGCCGCGCAGAAGGTCGGCTTCCCGCGCGAGAAGATGATCGGTTCCTGGTGGGCGGGGTCGGAAGAAGACACCGTGCCGGCGGGTGATGCGGCGAAGGGCTACATGAGCGCGACCTGGAACGTCGCCGGCAAGGATGTGCCGCTGGTCGCCGACATCGAGAAGGTGGTGTACGGCGCCGGCAAGGGCAATCTGAGTGACAAGGGCAAGCTCGGCTCCGTCCTATACAACCGTGGCGTGTCGTACGGCATTCTCGCGGTCGAAGCGATCCGCAAGGCGCAGGAGAAGTACGGCAAGGGCAAGACCATGAGCGGCGAGCAGATCGCCTGGGCCATGGAGAACCTCGACCTCAACGACGCCAAGCTCAAGGCACTGGGCGCCACCGGCCTGCTGCCGCCGATCAAGACCTCGTGTGAGGACCATGAGGGCTCCGGCAAGATCAAGCTTCAGCAGTGGGACGGCACCAAGTGGGTGGTGAAGACGGACTGGATCGACGGTAACCGCCAGCTGGTGCACCCGCTGTTCAAGGCGAGCGCGGCGCAGTTCGCCAAGGACAAGGGCATCACGCCGCGCGACTGCAAGAAGGCGATGTAAGTCGCGCGCCGGCGGCGCACCAAAGCGCCGTCGGCTACCCGCCACCGTACCGGATCCGCCCATGTCGAACGCCCAGCCCGCACCTGCAACCGAGCGCTACCTCTCGGTCAACAACATCGAGGTCATCTACGACCATGTGATCCTGGTGCTCAAGGGGGTGTCACTCGAGGTGCCCAAGGGCCGCATCGTCGCGCTGCTGGGCGCCAACGGGGCCGGTAAGAGCACTACATTGAAGGCGATCTCGAACTTGCTCGGCGCCGAGCGGGGCGATGTCACCAAAGGCAGCATCGAGTTCGCCGGCACCCGTATCGACCGCCTCACGCCGGCCGAACTGGTGCGCCGCGGCGTGATCCAGGTGATGGAAGGGCGCCACTGTTTCGGCCACCTGACGATCGAAGAGAACCTGCTCACTGGCGCCTTCACGCGCAACGGCTCCCGCAAGCAATTGGCCGACAAGCTCGACAAGGTCTACACCTACTTTCCGCGTCTCAAGCAGCGGCGTACGTCGCAGGCGGGCTACACCTCGGGCGGCGAGCAGCAGATGTGCGCGATCGGCCGTGCGCTGATGGCCGAGCCCGAGATGATCCTGCTCGACGAGCCCTCGATGGGCCTCGCACCCCAGATCGTCGAAGAGATCTTCGAGATCGTGCGCGACCTCAACCAGAAAGAAGGCGTGAGCTTCCTGCTCGCCGAGCAGAACACGATGGTCGCGCTGCGCTACGCGCACTTCGGCTACATCCTCGAATCCGGCCGCGTTGTGATGGAAGGCGACGCCGAAACGCTGCGCAATAACGAGGATGTGAAGGAGTTCTACCTTGGGCTGTCGAGCACCGGCCGCAAGAGCTTCCGCGACGTCAAGCACTACCGCCGCAGGAAACGCTGGTTGTGAGGTACGGCCGCTTCGGCGACGTGCTGCGTTGAGGCGGTGCGGTGTCGCCCGCACCGTGCGTGATCAAGATCAGGGTGGCGTGAACTCGTAACAAGGGCTGCCGCCCCCGTTGGACCAGCCCTTCGCCCATTGATCCTTCGCGGCAGTAATGATCGCGAGCTGACTGTTCGTAAGCGTGCTCTCGTATGAACCGATCATGTCCGCCGCGAAATTGCTCGTCTCGCAGGGCGGCCGCAGGCGTGTCCGCTTGGTTGCCTTCGCACGCCGTAGCGGCTGCCCCGGCATGGTGTCGTAGATGTGGCCGCCGTACTCGATCCACATATGCTCCGGTGCGCCGTCGGTGGCGTACTGAAAGCCACCATAGATGGTGCATGCCAATGCCGTCGAAACGTCGGTCCGACACGCTTCGACAAGGCCCTGGATCTTCGCGTCGAGGTTGGTGTCAGCGACGAGCTTCCTGCGTTTGCGTGCTCTCGTGCCGTCGAGCGCGGCCAGCAAGGCTTCGCTGGACTTGTTGTCGTACAGCATGTTTACGTTGTGCGCCAGAACATCGCTGCGATATCCGTCAATTGCCCAGACGTGGCAGGAACACCCCTCAACGAATGACATCATCAATCTCCGGTCTATGAATTCGTCATGGCGAGACGCGAACGATAGGTGCATTGCGTTGTCGCGTCCACCGCGACCGGGCCCATCCAGGCAGTCACGCGTACCTGCTTCGGAACCGGGTCGTGGTGCGGCATGACCGGGTAACGCGGGCGTCACGAAAAACCCTATCGACGGTATGCCTTTCGGGTTGCGAGAACGTGACCAATACTGAAGCTCCAGGGTACCGAGAAAGGATGGAGTAATGCGCCATCCTGTACGCGTCGCTGAAGCGCTGGATGATGCGGTGCTTCTTGAAGAGTTGTGTGAGGTGGTGCCGGTCGGGATTGCGGTGCTGGATGCTGACCTGCGCTATCTGCGCGTCAATCGCGCGTTCTCGGCAACCACAGGCGCTGATCTCGCCGAGCATGTTGGTCGCAGTGTGCGCGAGTTGCTGCCAGAGGCAGCGGACGGCATCGAATGCGCGATGCGCCAGGTGCTCGCCAGCGGTGAGGCCGTGCTCGACGAGCCGCTCTTCGCGGCGCCGGGCGAGCCGCGTAGCTGGCTTGCCTCCTATCATCCGCGCCGCAGTGAGCATGGTGATGTCGTCGGCATTCTTGCCGTGACGCGGGACGTCACCGCTCAACGCGATGCGCTGCAGGAGAGCGAAGCGCGCTTCCGCCAGGCGGTTGAGTCGGCACCCGATGGACTCACGATGGTGGACGCGGTGGGCCTCATGCAGCTGGTGAACAGCAAGATGGAGGTGCTGTTCGGCTACACCCGCGCCGAGTTGCTGGGGCAACCGATCGACATGCTGATGCCGGAGCGATCGCGCGCCCATCACCCGACGCTGATGCGCGGCTTCTTTGCCAACCCCAGCGTGCGCGACATGGCGAACCGTCGCGAACTCTACGCACGGCGCAAGGATGGCAGCGAGTTTCCGGTCGAGATCGGCCTCAACCCGATCCCAGCCAGCAATGGCCAGCTGGTGCTCGCTTCGATCGCGGACGTCACCGCACGCAAGGCTGCGCAGGCGCAGATCGAACGCGCGCTGGCGGAGAAGACCGCCTTGCTGGACGAGGTACACCACAGGGTCAAGAACAACCTGCAGGTGGTGTCGAGCCTACTCAACCTGCAAACCCGAAGCGCCACCCCGGAGGCGCAGGCCTTGCTCGCAGAGAGTCAGCGGCGCGTCCGCGCGATGGCGCTGATTCATCAGCTGCTCTACGAGCGGCGGGATTTCAGCGAGGTCGATCTCGGGACCTATCTTGAGCGGCTCGTGGCCTTGTTGCGTGACTCGATGGCACGTGGTCGCGCGGGGCTGCGTCTGCGGCTCGAATGCAGTGCGCGTGTGGTGCTTGATCTGCAGCGCGCGGTGCCGTGCGGGCTGGTGGTCAACGAGCTGGTCACCAACGCGATCAAGCATGCCTTTCCGGATGGTCGCAGCGGTGAGGTGCTGATCGCGTTGCAGCGCGATGCCGACGGCGCCGGCCGGATCATCGTCGCCGACGATGGCGTGGGCCTGCCGCCAGCGGTGCAGCCGGGTGAAGTGGTCACGATCGGTTTCCAGTTGCTGCCGTTGCTGGTCGACCAGCTACAGGGTCACTTCATTCTCCACCGCGACACCGGGACGCGCTTTGAGATCGTATTCCCGGCCGACAAGGAGGCAACATGAAGGGTATCCGCGTGCAGATCGTCGAGGACGAGCGAATCGTTGCGCTCGACCTCAAGCACAGCCTTGAAGCCTTGGGTTGCGAGGTCACCGGTATCGCCGCGCGCGGCGACGACGCGGTTGGGCAGGCCGAACGCCATCACCCCGACCTGGTCTTGATGGACATCCATCTCGACGGTGCGATGGATGGCACCGAGGCGGCGCGCCAGATCCATGAAAGCCTGCGCATCCCGGTCGTCTTCCTCACTGCATACGCGGAGGATGAGACGCTGACTCGCGCGGCTGCCAGCGTGCCCTACGGCTACCTCCTGAAACCCTACGAATTGCGCGAGCTGCGCGCCACCGTGCGCATGGCAGTGAACCGCCGCAATGCCGAGCTTGCGACCGAACGTGCGGAAGAGCGCTTGCGCATGGCGGTCGACGCCGCCGAGCTGGGCGTGTGGGAGTGGGATGCCGCGGGGGATTGCATGCAGGTCGGCGGCCATTTCAAGCGGATCCTCGGAAATGAGCCGCGCGCCTTCAGCGAGGGGCATGCCGCGTTTCTTGAACAGGTGCATGAAGACGACCGCGCGGCGCTGATGTCCGCGTTTGAATCAGAGGATGGTATCCATGCCACCGTTCGAATGCGGCGCGAGGACGGCATCTTCATCTGGGTCGAAGTGCATGCGAAGAGCTTCCGTACGATGCCGGACGATGGCTGCCGTCTCGTCGGCGTGTTGTGCGATGTCACGGAACGGCGCGAGATGGAGGAGAAGCTGCGCCAGGCCAGCGTCGTGTTTCGCACGACAGCGGAAGGCATCGCGATCATGGATGCGACGCGCAGCATCATCTCGGTGAATCCCGCTTTCTGCTCGCTGACTGGTTACACCGCGCCCGAGGTGATTGGCCGTAACCCGGACGAGTTCCTGCATGCGCGCCGTCACAGCGATTCCTTCTACGCGCGGCTTGAGGCCTCGGAGCAGGGTTACTGGAACGGTGAGATCAATTGCCGCCAGAAGGGCGGCGCGATGTTTCCGGCCTGGGAGCATGTCTGTGCCGTGCGCGACGAAGCCGGTACTGCGCTGCAGTTCGTGCTCGCGTTCTCCGACATCAGCGCGATCCGCGAAGCGGAAGCCCAGCTCAATCACCTTGCTTACCACGATGCCCTGACGGGGCTTGGCAACCGCCATTTGCTCGGCGAGTGTCTGGAAACCGAAATCGACCGCGCACGCCGCAGCGGCATGCCCCTGGTGCTGCTGTTCATTGATCTGGATGGCTTCAAGACGATCAACGACACGCTGGGCCATGCGATCGGCGATGCGCTGCTCAAGGAGATCGCAATGCGGCTGCGCGGCGCCACCCGGCGCAGCGATACCGCGGTGCGCCTCGGTGGCGACGAGTTCTTCATCATCGCGCCCGACATCGCCCGCGTGGAAGACGCCGCCGCGCTCGCCGAAAAGCTGCTGCAGGCGATCGCCACGCCGATCGACGTGGCGGGCGAGCAGCTCGTCGTTTCCGGTTCGATCGGCATCGCGATCTATCCGGCCAATGGTGATGACGCCGACTTCCTGATCCGCGCGGCGGACAGCGCGATGTACGACGCCAAGGCGCGCGGCCGCAACCGCTACTGCTTCTACGCACCGGATATGGCAGAGCGGGCGCTGGAGCGGATGACGATCGAGCAGGGCTTGCGCCGTGCGCTGGAGCGGCAACATTTCGAAGTGCACTACCAGCCGGTGGTGGCGCTCGATGATCGCCGCGTGATCGGCTTCGAGGCACTGGTGCGTTGGCGGCATCCCGAGCGTGGTCTGATCGGGCCCGACCGATTCATCCCGGTCGCCGAGGAATGCGGCCTGATCGAACCGATTGGCCGCTGGGTACTTCGGACTGCTTGCGAGCAGGGGGCGAAGTGGCTCGCGGAAGGCCACGCCCCGAGCCAGATTGCGGTCAACGTTTCGGTGCGTCAGTTTGGCGCCGAGGACTTCGTCTATACCGTCCGCAGTGTGTTGGCCGAAACCGGTTTTCCGGCCGCGCAGCTCGAACTCGAGATCACCGAGAGCGTGCTGCAGGAGATCGAGCACAGCCAGCATGTCATCG
Source organism: Niveibacterium sp. COAC-50 (assembly GCF_013184235.1). Taxonomy (NCBI): domain Bacteria; kingdom Pseudomonadati; phylum Pseudomonadota; class Betaproteobacteria; order Rhodocyclales; family Rhodocyclaceae; genus Niveibacterium; species Niveibacterium sp. COAC-50. The sequence continues at coordinate 902,957 of NZ_JABCJM010000002.1, forward strand.
AGGCACTCAAGACGCTCGGCATCCGTATTGCGATCGATGACTTTGGCACCGGTTTCTCGTCGCTGTCCTTGCTCAAGCATCTGCCGATCGATCGCCTGAAGATTGATCGTTCCTTCGTGCGCGATCTGCCGCACGACGCGAACGACGCGGCCATCACGCGCGCGATCATCGGCCTGAGCCACACGCTCGAACTTGAGATGACCGCCGAAGGCATCGAAACCGAAGCCCAGCTCGAATTCCTCCGTGAGCTGGGCTGCCAGTGCGGCCAGGGCTACCTCTTCGCGCGGCCGGCGCTGGCCACTGCGCTATTCGTCGACGGGCAATCCAAGGACCTCAACTAGCGATTTCACCGCGCCTGTGTCATCGCGCCTCAAGTTCGCGGCGGGCGGGCCGTTGGTGCGAGCATTGAGGTCGTACCCCTTGCCCATGATCCGCACGCCCGCCACGCAGGTAATGATTGCCCGGAGTCGCCGCGCGCGGCTGCGGCAGTGTGCGTACGCGGCTCGCTGGTTGGCGATCGTGGCTGCGCTGGCGTTCATGGGCCCGGCTCACGCCAGCGAGCCGGATTGGCAGCTCAACGGCTTCGCCAGCCTTGGGGTGGCGCGGTCCAGTTTTGACGACGCGGCCTACCGATACCAGCCAACCGCCGATGCGGCGATCGGCAACGATCCCTCTCCGCGTATCGACACCCTCGCGGGCCTGCAGCTGCGCTACCAACCGACGGATTCGCTGAACTTCACGGCGCAACTGCTGGCGCGTGACCCGCCGGTCAGCGGCTCACCGGTCGTCCTCAACTGGGCTTACCTCGGCTGGCAGATGGCCGACCGCACCGAGCTGAAGCTCGGGCGAATCCAGCTGCCATTCTTCATGTACTCCGACACCCGCAACGTTCGTTACGCGCAGCCATGGGTGCGCCCGCCAGGTGAGCTCTACGGTCTGGTCGGCAACAGCGAGCATCACGACGGCGCCTACCTGCGTAACCTTCAGGCGCTCGGCAGCTGGAGCATGGTGACCGAGTTGTTTGTCGGCTACGGCGCCAATCAGAACCGCAACTCGTCGCCATCCGGTACCTACTACGGCATTGCGCTGACCGGCTACGACGCGCACTGGACCTTGCGTGCCATGTGGCTCAACGGCAACACGCACATGGAATCGCCAGCGCTCGCGGCGGTACTGGCCACCCTGCAGCAGCGTGCCCCGGACGTCGCCGCCGACTACGCCTACGAAACCTTGAAGAACGCGGGCTACCACACGATCGGGCTGCGCTATGAGGACGAGCGCTGGCTGCTGCTTGGCGAAATCGCCGGTACGCGAACCGGCAATACGCGAATCCTCGCCGACGACGTGGCCGCCTACCTCACTGCCGGTTGCCGCTTCGGCGCCTGGCAGCCTTACCTGAGCTACGCCGCACGGCGCAGCGCCGGTGTCGATGCCGACCCGCGCATCGTCGATCCGATCGCTGCGCGCACCGTCGGTGCGGTGCTGGCGGCGCAGAACTACTCGCAGGACACGGCCAGCCTCGGGCTGCGTTGGGACCTTGCGCTGAACCTCGCCCTCAAGGCGCAGTTTGATCGCGTCATGCCGCGTGACGGCGCGCGCGGCACGTTCACCCAGCCGCTGCCTGCCGGGCGGCAGCACAGTGACGTGATCAGCTTCGCCGTGAATCTGATCTTCTGATCATGCGGCGCGCCCTAGTCCTTCTCCCCCTGCTGGCCTTCGCGCTGGGCATGCCTGCGCAGCTACGCGCCGCCGAGCCTGGCGAAGCCGTCGTGGTGGTCGCCGGACACGCCAGCGCCATCACCGGTCTGACCCGCGATGAAGTCACCCGGCTCTATCTGGGCGAGCGACTCGATGGCGGCAAGGCGCCCTTGAAGGCGCTTGAACTCGATATCCCGCCGTGGACGCGCGAAGCCTTCTACGCGCGACTGTTGGGGCGTTCGCCGGTGCAGATGCGGGCGCTGTGGGCACGCTTGGTGTTCAGTGGCAAGGGCCGGCCGCCTCGCATCGTGGCCGATGTCGATGCGGCCATGCGCGAGTTGGAGAGCGATCCGAACACCGTCGTCTTCATGCCCGCCGAAAGTGCCGTGATGGCCCGGCTCAAGCCGTTGTTCGCGTTCTGAGCCGCTGCTTACGTATCCAGCCTGTCAGCAAGGGTTGCCAAAGATGTCGGCGCGGCCGCACGCGCTGGCTGCGGTTCACCCGTGTGCGCGGCGCGTGCCGAGCGGCAGCGGCGGGCGGGCCGCCCGGTGGCGGCGAGCCTGCGGCAAGACACACCTGCACACATCCTGTCGCTCACGGGTCACAGGTGCTTGCTGCCTAGACTCTGCGCACGGCATGTGCCGTGTTCCGGAGTCCAATCGTGATGACTCGAAATCGCAACTGGCTGCAAGGCGGGATCCTCGTCGCGCTGATCGCAGGCGCCACCCCGGCGTTCGCGGCGCGCGATGCCTCGCAAGCATCGGCGCAATCCTCCGCGGCGGTCTCTTCGGCCGTTGGCGCGGTGGTGGGCGGCAGCGCCGAGGCGTTGTCGGCAGGCGGTGAGTTGTCGGTGGTGGCGATCGAGCGTGGCAGCGAGGCGACGGTGCTGGTGCTCAAGCAACTGGGCAGCGGCGTGGAGGTCTCGGTCAAGCTCGCCGGGCAGGCGGCCGGTGGGTTGTCGGTCGCCGTGGGCACCACCGTGCAGGTGATGACCGAAGCGGCCGGCTATGTGCTGACCTCCGCGGGCAAGGCGATCGCCTTTGTGCCGAATGAAGTGGGCAACAGCCTGTTGCACCACACCCGCCTGACCGAGGCCGCAAAATGAAGCGACTGCGCGCGTGGCTGCTTCTGCTGCCGCTGCTGGCGGCGCCCAGCGTGCAGGCGGGCCAGGCTTGCACCGAACATTCGCTCGAGCCTGAGAGCCTGCGCAAGGCCTTCGGGCTGGCCCTCAAGACGCGTGAGGCGCTGGACCAGAGTGGCGCGGAAGTGGTGCTGCTGGCGCGGGTGGGGCAGGACTTGTCGAAGTGGGGGCTGCGCTACACACACCTTGGCTACGTCTGGCGCGATTCACCCGACGGCCGCTGGACCGTGCTGCACGAACTCAATCAGTGCGGCAGCGCGAGTTCAGCACTGTATGCCGAGGGCCTGGCGAACTTCTACGCTGACGACCTGTTCCGCTGGGAGGGCCTGATCCTGGTACCGCCGCCGGAGCTACAGCAGCGCCTTGCCGCCGCCTTCCGCAGCGGGGCGTACATGACGATGCACGACGCGCGCTACAACATGCTCGCCTATCCCTTCGACGCGCACTACCAGAACTCCAACCAGTGGGCGATCGAAGTGCTGGCGGACGCCGAGGGCGGGCCGTTTACCGGCCGCCCGGAGGCGCAGCGCTGGTTGCGGCAGGCCGGCTATCAGCCGACCACGCTGAAGATCGACGCTGCCACCCGCCTGGGCGCGCGCATGTTCCGCGCCAACGTGGCATTCGATGACCAACCCTTTGACCGCCGTATGGCGGGCCAGATCGATACGGTGACGGTGGAGTCGGTCTACACCTGGCTGGCGCGCTACACGCCGGCGGCCCGGCGCACGCTGGTGCGCCTGTAGCGCAAGCGGGCGGGGCGGTGGCGGCGATCCGCTAGAATCGGGCGGATGACTCACGCTGCAAAACCGCTGCCGCCCCGCCGCCTCTCCGTCGCGCCGATGCTCGACTGGACCGATCGGCACTGCCGCTACTTCCACCGCCTGCTGGCGCCGCACGCCTGGCTGTACACCGAGATGGTGACGACCGGCGCGCTGCAGTATGGCGATGTCGAACGCCATCTGCGCTTTCATGGCGAGGAGCACCCGGTTGCGCTGCAACTGGGCGGCTCCGACCCGGCCGCGCTGGCACATGCCGCGAAACTCGGCGAGGCGTGGGGCTACGACGAGATCAACCTGAACTGCGGCTGCCCCTCGGAACGGGTGCAGAACGGTGCTTTCGGCGCCTGCCTGATGGCCGAACCCGCGCTGGTGCGCGATGGCTGCCGCGCGATGCGCGACGTCGTGTCGATCCCGGTCACGGTAAAGCATCGCATCGGCATCGACCGGATCGAGGACTACAGCTTTGTGCGCGACTTCGTCGGCACGGTCGCCGAGGCAGGTGTCACCACCTTCATCGTGCATGCCCGCAATGCGTGGCTCAAAGGCTTGTCACCGAAGGAAAACCGCGAGATTCCGCCGCTGCGCTACGAGTTTGCACATCGCCTGAAGCAGGAATTCCCGCAGTTCGAGATCCTCGTGAACGGTGGGCTCGCCAGCACCGAGCAGATCGAAGTCCAGCTCGAGCATGTCGATGGCGTGATGATCGGGCGCGAGGCCTACCAGAACCCCTGGGCGCTCACAGAATGGGAGCGCGCCCTGTTTGCGCCGGAATGGGCGCCGTCGCGGGAACATGTGATCGCCGCGCTGGTCAGCTACTGCGAGCGCGAGAAGGCGCAGGGGACCACGGTGCGTGCGATCGTGCGCCATGTGCTGGGGCTGGCGAACGGCTTGCCCGGTGCGCGCGGCTTTCGCCGGCTGCTGTCCGACCCGCAGCGCCTGCGCGCCGACGACCCGCAGCTGCTGTGGGAAGCGTGGGCCTGTGTCAGCACAAGCCCGACCGATGCGACAACCGACTGACGAGATCCACCCATGGCCCATGCTGAAAGAGTGATCCTCATTACCGGCGCCGCGCGCCGCGTGGGGGCCTGCATCGCGGCCACCCTGCATGCCGCCGGCTGCAGCATTGCAATCCACTGCCGCGGATCCCGCAGCGAGGCCGATGCACTGGCCGCTTCGCTCGAAGCGGCGCGGCCGGGCACGACGCTGGTGCTGCAGGCTGATCTGCTCGACCTCGATGCGCTGCCCGGCCTTGTTTCAGGCGTCACGACGCGTTTCGGGCGACTCGATGGTCTGGTGAACAACGCGTCCAGCTTCTTCCCCACGCCCGTTGGCACCCTGACTGCCGCACAGTGGGAAGACCTGTCCGGTTCCAACCTGCGCGCGCCCTTGTTCCTGTCACAGGCGGCGGCGCCCGCCTTGCGCGAGGCCGGTGGCGCGATCGTGAACATTGTCGATATCCATGCCGAGCGGCCGCTCGCCGGCTACCCGGCCTACTCGGCTGCCAAGGCGGGTCTGCTGGGTCTCACGCGGGCACTGGCGATCGAGCTGGCGCCGCGGGTGCGGGTCAATGGCGTGTCGCCGGGTGCGATCGAGTGGCCGGAGGATGGCCAGTTCCCACCCGACGAGCGTGAGGCGATCGTTCGGCACACCCTGCTGCAGCGCGTGGGGTCGCCGCAGGATATCGCCGGCGCGGTGCGCTTTCTGATGCTCGACGCACCGTACGTCACCGGCCAGATTCTTGCCGTCGACGGCGGTCGTTCCGCCCGGCTCTGAACGTCGTAATCGCCAAATTAGGTAGGGAAGCTGGGGTCGGCGGGGCCCCTTCAACGCTGCGAACGGGACGATTTCCCATGCCATGCGATTGAAGACCGGCTCAAAGCACCGCTCTTCCATTTCAAGCCATCGCGATGGAGCCAATTAAGTATTGATTTATCAATGGCTTGGTCGGTTTTTGCCGTGCGATGTATCGACGCCCATATTGCGCTGCAATGGGCGCTCCGAAAGCCCCGGGCCCCCAGCTATAATCACGCGTTACCCTGACCCCCCGCAGAACGCCCGTGGACGCCATCTCCGCCTTGCCCGAGCAAGGTGAAACTTACGTTTCGAATACTTTCCTGCGCCTCAAGAAGCATCTGGAGCGCCAGGTCGGCCGCGCCATCGGCGACTTCAACATGATCGAGGATGGCGATGTCGTGATGGTCTGCTGCTCAGGCGGCAAGGATTCCTACTCGCTGCTGTCGCTGCTGCTGTCGTTGCGCGAGCGCGCACCGATCAACTTCCGCATCATCGCGATGAACCTCGACCAGAAGCAGCCAGGTTTCCCGGCCGAGGTGCTGCCGGCGTATTTCGAGAAGCTGGGCATCGAGTACCGCATCATCACGGAAGACACCTACTCGATCGTCAAGGACAAGATTCCCGAGGGCAAGACCACCTGCTCGCTGTGCTCGCGGCTGCGCCGCGGCATCATCTACCGCGTCGCGCGCGAACTGGGTGCGACCAAGATCGCGCTGGGCCACCACCGCGATGACATGCTCGAAACGCTGTTCCTGAACATGTTCTTCGGCGGCCGCATCAAGTCGATGCCGCCCAAGCTAACCAGTGACGATGGCCAGCACATCGTGATCCGCCCGCTCGCGTACTGCAACGAACGCGACCTGTCGCGCTTCGCGCGTGCGATGGAGTTTCCGATCATTCCTTGCAACCTGTGTGGTTCGCAGGAGAACCTGCAGCGCAAGCATGTCAAGGCTATGCTGCAGGAGTGGGAGCAGCGTTATCCGGGGCGCATCCAGTCGCTCACGACAGCGCTCGCCAACGTGGTGCCGTCACACCTGCAGGATCAGCGGCTGTTCGACTTCAAGGGCCTGCAGAAGGGTCAGCCGCTTGCAGAGGGTGACGTTGCCTTTGATGCCCCTGATTTGCCGCAACAGGAAGCTGCAGTGGGTATTGCGAGCATCGTTCGTGTTGACCGTGACGCGGTGGCTGGCGCAGAAGAGGCTTCAGGCTCTATGCTCGTGAGCCGTAAATGTTGATTCCGAATGCATCCGTTTTCCGCGGGACGTGACCAGATGTCGAACCGGACCGATTTCAATTGCGTGCTGTTTGCCGAAATCCTCGGCAATCAGAAGCTTGCCGACAAGCTCGGGCAGGCAGAGGCCCAGCGCGCGCTCGACCGGGGCCGCAACCGCATCATGCGCTCGGTGGATGCCCACCATGGCAAGGCGCTGCTCGATCGTGCGCATCGCCTGATTGCGGTGTTCAAGAAGGCTGACGATGCGGTGCAGGCTGCGGCCGACATGCAGGAAAAGGTGCGTCGCCTGCCGCCGGTTTCCGGCATCAACCTAGGCCTCAAGATCGGGCTGCACTGCGGTGAGCTGCGTGCCGGTGACGAGCCGGCCGGCTCCGCCGTCGATCTGGCAGGCCGCCTTGCCGATGCCGCCCAGCCGGGTCAGGTCCTGCTGACGGGCGAACTTGCGCTGCATCTCACCGAAGGCGTGCGTCCGCTCGCGTCGGCTGTCCTTGATCGTGGCTTCCGCCACGAAGGCGTTGAGGTCCCGCTGTTCGAACTCTTCATGCAGGATGGCCCCGAGTCCGCCATGACGGCGACCGGCCCGCACAGCGAACCGGGCCTGTCGCGCACACGGCTGGTGCTGCGTCACCGCGGTGTCGCACACATCGTCACTGAGGCGCGTCCGATCCTGTTGATGGGGCGTGAAGAAGGCAATGACATCGTCGTGCTTGACCGCCGCGCGTCGCGTCACCATGCCCGCATCGAATGGCGCAGTGGCCGCTTCTTCCTGATCGACCAAAGCTCGAACGGCACCTTCGTGGCGCCGGACGACGAGGCTGAGATCATGCTCAAGCGCGAGGAGTGCGCGCTGCCGGCAACCGGCAAGGTTGGCTGTGGTTTCTCCTGCGAGGAAGACAGTCAGGGTGAACTGGTGGCCTTCGAAGTGCGCGAAGGCTGACGCTGACGCCGCCGGAACGAAAAAGGGCCGCAACGCGGCCCTTTTCTTTTGCTGCAGGCCGTTCAGGCGCTGCGGATGGCGCGGCTGTGCGAGCGCACGGTTTCCACCAGGGCAGTCACATTGTCCGGGTTGGTGAACTGCGAAATGCCGTGCCCCAGGTTGAAGACATGACCCGGGTGGTTGCCGAAGGCGTCGAGTACGCGGCGCGCTTCGGCCGACACTGATTCCGGCGAGCCAAACAGCGCAGACGGATCGAGGTTGCCCTGCAGCGCCACCTTGTCACCAACGCGTGCGCGCGCCTGCGCGATGTCGGTCGTCCAGTCCAGTCCGACCGCATCGCAGCCAATCGCGGCGATGTCTTCCAGCCACTGGCCACCGCCCTTGGTGAATACGATCACCGGCACGCGTTCGCCGTCGTGCTCGCGCTTGAGGCCGGCGATGACGCGTTGCATGTAGGCGAGCGAGAATTCGCGGTAGGCATGCGGCGTGAGCGTGCCACCCCAGGTGTCGAAGATCTGCACGGCCTGGGCGCCGGCTTCGATCTGCGCGTTGAGGTACTGCGTCACCGCATCGGCGGTCACGCCGAGGATGTGGTGCAGCAGATCGGGGCGTGCGTACAGCATGCCCTTCAGATGACGGTAGTCGCTCGATCCGCTGCCTTCGACCATATAGCAGGCCAGCGTGAAAGGGCTGCCCGAAAAACCGATCAGCGGTACCGAGTTGTCGAGCGCGCGGCGGATCTCGGCGACGGCGTCGATCACATAGCGCAGCTTGTCGTGCGGATCCGGCACCGTGAGGTCACGGATCGCCCATTCCTCGCGCAGCGGGCGCTCGAAACGCGGGCCTTCGCCTTCGGCAAAGTACAGGCCCAACCCCATCGCGTCGGGCACGGTGAGGATGTCGGAGAACAGGATCGCGGCGTCGAGCGTGAAGCGGGTCAGCGGCTGCAGCGTGACTTCGCAGGCGAGCTGCGGGCTCTTGCACAGCGCAAGGAAGTTACCGGCGCGGCGACGAGTCTCACAGTATTCCGGCAGGTAGCGCCCGGCTTGCCGCATCAGCCAGGTCGGCGTGTAGTCCGTGGGCTGGCGCAGCAAAGCGCGCAGAAAAGTATCGTTGCGGGGACGGGACATGGCGCGACCTAGGATGGAAAGACCGCGATTTTAGCGCGAGCACCCCGATCGGCGGCGAATCCGGCGTCGGCGAAGCCGTTCAGCGGCAGTTGAAGTTGAGCGGCGACGGCTCTGCGCCGGCGAGCACCCGCCCGCCCGTGATCAGTTCGCAAATCCTGGGTGCGGGCTCGATCCTGCGCGTCAGCATCAGTCGGCTGCCGTCGTAGCGGCAGCCGAGCCAGATGCCTCGTGGCGCCGCGGTATCAAAGCGCCATACCTGCCGCTGCCCACCATGGCTGATTTCAGGTTTGAGCTCGGCGCCCTCGGAGGGTGGCCCATCAAAGAGCGAAATCGCGGCCAGGCGCTGCGGCTGTCGAAGCGGCACCAACGACCAGCCGTCCGGTGTTGCCGCAAGGCTTTGCTGGCTCTCGAGCACGCCAGGGCAGTTTAGTGCGGCTGATGCAAGGGCCGCGTGCAGAGCCAGCACGATCGCGACGGCGCTGGTTCTCAAAGCCGCCTCAGGAGTAGCGTCGCCAGTATCGATAGCAACACGGTCATGCCCAGTGCGATACGGATTTCGCGGCCGCCCAGGCGCAAGCGCAGATCGCCCGGCAAGCCGCGCGGAAAGCGCGCGCGCAGCCAGCTGTCGAATATCCCCGAAGCCAGAGCCAGCAGCACGATCACCAACAGCCATTTGATCATCGATCACTCCGTCGCCCGGGCGATACCGCGCCGTACGGAAGAGTGGGATGATGTGCACGTGCAACATCGGAGACGGGAATGATCACGCTGTATACCTGGGCAACGCCAAACGGCCGAAAGGTCTCGATCATGCTGGAAGAGTGCGGGCTGCGCTACTCGGTCAAGCCGATCGACATCAGCCGTGGCGACCAATTTTATCCGGCGTTTCTGGCCATGAACCCGAACAACAAGATTCCGGTGCTGGTCGACGATGAGGGCCCGGACGGCCAGCCCATCACGCTGTTCGAGTCCGGCGCGATCCTGGTGTATCTCGCAGCCAAGACAGGTCGGCTGCTGCCGGCCGACGATAGGGGCCGCTTCGAGGCGTTGCAGTGGTTGATGTTCCAGATGGGCGGACTGGGGCCGATGTTGGGCCAGGCGCACCATTTCCTGCGTTTCGCGCCGGAGGCTGTGCCCTACGCGATGAAGCGCTACTCGGATGAAGCGCGGCGGCTTTATGGCGTGCTGGAGGGCCGTTTGACGCAGCATGAATGGCTGGCGGCCGATACCTACACGATTGCCGACATCGCCGCGTTTCCATGGATCGATCGTCACGACTACCAGCAGATCGATCTGGCGGACTATCCCAAGGTGCAGGCCTGGCATGCCCGCATTGCGGAACGCCCGGCAGTGCAGCGTGGCATGAAGGTGCCGGCATGAACGTGCGCGCACCGGCCTCGCTCGAAATCCTTAGCGCCTTGCCGGCCACGGGCGCCAACGGCGAAAGATCACCACTGCTCTTCGTACATGGCGCCCACGCGGGCGCGTGGTGCTGGCAGGAGCATTTCCTGCCGTACTTCGCAGAACGCGGTTGGGCCGCGCACGCGGTGTCGCTGTCTGGCCACGGTGGCAGCCCCGGGCGCGAGTATCTCGATGCGTTGTCAATCGACGACTATGTGCGCGATCTGCGGGAAGCCATTGCAACCCTGCCAGCGTCGCCTGTGCTGATAGGCCACTCGATGGGTGGTTTCGTCGTGCAGAAGCTGCTTGAAACGCAGCCGGCGCCGGCCGCCGCGCTGATGTGCGCGGTGCCCCCCGGCGGCATGTGGTCGTCCGCGCTTGGGTTGGCGATCCGTCGGCCGGGCCTGCTGTTCGACCTGAACCGCCTTGCCGGGGGCGGCAACATTGGTCCGCGCGCACTGGTCGAAGCGATGTTCCATCAGCCCTTGCCGACCGAATTGCTGGAGCGCTACTTCCTGCAGATGCATGGTGAATCGCAGCGTGCGATCTGGGACATGCTGGGCTTTGCGCTGCCGCATCCGAGCCGGCGCAATTGTGCGCATGTGCTGGTGATGGGGGCGGCGGAAGACGCATTGATTCCGGTGGCCGGCGTACGCCAAACCGCCAGCCAGTGGGGTGTTGAACCCCTGATCGTTCCCGGCATCGGCCACGGCATGATGCTGGAAGCAGGCTGGCGTGCTGCCGCCGATCCGCTCGCCGCGTGGCTTGAAAACTTGCCTATCTGACCACCTTCGCAGCGCCTCGGGAAGGCGCTGTTTTCCCCCTTGTCGCTTTCTCGCAACATCGCCCGTTAGCCCTACAGATGCGGTCACTATTGGCTTGCAGGCGCATCGACTGTGGAACTTCGTGAAAAAAATCGCGTCGATGCAACATCAGACCTCAACTTTTTCGGGGTTTGAACGTTCACTGCAATTAAGGGCTCAATGAAAGAGCCCGCTACGAGGGGTGTGTCCGGTGGCATTGCCAAGCGGACATGGGTTGGGGGCGACCCAGACAGAGGGCGAGACGGTGATGATCATGGATATGGCAACAGGCAGGCTGCTCGACGAATTCGGGCAATTCGCAGAAGAAGTCCTCAACGCCAGCGGCCTGCCGCAGGCACTCGTGGAGCAGCTCGGTTTGCAGCCGGTGCACGCCGCGCAACGTGTGCGCGACACACCGCCCGGCGATCCGGACGATTTCCTGCGGCAGATCTATCGCAGCCAGGAATGAAGCGGCGCGCGACGCGGCGCGGTGCGTACCCGAGGTGAGCGCCGCGCTGTTCGGCGAAGGCAGTGCCTTGCTGGCGCCGGTCGAAGCCGCACTGGCGCCGCTGCACGCTGCCGTGGCACCGCACCGCTTTCGCCTTGGCGATCTGCAGGTGCAGGTCGAGCGCAGCTTGCCCGAAGGGGTCGAGCCGGTACTCGCTTGGTCGATTCAGGAGGCGAGCCGCGCTGGCGTGCGCGTGGTGGCGTATCTGGCCGAAGCGGCCGACCCCCGGCCGTCGGTGCGGATCACGCTTGTCTATACCTTGGCCGATGCTGCGAGCGGCAAACCGCGGCTGCTTGACGCGGACGAAAGCGCGCGCGTTGCAGCCTTCCGCGCCTGATCCTTTTACCGCGTTTGCCTTACCAGCGTGAGGCGTGATCTTCGGTCACGCCCAGCAGGCCACTGAGGTCCACGCGTGCCACGCCGGGCACACCGATATGCCCCGAAAAGCAGCCGATTGCCTGCACGAAACGGCTCGCGACGATGCCGAAGTTCTTGTTGCCCCGGTGCAGCCCTTCCGGCTGAAAGCTGAGCCGCGTGTTGCCACAGCTTGAGTGGATCCGCCACGGCGCGAGCGGGTCGGCGGCGCGGTAGTCAAACTCCACCGGGCCGAGCTTGTAGGGCATTCCGCCAAGCCAGACGACGTTCTCCGCATCCCCCATATAGCCCGCCTGCAGGTTGAACCCGAGGCCATCGGCATGGGCTGAAGCCCAGTTCCAGCGAGTCTTGTGGGCGAGCAAGCCATCCGAGTGATCGATGCTCGCGTGGCAGCCATTCAAGTCCAGCTTCCTTGTGCCAGCCCTGAGTTCGCCGGTCGCAGCGATCGCACCGGTCTTGTGGGTGCAATGGGCAAGCAAGTTGGCGGGTGCGACGATGCAGGCCGGCGCCGGCATTGTGCGCAGATCCAGCGAAGCGTCGAGTTCGATGTCGCGACTGCGCACTGCAACGTCGATCGCGTCGCCCGCCAAGCGCATGTCGATGCGCAGGCCCGGCAGGCGCGCGCTGGCGTTTGCAAGCGGGCCCCCGACTGAGGCCGCCCCCGGCAGACCGTCCCGCGCAATCGATAGCAGTTGCCGTGGCCCGCGCAGGAAGGCATACGCGAAGCCGTGGGCGGCCCAACCCAGATCCACCGTAGCGATACCGACGAAGACGTCCGGGTGAGCGAGGGCGATGTACTGCCAGCGCTTGTGCCGCAGGTGCAAGTCAAACCAGCCGGGGCGTCTCGGCAGCCGGAGCGGATGCCAGTCCACGCTCGGCATGCGCCCCGCCCAGGCGCCGAAGTTAGGCGCCCCGTTGTGCGTCAGCAGTGGCGGGGGCGGGCCCGCCAGCGGTTGTGCAGGCTCAGAGTGCATGCAGGCGGTCGCCGCGCATGAAGCCGCGGAGCGGCTCTGCAATGCCGCGCCCGATTGCCAGCACCTTGAAGAGTTCGCCCATTTCATGCGGCGCGATCAAGCGCTGGGCGGCGCGCGCGGCGCGGATGTAGTCGGCGTTCTCGGTCGGGCCGCGTGCGGCAACGCGATCGAGCAGGCCGCAGTTGAGCAGGAATGCGCCCTGATCGATGTAGCCCAGCACATCAAGGCCGGCGTCGTACGCGGCATCCGCCGTGGCGGTGAAGTCGACGAAGCTGGTGATGTCAGTCAGCCCCGGCCACAGGAAGGGGTCGGGGTGGGCGCGGTGGCGGTAGTAGCAGATCAATGTGCCGGTGCTGCGAGAGGCGAGGTAATACTCGCGCTGCGGATAGCCGTAGTCGACCAGCAGCATCACACCGCGCGTCAGCCGGCGCGCCCATTCGGCGACCCAGGCGCGAGAGGCGAGGCAGACTTCGCTGACGTACTCTCCAGCAGTCGGCATCGGCGCCGGCAGGGCGGCCGCAGCCCGCGCGAGTTCGCCGGTGGCAGGGCGGTCGGCCCAGCGAAGCCCATCCTGCCAGGCAACGCCGCGCTGGAAGATGCCGCCATCGCGCCATACGGCGAGTTCCACCGGCATCACGTCGAGTACTTCGTTGGCGATCACGACGCCATCAAAGTTGTCAGGAAGTGTGTCGATCCATTCGACCCGTTCGGCCAGTTTCGGCACTTTCTGCTGCAGGGTTTCCTGCTGACGAGCACGCAGTTCACCCGAGACCTCAAGTATCCGGTATCGATCGGGAAGTTGCCCCAGCTCTGCCAGTGCGGCGAGCAGGTCGGCCGCGAGCAGGCCGGTTCCTGCACCGACTTCGAGTACTTGCGAGGCGGTCTGCCGGAGGATGTCCGCGATCTGGGTGGCGAGCGCCTGGCCGAACAGCGGTGTGAGTTCTGGCGCGGTGATGAAGTCGCCGCCGGGGCCGAACTTTCGCGCGCCGCCGCTGTAGTAGCCGAGCCCGGGGCTGTAGAGCGCTAGCGCCATGTAGTCGGAAAACGGAATCCAGCCGCCTGCGTTGTCGATGGCGCTGTGGATGCGTTCGAGCAACGCACCGCTGGCGGCGAGCGCGTCGGGCGAAGGGGGCGGGAGCTGGTCGGGGCGTTCTGCAGTCATCGGCGGATTCTACCGCCGGTGCTGCGCGCGGCGATTTACTGCGTCCCGCTCTCGGGCGACCCTTGCCAGGCGTAGTCCATCTGCCTTGCGGTGCGCACGGCGAGCGAGCGGTCGGCAAGGCGTGCGACGAGGTAGAGGCTCATGTCCAGCCCGGCGGAAATGCCGGCCGAGGTGATGATCGGCCCGTCGTCGACAAAGCGCGAGTCGGTGACCACGTGAGCGTTGGGATAGCGGCTACGCAGCGCGGCGACATCTTCCCAATGCGTGGTGCAGCGACGACGATCGAGCAGGCCGGCCTCGCCGAGCAGGAAAGCGCCGGTGCACACCGATGCGATGCGGCCGTTGCGAGCGGCCTGGGCACCGATCCAGGTGACCACTTCCGGGCGTTCCAGTTCGGCGTCGACCACCCCACCCGGCACCAGTAGAAGGTCCAGCGGCGGATGGTCGTCGATGCGATGAGGCAAGGTCACACGCAGTCCGCCGCGTGCGCGGATGCTGGGTTCACGGCCGATCAGTGCGGTGCAGAAGGGGGGCGGGGCGCCGGGATGCAGCCGCGCAAATACGCGACTGGCTGTGGAGAACACCTCAAGCGGACCGGCGAAATCGAGAATCTCGACCTCGTCGAACAGGTAGAGCCCGATGCACAGCGTCATCACACACTCTCCAGCCACAGTGGGGGGATGCGGCGGCGAGGATTGTGGCATGTTCTGTTGCACTGCGTCAGCTTACATTTCGTAAGTCATTCCGGTTGGACCATCGCCCCCCTCGCGTGCGATGATTCGGCAATGATTCTTGTTAGGCGAATGGCATATTTGTGCGATCGTCGCCCAATATCCATGCGGGTTTTGGCGATGTCGCGCCGTGCGCGCGTCGGGGCGAATCGGCGTGCCGCTCGGCCGCGGTCGATCGTGCGGCGCAGCGTCATGCCATTGAGTACGGCCAATCGGACGAGGGAGGCCGCGCGACAATGAACGCACCGAACGAATCGCTTCCGTTGCCAGCGGCGCCTGCTGCGCTCGCGGGTCACGATCTCGCGTGGCGAGTGCTGATTTTTCTCGGAAATGACGTCGCTCTGGCACGGCAGGATCTGCGCGCCTTCGCACGTCTCGCGGCTGAGTTCCGCACGTTGGGCGCCGACCTGGTTGCCGTGACGCCGTTTGGCGAACTCGGCCAGCGTTTGATGACGCGCGGGTTGCGGCCTGATCAACGCTTGCCGATGGCGGAAGATCTTTTCGGGCTTTGGTCGCGCCACGCCGGCATCGTCGCTGGGGAGCGCGGCGCCGCCATCCTCGGCCCGGGAGGCGTGATTGCCGCGCGGTTGGACGCGGCCGCTGGGGCAGCCGCGGTGCTGGACGCGCTGGCGACCCGCGTCGATTAACGGATCGCTTCGACCCCAGTCACGTAGTAGCCGGTGTCACCGAAGCAGGTGGATGGAATGCCCACGTGCTCGTCGTAGTGCAGCGTGACCTGCTTGCCCAAGACCTGGTTGATCTGCTCCGCCACTTTCTCGTCGGGAACGGTGAAGTGGAACTTCTCCGGCAGCGCGCCGGGGATGGCCAGCATCTGCAATTCGCCTTCCCAGGTCTTGCAGACCCAGCCCTTGCGAGAGAGCTTGAGTACATACCCGGCACGCTCGCCGCTCGAGTAGGCGAAGTTGAGTACGGCCACGGTGTAGAGCACGGTGCCGCCGACAATGGCGAGCAACACGATCAAGGCCCATTTGCGCACGCTGCGTACCTTCTGGTCTCGGTTGGATAGGCTGGAGGTGTCCATGGCTTTTCAGGCGATTCGATGGTCAGGGGGCAAGGATAGCAGGCGCTTGTTACGCGGGCATCGGCAGGCTGCGGCGGAGCTGTATCGCTTCCGCAACGTGGCCCGCACCCACAGTATCGCAGCCGGCCAGGTCGGCGATCGTGCGCGCGACGCGCAGCAGCCGATGGGTGCCCCGTGCCGAAAGGCCAAGGTGCGCGATCGCGCTGGCGAGCAGGCGCGAGCCGGCCTCGTCCGGATTGCAGTGCCGCTCGACACCGGGGGCATCAAGCGCCGAATTCGGTGTGCCCTGGCGTGCCCGTTGCACCGCGTCAGCCGCGACTACGCGCTGCCTCACCGCGACGCTGGCCTCGCCGGGCGCCGTGGCGCGCAGTTCGGTGGCGGGTACGGCGGCTACTTCCAGCACCATGTCGATGCGGTCCAACAGTGGCCCGGAGAGTCGGCCCCGGTAGCGTGCCACCTGGTCCGGCGTGCAGCGGCAGCGGCCAGTGTTGCTGCCGTGGTGGCCGCAGGGGCAGGGGTTCATCGCCGCAACCAGCTGGAAGCGTGCTGGGAAGTCAGCGCGGCGGGCCGCGCGCGAAACGGTGATGTGGCCCGTTTCGAGTGGCTCGCGCAGGCTCTCCAGCACGCGCCGGTCGAACTCGGGTAGTTCGTCGAGGAACAAGACGCCGTGGTGGGCGAGCGAAATTTCGCCCGGTCGCGGACTCGCACCGCCGCCAACCAGCGCGGCAGCCGATGCCGAGTGATGTGGCGCGCGCACCGGGCGCACCGCCCAGCGTGCGGGATCGAAGCCGCCATCAATCGATTGCACTGCCGCCGCTTCAAGCGCTTCGACCTCGTTCATCGGAGGCAGGATGCCCGGCAGGCGTTGCGCGAGCATCGACTTTCCGCTGCCCGGCGGCCCGTACATCAGTAGCGAATGGCGCCCTGCGGCGGCGATCTCCAGCGCCCGCTTGGCAGTCTGCTGGCCGCGGACATCGGCGAGATCAGGGTACGCGGGGGCGGTTTGCGCGCCGGAAATGGTTGCCACCGGGTCGAGCTCGTGTTGGCCGTTCAGGTGCGCCACCACTTCGAGCAGGCTACGCGCCGAAAAGACGCTCGCGCCGGCAACCAGCGCTGCTTCGCCGGCGTTGTCGGCCGGCAGTACGAGCCGTCGGCCGGCGCGGCTGGCGGCCAGTGCCATTGCCAGCGCGCCACGCACCGGGCGCAGCCGGCCGTCGAGCGACAGCTCACCCGCGAATTCGATGCCGTCCAGCGCG
The DNA here is from genome assembly GCF_013184235.1 of Niveibacterium sp. COAC-50. Taxonomy (NCBI): domain Bacteria; kingdom Pseudomonadati; phylum Pseudomonadota; class Betaproteobacteria; order Rhodocyclales; family Rhodocyclaceae; genus Niveibacterium; species Niveibacterium sp. COAC-50. The sequence goes on from NZ_JABCJM010000002.1 coordinate 919,922, forward strand.
CCGCTACGGATCTGGCCAGAGGCCGCGAGGATGCCGAGCGCGATCGGCAGGTCAAAACGCCCACCTTCCTTCGGCAGATCGGCCGGTGCGAGGTTGGCGGTGATGCGGCGTTGAGGAAATTCAAACTGGCAGGTCTGCAATGCGGCACGCACCCGGTCGCGCGATTCGCGGACTTCCGCTTCGGGCAGACCGACCAGCGAAAAGCCCGGCAGGCCGTTCGCAAGATGGACCTCCGCGACCACTTCCGGCGCAGCAATGCCATCGAGCGCGCGGCTGGTGACACAGGCAAGGCTCATGATGACTCCGGCATGAGAATGCTGCGAGTCTAGCGATCGGCGCAGCAGCGTCCATAATGAAAACTCGCGCGGCGCGGCACCAGTCACGCCGCGGCGTGGGTGCAGACCGGGAGGGGCTTGCGTCATGCGTGGTATCGGGATCGGAGCAGTCTTTGCACATGGGGCTTTGCTCCTGCCCCTCGTTGTTCTGACGCCGCCGACGCTGGCGGACGGCTTGCGAGTCACCGGCAGCAGCTTCGGTATCGCTGCACCGGAGATGGATTTCGCCCGGCTCTTGCGACCCGGCGCGGATGATGGCGACCTGCCGACACCGGGCCGAACCAGCCTGCGCTACGCGTTGCTGGACCAACCGGGCTGGCATGCAGGCCTCGGTGTGAGCGCATGGGAGACAACGCCGCTGACCGCACCGCTGCTCGCGCAAAGCGGCTACGTGCCCCTGCTGCATGCATTTGGTGAGTACCGTTTCTGGCGCAGCTTCCGCCTTGCGGGCGACGTGGATGCGTTGGGGGGTACGCAGGGGCGGGGTGTCGATGCCGGCATGCGGCTCTCCTACGATTTCAGTCCGGCCTGGTCCATCTCGGCCGCCTACCGCCTGCACCGCGAGGACCGTGCGCCGGGTTTCGACCTGATCGACCAGGGCAGCCTTACCTTCGGTACCCGCCTGCGGTTCTGAACGCAGGCGCAGCGCGCGCGCTATCGGGCGCTGACGTGAGAGCATGCGGCTGTCGCCGTCATGCAGGGTCTTGTCATGCCTAATCCGCCCACCGTCCGCAGCATCCTGATCGACCTCTTGCGCCCCTACCGCGCACGCATCGCAGTGGCGGCGATCGCGCTGGTGCTTGCGGCGAGTGCAATGCTGGGTGTTGGGCAGGGCTTGCGCGCCGTGATCGACCGCGGCTTTTCGGCCGGCGATCCGGCCTGGCTGGATCGCGCGTTGGCCGCCATGTTCGGGGTGATTGCGCTGCTCGCTGCGGCGACCTGGCTGCGCTTCTACAACGTCAGCTGGCTCGGTGAGCGCGTCACCGCCGATCTGCGCCGCAAGGTGTTCGATCATCTGCTGAGCCTGCCGCCCTCGTGGTTCGAGAGCGGTCGCACGGGCGATGTGATCTCGCGACTGACTTCCGACACCACCCAACTTGAGAACGTGATCGGTTCCAGCGTGTCGATTGCGTTGCGCAATGCGCTGCTGCTGATCGGCGGCCTGGTGATGCTGTTCACGACCAGCACCAAGCTCACGCTGCTGGTGATCGCCGGCGTGCCGCTGGTGGTGGCGCCTATCGTGCTGTTTGGCCGCCGCGTTCGCACGCTGGCGCGCGAAAGTCAGGACCGTGTCGCCGATCTCGGCAACCGCATCGACGAGACGATTCACGAGATCCGAATCGTCCAGGCCTATGGCCACGAAACGGCTGATCGGGCCGATTTCGGCGCGCGGGTCGAACGTGGATTCTCCACTGCGCGGCGCCGCATTGCGGCGCGTTCGGCCTTGATCGTGGCCGTGATGGTGCTGGTCTTCGGCGCCATCGCGTTCATCCTGTGGATCGGCGGCCACGATGTGCTGGCGGGCCGGCTCAGCGGTGGCGAACTGTCGGCCTTCGTGTTTTACGCGGCCATGGTCGCGGGCAGCGTTGGCGCACTGTCAGAGGTGTGGGGCGATCTGCAGCGCGCGCGTGGCGCGACCGAAAGATTGATGGAACTGCTCGCCACTGCGCCAGATGTGGCGCCGCCCGCCAACCCGGTGCCACTGCCGCCGGCGCGCGGCGAAGTCAGCTTCGAGGCGGTGGCTTTCCGTTACCCGACACGCCCTGATACGGCGGCGCTCGATGACTTCAATCTGAAGGTGTCGCCGGGCGAAACCGTGGCGCTCGTCGGCCCCTCCGGCGCAGGCAAGACCACTGTTTTTCAGCTCCTGCTCCGCTTTTACGATCCGCAGGCTGGCCGCATCACGATCGACGGTGTTGCGCTGGATGCGGCGGATCCGCTCGCGGTTCGCGCGCGCATCGCGCTGGTCCCGCAGGAGGCGGTGATCTTTGCTGCAAGCGTGCTCGAAAACGTGCGCTACGCGCGGCCGGATGCCTCGCTCGCGGAGGTGCAGGCGGCTTGCGTGGCGGCCTATGCCGACGGCTTTGTGCGCGAGTTGCCGCAGGGCTACGACACAGATCTCGGCGAGCGCGGTGTGAAGCTCTCCGGCGGGCAGCGCCAGCGCATTGCGATTGCCCGTGCGATCCTCGCCGATCGCCCGATCCTGCTGCTCGATGAAGCAACCTCGGCGCTCGATGCCGAAAGTGAACGCATGGTGCAGGCCGCACTGACGCACTTGATGCGCGGTCGCACGACGCTGGTGATTGCGCACCGGCTTGCCACCGTGCAGCAGGCCGATCGCATCGTCGTGATGGAGCATGGTCGTATCGTCGAGCAGGGCGACCATGCCGCCTTGATCGAGGCGGACGGGCTCTACGCCCACCTCGCGCGCCTGCAGTTCAGCGCTTGAGGCCGGCCGCCGCTAGCCGGCAGCGCTCGGCGTGGCAGGCGAGTCCGGCGCGGCCTCCGGTGTCTTCTCGACCGGCTTTGCGCGTAACGGCGCCGGGCGAGGCGGCGCTGCCTGCCAATCCAGGGCGTAGCGCGGATCGCGCAAAGCCCCGCTGATCCGCACCGGCACCGTGACACCGCGCAGGCCGATCAGGTCGCGCGGAATTGGCCCTTGCGACTGCACCGCCGTGCGAACGAGCCAGTCCAGCCGGCCATCTGCAAGCAGCACCTTGCCGCCGCCGCCAATGCGCGCCCAGGGTGTGCGGCCGGCCAGTTCGCTGCAATCGGCCTCGCCACCGCCAAAGCGGCAGTGCGCACCGAATTCCTCAAAGGCCTGTTGCTCGCGCGCAGCATGGCGGCGCTCCGCTGCGCCGCGGTCCTTCAGTGCGGGCCGTACGGCGCGCAGGAAGTCGTCCAGTGCGAGGCCGGTCCACTGCGCGGGGCGCAGGGTGAACTGGCCTTCGCCGCTCAAGCTGTGGGCGATGGCTGGCCAGTCCGGCCCGTTTGCCTGGACCGACCAGCGGCCGGACACGCTGCCGCGCAGCGGCCAGTTCCGCTTGAGGTCCTGCGCGAGCGCAGCGAGTTCGACACCGGTAAAGCGGCTGTCCAGCGCTAGGCTGCGATTGGCCGTTTCGTAACGCGCACTGCCGGCGATATCGCCGCCGTAGGCTTTGAGCGCGAGGGAATCGAAGCCCACCGCGCCATCGCCGGTCTGCAGCTGCGCGCTCACACCACTGCCTTGCAGCGGCCCGATCCGCAGGGCGGCAATCCGCAGCTGACCATCACCATGCAGGCGTGCGATCGGCGCGAGCATTGCGCCGGCGCCCTCCAGACCGAGCGCCTTGCTGATCCGGCCGGTGTCGATGCGATCGGCGTCCACCGTGAAGTGCCACGGCACCGAACGCGATTGCTCGTAGCTTGCCTGGAACTGCATTGCGCTCTCCGCAACCCGGACCTGAAGCCGCGTATCGACGCGCCCGCCAAGCAGGGAGCTTGCGGCGCTGCCGCCCACGGTGGCCGTCCATGCCCCTTCGGGGGCGCCGGGCGCGGCGCTGCGCCAACGCGCGTCGATCGCATCCAGCTCGATACGGCCATGTTGCGGGCGGTAGGCGATGCGGGCGTTGAGCTGGCCGCTGGTGAGGCGTTGCCCACCCTGGCTGCGGAAGGTCGCGCGCAGCGGTTCGCCGGGGAAGTCGGGTGTGCGCGGCGCGATCGAGGCGGTTTCGAAGCTCGCGTCGGTGCGCGCGTTGCCATCGACCAGTTGCAGCGTGGCCTTGATGGCCTGCAGCGCCAGCGCATCATTCTGGCTGGCCAGGCGCTCCGCGCTTGCCTGCAGTTGCAGTTTGCCGGTGCCGAGTCGCCCCTTGGCCTGCAGCACGATGCCTTGCAGGGCCAGCGCGCTGCCCTGGTCGCCGCGGCCGCTGCGGATCTGCAGGTCGCCGTCCACGCTGGTGGCGCCCCATGCGTCGCCGCGGAAGCCCAGCGTCGCTGATTCGATGTCGTAGCCCTTGTTGTCGAGCAGGTAGGCGAGGTCCAGCGTGAGGCCGCCTGATGCTGCGCCTGGCCCTTCGGTCAGCGAGGCCTCGGCGCGAACACGGCCGTGCGAACCGGCCTGCAGCGAGCCGGTCACAAGATGGATCCGCTCGAAGGTGAGTGCGTGGCCGAGCGCATCGTCGCGCAGCCTTATGCGTGCGCGTTCGAGCGCGACTTGTTCGAGGCGGACTTCGAAGGGCCACGGTGATTCGAGCCGCAGGCCGCGGTTGAGGTCGGAAAGGCTCCAGCCGTCGTGGCTGCGGACCAGCGTGGCGTCCAGATCGGAGAGGCGCAACGAGCGGAGTTCGAGCCTGCCGCGCAGCAGCGGCAGCAGTGCGACACCCGCTTCCACGCGGCCGATGCGCAGTGGAATGCCCGGCGCCTCGCGCTCGCCGAGTGCAAGTCCTTCGATCACCACGGTCGGCCATGGGCGGAAGGCAAGCCTCGGTGTCCCCTCCATCGCCAGTGGCCGCGCTGTGCGTTCGCGTACCTGGCGGGCGAGGTCGCGGCGGACCACCTTGCCGTCCCAACTGGCATGCAGGTAGAGCCCCAGCACCAGCGCGAGCGCGCTGAGCGCGCCGAGCAGGAAGCCGAGGACCTTGGACAGCCGGGTGATCATGCCTGCGCGTGCTCCGCAGCCCATTTCGGCAGGTCAAGGCCCACGGTGAAACCGTCAGCGCCACGGGCGCAATGGATTCGCGCGCCATGCCGGTCGGCCACTCGCCGCACGAACGCGAGGCCGAGCCCACGTGGCCGTCCGATGCGTTGTGCGCCCGTCAGCACCGAGAGTGCCGTGGCATCGGGACCGTGGCCGCTGTCATGCACCGCAATGCGCCAGTGCGTGTCGCAGTCCGCCACCGTCAGCGCCACCGACTGGCCGGCGGGGCCGTGCAGGATTGCGTTTTCCAGCAGGTGCGTGAGTGCGCGGCGTAGCGCATCGACATCGCCGCCGACGAGTGCGTCGTCGCCGGCTGCATCGGCGTCTACTCGGACCGAGATTGCGCGGTCGCGTGCGGCGGCATAGCAGGCGTCACTCGCCTCCCATGCAATCTGCTGCAGGCTCACCGCTTCGAACTGCTCGCTGCGCAGGGCGTCGGCGCGGAGCAAGCGCAACACGCCGTCCGCGCGCGCAAGGGCCAACTCCGCGTAGTGCCCGACCTGCTGCAAGGTCTGTGGATCCGGCGGCAGCGTGCCGTCGGCGACGCTCTCGGTCAGCGTCAGGATGGCGCCGAGCGGCGAGCGTAAATCGTGCGACATCGCGCGCCATGCGTCGTCGCGCAGGTTCGCGGCGCTCACTTCGGCGCTGCGGTCTTCGATCAGGTAGAGCGTCTGATGCGGGTCGCCCAGTTCATGCCGTGTCACGCGCAGTGGCAACTGCGCGGCCGATTCGAAGTCGCCAGCTTGCAATGCGCTCATCACCGTGGCCGCGTCAGCGACGCCGAGCAGGGCCAGGGCGCGCGGCGATGCATGCACGAGCTCGCCATCGGCGTCGCACAGCACGGCACCGAGCGGCAGCAGGTCTAGCAGCGCTGGCGGCAGCATCATGCCCTTGCGTGTTCGCGGCGGGATCATGGACACTCGCCCCTGCAGTGCGGCGCATCGGTCGCCACGACAACAAGCCCGCCGCAAGGCGGCCAATCAGGAGATCGGGTCATGAGTTTTTTGTCGGAGTTCAAGGAATTCGCGCTCAAGGGCAACGTGGTCGACCTTGCCGTGGGCGTCATCATCGGCGGTGCTTTCGGCAAGATCGTCGATTCGCTGGTCAAGGATGTCGTCATGCCGATCCTCGGTCGCCTGATCGGGGGTGTCGACTTCAAGCACCTGTACCTCAACCTCGGCGACAAGACCTTCGAGACGCTGGAGGCGGCGGAAAAGGCCGGCGCACCGCTGGTGAAGTATGGCGCCTTCATCAACGCCACGGTGGATTTCCTGATCATCGCGCTGGCGATCTTCGTTGCGATGAAAGCAGTGAACAAGCTCAAGCGTGAGCAGCCCGCGGCGCCGGCCGAAGAGCCGCCGACGCCCGAAGACATCGTGCTGTTGCGCGAAATCCGCGATGCTTTGAAGAAGTGACGCCGTGCCCCGCGTGGGCTGAGCGACGGCCGCCGGAAGGCGGCCGTTTTCATTCCTCGGTCAGGCGTTCGAGCCGGTAGCCGTAGTTGTAGGTTGGCGTCAGGCGGTAGCCGTTCTCCGGCCGCAGCGCGAGCTTGGTGCGCAGGCGCGAGACGTGGGTGTCGATCGTGCGCGTGGCAACGTTCGGGTTGCGCCCCCAAACGGCCTCGAGCAAGTGGCCGCGCGAATACAGGCGGCCGACGTTGCGGAAGAGGAACAGCGCCAGTTCGAATTCCTTGTCGGTCAGGTCAACCGCGGTATCGCCCAGGCTGCAGACCTTGTTGGCGATATCGAAGCGGTAGGGCGGCGCATTCAGCTCGCGTTCCGGCTCTTTCGGCCGCACGCGACGCAGCACGGCTTCGATGCGGGAGAGCAGCTCGAGCCGACGGACTGGCTTGACGATGTAGTCGTCAGCACCGGCACCGAGCGCTGCGACGATGTCTTCCTCGGCATCGCGCGCGGTGACGAAGATCACCGGCGTCGGGTCGTTGCGATCTTCCCGCAGCCAGTGCAGCACTTCGGCGCCCGAGATGTCCGGCACCATCCAGTCGATCAGGAACAGGTCGAAGCTCTCGCGGCCGGCGACCTTCATCAGCTCGCGCGGATGCGAGAACGCGTGGACATCGTGCCCAGCATCGCGCAGCCATGTTTCCACGGTGCTGGACTGGTCGCGGTCATCCTCGAGCATTGCAAGGCGCATGGCGTTTCCTCAAAGCCCTTCGGCTACGAAGGGGTTGGTGCGGCGCTCGCGGCCGATGCTGGACATCGGGCCGTGGCCAGGAATGAAATTGACGTCGTCGCCGAGCGGCCACAGTTTCGTGCGGATCGACCGGATCAGGGTGTTGAAGTCGCCGCGCGGAAAATCGGTGCGGCCAATCGATCCTGCGAACAGCACATCGCCGACCAGCGCAAGGTTCGCCCCCTGGTGGAAGAAGACGATGTGGCCCGGCGTATGCCCTGGTGTGTGCAGCACCGACAGCGTCTGCGCACCCACGGTAACCGTGTCACCGTCTTCGAGCCAGCGGTTGGGCTCGAACTGCTCGACCTGCGGGAAGCCGAACATGCGGGATTGCTGTGGCAGGGCTTCAAGCCAGAAGCGCTCTTCCGCCTGCGGCCCTTCGATCGGCACGCCGGTGCGCCGGGCAAGCTCGGCAGTGCCACCGGCATGGTCGATATGGCCGTGCGTCAGCAGGATCTTTTCCAGCGTCAGGCCCTCGCTTTCGACTGCCTTGAGCAGGCGGTCGACCTCGCCGCCAGGGTCGACCAAGGCCGCCTTGCGGGTCTCGGGACACCAGAGCAGGGTGCAGTTCTGTTGAAACGGGGTGACGGGAAGAATCCGGTATTGCAAGACACGAGCCTCCAAACCGTTCATTCTAGCGCCCGCGGCCGCTGCTGACAGTTGCGCTGGTCACGCTGGCCTGCGGTTGCTCAAGTTATCGTCGCGCCAGCCCGTTACTGGGGTGACGCCGGAATATGCTGCCCGCCGAATATGATGTGGTAGCCGTGCGTGTCCGGGCCAAGTCGGACGCGCATCGCATGCGGATTGAACCCGAACCGATCGATGGCCAAACCCTACCTGCCGTTTCCGCTTGCTGTTCGTCCGATGGGCATTGCTGCCAAGCTGAGCTTGCTGGCCGTCTCGACGATCCTGCTGACCGCGGTGGCGATTGGTGTCGCGGTGATCCGTACGCAGTCGAAGCTCGCCTTCGATGCCCTCAAGGGGCATGGCGAGGCGGTTGTTTCGATGCTGGCGCAGAGCGGAGAGTTCCCGCTGTACAGCGCGAACCGGCCAGCGCTGACGCAAATGCTTGGCGGCCTGGCCGACAACAAGGACATCGCCTACGCGGCCTTCTACGGCGCTGATCACACTTTGCTTGTCGAGCGGCGCTTCCGTTCCAGCGCGCCGGCGCGGGTGAAGCCGGCCGACTGGCCGGCACGCGGCGTCAGCCATCGCAGCCTGGGCGGCGACCAGCTTGAGTTTCTCGCGGTCGTCAAACCGCCTGCGCGAGTGCCGGACGAGGATGACGGCGAGGCCTTCGTCGGGGCCCCCGACGACGCCCCGCTCGGCTATGTTCAGCTGACCTTGTCGAGCGCGCGCGCGAAGGGCGAGGCGTTGTCCTTCATCAACGAGACCGCGCGTTTCGCGATCGTCGTCACCGCCCTGGCGATAGTGCTGACCACCTTGTTCACCCGCCGCCTGGTGCAGCCCTTGCGCGACCTTTCGCGGGCAGCGCGCGAGGTGGCCGAGGGCCGGCTCGGCCAAACGGTGCAGATTTCGTCCACCGACGAACTGGCCGACCTCGGGCGCGCCTTCCAGCACATGGTGGACAGCCTTGGCGCCTCGCGCGCCCGCCTTCTTGAATACCAGAATCTGCTGGAAGACCGCGTCCAGTCGCGCACTCGGGAACTCGAACAGGCGACCGCGCAGGCGCTCGACCTCGCGCAGCGCGACACGCTGACCGGCCTGCCCAATCGCGCGCATTTCACCGCCATGCTGGAGCAGGCGCTGGTGGCGCACGCCAGCAGTGGCGAACGGATCGCGGTGCTGTTCCTCGATCTCGACCTGTTCAAGCGGATCAACGACACGCTCGGCCACCAGACCGGCGACACCCTGCTGCAGCACATCGCGGAAGCACTGCGCGGCGCCTTGCGCGATGGTGATCTGGTCGCCCGCTTCGGTGGCGATGAGTTCGTGATCCTCGCTCGGGACGTGCGCAACACCGAGCAGGTGAGTGGTATCGCGCGCCGCATTCTCAACGCCTTCCTCACGCCGGTCGAACTCGCCGGTCACAGTTTCAAGGTGGGGTTTTCGATCGGTATCAGCATTTGCCCGGACCACGGCAACGACGCTGCCAACCTGCTGAAGAACGCCGATCTGGCGATGTATGCCAGCAAGGAAGCGGGCCGCGGCGGCTATCGCTTCTACACGCCGGACCTGAACCAGCGCGCGATGGACCGGCTCAATATCGAGAACGGGCTGCGCCGCGCACTCGACAACGAGGGCGAGCTGATCCTCGAGTACCAGCCTCAGGTGGAGCTCAACGGCGGCCGCATGGTGTCGGCCGAGGCGCTGCTGCGCTGGAAGACGCCCGAGGGTACGGTGATCTCGCCCGGGCGTTTCATACCGATTGCCGAAGAAACCGGATTGATCGTCCCGATCGGCGAGAAGGTCTTGCGTAACGCCTGCGCTACCTTGGCGCGCTGGCGCGCAGCCGGCCTGCCCTTGCCACGGATTGCCGTGAACATCGCCGCGCCCCAGTTCGAGAGCCGGAATTTCGGCGACACCGTGGCACGCGCGCTGGCCGACTACAACGTTCCCCCCGATCGCCTTGAACTGGAACTGACCGAGAGCGTGATCGTGCGCGATGCCGAGTCAGCGCTGCGCGAGATGGCGCGCCTCAAGGAACTGGGCGTTTCAATCGCGCTCGACGACTTTGGTACCGGCTATTCCAGCTTGTCGTACCTGTCGCGGATGCCGATCGATCTGGTCAAGATCGATCGCGCCTTCGTGATGCGTTCGACGGACGACGACAATGCCCGCACCATCGTGCGATCCATCGTCGCCTTGTCGCACGCCTTGCGCCACAAGGTGGTTGCCGAAGGGGTCGAGACGCGTGCGCAGCTTACGCAGCTGCGCCGGGCGGGCTGCGACTATGTGCAAGGTTTCCTGCTCGCGCGCCCGATGTCGGAGGCGGCGCTGACGGCTTGGTTGTCGAGCGAGGTCACACCTGCCGAAGCGCTGCTGGGCGACAAGGCAAACGAGTGGATCTGAGGCAAGACGGATTGCCGGAAACGGCATGGGACATGCTGGAAAGCGAGATCTGGTGCGACCGGCGGGATTCGAACCCACGACCCCTGGCTTCGGAGGCCAGTACTCTATCCAGCTGAGCTACGGTCGCACAGCCGTCGGATCATAGCGCAGATCACCCCCCAGCGTCCATGCGGATGCTGCAGCGCGTCGAATTGTCCCGCTATAATCAGGGCCTTGCGTGGCAGGGGGCCGCGCAGCACAACGTCAAAACATATCGTAGGCCATCATGTCGATCCGCACCGCGCTACCGCTCGCTCTCCTTTCGGCCGCTCTGCTTGCCGGCTGCAACAAGTCGCAACCCGTCAACGAGGAAGAGACCGCAACGCTGATCCAGCCGGTCGCGCAGGTCGCCCTGGCGGCCGCCGACGCGGGTGCGGCAAAGGGGAGCCGCACCGGTGAGCAGGTGGTCGGTGCTGTTTGCGGCGCGTGCCACAACGCCGGTGCGCTGGGTGCGCCGAAGGTTGGCGACAACGCGGCATGGGCGCCGCGTCTGGGTCAAGGTCTGGATGGGCTGCTGAAGTCCGCCATTAACGGCAAAAACTCGATGCCGGCGCGCGGCGGCAATCCGGACCTGACGGATGAGGAAATCGCGCGTGCGATCGTCTTCATGGCGAACAAGTCCGGTGCCTCTTTCAAGGAACCGGCCGCCAAGTAAGCTGCGGTTTTGAAAAAAACGGGCTGCCCTCGGGCAGCCCGTTTGCGTTTACGCCGTCTCGCCAGGGGGCAGATCGAACAGCAGCACCTCTCCGCCCTCGATACCCTCGATCGTCAGAACCGTCTCGTCGGCGATCCGGGCGCCGTCGCCAGCCCGGAGTGTCTGGCCATTGAGCCGCACGCTGCCCTGCGCAACATGCAGATAGCCGAGCCGGCCTGGCGTCGGGCGATATTCCGCCGATTCACCGGCGTCGAATAACCCGGCGAAGATCGACGCGTCCTGATGCAGCGTTACGCTGCCGTCGCGCCCATCGGGCGAGGCGACGCGGCGCAAGCGTCCGCGTTTGTCGTCCGCGCTGAAACTCAGCTGTTCGTAGCCGGGGGCAATGCCGCGCTCCGCCGGGTGAATCCAGATCTGCAGGAAGTGCACCGGTTCGTTCTGCGATGGATTGAACTCGCTGTGCATCACGCCGCTACCGGCACTCATGCGCTGCACGTCACCGGGGCGGATCAGCGTGCCGTTGCCCATGCTGTCGCGATGCTGCAGCGTGCCAGCCAGCACATAGCTGACGATCTCCATGTCGCGATGACCGTGCGTGCCGAACCCCATGCCGGGCGCAACGCGGTCGTCGTTGATGACCCGCAGCACGCCCCAGCCCATGTGCTGAGGATCGTAGTAGTCGGCAAAAGAGAAGCTGTGGTGGCTGTCGAGCCAGCCATGGTTGGCATGGCCACGTTCGTCGGCGGGTCGAATCTGGATCATGTGGGCCTCCTGCTTGGCTGATCCGTGAATGTGAATCAGCGCCAGAGACAAGCATAGGCCGAGGCAAACGGCGAAAAAAGCGAAGGTTTGTGGCGGATAAGGTGAATGCGGCTCACAAGACCGGGTGGTGAGGTGCGAGCGGCTCAGTCATGCAGAAACAGGCCGGTTCGCCGCCGAGACTCGCTTCCGCCTGGCCGCTCGCAAAATTGATTACGGCCGCATTCTGGCCGCCTTGAATCCCGAAATGCCCCTGTTGCTCGCCGGGTCGACGAGGCCCGCGGCGCGCAGCATAATCCGGCCTCCGCAGCGACCGAGATTTTCCGCATGTCCGTTTCCGACGATTCGCCCGAGTTCGACACGATTGCCTTCCGTCGTGCCCTGGGCATGTTTGCCACCGGCATCACGGTGGTGACGGCGCGGACGCCGGAGGGCCGACGCATCGGTTTGACGGTGAATTCCTTCAACTCGGTGTCGCTCACTCCGCCGTTGGTGTTGTGGAGTCTTGCGCGTCACCTTCCGGTGCTGGCGGACTTCGAACGCTGCAGCCATTACGCAATCAACGTGCTGGCCACGCACCAGCAGCCCTTGTCGCAGCGCTTCGCGACGCGTGCCGAGGACAAGTTTGCCGAGCTGGATGTGCGCGAAGGCGTGACTGGCGCGCCACTTCTGCAGGACTGTTGTGCCTGGTTCGAATGCCGCAATGGCATCCGCCACGACGGCGGTGATCACCTGCTGTTCATCGGCCAGGTCGAGGCGTTTGAACGGGGCGAAGGCGAACCGCTGATCTACCACGCGGGGCGTTACCGCTACCTGTCGGTCGACTAGGCTCGCGGTCGGGGTCCGCTTGTACTTGCGGGCCGGCGGGGCGCATCATGAGGCGGCTTTGATGACCTGGCTGCAGCGCTGATCGACCTGATACCGGAGTGCCGCGATGTCTGCATCGGTGGAACTGGGGAGACTCGAATGCCCTGAGCGGGGCTCCGAGCTTCTCGCGCTTCAGAACGACATCCTCGAAGCCGTCGCGCGAGGCAAGCCCTTGCATGACACGCTGGATCTGCTGTGTCGCGGTGTCGAACTGCTCGCCGGGGATGTCCGTTGCACCGTGCTGCTGCTAGAAGGCACCCATCTGCGTCATGGCGCCGCCCCGAGCGTGCCTGACGAGTACGTACGGGCAATCGATGGGGTCGAGATCGGGCCGGCGGTCGGGTCCTGCGGCACCGCCGCCTACCGCGGCGAAGCGGTAGAAGTGACTGACATCGCCAACGATCCGCTATGGGCGCCCTACAAACACCTCGCGTTGCCTCACGGCCTGCGGGCGTGCTGGTCGACGCCGATACGCGCGCGAGCCGGCGCCATCCTGGGCACGTTTGCGCTGTATTTCGCCGAGTGTCGCGGCGCGGGGGCGTTTCACCGCGACGCGGTGCGCGCGTCCACGCATCTGGCGGCGATCGCCATCGAGCGCGCGGCGATGGACGAGGCCGAGCGCCGGCGCGGGGCCGAACTCGCCGAGAGCAATGCGCGCTACGAGCAACTCAACTACACGCTGGAACAGCGGGTCGCTGAACGTACGCGCGATCTGGACCAACGCAACGTCGAACTGGCGCAAGCCTTCGAGGATCTGCAGCGGGCGCAGAGCGCGCTGCTGGAGGCGCGCCGCCTTGCCAGCCTCGCGCGCATGGTCGCTGGTATCGCGCACGAGCTGAATACCCCGCTTGGCAACGCCCGGGTCCTTGCCACCACCTTGCTGTCGCGTTGCGAGGAGTTTGGCGAACTTGCACAAGGCAGCTTGCGGCGTTCCGATATCCGCGCGTTCATCACCGATGTCTCCGAAGCCGCGGTGCTGATGGAACAGGCGATCGCCAGTGCGGTGGCCAGCGTCGGCAGCTTCAAGGCCGTCGCGGTCGAGCAGCCGGCGTCGGTGCGCTCCGCGTTTTCGGTCAGCGATACCTTGCAGTACATCGCCCATCTCTTTGCGCCGGCCTTGCGCGCACTTCGCGGCACGCTGGTGCTCGACGCGCCATCCGGGCTGATGCTCGACAGCTATCCGGCGGCCCTGCAGCAAGTACTCTCAAGCGTGGTCGACAACGCGCTCGTGCACGGGCTCGCCGGCAGGGGCGATGCGCGACTGGAGCTTGGCGCGAACCTTGTGGCGGAAGGGGTGGAGATTGTCGTACGGGACAACGGAGCGGGCATCGCCGCAGACCAGATCGACAAGGTCTTCGACCCCTTCTTCACGACCCGCCTGGCGCAAGGCAGCAGCGGCCTCGGGCTGCATGTGGCCTACAACCTGGTGCACGGTGTGCTGGGGGGCGACATTCGGCTCGAAAGCCAGCCGGATGTCGGCACCACCGTGACGATCCGTCTGCCGCTCAGTGCACCGCTGCGCACCTGACGCAGCGCGAGCGGCTACTGCAGAGGTGCGAAGCGCGGCTGCACCACGCCTTCGTGCGTGACCGTCTCGACGAACATCGCGTACGGCCGCACCCAAAGCCCGCTGCTGTTGTACAGCGGGCGATAGACCACAATCGCGTCGAGCGTTTCGCTATGACGTGCAACACCCAGGACTTCGTACTCGCCGCCTTTGTAGTGGCGGTAACGGCCTGGACGCAGCTCGGGCAGCGGCGGTAGATCTTTGGATTCCATGGCGGCGGGGCGGACTGGAAAGCGCCGATTATGGCGCTTTCATTGTCCTTGCGGCGGATTACAGGCCCAGCAGGCCTTTGAGCTTGTAGGCGGTGTCGATCGCCGTCGTGGCACTGTCGATGACCGAGCGGGTCGTGTCCGCGGCCGACTTGTTGCTCTCGTTGCTGTTGCCGTTCACCGGCGCTGTCTGCGCTTGCGGCCGCGGTGCGGGGCGGCTGGCTTGCGCTTGTGTCGCGGCCGTGGCGGCGGGGCGCTGCGCGATGATCTCGACACGGCGATTCTTAGCACGGCCCGTTTCGTCGGTGTTCGCGGCGAGCGGCTGCGTCTGCCCCATGCCGCGTGCGAGCATGCGGGAGGCGTCAATGCCGTTGCGGGCGAGCGCTTCGGTCACGGCGCGCGCGCGTGCTTCCGACAGCCGCTGGTTGGCGTCGGCGCCGCCGACATCGTCGGTGTGGCCGATCACCTCGATCTGCAGCGTCGGGTTGTCCTGCAATACCTTGCCGAGTTCCTTCAGCGTGGCCTGCGAGCTGTCGCGCAGCACTGCTTTGCCGGTGTCGAACTGGAAGCCGTAGAGATCCACCCGCCCTTGTTCGCTGAGGGACTTCGCGATCGCGCTCTCGCCGCTGATCGCCATCTGGTTGTCGTCCAGGCTGCCTTTCTCGATCACGAACAGCCACGCGTTCGGCTCGCCGAGGTCATTGACCCACAGCGACACATAGGTGTTGCCGCGTTTGGCCGCCAGGTACTGGTTCTCACGGCTGCCGTTGAGGTAGAGGTCGCGCGCCTTCATCAGCGCCTTGAAGCTGCTGAGGTTCGCATCGGTGCAGGGGCGGTCGCAGACGAATAGCTCGCTGAAACCGGAGCGCTTCAGCGCCGACTGGTAGTTGCGGAACACCTGCAGCGCGGACGCTGTTTTTGGCATCTCGTAGTGGATGTAGGTGACGCGGCCTTCGAGCGGCAGCACCTTGTCAGCGGTGAATTCGCCGCCGCGATAGGCCGGACGGCTCAGGATCAGCTGTGCCTCTTCGTATTCCTTGAAGTCGTAGCCCTCGATCACCGCGCCGGGGTAGCGGCTGACTTCGGGGTGATCGGCGCCCCTTTCGGCATGAGCCGGCTGGGCCAAGGCGCCGAGCATGACTAGTGCGGCGAACAGGGCAGTGCTGATCTTGGACATGCGTCGACTCCGATTATTCCGATGACATCGCGCGATCCTAGCATCGGCGATTGACGGTATGGCGCGGAAACATTTCTCATTTCACTCTTTGGCCGTATCTTCAACGAACCGGTGCATGGCGCCGTGGTCAGAACAGACCGAGACCCCGGAGAACCCCGACGATGAATGCCCCTGATGCCCTGTTGCGCCCGTTCGAAGAAGTGGTTTTCGACGACCTGTTCGTGCGCTCCCATGCGGCCGATCCGGGTAGCCACAATGTGCCGCGTCAGGTGCCCGGTGCGGCTTACAGCCGCGTCTTGCCGACGCCCGTCGCGGCGCCGCGGCTGCTGGCCTGGTCCGACGCGCTGGGCGAATCGCTCGGCATTGCGCGCCCGCTACTAGGCAGCGGCATGGTTGCCGACGTTCTCGGCGGCGGGCGTGTACTGCCGGGTATGCAGCCCTACGCGGCGCGCTATGGCGGCCACCAATTCGGCCAGTGGGCGGGGCAATTGGGCGATGGGCGTGCGATCACGCTGGGTGAGATCTTCGACCGCAGCGGTCAGCGGCAGGAGCTGCAGCTGAAGGGTGCGGGCCGCACGCCGTATTCGCGTCATGCCGACGGTCGCGCGGTGCTGCGCTCATCCTTGCGCGAATTCCTTTGCAGCGAGGCGATGCATCATCTCGGGGTGCCGACCACGCGCGCCTTGTCGCTGGTGGCGACTGGCGAGGGCGTCGTGCGCGACATGTTCTACGACGGCAACCCGCAAACCGAGCCCGGCGCGGTGGTATGTCGTGTCGCCCCGAGTTTCGTGCGCTTCGGCAATTTCGAGATCTTCGCCGCCGAGAATGAAGCAACAAACCTTAAGGCGTTGGCGGACTGGGTGATCCGGCATCACTACCCGCACCTCGGCGAACCGGGTGCCGCGACCTACGCGGCCTGGTTCGACGAGATCTGCGGCCGCACCGCGCTGATGGTGGCGCACTGGATGCGCGTCGGCTTCGTGCATGGCGTGATGAACACCGACAACATGTCGATCCTGGGCCTCACCATCGATTACGGCCCCTACGGCTGGCTGGAAGGCTTCGACCTTGGCTGGACCCCCAACACCACCGATGCGCAGGGGCGCCGCTACTGCTACGGCCAGCAGGCGCAGATCGCGTACTGGAACCTGACACGCCTGGCCGGCGCGCTGAGCGACCTGGTCGGCGACGACGATGCGCTGCGTGCCGGGCTGGAGCGGTATCGCATCGACTTCGGCGTTCATTGGTCACGCATGCTGGCTGACAAGCTAGGCATTGCGACGCGCGAGGACGACGACCCGCTGATCGTCGACCTGTTCGGTCTCTTGCAGCAGACAGAGACCGACATGACGATCTTTTTCCGTCGCCTCGCCGACGTACCAACGGGTGCCGACGTCGCGGCCGAGGCGCGGCTTACGCCGCTGCGCGAGGCCTTCTACGCTCCAGCAGCGCTGGAGGCCGAACACGGCCGTGCGCTCGCCGATTGGCTGCTCCGTTACACCCAGCGGGTTCGCGACGAAGCAGAGCCGGGCGCATCGCGCATTGGCCGCATGCAATGCAGTAATCCGAAGTACGTGCTGCGAAACTGGATTGCGCAGCAGGCCATTGACGCCGCAGCCCAAGGGGATATGGCGCCGACCGAGCGTTTGCTGGAACTGTTGCAGCGCCCCTACGACGAGCAACCGGAGCACGAAGCCTGGTTTGCGCGCCGGCCGGAGTGGGCGCGCCACAAGCCGGGCTGCTCTGCTTTGTCGTGCAGTTCCTGACGCGGGTTTCTGCTCAGCGCCGCGGTGGCGTTGTCAGCATCAGCCGCTCGCGCCAGCTTTCGAGGATGCGCTCGGCACTGCCGTCCGCCAGCATGGCAGCGTAGCCCTGCTCGAAGGCGGCCAGTGCGCGCGCGCCTTCTGCGTGCCGCATGCTGAAGCCGATATGGCTGTCCAGCGGCCCGAAGTCGCAGGCCACCTGCAGCGGTGCCTGCACCGCTGCCTGACGCTGCACGTAATCAAGCGTCTTCAGCGCGTCGAGTTGAAGCACGATCGCGTCGACACGGCCAGCGGCAAGCATCCGCAGGCCCTGCGCTTCGGAATTCAGGTCGGTGGTCGCGACGCGCGTCGTCGCCATTGCTTGCTCGAAACGCGGTGCGTACTCGTAGGCATGGACGCGGCCAACGCGAGTGTCCGCCGGCCAGTCGGACGCGTTACACCCCGATACCGCGGCGTGTTCCCGCGACACCAGCACGGTGCGCACACGATAGAGCGGCGTGCGCGGCAGGCGGGTGCCCGCGCCGAGCGCTTCGTTCGCACCCACCGCGATGCAGCCCGCTACGCTGCCCGCCAGCATCTCTGCCTTGCAGCGGGCATAGGGCACGGTATGCATCCGGATCGCCACGCCGCCGCGTGCAAAGGCTTCACGCACGATCTCGTTGGCGGCGCCGCGGCCATCGTCCTGTGACCACGGTGCGGCGGCGTCTTCCGCATCGATGTCGATCACGGTAGCCGCAGCCAGCGGCGACAGGGCACAGGCGGCGGCGAGAAGCACGCCCCCACTGCCAATGCGCTTCCACGATAGCAAGACCCGCATCGATCCCCCGTTCTGCGATGGCGGATACGTACTCAAGGGACGATTTGCGCAATCACCCAATCGCCGTCGTCCAGCGGCAGATCATGGCCGGCGGTTGGATGGACCGCAAGGGGGCGCTGCCACGTGTGCGCGATCGCGTGCGAGCAACGACTATCGACCAAGGCATCGCGCTGGCCGCAGAGCAGCAAAGCAGGCACCGCGGGCGCTTGCCGTGGGGCACGAAAACGTGCGGCGGCGATCAACTGGCGCAGCGCGTTGCGCGTGCTGCAGGGGCGCGCCGTGTGCAGCGCCTGCCAGTGATCCAGCACCGCTTCTGCGTGGACGACCAGCCGTGTGGTGGCCCTTAGGATGGCGGCCTCCCGCATGCGCGGAGGGGTTTCAAGCACGGCCAGCCGCAAGAGCGTCGCGTAGTTCCGTGGGCGTAGCCGCTGCCAGAACGGGCTGAAGGGGCGCAGGCTGGTGTTGATCAGCACGATTCGCGACAGTTCCTGCGGGTAGCGCGCGGCCCATGCAACCGCCACCATCGCGCCGAGCGACATTGCCAGCACTGCATACGGCGGCGCGACGCCGTCAGCGCTAAGCTGGGCGCGCACCGCGTCGGCCATCGCTTCGACGCTGGTCGGGCTCTCCTGCATATTGAGCTGGCCGTTGCCGGGCAGGTCCGGTGTCAGCACGCGGCTGCCGGGCAGCGCGGCGCGCAGGCGATCGGGAAAGTCGCCCCAATGGCCTTGTTCGCGAGTGAGGCCGCGCAGCAACACCCAGGTTGTCGGCGTGGCGCCTGTCATGCTGCGCCCGCCGCGGTGTGGGCGCCGTACCAGTCGCGCATCGCGATCTCGTAGTGATGCGCACGGGCAGCCGGATCCGGCAACCAGAGCGCGCAACTCGCCGCCGCGCGCGCCATGAAATCCAGCCAGGCCATGTGCCGACGCAATACGCGTTGCTGGCGGTGTGCCTTGCCCGGGTTGAACATGCCGTGGCGCGAGAACAGCTGACGTGGATTCTTCTTCACCCACAGCCAGGAACCCATCTCCAGCGTGAGGGGCAGGAACACACGATCGGGTGCGCTGCTGGCACGCAGGTAGAGGTAGTCCCACAGGTCGCCGTGCGTGAGGTAGCTCAGGCTCTGCGGTTCGAACACATAGCTGTGGTGTGCGTGCGCCTGATCGAAGATTTCTTTCAGGGCGTGCACTTCGGGCAGGTGGCGGATCGGCTCGGCAGTATGGGCAAACGGAAACCAGATACGATCGCGCAGACCAAAGCCCGAATGGCAATCGAGCGAGAGGCTGAAGCGGCGGGGCAGCAGTTCGCGTTCAACGACTTCGCACAGCGCTGCGCTCTCTGCTTCCATCGCGGCACCGCGCGGGCCGCGATACCACGGCAGCCAGCGTGTCAGGCGTTGCCCGCCGAGGAGGAAGGGCACCTGTTCCAGCGCTTCGACCGGGGCGTTGCGCATCAGGTCTACGCCCCGCCCGTTGGCGCGTGTGCCACGCCACACGCCGGCCGGGTTCACCAGCGGCATGAAAACCATGCGCAGCGATTCGAGCTGCCGGTGCAGCAGCCCATCCCAGCGCAGTCGGGTGATAAGACTGCGCAGGTACTCGATCACCACTTCCGCACCGATGCGTTCCAGGCCGTGCACGCCGCCGAAGAAGCCGATCGCCGGCACCGCCGGATCCGGATTGCCGAGCGTGATCGCATACACCGGCAAGCGCGCCAGCCCCGCTTGCGCTTCGCATACCACGCGTGCGTCGACCTGCCCCGCCGCACGGCGGATCAGCTGTTCCAGGTCGCTCAGCAGCGGCAGTTCAGGGCGGGGCATGGTGCTCGGTTGGGACACGCAGGGTGCGCCCGAGGATACCGGAGCGGGTTCGCAGAAATTCGAGGCTGAAATATGACAGCACCGAAGGTGCCCGCACTGGTTAGGCCATTCAGCGCCTGCGTCGTTCGCGCTGTGCGCTCTTTGCGAGCTTTTGCGCGAAGCCGGTGAAATCCAGTGCGAGGCGTTGCGCGAGGGCGCGCGCTTCACGTTCGACGGCAGGCCAATCGGGGGGGTAGCCTTCGTCGTTGAAGGCAAAGGCGATGCGGTTGCCGTCGCCGGCGACTTCCTGAACGATCAGCCGGTCGCGAAACACATCCCGCAGCAGCTCGATATGCGCGGCGCTCTCATCGCCCTTCACCGCGAGGTTGCATACCAGCATGCCGGCGGGCTTGAGGCGTGCGCGGATCGCAAGGTAGAAACGCTCGTCGCAGAAGGCCGGCACGATGCCGTTCTCGTCGTAGCCGTCGAGCAGCACCACGTCGGCGCGGTCGTCGGTGCTGGCGAAGTATTCCACCGCATCCTCACACACGATCGCGAGCCGCTCATCGTCCGGCGGCAGCGCGAACTGTTCGCGCAGCGCGATCACGTCCTCGCTGATCTCCACCGTGGTTATGCGGCTGCGCGCCAGATGCCGGTGGCAGAACTTGGTCAGCGAACCGCCGCCGAGCCCGACGATCACCACATGCTTGGGCCGCGGCAGGAACAGCAGGAAAGCCATCATCTTGCGGGTGTAGGCCGCATGCAGCGCGAAGGGCTCGGCAACGTCCATCTCGCTTTGCACCAGCGCCAGCGTGAAATGCAGTCGCCGCAGCTTGCCGTCGTCGATCACGAACGGGCGCGGATACTCGCCATCGCGTAGCAGACGCACGAGGTGATGCAGATCGGCATCGGCCGGCTCAAGCAGCCGCACGACACCGCGTTCCTGCAGGAAGCTGGCGGGGAATTCGAGCAGGCCGTCTGGGGTGATCCGGGCTTCGATGCCGTGCAGTGCCGTGCCGCGCATCAAGGCCAGATCTCCGATTCGCGCCAGCACAATTCCGCGAAATCGGCGGCACGCAAGGCCACTTCACCGGCACAGAAGAACTCGTCGAGTTGCGGCGGCTTCACTGAGGTGCCGGCCAGCATCGCATGCACCTGTCCGCGGTGGTGGATCTGATGCTGGAACAGATGGGCCAAGAGCCGCGTGCGCGTGTCGTGCTGCGGCGTGCCCGGTCGCGCGATGGTGACGACGCGGTCGAGCGTCGCATCCTGCAGCACCTTGCAGTAGTCGATCAGGAGCCGGTCCACCGCGGCCTGTTCGCGCTGCAGATCGGCGCAGATCGAAAACGGCTCGTCCTGTGCAAAGAAGCAGTAGCAATCCGGGTGCGGCGGCTCGCCGCGCGCTTCACGTTCGAGCGCGTCGACATAGAACCAGTCGACCGTCAGCGTATGGCTCAGGGTGGCGCGGATGGTCGGGAAGAAGCTTGTCCGCGTTGCGACGAACTCGTCCTGGCTCAGCGCGGCACAGGCCTTGAGCAGACGATGGTTGGCCCAAGCGTTGTTGCAGGCCATCGTGAAGAAATGATGCGATAGCGGATTGGACATCGGACGCCAGCCTCAGAGTCTGCGTACCTTCACGCGGCGGCCCTTGATCTTGCCGTTGGCGAGCCGGCGCACCGCTTCGTCGGCGATCTCACGCTGCACGGCGACATAGGTGGACAGCTCCATCACGCTGATCTTGCCGACCTGCTCGCGGGTGAAGCCGGCCTCGCCGGTGAGCGCACCGAGCACATCGCCAGGGCGCATCTTCTCCTTGCGGCCACCGAGGATCTGCAGCGTCGACATCGGCGGCAGCAGCGGCGAGGCATCGGGCTCCAGTTCTGCCAACGCATGCCACGCCGGTTCGAAGTGCTGCGCTTCGGCGATGGCGGCAACCCGGCGCTTTTCGTTCGCACTGACGACGCTGAGCGCCCAGCCGTCGGCGTCGCCGCGGCCGGTGCGGCCGATGCGGTGAAGATGGATCTCCGGGTCCGGCGTGACGTCGACGTTGATCACCGCTTCGAGCTGGTCGATGTCGAGTCCGCGCGCGGCCACATCGGTCGCCACCAGCACCGAACAGCTGCGCTGCGCAAACTGCACCAGCACCTGATCGCGTTCGCGCTGATCCAGTTCGCCATGCAGCGCAAGCGCCGAGATGCCTGCCGCGAGCAGCGCGTCGACCAGATCGCGACACTGCTGGCGGGTGTTGCAGAAGGCCAGCGTGCTGACCGGGCGATAGTGGCGCAGCAACTGGATCACTGCAGCGAGGCGTGCGTCGTCGGCGACTTCGTAGAAACGCTGGCGGATCTTGTCGCTCGCGTGCTGCTCGATCAGCTTCACCGTGCGCGGCTGGTGCAGGAAGCGCTCGGCGATGCGCGCGATCCCATCAGGATACGTGGCGGAAAACAGCAGGGTCTGACGCACTGCAGGGCACGCTTGCGCGACGTCGGCGATGTCGTCGTAGAAACCCATGTCGAGCATGCGGTCCGCCTCGTCGAGCACCAGCGTGGCGACGTCGTCGAGCACGAGTGCGCCGCTGCCGAGATGGTCGAGGATGCGGCCCGGTGTACCGACCACGATGTCGGCACCATGCGCGAGGCTTTCGCGTTGCGGCTTGGCCGGGGCGCCGCCGCATAGCGTCAGCACCTTGAGGTTGTCGATCGCGCGGCCGATGCGGCGCACCTCGCCACTGACCTGTTCGGCCAGCTCACGTGTCGGGCACAGCACCAAGGCCCGCACCCGGCCACCGCGATCACCGAGCCGTTGCAGCATCGGCAACGCAAAGGCGGCGGTCTTGCCGGAACCGGTCTTGGCCTGCGCGAGCAGATCATGCCCCGCGAGCGCGACCGGCAAGGTGACTGCCTGGATCGGCGTCATCGTGTGATAGCCGAGCAGCGCGAGGTTGGCCAGCGTGGCGGCCGGCAGCGGCAGTTCGCTGAAGGGCGGGCCACCTGCGGCGGCGGTGGCTTCGGGGGTCGGGGTCGTTTGGGTCATGCGCAATTATCCGTCCTGCACGGGCATTTCGGCCGAAATGTGTGGGCGCCAAATTTGGTGCCCGGAAAATAAAGATTGCTTTATGTTCAGAAAGGGCGCACCGTTCGCCTCGCGTTAATCAAGCAGTGTCTCTGTTGTTCGCTTATACCTCCGGTATTCCTGCTTTCATCGTTCCGCCGCCTTGACGACCGCCCAACCAGGGCAAGACCCTGTTCATTATTTTTTATTCAGGAGATTCATCATGGCTGCAGGTACTGTGAAGTGGTTCAACGATTCCAAGGGCTTCGGATTCATCACCCCGGACGGCGGTGGTCAGGATCTGTTCGCGCACTTCTCCGCCATTCAAGGTGGTGGCTTCAAGACCCTTCAGGAAAACCAGCGCGTCACGTTTGACGTGACCAAGGGCCCGAAGGGCGACCAGGCTTCGAACATCCGCCCGGAGTAAGCATGACGCTGGCGGGTATCAAGCCCGCCAACGCAGCGCGTACTTCGGCACCACGCAAAGCCCCTGTGGCTTTGCGCGATGCCCCCGGAAAAGCCCGGCATTTGCCGGGCTTTTTCCTTTTCGAATTGCCTGAGGAGTCCACATGTCCAAGGAAGAACCGATCGTCATGAACGGTCAAGTCACCGAAGTGCTGCCCGACGCACGCTTTCGCGTCACGCTCGACAACGGGCATGAGTTGGTCGCCTACACCGCAGGCAAGATGCGCAAGCACCGCATTCGCATCCTTACCGGCGACAAGGTCACGCTCGAAATGTCCGCGTACGACCTGAGCAAAGGCCGTATTACCTTCCGCGCGATCGAGAATCGCGGGCCGGTCGCACCGCGCCGCCGCTTCTGAACGTTGCGTGTTGACGCCGTGTCGCACGGCGTCGGATAGTCGGGCGATGAACCCGACTTTTGTCTCTTGCGGCGCCGTCAGGCGCCTGCTGCTGGTGATGCTGTGCGGCGCGCTGAGCGCCTGCGGCGGCATTGCCTACCATCTGCCCGAACATTCCGCTGAACGCATGTCGGTGCCGCAGACGATGCGGCCCGGCGAGCAACGGCTCGCCTTGTCGACGCCGGCGCGTCTGCCTGCCCCGGGCGGCTTCGAAATGGGCCTTGCGAGCGAGGACCCGGACGTGGTTACCGTGGTCGTGCGCGAAGGGGGCATGGGTGCAACTGAATCGAGCTTGCTCGCGCGTGCGAGCGGCCGCACCCGTGTTCACTACGTCAATCGCTTCGCCTTGCCGCGCGACTCTTCGCTCCGTATTCCGCTCGATACCCTGCAGGCCGTGTCACTCGGCAGCTTCGCCGTCACGGTGAAGTAGGCCGCCAAGCTGGGCGGCGCGAAACCTCCGCTTACGACATTTACATTTTGAGATTCAGCCCCGCGGCTGCTCGCGCGTTGATGCCTTCACGGGCGCCACATTCGCAGCGCCTGGCTGGAGACTCAAATGAAA
Source organism: Niveibacterium sp. COAC-50 (assembly GCF_013184235.1). NCBI lineage: Bacteria > Pseudomonadati > Pseudomonadota > Betaproteobacteria > Rhodocyclales > Rhodocyclaceae > Niveibacterium > Niveibacterium sp. COAC-50. Next base: position 944,288 of record NZ_JABCJM010000002.1, read on the forward strand.
ACTCTGACCCGTGTGGCTTTCTTGACCGTCGGACTTCTCGCGGCCGCTACCGCGTCGGCACATGGCTGGCATGACGACGACCGTGGCTGGGATCGTCACGAGCGGCATGAGCGCGAATGGCGTGCGCATGAGTGGCGCGAACACGAATGGCGCGAGCGCGAACGTTGGGCTTACGAACACCGTGGCTGGCGGCCCGCGTACGCCCCAGTCTATGCGCCGGTGTACGGCTACCGCGAGTACTACCCGGTGCCCGCCCCAGTGCCGGTTTACTCGCGGCCAGCCATCACCATCGGGATTCCGCCGATCGTGATACCGATTCGCTGATTCAGGCCGGTGGCGCGATCGCCTCGGCGTAGTCGTACAGTGCGCCGAGGATCGCCTCGCCGCGCTCGTCCGCGGCTTCGCTCAGCGCGTCGATGCGATCGAAAAACGCCGGCAGTGATCGGGCGCCCCCGACGCCCTGGTGCAGCTGCGCGATGCGGTGCATTTCCCAGCGCGCCTGTTCGCTCTCGCTGAGGGTCTCGGGGAAGTTTCGCGCGCGGTAGCGGAACAGCAGTTCTTCGAGCCGTCCATCGGCAAAGCTCACCTTCTCGCCAGCGAGTTCGGCCGCGTCCAGCGTGCGCAGCTGGTTCAGGATGCGGCGGTCGCCATTGCCGACAAAGCCACCGTAGAGATCCTCATCGACATCTGCGGGTGTTTCGGGGGCCGGTCGCGCAAACACCTCTCGCCACAGCGCGGTGAGCGGCTTGATGTTGCGCGCAGCTTCTGCGTGGCGCAGCGCCTGCGCCACATCGATGCCCCACTTCTCAGCCATCGTCGGGCTCAGCGTCTTCAGGTTGCCAATCACCACGGGGGACTTGTTGATGTGGATTGTCTTGATCGGCAGCCGCGTCACACCCTCCGGCAGCGCGTCGGCGCGGGTGAACATGCGCTCGCGCACCGTGGCGGCGTCCAGGCCAGCAAGCTCACCCGGGTCCTGCGCGAGATCCCAAACGATGATCTCGTTCTTGTTCGTCGGATGCGGGCCGAGCGGCCACACCACCGCAATGCAGCCACGCTCCGGCCCGAACATGCCGGACACATGCAGGAAGGGCTTGGGGTTGGCGAGATCGATCTCGGCCAGCACCGCGTCCTTCTTGCGCAGCTTCAGACAGAAGTCCCACAAGCGTGGTTGCAGGCCACGGATCAAGCGCGCCAGCGCGATCGTGGCGCGCACATCCGACAGCGCATCGTGCGCCGCTTCGTGCGCGAGGCCGTTGGCGGCGGTGAGGTGTTCGAGCTTGAACGACGGGCGCCCATCTTCGTGCCTCGGCCACACGATGCCTTCCGGGCGCAGTGCGTACATGCAGCGCACCACGTCGAGCAGATCCCAGCGGCCGCAGTCGTTCTGCCACTCGCGGGCGTAGGGGTCGATGAGGTTGCGCCAGAACAGGTGGCGGGTGACTTCGTCGTCGAAGCGCAGGGTGTTGTAGCCCACGCCCACGGTGCCGGGCATGGCCAGTTCGCGCTCGATCGCCGCGGCAAACGCATGCTCGGGCAGCCCGCGCTCAAGGCAGGTCTGCGGCAGGATGCCGGTCAGCAGGCAGCTTTCCGGATCGGGCAGATAGTCCGGCGCCGGCTGGCAGTAGATCATCTGCGGCTCGCCGACTTCGTTCAGCTCGGCGTCGGTGCGCACGCCGGCGAACTGGGCCGGGCGGTCGCGCCGCGGCATCACGCCGAAGGTTTCGTAGTCGTGCCAGTAAAAGCTCAGGTCGGCCATCGGGCGGAGTCTCGCGGAGGTCAGCCCGCGATTTTACGCACCCTGCACGCTACGGCGCGCTGCCCAAGTGTCGCACTACATCGCGGCGAGTCGCAATTTCTCCCACAGGAAGGGTTTGAGCTGGGGCCACCAGCGCCCGCCGAGTGACAGGTCGACGGTGTGCGTCATGTTGTCCTGCGCGACCACGGTGCAGCTGCCACCGGCGTCAACGATCGCCTTCTGCGTCGGCAGCACGTTGCCGGTCCAGGTGGCACCGGTGACGCTGTCGGTTTCCTTGGCGTGGAACAGCAATACCGGGCTGTCGCTGGCGTCGAAATGGAACAGGCTATTGGTGTCGATACCCGATTCGCCCAGCGTGGCCCCGGTGGCGATCGCCGCCTGCACGTGGGCGCTGAAACCGGGGTAGTCCGACACCGTGTTGAGCAGCGTGTCGGCTTCGATTGCGTTGATCAGCGAAATGCCACCGCCGGCCGAGGTGCCGATTGTCGCGATCCGGTTCGGGTCGATGTGATACCGCGCGGCGTTCGCCCGCAGGTAGCGGATCGCATTCATCGCGTCCTCGGTCGCCTGCTGGATGGCGCGTACGCGGATCGCCAGATTCGCCTGATTGTCGGGTGTCAGGCGGTAGTTGATCGTCGCCGCGACGTAGCCGGCGCGCGCATAGGTCATGGCGTCGTCGCGCCGTTCCTCCTTGCTGCCGACGAGGAAGCTGCCGCCGTGGATCCAGACCACCGCCGGTTGCGGTGCGCTGGCGGTGGCGTTCGGCGGCACTGCGACGTCCAGTTCCAGCGTCAGCTCGGCGGTGCCGATTTCAACGCTCTTCGTCAGGCTGGAGGTGTACTGCACGCCGCCCTCGTTTGGTCGCTTCGAGTACGGCACATCAAGGTAAAGCGCGATCTGTGTCGTGTCGAACTGTGGGCTGACGTAGAGGCCGCTTGCTGGTGGCGGTGGAGGGCCAGGCGGTGGCTCGGGCGTGGTGGTGTCGCCACCGCCGCCGCATGCGGTGAGCGCGACCGTGAACAGGGCGGCCAGGGTTGTCGTGAATCTCATGCGTGTGCCTCGCGCGAACGATGTCGCGATCATGCAATACGCATGGTGCCGGTGAAAGCGCGAATTGTTGCCGAGTGTTGGGTCAGGCCCGGACCAGCCGAAGGCGGGTGATCTCCGACGGTGCGCCGAAGCGCTTGGGCGGACCCCAGTAGCCGGTACCGCGGCTGGTGTAGACCCACAGGTCGCGCAGCTTGTGCAGGCCGGCGGTGAAGGGCTGCTGCAAGGGCACGAAGAGATTCCACGGAAAGAACTGGCCGCCGTGCGTGTGGCCGGAGAGCTGCAGGTCGAAGCCCGCGTCGGCCGCCGCTTCGGCGCTGCGCGGCTGGTGCGCGAGCAGCACTTTCGCGGCAGCATCGGCCGGTGCGCCGGCCAGTGCGGCGAGCGGATCGCTGCGATGGCGCGGATCGAACTGATGCGCGGTGTAGTCGGTGACGCCCGCGACGACCAGCCGTGCGCCGCCGTGGTCGAGCACCACATGTTCGTTCATCAGCACCTTTACGCCGAGGCGCTCGACCTCGGCGATCCACGCGTGTGCGTTGGAGTAGTACTCGTGGTTGCCGGTGACAAAGTAGGCGCCGTAGCGCGCAGCTAGGCGCTTGAGTGGTTCGGTATGCGGCGCGAGGTCATGCACGCTGCCGTCAACCAGGTCGCCGGTGACCGCGATCAGATCCGGCTTCAAGGTATTCACGCGGTCCACGATGCGATCGAGGTAGCCGCGCTTGATCGTCGGCCCGACGTGGATGTCGCTGATCTGAGCAATCGTGAAGCCGTGCAGCGCGTCGGGCAGATTGGCGAGCGGCACATCCACGGTGACGACGCTTGCAGTACGCCGCGCGTTGATGAAGCCCGCCAGCGTGACCAGCACGGCGAGTGCGAGCACGCCTTGCGCGCTAAGCGCTTCGAAGGCCGCCGGAAGATGCTCGGCGGCAAGCAGCAGCGCAAGGTCGCGAAGCGCGGTGAGCACCAGCACCGACGAGAACAGCCCCATCGCAAGCGACCCCGCCCAGGTCAATCGATCGGCCAGCGGCGGGCGGGTGATGTGCCGAGCGATCAGGCTCGCGGGGATCAGCAGTACCGACAGCGCAAGCATGGCCCAAGCGAGTGCGGCAGCCTGCTCGCCCAGGTCGAGCGCCGGCAGCAGACGGCTGCCGATGTAGTAGTGCAGCAAACCGAGCAGCGTGGTTGCGATCAGCAGGAAGGTGCGCATGGGGTGCCCGAAGCGTGAAGAGGAGATGCCAGGGTCGCGACGCGTGCCGCGCGCGACTTTGCCTCGGGCTTAGATGGGGGAGGGCGGCGGCCGTTCAATCGCCCATGTGTATCGGAGTGTAGCGGCGCCGCCTGCGGGCTTGCCGCGTCAGGGTTTCAGCGGCCCGCTGGCGCCCGCGCTGCGGCGCAGGAAACCGGGCACGCCCGCGGATTCGGCATCGTGCGGGTGCGCGTCAACCGGGCGGATCATGCGCGGTGCCGGCGCCTCGAACGCCAGCACCTGATCGAGCCAAGCGGTCACGCCAGTCCAGTCCGGGCGGTAGGCTGCGACGCGCTCGGGCGCGAAGTCGAACAGCGATAGCCCTTGTTCGAGGAAGCGGCAGTAGGCCTGTGTGGCGCGAATCGTGCCGAGGTAATCGATCTCCTGCTCCGCAGCCCAGTTCGCGAGGGCTTCGGCATTGCGGGTGCGGGCATCGATGCGCATGCCAACGCAGGCGATGCGGCATTTGCCCGCCGCAATGCGCGGCAGGGTGCGCAATTCAGCGAGGCATTCTTCGGCGGCGACGCGGTCGAATACCGAGCTGGTCGCCGGCAGCAGCACTGCGTCGGCATAGAGCGCCACCTTCATCAGGCCGATGCCCTGAAAACCGCCCGGGGTGTCGAGCACCACATGCTGCGTGCCCGCCGGCGGGCGGGCGAAATTGCGCTCATCGATCGTCCAGCCACGGATCGGTGTGCGTTCAGCCGCGCGCAAGCCGAGCCAGTAACGCGAGGACTGCTGCCGATCCACATCGCCCAGCATCACGCTGTGACCGAGCGACGCCAGATAGCCCGCCACATGCGTGGCGAGCGTCGATTTGCCCGATCCGCCCTTGCGGTTGATGACAGCGATGACACTCATCGCTGTCGCCAATGTGCGTGGGCGGAGCAGTACCACGCGAGGCGTGGCGGATGGATTGAAGTCCCAATCATGCGGAAGTCATCAAAAACCCGTAATCGTCAGTGTAGACCAGCTGTCGGCAAACGCGCGCGGCGTATGCTCGCGCGGGGCGCGCTGGTGGTGTAGCGCGCAGATCGACAGGAACTCTCCGCTCATGAATCAACAGGATTTCTGCGACGCAGTCGAGGCGGCACTCGCCACGCTGGGCTCGGCCGAACGCCGCGCGCCGATGCAGGCCTACATGAAACAGCGCTTCGCCTTCCTGGGTGTGCAGACGCCGCAGCGCCGCGCCGCAACGATGCCCCTGATCCGTGCGATCCGCGCGCCTGAGCCCGCCTGGCTGCTCGATACGGCTACGGCGCTGTGGCAGCGCACAGAGCGGGAATACCAGTATGTCGCGGTGGATCTGCTGGCTCGGCACCACGGTCAGTTGCGCCCGGCTGATGTGCCGGCGCTGCTCACGCTGGCGCGCGACAAGTCATGGTGGGATTCGGTGGACGGCCTGGCCGGTGTCATCGGCGATGTCGTACGCGCCGCGCGCCGAGACGATCTGCGTGCGCAGCGTGTGATGGACGCCGCGCTGGAACATGCGGACTTCTGGCTGCGCCGCATCGCGATGCTGCATCAACTCGGCTGGCGCGCTGACACCGATGTAGAACGGCTGTTCGGCTACGCACGCCAGCTCGCACCCGAGGCGGAATTCTTCATTCGGAAGGCGATCGGCTGGGCGCTGCGTGACTTTGCCCGGCACGACCCGGCGGCGGTGCGTGGCTTTGTCGCGCAGATGGGCGAAGCGCTATCGCCCCTCAGCCGCCGTGAGGCGATGAAACACATCGGCTAGCATCGTAGGATGCAAGCCCGTTCCCCCTTCCGTTACCTGACCGGCTACCCCGAGCGATTGACCGCGCCGGTGCGCGCGATGATCGCCGACGGGACGCTCGGCGCGCGCCTGCTCGCAAAGTATCCGCAGCGCCACGAGGTTCGCACCGATCGTGCGCTGTACGAGTACGTCGGCGAGCTCAAGGCGCGCTACTTGCGCAGCGCCGATCCGCTCAGCAAGGTCGCCTACGACAATCGCCTGCATGTGATCCAGCATGCGCTCGGCACCCATACGGCCATATCGCGGGTGCAGGGGCAGAAGCTCAAGGCCAAGCGCGAGATTCGCGTCGCCAGCGTGTTCCGCGAGGGGCCGCCCGAGTTCCTGCGCATGATCACGGTGCATGAGCTGGCGCATCTGAAGGAGCGCGATCACGACAAGGCCTTCTACCAGCTGTGCACCTACATGGAGCCGGGCTACCATCAGCTTGAGTTCGACTTGCGCGTCTACCTTGTTTTGCTAGAGGCCACCGGCGAGCGACCCTGGGCGAGTGAGGACAGCGCGGGGGAAACGCCGTGATTCCTTGCCGCAGCCGGATCTGCGCGATGCGCGCCGCAAGGGCTGCCAGAGCGGCGTCGCGGCCCCTACAATCCACAGCATGAACATGCAGCCCCACGCCCACACACCGCATATCGAACGCCTTGCCGAGGTGGTCGCGCTGCCGATCGGCCGTTGGGATGTGTCCGGGCGCCTGGTGTTCTGCAACACGCCGTATGTGCTGTGGGCCGGGCGCCCGCGTGAAGTGCTGCTGGGGCACACGCTGGCCGAACTGTTTGGCGAAGTCGCCTGGAACGCCGCACGTCCGGCCTTCGAACGCGCTTTCGCCGCGGGCGAGACGACCAGCTACGAACGCCTGCTGACGCACGCGCCACATACCCCGCGCTGGGCCCGCATCCAGGTCTTCCCGGACGTTGAGGATGGCGTGGTGACATCCGTCTTCACGATCGCCACCGATATCCATGAAGACGTGGTCGCGCGTGAGGCGCTGATCGCCGCGCGGGTTCGGCTGGACCGCTTCACCGAGAACATCCCCAACCCCCTGATCTATCTCGACCGCGACGGCGTGATCCGTTTTGCCAACAAGGCGTATCGCGAGGCCTGCGGCAAACCGCCCGAGGCTCTGATCGACCATCACCTCGCCGCAGTGCGCGGTGAATCGGTGTGGCAGGAGCACCGTCCGCATATCGAGCGCGCGTTGTCAGGTGAGACGGTGCACTACTCGCGGCTGGTTGAAGGGCTCACGCACGGCCCGCGCTGGTTGCGAACCAGTTTCGTGCCGGACTTCGATCACGATGGCAGCGTGCTCGGGCTCTACACCGTGACGATCGATGTGCATGACCTGACTGTTGCGCAGGAACAGTTGCGGCGCAGTGTCGAGCGCGACGCGCTGACCGACGTGCTGAGCCGGCGCACGATGATGAGCCGCATCGAAAACGCGCTCGCGGAGCCCTGCCTCGATCCGGTCGCGCTGTTCTTCGTCGACCTCGATGGCTTCAAATCGGTGAACGACGAGTTCGGCCACGGCGAGGGCGATGCCCTGCTGATCCGCGTGGGCACCGCCTTGCAGAGCGCGGTGCGTGCCGAGGACGCAGTGGGCCGCTTCGGTGGCGACGAGTTCCTGGTTCTGGCCACTGTTCGCGATGCCGCCGGTGCAGCAGCGCTCGCGCAGCATCTGCTGGATGCGATTCGCGGCATCACGACGCGCCAGGCCTTGGCCGACCGTGTCAGCGCCAGCATCGGCTATGCACTGGCGCCGCAGGACACCACACAGCCGATGAAGTTGCTGCAGCGCGCGGACGATGCGATGTACGCCGCCAAACGGCGTGGCAAGAATCGCGTGATGGCGGCCTCCGCGCTCGACAGCAGCGCGGGTTGAGCGCCCGCCTCAGGGCTGCTGCAGGATGAAGTGCGTGAAGAACACTTCCTTCACGCCGGTCTTGCGGGTCGTGCCGAGGATCTTGTTCGACGCTTCAAGAATCTTCTCGCCGAGCGCCGATTTGCCGTCGGCAGTGCGCAGGCGTTCTGGCGTCTCCGCCGAGATGATCTGGATGATCTGATGCTGCAGCGCCGGCTTGAAGGCCTCGATCGACTGCGTCGCCGTCGCGTTGGCCCCCTCGAGCACGATCTGCGTCTGCAGCACGGTACCGCCATGGCCCGTTTTGCCCACGTTCACGACGAACATCATCGGCGCCGGGCCGGCCGCCTTGTCGCCGCCGCCGTGGTCGTTGGCGTGTGCACCCGGCGCCAGCAACAGCAGGGCAGTCGCGGAAAAAAGTGCGGGCAAAAAGCTGTGCAGGCGTTGCAGTCGAAGCATGGAGTTCCCCGCCACGGCGCGAAGGTCATCTGGGATTCGCGATGATACCTGCGCGCCCGCCGGCCGGCGTGTTCCAGCGCGCCGCGCTTTCTGGTTTTCCCTGAGGCAGCGGGCGCAACACGTGGTTCGGCGCATCTTGTCGCCGCACGAACATACGGCTCAGTATGGTGGTCCGCTCCGTCATTCGTTTTCAGCCGACTGCCATGTCCGAGATACTGAACGCCCATCCGATGCGCCAGGTGCTCAACGACGAAGCCCATGCGCGCCCGCCCGCGGCGCTCGAAGCGCCTGCCCGACTCAGTTCGCTGACCTTGCTGTTCGAGCGTGAGGGGATCGGCCAGTGGGAGGCCCTGATCCGCCTCACCCGCAGCATGGGCTGCCCGGCCCCGGAGATGGAGAAGCCGTACTACACCGGTGTCGGGCCGACGCTCACGATCCGCTGGTCTCTGCACACCGAGTTCGTGCGCTACACCTTCATCCTGCCGGGGGCCGGCGACGGCAGCTTTGCCGAAACCGCGCTCGATCGCGTTCCGGTGGAATGGCTGCAGGCGTTGCCCGGCAGCGTGCTGGTGGCGCTGCACGCGCTGCTGTTGCCCGCAGGCGATTCACCGATGCCGGGCACCGATGCGGCGTCGGCGCGCTGGTTTGGCGGCCACGACCTGATCGGCGCCGAAATTGGCGACGGCAACGGCGTCGCCTACACCGACCTGCGCCTCCACCCGGACCCGCGTATCGGCGGCGGCTGCTCGCGCTTCGTGTTGATGGATCGCGGCATGGGGCCGTTTCAGAAGGGCCGCATGCTGCAGCGCCTGTTCGAGATCGAAACCTACCGCATGCTGGCCTTGCTCGCGCTGCCCGCCGCCAAGCAGCAGATGCGGACGCTCGACGAACTGAGCCTGCAACTGCGCGCCATCACCGAGTCGATGGGTGTGCCGTGCGGTGACGACGCGCAACTGCTGGCCAAACTGACAGCGCTGGCGACCGCCGTGGAGAATCTCGTCGCCCAGAGCCAGTATCGTTTCTCGGCGGCGCGCGCTTACTACCAGCTGGTGGAGCGCCGCATCGGCGAGTTACGCGAGCGCCGCATCGCGGGCCTGCAACCGTTCCGCGAATTCATGGAACGGCGGCTCGCGCCAGCGATGGAGACCTGCGAAACGGTGGTCGGCCGGCAGGACCGCATCACCGCCCGTATCCAGCGCGCCAGTGCGCTGTTGCGCACACGCGTCGAAGTGCAGCACGAAGAACAGAATCGCGCGCTGCTCGCCAGCATGGATCGCCGCGCTGCGCTGCAGTTGCGGTTGCAGGAAACCGTCGAAGGTCTGTCGGTCGCGGTGCTGACTTACTACACGGTCGGCTTGACCGCTTACGCCACCAAAGCGCTGAAGGCGATCGGCCTGCACCTGAACCCGGACATCGTCACCGGCGCCGCGATACCGGTCGTGGCGTTTGCGGTCTGGGCGGGCGTGCGTAGCGTTCGCAACCGGCTACGCCACACCTGACAGCAATCCGCGTACGCAAGCGCGGGTCCGCGTGTCGCCTGCGTGCCGTTTTGCACGGGGGATCTTGTCTTGCGCGGCGGCCGGGTTTTGCTGCTGGCATACTGCCGGCGATTGATCTCAACCTGGGTACTTCAATGAAACGCTATCTGTTGCTTGCGACGATGCTGACCAGTCTTGCGGGCTGCGGCGGCACGAATGACGAACAAATCACTACCGTGCACGTTTCTCACTACCGTGAGCAGACCTTCATTGCCCCCGGGGGCTATGTCCTTTGGCCAACCGGCACCGATGACGCAGGCAATTCGCAGCCTGTGCCGCACTTCGATCATCACTGGGGGCACCAGTATGTGATCCGTATCGGCAAGACGCCGGTCGACCACCCCGCAGCGGATGCGCCGAACTACAACCTGCGCCTTGTCAGCATTGATTCCGACGTTGTGGTACCGGCAACAACGGAATTCGTGCTCACCGCGTATCCATTCACCACGCCGCTGTTCGCGGTAACCGGTGCGGGTGGCACGTTGATGGACGGTACGCCGTTTGTCTGCAGCGATGAACAGACTTGCGCCGATCTGTCCGCGGCCCAGACCGCGCTGACCAGCCCGAACGCGCTCGCGATTACCTTCGGCTATTCCGCCGGTACGCAGCTGCCGCTGGTCGTCAAATCGTTCCAGACCAAGTCCACCGGCAGTTGAGCAGCCTGCTTGCCGTCAACGCCGCTTGCGTAGCGGCGTTGGGCGGCGCGGGGCGGTGGTCTGCTCGCGTTTCAGCGCGGCCTTCTCGGTCTTGGTGAGCGGCGGCAGGGTGGCTTCATAGGCGGTGATCGCCGTGGCGAGGCGATCTGCAGCGAGCTGGATCACCGCATGCGTGCCACGCGGCGGCTCGTAGGCGGCGAGGCGCTCCTTGACGCGGAAGGCGCGCTCGTCGTGTTCATAATTCTTGCGGCCGAGGGCCAGCACTTCCTGCGCTGCTTCGGTGAGCGTGAAACCACCGGCTTCTTCGATGAGCAGGCCGTTGGCCGACAGGCGTGCAAAGGCGTCGTGCAGCTTCACGCGCGGCGGCAGGCGCTTGTCGTGGATCGCAAGGGCAAGGATCAGCGCGTCGAGTTCAGCGGGCCCACGCTTGGAAGCGAGTGCCACGGCGAGGAGTAGCTCGACGTCGGTATCGTGGATGGGGTTCATGGCAGGCCTCTCAAACCGCCAAGGGTAATCGAATTCCGCTTCCTCGCTGCGTAGCGCGCCCGCCGACTCGCGATTGTGCATCCGCACATTTGTTCGGATCTCAGTCCAAATCAGCCTTGGCTTGCCTTCGTTGAGGTGCCGACTACGCTGAATACTGCGTTGCAGCATTTCGTCATCGTCAGCGGAGGCCGAACATGAAATCAAGCGCTCGCTTGCCCGGGTTCGTCAGCATGGTGTGGCTGATTGCCGTCGCACCGGCCTTGTGTGCGGCCGCCGGCGGCCTGCCCGAGCTGCCCGCCCTCAACATTGATATCCGCGAAACCTCGGTGTCCGGCATTTCCTCCGGGGGCTTCATGGCGGTGCAGTTCGAAGTCGCACATGCCGGTACTTTGAAAGGTGCCGGCATCGTCGCGGCGGGCCCTTACTGGTGTGCGCAGGGCAGCAGCCTGACGGCAACGACGGCGTGTTCGTGCACGCTGGACCCGAGTCACACGCTGTGTTCCGTGTCTGCCGATAGCGCCCGTGTGCCGGAGCTGGTTGCGGCCACACGGCGTTTTGCGACGGAGCAGCGCATCGACGACCCGGCCGCTCTCGCGCGTCACCGCGTGATCCATTTCGCTGGCGGCCAGGATCACACGGTGCCGGCCCCGGTTGTCGCGCAGCTCGGGCGCTACTACAGCGCGATGGGCGTGCCACCCGCGAACCTGTCGGCGCGCGAATTGCCGACCGCCGGGCATGCGATGCCGACAGCAGACTATGGCGGCGCGTGCGAGGTTTCGCAGGAGCCCTACCTGAACCGCTGCGGGGTGGACGCCGCGCACGCGATCCTGAGCTGGATCTACGGACCGCTGAAACCAGTACGCAAGAAACCGGGTGTCACGCTGACGAAATTCGATCAACGCGCCTACGTGCCTTCCGGCGCGGCGAGTTGGCGCAGCGGGCTGGACAGCAGCGCCTGGCTTTATGTGCCGGCGGATTGCGCGAAGGGCGCGGCCTGCCGGCTGCACATCGCGCTGCACGGCTGTCGCCAGGGCCAGAGCTATGTACCGCTGAAGCCGCTGCCGGGTGGCGGCGTCTACTTCGGCACCACCTTCGTCGAGCATGCCGGCTACAACCGCTGGGCTGATGCGAACCGGATCGTGGTTCTGTATCCGCAGGCGGTATCGGTGCCCTTCCTGAACCCGAATGGCTGCTGGGACTGGTGGGGCTACAGCGGTGCCAACTACGCCGAGCGGGACGGCGTGCAGATCGCGACGCTGCGGGCGATGGTGGATCGCCTCACCGCGGGGGCCGCGAAGCGCTGATTGCGGCTAGCAGCCGCCCCCGCCGCCGTTGCGCGTGAAGCCGAAGCCGCCGGCGCTGCGGGTGGGAATGATGCAGATCAGGATCGCCATCGACTTGGCCGACCTTACGATATCCGGCGGGAAGGGCGAGTAGGGCGCGGCGCGCTCGACCAGCGCCTTGATGAAGTTGATCTGGTCGAACTGGTCGCCGGCATTGAGGATCTCGAAGCTGCGCACCGTGCCATCGGGGTTCAGACGCAGTTGCACCGCCGCCTTGCGATAGCCGACCTGGCGACGCTCGTCCTTCACATGCGACGCGCTGCGGTTGAGTTTGGTCACCAGCGCGTCGAGATACATCTCGAGGCTGAACGGATTGACCGGCGGGCTGTTTTCGATACGTTCCAGCGACACGGCGCTGTCGTCCGACTCGGCTGCCGTTTCCCGCCCGATCTGCCGCGCCATCGCGAGCGAACGCTGCGCCAGGCTCGGCTGGGCACGCGCTTCGGATTCCAGTGATTGCAGGAAGCCGTTCATCTCGTCGCGTTCGGCCTGCGTGAACTTCGGCACCGTGGCGGCCGCCGGTGCTGCGTCGTGCTTGCGCGTGATCACGTTGCGCTGCGGTGCACGGGGGCTCGCCTGCGGTGCGACCTGGGGTGTCGGCTCGGGGGCGGGCTCTGGCGCTTTGGCGATGCGCGGCGCGAGCCGTGTCGTGAGCCGGCTCGGCGGCGAGGCGGGCTTCGGGCCGCGCACCGGCGCGAACAGGATCACTGCGTGCAGGACGAGCGAGACGACAAGGGCTGCGCGCAGCGGGCCTTGCGCGCGCGGGTTGGCAACAACGGGCATCGCGCCAGTCTACCGCGGATGCGCCGCGGGCCCGTGCTATCGGGCCCGCGGGACTTTGCGACCAATCGTTACCCGGCGATCAGCGCAGGGCGACGGCCTCGAAGCGGGCAAGTGGCTTGCCGCTGGCGTCCAGCAGCGTGAGCTGCCCTTGCTTGATCTGCCAGCGCGCCACCTGCTGCAACGCGGCAAGGAAGCGCTGCTCCTGTTCCATGCCCTCGACGCAGGCCATCATCGTGCTGCCCATGTTGCCAAAGCTGAGCTGTTCACCGTCCAGCGTGTAGCCGCCGAGCAGCCGGTTGCAGCCACTTGAGCCGGAAACGCGCTGGTTGTCCTTGTGCAGTATGAGGTGGGCTTCGCGCTGGCGTTCGCTGGCGACGACGGCTGCCTCACCCAGCCGTGTCAGCTTCCAGTACGTCTCCTGCAGCGCGGTCGCGACAGGTGCGGGAGGCCGCTGCGCGGTTTCACAGCCAGCGCCAGGCATCACCTGATGAAACTGATCGACGACAACCGTCGCGCGCGTGCCGGTACCTTCCATCGGCGGGCGTTCTGCAATGCGTCCGTCCAGGCTCACCAGCATCGGCGCGCCGGGGCTGGTCCGCGCTTCGCCGTAGGCGCGTTCAAGCGCTGCGTTGTCGCCTTCGGTGGCCACCGGCAGCGTCTGGCCCGTGGTGCAGAGCTGGATCGTCGCGGCATCGGCCATGTAGCGGTAAAGCCCGGTCAGTGTCAGGTGTGGTTCGATGGGGGCGTAGGCAGGCAGGCGTTTGAGGCTGTAATTGAGGGTCGAGGCGATCGGCTTGCCTTTGCGGTCAAGCTTGGTCAGCAGCCCATCGCCTTTGAGCGCGAAGGCCTGCGGTTCGCTCTGCCCGGTCGTCAGGCGGAGGATCGTCGGCGCCTGCGAGAGCGTCCAGGTACCGATTTCATCGAACGGCTGCTCGGACGGCTTGCCCTCGTAGGCAATTCGCAAGCGGTAGCTATGGTCCGCCAGCACATCGAGGTGCCAACGGGTGCCGCTGCAATCGGCGCAGGGCAGCGTGCCCTCGAACGACGCAGGCAGACTGCCGAGCGCAGTACGGCTGGCCGCCGCGCCATCGCCGGTGCGACGCAGCAGCATCTGCACTGGCGCCTCGCCCTTGCCCTGCAGTACCGGATAGCTGCGATCGGTCGTGAACAACAGTTGCCCGTCGTTCTTCACGCTCGCGCGCAAGCTGTAGCGGTGCCCGGCCTGGATGGCAGCGCCGTCGTATTCAATCGTGAACATGAAAGGCGGGCTGCCGGCCGGGTCGAGCCGGGCGCGGCCAATCACCGTGGCGGGTGCATCGGCGCGCGATACGTCTTCCAGCGTGGCCTCAAAAACGGCCCCTGGCGGCAGCGCCATGCGTTCGCGGTAGCTTGCGCTGCCGCTGATCGTTGCTGCGCCGGCTGCGCTGGCCAGTCCGAGCGCGGCGAGCGCGAACATCCAGCGGCGTGCGATCTGCATTCCCGTCATCGTGTCGTCTCCCGTTGTTGTCGATGCCATGCACTATGGCATTCGCCGGTGGGCACCGCCATGTCCGCACGAGCCAGTGGCGTGACCGACTGTGCCGCGGGTGTCATCGCACCGCACGGCTGGCGCGTTAGCTTCCTTGCTCGCATCTGTCATCACCCCGGAAAGGACGGGCCCGTGCCCAACACCACGCGTTTTGCTTTCTTGCTGTCGCTACGCCTGATCGCTGCGTGTGCCAGCGGTCTGGTCATCTCGATGCCCGCTGCGGCCGAGGTCTATAAGTGTGCCGATGCGCAGGGCAAGGTCAGCTATTCGGGTACCCCGTGCGCTGCCGGCAGTGTGCGGCAGCAAGCGGTGAATGCCGCCCCCGCCGCTGCGGGCATCGACGGTGTGACGCGTGGTGCCGCGTCGGCGCCGTCGAACACCGCGTCAGCAAGCGCTGCCACGCCGGAGAAGTTCTGCCCGTCGGAGCGCGACATCGCCAATCTGGAAAACCGCTCTACCAGCATCACGCTGGACGACAAGGCGCGCGCCTTCATTCGCGAGGAAGTGCGGCGTGCGCGCGCCTGCTCACGCGAGGACACCCGCTACACGCGCGAAGACTGGGCGCGCGTCGAACGTGGCATCGACGCACAGAACCGCAGCCTCGAGCGCGACCGCGAAGAGGGCCGCGCCGCTGCACTCGACACGCATAGCGTGAGCGCTTCGGCGCAGGAGCGCGAACGGATCGAAAACGAGAAGAATCGCGAAGCGCTGCGCGAGGCCGAACGTCAGCGTGATGCGGCGATTCAGGACGCGGCCTGGCGACCGGTCGCGCGTTGTGATGCCACGGCATGCTGGGACAAGGGCGGCAACCGCTATGGCAAGGCTGCCAACGGCAACTACGTCAACGCGGCGGGCCAGGCCTGCACGCTCAACGGCAGCAAGCTGCACTGCCCGTGAGCATCTGCTTCAGGGCCCGATCGAGCCGTCGAGGTACGGATTGACGATGCTCTCGTAGCGGCTCGGCGTGCCTGGTTTGCCGCGGCGCAGCGCAGTCAGGCCGCGTTGTATCGCCGCAAGGTAGGCATCGGGCACCGCCTTGCTGCAGGCGAAGTAGCTGTCGCCCATGCGCAGTGGAAACTGCACCGAGTAGTCGTCCTGACGCAGTTTCATGCTGGCGATCGTCCAGCGGATGACGGCCTGGCCGTGAACCCAGGCATCGACACGGCCCGCCGTGAGCATGCGCAGCGCGCTCTCGGGGCCATCGGCAAGCGAGAGTCGGCTGGGCTCGGCGCCATACCGTGTGGCGGCTTCGGCAGCGACATCGCCACGAATCGCGACCACGTTGCGACCCGCCAGCGCAGTTGCCGCGTTGTTGCCGAGCTCGGTATCGCGGCGTGTTGCCACACCCATCAACGAGGCGACGAACGGGCCAATCCAGCGGTAGGCATCCTCGCGCGCTGGCGTGCGCGCCATTGCAGTAACGCACACCGGCCGCTTGGTCGCCAGTTCGGCGAGTACCCGCGCCCAAGGCATGAAGATGAACTCGGGCTCGGCGTAACCCGCCTCGCGGTGCGCCGCACGCACCAAATCAATCGCGAGCCCGCGCGGCCCCTCCGGCGAGAGGTAGCTGAACGGCGGGTAAGGCTCGCTGACCCATCGCACCGCTTCGGCGTGCAGCGCCGGCGCGCAGAGCGCGGCCGCCATTGCGAGCGCAGCGTGGCGGGTTAGGCGTTGGAAGTTCTGGCTCAGGCTCATGGTGGTGTGCGCTGCTGTGACCGGGGGTTGGCGGGTTAACGTCGCGCCACGGCCGCAGCTTGAACCCATCGAGCTTCGCAAAGTTGAAACATCGTTTCGGCACCATCGCGGATTCATTCGATTCCTGCTTTCAACCGGAGCCTGAAATGCGCATCAACGCCGCGATCCTGCTGAGCCTTGCCCTGGCCGCCTGTGCCACTACGCCCGAACCGGCGCCCGCCCCCCAGCCGGTGGCGGCGGCCAAACCTGCCGAGGCACCGAAGCCGGCGCCGCAATGCTTCAACGGCGACACTGGCAGCTTTGCTGCCGCCGGTACCGTGGCCGAAGTGTCGGGCGTGAAGGTGGAATGCAAGCTCACCAGCGACGGCAAGGGCGCCTCCTGGCAGAGCGCCAAGTAACTCGCGTCGCCGCCGAGACGGGGCACCTTCGGGTGCCTTTTTCTTTTCTGGCGTCCCGAGGTCGGCGTGGCGATCTCCGCGCTCAGGTTTGTGGCGCCCGGGCCGTTAACCAATGGGCTGTAGCGGATCACCACAAGGAGGCAGGCGATGCTGTCGAGTGCAAAACTCAAGACCAAGATGATCGCAATCGGCGTTGCGTCCCTGGTCGGAATGCTCGCCGTGGGCGTGTGGGGCGCCTATGCGCAACGCACGGCCGGCATTGAGCACCGCAAGGAACTGATCAGCGCGGCGGTGGAAACCGCACATGGGCAGCTCGGTTACTACGTCAAGCTCGAAAAGGATGGCAAGCTCGACCGAGAAGCGGCACAGGCGCAGGCGAAAGAAGCGCTGCGCGGCGTGCGCTTCCGCGGCAAGGAGTACTACTTCGTTTATGCCTTCGACGGCAAATGTGTGTTGCTGCCACCCCGCACCGAGTGGGAGGGTACGCCGCGCATCGACGAGGTCGACAAGAAGGGCAATCGCTTCATCGAGCAGATCACCCGCCAGGGGCAAGGGCAGGGCGGCTTCCTCGACTACTACTTTCCGCGCGCAGGTGGTACCGAACCGCTGCGCAAGATTTCCTACGTGATGGGTGTGCCGGAGTGGGGCTGGGCGGTCGGCACCGGGCTCTATGTGGACGACATCGATGCGGCCTTCTTCGCCGATCTTGGCACCAACCTCGGCGTGGTCTTGCTGCTGTCGGCCGCGGTGTTCGCGCTGATCACCGTGATCGGCCGTTCGGTCCTGCGCCAGATCGGCGGTGAGCCGGTGGATGCCGTGGCCGCGATGCATCGCGTGGCGTCGGGCGATCTGCGCGTGCAGCTGGCGGGCAGCGCACCTGGGAGCTTGCTGAGCGAGCTTGGCGGGCTGATCACGCGACTGCGCACCACGATCGCCGAACTGACGGCCGACGCAGAACGGCTCGGTGCCGCGTCGCAACAGATCAGCGCAACCTCGCAGGCGGTGGCGGGTGCCGCGCACGAGCAGTCTGAGTCGACACAGTCGATGGCCGCTGCGATGGAGGAACTCACGGTCAGCATTTCGCATATCTCCGACAACGCGCAGGAGACCGAGCACCATGCGCGCGACGCTGCGGAGAAGGCCCTCAAGGGGCAGGGCGATGTTGAATCGGCAACGCAGGAGATGCGCGCCTTGTCGGAAACGGTGGCCGAGGCGGTGCAGCGCATCGGTAGCCTCAGCGCCCGCGCCAACGAGGTCGGCACTGTAGCCGCCTCGATCAACGATATTGCCTCGCAGACCAATCTGCTCGCACTCAACGCCGCGATCGAGGCCGCACGCGCGGGCGAGCAGGGCCGTGGCTTCGCGGTGGTGGCAGATGAAGTGCGCAAGCTTGCCGAGCGCACCGCGCACGCCACGGTGGAGATCGAGCGCATGGTGGCGGCGATTCAGTCCGAAACGCAGGGCGCGGTCGACGTCATGACCACCGCGTCGCAGCAGGCAACGCAGGGGGTGGACGCAGCGGAGCGCTCCGCGACGATGCTTGGGGAGATCGTTTCCGATGCGGAGCAGGCCAGCGGCCGCGTGGCCGAGGTGGCGGTGGCAACGCGTGAGCAGGGCAATGTCAGCACGCTGCTGGCGGGCCAGGTGGAACAGGTGGCGCGCATGGTCGAATCGACCAGCGTGGGCATGACCGAAACAGCGCAGGCCACGCAGGAACTGGAGCGGATCGCCTCGCGACTGAACGTCGTGGTGTCGCGCTTCGAAACCTGAGCGCGATTACGCCGCTCAGGCGAAAAAAAGGCGCCGCATCAAGCGGCGCCTTTTTTCATGGCTGATTCGGTTTCGGCGGCAGCAGTGGCGGCGGCGCGCCCTTGTGGGCTTTCTTGTCATGTTTGACCGCGCGTTTTTCCTTCGCGCTCAACTGAGCCTGTTTCTTCGGCTCCTTGTTGCTCTTTCTGACTTTGTTGCTCATGACACACTCCTTCGGACCGCAAGGTCAAGGCCAACGGCGCGAGGAGGCGGAGACTCCGTCGCAACCCGCGCATCAGCCGCAGCTTCAGTATAGGCCTTGGCGAGCGGCTTGACTGCTCGCCTGCCGCGCTACACTGATGGGCCATCAGAACCGTACGAGATCGGACAGGGTTGGACAGATGCTTGGAGGGCTAGCCGCACATCTACAAGGCATGCGCCGCGTCATCAGCGAGCGAAGCGGTGGAGTGCCGCAGTGCGCATGAGCGGTGTTACCGAGGCGGCGGAGACCAACGAAGCGTCTGCGCGCACGCCTGCCGCATTGCCGATGTACGCCCGCCATTTCGGGCTGGATAGCGCGCCGTTCTCGATAGCGCCGGATCCGCGCTACCTGTTCATGAGCGAACGCCATCGCGATGCGCTCGCCCACCTGCTGTATGGACTCGACGGCGGCGGGGGTTTCGTGCTGCTGACCGGCGAGATCGGTGCCGGCAAAACCACCTTGTGCCGCTGCATGCTCGAACAGGTGCCGTCGCACTGCAATGTCGCCTACATCTTCAATCCGCGCCTCTCCACCGATGAGTTGCTCGAAACGGTGTGCGAGGAATTCGGCATTGCGCAGGGCCAGCGTGGTGGCACGTTGAAGGCCCATGTCGACGCGCTCAATGACCACCTGCTGCGCACACATGCGCAGGGGCAGATCAATGTGCTGGTGATCGATGAAGCGCAGAACCTGTCTGCCGATGTGCTTGAGCAGTTGCGCCTGCTGACCAACCTCGAGACGAGCGAACGCAAGCTGCTGCAGATCATGCTGGTGGGCCAGCCGGAGCTGCGCGCGATGCTGGCCGCGCCTGGCCTTGAGCAGCTTGCGCAACGCGTTATCGCGCGCTATCACCTGCAAGCCTTGTCGGCGGACGATGTTGGCCGCTATGTGCAGCATCGTTTGCAGGTGGCGGGGCTGCGCGGCCAACTGCCGTTCGACCGCGCGGCGCTTAGGCGCGTGACGCTGCATTCGCGCGGTGTTGCGCGTCGCATCAACCTGCTCTGCGACCGCGCCCTGCTCGGCGCCTATGCGGAGGGCCGGACGCGGGTCAGTGCGCGGATCGTCGACAAGGCGGCCGGCGAGGTCTTCGATGTCGTGTTGCGCCGTACGCCCTGGCGGGCACCGGCAGCAATCGTCGCGGCGCTGGCGCCGTTGGTCGCGGGGGCGTTGGTGGCGTGGCAAACGCAACTGCGCGCCGTGCCAGCGGTCGTCGCCAAGGTGCCACCGACCAAGGCGGCGCCACCCGCGCTGCCTGCCCCAGCCGCCCCCAAGCCGGCTCCAGTCGCGCAACCGCACTGGCTGAGCCCTGAGGATCTGCTGCCCGCCGCCGACACCGCGACGGCAGATGAGGCGGCGGCCTGGCAGGCGCTCGGTAGCCTTTGGGGGCTGAGTCTGCCTGCGATGGAACCCTGCGTTGCCGCGGCACGGCAGGGTGTTTCCTGCTTCCGCGATGCGGGCAGTAACCTCGCATCGATCCGGCAGCTGGCTCGCCCCGGCATCCTTACGCTCTACAACGATCAAGGGCAGTCGGTACGTTGGCTGCTGGTCGGGCTGGGGCGCGACAGCGCCGAGCTGCGCACACCAGGCGGCGAGTTGAGAACCGTCAGCATTGCCTCGCTCACGACGTTGTGGCGGGGTGAGTTCGCGACCCTGTGGCGGATGCCACCCGACTATCGGCCGAACGCACGGGGCGCCGATGCCGAAGCGGCGATCGCCGCAGTGGCTGCGCGGCTCGCGGCCCTGCCGACCGCAACGCCAGCAACGGCCAGTGAAGCGCCGCGCGAGGTTGTTGCCGCGTTTCAGCTCGCGAATGGCCTCAAGCCAGATGGTAAGCCGGGTCCGCTGACGCTGATGCACCTCAACCGTGTGAGCGGTGTCGATGAACCCCGCCTCGAACCGCCGCGCTGAACGACCATGTCCTACATCCTCGACGCCCTTCGCCGCGCTGAAAGCGAACGCACCCAAGGCCGTTTGCCGACGCCGCTCGATCCGCCACTCGCGGGCCTGCCGCCAGAGGCGGCGGACTTGTCGCGTTCCCGCTGGCTCTGGATGGCGGGCGGCGCTGCCGTCGTCCTGCTCGCCGGCGGGATTGGCGCCCTGTTGATGCGGAGCGCCGCGCCACAGCCCGCTGGGGCTTCGCCCGCACAGGCGATGGCGCCGGCAGCACCAGCTCCCTTGCCCCAGACCGCGCCGGAGGCACCCGCGCCGCAACTGGCGCCCTCGCACGCGATTGCACATGCGCCAGCGGAGCGTGCACCGACACCGCCACGGGAGGCGCCCCCGCCGCGCTCGGCGCCCGCGGTGATCGCCGCGCCGCCCCCAACGCCACCCGCACCGCCTGCCGTGGCGCCGGAAGAGGGCACAGCCCCCCCACTCGCCGAACTGCCGGACGAAGTCCGGCGCGCGTTGCCGCCGATGCGCTTTGAAGGCACCGTGTATTCGGACACTGCAACAAGCCGCATGCTGATGATCAACGGCCAGTTGCTGCATGAGGGTGAATCGCTGAATGCCGACATTCGCGTCGAGCGAATCAAGCCACGCAGCGCCGTACTCAGCTATCGCGGTCAGCGCTTCGAGTTCTCGCGTTAAGGGCGCGGTCCATGGGGCTCGTGCTGGCGGCCTCTAGAGCTGTACCCAGTCTTCCGGCTTCTTGAAGCGCAGGGTTGTGAAGCCTTCGGCGATCAGATAGTCGCGCAACTTGGCGCTGACCACGATCGCATTGACGTTCTCGGCCAGGCGGAACAGCTGTTGATCGCGGCACGCCGATTCATCGAGGGCCAGCCGCGTGAACGAGACATTGATCAGTGGCGTGCCATCGTCGCTGAACCACTCGCTCTTGCCGAGGTCTGCTGCCGCGACGAGGCCGATGATGTTGTACGCCTTGTACGGATAGCGTACGCCGGTGGTGCTGTGAACCAGCGTGGCATCGTAAAAGTCGATATTTGACACGCCCGCATCGGTCAGCGCTTTTGCGAGTCGTGCCGACATGACGGGGATGCCCAAGTCGAGCAGCTCGACCGGCGGGCCGTTGTAGCCACGAAAGGTATCAAACGAAATCTCGATCGGTTCCGGCACCGGCTTTGTATGGCGGGCACCCGACTTCCACAGCCGGATACCGCCGACACGGAAGGTGTTGTGGATTTCCATCAGCGCCTCGCCATTCGGCGATAGCGGTTCGTCGCAGTCGAGGATGTAGAACATTGATCTAGGGGCCTTAATCAACGACGCCCAGCATGGTCTTCACGCGGGACGATGTGTAGTAACCGTTGCTTGCGTATTTCGTTGCATCGCTTTTGTTGCTGGCGGTGATTAACCGGCGATGGTGGGACGAAATCTGATTCAAGCGGCCAACGAGTCCAAATGGCGGCGTCACGCCGCCTTCGAATTTTTTCTTGCAAATCGGGCACGTGTCCGTCGGTTCGCCGAGCTTTTCGGCGAGTGCTTCAAGCGTTTTCAGCACGTTCTTGCTGTACTTCGGATGTGCATCGTGAAATTGGGCGCCGGCAGCCTTCGACATTGCCCGTTCTGCATACGCTTGTTTGAAACTGGGCGAAAAGCCGCTCCAGTTCTTTGTATAGTGATCATTGTCTTTGCGTACGCCGTAGTTTGCGGGCAGCCAGACACCGTTTTCCCGCGCATTGACGTTGTAGCCAATGTCACTTGCCAGGTTGAATTCGCCTCCTTTGCGCATGAAGTCGTGCAAAGCGGTGGCTTTGGCGAGCGACGCGCCGCCTGGGATGCAGTGGTGAGCGCCGGGTACGACGGTGGTCTTATGACCGGTGTCTGGGCAATCGATCTTCCATTGCGGGGGGCTGCCGAGGTTTTGGCCGAGAGCGCTTGAGCAGTTTGCCTCGTCGTTCTCCGGTACCGCGTCTTCGCTTTCGGAATCGCTTGTGTCAGGGTCCGCAGTCTCGTTGTTGTGAAGATCCCAAGTTGGCCGTTCCGAGCAGAACCAGCAGGGATCCTTTGGAGCCTCCGAGAGTGCAAGCATGCCTATTGCAATCGGTTCGCAGAGCTCTGTCATTGGCGACTCCTTGTGAAGCGCAGCGGCGGCGCGGCCATATTCCGCCCTGTTACATTGTGTTTGCGGGCGCGGCGGATTCCGTTTGTCATTGTCAGCGAGCCGCAACGATATTGCCACTCCCCACATGAAGCGGAATGAGGCGAAGACTGCATGGCATGAATTACTACCTGTGGCGGAACCGGCGCATGCCGGGTGACGCGATGATCTATGGCGGCTGGCCGAGTGCGCTGGGGATCTCGATGATTTCCGGCGACCGCATCGCCGCGCCTGCGGCGCCGATCGACGTGACGCTCAACGCTGAGTCCCAGGGCCGCCTGACCGACAGCTTGTTGATGACGGGTGCGGGGCGGGTGTTCTCCGAACGCCTTGTCGCGTTGTTGCTGGACATGGGGGTCAGCAACATCGACGCTTATCGGTGCCGCGTCGTAAACGTGGTGACCGGCGAGGTGCGGGAGGATTTTCGCGCCGTCAACGTGATCGGAAAGATCGCATGCGTGGATCGCGCCAAATCGGAGTTCGAGGATTTTGGCGACGGCAGCAACCGTATTCTGATCTGGGATTACCTCACGCTCGACGAAGCCCGTATCGGGGGCAACAAGCTATTCCCGCTTGCCGAGATGCCGGTGCAACTGGTGGTGCACCGTGACATCAAGCTGGCCATCGAGTCGGCGGGGTTCAGCGGCATGGAGTTTGTGCCGCAGGGCGATCAATCCTTCAAGCCGGCGGCGATCGGGCGCTAGCCGGAACCTGGGTCGCCTAGCGGTTGTAGCCGCGGCCCGTCGCCCTGTTTGCGCGCAACGATCACGATTTCGCGATGGAAGCGCCGCGGGCAGAGTCGATATGCGATGCGTAGCAACGCC
Source organism: Niveibacterium sp. COAC-50 (assembly GCF_013184235.1). Lineage (NCBI taxonomy): Bacteria > Pseudomonadati > Pseudomonadota > Betaproteobacteria > Rhodocyclales > Rhodocyclaceae > Niveibacterium > Niveibacterium sp. COAC-50. The sequence goes on from NZ_JABCJM010000002.1 coordinate 967,756, forward strand.
GCCCGGCGGCCGCGTTTGTTCGCATGGAAACGGTAGCGGAGCGAACCGATTGCAAAACCGCTGGCCTGTAGAAAGCCGACCACCTCGCGTGCCGAGTATTCACGCACATGACCCATGTGGCCGAGCGTGCGTAGTTTGCCGAATTCATGCGCGGGGTCGGCAATGCTGCGTCCGAGCGCCAGGCGCGCCAGATTCGGCAGTGCGTAGAGGTTGGGCGTGGTGAGCAGAAGTGGCGCGCCCGGTGCGAGGACGCGATGAATCTCGCTCAGCACAAAGGCGGGATCGATGCGCTGGTGCTCGAAGGTTTCGCACAGCATCGCTGCCGAAAAGCGATCATCTGCGAAGGGCAACGGTTCGCACTCGATGTCACAGCGGCGAACATCGAGGTCGAACGCGCGGATCAGATCACCCACTCGCTGCGGTTGGATGTCCACACCCACCGCATCGATGCCCGATAGCTTCAGCAGCGCGCTCATGTGACACGGCGCCGCGCCAAGCTCCAGCACTGTGCCTTGCGGGGCCAGCGACTCGATCAGCGCGAGGTCGGCGAAATAACGGAGCTCATGCTGACGCAGATCGTCGATGTGCCAGTCGCGTGCGACGCCCTGCTGACTGCTGACGACGGCCCGCAGGGCCTGGATCGGGGTAAGTGCCACGCGTCTGATCTACCGGGTTTGCGTGCGTGAAGCATAGCCCGGGCGCGGCGACCAGCGCTCTCTTCATTCATTGCCCGGGCCGTGATCTGTCCGGAGGGCTCTAACGGTTGCATTGATGCAACGCTGCGTGCGCCGCGACGTGATTTCTTTCGCAATCGTTGCCGCGTTTTTTATCAATTTCGGGATCGGCGAGGAGGCGCTCCGTGCGCACGCAGAACGGCGTGTCTGAACGCGCTGCAGAACATCGTCGTGTGCTGGCGACGCGGCTTTGCACCGTGGCTGTGCAGGCATGACGAACGAGAATTTCGGTTTCCGCAAAAACGGCGGTTTCGCCTCACTTGTCATGCGGCCAAAACCCAACGCAGCATGTGAACCGCCAGCCCTTCATCGGGGCGTTGGGCAGGGCGCCGGGGGGCGTTGCAGTGCCGTTGTGCGGGAGTCGGATCGGCATTCCCGTCTTGCGATTCGGAGGGACCATGTCGCATCAATCCGGTGTTCTCGATCTGTCTGCGTACCGCGCTTCGCCTGCCGAGCGCCGTCGCACACAAGACCTGCTCGACCTGATCCCGGCGCGCGGCGACGTCGCGCTCGACATCGGCGCACGGGATGGGCATTTCTCGCACCTGCTGGCGCAGCGTTTCGACAAGGTCGTCGCCCTCGATCTGCAGCGGCCGCAGATCGATCACCCGCGCATCGAATGCGTGCAGGGCAATGCGGCCGCGCTGCAGTTCGCCAGCGAGTCGATCGACTTCGTGCTGTGCGCCGAGGTGCTCGAGCATATTCCGCCGCACCTGCTGGCCGATGTGTGCGCCGAACTGCAGCGCGTCAGTGCCGACAAGATCCTGATCGGTGTGCCGTATCGGCAGGATATCCGCGTCGGCCGAACCACTTGCCAGGCCTGCGGTGGCAAGAACCCGCCGTGGGGGCATGTGAACAGCTTCGACGAGGCGCGCCTCGCGGCACTGTTTGACCAATGCACCGTGACCTCGACGAGCTATGTCGGGCAGACGCGAGACGCGACAAATGCGCTGTCCTGCGTGCTGATGGATCTGGCGGGCAATCCGTACGGCACCTACACGCAGGAAGAGCCGTGCATCCATTGCGGCGCAAAGCTGGTGCCCCCGCCGCCGCGCGATCTGCCGAAGAAGGTGCTGACCAAGCTCGCCTTCTGGTCGCGCGCCGCAACGGCCGCGCTGCAGCCGCCGCGACCCAATTGGATCCACATGCTGCTGACCAAGCGGAATGCGCCGCTGCATCCCGCGATGTACGGGCTTTCCTGACGCTGCCGCGTACTCGGTCAGATCGGCGTCTTTTTCTTGCTCACGGCGCTTCCCTTGCGGGTGCTGACCGGTTCGTCGCGGATGTACTTGGCGTTGTCGACCTTGCCGGCGCGTGCTGCGTTGGCTGCGTCGTTGGCGTCGGCCAATTCGACCGCGCTGAGCGAGCGTTCGATCTGCGCCACGATCTCCTGTGCCGTGGCGGCATCCACCCGCAGCAGATCCTTGCGCGCCACCACGTTCACGCGGGTCAGGTTGGGCGACAGCGGTTCCAGTTCGACCGACACGCTCAGATTGCTCACCCGCGCCTTGGTCACCTGGCCGCCGTCCATGCTGGCCACTTCGTCGACCTGCAGGTACATCCGCTTCGAGGCGATTCGCACCGCGGCATCCACCTTGTTGAACGGTTCGCTGAAGGTGCGCGAGGCGGTGCCATTCATCTGATGCGCCAGGCCCGCACCGGCGCCCGCGCCGGCAAGGCTGACAGCCAGTGCCGCGCAGCCGTTGAGCAGCATCAGCGTGGCGATGGCGGCGCTGAGCCGCAATACGGTGGAGATGCGCGCCCTAAGGCGGGAAGCAGGCAAGGCTTGGCGTGTCGGCATGGCTTGGGGGCGTGGGTGGCGTGTGGTTCTTTCGGGGGCGGCAGACAACAAGCAGCCGCTATGCCAGCCGCATGTGCTACTGCCGCATCCGTGTGCGAGCCGCGCCGGTGCTTGCTTTCACGGCGGTCGCTGCCACCGCACCGTCACAACAGGGCCCGGCGGACGGGTACCGGCTGACGATTCTTGTCACATCGCTTGCCGGATTGGGCACATGGATTTTGCAGTGCAGCAGGCGAATTGCGCCGGTTGTGGGTCGCCGATTTCCGTCTGCCGCTGCTTCGGAGGAAAATGCCCGGTTTCACAAACCGCCTTTTCCAGGTTGCACCCATGAAAATCGAAAAGAACACCGCCGTCACCCTTCGCCTGAAAGTGACCGACACCAAGGGTTTTGTGTACGACGAAGGCAAGGCGCCGATGGCTTACCTGCACGGCGGCTACGAGAACATCTTCCCCAAGCTCGAGGCGCTGCTGGAAGGCCAGGAACCGGGTTTTCAGACCACGGTGGAACTCGCCGCGGTGGATACCTTCGGTGAGCGCGACGAATCGCTCGTTACGTCGATCCCGAAGAGCGAGTTTCCCCCGGGCGTGAAGGTCGGTGGCCAACTGCAGCGCGCCGGCGCCGATGGTCAGCCGCAGTACTTCTTCGTTACCAAGATCAAGGGCCCGGTTGTGTTGCTCGACGGCAACCATCCGCTGGCGGGCAAGGCGCTGCGCTTCACGCTGAAGGTGGTGGACGTACGCCCTGCGACGGCCGAAGAAATCGAGCACCAGCATGTCCATGGTGAGCACGGTCACCATCACTGATCCCGCGCTCCGCTTGGCACACACCGCGCACGTCGGTGTGTGCCGGCCGGCGGCGTGATGCACCTCTCCGCATCGCCACGCAGCAACCAATCCAAAAGGCTTCCGATGTCTCCCCGGTATGCGGCGCTTGCTGCGTTGTTGGCCCTCTTCGCGCACATCGGCCCCGCGCATTCGGCACCTGCCGATGACGAGGACGATGAAGACGAAGAGGAGATCGCCGACACGCCCGCATCGCCGAGCCTCACGCCGCCGGCACCAGCCGGGGCGAGCGCGGAGGTCACCAAGCCGGAAGACCACGCTGTGGCTGAGGACGAAAAGCCCGAGACCACCCTCGGCGTGTCCTTCTCGTACTATGCGATGCGCACCGAGGCGGACTTCCTCACCCCCGTGATCACGCTGGACCACGGCCCGCTGCACCTCGAAACCCGCTACAACTACGAGGCGATCGACACCGGCTCTTTTTTTGTCGGCTACACCTTTTCGGGCGGCGACACGGTGTCGTTCTCGATCACGCCGATCCTGGGCGCGGTGTACGGCGACAACGCTGGCGTGGCGCCGGGTCTGGAGGCCAGCGTGTCGTGGAAGGATTTCGACTTCTACACCGAGTCCGAGTACTACATCGATCACCACGACCATCACCGCAACTACCTGACCTCGTGGAACGAGATCGGCTGGCGCCCGATTCCGCCGCTGCGCCTCGCCCTTGTCACGCAGCGCACCCGCACGGTGGACGAAGGCCGCGATGTGCAACGCGGCGCCTTGCTTCAATGGACACTCAAGCGCGGCGCGACACTGGGCCTCAACTTCTTCAATCCGACCAGCGATCGTCGTTACACGATCGGATCGATTGCCTTTCAGTATTGAACCCCTGCTCAAGTTGCGACGCGCAGGCGCCGATAGTCTGAACTTGCCTCTCGCTGCGAGCGCGCGCTCCACATGCCCAGCTGCCGTTCCGTTCTTGCCTGTTGCGTGATCGCGCTGGCCGCGGGCGGGGCTTGCGCGGCGGAACTCTCGCTCGTATCGGGCAATGGCTATCCACCCTTTGCCGATAACGCGCTGCCCAACGGTGGCATTGCCACCGAACGGGTGCTTGCTACCTTCCGTGCCATGGGGGAATCGCCGAAGCTCGCATGGCTGCCGTGGGCACGCGGGTATCAACTCACGCTGGCCGGTGAGTTCGATGCCACGTTCCCCTATGTCCCCACGCCAGAGCGTGAAGCGGCGTTCTACTACTCCGCGCCACTATTCCGCTCGCCGCACTACGTCTTCGCGCGTCCCAGCGACGCGCGATTGGCGAGTAATTTCAAGGATCTTTCCGTCGGCCGTCTGTGCCTGCCATTCGGCTGGGCCGGTGCACCCGAGGTGCAACGGCGCATTGCGCAAGGCCGGCTGGTGCCCGACCGGCCTGAGACGCTCGCCAACTGTGTGCGAATGATCCTGCTCGACCGTGCCGACTACCTGATCGCCGCGCCGGGAATTGAAGCCGCGGCGCTGGCGGAAGTCGGCCTCGCAGCCGACGCCCTCGCGCGTGGCCCCAGTTCGGTGGGCGCACTGACCCTGCACCTGATCGTGCCGCGCAAGCGCCCCGGCGCGGCGGCGCTGATCCGCCGGTTCGACGAAGCGCTCGCCTCGCTCGACAAGGCCCAGCGTGCGGACAAGGCGCCCAAGCACTGACTGCGCCACAAGCACTCGACACGCCATTTCACCCCAGCGTGAGGCAGTTGTGCCGCAGCGCGTAAAGCCATTCGTCATGGACCGGGTGAGTCGAGTAAAACGACCGCTTTCCGTTGCGACCATCCGCGCACGTTCTTATGCGAATGCGCTCCATCCATCATGCTGCTGTTGCGGCGATTGCGTTGTTGCTTCTCGGCGCGGCGACGATCGGTCATGCGGCAACCGTTGCGGTGGACGTTGGTCACACGCCGAAGCATGTGGGCGCCCGAGGTGCCGCGGGCGGTGAGGAATACGCGTTCAACCGTGCGCTGGGTCGCAGGCTCGGTGATCTGCTGGCGATGCGTGGCTTCGTCGTGATCCGCGTCGGCGGTGATGGGCGAGAGATCGAACTGCGCCAGCGCACTGCGCAAGCAGCGGGTGCGGATCTGTTCGTGTCGATCCATCACGATTCGATCCAGCAGGCGTGGATCGACGCCGGCCGGCGCGGCGAATTCAGCGGCTACGCGCTGTTCGTCTCCGAGAAGAACCCGGACTACTCCGGCAGCCTGCGCTGCGCCAAGACGATCGGCGAGCAACTGCGCGGTGCCGGCGAAGCGCCGTCGCTGTACCACGCCACACCGATCGCGGGCGAGAACCGCCCGATCGTTGATGAGCTGCGCGGTGTGCACCGCTTCGACGATCTTGTCGTGCTGAAGACGGCGACGATGCCAGTGGTGCTGGTCGAGGCGGGCGTGATTGCCAATCCGCAAGAAGAAGTCCGCCTCGGCAAGCCCGCGACGCGCGAGCGACTCGCACAGGCCATTGCCGACGGCATTACCCGTTGCCTAAGACCTTGAGCCGTCAGTGCGACGGCGCCATCACCTGGAGACCCGAATGAAACGCACCCTCGTCTGCCTTGCCCTGAGTGTTGCCGTTGCGCCCGTTTTCGCCGCCGGCTGCGGCAAACCACGCAACGCCTTTGACCAGGTGTACTGCGCGGGCAACCTGTTCTCGCAAACCGACAAGGATCTCAACACCACGTACAGCAGCCTGCGCCAGAAGCTCAACGCGAGCCAGAAAGATGCGCTCAAGCAGGGCCAGCTCGCCTGGATTGCCAAACGCGATGCGGAGTGCAGCGAAGAAAAACGCAATGGCTACTACGTGAACCTCGACTGCGCGATCGAGCTCACGCAATCGCGTCTGGCCTTCCTGAAGGAACGCGAGCGCGAGTGCAACAGCACGGGCTGCGTCACCGAAGAGCTGGCGAAGTAAGGCGCGAAGCGGCAAGGCCAACGCTTGATGGCGGGCCTTGCAGCGCGGGGGCGGTAGCGCCCCTGCAACGCCTAGTGCGGGAAAGCAGTGGCGCGACAGGTACTATCTGTCTTTGCCCCACCTTAAGCTGCCTGCCCTGAATGCAAAGCGAAGTCAAAGATAAGCCCGTGCGCGCTGTTGTCGCCGCCGTACAACTGCCCAACGTCAGTGACGTCGAGTTCGAAGCCTCGCTCACCGAGCTGCGCGAACTCGCGAAGACGCTCGGCCTCACCGTCGTGCGTACTTTCACGCAGAAACGCGCGGGGTTCGACCAGACCGGCTACCTGGGCATCGGCAAGCGTCAGGAGATTCACGCCTACGTGACGGGCGAAGCCGGCTACGACGAGATGGACGGCACACCACTGTCCGTGGACCCGGAAGGCGGCGATATCGAGGTCGTGCTGGTCGACCATGAGATCTCGCCCTCGCAGGCCCGCAACTTGGAGCTGGAGGTGGGCTGCGAGGTGATGGACCGCACCATGGTCATCCTCGAGATCTTCCACCGCAACGCGCGCTCGCCCGCTGCCAAGGCGCAGGTCGAGATCGCACGCCTTGGCTACATGGCGCCGCGCTTGCGCGAAGCGGCCAAGCTAGCCGGTCCGCAGGGGCGCCAGCGCAGCGGCGTGGGCGGCCGTGGCGCCGGTGAATCGCACACCGAACTCGATCGCCGCAAGATCCGCGACCGCATTGCCGAACTGCAGCTCGAAATTGTCGCGATGAACGCCGCGCGCGAGACCCAGCGCGCCCGCCGCCAGGGTCGCCAGAGTCTGCCCAGCGTCGCGCTCGTCGGCTACACCAACGCCGGCAAATCCACCTTGATGCGTGCGCTGACCGGCAGCGAAGTGCTGGTTGCCAACAAGCTGTTCGCTACCCTGGATACGACGGTGCGTGCGCTGTATCCGGAAAGCGTGCCGCGCATCCTCGTCAGCGACACGGTGGGCTTCATCAAGAACCTGCCGCACGGCCTCGTTGCGTCGTTCAAGTCCACGCTCGATGAAGCGCTCGACGCCGCGCTGCTGCTGCATGTGATCGACGCCAGCGACCCCGGCTTCGAGCGCCAGCTCATGGTGACTGATGAAGTGCTGAAAGAAATCGGCGCCGACGAGCTGCCGCGCATCCGCGTCTTCAACAAGATCGATCACGTTGGCGATGCCGCCGCGCAGGCCGAATGCGAAGCCGCGCTGCGCGCGCAATACCCGGACTGCGTCGTGATGAGCGCACGCAGGCCGGAGGACGTCGCGCGCATGCACCAGACCATCGTCGCTTTCTTCCAACGCGATCTGGTCGAGGCGGAACTCTTCCTGCCCTGGTCTGCGCAGCAACTGCGCAAGGACATCTACGAGAACTGCCAGGTGCTGGAAGAACGCGCCGATGAAGACGGTGCGCACTTCAGCGTGCGCGGTGACGCGATTGCGCTTGAGCGCCTGAAGGAAAAGATCTCGCCGGCGGAGTGATCCGGCGGGTTGCGCACGGCCGCGGCGCGCAGCGCGCCGCTTCGTGCCGCGCCTTGGTCGGTGTGATCAAAGATCCAGCGCCGCTGCGCGCGCCACGATCGTGGCTTCCGATATCACCACGCAGAGACGCTGGTTGGCGGCGAGTTGAGCAGGCGCGCCGGTGGTGTGACCAACGTTCCCGATGAATACCGGAAACTGCACTACCTGGTTGTAGCCTGTGATCGCGTTCGCAGCGGTCACCACTGCGGAATGTGTTGCGCCGAGCGGCCAAAGCAGCACGCTGCCGGCCGGTGGCGTACCCGGCGTGATACCGAAGTTCCAGTTTCCGGAGCGCGTGAGCGCCAGCATTTCGGGCTGTGCCGCCATTGCGCCGATGTTGCCTAGCGTGGTCAGTGCCGGCTTCACCGGGCACAGGCCGAGCGCCTGAGCCTCTTGCGCCGCCCAGAACCACGTGGCGACGTGGCAGGTCATGGCAACACCGGGGATCGCCGGCAGTGGCGCAAGTGCTTGTGCTGCGAGGGGCATGGTCGTCTCTCCGCGGGTGAGAGCGCGCATGCTATGCCATAGGGATTTCACTTGTCATTGTGCGGCGGCCCGAATGTGAATATTCACTTCACCGCTTGCCTTCCCGGCGCAAAACTTGCGCCATGACCCACGCCAGCCGCGTGCACTGTGAAGGAGGGCGCCATGCCACTCACCATCGACGAACGCAACGCTGCCGCCCGCGCGCTTTACGTTGGCGCCCTTGGATTGGGCGAATCGCACGATGACCCGACCGCCCGTTCTTTCGCGCTTGAGTTGTTCCGCACAAGGCTCGTGCGCCGGCTGATGGTTGAGCTCTACCCCGCCGCCTATCAGCCCATGGTGGATCACGCTGCGGCAACGAACGGGCAGGTGTACGTCGTTGCGCTTCATCACTGTGCGATCACGCTGTCGGATGTGATCAACGCGGCCATCGCTGCCCAGATCCCGGTGCACTGCGTCGATGGGCGTGACGGCAACATAGGGCGGGCGTCGGGCGCAGCGATGCAACGCCGCAATCAAGCGGTTGGGGACAACTTCGCGCAGATCACAGGCGGTAACACAGCCACCCACCCTGGCGCGCGTGGCTGTCTGATTCTCTTTGGCGGCGCGCATTTCGAAGGCGCCAACCGCATCCAGAACTACATCGGCGGGCTACCGTACTGCCGGGCTGGCTGATGCCGCGAGACAGGCGCTCTGCACAGCCGATCTGCGGTTATCCATTCGGCCGCCCGAGCGTTTGAGTCTTCTATCACACATCGATACCACTGCCACGCCGCATGGTGGTGGAACGCAGCCAATGGTGCGCGGTCTCAATCAGGTGTGGTGTGTCGGGTCCGGAAAGGAGTCGCGCGTGTCGAACGTCAGCCTTGGGCGCCTTGGCGCCGCTCTGTTGCTTGTGTTACCACTCGCGTGCCTGGCGGCAGCCAAGCCGGAAGAGAAGATCCTCAACATCTACAACTGGTCCGACTACATCGCGGACGACACCCTGGCCAACTTCCAGCGCGAAACTGGCATCAAGGTGCGCTACGACAACTACGACAGCAACGAGATCCTTCACGCCAAGCTCGTCGCCGGCCGCACCGGCTACGACATCGTCGTGCCGAGCGCCCACTTCGCCAAGCAGCAGATCGAAGCCGGGTTGTTCCAGAAGCTCGATCGCGCGAAGTTGCCCAACTGGAAGAACCTGGACCCCGCGCTGCTGGCGCAACTCGCCAAGGTTGACCCGGGTAACCAGTATCTTGTGGACTGGCTGTGGGGCTACGTCACCGTCGGCATCAATGTCGGGCGGGTGAAGCGAGCGCTGGGCGATCTGCCGATGCCGGAGAACCCCTGGGCGCTGCTCTTCGATCCGCAATACACCAGCCGCCTGAAGCAATGCGGCGTCAGCTTCCTCGATTCGGCCAGCGAAGTGCTGCCGGTGACCATGCTTTACGCCGGCAAGCCCGGCTACAGCCGCAACGCAGGCGACTATCCTGCCGCCGCTGAAGTGCTGCGCGAGGTGCGGCCCTACATCACGCGCTTTTCATCCTCCGGCTACATCAACGATCTGGCTACCGGCGGGCTGTGCGCGGTGATGGGCTACTCCGGCGACATCAACATCGCCCGTGCTCGCGCGATCGCCGCGAAGAACGGCGAAGAAATCGAAGCCCTCGTGCCGACCCACGGCGCCACGCTTTTCTTCGATTCGATGGCGATACCCGCCGACGCTCCGCACCCGAACAACGCGCACCTCTTCATCAACTACATCCTGCGGCCCGAAGTGCACGCCGCGCTCACCAACAAGGTCTTCTACGCCAACCCCAACCGCGCCTCGCTGCCCTACGTGAAGAAAGAGGTTGCCGAGAACCCGTCGGTCTTCCTCTCGGCTGAAGCCGCCAGCCGCATGACTCCGCCGGACGCCGTGCCACAGGAGATTCGCCGCGTGCAGACGCGGATCTTCACCCGCTTCAAGGCGAAGGAATAGCGCTTGCCAACGCTGCTGCGCAGCGGCGTTGGTGGTGCTTTGGGCGCTTACGCTAGCTCCGTTTCGCCGGGGATCCCCGGTGCAGAAGCATGCGCGATGTCACGCCGCGCGGCACATGGGTGCCCATAGAATCGGTGACATAGCCCATTCGCCCCCATGACATGCGCCACGCCCTCCAGACACGGAACGATAGAAGCCCGATCGACACCTCGTGCGGCGGTTTCCGCGTGAGTTGGTGCGTCTGCGTTCTGCACCCACAGCGCGAGGGCGCCTGGTCTTACGGTGTCGGTTGCAGCTTGTGAGCAATTGGGCTTTGGCACACCAAGTAGTACAGCGCGCGCGGGCCAATACCGCACTCGGTATTGCGCTCTGCGGGTCAGTCTTGATCCACGTTGCGTTGTTCTCGCGTGTTTGTTGCATCGACTTTTGGGGTCAAGGCGTGCCTCAAGGCGTGTTGACGCGCGTGTCCGTTACCTTGACGCGACCAAGAGCAGAGCCACCGTTGGAGCGCCCTGTAGCGTCCGCGCCCTCCCGGCAACGTAGGAGCGCTTCAGCGAGCCCCCCGCCGGCTGTGCTCTCACGATCTGCGACCACCGACTCGCTAGCGCCGCGTGAAACCGCCGAGCCTGCCCCGCAAGCAGACGTGCCCCGAATTGATCTGGAGCGTGCTCGCGCGCTCGCACGCGCAAGCGCCGTGGGGTCCGAGAAGACGCGTGATGCGCGTTTCGAGCCGCCATCGCAGGAAAGGGAGAGTGAAGGGGCCTTGGCGAAAGGCATCGCCAAGGCACTGCGGCCAGATTGCCGGGACGCATACTCGGGAGCAGGGCTGTTCGCGGTTCCGCTTTTGCTTCGCGATACGCTCTCGGATCGTGGCTGCAAATGGTAGGCAAGGTCTAGAGGCGCTTCCGTAAAACACGGTGCGGCCGATGGCGAGGGCCGTCTGAGGCCGCAGCCGCCCAAATTGTCGAGCATGTGTGGGAAGTCAGGCGCTTACGCCTGACTGCTAACGGCGCAAGCGGGGTTTCGCGGAGCACTGCTCCGCACCCAACGCGGCTCAAGTCCGGCAAGGGCGAATCGGCCGTTGACGGTGCTCGTCGCACAAGGGTCCGGACGACGAACGTCGAAACCGCGCGAACAAGAATAAAGGCGGGTTAGGCCAGAACGGCCCACCCGCCCGCGGTTACCACGGTCGTAGCGACCATCATGGCCGCCGAAACCGTGCGACGCAGCGCACCGAGTTACGGCGCTACATTCACCGCAAACTTCTTCACCCAGGTGGTCCCCGATCCGCCCACCACTTCATTGCCGAATTCCACGCTGGCGACGTATTCCTCCGGGTTCACCAGGCCCTTGCCGACCATGTAGCGCAGCAGCGCGTCGATCGGGATCTGGCCTTTCAGCTGCCGGGTGGGGCTGCGGAAGGAGTAGAGCGTCCAGCCACGGCCGTCGCCGCGGTCGCCGATGTTGTCGGCGCGGAAGAGGTCGTAGCGCACGCCCCCGAGCACCGGCTGGTCGACGATCTGGCCGGCTGGCGTGGCGCTTTGCTGGTAGTCCATCCAGAACATGATCTCGGTGGTGATCAGTTTCGGGTTGGGCTGTTCGCTCCAGTTGCCGCTGCTGGTGAGCCAGATTTCCGGCGCGAGGTTGTAGCTGCCGCTGGCTTGCGTTTCGACTTCGTAGTCCATGCTCAGGCTTTGCATCGCCGAGATCTTGAGCGGGAAGCGCGGGTCGGACGGCTTGCCGCCGGACCAGGGCTTCCAGCCGAACATGATCTGCGGGTAGGCGAACACGGTGGGGTCTTGCCCCGGCCAGCTCCAGGTCCAGCCGATCTCGCTCTGGCCGTCCTTCGTGCGGTGGAGCAGGCATTGCTCGGGCGTGAAGCCGCGTGCCTTGTCGATGCCCCAGACGTTGTTCTCGTACTTGTAGGGGCCGACGATGGCGCTCGCCCATGCGGCGCAGTCGGCGGTGACGCCGGCCTCAGCACGGCCGGGGGCGGGCACGGTGGGGGCCTTGGCCGTGGCGCTGGGTGCAACCGACTGGGTGCCGCCGCAGGCGGCGAGCACAAGCAGGGCGAGGGGGGCAAAGCGGGTTACGCGCATCGAGTGTCTCCGTATCGTTATGTGGATGCGGTGGACTGTATCGGCGCGCGCCCGGCTTGCCCCTGCCCGGGCTTGCGCGACACCTTGCCCGGCTTGCGCTCTTGCGCGCCTGGCCAGCTCGCGCCGGCGCGTACGCGTTCAGCGCCCCAGCGGCAGTACCGGCATGCACAGCTCTGCGACGAGGTCGTCATTGCCGTCGCTCGGGTGCCCGGCCGCGTAGGTCTCAAAAAAAGGCCCGCTCGCGGCGATGAAACCGCTTTGCGGCAACCATTGGTCGATTAGCCAGGACCAGGCGAGGCCAATGTCTGCACGCGGGCCTTCGAAGCGGACGCAGGCATGCCAGCCGCCTTCGACACGTTTGCGAGAAGGGCGCAACTGGGCACTTTCCTGCCAGCCGGGTGGCAGCACCACGCATGCGTCGTAACGGCAGTGCTGCGGGGGGGCGATGGCGGGGTCGTCGAGGCCCATGCCCAGCATGGGCTGATCACCCAGGCCGAGCGCATGTACCCAGGGCTTGAAGCGCACCCACAGCGGCGCCACCACGTCCGAGTAATCGCCCTGTACGCGCCAGTACAGCACTTCGCGCTGCGGAAGCTGCTGCAGCGTGACCTTGCCGAGCGTCGGCGTCGCCGCGTCGCGATCTGGTCCGCCGGTCACCCTGTGCTGCGGCGGGCGTTGCAGCGCGCTCTGGCGCCAGGCGCTGGGCGTGACGCCGAAGTGCTGGCGGAAGGCGCGTGCGAAGGTTTCGGCGGACGCGAAGCCGCAAGTCACCGCCACTTCACGGACGGTCAGCGCCGGGTCGTAGCGCAGCCGGATGCCCGCGGTCTCCAGGCGCCGGCGGCGCACGAAATCGCGCAGGGTTTCGCCGGTCCAGGCGCGGAACACGCGGTGCAGGTGAAACGGCGAATAGGCGGCGAGCCGCGCGAGGTGGTCGAGCCGAAGATCGTCGGCCAGGTGGGCTTCGACGTGGTCGATCACGCGGTTGAGCCGTCGTGCATGGCTACCGACCAAGGCGTGGGAATCGAGAGTGGATGTCATGGAACCTCACTCGGCGGGTGCGGCGGCGAACCGGCTTGACAACGTTTTCATTCCCGCACAGCGTGCCACAGAGGCGACTTCGATGCCAGCCTATGTGAGGCGTTTCGCAAGGGCTGGGCATCATCGGCCGGTGTCACTCCGGCAGGCGTTGGCCGATCGGAGTCAGCGAGCTCGTCGCGACGGACGTTTCAGCGGGTTTCGCGCCCTTAGCGGTTCGCGCCGCCGGTAGCCGCATGCACGAGGCTCGGGCGCGGTGCCAGGCGATGGATCAGCAGATGAGCGATGCTGGCCAGCGCCAGCAGCAGGGCGATACCGAGCGCCCAGACGAGCCACAGTGCCGGCCCGATCCAGCCGATCGCGGTGGCGATCCAGGGCTGGCTCAGGACCAAGCCGGTGCCCACGGCGGATAGCGCCATTCGCAGCGACTCCAGCATGGCCGGGTCGGCCCATGCGAGCCACGCTGGCAGCGGCCAGTCTCGCAATATGGCGGCCAGTGTCTGTGCATCTGCCGTACCAGCGGCGGTTGCCGCCCACGCCGTGAGGCTATGCGCGAGCGCGACGGCGCCGCTCCAGAGCAAACCCAGGACTGCGGTGATCGACCACAAGACTGTTTTCATCGCTGTGCCCTCCGATGCAAGTGCTATTGCGCGTTCAGAGGGTGGGCGACGGATGAAAGTTCCAGCTGCTGAGCGGAGCCTGCGTTGCGGCGTGCGCGAAATGAAAAGCCCCGGGACCGGTTGTGCCGGGGCCCGGGGCTTGAGTACCACCAGTGCGCTTCAGTGGCTGCGCTCGTCGAGCTTCGCCAGCAGTGGCTTGAGGCTTTCCTTGCGCGCCGGATCGACGCGAATCGCCTCGTCCAGTGCGGCACGGGCGAGTTCGGTGTCGCCGCTGTGCAGGTAGGCCAGCCCCATGCCGATCCAGGCTTTGCTGTTCTTCGGCTCGAGCGTGATCACCTGCCGATAGGTGGCGACGCTCTTGCTGATCTCCTGCTGCGAGAGCTGGAAGCCGGCAAGGCGCAGCAGCGTGGCGCTGGACTTCGGCTCGGCCGCGACGGCGGCGGCGAAGCTCTCACCCGCCTTGTCGAGCTTGCCTTCCGTCCAGTACTTGTCGGCGCGGGCGATCAGTGTTGCCGCCGAAGTGGGCGCGGGCTCCGCCGCCACCGCCGCTATGCTGGCGGTGGCGACGAGCAGCGCCGCGAGGATGCTGCGCAGCCTCACTTCAGTGCCCCCTTGCCGTAGCGGTCTTCATAGCCCTGACGCACCTTCTCGATGGCGTCCTTGCTGATGCCGTTGAAGTACCAGTCGTGGCCCTCGATCGGCTTGAAGTACTTCTGCAGCAGCGCATCGGCGAAGGCTTCGTTGCCGTCCTTCTTGCGGACCGCCTCGCGCATCTGCGGGATCCACTCGAAGTAGGTGCGCTGGGCAACCTGATAGATGCCGTTCCACCAGGTGTAGTCCGGGCCCATCATTGCGGCGCCATGGCGGGCACGACGGCCTTCGTGGTGCCAGATTTCCCACCAGGTCCACTCGATCTTCTCGTCGAACGGCGCAGCCGTGACATAGCCCTTGGCGGTCAGCTCGCCCATCATCGCGGCGATCGGCTTGGCGAACTTGTCGTTGTAGAGATCCACCACGTCGTCGAACTGCTTGTAGTGGCCCTCGATCTGGCGCTTGGTGTGGCACGCAACACAGACGTCCTGCATGTTCTTGCGGCGCTTCTCCCAGGTGATCACTTCGACGACCTTGGCACCCTTGTAGGTGTCGCCCACCTTCGGCAGCGCGATGCTCGCCGGCAGGTCGTAGGCCTTCTTGTCGTCGGTGCGGACCATGTTGAGCTTGACCGACACCGCCGGGCGCAGCGTCCAGGAGATGCGTTCGCCCACATCGTGCGTGACTTCCTGACGCTCGGTCGCGCTCATGTGGCAGGTCGCGCAGGTCGGTGCAGCGGTGTAGTCCTTGCCGACCACCCACTTCTTCGACTTGAGATTCATCTCCTCCTTGTGTGCCGAGAAGGCGATGCCGTGCTTGGATTCCTCGTAGATCTCCTTCTGCGGATGATCGGGGCCGAGGTGGCACTTGCCGCAGGTATCCGGCTCGCGCGCCTGCGCGGCCGAGAAGCGGTGACGGCTGTGGCAGGCCGAGCACGAGCCGAGCGAACCATCGGGGTTGATGCGGCCAATGCCGGTGTTCGGCCAGGTTTGCGCCGTCGGGCGATTGTTCGCGTCGAGCGCCACCTTGCTGCCGTGGCACTGCAGGCAGCCGGCTGTGACCGCGGCCGGGCCGCCGATCACTTCACCCATGATGTTGTCTAGCGACGCCAGGATCTGGCCGCCCAGCGCATGGTGCGAGGGTTGCTGTTGTTCGACTTCCTTTTCGTGGCAGGTCGCGCAGACCTTCGGACTCACCACGGTGGTGATGAAGTTCGGCTTGCCCTTGTATTCGCGGTGCTTGTAGGCGCCGGGCGTGCCTTCGGCCGCCTTGTGGCAGTCGTAGCAGTCGACGTTGTGCTTCGCGTGGGAACTCTTCTTCCATTCACCGACGAGGCCGGGGTTGTCGTCTGCGTGGCAGGACACGCATTCCTTACCGATGGCGATGTCCGTGGCCGATTTCTTCACCTTCGCGTCGGCCGCCTGCGCGCCGAGCGAGAAAAAGGTGCAGAGGCCAAGGATCAAGCCCGCGAGGGCGATCCGACGAGGGGTCATTTTCATGCCTTCCTGAGTGATGACTGCACGGTTGATCAGGGGGCGACATGCTTGTGGAGCCCCGGGTACCGCTAAATACGCCCTGGGTGCTTTCTGCATCCTTGATGCATATCAATTTTCAAAACGCGGCGCCGGAACTTTGCGTGGAGGAGGGGGTCTCGGCCGCCGCTGCATCGGTAGGGCGGCCGTCATGAAGTGAGGTGGCGGCGCCGCAGCGAACGCCGCAACGCGATCCAGAACGCACAAGAGCCCGCCACCTGTGCAGAGGCGGCGGGCTCAAGGGGCTCAGGTGCCCGCTATGTGCGGCGAGCGGGCGCGGTACGCGCGTGTAGCAACGAAGCTGCTTCAGCTCACCTGAATCACGATCTTGCCGCGGGCACGGCCGGTTTCGCTGCGGGCATGCGCGGCGCGGATCTCGCTGAGCGGGAACACGCTGTCGATCACCACGCGCAGCTTGCCAGCATCGGCGAGCTGGCCAATCTCCGCCAGTTGCGGGCCGTTGGGCTGCACGAAGCAGAAGAACGGGGTAACGCCGTGCTGCGCAGCCAGCGCGGCATCCACCGGGCTTGCGATGGTGACGATGCGGCCGCCGCGGCGCAGCGTCGCGAGCGACTTCAGCTGGATATCGCCGCCGAGGGTGTCGAAGACCACGTCGAGATCGCGCAGGGTGCTGAAATCCTGCTTGGTGTAGTCGATCACCTCGTCGGCGCCGAGCGACTTCACCAGCTCGACGTTTGCGGTGGAGGTGGTGGTAATCACATGCGCGCCGCGAACCTTGGCAAGCTGGATTGCGAAGTTGCCCACGCCGCCGGCGCCCGCATGGATCAGCACGCGTTCGCCGGCTTGCAGCTGCGCCATCTCGAACAAGGATTGCCATGCGGTGAGCGCAACCAGCGGTACCGCGGCGGCTTCCTGCCAGTTGAGCGAGGCCGGCTTGCGGGCGATCTCCGATGCACGCACCGCGATGTATTCCGCATAGCTGCCGTCACGCACGATATCGGGGCGGGCGAACACCGCGTCGCCGATCTGCCAGCCGGTGACTTGCGTACCCACGGCAACAATCTCGCCGGCGAAGTCCCAACCCAGCGTGAGCGGCAGTTGATGCGGCAGCATGTCCTTGAGGTAGCCCTTGCGGATCTTCCAGTCCACCGGGTTCACGCTCGCGGCGTGGATGCGGACCAGCACATCGTCCGGCCCCGGCTGCGGCATCGGGCGTTGTTCGAGCGAGATCACGTCGGCGTCACCGTAGCGGTGGATGACGGCGGCAAGATGGGTGGTGTTCATGGCGGCTTCCTTGCAGTTGGGGTTCGATGTGGTGCCAGCATAGGCCCGCCATCGGCACTTGATAAGCACGCAGTAGCGCACTAGATTGTTTCCTCCTAGGAACCAATCTAGCGCTTGAATTGCGCCTCCCGATCACCATGGCCATCCCCTTTGAACGCATCCCCGGCCTCATGCTGTTTGCACGTGTGGCGCGCAGCGGCAGCTTTTCGGCCGCCGCGCAGGCGCTTGGCCTGAGCCGATCCGCGGTGAGCAAGCAGGTTGCCGCGTTCGAGGCGCAGATCGGCGGGCGTCTGATCCAGCGCACCACACGCAAGCTGGTGCTCACCGAACTCGGCGAAGAAATCCTGCGCGAAGCCCAGCGGGTGGAGGCCGCGTTGGAGGCCATCGAAGGGCTCAGCGCCGAACACGCCCAGCATGTTCGCGGCAAGCTGCGTGTGAGCTGCTCAGCCACCGCCGGGCGCGAGCTGCTGGTGCCGCTGCTACCCGAATTCCACCGTCGTTACCCGGAGCTGGAACTTGAGCTGGGCCTCGAAGACCGCTTCGTTGATCTGGTTGCGGAGCGCGTCGATGTTGCGATCCGCATCGGCCATCTGCCCGATTCCTCGCTCGTCGCGCGCAGGCTGGGCGAGCTGGCCTGGGCACTCGTTGCCAGCCCGGCCTACCTCGCGCGCCATGGCACGCCCAAACGGCCCGAGGATCTGGCCGGCCACGCCTGCCTTTTCTACAGCAACGGCAAGCATCGGCTCGACAACTGGGGTTTCGTCGTCGGCGGTGAAGTGCAGCGCTATCCGGTGCAAGGCCCGCTGGTGATCAACGACGCTTCGGCGCTGGTCAGTGCCGCGATCGGCGGCATGGGCGTGTTGCTGATCGACCAGGCACTGGTGCGCGCACCGGTCGCCGCCGGGCTGCTGACACCGCTGCTGCCCAACTTCCCGCCCGCGCCGGGTTTTCCGGTGTACGCCGTCTATCCGGCGCGCGAGCATCTGCCGGCGCGCACGCAAGCCTTCGTCGACTACCTGATCGAACGCTTCGCGCCGCTGCTGGGCGATGCGTAGATCGCCCGGATGCCGCGACGCGCAATCCGGGGCTGCGGCAGATCAAGGCTACGTGCAGGGACGCCGGTCAGTTATCAGCCGCTGTGTCGCCAGCCCCGCCGCTCAGTTCGCCGGCGCCGACTGCGTGGCGGCCGGTGGTTCGATTGGCGCGACGGGTGCTGATGACGCTGCTGGCGGCAGCGGGGCGCTGGCGTTTGCTGCCGGTTCCGACGCTGCGGGTTGATCGACGATCGGCGCTTCAGCCGCGGGCGCAGACGCCTCGGCCGCCGGGGGCTCGCTCTGCGCTGCGGGTGGTTCGATCGGCCGCGGCCGCGGCGCCGAGGCCTCCGTCGTAGGCGCTTCGCCGAACAGCGATTGGTACCACGCGTGCAGGCGGCCGCTGAGTGTTGCGTCTTGCGCGCGCACGAAACGGGCGTTGCTGTCGATCAGGCGGGCGTTCTGCGCGCGTGAGAAGAAGTCGCCGACCATCGGCAGCGCGCTGTGCGCGCCCTGGCCCCAGTAGTTGCTGCGCAGCGTAATGCGCGCGTCGTTGAAGCCGACCCACGCGCCCGCTACGAGTTGTGGATGCATCAGGATGAACCAGCCGTCTGTGTTGTCCTGCGTGGTGCCGGTTTTGCCGGCGAGGTCGCCACGCACACCGAAGCGGCCGCGGATGGCACTGCCGGTGCCGCGCTGCACGACACCGCGCATCGCGTCGAGCAGGGTGTCTTCAGCCTCTGCGGAAATCGCGCGCTCCGGGTCCGCCGGGCGGAATTCCTCCAGTACTTCGCCCTTGCGGTTCTCGATGCGCAGCACCATGGCCGGTGCGAGGTAGTGGCCGGCGTTCGCGATGGTGGCGTAAGCGCTGACCATTTCGTACAGCGTCACCGGGCTGGTTCCGAGTGCCAGCGAGGGCACCTCGTCGAGCTTGCTTTCGCGCACGCCCATCGCGCGCGCGAGCTTGGCGACGCGCGCTGGGCCCACCTGTTGCATCACCTGTGCGGTGATGCGGTTGCGCGATAGCGCGAGCGCGGTGGCGAGCGTCATCGGCTCGCCGGTCGGCGGCTCAGCGTCGTCCGGTTCCCACACCTCGCCACCGGGCAGCGGTATCTGCACCGGGGCGTCGACGAAGGTGTCGTCCGGCTTGGCGCCACGCTCGAAGGCGGCGCCGTAGACGAAGGGCTTGAAGGTGGAGCCCGGTTGGCGGCGCGCCTGGCGCACATGATCGAAAGCGTCGACCGCGAAGTCGCGACTGCCAACCCATGCGAGGATCGCGCCGCTGCGAGGATCGATCGCGAGGAAGCCGGCTTCGATACGTGTCTTCTCCTCACGCAGCTGCCGCATGAAGTCGGTGTCGCGCAGCAGCCGCTTGAGGGCCTCGTCCGCCGATTCGCCTGCAGCGGTGGCCGCTGCGAACGCAGCGCTGTCACGCACCAGCGCTTCGACCGTGCGATTGCCGGCACGCCACTGGCCGCCCCACGCGCTGTTGGCGATACTCTGCAGGGCGCGCGTGCGTTGCTCCACTGCGCGCGCTGCAAAACCCTGCAGGCGCGAATCGATTGTGGTGCGCACCACCAACCCATCGGTGTAGATGTTGTAGTCGTGCTGGTCGGCCCAGTCGATCAGCCAACGCTTCAACTGCACGGTGAAGTGGGGCGCGTCGCCGGGTTCGGCCGACTGACGTTCGAAATCCAGCCTCAGCGGCCGTCTGGCGAGCGCTTCGTAGCGCTCCGCCGAGAGCTTGTCCTGCTTCGCCATCAGCGCCAGCACCACGTTGCGCCGCTCGCGCGCGCGGTCCGGGTTCAGCACCGGGTTGTAGTAGCTGGTGCCCTTCAACATGCCGATCAGCGTCGCGCTCTCGGATATATCCAGCTCGCGCGCCGGCTTGCCGAAGTAGGTGCGCGCCGCCATGTCGATGCCGTAGGCGTTGTAGAGGAAGGGCACCGTGTTGAGATAGGTCTCGAGGATCTGCTGCTTCGAATACAGCGCCTCGATCTTCAGCGCGGTGATCGCTTCCTTGATCTTGCGAGTGATGTTCTGGCGACGCCCGATTTCTTCCGGGAACAGGTTGCGCGCCAACTGCTGCGTGATCGTGGAGCCGCCCTGCGTGTCGCCTTGCAAGGTTGCCAGCGTCGCCCCGACCAGGCGGCGAAAGTCGATGCCGTGGTGGTCATAGAAACGCTTGTCCTCAGTTGCGATCAACGCATCGATCACCCGCGGCGAAATCGCATCCAAGGGCACCCAGTCGCGGTTGCCGCGCTTGAACTCGGCAAGCGGTTTGCCGTCGGACGTCAGCACCTGCGTCGGCGCTTCTTCGCGCGCCTTGCGGATATCCGAGATCCCCGGCGTGAAGGGCACCAGCACCAGCACCCATGCCAGCAGCAGCGCAGGCGGTGCCGCGAGCGCGATCAGCACATCGCGCCGGTGCGGGTGGCGCAGGCGTTGCCACAGCGCTTCCAGAGCGGATCTGAGCTGGGGGACAAATTGGGGCGGCAAGTTTGGGGGCACGGTAGGCAGCGGATCCTGGAGGCCCGCGCATTATGCGCGGACCAGTTCGTCTGTCGATTTACTTGGCTGAAACGCCGTCTTCCGGATCAAGTGCCCGCTTCTCTAGTGCTTCGGCGCTCTTGGCATCCCACACCTTCATGTAGGCGTTGTACTTGCCTTGGATGTCCGCAGCGTTCGCCTTCGCCCACTGCTCACCTTCGGGCGTGTTGAGAACCAGCTTGCCCTGCTGCACCCAGCCCGGAAACTCGGTTCCCGCCAGGCTGTAGTGGGCTTTCGGATCAGCCTTGACCGGCCACAGCGAGAAGCGCGCCTTCCACATGCCCATGCGTGGCGCAACGATGGCGTAGTAGGTCTTGCCAGCGGTCAGATTGGCATCGAGAAAGTCCGCCGCTTCCGATACCACCATGAACCGGTGCTTGCCCGGCGCTGTGTCATAGACGACCTTGGTGCCCACCGAACTGACGCCAATGAAACCGGGCTTGCCGTCAGTCACATCGAACACCGAAGCTTGGATCGCACCACCGAGGGCAGAGGGCCTCAGGAACACCACGCGGGCACGCTGCTCGGGCAGCGCAGCAATCGACTTCTCGTCACCCGGCTTCATTAGGCTGGAAGCACAGCCGCTCAACA
This sequence comes from Niveibacterium sp. COAC-50, assembly GCF_013184235.1. NCBI lineage: Bacteria > Pseudomonadati > Pseudomonadota > Betaproteobacteria > Rhodocyclales > Rhodocyclaceae > Niveibacterium > Niveibacterium sp. COAC-50. The sequence continues at coordinate 989,295 of NZ_JABCJM010000002.1, forward strand.
GCAGAGCGGCGGCGCACATCAAACAGGATAGGTATTTCATCTTGTCTCACTCGTGGTCGAATAGTTCGTCACGGCGCTGAGTGTGCCGCGATCGCAGCGCGGATTGTGGCGTCGGCCTGGGCGCGGTGACATGATGCGTATCAGTCGCCGCCGATCCTGATCTGACTGCCCGTTTGGTCACCGCGCCTCTAACACCGGCGTGCACGAGAAAGCCCGCCTTGCGGCGGGCTTTGGGCATGACGATGGCCGTGGTTACATGGCATCGCTCGGTCTACTTCAGATCAAACCGATCCAGATTCATCACCTTCACCCACGCGACGACGAAGTCGCGTACGAACTTCTCGCTCGCATCGCTTTGCGCGTACACCTCGGCCAGCGCGCGCAGCTGCGAGTTGGAGCCGAACACCAGATCCACGCGGGTGCCGGTCCATTTCACGGCGCCGGTGCGGCGGTCGCGGCCTTCGAAGCGTTGGGCGCTTTCATCGACTGGCGTCCACACCGTGCCCATGTCGAGCAGGTGGGTGAAGAAGTCGTTGGTGAGCAGGCCGGGGCGCTGTGTGAACACGCCGTCCTTCGACCCGCCGTAGTTCGCGCCGAGTGCACGCAGGCCACCGACGAGCACCGTCATCTCAGGTGCGGAGAGCGTGAGCAGCTGCGCCTTGTCGACCAGCAACTCCTCGGCCGGCACGCGGTACTGCGCCTTCTGGTAGTTGCGGAAGCCATCGGCCTGCGGCTCCAGCGGTTCGAACGATGCGGCATCGGTCTGCGCCTCGGTCGCGTCCATGCGGCCGGGTGCGAAGGGCACTTCGATCGCGTGGCCCGCAGCCTTCGCGGCGGCCTCCACCGCCGCCGAACCGGCCAGCACGATCAGGTCGGCGAGCGAGACTCGTTTGCCACCGCTCGCTGCCGCGTTGAAATCGCGCTGAATGCCTTCGAGCACGCCCAGCACCTTCGCAAGCTGCGCCGGCTGGTTCGCTTCCCAATCCTTCTGTGGCGCGAGGCGGATACGCGCACCGTTCGCGCCGCCGCGCTTGTCCGAGCCACGGAAGCTCGCCGCCGACGACCACGCGGTGTAGACCAGCTCCGCCGTCGTCAGGCCCGAGGCGAGGATCTTCGCCTTCAAGGCGGCCACATCGGCGGCGTCGATCAGCGGGTGATCCACCGCCGGAATCGGGTCTTGCCAGATCAGATCCTCACTCGGCACTTCCGGCCCGAGGTAGCGGCCCTTCGGCCCCATGTCGCGGTGCGTGAGCTTGAACCAGGCGCGGGCGAAGGCGTCGGCGAACGCGGCCGGGTCCTGGTGGAAGCGGCGCGAGATCTTTTCGTAGATCGGGTCGAAGCGCAGCGACAAATCGGCCGTGGTCATCATCGGCGGATGCTTCTTCGACGGGTCATGCGCGTCGGGGATCATGTGCTCCGGCTTGCAGTTCTTCGCCACCCACTGGTGTGCGCCGGCCGGGCTCTTCGTGAGTTCCCACTCGTAGCCGAAGAGCATGTCGAAGTAGCCGTTGTCCCAGGTGGTGGGGTTGGGCTTCCAGGCACCTTCGATGCCGCTGGTGGTGGTGTGCATGCCGCGGCCAGAGCCGAGCTGGTTGATCCAGCCAAAGCCCTGCGCTTCGATCGGTGCGGCTTCCGGGGCGGGGCCGACCAGCGCCGGGTCACCCGCGCCGTGCGCCTTGCCGAAGGTGTGGCCACCGGCGACCAGTGCCACGGTCTCCTCATCGTTCATCGCCATGCGGGCGAAGGTCTCGCGCACATCGCGGCCGCTCGCCACCGGGTCCGGCTTGCCGTCCGGCCCTTCCGGGTTCACATAGATCAGGCCCATCTGCACCGCGGCCAACGGGTTCGCGAGTTCGCGGTTGCCGGAGTAACGGCTGTTCGGCTTATCCGAGGTCGCGAGCCATTCCGTCTCCGCGCCCCAGTAGATGTCCTCTTCCGGCTGCCAGATGTCGGCGCGGCCGCCGCCGAAGCCGAAGGTCTTGAAGCCCATCGATTCCAGCGCGACGTTGCCGGCGAGGATCATCAGATCCGCCCAGGAGATGGCGTTGCCGTACTTCTGCTTGATCGGCCACAGCAGGCGGCGCGCCTTGTCAAGGTTGCCGTTGTCCGGCCAGCTGTTGATCGGCGCGAAGCGCTGGTTGCCGGTGCCCGCACCACCGCGGCCGTCTGCCGTGCGGTAGGTGCCGGCGCTATGCCAGGCCATGCGGATCATCAGGCCGCCGTAGTGGCCCCAGTCGGCCGGCCACCAGTCCTGCGAGTCGGTCATCAGCGCCTTGAGGTCGGCCTTCAGCGCCGCGTAGTCGATCTTCCTGAACGCCTCGGCGTAGTCGAAGCCCGCGTCCATCGGGTTCGAGGCCGGCGCGTGCTGGTGCAGGATCGACAGGTTCAACTGGTTAGGCCACCAGTCGCGGTTCGATTGCCGGGCGGGCGTGGTGCGGGAGCCGTGGCCGAAGGGGCATTTCTGTTCGCTGCTCATGGTCGCTGTCTCCGTGAAAGCCGATGAAGGGGTGGGTCTGGCTTCAAAGCGTAGTCGCCGAGGCCTGCACCATCCATTGAATTTCGACCATCATGAAGATTGATTCCTGCTATCGAAGGCGCGAAGCTGGATAGTCCGAATGAGCGCGCTCGACCGGGCAATTTGCCCCCAACCGCGCCCGCAGTGCAGCGGCATCTGGTCGCAGCGTTCCGCGTGATGCCAACCCCCGGATTCACGGCACAAGATTTGATCCGGGCCACAGATTAGGCAGGTCGCCCGCAGTAAGGTGAATGCCGACTACGGCCGCAATGTCTTCGATGTGCCTTGGCCCCAGCCCGCCGATATCGGTGCGGGGCGTCGGCACCCAACCCGGGGGTACACCATGAGTCACCGCCACGCCCAGCTGCTGCGCACCATCTTCCACGACCCGCCCAGCGCCAACCTGCACTGGCGCGACATCGAATCGCTGCTGCGCCACGTTGGCGCCGAGCTCGAACCGCTGTCCGGCGCGCGCATCCGCGTCAAGCTCGGCCGCGCCGAAGAAATCGTCCACCACCCGCACCACAGCAACACGTTGGCACCGCAAGCGGTGAAGCATCTGCGCGAAGTGCTCGCGCGCGGCGGGGTGACGCCGGGAACTTACGAGGCGGACGGATAACAGCCGCTTGCAAGGCTCAGCCTCACATCGGGAGTGGCGGCGCGCCTGACGAAAGCCCCGGATTCCGGCTTACGCCGTCATCCGGGCTACTTGCTGACCGGATGTAGCGCAGCAAATCCCGGACCAACGACACATGTGATGCAATCTGCGCGTACCGGCATCCGCCGAAATCCGGACCCCTCGACGGCAGCGTGAGTAGTCATCAGCATATCCGAAGCGTCTGCGCGCTAGACGGAGTCCTCTACCATCTTCGAAAAGATCGCCCCGATCAATCTCAAACCAACCCTCGTCGGATGTAGAAAAAAAACATCTGGACGCGGCACGTCACGTGAGTCAAGGCTGTAGTTGCTCCCGGCTAGGTGATGAAAATAATGGTTTCTCAATGTAACGAGAAAGTCGAACGCATCCTTCAAGCAAACATCGATCGATTGCCCGCCACTTACCGTCGCCTGCCTATTCTTTTCATTTATGTATGCAACGATCCGTGGCGAGATAGGGTCGTTAAACTCCATCCGACAAACCTCGCCGGCAAGCAAGGGGTCTCTACTCAAGAGTTGTCGTGAGAAATTGGAACAAAACTCTAACTCTCCTCCCTTAAAGTAGCCCTTTAGCTGATCGTATGCCTTCATGTATGAAGCATTTTGACGGGCGTGATAGAGCGGAAAAGCGAAGCTAAGTTTCTCAAGTGCTCGATATAGGTGCACAAAGGCCGAAAGCCCTCGCTCGAGGTCAAGACAAACCACCGCTCTGGCTACCTCGTCTAGGAGCGAAGTAAAAAAACTGTGATTCCCTCCGGGATCGGACAAGTACTTTCGAACCGCAGGCATCGCGCTATACAGCAGAAAATCGCCGTTTCGATCCTGTATCCCCAAGGTCGGGAGCGCGGCCTTAACTCGGTCATGCAAAGAAAGGGCCGCGCCCTGTACGGCCCCCACGGCCATGTAATTCACCATCTGAGCGAATTCATGGCCGTCGAATCTCACGGCCACTCCACCGAGAAGAAGGCGACATAGGCCAAATGCCGGAGAAACGGAACCAGATCTACGTCTGTAACGCGACCAGTCGGCGAGCAACGTCGCCTCGGTGAGGGTTACCTCATCAAACGCTTCGCTTTCGCGTGCAGATCTCATTAGATGACACAAGAGATTGTGTCGAGCAATTCCGAGTCATCCAATATTGACAGTTTGCTGTAATTCTGGATGAAATGCTCCACTGCCTTTCTCCTCGCCATCCCTAGCCGGATCTTGGAAACGTCAATCCCGGAAAAGGCTTTCTCAAAGACCTCCACGGAGGACATGAAGTCAGCAGGACTGCAGGTGTTCAGAGCGGGCAAACCTTTCTTTGCGCCGGCACTAAAACCAATTAGATTGTTCTGAACTAGCAACCAGTTCTTTATTCGCTCGTTAGCCGTCCAGGCGCTAATCAAATCCACTACGTCGTCGAACTCAGACTCCGATTCACCCAAGTCGGAGTCCATGATTTTAGTCGCGATTAGCTCATCCATTTTTTCCTGAATGATCTTCTCGTTGTCTATATTGACGCTTCCGGTTAGGAAGGCTAAATAGGCCTTAATAAGGTCGACTTTCTTGAATGCTCCACGGAGCCGCTTCTGGCCCGGCTTCCTCTTCTCTGCCTGAAGAGGAATATCCGACTCTTCGAAATCGTAGACATTGGACGCGATTATCTCAATTTGATGCCGCGCTGTCATAGGCTTCTGGCCGTTATTCAGTGTGATCATCCTGTACAGCAGCAAATCCATTGATTTGCAGATCAGCGCGTTTACAAACAAGGGACGATTTAGGGGGAAGTCGCCAACACTGTCTGCTGCAGCGCGTCGGATGGTATTTAGACGCTGCATTCCATCGAGAATGAAGAAGTTGCCTATGTTTTCATCGATATAGTCACCAATAGCGGCTACATCGGCAGTCGGCGGATCGCTGTCGATGATGGCGATTGTCAAAGGGGGCATGATGCACCCCTTGACAATATCCTTTGCCAGTCGCTCATAGAACTTGTAACTCTGCAACTCTCGCTGAATTTCTAGCCGCCCAATCAACGGGACAAGCTTATCAATTGCGTATTCATAGGTAGTGGACGCCGTGATGAATGTGCTCCTCACGACCTCGTCGTAATCTACGCTCAGTACTTTCATCTCGGCATCCTGTAGGTGGTCCGTCGGTTTAACGACTGATCGGCTTGTACCGAATCCGCTTCGGCTTCGCGCCTTCTTCACCGAGTCGCTTCTTCTTGTCTTCTTCGTACTCGTGGTAGTTACCGTTGAAGAAGGTCCATTGCGAATCGCCTTCGGCGGCGAGGATGTGGGTGGCGATGCGGTCGAGGAACCAGCGGTCGTGCGAGGTGACGAGCACGCAGCCGGAGAATTCCAGCAGCGCGTCTTCCAGCGCACGCAGCGTTTCAACGTCGAGGTCGTTTGACGGTTCGTCGAGCAGCAGCACGTTGGCGCCGGCGATCAGCGTCTTCGCCAGGTGCAGGCGGCCACGTTCACCGCCGGAGAGCTTGCCGACGATCTTCTGCTGGTCGCCGCCCTTGAAGTTGAAGCGGCCGATGTAGGCGCGGCTGGGCATTTCGAACTTGCCCACGGTCAGCACGTCGGCGCCGCCGGCGATGGCTTCGAACACCGTCTTGTCGGCGTCCAGGCCCTCGCGGGTCTGGTCGACGGCGGCGAGCTTCACGGTCTGGCCGATGATCACTTCGCCCGAATCCGGCTGTTCCTTGCCCATGATCATGCGGAACAGTGTGGACTTACCGGCGCCGTTCGGGCCGATCACGCCGACGATGGCGCCGGGCGGGATGCTGAAGTTGAGCTTGTCGATCAGCAGGCGATCACCGAAACCCTTGGAGACATCCTTGAACTCGATGACCTGGTTGCCGAGGCGCTCGCCCGGCGGGATGAAGATCTCGTGGGTCTCGTTGCGCTTCTGGTATTCGACGTTGGACATTTCCTCGTAGCGGGCCAGACGCGCCTTGCTCTTGGCCTGACGGGCCTTGGCGCCCTGGCGCACCCATTCGAGTTCTTCCTTCATCGCCTTGCGGTGGGCGTCTTCCTGCTTTTGCTCCTGCGCAAGGCGGGCGCCCTTCTGCTCGAGCCAGCTGGAGTAGTTGCCTTTCCAGGGGATGCCTTCGCCGCGGTCCAGTTCGAGGATCCACTCGGCGGCGTTGTCGAGGAAGTAGCGGTCGTGGGTCACGGCGACCACGGTGCCGGGGAAGCGTACGAGGAACTGTTCCAGCCACTCGACCGATTCGGCGTCGAGGTGGTTGGTGGGTTCGTCGAGCAGCAGCATGTCCGGCTTGCTGAGCAGCAGCTTGGCGAGCGCCACGCGGCGCTTTTCGCCACCGGACAGCGGGCCGATCTTGGCGTCCCACGGCGGCAGGCGCAGTGCGTCGGCAGCGATTTCGAGCTGGGTGTCGAGGTCGGCACCCGAGGTGGCGATGATGTTCTCGTACTTGGCCTGCAGCTCGGCGAGCTTGTCGAAGTCGGCGTCCGGCTCGGCGTAGGCGGCGTACACCTCTTCGAGCTTGGTCTTCGCTTCCATGATCTCGCCCAGTGCGGATTCGACTTCCTCACGCACCGTCTTGTTGGCGTCGAGCTCGGGCTCCTGCGGCAGGTAGCCGATGCTCATGTTGGGCTGCCACTGCACCTCGCCGTCGTATTCCTTGTCGGCGCCGGCCATGATGCGCAGCACCGTCGACTTGCCCGAGCCGTTGAGGCCCAGCAGGCCGATCTTGGCGCCGGGGAAGAAGGAAAGGGAGATGTCCTTGATGATCTGACGCTTGGGCGGAACGATCTTGTTCACGCGCAGCATCGACATGACGTACTGGGCCATTCGGGCGACTTCCGGTAGTTCGATTGAAGGCCGCCAGTTTACCCGCCTGCCACGCAATTGCGGGGAGTGCGCAAGCATTTGTGAAATCTTGCGGGCTTTGAGCCGTGCTCAAGCCGGCCGCCGGCGAATAGGCCGATAACATGCCTCGCCATGATGAACAGCCACGCTCCCGCGCCCCAGACGCCCGACCTGCTTGCCGATGTGGAGGCTCTCCTCGATGCCGGCCAATGCCTGCAGGCTTATCAACACTTCGATGCGCTGAAACTTCGGCAGGACCCCGAGGCGCAGCTCGTGCTTGCACGGCTGATGCGAAACCTCGGTGCGGACCGCCCGGGCGATGCGCTGTCGATCCGGGTTTGGCGATCGCATCGCGATCACCCCGGGGCGCGCGTGGCGATGTTCCGCCATCAGGTGTATCGCACGGGGCCGTATCGCGGCTGGAAGTGGCGCTCGCGGCTGCAGTTGCCCGATGACGCGCCAGAAGCGGAACGCGCGGAATTCCTCGGGCTGGAATCGTTCCTGTTCGCGACGCTGCGTGACTTTGAAGCGGCCGATGCCTGCTTCGAACGCGCCATTGCCATCGCCCCGAACAATGCCTGGCTGTGGGCCGAGCGGGCCTACACGCTTCAAATGGCGGATCGCTACGACGAGGCGATGGCGGCAGCCGACCATGCGCTCGCGCTGAGCCCCGGCTATCGCAGCGCGCTGCAACCCAAAGCCTTGCTGCTTGCGCTGCGGGGCGACGCCGACGCGGCGATCGCGCTGTTGCGCGATGCGTTTGCAGCAAAGACTTGCGCTGATCTCGGGGCTCACCTGTTCATGTTGCTCGAGGAACACGGCCGCGACGAAGAGGCGGCGGTGGTGCTGGACCGCATCGAATCGCTGCGGCCACTCGCGGACAAGTTCAATCGCCGCTGGCTGGCGGCGCGGCGGGCGGACATCGCGCTGCTGCGCAGCGATTGGGCGGTCGCGGCGCGTGAGTGCCGCGCTGCGGAGGGTGAGTTCTATCCCCCGATCGCAGATCGTATCGCGGCGGCAGATGGGCATCCGATGCAACGACGCGTGAAGCTGCCGGTGAGCTTCGTGCGCCAGCATTGGATGACCTGCGCGCCGGCAACGCTGACGGCGCTTGCGCGCTACTGGGGGCGCGAAGCCGACCACCTGGAAGTGGCCGAGGCGATCTGCTACGACGGCACAAGCCACCTGGCCGAGCGGCAGTGGGCACAGGACAACGACTTCGTTGCGCGCGAGTTCACGCTTGATTGGGACAGCGCCCGGGCGCTGATTGACGCCGGCATCCCCTTCACGCTGACCACGACCTTCACCAGCAGCGGCCATCTGCAGGCGGTCATCGGCTACGACCTGCTGCGCAACTCGCTGCTGATCCGCGACCCCTTCCAGCCCACCCATGCTGAATTTGAGGTGGTTTCGCTGATTGACGTTCAGCGCGCCTACGGGCCGCGCGCCATGGTGATGGTGCCGTCGGCCAAGGCAACCTTGCTGGACGGCATTGCATTGCCTGACGTCGACCTGTGGGATCTGTATTACCGCATGGCGGCCGCACTCGCCCGGCACGACCGTGATGCTGCGCTGGCGGAGGCGAACACGCTGAGCGGGCGAGCGGGCGGCCACAGGCTCGCGATCAACGCGCAGCGCATGCTCGCCTACTACGACGCCGATGAACCGCGTGGCCTGGAGCAGACCGAGGCCCTGCTCGCGCTCTACCCGACCGACACCAACCTGCAGCTTGCGAAGGCCGCTACGCTTTGGAACCTTGGCGAACATACGCAGCAGTTCGAGTGGCTTGAATCGCTGGCGCGGAGCGCCGGACCCGACGCCCATGTGCTGACGCGCTACGCAGAGCGGCTGGCGGAAGACGGCCGGCGTGTGCCGGCCGCCCACCGCGAGATGGAGCGCGCATTCCGTCGCGCACCTGCGGACGCGGCGTTGTGGCTGCAGAAGGGCATGCTGGTCTGGGCCGACGGCACGCCGCGTGACGCCTTGCCGTACTACCGCTTCGCGGCCACGCTGCAAGACACGAACGAACACTACGCATCCAGCTACATGCGGGCTTGCCACATCGCTGGCGCTTCGGCGCAAGGGTTGGCGTTCTTGCAGGCGCGTGTCGCAAGGCTCGGTGCGAAATCGTCTCAGCCGGCACGCACGCTGTTTGAACATCTGGATGCGCTGGAACGCGTTGACGAGGCATTTTCGGTGCTGGATGCCGCCCTCGCGGCGCATCCGGCTGACACCGATTTGCTGCTCTTCTGTGCCGAGGCCCGCTTGCGTTACGGCCAGATCCACACCGCGCAGGCGATCGTCGACCGGATAGGGAAATCGGTACGCCGCGCCGCGGTGTTGCGTGTGCGCGCGCTCGTCGCCAACTCGGATACGCGACTCGACGAAGCGCTCAAGCATGCCGAAGAGGCCGCTGCACTGGAGCCGCTCGACTTGCGGCTGCATCGCATGGTGGCGTCGTTGCGTGCGCGCCTGCAAGGCAACGATGCGGCGCTCGCCTGGCTGCGGCAGGCATGCGCCCAGTTCCCGCGCAACCCGGGGCTCAGCCGGCTGCATTACGAATGGATTGGCGACACTGATCCGGCGGCGAAGGAAGCGGTGCTCCGCGACATGGCGGCCCATCACCCGGGCGACGTCTGGGTGCTTCGCGAACTGGCCAACCACCTCACACGGCAACGGCGCTTTGACGAGGCACGGCCGTTTGCGGCCGATGCGCTTGCGCGTGCGCCGACGCAGTCGTCGTCTCACGCAACGATGGCCTTTCTGGCGCAGCGCACCGAGGGCTATGCCGCGGCAGAGCCCCATCTGCGTGCCGCGATTCGCTGCAACATCGACGACGGATTCGCCGTCGATACCCTGGTTGACGGCGCACCCACGCTGGAGTCGCGGCGCGCCGCACTTGAGTTCGTGTGGGATGAACTGCTGCGCCAGGTCACGTTGGGTGACGGCCTGCTCAACTATCGCGCAGCGGCGCAGCGCACGCTGGAGCCGGAGGCGCTGCTCGAAGCGCTTCGCTATGCCTTGAAAGTTCGCCCTGACCTGTGGCACGCCTGGGTGGCCGTGGCCGCACAGCTTTCTGACATGGGCCGCAGCTCAGAAGCGCTGGTGATCCTGAGCGAAGCGGCCGGGCGATTCACGCGTTTGCCACGCCTGCACTACGAGCACGCACGCGCTTACATGCTGCAGGGCGAGCGCGAGCGTGCGCTGGCCAGTCTCGAGTCCGCACTCGTGATCGCGCCCGCCTGGGGGCCGGTGGTGCGGGAGTACGTCGACCGGGTGGTCGAATCCGGCCGCGACCTTGACCGTGCGGAACGGGTGCTGCGTCACGCGCTGACTCGCGGCGACGAGAACCCCGACCTGCGCGCGTTGCTCGGCTGGCTGCTGGAGCGCCTTGGGCGCCCCGATGAGGCCATCGAAGCGGTGATCGCGTCGCTGCGCAGCGATCCGGCGCCGACCTGGGTTTGGGAGACCGCTCGCCGGCTGTTCTCTGCAACCGGCCGCACGGGCGATTTCAGCGGACTGATCGAAGAGGTGCTGCAAGCGCGGCCGGGTGATCCTACGGTGTGGGCGGTGAAAGCGGAGCTCGCGACCGATGCCAGTGCCGCTTTGGCGGCTGCCGAGCATGGGCTTGGAATCGACCCGCGCCACCTGCGCAACTGGATCGCGCGGTTCGCGGCCTTGCTGAGGCTGAAACGATTCGACGAGCTCGATGCCCTGCTGGCCGAAACGCCTTGGGGAGAATCGGCGCCCTTCGACTTACGGGTGTTTGGCGCCAGGACGCTTCGCGCCCGTGGCAAGACCAAGCCAGCGCGCGAGGCGATGCGCGCATTGCTGGCGCGGGACGGTAATCGCTACCCCTTGTGGCGCGAACTCGCCGACTGGGCCGACGAGGACGATCGCAACGAAGAGTACCTGGAGTGCAGCGAGCATTTGCTGCGACTGGCCCCCAACTATGCACAGGCGCATGGCTACCATGGCCATGCGCGGATGAAGCACGGCGACCCGAAGGGCGCCATGGCGGACTTCCGCCGCGCACTGGAGCTCGACCCGTCCTATGGTTTCGCTGCTGTCCATCTCGCAACGCTTGGCCTGGACCACGATGCGCTGGAGCAGGCACGTTTCGCCGTCGATGTGCATGCGCCCCATTCGGCCTCCGCGCGCATCGATGCGCTGCGCACGCGGATTGCAGTCCGCGGTGGCGACAAGATGCGTGCGCTCGACGCTGCACGCGAAACGCTACGGCACCCCACCGACGCCGCTCAATTTGGCGGCCATGCAGTGCGCGCCATCGCGGAAGCGGGCTGGGAAGCCGAACTCAACAGCCTGATCACCCAGCGGATACAGGCGGGTGACTGCCCGGCGAGTGCCGTCGATGCGTGGCTCGACTCAAGGGTCGGAAAGCAGCCAATCGATGCGCTCTACGGCAAGCTGCGACCACTGATCGAGAACGATCCGGGCCATGCGCTTCTGCGCGGGCTCGTCAATTTCGCCGGGCGCCGTTCACAGCACTTTCTGTTTGACCAGTTGTTGCGAGATCACAAGACGCGCCTGCAGCGCGACGGGGAATGCTGGGGCCTGGTCGGCTGGGCGCACATTCAGTTCGACCGCTATCGTGCCGCGGCGAAGTGGTACGCAGACTGGGCCGAACGGGCGCAGCGCCCGACTTGGGCGTTGGAGAATCTCGCATTGGCCCACATGGCGCAGCAAGAGGTGGCGCCGGCGATGGGCGTGGTGCGCGCACTGCTCAGCGAAGAGCCGCGCAATAGCGCGGGGCACCTCTGGATGGCAGCCGATGCGGCGCTGCGCGGTGCACATCCGGAGGCCGAGCGCTCACTTGCGAGCGCCGGTGACGTTCCGCAGCGGCATTACATGCATCCGATTGCTGATCTGCTCCAGGCCTGGGCTGTCGCGGTGGCGAAGCGCGCGCCGGCCTACGCCGAAGCGGCCTTCCTGCGCGCCGGGAAACGCGGTGACGCGACGCCGGGTCTGCGCATGCTGCGCAGCCGCCTTGGCGGTCAGTTGCTGCGGCTGGTGCCGTGGTGGAAGCGTCCGTACTACCTCTACGTCCTGCTTCTGGCTTGATCCAAGGCTTCAGTCGTCGAGGAAGCGCACCCGCCCCGTTTCGATTTCATAGATCGCGCCGACGAGGCGGATGTCGCCGCGCGAGAGCGTGAGGTGGCCTTCGGGCGACTCGCTGATTTGCCGCACGGCCCAGCGTACGTTGGCTTCCACGGCGGCGCGCATCAGCTCGTCGGCGGGGAGCTTGGGATCGAGGCCGGCGAGGGCGGGCTCGATGATGTCGAGCACCGTTTCGATGTGCTGGCGGTGCTCCACGCCGTGAAACTTGCTTGCCAGCGCCGCTTGCACCGCGCCGCAGCCTTCATGCCCCATCACCACGAATAGCGGTGTATGCAGATGCGTGCCGGCGTATTGCAGCGTGCCGGCGATGGTCGGGCCGAGCACATTGCCGGCGACACGGATGATGAACAGCTCGCCGAAGCCGGCGTCGAATACCAGCTCGGGCGGTACGCGGCTGTCGCTACAGCCCAGGATCGTTGCGTACGGCGCCTGCCCCTTGGCGAGATCGGCGAGCACTTCCTTCTGCACCGTGGGGAACTTCGCCTTGCCGGCGAGAAAGCGTTCGTTGCCGGCCTTCAGACGTTCGAGCGCCTGATCGGCGGTGAAGCTCGGGCGGGTGTGCGAATCTGGCATGGCGGGCTCCCGGTAGTGCCCGGCGGTAGCCGGGCTCAGGGCGCGCGATCGAGTTCGGCAGCGAGGGCGCGCAGATCTTCCGGAAGCGTAACGCCGGGGTGCGCTTCGCGCCAGCGTTTGAGCTGGGCGCGCGCTTCATCGTGACGTTGCTCGCGCAGCAGGCGGCGGATGTCTTCGAAGGTCTGGCTGTCCTCTGCGCTTGGCGTATCGCTTGCCGACGCGCGTTTCTGCATCAGCTTGGCGGCGGGCGCTTCTGCGGCGGGTTTTGCGCCTTGGGCGGGTGCTGGCGCTGCGGCGGCGGGCGCGGCGTTGAGCGATTCGGCGCTGCGTTCGCGACGGGTGCTGTCGGCCTGTGCGGCGGCTTCGCGCTTGGCCTCAGCTTCCGCGGGCGGCGGCGGTGCAGCAAGTTCGACACCGCGGAAGATCACGGCGTCTTCGGCGGTCTCGGCGTCAGCTTTCCGCGCCGCGCTCTTCGCTGACGGCGGTGCGTCGGCAATCGCTTGCTTGGGGGCTGCGTCGGCTTGTGCAGCCGGCTGTTGCATCTCGGTCGTGCGCGGTTCGGCAGCGGCCGGTGCAGCGGGTGCTTGGGCTGCATCGGCGGCGGTGGGCGCCGCCTCCTGCACTGCCGCGGGCGGTGCCGGGTAGGGGGTGTCAGGCGCGCGTTCCGACATCCCTTCGACGAACCACATCCGCCCTACACCAACCGCGAGCATCAGCGTGGCAGCGGCGGCGAGCGGCAGCGATGCGCGGCGCCACCACGGAAACTCGATCACCTTTGCGGCAGAGGCGGGGGCATCTGTCTCGACGGTGCCCGCCTTGGCGAGTTCAGCCGCCACTGCGGCGCGCACCTGCGCATCGAGTGCCGCCCCCGGTTCGGCCGGCGGCAGCGCGCGGTAGGCGTCCTGCACTTCGTGCAGTGCGCCCGCGTCGACGTGGTCAGCGGATTCGGTGGGGCGGGTCATGGCCAGATGCCGCGCAAGGCGGCCCTCAGTTTTGCAACGGCATAACGCAGCCGGCTCTTTGCGGTTTCGACATTCACGCCGGTCAAACGTGCCACCTCTTCCAGCGGTAATTCGCTGTGCTCGCGCAGCAGGAAGGCTTCGCGCTGCACCGCCGGCAGCGCCGCCAGGGCACGCGCGATGGCGGCGGCTTTCCGGCTGCGGTCCAGTGCGATATCCGGCGTGGGCGTATCGGAATCGGCGATCGTGTCGAAGGGGTCGCCGTCGTCGTCGTGGGCTTGGAGCTCGCTTGCAAGCGCCGGGCGCTTCTCGCGCAGCAGATCGATCGTGCGGTTGCGCGCGATCTGGAACAGCCAGGTGCGGAACTGCGCGGTGGGGCGGTACTGCGCACGCGCCTTGGCGACCGACAGCCACACATCCTGGAACACGTCATCCACGGCAATCCCCTGGCCGATCAGCAGGCGTGCCACAAAGGCATACAGCCCCCGTTTGTGCCGCGCATACAGCGCATCGAACGCCGCCATGTCGCCCGCCGCGAACGCGAGCATCAGCGCTTCGTCGCTGTCGGTGGCGGAGTGTGCGGCGGAGTCGGGCATGGCGGCCGAGTATACCGCCGCCGGTTCCGCCGCCACCTGGGTCGAGGTATGTAGGTTGGTGCTGAGCAACGCGAAGCCTGACATCAAGCTTGGATGACGAAGCCCTTGGGCTTCGCTGCGCTCAGCGCCAACCTGCATTCGATCACTGCGCGACGCTCACCTGTTCCGGCGCCTTCGTCGACAGCGCGCTGGCGAGCTTCACCAGACGGACGAACTCGCCGCGGTAGCCAAAGCGGTCGCTGCCTTTTGCGTTCGCGGCAAGCGCTTCGATCTGCGGGTAACCGAAGCTGCCGAGGTACTTGCCGCCGCGCAGTTGCTGGCCAAAGGCGGCGACCGCGGCGGCGAAGCGCAGGTCTTCGCTTGCCGCGGTGAGGCTGCGTTTCACCGGCGTGGCGATCTCCTGTGCAGCGTCGCCGGCGGTGCCCTTGTAGCGCAGGCGCAGCATGCCGAGCTCATCGGCATGGAGCGTGGTCTTCGCCACCGGCTTGCCACCGCCGTAACGCGATTCACCGAGCAGGCCGGGCTTGCCGACCAGCGCGACTTCATACAGCGCGGTGACGGTGTGGCCGGCGCCGATCTCACCGGCATCGACCTTGTCGTTGCGGAAGTCCTCGCGCGCCAGGGTGCGGTTTTCGTAGCCGATCAGCCGGTACTCGGCGACCACGCCGGGGTTGAACTCCATCTGGATCTTCACGTCGCGCGCGACGACCGACAGCGTGGAGCTGGCTTCCTCGACGAGCACCTTCTGCGCTTCGTTCAAGGTGTCGATGTACGAGTAGTTGCCGTCGCCCGCGTCGGCCACCTGTTCCATCATCGCGTCGTTGTAGTTGCCGGTGCCAAAGCCCAGCGTGGAGAGCGAGATGCCGCTCTTGCGCTTTTCGGCGACCATGCCCTTGAGCTGCGAGAAGTCAGTGACGCCGACGTTGAAGTCACCGTCGGTGGCCAGCAGGATGCGGTTGATGCCGTCCTTCACATAGCCCTGCTGCGCCATCTGGTAGGCGAGCTGAATGCCGGCTGCACCGGCGGTGGAACCACCCGCGACGAGCTGATCGATCGCCATGCGGATCGTCGCCTTGTCGCTGCCCGCGGTGGGCGGTAGCACGACGCGCGTGCCACTGGCGTAGGTGACGAGCGAGACATGGTCCTCCGGCCGCAAGCTCTCCACCATCAGCTTCAGCGCGTTCTTCAGCAGCGGCAGTTTGTCCGGCGACTCCATCGAGCCCGACACGTCGACGAGGAATACCAGATTGCTTGGCGGCAGCGTGGCGCGCGGCTTGTCGAAGGCCTTGATGCCGACGCGCAGCAGCAGGGTGTCCTTGTTCCACGGTGAGGCGGCGACCTCGGTGGTGACACCGAAGGGCGGGCGCTTGCCGTCTACGACACGCGGCTCGGCGTACTGGTAGGGGAAGTAGTTGATCAGTTCTTCCACGCGCACCGCATCGGGCGCCGGCAGGCGGCCCTCGTTCAGGAAGCGGCGCACGTTCGCGTAGGCGCCCGTATCCACATCGATCGAGAAGGTGGAGAAGGGCTGCTCGGCCGCGGCGACGACGCCGTTGTCCTTGATCGGGTTGTAGCGCTCGCGATCTTCGGCCGGCATCGGCGCGGGCATCGCCATCAGCGTCGGCTGCGCCATCACCGCTTTGGCGAGCGGCGCCGGCGCAGCGACGGCCTCGCGCGTTTCGGCGCGGCGCTTCTGCTCGGCGCCCGCGCGTACGGCTGATTCGGCGCGCACGGCATCAGCCTTGGCCGTGGCTTGTGCATTGTTGGTGCCAGCGTCCTGCTCTGCCGCGGTCGACAGGCCATTGGTGCCGCACGCGGTGGTCAGCACCGCAAGCGCGGCGAGCAAGGTCGCGTTGCGGGCGTGGAGGTGGGCTGGGCGGGAAAGGGTGTTGCGGGTCATGTGAGGCTCCGTTTTCAAAGTGTCCGGGAGCGCCCGAAGCGGGCGTCTGAGTACTGAAACGGAGCTGGTCGACGAAACGGGTTAAGGTTTCAAGAAAAGTCCGGCGGCGCGCCGCGCGCTATCCTGTCAGCCTTGATGAAGCCGCCACGGAGCGATCATGCCCGCCACCATTCTCGACCTCGCCCTCGGCATGCCTAAAGCCGAGCTGCACATCCACATCGAAGGTTCGCTGGAGCCGAAGCTGGCCTTCGCGCTGGCGCAGCGCAATGGCGTGGCTCTGCCGTTCGCGGATGTCGATGCGCTGCGCCGCGCGTATGACTTCGAGGATCTGCAATCCTTCCTCGACCTCTACTACGCCTGCGCCGCGGTGTTGCGCACCGAGGCGGACTTTCATGACCTGATGCTCGCCTACCTGCGCCGCGCCGCGGCGGATGGCGTGGTGCATGCCGAAGTGTTCTTCGATCCGCAGACGCATACGCCGCGGGGCGTGCCGTTCGCGACGGTGCTGGCAGGGCTGGAATCGGGCGCCGAGGCGGCGCGCAAGGAATCCGGCATCAGCACGCGGCTGATCCCGAACTTTCTGCGCCATCTTTCCGAGGAGGAGGGTTTCGCAGCGCTCGCCGAGATGGAGCCCTTCATCGACCGTATTCACGGTTTCGGGCTGGATTCGTCGGAGCGCGGGCATCCGCCGTCGAAGTTCGAACGCCTGTTCGCGCGCTGTCGTGCGCTGGGCAAGCCCGTCGTTGCCCATGCGGGCGAGGAGGGGCCGCCAGCCTACATCGTGGAGGCGCTGGATCTGCTGAAGGTGGCGCGTATCGACCATGGCGTGCGTGCGGTGGAAGACGCGGCCTTGATGGCGCGGCTTGCGCGTGAGCGGATGCCGCTGACGGTATGCCCGCTGTCGAACGTGCGCTTGTGCGTGTTCAAGGACATGCGCGAGCACACGCTGCCGGCGCTGCTGAAGCAGGGCCTCTGCGCCACGATCAACTGCGACGACCCGGCCTACTTCGGTGGCTACATGGGCGACAACATTCGTGCGCTGCAGGCTGCCTTCGATTTCGATGCGTCCGTCTGGTACCGGCTGGCGCGCAACAGCTTCGAGGCGAGTTTCGTGGATGCGGCACAGCGGGCGGCGTGGGTCGATCGGCTGGACGACTGGTTTGCGCAGCAGGGCTACGCGGGCGTCGTCAGCTAAACAAAACGGGGTGGCAAGCGCCACCCCGTTTTGTGTGTTGCTGCGCCGTGATCAGAAGTGCGCTTCGACTTTCAGCATCGGCGTGCGCGCGGTGGAGCCGACCAGCTTCGTGTGGTCGTTGCCGAACTTGTTCTGCCAGTACTCGTAGCCGACGCCGGCGAGGAAGGTGTCCTTCTTGCCGGCCAAGGCGCCGACGTCCGCCATCAGGAAGATGTTCAGCAGCGTCTCGGGCTTCGTTTCATCGCCGAAGCCGTCCTTGCCCTTGGCCGCGGTGTAGTTGAAGTAGCCATTCACGTTCATCGGCAGGCTGCCCGCAGCGAACGGAACGCCCCAGGCGCCCGCGATGCGCCAGGTACTGTCGAAGCTCACGTCCTTGCCGACGATGCCGTTGTGATTGGTTTCCTTGTAGTACAGCAGGCTTAGGTCTGCCCAGCCGTCGAACACGCCGAACTTGAGCGTCGGGCCGAAGGTGAACTTGCGCACGCGTGAGGCGAAGTCGTTGTTCTTGCTGCTCGCATCAAAGCCGGTAGTCAGCGCCAGGTCGCGCACCGGGCCGAAGGCGTAACTGCTACCGGTGATCTTGCCGAGATGCAGCTGGTTGGCATACACCGCGTAGATCTCCTGTGCGCCACCCTGGCCGCCGGCCGCGGGGTCGTTCTTGTCGGACAGCAGGAAGTCGACATTGAAGAAGTTGCTGCCGTACTTGAAACCGCTGACATGGGTCAGCGCGAAGATGCTCTTGGCGATGTCGCCTTCGATGCCGGGTTCGGCGAATTGTGTGCCGTAGCGGTAGCTGACCGAGGTGTCGCTCCAGTCGGCGGCGAACGCGGGGGTTGCGGTCGTTGAAGTGATTGCGGCCAGGATGGCGGCCGCGCAGATCGAACGTTGAATACTCAAGACGTGCTCCGGGAGACTTGTGGAATCGGGGGCACAACGATTCGCCGTTCTCGCGGGCCGCCGCACGCCTTCAACCGGCGAGTCAACCTGGCTCGCGATTTGGGCGAACAGATGCGATGTGGGGCCGAAGCGTATCGCAGCCGGATTTGCATGCTTTGCGCTTCGGCAAACCTGTGTCGGACTGCCGGGCGTGGCGCACAATGCGTGCGAAAATCTCGCCGGCCGCGATGCGCCGCATCGTCGGCATCAGCCAAAGTCCATCATGTCCGCACCCGCTACCACCCAATCTGCCGACGTTCTCTGCGGCCCCATCCGCCCTGAATTGATCCGCGACGAGATTCTCGCCGACCTGTTCGAAGCCAGTGCGCAACGCACGCCGGAGCAGATCGCGCTGATTCACGGTGAGCGAAGCCTGAGCTACGCCGAACTCGATGCACTGGCCGATCGCGCGGCATCGCGCCTGATCGACGCCGGCGTGCGCCCGGGCCAGATCATCGGCCTGTGGTTGCCGCGCGGCATCGACCTGCTGGTGATGCAACTGGCAATCGCAAAAACCGGCGCGGCCTGGCTGCCGAGCGATGCCGACACACCGGTGGATCGCGTTGCGGTATGCCTTGAGGATGCGGCGGCCCCCGGCATTGTCAGTTGTGAAGCGTTTGCGCCGCAGTTGGGCAAGCTCGGTCGTTCGGTGTGGACTGCCGAAGCACTGCTCGCACCACTCGATGCACTGTTGCGCCGCCGTGAAGGTGCGCGCCCCGATCACCCGGCCTATGTGATCTACACCTCCGGTTCCACCGGCAAGCCCAAGGGCATCGCGATCAACCAGGGCAGCATCTGCCACTTCCTGCGCAGTGAAAATGCGGTGCTCGGCATCCGCGCGTCGGACAAGGTCTACCAGGGCTTCTCGGTCGCCTTCGACATGTCCTTCGAAGAGATCTGGATCAGCTACCTGGTCGGGGCCACGCTGTGGATCGCACCGAAGGAAATCGCTGCCGACCCGGATGTGCTGCCACAGGCGCTCGCAGAAAACGGCATCACCGCGCTGCATGCGGTGCCGACGCTGCTGGCGCTGTTTGCGCAGGATGTGCCGGGCCTGCGTTTGATCAACCTTGGCGGCGAGATGTGCCCCGAGGCGCTGGTCGCCAAGTGGGCGCGACCCGGCCGGCAGGTGTTCAACACCTATGGCCCGACCGAGGCCACCGTCTCGGCCAGCCTCGCCGAGTTGCATGCCGGCGAACCGGTCACGATCGGCACGCCGCTGCCCAACTACGGGCTGCTGGTGATTGCGGCGGACGTGGAGAACGGCCTGCGTCTGCTGCCGCGCGGCGAGACCGGTGAGCTCTGCATCAGCGGGCCGGGCGTCGCGGCCGGCTACCTTGGTCGCCCCGAGCTGACCGCGGAGAAATTCCTCGCCAACCCCTGGGCGACTGGCGAGACCGACGCCCGCATTTACCGCACCGGTGACCTTGCGCGCATCGATGCCGATGGCCGCGTGCAGTGCCTTGGCCGCGCCGATGATCAGATCAAGATCCGCGGCTTCCGTGTCGAGCTGGGCGAGATCGAAGCCGTGCTCGCCGAGCAGCCGGGCGTGGGCACTGTTGCGGTGTTGCTGCGCAACGATGACGGCATCGACCAGCTGGTTGCCTTCGTCGTGCCCGAGGGCGACGCACCACTCGATCCGAAGACACTGCGCACTGCGCTCGGCGAGCGGCTGCCGCCCTACATGGTGCCGGCCCGCTACGAGCTGATGGCTGAGATGCCGCGCCTAACATCGGGCAAGATCGACCGCAAGGTGCTCAAGGCGCTGCCGCTTGCGGCGTTGGCCGGGGCCGAGGGGTCCGACGTGGCGGAGACCGACGCCGAGCGTGCGCTGTTCGCCGCGCTTGAGCGGCTCTTCCCCGGGCAGCCGATCCGCCGCGAGGCGGACTTCTTCAGCGATCTGGGCGGTCACTCGCTGCTTGCCGCGCGGCTCGCGTCTGCGCTGCGAGCCGACCCGCGCTACGCCGGCCTCACGGTGCGCGACATCTACCTGCATCGCAAGGTCGGGCATATCGCTGCGGTGCTCGAGGCCATGCACGCTGCGGCGCCGCAGGTTGCCGTCGAGTGGACGCCACCGTCGGCCTTCCGCCGCTGGCGCTGCGGCATCGCGCAGGCGGCGGCGGTGCCGGTGCTGGTGGCGATCCGCATGGCGCAGTGGCTGGCGCCCTTCTTCACCTACCACTTCTTCACCGGCGACCCAGGCGACTCGATTCCGTATGCGGTGGCGATGTCGGTGCTGGTGTTTCTGGCGGCCACGCTTGGCGAGTTTGTGCTCGCCTTCGTCGGCAAGTGGCTGATCGCCGGGCGCCTCAAGCCGGGGCGCTACCCCCTGTGGGGCCTGACCTACTACCGCTGGTGGCTCGCCGACCGCCTGACCGAGGCCGCACCGTCCTACCTCTTGAGCGGTTCCTCCCTGTACGCCTGGTGGTTGCGTGCCCTCGGCGCGAAGATCGGCAAGGATGTGCAGATCGGCGCGATGACGCTGCGCGCGCCTGAACTGCTGTCGATTGCCGATGGCGCCAGCATCGGCAATGCGGTCAATTTCGAGAATGCGCGCGTGCTGCATGGCGAACTGATCCTCGGCCCCATCGACATCGGGCCGAATGCCTACGTCGGCTCCTATGCGGTGCTGGAGGGCAACACCTCGGTTGCCGAGTGGGGCCATCTGGAAGGTCAGTCAGCACTCACCGACGGCATGGCAGTGCCGCCGCACCGGATCTGGACCGGCTCGCCGGCGCGTGATACCGGTGCCTTCGATCCGGCTTCGCTGCGGCCACGGCCGGCGACCAGCACGCTGCGGGCCGTCAGCGAAGGCGTGTTCTTCATCGCCGGTGCCTTGCTCGTCACCACGCTGTTCTTCATGCCGGTGTTCCCGACCTTCATCCTGATTGACTGGCTCGACGAAATCGACGGTCTGAGTTGGGCGCAGAGCGACGTCGTGATGCTGCAGTTGATCGAGTACTTCCTGCTCGCCCTGCCTGCCAGCGCGATCCTGGTGGTCGTGACTGCGCTGGTATCGGCAGGCATCCGCTGGGGCATCCTGCCCAAGCTCAAGACTGGCAGCTGGCCGGTGCACAGCAATGTGTATTGCGGCAAATGGCTGGTGAACCAGATCCAGGAAAACAGCCTGCAGATCCTGCACGGCGTGTACGCGACGGTGTATGCGCCGTTCTGGTACCGCCTGTTGGGTGCGAAGGTCGGGCGTGACGCCGAGATTTCGACCGCGCTGGGCGTGGTGCCGGACATGCTGACGCTGGGCGACGAAACCTTCATCGCCGACGCGGTGTTGCTGGGCGACGAAGAGATCAACGGCGGCTGGATGACGATGCAGGCCACCGTGGTGGAGCGCCGCAGCTTTGTTGGCAACGGCGCCTATGTGCCGGATGGCACGACGATCCCGGAGAACGTTCTGGTCGGCGTGCTCTCAAGGGTGCCGGACGGCAGCCTGATGAAGAGTGGCGACACCTGGCTCGGCAGCCCGCCGATCAACCTGCCGGCACGCGAGACCACCAGCGGCTATCCGGAGTCGCTGACCTTCCACCCCTCGCCGATGCGGCGCCTGGGCCGTGGCCTGATCGAAGCCTTCCGCATCGTCTCACCGCACGCGATCGTGATCGCGGTGGGCTACAGCATCGTGCTCGATGTGATGCCCGCCGCCGGGGCTGGCCGCTGGGGTGAAGTGGCCTGGGATCTGACCGAGGCGGGCTTGCTGTTCGGGCTTGCGAGTTTCATCTTCGTCGCTCTGTTCAAGTGGATCACGATCGGCCGCTACAGCAAGCGCGCAGTGCCGATGTGGACGCCCTTCGTGTGGCTTTCGGAAGCGGCGACCAACATGTACGAAGGCATCACGGTGCCGAACTTCCTTCGTTACCTGCGCGGCACGCCGTGGTTGCCGGTGGCGATGAACCTGCTCGGCGCGAAGATCGGCCGCGGCGTGTATCTCGATACCACCGACATCACCGAGTTCGACTGTGTGCACATCGGCGAGTACAGCGAGCTCAACGCGCTGACCTGCCCGCAGACGCACCTGTTCGAAGACCGCGTGATGAAGATCGACCATGTGCACATCGGCGCCAAGGTAAACATCGGCCCGCGCAGCACGGTGCTGTACAGCGCCTCGGTGGCGGACGGCGCGCAGCTCGGGCCGCTCACGCTGGTCATGAAGGGCGAGAGCATCCCGGCGGGCAGCCGCTGGCAGGGCTGCCCGGCCGCACCGCAAACGACCTGAGATGGCGCGCTGGCCGGTGTTCGAATGGCCGGCACAAGCGCCGCCGCCAAGCGCGCCTTGCGTGGTGCTCGCGCTCGCGCTAGCGCCAGACATGCCCCGTGCCGATGCCCGTGCGCGGGTACGCGAAGCGGCTCGCGAGTACATCGCTGCCCGACTGCGCGTCGCACCTGAATCCTTAACGCTGCGCGCGTCGCCCGGGCTTCCCCCGCAGCTTGTCGGTTACGCGCTTGGTCTGTCGTTCAGCCATGAGCCGGGCTGCTCTTTGGTCGCGGTGAACTGGGATGGCCCGGTGGGCGTGGACCTGATGCGTGTGGCGCTGCCGGAGGATTGGGCAGCCGTCGCGCGCGACTACCTGGGTCCGGCCATCGCCGAGCACATTGCCGCGACGCCGCTTGAACTGCGCGCCGAGGCCTTCTCGCAAGCCTGGACCCAGCTGGAAGCGAGCCTGAAGTTGCGTGGCGAGGCGTTGCGTGAATGGCGTGCCGGCGATGTGGTGGATGCGTGCCGCTGCAGCCCGCTCACCTTGCCGGCGGGCTACATCGGCACGCTGGCCCTGCCGCGTTGAAGCAGGGCAACCTTGAAGGCGCTTAGCGCACCGGCTCCCGCTTGAGGAAGAACGAGGTCGCGGCACCCAGCAGCGCGAGGGCGACAACGTAGTGCGCCGGCGCGAGCGGATCGCTCTTGAGCATCAGCGTCACGACCATCGGCGTGAGGCCACCGAAGATGGCGTAGGCCACGTTGTACGAGAAGGACAGCCCCGAGAAACGTACCGCAGGCGGGAAGGCATTCACCATCGCGTACGGCACGACGCCGACGATACCGACCGCGAAGCCTGCCAGCCCGTACAGCGGCATCAGCAGCGACGCATCGGCGCGTACGCCGGTGTAGAAGGCATAGCTCGTGGCAGCGAGCAGCAG
The DNA here is from genome assembly GCF_013184235.1 of Niveibacterium sp. COAC-50. Taxonomy (NCBI): domain Bacteria; kingdom Pseudomonadati; phylum Pseudomonadota; class Betaproteobacteria; order Rhodocyclales; family Rhodocyclaceae; genus Niveibacterium; species Niveibacterium sp. COAC-50. Next base: position 1,012,735 of record NZ_JABCJM010000002.1, read on the forward strand.
GCCTCCGATCAGGATCGCGCGTGCTGCGCCGAGGCGGTCGACGAGGGCGCCCCAGAACACGCAACCGAGCGTGAGCGCGAGGGTTGCGACGCTGTTTGCGCGCAATGCGGTCGGTGCATCGAAGCCGTAGAGCTTCTGCAGGAAGGTGGGTGTCAGTAGGATCACTGTGACGATCGCTGCCGACAGCATCCAGGTCAGCAGCATCGACACCACCACCGCGCCACGGTGATCGCGCACCACGGCCTTGAGCGGCACTTCATCGGCGAGCGCCTTGCGCTGCTTGAGTTCGATGAAGACGGGTGTTTCTTCCAGCCACTGGCGCAGGAACATCGCGAAGAGCCCGAACACGCCGCCGAGCAGGAAGGGCACCCGCCAGCCCACCGCCAGCAGTTCGGGCTGGGTGAAGTGGGTGTTGATTGCGGTCGCGACCAACGAGCCAAGCAGGATGCCGCCGGTGAGCCCGGCTGTCAGCGTGCCGCAGGCGTAGCCAATGTGGCGTGCGGGTACGTGTTCGGCCACGAACACCCACGCGCCCGGCACTTCGCCGCCAACCGCAGCACCTTGCAGGATGCGCATTGCCAGCAGCAGCACTGGCGCGGCGAGGCCGATCGTCGCGTAGGTCGGCAGCAGGCCCATGCAAAGCGTGGGTACCGCCATCATCAGGATCGACAGCGTGAACATGCGCTTGCGGCCGACGAGGTCGCCGAAGTGCGCCATCACGATGCCGCCGAGCGGGCGCGCGAGATAGCCGGCGGCGAAGATGCCGAAGGTTTGCAGCTGGCGCAGCCAGTCCGGAATCTCGGGCGGGAAGAACAGCTGGCCGATCGTCGTCGCGAAGAAGACGAAGATGATGAAGTCGTAGAACTCGAGCGCGCCGCCGAGGGCGGCGAGCGAAAGCGTTTTGTAATCGCTGGCGCCGAGCGGGCGGTGCAGCGCGCCGGCAGTGAGCGTAGTGCTGGTCATGATCGGGCTCTTGGCAGGCCGTGGCGCCGGCGCGGGCGGCGGTGAACGCCACGACGCGCCGGCGTTTCCGGCGGTTCGGAAACGCGGCAAAGCGTTGCTTGGCGGGTGGCCTGCTGAATGCCCGGGTGGGGCGGTGAGCGCGAGCCGGCGCGGTTGGCGTCGGCAGCGTTGGGATCGCTTGGCTGCCTCAGCAGGCTAGCAGAATGCGCCGGCCCTCATGTACGTAGCGCTACGTAGGCAATCCCGGCAATCGCGCTGCGCGTGCGTCAGGCCTGCGCATACGGCCAGGTCGCACGCGTGAACACGCCGCCGTCGACCCAGATCGTCTGGCCGGTGACGAAGGCCGCAGCGGGCGACGCGAAGAAGGCCACCACGCCAGCCACATCCTCCACCTGGCCGACGCGGCCGAGCGGCGTGACGGCGGCCCAGGTATCGCCGTAACCCGGCGCTTCCTGGCGGGTGCGTTCAAGTTCGATGGCGCCCGGCGCCACGCAGTTCACCGTGATGCCGAATGGCCCCAACTCGACAGCGGCGACTTTGGTGAACTGCTCGATGCCGCCTTTCGACGCGGTGTAGTCCACCAGGTGCGGGAAGGCGAGCTTGTTCGAGCCGGAGCCGATGTTGACGATGCGCCCGCCGCCGCGCTCGCGCATCAGCCGCGCCGCCGCCTGGGTGTTGAGAAAGCAGCCCTTGAGGTTGGTCGTGATGACGCGGTCCCAATCTGCTTCGGCCAAGTCCAGCAGCGGCGCCCAGGTCTGGATGCCGGCGTTGTTCACCAGCAGCGCCGGCGCGCCGCACCAGGCAGCGACTTCGCCAAAGAAGCGGTCGACTTGCGCCTTGTCGCCCGCATCGCATTCCGTGAAAAGCACGTCGGCGCCCGCCGCACGCAACGCTGCGGCGACATCGGCCGCTGCCCCGTGGGCGCCCACATGCGTGAAGGCGATGTTCCAGCCCGCGTGGGCGAGGTGCAGCGCAATGCCGCGCCCGATGCCGCTGCTCGCGCCGGTGATGACGGCGCTGGGGCGTTCGGTTCTTGGGGGGGTAGTCGAGATATCGGGCATGGCTTCAGGTGACAGGTGGTGTGTTCAAGACGATTCGCAGTCGGCCGCTCAGCACCCGCGCCGCGAGGTCTGCTGCCGTGCGGGCGCCGGCCTTTCGCATCAGTGCGGCGCGATGGTATTCGACCGTCTTGACGCTGATCTGCAAGGACTGCGCGATCTCACGATTGAGTTCGCCGCGCATCACTGCGTTGAGCACCTGCTGTTCGCGGGCCGTCAGCACGGCGTGCGGGGCCTTGTCGATTGCGGTCTCTTCGTGCGGTGGATGCATCGGGCACTGCTTGATCGTGGGCGATGGCTGGATTCTGCGTCCCGCGCCGCCGGGTGCCTGCGAATCGGCTGCTGTTGATTGATACTAAAATGACGTCTTCGAGTTGCGGAGCGTTGCTGTGCGTCCAGTTCGCGAGTATGTCGCCGATCCGTCTACCGAGGCTTCATGGCACCTGCTCGCCAGCCCGCAAACCGAGATCCCCTTCGAATGGCACTACCATCCCGAATATGAGCTGACGCTCACGCTCAACGCGCGCGGCCAGCGCTTTGTCGGCGACAGCATCGCCGACTTCGGCCCCTGTGATCTGGTGCTGGTCGGGGCCAACCTGCCGCATGCCTGGTCGGTGCACGACCGCCAGGAGCGGCGCAGCCCGCTCACTACACGGGTGTGCTGGTTCTCGCAGACTTGGGTCGACCAACTGCTTGCCGCATGTGCGGAGCTCGCGCCGCTTGCGCGGCTGTGTGCGCGCGCGGCGCGAGGCCTGGCGTTTCCGCCGGAAGTCGCGCTACAGCAGCGCGACGCAATCCTCAAGCTCGCCGAGATGTCGGACGCCCGGCGCCTGCCGGCTTTGCTCGACGTCCTTGTGCAGCTCGCCGAGGTGAGCGATGTGCAAGAGCTTGCGAGCGGGCACTACACCGGATGGGTCGAGACCGATCCGCACAATGCACGGCTGACGCGGGTGCTGGCACAACTGCATGAGCGCTTTGCCGAGCCGGTCGATATCGCGGATCTCGCCGCACGCGCTGCGCTGTCGGTCGGCGCCTTCCACCGCTTCTTCCGCCGCCACATGCGGATGACGGTGACCCACTATGTCGCCCACCTGCGCGTGGGACGCGCCTGCCAGGCGCTGATCGAATCAGAGCGCCCGATCGGCGTGATTGCTGCGGAAGTCGGCTACGCCAACCTCGCGCACTTCAATCGCCAGTTCCGCGCGATCCGCGGCGCCACGCCGCGCGAGTTTCGCGCGCGCTATCGGCCTGGGCGTTGAAGTGCGCCAGGTGTTGCGGGTGCAATCACAGCTGCCACGGCAGCGGTGATTTGGTATTCTCAGGCGTCTGTCATCAGATCGATGGCAAGCGACTGATACATAAAGAAAAAGTAAATGAACCCCCAACAAATCTTCAGGTCAGGCAAGTCCTTCTTTTTGATTCTTCTGATGGCGGCGCTCACGGCCTGTGGCGGTGGCGGCGACACCGGCAGCACGAGTGATGGCAGTTCGGCCGGTTCCGGCTCCGCCGGCGCGACCAATCCGAGTGGCAGTTCAAGCACGGGCGGTACCGCAGGCGCGGGGAGTGGCTCCGGCAACGCTGGTTCGGGCGGTTCGTCTAGCGCTGGCGGCAGCAACGCGAACGCTGGCATCGCGGAGGCGGGCGCAATCGGCTACGGCGCTGCGACGACCGGCGCGGGAAGCAGCCCCGTTAACCTTGTCAGTGTTGCATCGCTCGCGGAAGCGCAGGCCGCCATCGATAGCTACCAGAAAGCGGGCGGCACTAACGGCCTGAAGATCACCTACACCGGTGCCTTCAACTTCGCGTCGATCACCGATCCCTGCACGCAGTTCAAGCTCAGCGCACAGACCCTCGAGATCAAGGGCGAATCGACCAAGCCATTGCGCAACATTTCGATCATCGGTGCTGACGGTTCTGCAGCGAACTTTGGCATTCACATCGTCGGTAGCGCGTCGAACATCATCATCCGCAACATGACGATCGGGCTGACACCGGGTGGCGGTGATTCGGACATCGTCGGTGTTGAGGGCAGCAGTGCCGGTGCACCGTCCAACATCTGGATCGATCACAACACCTTCTTCACATCCCTGGCTGAATGCAGCGGCGCGGGGGATACCGAGTTCGACGGCATGCTCGACTTCAAGAAGGGCGCGACCAACGTGACCGTGTCGTACAACTACCTGCACGACCATCACAAGGTCAGCCTCAACGGCTATTCGGACAGCGACACCGCTGAGCGCCTGATCACCTTCCACCATAACGTGTTCGAGAACCTGGGCTCGCGCACCCCGCTGCAACGCGCCGGCTATTCGCACCTCTTCAACAACCTGTTCTCCAGCATTCTCACGTCTGGCATCAACGTGCGCATGGGTGGGTACTCGCTGATCGAGGGCAACTACTTCGAGAACGCCAAGAACCCGGTTACGTCGCGCGACAGTTCGGAGCTGGGCTATTGGGAACTGCTGAACAACAACATCAGCGGACCGGGTGACTTCAAGACATACGGCATCACTTGGACGAGCAGCGACGCGTCACCGAGCAAGAATGCCGACGACTGGGCTACGACCAAGACCTTCCCGCGCGAGAAGCTGAGCTACGCCTACACGGCGCAATCGCCCGCCTGCGTGAAGCGTGGGCTCAGGGCCGTGGCCGGAGCGGGGACGGGCATGGCGACCCTGAACTGCAATTGACCAACGCGGCGGCGCGCTGACGTCGTCCTGCGTGCACGCAAAACGGGCCGCTCAAGCGGCCCGTTCGGTTGATCCGACGCGAGGCTGAATCAGCCCTTGACGCACACCACCTGCCGTAGCGTGTGCACCACCTCGACCAGTTCGCGTTGCGCATTCATCACCGCGTCGATGTCCTTGTAGGCCATCGGAATCTCGTCGATCACGTCGGCGTCCTTGCGGCACTCCACACCCTGCGTGGCGCGGACCTGATCGGCTATGGTGAAGCGGCGCTTCGCCTCGTTGCGGCTCATCGTGCGGCCGGCGCCGTGGCTGCAGGAACAGAACGCGTCTTCGTTGCCGAGCCCGCGCACGATGAAGCTCTTCGCCCCCATCGAGCCGGGGATGATGCCCAGCTGCCCCTTCTGCGCCGACACCGCGCCCTTGCGCGTGATCCACACCTCGGCGCCGAAGTGGGTTTCGCGCTGCACATAGTTGTGGTGGCAATTCACCGCTTCGACTTCGGCGCTGAAGGGTTGGCGGATGACCGTGCGCACAGCGGCGACCACCGCTTGCATCATCAGCACCCGGTTGCGCCGTGCGAAGTCTTGCGCCCAGCCCACCGCTTCGACGTAGTCGTCGAAATGTGTGCTGCCTTCGTTGAAGTAGGCGAGGTCGCGGTCGGGCAGGTTGGCAATGTGCTGCCGCATATCGGCTTGCGCAAGTTCGATGAAGAGGTTGCCGATCGCGTTGCCGACCCCGCGCGAACCCGAGTGGAGCATGAACCACACCTGGTCGGCCTCATCGAGACAGACCTCGATGAAGTGGTTGCCGGTGCCCAGCGTGCCGAGGTGCTTGTGGTTGTTGGTGCGTTCCAGGCGTGGGTACTTCTCGGTGATGCGCCTGAAGCCGGCCTGGAGTTCGGCCCACATCGCGTCCACCGCCTTTGGCGGCGTCTCCCACGCTCCCGGATCGCGCCGGCCGGGCGCTCGCCCATGCGGCACGGCGCGCTCGATCGCGCTGCGCAGGCCGTGCAGACTCGTCGGCAGATCGGCGGCAGTGAGCGTGGTGCGTGCCGCCATCATGCCGCAGCCGATATCGACACCGACCGCCGCTGGAATGATCGCGCCGCGCGTCGGGATCACGCTGCCGATCGTTGAGCCCTTGCCCAGATGCACGTCCGGCATTACCGCGAGGTGGCGGAAGATGAAGGGCATCTTCGCAGTGTTCATCAGCTGCTTGCGCGCGTCGTCCTCGACCGGCACGCCGTCGGTCCACAGCTTGATCGGGCGGCCGTTGGCCACCTCAAGGATCTGATGCGTCACGTTCAGCTGAGCAGGCGTTTGAGGTACTTGCCGGTGTGGCTGATCGGGTGGGCGGCGACGGCTTCGGGCGGCCCGGCGACGAGGATGCGACCACCACCACCGCCGCCTTCGGGGCCGAGATCGATCAGCCAGTCGGCGGTCTTGATCACGTCCAGGTTGTGCTCGATCACGACGATGGTGTTGCCGTGGTCACGCAGGCGCGCGAGCACCTTCAGCAGCATCTCGATGTCCTGGAAGTGCAGGCCGGTGGTCGGCTCGTCGAGGATGTAGAGCGTGCGGCCGGTGTCGCGCTTCGACAGTTCCAGCGCGAGCTTCACGCGCTGCGCTTCACCGCCTGAAAGGGTGGTCGCGCTCTGGCCGAGGCGGATGTAACCGAGGCCCACGTCGAGCAGGGTTTCCAGCTTGCGCGCGACGGTCGGCACCGCGTCGAAGAAGGCATGTGCTTCTTCGACCGTCATGTTCAGCACTTCGGCGATGGTCTTGCCGCGGTAGCGGATCTCCAGCGTTTCGCGGTTGTAGCGCTGGCCGTGGCAGACGTCGCAGGGCACGAACACATCGGGCAGGAAGTGCATCTCCACCTTGATCATGCCGTCGCCCTGGCAGGCCTCGCAGCGCCCACCCTTCACATTGAAGGAGAAACGCCCCGGCCCGTAGCCACGCTCACGCGATGCCGGCACACCGGCGTACAGCTCGCGGATCGGCGTCAGCAGGCCGGTGTAGGTCGCGGGGTTGGAGCGCGGCGTGCGGCCGATCGGCGCCTGGTCGACGCTGATCACCTTGTCGAAGAATTCGAGGCCTTCGATGTCGTCGTATGGCGCGGGCTCCGCGACCGAGCCGTACAGATGGCGCGCGGCAATCGCGTACAGCGTGTCGTTGATCAGTGTGCTCTTGCCGGAGCCGGAGACGCCGGTGATGCAGGTGAACAGCCCCACCGGCAGTTCCAACGTCACGTGCTTGAGGTTGTTGCCCCGTGCGCCGCGCAGGTAAAGCTGGCGCTGCGGGTCGGGCGACTTTCGCTCGCCCGGCAACGCGATCTTGCGCCGGCCTGAGAGGAAGGCGCCGGTCGCCGAATCCGGGTGTGCCTCGACTTGCGCCGGCAGGCCGTGCGCGATCACCTGGCCGCCATGTTCACCCGCGCCGGGGCCCATGTCGACCACGTAGTCCGCAGCGCGGATCGCGTCTTCGTCGTGCTCCACCACGATCACCGTGTTGCCCAGATCGCGCAGCCGCGCCAGCGTGCCAAGCAGCCTGTCGTTATCACGCTGGTGCAGGCCGATCGACGGCTCATCGAGCACGTACATCACGCCGGTGAGGCCGGAGCCGATCTGGCTCGCGAGCCGGATGCGCTGCGCTTCGCCGCCCGAGAGCGTATCGGCGCTGCGTTCAAGCATCAGGTAATCGAGGCCCACGTCGATCAGGAACTGCAGCCGCGCGGAGATCTCATGCACGATCTTGTCGGCGATCTGAGCGCGGTGGCCTTCGAGCTTCAGCGTGTCGAAGAAGTGCTTGCACTCGGCCAGCGCAAGGCGGCCGACCTGCGGCAAGGTGCGGTCGCCGATGAAGACGTGGCGCGCCTCTTCACGCAGGCGCGTTCCTTCGCAGGTCGGGCAGGCCTGGTGGCTGCGGTACTTGGCCAGCTCTTCGCGCACTGCGATCGAGTCGGTCTCGCGATAGCGGCGCTCCAGGTTCGGCACGATGCCTTCGAAGCTGTGCTCCTTGGTGACGTTGCGACCGTTCTCCGACAGGTACTTGAAGGCGATCTTCGTCTTGCCCGAACCGTACAGCACGATCTGCTGCATCTCGGCCGGCAGTTCCTCGAAGGTGGCGTCGATGTCGAAGCCGTAGTGCGCCGCGAGGCTCTGCAGCATCTGGAAGTAGAACTGGTTGCGGCGATCCCAGCCGCGGATCGCGCCGCTGGCGAGCGACAGATGCGGAAAGGCGACGACGCGCGTCGGATCGAAGAACTCGACCGAGCCGAGACCATCGCACTTTGGGCAAGCGCCGACCGGGTTGTTGAAGGAGAACAACCGCGGTTCGAGTTCCGCAATTGCGTAGCTGCACACCGGGCAGGCGAAGCGTGCGGAGAACAGGTGCTCCTTGCCGTCATCCATCTCCACCGCCAGCGCGCGGCCTTCGGCATGGGCGAGCGCGGTTTCGAAACTTTCGGCCAGGCGCTGGCGCGCATCGGCGCGCACCTTGAGGCGGTCTACGACGATGTCGATCGAATGCTTGCCGGTCTTTTCGAGTTTCGGCAGTGCATCGATCTCATGCAGCGTGCCGTCGATGCGCAGGCGCACGAAGCCCTGTGCGCGCAGCTCGGCAAACATGTCTTCGAAGCTGCCCTTGCGCTCGGTCACCACTGGCGCGAGCACCATCACCTTGGTGTCCTCGGGCAGCGCGAGCACGGTGTCGACCATCTGCGACACGCTCTGTGCCGCGAGCGGCAACTTGTGTTCCGGGCAGTGCGGCTGGCCGGCGCGGGCGTACAGCAGGCGGAGGTAGTCGTGGATCTCGGTGACGGTGCCGACGGTCGAACGCGGGTTGTGGCTAGTCGCCTTCTGCTCGATCGAGATCGCTGGCGACAGGCCTTCGATCAGGTCGACGTCCGGCTTTTCCATCAGCTGCAGGAACTGCCGCGCGTACGCCGACAGCGATTCGACATAGCGGCGCTGCCCTTCGGCGTAGAGCGTGTCGAACGCCAGCGAGCTCTTGCCCGAGCCCGACAGGCCGGTGATCACCGTGAGCCGGTTGCGCGGGATGTCGAGCGAGATGTTCTTCAGGTTGTGCGTGCGCGCACCGCGGATCTTGATGTCGTCCATGAGCGTTCTTCGATTCCCTTGCCGCGCTTCGGCGCGTCTAGGTCGGGGCGCCGGCGGTTCGCAGCGGCGCCTCGATGTCGGGCAGGTTCAGGAACACCTGCTCGATGGTGGAATGGCGGGTCAATGCGTCGACCACGGCCTGCAGCGGTTCGGCGTACAGGCCTTCGATGTCTTGTTCGGCGCCGCCCCGGATCGGGAAGGCGAGGTGTTCGTGCGGCGGCGTGAAGCGGGCGTCTACGCCGGGCTTGTTGCCGCGGGCGTCGATGCGGTACCAGCCGTGGTCGGCCAGGTACACCGCGTTGAGTCCATGCAGGCAGTACGGCGCACCGCTGTCGTCAACCGGCAGGCGCTGGTAGCAGAGCGCCGCGGGGATGCCGTTGGCGCGCAACAGGGCGGCCAGCAGATGGCTCTTCGCGTAGCAATAGCCAGTTCGGTGTGCGAGTACTTCGGAGGCGCGCAGCGTCATCGGCCCGCTGCGGTAGTCCCAACTGTGGCGGATTTCGTCGCGCACAAATTCGAAGCAACGTCGTGCGATCGCCTCGTCGCCACTACCCGCCTCAGCCGCGAGCTGCTGCGCCAGCGCGTGTACGGCCGGTGTTGTCCAATCAATGCTGGAGCTGGACGCGAGGTAGGGAGTCATTCGATGCGCGAACGCGGGGTGGCCGGGAAGGGCAACCTGCTAATATACGCAACTCGCTGATTCAAAGCCATTTTCCCGATGTCCTCCCCGTTCTCCGACCGCATGAGTGCGCAGGAACGCCGCGCCGGCGCCACGCTGGCCGCGATCTTTGCGTTGCGCATGCTCGGGCTGTTCCTGATCCTGCCGGTGTTCTCGGTCTTCGCGAAGACGCTGCCGGGCGGGAACGACCTGCAATGGGCCGGGCTGGCGCTGGGCGCCTTCGGCATGGTGCAGGCGATTTTCCAGGTGCCCTTCGGTGTCGCGTCGGACCGCTTCGGCCGCAAGCCGGTGATCGTTTTCGGCCTGCTCATGTTTGCTGCCGGTTGTGCGTTGGCCGCCTGGGCGCCCAACATCGGCTGGATGATTGCGGCGCGTGCGCTGCAGGGCGCTGGCGCGATCTCCGCCGCGGTGTCGGCGCTGGCCGCCGACCTCACCCGCGAGCAGCATCGCACCAAGGTGATGGCGATGATCGGTTCGACGATCGGGCTGGTGTTTGCCGTGTCCCTGGTCGCTTCGCCGGCGCTGTACCAGTGGATCGGCATGCACGGCATGTTCCTGCTGACCGGGGCCTTGTCGCTGCTGGCGATCCCGGTGTTGCTGCGCGCGGTGCCGACGCCGCCGCGCATCGAAACCGCGATGCCGCGGGTGCCGCTGGCCACGGTGCTGACCGAACGGCAGCTGATGCCGCTTCATTTTGGCGTGTTCGCGATCCACATGATCCAGATGGGCATGTTCCTGATCGTGCCGCGCATCCTGGTCGAGTCCGAACACCTGCCGCTGACCGAGCACTGGAAGATCTACCTGCCGGTGGTGCTGGCTAGTTTCGTACTGATGGTGCCGGCGATCATTTACGCCGAGCGCAAACGCCAGATGCGGCGCGTACTGTTGGCGTCGATTGCGCTGCTGGCAGCCACGCAACTCGGTTTTCTGTTGGTGCAGGATACGTTCTGGCCGATCGTTGGCCTGCTGTTCCTGTTCTTTGTCGCCTTCAACATTGTCGAGGCCTCGCTGCCCTCGCTGGTGTCGCGCATCGCGCCGCCGCAGGCCAAAGGGGCGGCGCTGGGCGTCTACAACACCTCGCAGTCGATCGGTGCGGCGCTGGGCGGCGCGGCGGGCGGGGCGGTGGCCGCCCACTTCGGGCCGCATGCGGTGTTTGCAGGTACCACGCTGCTGGCCTTGATCTGGTGGCTGTGGGCGCGCAGCATGCGCAACCCGCCGCAGCTGACCGAACGCGAGATCGCGATTGATCCGCATATCGAGATCGCCAGCTTCCGCCACGAACTGCTCGCGCTGCCCGGCGTGCGCGAGGCCATCGTCATCCCCGAGCGGCGGATGGCATACTTGAAGATTAATCTTGAGCGCTGGGATGAAGCATCCCTGCGCCGTCTTACTGGAGGGAAAGCCTGATGGCTTCTGTGAACAAGGTGATCCTCGTCGGTAACCTCGGTGCCGACCCGGAGACCCGCTACGCCCCGAGCGGCGACGCGATCTGCAATATCCGTATCGCGACCACCGACACCTGGCGCGACAAGGCCACCGGCGAGAAGAAGGAAGCGACCGAATGGCACCGCGTTGTGTTCTTCGGCAAGGTCGCGGAAATCGCCGGCCAGTACCTGAAGAAGGGCTCGTCGGTCTATATCGAAGGCCGCCTGCAGACCCGCAAGTGGCAGGACAAGGAAGGTCGTGACCAGTACACGACCGAGATCCGCGCCGACCAGATGCAGATGCTCGGCGGCCGCCCCGGTGGTGAGGGCGGCGGCTCGCGCGGCGGCTACAACAGCGGCGGCGACGACTACAACCAGGCACCGGCTCCGCGCGGCGGCAATCAGGGCGGCGGCAATGCACGCCCGCAATCGCGCCCGGCCCCGGCGCCACAGGCCCCGGCCGGCGGAAACAACTTCGGCGATTTCGACGACGACATTCCATTCTGATACGCGTCCGCCGATTCGTCGCCCGAAAAGAAAAAGCCCTGAGAAATCAGGGCTTTTTGCTGTGTGGCATCCGAGCGCCAGACTCGGCGGCCGGTTGATGAGGTATCAGCCGGTCTTGCGGCGGCGCGATGCGGCGAGTCCGACGAGCCCGAGACCGGTCAACAGCAGCGTGGCGGGTTCCGGCACCGCTGCCGATTCGGTGTCGAGCGTGAGACGGAAATCGCGGTTGAAGAACACCCAGTGATTGGCGTCCGCCCGCGCATCCGCGGTCAACGCAATGGTCAGCGTGTTGTCGGCGAGGTCGCTGCTGAAGTCGGCGGCCGAAAGATCCCAGCTGTAGGGGCCATATCCCGCGGCCGATTCGGAGCCGAGAAACGCGTTGAAACCGTGGAAGCCGTTGTAGGTCAGCGCGGGGTAGGTGTGGCCGCCCAGCGTGTCGTCGTCGACGTGGTAGGCCTTGATCAAGGAATCGCCGGCAAACGAATTGGCCGTGGCGCTCAGCTTCACGCTGCGCAGGCTGGTCGAATCTGCCACGCCGCTCAGATCGAAGCGCAGATACGTCACCAGGAAGTCGGTGCCGTAGCCGTAGATCCCGGACCACAGACCCCCGTAGCTGTAATGCGAGATGTCGCCCATGCCGCGATGGACGCTGGTGCTGTCAGTCGCGCTCAACGTGTAGATGACACCCGCGCTGGCCGTGCCGATCCCTGCCAAAGCCAGCGCCAGCGCGAGGCTTGTCTTGCCGATCATGTGCCGCATACCACTCTCCCTTGTGACGTAGTCCAAACAAAAACGGAATTCATCCGGTCTGGAAGCAACCCAGGTGATACGGGCGTTCCGATCGTGGGCCACGTTCTGATGCGCGGCACTGCCGTCGGGAGCGATGCGTCCGCCGGAATGGTTCGGACGCGCAGTCGGAATCGCGATTCTCGCGAGGCGGTCGCGGTACGGAATTGATCTGGCGTGGGGGTGGGGCGTTGCGCGGCGGAAATATGTCACACAGATAGACGGATTTCCCTTGTGCCGGCTTCGCAAGTGGAAACTCCGGCGGGAGCCCAAAAGAAAACGCCCCGCAGGGGCGGGGCGTTCATCCGCTCGGCCAGCGGTGGCTGGCCGATGCGACGGTCAATTACTTGTTGACCGCGGCCTTCAGCTTGGCTCCGGCGCTGAACGTCGGGGCCTTCGATGCGGCGATCTGGATCGCTTCGCCGGTCTTCGGGTTGCGGCCGGTACGGGCGGCACGCTTGCTGACTGAGAAGGAGCCGAAGCCAACCAGGGAGATTTCGTCGCCGGCGGCGAGGGTTTCGGTCACGACATCCAGCAGGCCGTCGAGGGCTTTGGCGGAGTCGGTCTTGGTGAAGCCGGTCTTGGCGGCCAGCGCATCGATGAGTTCGGATTTGTTCATGATTCGGGTTCTTTTCCGGGTTATGTGAAAAGCGTGTGGCCACGCCGGAAGGGGATGTTATCCCATGACGGCGCGGAATGGCGTTGCAAAGCTTGAAAACCTTGGGTTTGGCACGAAAAAAAGCGTGTCAACCGTTTGCCGGGCGGGCCAGCCCGCGCCAGCGGCGAATCCCTCGCACGCTGCGACGCAAGTCTATGCCAAATACGCGGCGGAACTGCCACCAGCCGCGATCGCCGCCCAACACTGCCCATTGTGCCATTTGCTGCTCGCCATCTTCGGTCTGGACCTCGTACCAGCCGTCACGCACCGGTGCGGTGTTGGCGGGGAACCATCCGGTCAGTCTGGGCTTGCGCATACATGCCTCCATGGGGCTTGCCAGCGCTTGGATTCGGTTATCCAAGCGTATTTGCCGTTGCGGGCGGCTCGCTGCCGCATTTCTAGCATAGCGCCAGGCCGCGGGCGCGTGCATGAGCCCGCCATGCCAGTTCAGCTGGTGTCTGAGACGATCGCCTTGCGGGTCGTTGGCTTGTGGCGGTCGCCGCCGTTGCGCACCGCAATCCGGTCATAGCGGATATGTGCCTGAATCACCTCGCGCTCGCGCGGTGCGGCGCTGAAGGCGTCGATCAACAGTTCACGGCACGCCGTCGCGCGATCGGCATCCCAGGCGCTGTCCAACGCATCGAGTGCCGCGGCGAGCGCTTGCAACAGCCGTGCGGTGGCTTCCGGATCCGCTTCGGTACCCGGCGGGGGCATCGCCATCGGCGGCGCTGCATCCGCGGGCGGTGCAGCGGGTTTGATGCGCCCGAGGCGGCGCCTGAGGCTCGCGTCGAGCTTTTCCGGGTCTCCCTCGATGCGCTCGGCAACCTTCAATGCATCTTCGTTGCGACCACTCTCGATGCAGACTTCCGCGAGGTCGACTGAAATTGAGACCGCAATCTGCGGCGTCGCCGCGTGGACCGACAGCGCCCGGTCGATCGCGGCGCTCGCGGCCTCCAGCTGGCCTTCGTCGCGCCGCAACCGTGCTTCGGCGACATCGCTGGCGATGAGCCCGTCGGCCGTCTCCGCGTGGGCCTGGCGCATGGCCTTGAGGCGTTCGTCGGCTTCCTTGCGGGTGCTTTCGCCGACCAGATTCTTCAACAAGGTCAAATGGTCGTCGATCTTGGTACGTGCGCTCTTTTGCGTTCGGTCGACCACCTTGCGCATCGCGCTGGCGGCGCGTTCGCGGTCGCCCGTTTCCGAGGCGAGTTTGCCCAGGTGGCGCAGCCGTTCAAGGTTGGCGGGCGAGAGCGCGTCGGCACGCTCCAGGTAGTCCATCGCCGCGGCCAGGTCGCCGCGCTGCTCATGCGTGCGGGCGAGAAAGTCGTACACCGAGAGGTACTCAGGGCATTCGAGGTTGAGCTTCGCCGCTTCGTCGGCGGCTTCGTCAAGCTGGCCGCGTTTCTGCAGCACCATCGCGTAGCCCATGCGCGCCCAGGGCACGGCGCGCTGGGTGGATACGCTGGTGTAGATCTCGGCGGCTTCATCGATGCGATCAAGCGTGAGCAAGGCTTCGGCCTTGATCCGTTGCGCATCCAGCGTGTGGTGGCCCTTGCCCGAGATCACCTTGTCGCAGGCGGCCACCACGCCCGCGTAATCATGCTCCGCCAGCTTCGCGAAGACGTCCTTGAGGATCTTCTTCTTCATCAGCGCAGCCATCACCCGGTGGCTCAGGTCATTGGCCGAAAAGGGCTTGATCAGGTAGTCGTCGGGCGCGAACTCCACTGCCGAGATCACGCGCTTGTAGGTGCGCTCGCCGGTGACGATGAGGAACACGGACGATAGGGGCAGCAGGCTTTGGTAGCGCAGGTCTTCGAGCAGCTCCACGCCGTCTTTCTGGTTGTCCAGGTGGTGGTCGCACAGCACCACGTCGAAGCTGCCGTTGCGGCACTGGCGCAGCAGGTCGGTGGCATTGGCTGCCATGCTGGCCTGCTGGATGCCGATCAGCGCCAGTTGCGTGCGTAGCCAGGTACGCACCGAGCCTTGCTGATCGGCGATCAGCACTCGAATCTGCGAGAGGTCGAGATTGGGCAACTGCAAGTGAAGAGCTCCCTGTGTCGTGCCGGCTTGGGTGTGCGAAGACACCCTCACGCCGGATAACGGCAGTTTCGCCCCAATGCTTAATCGCGACGCGCCTGACAGGCTGCCAGGCTTCCGTTATGCTCGGGACACCCCCGTGCCGACCCCCCGACACCATGCAACTGATTCTGATCTCCGGCCTCTCCGGTTCCGGCAAGAGTATCGCGCTCGCGGTGCTTGAAGATGCTGGTTACTACTGCGTCGACAACCTGCCGGCACCGCTGCTGCCTGGGCTGGTTGCCCACCTGCGCGGCGCGGGCTACGAGCGCGTCGGTGTTGCCGTGGATGTGCGCGGCGGCGCCAGCCTGCAGGCGTTGCCCGAGACCATGGCTGCGCTGCGCGGCGAGGTCGAGGACGTCCGCTTCGTTTTTCTTGAAGCACGCAACACCACGCTGATCGCCCGCTTTTCGGAAACCCGTCGCCGCCACCCGCTTGCGGACGACGGCGTGACGCTGCTCGAAGCGATCGAGCGTGAGCGCGACGCGCTGGAAGCCGTTGGCGAGCTGGGCCAGCGTATCGATACCAGCGATCTGCATCCGAATACGCTGCGGGTGTGGCTGAAAGACCTGATCCAGGCTTCGCCAGCGCAGGGCCTGACGCTGTTGGTGGAATCCTTCGGCTTCAAGCACGGCATTCCGCTCGACGCCGATCTGGTGTTCGATGTGCGCTGCCTGCCCAATCCTTTCTACGACCCCGCGCTGCGGCCGCTGACGGGGCGTGACCAGCCGGTGATCGACTTCCTCTGCGCCCACGAAGACGTCGGCCGCATGGTGCAGGACATCGGCAACTGGCTCGCGAACTGGCTGCCCTCCTACATGCGGGACAGCCGCGCCTACCTGACGCTGGCGATCGGTTGCACCGGTGGCCAGCACCGCAGCGTCTACATCGCCGAAACGATTGCCGCGCGTTTCCAGGATCAGGTGCGGGTGCTGCTGCGGCACCGCGCACTCAAGTCCTGAGCCGGGCTGGCGCCGATGCGGCTCGCGGCGCGCGACTGGCTGGCCCTGATCCGGCCGGGCGACTACCTCGTGCTGCTGCTCGCCGCAGTGCTGGTCGGCATGCTCGGGCGGCATTTCTGGCGTGGCGGCGAGGCGGATCGTGCGGAAATCCGCGCCGCCGGCAAGCTGTTTGCGACGGTGCCCTTGTCTGCGCCGCAGGTGATTACGGTGCCGGGCCCGCTCGGCCTGACGAAGATCGAAGTCGACATCGGCCGTGCGCGCGTTGCGAGCGATCCGGGGCCGCGTCAGTACTGTGTGCGGCAGGGCTGGCTCAGCACCGCTGGGGCGGTCGCAATCTGCGCGCCCAACGAGGTCACGCTCGCCTTGCTGGCGCGCCAACCTGCCTATGACTCACTCGGTTATTGAACTACGACCCGATGCGTCGGACATCCGCGTGGCGCGTTTTGCCACCGCGGCGATCGTGCTGTCGCTGGCCGAAGCGGCGATCCCGCTGCCGCTGCCGGGCGTAAAGCCGGGCCTCGGCAACATCGTCGTGCTGATCGTGCTGTGGCGCTGGGGTTGGCGCGATGCGGCCTGGGTCGCGCTGCTTCGGGTGTTTGCCGCAAGCCTGCTGCTCGGCCAGTTTCTCGCGCCTGGATTCTTCCTTGGCCTTAGCGGCGCCCTGGCAAGCCTTTGCGCACTGGGTGGTGCGGTGCATCTGCCGCGCCGCTGGTTTGGCCCGGTCACCGCGAGCCTGTTCGCCGCGTTTGCACACATCGGCGCGCAACTGGTGGTGGCGCGGCTGTGGCTCGTGCCGCACGACGGCGTGTTTGCGCTGGCGCCGATCTTTGCGCTGGCGGCACTCGTCTTTGGCCTGATCAATGGGCTCGTTGCCGCCCGCATGTTGGCCGAGCTGGAGGCCTCCGGCGCGCCGACCTGAGCCGGCGCAGGCGCTCACCATACCGCTTTGCTTGCCCGGCGCCGCTAATCGTTCGCGGTTGTCACACGATTCCCGTACACTCCGCACTCCCTCCAGCCTGCCGGCGTAGTGAAGATGGCAGAAGTCCACGAAACCCCGCATCACAGCGACGACGTACAGCAGCACCTCCGTGAGGTGCAGGCGGCGCTCGCACGTCACAAGGTTGTCGAGGAGCTGGTGCATCGGCAGGAAATGCCCAAGCACGAGCTCGTCGAGAACCTGGTGCACAAGCAGCACCTTGCCGAGCTCGCAACGCGTCTCGACAAGCTCCACCCGGCGGACATCGCCTACATCCTCGAAGCGCTGCCGCTCGACGAACGTCTCGAAGTCTGGGATCTGGTCAAGGCCGAGCGCGACGGCGAGATCCTGCTCGAAGTCTCGGATGCGGTTCGTGAATCGCTGATCGAGACGATGGACCAGGCCGAGCTGGTGGCTGCGGCCGAACAGCTCGATGCCGACGAACTCGCCGACCTTGCCCCTGACCTGCCCAAGCAGGTCATGGAGGATGTCTATCTCGGCCTCGATGCCGAGGCGCGCGAGCAGTTGCGTGCTGCGATGTCCTACCCGGAGGATTCGGTCGGCGCGCTGATGGACTTCGACATGGTCACCGTGCGCGAAGACGTCAGCCTCGAAGCGGTGCTGCGCTACCTGCGCCGCTTCGACGAACTGCCTGATCACACTGATCTGCTCTTCGTGATCGACCGCAAGGAGCGCCTGCGCGGCGTGCTGCCGGTGGGGCGCCTGCTGATCAACGATCCGGACGTCGTCGTCAGCGACATCATGCTGACCGAGCACCTCACGCTGGAGCCGGGCGACTCGGCCGACGAGGCGGCGATGGCCTTCGAACGTTACGACCTGGTGTCGGCGCCGGTGGTCGACTCGCACCACCGCCTGCTCGGCCGCCTCACCGTGGCTTCGGTGCTCGATTTCGTGCGCGAGTCGTCGGAAGCCGAGCTGCTCGGGCAGGCCGGCCTGAAAGAAGAAGAAGACATCTTCGCGCCGATCGTCGACTCGGTGAAAAACCGCTGGCGCTGGCTGGCGATCAACCTGGTCACCGCCTTCATCGCCTCGCGCGTGATCGGCGCCTTCGAAGGCTCGATCCAGAAGCTCGTCGCGCTGGCCGCGCTGATGCCGATCGTCGCCGGCATCGGGGGTAACTCGGGCAACCAGACGATCACGATGATCGTGCGCGCCATCGCGATGGGGCAGGTTGCGGCGGAACACGGCAAGCGCCTCTTCCGCAAGGAAATCGGCGTCGCGCTGTTCAACGGCATCGTGTGGGGCGGGCTGCTCGGCCTCGCGGCGATCCTGCTCTATCGCGATATCAAGCTGGGCATGGTGCTGACCGCGGCGATGACGCTCAACCTGCTGCTCGCCGCATTCATGGGCGTCGCGATCCCGATGACTCTGATGCGCTTTGGCAAGGATCCGGCGGTGGGCTCTTCGGTGCTGATCACGGCCGTGACCGACTCGGGCGGCTTCCTGATCTTCCTCGGGTTGGCGACGCTGATTCTGCTGTAGCCCCGTGGCGGGGGCGTCGTTGCCTCAGTCGCGCGGCGGCGCTTGCTTGAGGATGCGCTGGTAGCTGCCGTTCTCGACCAGGCGTGCCCAGGCGCTGCGCAGCTTGTCCAGCGTTTCGCGTGGGGTGGCCGGGTTGGCGGCCAGGTAGAGCGTGAGCTTCATGCCGAGCGCCACGGTCGGCTCGAACTGGCTGCAATCCAATTGCTCGGCGCGGCAGTAGGCATCCAGGCTGCCCGTGGCGATCGGTGCGTAGTCGACACGGCCCAGGCTGAGCAGCCGCATGGCCTGCCGGTTGTCGGTGGTTTCGATCAGTTCGGTCTGGGGCGCAAAGCCCTGTTGCTGCAGATAGATTTGACGCGCATCGCGCGGCACCACGGCGATCGTGTGTCCGCGCAGATCCGCCAGCACTTGCGGATGCAGATCGGTGCGGCGCTTGAGTTTGTAGAGTCTGTGCTCGAGCGTGCCAAGCGGTCCGATCCATTGAAACGCCGCCTCGCGCTCGGCGGTGCGCCCGATCGGATAGACCAGTACGGCATTCTGCGTGGCGGCGGTCTGCATCACTGCGTTCCAGGCGCGCAGATCGAGCCGGTATTCGAGCCCGGCCTCCTTCAGCAAGGCTTCGATGAATTCGGTCGAGCTGCCAACCACGCGGCCGTCGCGCAGGCTGCTATGCGGTTGAAGTTCCTCGGTCATCACCAGCAGTTCGCCGGCAAGGGCGCGCGAAGCCGATAGCGTGGCGACAAGCGATGCTGCGGCGACAAGCATTCGGACAAAGGCTTTGGCTGGCATGGCCACTCCGGCAGTCTGTTGAGCTTGAGTCTAGGCCCAGTCGCAAAATCCGGCGAGAGGCCGCGACAGTCAGGCCGCAGCGGTGCGCAGCACCGGCGCCTCGCGGATCGGCAGGTTCACCAGCGCCGCTGCGCCCGCCAGCGCAATATCGGCGTACCACATCGCGTCGTAACTGCCGAGGCGGGTAATCGCGATGCCACCTAGCCATGCGCCGAGAAAGCCGCCCATCTGGTGCGACAGCAAGGTCAGGCCGAACAGCGTGGCCAGATAGCGGTGGCCGAACAGTTTGCCGACCACCGCAGCGGTGGGTGGCACGGTGGCGAGCCAGGTCAGGCCCAGCCCGGCGGCGAAGAGATAGAAGGTCAGCGGCGTTTTCGGCGCGACGAGATAGAGCGCCACCAGCAGCGCGCGCGAGCCATACATCCAGAACAGCACGTACTTGCTGCGCATGCGCTGCACTGCCCAGCCGGCGGCAAGGCTGCCGAAGATGTTGGCCAGCCCGATGATCGCCAGCGACCAGCTCGCCACATTGCCCGGCAGGCCGCACAGCTGCACTTCACCCGGCAGGTGGGTGACGAGGAAGGCGATGTGGAAGCCGCAGGTGAAGAAGCCGGCGTGCAGCAGCAGGTAGCTGCGGTCGCCCATCGCATCGCCAATCGCCGCGCGCAGGCCGCGGTCGGCTGGTGCGTGCGGTGCGGCAGGCTGTTGCGGCACATTGCGGTCGCCGACCAGAGGCCGGATCAGCGGCAGCGCCGCGAGCGAGATCAGCGCGAGCGAGAACATCGCGCCCATCCAGCCAAAGCCGCCGATCAGGCGCTGCACCAGCGGCGCGAACACGAACTGGCCGAAGGATCCGCCGGCGTTGATGATGCCCGACGCCATGCCGCGTTTTTCCATCGGCAGCTTGCGGGCGGCGGCGCCGATCAGCACCGAGAAGCTGCCCGCACCGGCGCCCGCGGCGGTCAGCACGCCGATCGCGAGCGACAGCCCGAAGGCCGACTGCATCAAGGGTGTCAGCGCCAGCCCGACGGCCATCAGGAAGGTCCCGCCGACCAGCACGCGGCCCGGTCCCCAGCGGTCTGCGATGGCGCCCGCCACCGGCTGCGCCGCACCCCACATGAACTGGCCAATCGCCATGGCGAAGCTGATCGTGACGACACCCAGGCCGGTCGCGCTGTTGATCGGCGACACGAAGAGCCCCATCGACTGCCGTGCTCCCATCGTGATCATCAGGATCGCGGCCGCGGCGAGGGTGACGGTCCACCAGGTGCGTGCTTGGGTCGGGGTCAGCATGGCGGCTCCGTTCAGGGAAGGCGGCGATTATCGGGGCCGCGCCGTGCGGCCGCCATCCGTACCGATACGGAGGCGACAATGCCGCCCCCGTTCGCGTCGATCAGCCGAGAGTGGCGAACACCGCGTCAGCAGCGGCGATCGTTGCCGCAACGTCGGCTTCGGTATGCGCCGCCGACACGAAACCGGCTTCGAACGAGGCCGGCGCGAAGTAGTGGCCGGCGTCCAGCATGCCGTGGAAGAAGCGGTTGAAGCGCGCTTTGTCGCAGGCCATCACCTGATCATAGGTGCTCGGCAGCGCGTCGGTGAAGTAGAGGCCGAACATGCCGCCGACCGCCTGGGCACAGAAGGCGACACCGTGCTGCTTCGCCGCCGCGGCAAGGCCGTCGGTGAGCTGCTTCGTGCGCGCCGAAAGGTTCTCATAGAAGCCCGGAGCGCTGATCAGGCGCAGGGTTTCGAGGCCCGCAGCCACCGCCACCGGGCTGCCTGACAAGGTGCCTGCCTGATACACCGCGCCAAGCGGTGAAATCTTTTCCATGATCTCGCGCCGGCCGCCGAAGGCGCCCACCGGCATGCCGCCGCCGATCACCTTGCCCAGCGTCACCAGATCCGCATCGATACCGAACAGGCCTTGCGCGCCCTTCGGGCCAACGCGGAAGCCAGTCATTACCTCGTCGAAGATCAGGATGCTGCCGTGCTTGGTGCACAGCGCGCGCAGCGCGTCGAGGAAGGCGCGGCTGGGCATCACGAGGTTCATGTTGCCGACCACCGGTTCGAGGATCACGGTGGCGATCTCGCCGCCGCGGCTGGCGAACACTTCTTCCAGTGCGGCGACGTCGTTGTAGGGCAGCACGATGGTGTGCTTGGCGAAATCCGCCGGCACGCCGCCCGAGGACGGGTTGCCGAAGGTCAGCAGGCCCGAGCCGGCCTTCACCAGCAGGCTGTCGGCGTGGCCGTGGTAGCAGCCTTCGAACTTCACGATCGCGTCGCGGCCGGTGAAACCGCGCGCGAGCCGGATCGCGCTCATCGTTGCCTCGGTGCCCGACGACACCAGCCGCACCATGTCGAGGTTGGGCACGAGGCGGCACAGGGTTTCCGCCATCTCGACCTCGATCTCGGTCGGTGCGCCGAACGAGAGCCCCAGCGCTGCTTTCTCCTGCACTGCGCGGATCACGTCCGGGTGGGCGTGGCCGAGGATCGCCGGGCCCCAGGAGCCGACATAGTCGATGTACTCCTTGCCGTTGGCGTCCCACAGCCGGCTGCCCTGGGCGCGGGCAAAGAAACGCGGCGTGCCGCCGACGTTGCGGAAGGCGCGAACGGGCGAATTGACGCCGCCGGGGATGCTGCGTTGGGCGCGGTCGAAGAGCTCTTGATTGCGATCGGTCATGGTTGGGACTCGGGAATGCGATTTCGAGGCCGGCGATTGTCTCACCGCCGGGCGCTCGCGTCCCGTGACGATCAGTGGCCGGCGAACAGTGCGGCGTAGGCGGCAGCACGTTCGCGCGGCGTGGCGGATTCGTAAAGATCGCTGATCACCGCGAGCAGGTCGGCGCCAGCGGCGACCAGCGCGCCGGCGTTCTCTGCGGTGATGCCGCCAATGCAGGCCACCGGCTTGCCGAACGCACGCGCTGCGCCGAGCAGCGACATCGGTGCCGGCGGCGCATGGGGTTTGGTCGGTGATGCGAACATCGCGCCGAAGGCGACATAGTCGGCGCCGCACTCTGCCACATCGCGCGCACGGTCGAGATCGGCATAGCACGACACGCCGATGATCGCGGTGGCACCAAGCCGGGCGCGCGCGGCGGCCAGTTCGCCATCGTCGCGGCCGATGTGGGCGCCGTCCGCGCTAATTGCGGCAGCAAGTGCCACATCGTCGTTGATCAGCAGCGGCACGGTGTAGCGCTGGCACAGCGCCAGCAGCGCGGTGGCCTGCGCGAGCGCGAGCGCCGAGTCGGCGAGCTTGTTGCGGTACTGCAGAAGCACCGCGCCACCAGCGAGAATGGATTCGGTTGTCGCCAGCAGGCGAGCCGTATCGGTCCAGTCCGGCGTGATCGCGTACAGCCCGCGGCGCAAACGAGTCATGGCTGGCCCCCGAGCGGGCGATGCGGAATCCGCCGCCCCATGCCGAGCTGCTGTGCATTGGCGAGCGTCTGCCAGACATAGGCCTGCGCGCTCCGCGCAGCGTCGGACAAGGCCTCGCCGCGCGCCAACCTTGCCGCGATGGCCGCCGAGAGGGTGATGCCGGCGCCGAGGTAACTTCCCGACAGGCGTTCCCATGCATCGGTCCGCACCACGCCCCGGATCCCGTAGAGCGTGTTGATGACTTGCGCGGTGGGCTCGTGACTGCCGGTGATCAGCACATGCTCACAGCCCGAATCGAGCAGGATCTGCGCACATTCGGCGAGCGAACGACCGGCCGGACCGTCGCTTTCCTGTTCGTCGGCCAGCAAACGCGCTTCGATGCTGTTGGGAATGAACAGCGCGCACTGCGGCAACAAAAGTTCACAAAGTGCGCCGATCAGGTCTTCATCGATCTGGCCATCATCGCGGCCACCGTAAAGGTCCGGGTCCAGCACGACCGGCACGCTCGGATAGTCGGCCACCAGCGCCGCGACCATTGCGGCGGTTCGCGCGTCGGCCAGCGTGCCGACGTGGAAGGCCGAAACCGGCAGATCCTCAAGCACGGCGCGCGCTTGCTCGTCGATCAGCTCAGCCTCGACCGGCCAGAAACGCTCCACGTTGCGTGTGTCGCGCACGCTCAAACCGGTCGTTACGCAAGCGGCATGCGCGCCGGCTGCCGCGATCGAAAGCGCAGCACCAACGTTGCCGCCACCCCCGGAAGGGTCGCTGCAAGCGAGGCTCAACACGACTGGAAGTGCCGTGGCGTGGGGCGGGGAGGGCATTGGGGGACGGCGGGCGGGGCCGCGAAATGCGGTAAGATCGTGAAATCTTAAATGAATTTCATAAAGAAATGAGTTTGTCAGCCGATACCCCGATGCGTACCTGGATGTGCCTGATTTGCGGCTTCATCTACGACGAAGCGCAGGGCCTGCCCGACGAGGGCATTGCACCGGGCACGCGCTGGGAAGATGTCCCGCCGAACTGGACCTGCCCCGAATGCGAAGCGCGCAAGGATGATTTTGAACTCGTCGAAATCTGAGCAAGAAACAGCGCCGAAGCCGGCGCTGCTGGCGTTTTGCGGTGCCGCGCGGGTAATTTCAGTTATATTCACGCGTCACATCGACAATTCCAACAATACGGGCATGAACTGCGGAGGTATGCGTCTTGGCTGATGCTTCGACCCTCAACGGCGTGAAGGTGATGGTCATCGACGACTCGAACACCATCCGGCGCAGCGCAGAGATCTTCCTCGCCCAAGCCGGCTGTCACGTGCTGCTCGCCGAAGACGGCTTTGATGCCCTGGCGAAGATCGCCGACCATCATCCCGACATCGTCTTTGTTGACATCATGATGCCGCGGCTCGATGGCTATCAGACCTGCGCGCTGATCAAGAAGAACCCCAAGTTTTCCGGTACCCCGGTGATCATGCTGTCGTCCAAGGACGGTCTGTTTGACCGTGCGCGTGGCCGCATGGTCGGGTCCAACGAGTATTTAACGAAACCCTTTACCAAGGACAGCCTGCTCAAGGCGGTAGCCGCACACGCCGGCCGCGCCTGACCCCGCTGAGCAAACAAGGAGCACCCATGCCGATCAAAAAGATTCTCATCGTTGATGATTCGCCCACCGACCGTTTTGCCTTGATGGAGTACCTCGTCAAGCAAGGCTACAACGTCGTCACCGCTGAAGATGGCGCCGATGGCGTGCAGAAGGCGAAGGCTGAACTCCCCGATCTGATCCTGATGGACGTCGTGATGCCTGGCATCAACGGCTACCAGGCCACTCGTACGATCTCGCGCGAAGATACGACGCGCCATATCCCGATCTTCATGTGCACCTCGAAGGATCAGGAAACCGACAAGATCTGGGGCATGCGCCAGGGTGCCAACGATTACCTGACCAAACCGCTCGATCTCGATCTGCTGCTCGAAAAGATCAAGGCCCTGGGCTGAAAGCGGAGCGGCGAGCATGGCCAAGCGCATCAGTCTGAGAGAGTTCCAGCAGGATCTTTCGAACCGTCTCGCCGGCACCAAGAACGCACCGGCCAAGCCCGCCCTGCTGGCGGTGCTCGCCGGCGGCGAGGGCTGGCTGGTCGATCTTGCCGATACTGGCGAAATCCTGGCCGTTCCACCGATCGCGCCTGTTCCGCTGACGCAGGACTGGTTCCGCGGGTTGGCCAACGTTCGCGGCAATCTTTTCAGCGTCGTCGATTTCCCGGCGTTCCTCGGTTTGTCCCAGGTTGTAACCGGCAGCGAATCGCGTTTGCTGCTGGTGGGCTCACGGCTCGGTGTGAATACCGCCTTGCTCGTCTCCCGCGCGATCGGTCTGCGCAACCCTGACGATTTCGATGTCGACCCGCGCTTCCACGACCCCCGTCCATGGGTCGCGGGCGGGCTGCGTGATAGCCAGGATCGCCTCTGGAAGCGCCTGTCGGTGCGGCAACTACTCGCCGAACCGCGCTTCCTCGATGCGGCCAACGTGAATCACTGACCGCACAGCCCCTGAATACCCAAACGCTCACAACAACATAACGTCCGCACCTCGGAGTACCTGCATGGCCCTCAAACTGTTCGGCCGCACTCTCGGCCAGAAGCGCCCCGGCGCAGAGCTGTCCGGCGACAGCACGATCATGGAAGACACAGTGATGGAGGCCAAGGCAGGCGCTGCCGCGGCCTCTGGACTGTCCCGACTGCCTCTGCTTGGCGGCAAGACGGTGGCCGAGCAGCTGCGTCTGCTGGGCATCCTGTTCGGTCTCTTCACGCTGATCGCGGTGGGCCTCACGGCATGGCAGCTGCGTAGCGCCGGATTCGGCACCGCCTACGTGTCGGCGGCTGGTCAGATGCGCACCCTGTCGCAGCGTCTCGCGAAAGCGGCGCAGCAGGCACTGCAAGGTAACCCGGGCGCCTTCACGGAATTGAAGGACAGCCGTGAGCGTTTCGAGCAACTGCTTGGTGCGGTGAGCAACGGCGGTTCGGTCGACGGCACTTCGGTACCGGCAAGCGGCCGCAGCGTGCGTGAAGAGCTCGACGGCGTGACCAAGCTCTGGGAAAAGACCAACAAGGACGCCCAACAGCTGATCAGCCAGCAAAAGAACCTCTCCACCCTCGGCGCGGCGGTGACGACGATCAACTCGGAAAACCCGAAGCTGCTCGACTTGTCCGAGCAGGTCGCCGCTTTGAAGCTGCAGACCGGCGCGAATGCGCGCGAGATCGCAACCGCGAACCAGGTCGTGATGCTGACGCAGCGTATGGCGAAGAACGCCAACGCGCTGCTCGTCGCTGACGCGATCGACCCGGAAGTGGCCTTCCTGCTGGGCAAGGACGCCAACACCTTCCGCGAGCTGGTCGAGATTCTTGAGAACATGACGCCGGACTCCGACCGCGACATGAAGAACAAGATCGGCGCGCTGCGCGAAGCGGGCGAAGAACACCTGCAGGGCGTTCAAAGCATCCTTGGCAACATTCAGCTGCTGGTGCAGGCGAAGCGTGCCGGTAGCCAGATCTTCAACGATTCGTCCAAGCTGCTGACCGCCACCGACGCGCTGGCGACCGGCTACAACAAGGCCTACGTCGGATTCACCGCGCTGACCGCGCTGATCATCCTGTTCGCGGCGCTGGCGCTGGTGACCCTCGCGCTGCTCGCGAAGGTCTACAACGACGACCTGAAGATGCGCCAGACCGAAGCGGAGCGTCAGCGTGCGCAGGCGGAAGGCGAAAAGAACGCCACCCAGCAGGCCATTCTTCGTCTGATGAACGAGATGGGCGACTTGGCGGATGGTGACTTGACGGTGCGTGCAACGGTTACCGAAGACATCACCGGCGCGATCGCGGACTCGGTTAACTACACGATTGAAGAACTCTCGGTTCTGGTACGCCGCCTGAACGACGCAGCAGGCCGCGTGACGGCAGCAACCGAATCCGCGAAGCAAACCTCGGATGAGCTGATCGACGCCGCTGAAAAGCAGTCGCGCGAGATTCAGCAGGCCGGCTCGCAGGTGACGGAGATGGCGCGCCAGATGACCGACGTGTCGGGCAACGCGCTGCAATCCGCTCAGGTTGCCCGCCGCTCGCTGGATGCAGCGCGTAAGGGTCAGGACGCGGTGCAGAACACGATCAAGGGTATGAACGAAATCCGTGAGCAGATCCAGGAAACTTCGAAGCGGATCAAGCGCCTCGGCGAAAGCTCGCAGGAGATCGGTGAAATCGTGGAACTGATTTCGGACATTACCGAACAGACCAACGTGCTCGCGCTGAACGCCGCAATTCAGGCTGCATCAGCCGGTGAAGCCGGTCGCGGCTTCACGGTGGTTGCGGAAGAAGTGCAGCGCCTCGCGGAACGTTCCGCGGAAGCAACCAAGCAGATCGCGGCGATCGTGAAGACGATTCAGACCGATACGCAGGATGCTGTGGCCGCTATGGAAAACTCGACCCGTGGTGTGGTCGATGGGGCCAAGCTGTCCGATGCCGCAGGTCAGGCACTGTCCGAGATCGGTGACGTGTCGGTGGAAGTGGCCTCGCTGGTTGAAAAGATCTCGTCCGACACGCAGAAACAGGCAAACGTCGCGACCGAGGTGGCAGGCACCATGCGCGACATTCAGAGCCTGAACGAACAAACCACCCGCGGTACGCAACAGACCGCCGTCTCGATTGGCCAGCTCGCCGACCTCGCGGTCGAACTCAAGGGCTCGGTTTCCGGCTTCAAGGTGTAAGACCCGCAGGGAAAGACGCTGACGATGAATTCCGAGATGGAACTCGACATCGCCCCGCTGACTTGGGTCCGGGGCGAGATCGACGCTGCCCTGGCCCGGGCACAGGATGCTTTGACCAAGGTGGAAGCGGGCGAGGACCGCAGCGAACAGCTGCGCTTTGCCCAGAACCATGTCCACCAGGTCCAGGGGGCGCTCTCCGTCGTCGGTCTCGACGGCGTGACACAGTTTGCCGAGGCGCTCGATGCGCTGCTGGCCTCGCTCGCGGGGGGGCAGATCGAATTTGGCGATACGCATGCGCCGCTGCTGCGCCGTGCGCTGATCGCACTCGGCAACTATCTTGCGGAGCTGCAGGACGGCGCGCCGCATCAGCCGCTGCGCCTCTACCCGCTCTACGCGGAGATCGCCGAGGCCCGCGGCATCGAGGTCCCGGGACAGAGCGAACTGTTCTTCCCGAATCTGGCCGTGCGGCCATCGCAGGATTCGCACGTCAGCCTAGATCCGGCGGTCGCAGCCAAAGAGTTGCGCACGGCCCGCGCGCGTTTCGAGAAAGGCCTGCTGTCCTGGCTGCGCGAACCCGCGTCGGACAGCGGCCCGCGCCTGATGCTTGTTGCGATCCAGCGGATTGCCGAAATCAATCCGGCTCCTGGTGCGCAGGGCTTCTGGTGGGCATCGATTGCGTTCTTCGAGGGCTTGGCCCAGCGTGCGATCGCCGCTGACCGCGATGCGCAGCGCCTGTGTCGGCGAATCGACACGCAGATGCGCCGCCTGCTCGAAGGCTCGCATGTTGTGGCCGAGCGTCTTGTGCGCGACGTGCTGTTCCATGTGGCCAACGCGAGCATCAATACCGAGCATGCGCGTGCGGTGCGCAGCGCGTTCCGTCTTGATGCCTTGCTGCCCGCCGCAGCTGACGCGCGCATCGCAGAAACGCCCTTGGCGCCGGTGCAGCGCGCATTGCGCGAAGCGATCGAGAACGCCAAGGAGTCGTGGAACAAATTCGCGGCAGGGTCTGCAGTTGGTCTGCCGCAGTTGCAGGAGAACCTCGCGGCCGCGCGCGCGCCGTTGCAGACGCTGCATCAGCCCGCTGTTGCGCGGCTGGTTGAGGCGCTGCATGGCACCGCGGCGTGGTTGCGCAAGGATCCGCTGAAGTCGAACGACGACCTGTCGATGGATGTCGCGACGGCTTTGCTGATCGCCGAGCAGGCGGTTGATGCCGCCTCTGCCCCCAGCCAGGATCTGCTGCAACGCCAGGTCGATGCGTTGGTTGCGCGCCTCGCCGCGCGTGAGGCCGGCCGCGATCCGGGCGAGCTCGACGAACAGCTGTTCGGCGAAAGCTCGCGACGTGCGCAGGAGCGCTTGTTCTTCAACCAGCTGGCGCGTGAGATTCAGACCAGCCTGGGCCAAGTCGAGCAGACGCTGGACACGTATTTCCGCAATCCGTCCAACAGCGCCGCGCTGGCCGCGCTGTCGGCTCCGCTCAAGCAGGTCGAGGGTGCATTCTCGATGCTTGGCGAGACCGACGCCGCCAAGCTGGTCGCAGAGAACGCCGCGCGTGTTGCGGCGCTCGGCGGCGAAGAGCCGGTTGCTCCCGAAGTTTGCGAACAGATCGCGCATGAGTTCTCTGCGCTGGGCTTCTTTGTCGAGGCCCTGCGTTTCGGCCCGGCGCGGCTCGAGAAATTCCTCGCCCCGCAGGGCGGGGCTGTAGCGCCCGAAGCACCCGCTACGATCGAAGCGGAAGTGCGCCAGCAAAGCCGCGAGACGCAGCAGCTGATCCAGCAATTGGCGGAAGCGCCTGCCGATCAGAAGGTGCGCGAAGAACTCAAGCAGAACCTCGAAACCCTGCGCGAAGACGCAGCGTTGCTGGCCGACACCAAGCTCGAACAGCAGGCTCGGGAAGCGCTCGCGGCGTTGAAGACGGGCGATGACTCCGCGAAGGTGCAGGAAGTTGTCGCCGCTATCGCCCCCGCTGCGGCACCGGAGCCTTCGGCCGATGCGGCTCGCCTGATCTCCGCCAGCGAAGACGAGGTCGACGCCGAACTGCTCGCGATCTTCCTGGAAGAAGCGCACGAGGTGCTGGAGACAATCCGCTCGCACCGCGAGGCGGCCTCGCTTGATCCGCACAACCACGAAAACATCGTCACGATTCGCCGCGGCTTCCATACCCTCAAGGGTTCGAGCCGGATGGTCGGCCTCAACGACTTCTCCGACGCGGCCAAGGCGGTGGAATTTTCGCTCAACCGCTGGTTGCAGCAGGAGCGTGACGCGACTCAGCCCTTCCTTGATCTCGTCGCCAACGCCCATGTGCTCTTCGGCGCCTGGGTGACGCAACTGGAAGCGGGTGGCAGCACATGGCGTGACGCAAGTGCTTTGGTCGCCCAGACCGAGGCGCTTGATGCGCTGATGGAAGGCGTCTCGCCCGAAGTCTCGACCGTCGCCCCTGTGGCGCCGGTGGAAGTACCTGCGGCGGCGCCCGCGTCCGCTGCGCCCGAGGCCGACCTGGATCTCGAGCTTGAGTTCGACAGTGCCGAGCCCGAGATCGATCTTGCCTCGACCTTGCTCGCCCCGGTGCAGGACTCGGTTGCCGAAGAAGAGCCGGAAACCGTTGATCTGACCGCCACCCTGCTCGCACCGTTCGACGATGCAGTCAGTGCCGCCGAGCCCGCGAAGCCATTGATGGCTGAGCTGGATGAACTCAAGGCCGACGCGGTTGAGCAAGAAGAAGTCTTCGATCTCACCGCCAGCCTGACCGGACCGGAAGATCTCGCGTCGCTGAGTTTCGAGTCCGAGCCGGAAGAGCTCGTCGAGCCGCCAATGATGGCGCCGATTGCGCCGTCGCCCGCGCCGACGAGCGAAGCGACGCTCGATTTCGATCTGGCCGAAGTGTCGCTGACCGACGAAGAGGCGCTGCCTTCCCACTCCGGCGAGGAAGAAGTCGATCTGACGGCGACGCTGCTCGCGCCGCTGGAAATGCGCGAGGCTTTCCTTAACGCGCATGACGAACCTGCGCCTGCCGAGGAAGTGCCGAGCCTGCCGACGCTCGACCTCGATCTGGAACCGGAGCCCGAACCCGAAGAGGTGCTGGAGGTTCAAGCGCCGGTTGAGCTCGCCCCGGAACCAGAACCCGAGGCCGCCGCACCGATCGAGATTCCGGAGATCGTGCCAGTCGAGCCGCTCGAGGCGGATCTGGCGCTCGAGTCGCTGCAGGATGTCGTGCTTGAGCCGGTTCCTGAACTCGTGCCCGAAGCCGAGCTGGTTGAAACCGCCGCTCCGGTGGAATTTGGGGTGGCTGAAGAGGCTGCGCCAATCGAACTCGAAGTGCCGGAGCTGTTGCCGGTCGAGGAAGGCACGGACGAGGCCAGCCTTGCAGAGCTTGAAGCGCTCGATGCCGTCCCCGAGATTGAAGAGGTGGACGACACCGCGGCGCCGGCCGAGCTGATCGAGCCGGTTGATCTCGCGCTTGAGCCCACCGGATCTGACGCGCAAGAGCTGGACGAGCTGGATGCCATCGATGACGCCGTCGCGTCGGGCGATTTGACCCTGGAAGAGCCCGAGGCGCCGCCGCCCGAGCCGGACACCGTGCGGATCGGCGACACCGAGATTTCGCGCCAGCTCTTCGAGCTCTACATCGCTGAGGCGCACCAGCACGTCGCTACGCTGCGCGAAGAACTGCCGCGCTTCCAGCACAACCCGGTGCTGGTGCCGCAAGAGCCCGTCATTCGTGCGGCACACACGCTGGGTGGCATTTCCGGCACTGCCCGCATCGATTCGATCCGCACGCTGGCCAAGGCGCTCGAACACGCGCTTGCTCGTCTGCATCTCGCCGAACAGGCGCCGACGCCGGATCAGGCCGATCTATTCCGCTTGAGCGGCGAACGCCTGCAGGCCATGGTGGCCGAGGTGGACGCGCGGCAGATGCCGCTTGCAACGCCCGAACTGGACGACGCGCTGGAGCGTGTAGTGGCGCATGCCGAGCCGGAGGTCGTGGAAGAGACGCTTGAGGCGTTGGATCTCGCCACGCTGACCGAGGCCGAAGAGCCGACCGTCGACGCCGAACCCGAGGCCTCGTTCGACGAGACCCTGGTGCCGGCCGAAGCCGCTGCGCTTGAAGAGCCGGTCACCGTGGCCGAGGAGGCGCCGCTTGCTGCGCTGCCCGAAGCGCACGAAGCGGTGTTCGAGGCTGAAGAGGCCCCGATCGTTGCGGCCGTCGAGGCGCCCGAGCCCGAACGCGCGGTGGTGCACGACGATCTCGACGAACAGCTGTTGCCGATCTTCTTCGAAGAAGCCGAAGAACTGATGCGCGACCTCGCTGCCGAGGCCCGCAAGCTGCATAATCCGGCTGAAGCCGAAGAGGGCGCTCAGGCGTTTGCACGCCTGTTGCATACCCTCAAGGGCAGCGCCCGGATGGCCGGCGCGATGACGCTCGGCGAGTTCGTGCATGGCATCGAGAACCGCTTGCTGCACGCACGCGCTGCCGGTGTAGACGGCACGCAGCTCGCCGACGACATGGAAAGCGGCCTCGACGCGGTGGGCCACATGGTTCAGCGCATGCAGCGCGGCGAACCTGCGCAGCCGCCAGTCCACGCTGCCGTGAGCGCTGCACCCGCGGCAGACGCCCAGGCGCCGGATACAACGGTCGCCACGGCTGCGCCCGCAGCGCCGAAGCCGGCCGCGCCTGCGATGGTCAGCGTGGAGGAGGCGGAAGCGCAGGCTGGGCCGCGTGCAACGCTGCGTGTGCGCTCCGACATGGTCGACCGCTTCGTCAACGAGGCCGGCGAAATCTCGATTGCACGTACACGTATCGAAGGCGAACTGCGCACGCTGCGCCGCTCGCTGCTCGATCTGACGGAAAACGTGATTCGTCTGCGCAACCAGCTGCGCGAAGTTGAAATCGCGGCCGAAACGCAGATGCAGGCGCGCGTTGCGCAGGCCGAACATCAGCATGCCGACTTCGATCCGCTCGAATTCGACCGATTCACCCGCTTCCAGGAACTGACGCGGATGATGGCCGAGTCGGTCGGTGACGTGACGACGATCCAGCAGAACTTGCTGAAGAACCTCGACGCCGCCGATACTGCGCTGCACGCGCAGGGCCGCTTGTCGCGTGACCTTCAGCAAGCGCTGATGGGCGTGCGAATGGTGCCGTTCGACGAACTCTCCGATCGCCTCTACCGCGTCGTGCGGCAGACCGCGAAGGAACTCGGCAAGCGCGCCAACCTCGACATCCGCGGCGGCACCATCGAAATCGACCGTGGTGTGCTGGACAAGATGACGGCCCCGATCGAGCACTTGCTGCGCAACGCGGTGGCGCACGGTCTGGAAACGCCGGAACAGCGTCGCGCTGCGAACAAGCCGGAGATCGGCCAGATCACGCTGACGATCACCCAGCGCAGCAACGAAGTTGCGATCGAGCTGGCGGACGACGGACGTGGTCTGGACTTTGACGGTATTCGCCGACGCGCCGAGTCGAAGGGCTTCCTCACCGCGGGTGAGAACGCCTCCGACGCGCGACTGACCCAATTCATCTTCGAGCCGGGTTTCACCACCGCCGAGAAGGTGTCCGAGGTTGCAGGCCGCGGCGTCGGCATGGACGTGGTGAAGAGCGAAACCACCGGTGTTGGCGGCCGTATCGACGTTGGCTCAGTCGCTGGCCAGGGGGCACGCTTCCTGATCCACCTGCCGCTGACGCTCGCCGTGACGCAAGCTTTGCTGGTGCGTTCGGGCGAACGCACCTACGCGATCCCGTCGAACATGGTCGAGCAGGTGCTCGAGCTCAAGCAGGACGCGCTGGACGAGCTGCGCACCAATGGTTTCGCGACCTGGAAGGATCAGCGTTATCCGTTCTTCTATCTGCCGCGTGTGCTGGGCGATCGCAAGTCACAACCGGCTGCCGGCCGCTTCCACTGGGTGCTGCTGCTGCGAGTCGGCACCGACGCAATCGCGCTGTATATCGACGAGCTGCGTGGCAACCAGGAAGTTGTGGTCAAGAACGCCGGGCCGCAGTTCACGCGTCTGCAGGGCTTCTCGGGCGCGACGGTGCTGGCCGACGGCGAGATCTCGCTGATCATCAACCCGGTGGTGCTGGCCGACCTGCTGCAATCCGCGACGGCGCATGCCGAGGCGGCCGCCGCCGCAGGCGAGCCGGTGGCGCCGCCGCCGGTCGATACGTCCTATGTGCCGACGGTGATGGTGGTCGACGATTCGCTGACGGTGCGCAAGATCACCAGCCGCCTGCTCGAACGCGAGGGCTATCGCGTCGTGACGGCGAAGGATGGTGTCGATGCGCTGGAGCAGTTGGTCGAAACGATGCCGGACGTGATGCTGCTCGATATCGAGATGCCGCGTATGGATGGCTACGATCTGACGCGCAACATCCGCGCCGACGATCGCCTGCGTCCGCTGCCGATCATCATGATCACGTCGCGCATGGCGGACAAGCATCGCAACTACGCGTTCGAGATCGGGGTGAATCACTACCTCGGCAAGCCGTACAACGAAGAAGAACTGCTCGGCCTGATCAAGGATTTCGTCAAGCGCTGAACGCCGCAGTCCTGAAACGAGAAACCCCGCTACGGCGGGGTTTCTTTTTTCTGACTGACCAGGGATCGCGCAATGCGCACCTAGTCGGTTTCGCTCGTCTTGACGAGCTTGAAGCGCTGCAGCGTGCGCTCTCGCGCTTGAGCGTGATCGACCAGCGGTGGCGGATAGTCACGTCCGATGACGCATGCGTGCGAAGCCTGTTCGAGCGGGCTCATCAACCAGGGCGCATGGATCCAGCGTGCCGGCACATCTGCGAGTTCAGGCAGATAGCGCCGAATGAAGCGCCCGTCCGGATCGAAGCGCTCCGACTGGGTCACCGGGTTGAAGATGCGGAACCAGGGCTGTGCGTCGCAGCCTGTGGACGCGGCCCATTGCCAGCCACCGTTGTTGGCTGCGAGGTCGTAGTCATTGAGCTTCTCGGCAAAGTAGCGTTCGCCACGCAGCCAGTGAATGCCGAGGTCCTTCGTCAGGAAGCTTGCGACCACCATGCGCAGCCGATTGTGCATCCAGCCCGTCTGGTTCAACTGACGCATCGCGGCGTCGACGAGTGGATAGCCGGTGCGCGCCTCGCACCATGCCTCGAACATGCGTTCGGCGCCGGGGCCTTCTTCCCAGCGCACCGCGTCGAACTCAGGGCGGAAGCTGCGCGCCACGACGTCCGGCCGGTGCCATAGCACCTGCTGATAGAAGTCCCGCCAGATCAGTTCGTTAAGCCAGGTTTCGGCACCCCTGCCTGGTGTATCGAATGCCGCGCGCGCGAGTTCGCGGATCGAGATCGTGCCAAATCTCAGGTGTGTCGAGAGGTAGGACACGCCCTTCACGGCCGGGAAGTCGCGCGCCCGGTCGTAGTCGCCCATGCGTGAGCGAAAGTCCTGCCACAGCGCGCGGGCGCCGGACATGCCACAGGGCATCGCGAGCTGAGCCAGGTTGCTGGGCTCAAACCCAAGCTCCGCGAGGCTCGGAATTCGTCTGTCGTCCTTAGGCGCGCGCAGGTTAGCGGCGTAGCGTTCGACCGGGTACGCCTGCAGGAAGAACGGCGTCAGCTGGCGTCGCCACGCGTTGCGGTACGGCGTGAATACCGAGAATGGGCGTCCGGCGCCGGTCAGCACCTCGCTCTTCTCGAATATCACCTGATCCTTGAAGGTGTGGAACGCCACGCCGGCCGCGCCGAGCGCACCGC
This sequence comes from Niveibacterium sp. COAC-50, assembly GCF_013184235.1. NCBI lineage: Bacteria > Pseudomonadati > Pseudomonadota > Betaproteobacteria > Rhodocyclales > Rhodocyclaceae > Niveibacterium > Niveibacterium sp. COAC-50. The sequence continues at coordinate 1,047,753 of NZ_JABCJM010000002.1, forward strand.
GGACCGCGTCGTCGCGTGCGAGGGCCGCGGGTTCGTAATCGTGGTTGGCGTACACCGCGCTCGCCCCGAGTTGCAGCGCGAGCGCCGGCAACGCCTCGCGCGCGGAGCCATGCAACACGATCAAACCGCCGCCGCGCGCGCGCAGTGCGGTATCGAGCTCGACGACGCTGGCGTGGATGAACTCGACCCGTCGATCCTGGCGACACGGCAAGGCATCGAGAATCTCGCGATCGAACACGAAGCTGCAGTACACCTGTGTATGCGCCTTGAGGGCGTGGTAGAGCGCAGCGTGATCGTTGTCGCGCAGATCGCGACGGAACCAGACGAGGGCGATGGACATGGTGGCCAGCGGAGCGAACGGATGGGAATGACAGCTGACCGCTGCGCAAGTTCAGTGCGCACCGCAGCGCCTGCGCACGAAGCCTAGCGCGGCGCCCGCACCGGCGCGCGCGGTTCCGATTGGGATGCGCCGCCGCCGGGTGCGTGCTCGCGCGTTGTGTCGTCGTCCGGGTAGCTCAGTGTGAACTCGCGGCGATCCCACACCACCCCTTCGGGCGAGCGCAACTCAAGGCGGTAGTGCCCGGCCGGCGGCGCCCACAGGATCGTTGCCCCCTCGCCGATCAGCTCGTCGTCAGCCCACCAGCGCGCGTCCGGCGTGGCTGGGGCGCTTTCCAGTACGAGCGCTTCGCCGCTGCGCAAGAGCGCGCCGGTGCTGGAGCCCTCGGGCGTTACGATCTTGTGCGCGAGCGTGCTGTCGCGGCCCGGCGCCACCGACAGCGACACTTCCGTGCCGCGCAGGAACCATTCCCGACGCGCCGGCTCCACCGGCGGATCAAAAGCGACAACACCGAGGACGACGCCGGATGGCGTTCGCGGCGCGCGCGACGGCGGATTGCCCAGATGGTGCTGGATCGCCGCGATGGTTCGTGCCGCCAGTCGGGCGGGCTGCTCGGCGCCACTGCCGCTGCCGGCGACTTGCACCGCGATCAAATACCGCTCGCCGGCATGCATCGCAATCGCGATGTCGCGCGTGGGATCGCTCATCCGCCACACCGCCTGCCAGCCACCGTCCGGCCGCTGCAGCTCACTGGCAGCCCCTTTCTGCGTCGGATCGGCCAGCCAGTCCGCGATGATGTAGGCGGTGTCATTGCGCCACAGCCGGCGTGCAGCGGCCGTCGTGCTGTCCGCCTGCCAGCGCGCCGCCTGCCAGTTGCCGCCTGCGACGAAGGGCCGGAAGGCTTGCGCGGCCTGCAACAGGGTCAGTTCGGGAGACGCCGCGCTGTCCTTGGGCAGTTCCAGGCCTGCCTGCCGCAGTCGCTCTGCGGGAGGCTCCGCCATCGCGAGCATCGCCGCCTGGCTGCCGGATTCGGGCTGCTGCAGCGCCACGCGCATGCTGCGCCAGGGCGATTCCCCTTCGCTGCTGTTCGGGAGCAGGCTGGCCCCGGTGACCAAACGCCGTTCGATCAGATTCGCTGCGCTGAAAGGGAGCCAGAGTGCCGACTGCACGCTGCGCACCGTGGTGACGGCATCGGGACTGCGCGGATCCAGGCCGCCGACCCATGCGCGCACGCTTGCATCACTCACGTCGAGGACGAGTACCGCAGCACTGCTGACGCGTTGCGCGGCGCCTTGCAGTGCGTCACGCAGGCCGCTGCTCGCGGCTTGCTGGGTCGCTGCGTCCAGCGTTGTGGTGACGCGTTCGCCGCCTGCATGAAGTACCCGGCCCGCCAGATGCGGCGCCAGCGTGAAGCGCGGCCGGTTGCGTGGCGTGTCGAGCCGCGGCGCGAGTTCGTACAGCCGAGGGCACAGGTTGCCGACGCCCATCTTCTTCGCGCGGGCGCAGGCACGGCGAGCGGTGCGTTCGGCGCGCCCGTTCGGGCTCGGCAGCAGCGCGGTGATCAGCAGGGCTTCCGGCCGATCCAGCGCCGCGGGTGATTTGCCGAACAGCACGGCGCTGGCGGCATGCACGCCTTCGAGATCGCCACGGAATGGCGCGAGGTTCAGATAAGCCTCAAGGATCTGTGCCTTGCTCCAATGGGCTTCCAGTTCCTGGGCTGCGAGTCCCTGGTCCCACTTCTGGCCGACGCTTCGACGCGCGCCGGGCGCCGCGGGAATCGCGATGGCCGGGTCGAGCAGACCGGCGAGCTGCATCGTCAGGGTCGATCCGCCGCGCTTGTTGTCATGCAGCAGGTTGTGCCACAGCGAGCCGACGAAGGCGCGCCAGTCGACGCCCTCGTGTTCGTAGAAGCGATGGTCTTCGGCGGCAATCAGGGCTTCGCGCAGCGCGGGTGAAAACTGCGCCAGCGGCACCCAGTCGAAGCGCCGGCGTGTCAGGTCGAAGCGGATGTCGGCGAGCGGTTCGCCATTCCGGTCCAGCAACAGCGCGTCGGAGGGGTGGTAGGCCGCACGCACCTGCTCAAAGCTTGGCAGTTGAGCGGCGGCGCTACCGCTTGCCAAAGCGGCAGCCAGGACAACGCGGCGCAGCGCTTGCAACATGCCCTAGTCGAGATCCTTTGCGACAGCCGCGATGCGCGCCTCACGCACGCGGCGGGGGATCTCGCTCTTCTCCTGGCACTGCTTGGCCACCGCACCGGCATCAACCGCACGCGCACGTTCCAGCGCAGCGGCGATGCGCCCCAATTGCACCTTGGGCACCAGATGGGCCGCGCAGGCGAGCAGGTCGGCAAATCGCCGCGGGCGCCGCCAGGCGTCACAGCGGTCGAACAGCGCGATCAAGGTTGCCGCATCGAGTGTTGCGGTCTTCTCGAACACCTGCTGTTCGCACCACAGCAATTCGGCCAGCTCGCGCGGATCCGTCGGTACGCGCAAATCGATGCACAGGGCTTCGAGTGATGCCACGCTGTCGAGCGCGGCGGCGAGCAGCGCGAATCGGGCATCGAGGCCAAGTTGGCCGGCATGGTCGAGACGCCGTCCGATCAGGCGCCGTTCCGCCTCCCAGGCGTGGTTGAGGGCAGGAGCCAAACGCGCGAGCGCGCCGCAGTCGTGCAGCAGCGCGAACATGCGCGAGGGGGCGGTCGCCAAGAGACCGCGCGAGATCTCCTGCCACACGCGCTCGGCGACCAGGTGGTCGACTTCGCCGGCCTCCACCATCTCGCGCATCAGCGCCAGGGTCTCGTCCGCCACCGTGAAATCCGGGAAGCGCGCCGCGAAGCGTGCAATCCGCAGGATGCGCACCGGGTCTTCCGCGAAGGCGGGGCTGACATGGCGTAGCACTCGGGCGGCAAGGTCGCGCTGGCCGCCGCAGGGGTCGATCAGTGTGCCGTCCTCATCGCGTGCCATCGCGTTGATCGTGAGGTCGCGGCGTTTCAGGTCCTCTTCCAGCGATACATCGGGCGAGGCATGGAAGACGAAGCCGTGGTAGCCGGGCGCGGTTTTCCGCTCGGTGCGCGCGAGCGCATATTCTTCCTGCGTCTTCGGATGCAGGAACACCGGGAAATCCTTGCCCACCGGTCGGAAGCCCTGCGCGAGCATCTCGTCTGGCGTGGCGCCAACCACCACCCAGTCACGGTCAGCCCCCGGCAGCCCGAGCAGGGCGTCGCGCACCGCGCCACCGACCACGTAGGCGCGCATCAGTCCGGCAACTCGTCGGCAGGCACGACCTCGCTCTCGGCCAGCGCCGCGGCCTGCCACTCGCGCATCGCGGGGTGCGCCAGCATCGTTGCCAGGTAGGCGCCTGCTTCGCCGCTGGGCTCCACGCCGTAGCTCTGGAAGCGGAAGCAGACTGGCGCGAACATCGCGTCGGCGGCGGTGAAGCTGCCGAACAGGTAAGGGCCGTTGCGGCCATAGCGCTTGCGGCAATCGAGCCAGATCGCAATCACGCGTGCGATGTCGGCCTCTGACGCCGGTGTGCGGCCACGCCCCGGCAGCTGGCGGCGGATATTCATCGGCATCTGGCTGCGCAGCGCCGGGAAGCCCGAATGCATCTCGGCGGACACGGCTCGGGCGTGGGCGCGTGCGGCGGCGGTGGCCGGCCACAGCTGCGGAAAACGCTCGGCGAGGGTTTCGATGATGGCCAAGGAATCCCACACCGTAAGCGTGTCGTCGATCAGGCAGGGCACGCGGCCCGAGGGCGAGTGCTCGAGGATGCGCTCTCGGGTGTCGGGCTGATCCAGCAGCACGCGCACTTCCTCAAAGGGTTGGCCGACGGCACGTAGAGCCAGCCAGGCGCGCAGCGACCAGGACGAGTAGTTCTTGTTGGCGATGACCAGTTTCATAGGGCGAACTCCGGATTACGGGGCGCGACGGGGCTGGGTGCGCAGGCGTGCATAGCGCCCGCGTTGCGTGCGGTTGCCGAGCCAGGCCGGCGCTACAGCGTCGAGTGCGGTGGGCGTCAAGCCAAAGGGCTGTGCGGCGCCGCTTGCCACGTTGTCGCGATCCATCGAGCGAACGTTGTCTGGGCTCATCAGCCCGCCCGGCAGCCACGACAGTACGGTCGCCTGAAGCATCGCAAGGCTGCGCGGCAGCGGCACGATCAACGGGTGATGGCCGCCGAGGCGCGCGGCGTAGTCCACAAGCTGGGCGAGCGTCCAGACATCCGGCCCGGCGATTTCGTAGGTGCCGCCAATGCCGAGATCCTGATCGATCGCTGCCAGAATCGCGCGGCTAACATCGCCCACGTACACCGGCTGGAAGCGCGCGCCCGCGCCGCCGAGCGGAATCACCGGGAAGCTGCTGGCGAGCCCGGCAAAGAGGTTCAGGAAGCGATCTTCCGGCCCGAACACGACCGAGGGGCGGAAGATCGTCCAGCGCAGCGCGTCGCCCGCATCGCGGATCGCGGCCTCGCCGTCCGCCTTGGAGCGCAGGTACTCGGACGGGCCGTCGTGCGCAGCGCCAAGTGCGCTGACATGGATCAGGCGTTGTACGCCCGCTTCCCGCGCGGCGGCGACGATGCGCCGTGGCAATTCCACATGCGCCTGCGCAAAGGCCGCGCCATAGGGCTTGCCCGACGGCGAGTGCAGCATGCCGACCAGATTCACCACCGCGTCGACATCGCGCATCAGGCGCCGCAGCGTCTCTGCATCAAACACATCCGCCGACACCACTTCCGATGAAGGCAGCACCAGCAATGGGCCACAGGGGGCCAGACGCCGTGTTGGCACCCGCACAGCGATGCCGCGCGCTGCGAGTCGGTTGGCGAGATGGCGGCCGAGGAAACCCGTGCCGCCGATGATCAGTACACGTTTGGGTTGCATGAGGTCCGATCGGGTCAGTTGCCGCCGTCGCCGGCCGGCATTTCGTTGAGTTCCGGAACATCCGCGCCTGCGGTGCCGTTAGGCTGCACCGTGCCGAGGCGCTGTTTGAGCGATTGCGGCTTGCCGGTCAGCACCGCCGCATAGGCGACCGTGTTGGCGAGCACCTTCTTCACATAGTCGCGGGTCTCCGAGATCGGGATCGTCTCGGCAAACACCGCACCTTCGAGCGGTTCGGCCGCCTTCCAGCGCGGTATGCGGCCGGGGCCGGCGTTATACGCGGCCGAGGCGAGCGCCGGATGGCCGTCCAGGCGGTCGAGCACCATCTTGAGATAGGCAGTGCCGAGCATCACGTTGGTATCGAGGTCGATCACCTGGCCCTTGGTGTAGGGCATGCCGATCTTCTTCGCGACGTAGCTGGCGGTGCCGGGCATCACCTGCATCAGGCCCTGCGCGCCAACCGAGGAACGCGCCGCGGTGACGAAGCGGCTTTCCTGCCGCATCAGGCCATAGACCCAGTACACATCCAGCCCCCAGCGCCGGCTGGCGGGCTCCACCTTGTCGTAGTACGGAACGAGGTAGCGCATGCCGAAGTCGTGTTCGGCCTGGGTACGCTCGGCACTGTAGATCGCACGGTCGTAGAGCTGCTCGCGGCGTGCGATTTCGGCCGCCGCGAGCAGGAAGCGGTCGTCCGCGGCGCGCATGGCCCAGTTCCATTCACGTACGCCGTCCAGTCGCCCTTCCAGGCGGAACAAGGCCAGTGCACGCCGCACCGATACATCGGATTCAACACGGGCGATCTCGGCGCGGCTGGGCGGCTTGGCGCCTTTCGGGGCAACAAACGGACGGCCCAGCTCCTCGCCGGCCAGCATGCCGTAGAAGGTCGGCGCGCCCGCGATCCGTTCGAGTTCTTCGCGGCCCTGTGCCGTGCGGTTGGTCTCGATCAGCGCGCGGCCGTACCAGTAAACCCATTCCGGCTGGTTGCGTTGTGCCGGCGGCATGGCTTCCACCGCGCGACGCACCTCGCCCCAGGCACGCGCCCGCAAGGCGGCTCGCACCTGCCATGCGCGCGATTCTTCCGATAGCGGCGCGCTGCCCGCGGCGCGATACCACGCCAGCGCTTCCGGCTGATTGCCGCGTGCCGCTTGCCAGCCCAGCACGCCTGAGAGCCACGCGCGGTCGCTCGGCGACAGTGCCGTGCCGAGGGCTTCCACCCGCGCTGCGGCGCCGCGGTAATCGGTCTGCGCCAGGCGCGAGAGCGCCAGCACGGTGATGTCTCGCTGCGTGCGACTGACTGGCGTTGGATTCTTCGCAAGCCAGCGCAGCGGATTGTCGAGCGCCTCGGCCACCGCGGTGCCGGAAACGGCGTTACCCGGCAGTGCCTCCAGGGTGGCGCGGGCAGCGCCGTAGCGACGCGCATCCACGAGTCGCCGTGCGCGTTGCCAGTGGGCGTCTTCGGACTTGCTGGCACTCAGCGCCGCGATCACCGGCGTGCAGGCCTCACCGGGCTCCGCCGTGCTCTCCCACTGCGGTTCGGCATCCTTGAGGGCCTGCGGGTCGCCGGTGTTCAAGCGCGCCTGCAGCACCCAGCAGTTCATCTCCTGTTCGGGCTGACGCAGCATCGCGCCTTCGCGCAAGACCACATCCCAACGCTGCGCGCGCGCGGCGGCGCGGATCCAGTCTCCGCGAGCACGTTCGGCCAGCAGGGTGCCTTCCTCCCGCGCTGTGAAGCTGGCCAGGTCGCCATCCACGTCGTCCTTGCGCGCAAGGCGAATCGAAAGCGCCCAGTAATCGATATAGGCATCGAGTGGGTCGCCGCCGCGCTGTGCGGCGAGCTGGTTGATGCGCGCGAGATCGCCATTGCGTGCGGCGTCGCGTGCGGCGAGAAAGCGCTCCTCGCCTCCGGCTGCGTAGGCGCCGGTGCCCAAAGACAGGGCACCAATCGCGAGCGCCACGCACAATACCTGCTTCATTCCCTAAACTCCTCAAGGCCGCGCTCGTTGCGGCGGCACGGCACCGACCCGGTACCCTCAGTGCTGCGACAGCGGCTTTGCCAGCAAGTTGCCGCGTGCCGAATGGATACGGACCATTTATGAAGGATAGCACTTTGTCGTTCCCCTCCACCGTGCCGGAAGCCGCGCCGGACAAGGCTTTGCGGCAGGAAATGCGACGCTTCGCCATCGCCGCGCGCGAGTCTCTTGCGGCGGCCGAGCGAGAGCGCCTGAGCGGGCTGCTGTGCGAGCAGTTGCGCCCGCTGCTGGCGCGTCTCTCACCGCGCAATCTGGGGTTCTGCTGGCCTTACCGTGGCGAGCCTGATCTGACCGCGTTTGTCACCGATTGGCTGGCAGCGGAAGCGGCCCGCGTGGCCGCGCTACCGGTGGTGGTGGCTGCGGATGCGCCGCTGGCGTTCTCAGCCTGGCGGCCCGGCGCCGAACTGGCTGCCGACGCGTTCGGCATTCCGGTGCCGTCGCAGTTCGAATCGGTGGATCCGGATGTGGTGCTGGTGCCGCTCAACGCCTTCGATGCGGCGGGCTACCGGCTCGGCTATGGTGGGGGATTCTTCGATCGCACCCTGGCGGCGCGAAGCCCGGCGCCTATCTCCGTCGGGGTGGGGTTTGAGTTGGGGCGTGTCGATAGCATCCGGCCCGAGCCACACGATATGCCGCTCGATTGGATCGTGACAGAAAGCGGCACGTTCGGGCCGTTTCGCGGCAAGAACGGTATTTGATCTGGCAGCTTGCGCTAAACATCGGCGCGGTACACCATTCGCGCCTTCCAAAATGCCGTACTGCTGATGTCTCTAGCGTCTTTCGTTGCCTGGGTGATTTGCGGTTTCGCCCGCATGCTGACCGGTGTCCAGGCTCGCTGGCTCGGATGCGCGCCTGCGCCCGTCCAGCGCATCTACTTCGCCAACCACTCCAGCCACGTCGATTTTGTGCTGATCTGGGCGAGTTTGCCCAAGTCGCTGCGCCGTCGTACGCGCCCGGTGGCGGGCTCCGATTACTGGGAAAAGTCGGCCGTCCGCCGCTTCCTGATCCATCAGGTGTTCCGTGCCGTGCTGGTCGACCGCGCGCGCAGCGGCGGTTGCGATCCGCTGGAGGTGATGCGGGCCGCGCTGGACGCGGGCGACTCCTTGATCATCTTCCCGGAAGGCACGCGCAATCTCGGTGATGAGCTGTTGCCCTTCAAGGGCGGCTTGTTCCACTTGGCCGAGAGTCATCCTAAGGTGGAGCTGGTGCCGGTGTGGCTGGCCAACCTCAACCGCGTGCTGCCCAAGGGCCAGATTCTGCCGGTGCCGCTGATCTGCACCGTAGGCTTTGGCGAGCCGATCGGGCTGGCGCAGGATGAGGATCGCGACGACTTCCTTCACCGCGCGCGCAGCGTGCTGCAATCCTGGGCGCCGAAGGGTGAGGAGCCGCTCGAATGATGTCGATCGACCTCTCCAAGCTGCCGGTACCACCGTGGACCGGGCCAACGCTCGGCCCCCGCACGACCACGGCGCTGCTGTTCGCCGGCGTGTTTCTGGTGTTGATTCTCGCCACGCTGTTCGGGCGCTATCTTCGTCGCCGCGTGCGTGGCCGCCGTGTCGGCGTGATCGAGAGCTACGTTGCGCGCGTGCGCGGCTGGTGGATCATGGTGGCGTGGATCGGCGTCGCCTTCCTCGCCGGTCGAAAGGGGGTGGCGCTGCTGTTCGCCTTTGCGTCGTTCGGCACGCTGCGCGAATTCATCACGCTGTCGCCGACGCGTCTGGGCGACCACTGGACGCTGCTGGCAGCCTTCTTTCTCGTGCTGCCGCTGCACTACCTCGGCGTGTGGCACGGCTGGCTGACCTTCACCGAACTCTGGGTGCCGGTCTTCGCCTTCCTGTTCCTGCCTATCATTTCGGCGCTGCGTGGCGACGCCAAACGCTTCATGGATCGCGCGGCCAACGTGCAGTGGGGGCTGATGATCTGCGTCTACTGCCTCTCCAACGTGCCGCAACTGCTGGGTCTTCGCATCAACGGCTATGCCGGCCGCAACCTGCTGCTGATCGCCTTCCTGGTGCTGGTGGTGCAGAGCGGCGATGTGCTGCAGAAGTTCTTCTCGGCCCGACTCGGCCGCACGCCTGCAGCGCCCGGCGTGTCGCTCACCCGGACGTGGGAAGGCCTGGTGCTGGGCGGTTTCGGCGCCGCGCTGCTGGGTGCGCTGTTGGCCTGGATCACGCCCTTCGGGGTTTGGGCGGCGTTTGGCATTGCGTTGGCCGCGACCTGGATGGGCTTCCTCGGCAGCCTGGTGATGACGGCCATCAAGCGCGATCGCGGCGTGCGTTACTGGGGGCATTCGATCGTCGGCCACGGCGGCATGCTGGACCGCGTGGCACCGGTGGCCTTCGCCGCACCGATCTACTTCCATCTGGTGCGCTACTTCTACGCCAGCTGAGGCAGAGCGCGCCCAACAAAAAAGCCGGCATCGCGCCGGCTTTTTTCTTGCCAAGGTGGCTTGATCAGACGGCCAGCGGACGGCGGTCGGCGAGCAGATACTCGACCAGTTCGCGGACCGAGCGCATCTCGGTGCCGAAGGGCAGGGTGCCCTTGCCGCGGAAGAACAGGCCCTTGGCGATATCGCCCTTCACCGCGTGTGCGAGCTGGTTGTCGATACAGAACTGGCCGAACTTCGCGAGCTTGTCGCGCAGGCCGCACTGGAGCAGGCAGTCCCACTTGAGCGTGCACTGGCGTTCGCCACCTTCACGCGCGGCTGCGCCTTGCAGCTTTTCCTCGCGTTTGAGGTAGTTGCTCAGCCACGGGGTCGCAACGGCGCGCGCCGGCAGGCCGGCACAGCTGGTGAATTCGACGATGTCCTCGGCGCTCGCGCCCATCAACACGCGCTTGAAGGCGTCCGCCGCGTCGCCTTCTGCAGTCACTGCAAACGCGGTGCCCACCTGAACGGCGGAGCCGCCCAATTCCATCATGCGTCGCACCTTGTCGTGCGTGTCGATGCCGCCAGCGGGAATCAGCGGGATCTGCTCCGAGGCAAGCCCAAGGCCCCGAATCGCTTCAAGGCATTCCGGTACGACTTTCTCGAAATCGAAGCGCTGGTCCGTGGTGCCGGCGACGTTCGCCGCACCAAGGTGCCCACCCGCCCAACCCGGGTGTTCCAGCACGATCGCATCCGGCAGACGGTTCTTCTTCATCCAGCGCTTGAGGACAACACTGACGCCCCGCGCATCGGACAGGATCGGGATCAGCGCGATATCCGGGTGGTCCGCCGTCAGTTCGGGCAGATCCAGCGGCAGGCCGGCACCCATCACGATCGCATCTGCACCGCTGCGGCAGGCTTGGCGAACAAGGTCGGCGTACTGGCTGACCGCACGCATCACATTCACCGCGACCACGCCCATCCCCTTGGCGATTTCTCGCGCCGCGGCAATTTCGCGATCGAGCGCGGTCAGGTTGGCTGCCTCGATCGCGGCCTTGTCGCGGCAACGCGCGGTCGCCTCTTCCAGATCCGGATGCATGCGCCGAAGATCGACGCTGGCGATGGTGCCGACGCCGCCAAGTGCTGCCACGGCACCCGCGAGGCGGTGAGCCGACACGCCGACCCCCATGCCGCCCTGCACGATCGGCAGAAGTTGCTTGCCGCGCAGGACGAGCGGTTTGAAGGCATGCTGGATCATCGACATCGGCGTGTTCCCTGAAGGCAAAGGCCTTGACTCTTGCATTGCCTGCGCAGGGGGGCCTTGATGCGACGCAAACGCGGCCGGACTATTGCAGTTGCGTGGCGGCGCTATCGGCGGCCAGGCAACAGCCCGCCGCACGGCGCGCGTGCGCCGCTCCGGTGGAGGGGCTAACTCAGGGGGCTACCGGTGCGGGGCTTTTGCTACCATCCGCGGCCGGTTGCACCGGTGCGGACTGCGTCGCTGGCGGTGGCGCCGGTTGTGCGACCGGCGCGGGGAGATACAGGGGGCCCTTGATGCCGCAGGCTGCCAGCAGCAATACGGCGGAACAAAGCAGGGCGCGGTGCAGTCGGTAGAGCATTCGGGTTCCAGGTTGCGGCATCGATGCCGGACCGCCCTGCGCCAATCAAAGCAGTGTCGTCCGGCTGGGCCGGATGCTAGCAGACAGGAACGACGATGGACGAGAAGCTCTTCAACCCGCTCGCCGAACAGGAGCTCGATCGCATCGAGCGCGCGTTCGAGGCCGCGGGCATCGACGTCGAGGTGCAGCCGGGTGGTGTGCTGCAGATCGAATTCGATGATGGTAGCCAGATGATCATCAATCGCCACAGCGCGGCGCGCGAGATCTGGGTGGCGGCGAAGCTGGGCGGATTTCACTTCCGCCCGGATGCTGGGCAGTGGATTGGCACCCGCGATGGTGTGGAACTGTGGGCGGCGCTCAACCGGCTAGCGAGCGCTCAGGCTGGCGAGACAGTCACGCTGGTACGCCCGGCGTGACGAGTGGGCCGCCGGCGCGCACACGCGCCGCGAGCCTGATGGTGCAGGGCACGACATCGGACGCCGGCAAGAGCACGCTGGTGGCGGGCCTCTGCCGCGTGCTGGCGCGCCGCGGTGTGCGTGTCGCCCCGTTCAAGCCGCAGAACATGGCGCTCAATGCCGCAGTGACAACCGATGGTGGCGAAATCGGGCGGGCCCAGGCGCTGCAAGCGGCCGCCTGCAGCATCGCACCGCATAGCGATATGAACCCGGTGCTGCTCAAGCCGACTACCGACGTTGGCGCGCAGGTCATCGTGCAAGGGCGGGTGCTTGGCAACTATGCGGCGCAGGCCTACCACGCGCTCAAGCCGGCTCTGCGCGAAGCGGTGCTGGAATCCTGGCAGCGCCTCGGTGCGCAGTACGACGCGGTGATCGTGGAGGGCGCGGGCAGCCCGGCCGAAATCAATCTGCGCGAAGGCGACATCGCGAACATGGGCTTCGCGGAGGCGGCCGATTGCCCGGTCATCATCGTTGCCGATATCGATCGCGGCGGCGTCTTCGCGCATCTGGTCGGTACGCTCGATTTGCTGGCGCCGAGCGAACAGGCGCGGGTGATCGGGTTTGTCATCAACCGTTTCCGCGGCGATATCGCCCTGCTGCAGCCGGGCCTCGACTGGCTCGAACAGCGCACCGGCCGGCCGGTGCTCGGTGTGCTGCCCTACCTTCAAGGCCTGACACTTGACGCCGAAGACGCGCTGCCCGCTGCGACCGCGCCCGCGGAGGGCGCATTCCGCGTTGTCGTGCCAGCGCTGCCGCGGATTTCCAACCATACCGATTTCGACGCACTGCGTTTGACGCCGGGCGTTGCGCTTGAGTTTGTACCGGCAGGCCGTGCACTGCCCCCGGCCGACCTCATCATCCTGCCGGGTAGCAAGAACACTCGCGCAGACCTGGCATGGCTGCGCGAACAGGGCTGGGACGCAGCGATCCGCCGACACCTGCGCTATGGCGGCAAGGTGCTTGGCGTGTGCGGCGGCTTCCAGATGCTGGGAGAGGCGGTGTGCGACCCGCGCGGCGTTGAAGGCGCGCCGGGCGACACGGAAGGCCTTGGCTTGCTTTCTATGCGCACCGAGCTGTGCGCCGAAAAAAAGCTACGTCGGGTGGCCGGGCGCCTGACGCTGGGGGGTGAGTGTCTGACAGGCTACGAGATCCACGCCGGCGAATCGTCGGGAACAGCCCTTGGCCGCCCCTTATGCTCGCTCGACGACGGTCGCGCAGACGGTGCGATCAGCGCGGACGGCTGTGTCGCCGGCACCTATGTGCACGGCCTCTTCGATCAACCTGAAGCATGTCGCGCGTTGCTTGCGTGGGCTGGACTGATCGCCGCCGAAACCCCCGCGATGGACGTGCTGCGGGAGACCGCGCTGGACCGGCTTGCGGATGCGATCGAGGCGCACCTGGACTTGGCGCGCCTCGATCGGATAACTGGCCTGGGTTTCAGCCGTTGACTTCGTTGTGCTGTTGTTGCGGCGGGCGCGGCACCGGCGTGGGCTGGGGCTGAGCCGGAAGCAGCGGTGCAGGCGAGGGTGTCGGAGCGCTTTGCTGAGCAGGCGCTTCGCCATCTGCTGGCACCTCGGTTTCCGGTGGCGGCGTACCGAGGCGCTCTTCGTAGACGAAGTCTTCCTTGCCGTCGGCCGTCGTGATCGTCAGCAGGCCCTGCGGTATCTCCATGAGCTTCTCCGGCACCCCCTGCAGTGCCTTGGCCATGAAGTTAACCCATACCGGCAATGCTGCGGCGCCACCCGTTTCGCCAGAGCCGAGCTTGCGGGGCGTGTCGTAGCCGATCCACGCAATGCCGACGAGTGTCGGCTGGTAGCCGCAGAACCATGCGTCCACATACTCGTTGGTGGTGCCGGTCTTGCCGGCCAGGTCGCCCCGCTTGAGCGCGAGCGCCTTGGTCGCCGTGCCGCGGCGCACGACGTCCTTCATCATGCTGTCCATCATCCAGGCGTTGCGCGGGTCGATGACACGCGGCGCACCGTCACCCGCACTGGTTGTCTGCGTACGCGCCAGCACGCGGCCCTGACTGTCCTGCATTTCCTTGACGATGAACGGCTGCACCCGATAGCCGCCGTTCGCGAATACCGAGTAGGCCTGCGCCATCTGCCACGGCGTCACGGAGCCTGCACCGAGCGCCATGGTCAGGTAGGCCGGATGCTTCTCTGGGTCAAAGCCGAAGCGGGCTGCGTAGTCTTGCGCGTACTGCGGGCCGATCGAGTTGAGCAGGCGGATCGACACCATGTTCTTGGACTTCGCCAGCGCGGTCCGGATCGACATCGGGCCGTCGTATTTGCCGTCGTAGTTCTTGGGCTCCCAGGCCTGGCTGCCGGTCTGACCGGAAGAGAACGAGAGCGGCGCGTCGTCAACGATGCTGCTCGGGCTGTAGCCCTTCTCCAGCGCGGCGGAGTAAATGAACGGTTTGAAGCTCGATCCGGGCTGACGCCAAGCCTGAGTCACATGATTGAACTTGTTGCGGTTGAAGTCGAAGCCGCCCGCGAGCGCGCGCACGGCGCCTGTCGCCGGTTCGACGGCGACAAATGCACCCTCGACCTCGGGCACCTGGACGATCTCCCAGCCCTTCGCGCCCTCGGCGACGCGCACGACCGCGCCACGGCGTAGGCGCTTAGCCGGCGCTGCATTGTCGGCCAGCATCGGCGCCACGAACCGCAGTGCCGGTCCTGTGAATTCCAGCACCTCACCACCGCGGCGGTAGGCGCGAATGCGCTTGGCGTTCGCTTCCAGCAAAATCGCCGGCACCATCTCGCCGTTGTCGGGGAAATCTTCCAACAACACATCGAGCTGCTCGTCGCTGTCCGAACGCACGGCGGACATATCGACGTAAGCCTCCGCACCACGATAGGCATGGCGGCGCTCGTAATCGAGCAAACCACGGCGGAGCGAGTTGTAGGCCGCCTCCTGATCTGCGGCCTTGATTGTCGTGATCACTCGGATGCCCGCGGTGTAGGCGGCATCCTTGAATTGCTCGACCGCCATCTGGCGCGCCATCTCGGCGACGTACTCGCCATGCACCGGGTAGCTTTCTGCACCGCCGCGAACCACCTTGAGCGGCGTCTTCAAGGCCTGCTCATACTGCGCTGCGTCGATGTAGTTCAGCTCGCGCATGCGGCGAAGCACGTAATGCTGACGCTGGGTCGCGCGGGTCGGATTGCTGATCGGGTTGTAAGCGGAAGGCGCCTTGGGCAGCCCTGCCAGCATCGCAGCCTCGGCAACATTCAACTGTGCGAGATTCTTGCCGTAATAAATCTGCGCGGCCGCCGCGAAGCCGTAGGCGCGTTGGCCAAGGTAGATCTGATTGAAATACAGCTCGAGGATCTGATCCTTGCTGAGGTTCTTCTCAATCTTGATCGACAGCAGGATCTCGTAAAGCTTGCGGCTATAGCTCTTTTCCCGCGTCAAGAAGAAGTTTCGTGCAACCTGCATCGTGATCGTGCTGGCGCCTTGGCGCTTGCCCCCCGACGTCAGATTGGCCACTGCCGCGCGCGCGAAACCGGCTACGTCGATCCCGCCGTGCTCGTAGAACCGGTCGTCTTCCGCCGCGAGGATGGCGTTCTTCATGTACGCCGGCACTTCCTGGATCTTCGCGAATGTGCGGCGCTCCTCGCCGAATTCGCCGATCAGCTGGCCATCGGAAGTGAAGACGCGGAGCGGGATGCGGGGTCGGTAGTCGGTCAGCGCCTCGAGTGTCGGCAGCTTCGGCCAGGCGAAGGCGACAGCAAGCCCGACGGTGGCGGCAGCCAGAAGGAGCAGTCCGACAAAAATCGCGAATATGTAGGTTGCGATGCGCATGGATCGGAAGGTGGGATGGGATGCGGGATTATAGGCGAGCCAAGGCCTGCGGCCCGCCGAACATTCCTAATTCATACTTTTGTCTTTACATACGCTGAAAGATGCTGCTAGGATTTCAAGTAAATTGTGGCAATTGTGCCTAATTTGTTGATTGAAAAGGGAATTTTCCCGTGATCGACTTCTCTTCGATCTTCGCCGGAAAAGCGCGCCCGTTGATTGGTCTGGACATATCCTCGTCCGCCGTCAAACTGGTCGAGTTGTCCGACGTAAACGGCCGCCAAAGGCGCCTGGAACGCTACGCCATCGAGCCTTTGCCTCGTGACGCAGTGAGTGACGGCAATATCGCCCAGCTCGATGTGGTTGCGGATGCGGTACGACGAGCGTGGAAACGGATGTCGACCACCACCCGGAACGTTGGTATGGCGTTGCCTGCGGGCGCGGTCATCACCAAGAAGATCATCCTGCCGGCCGGGTTGCGCGAGACCGACATGGAAGTTCAGGTCGAGTCCGAAGCCAATCAATACATTCCCTTTGCCATCGAAGAGGTCAATCTCGACTTTCAGGTCCTTGGCCCTGCGCCCGGGGGTGAAGAGGAAGTCGAAGTCCTGATCGCCGCGTCGCGCAAAGAGAAAGTCGAAGACCGTGTCGCCGTCGCCGAAGCCGCGGGTCTTAAGCCGCTGGTGATGGACGTCGAGTCCTTTGCGTCGCAAAGTGCGCTGGATCTGATCCGCGCCCAGCTGCCCGAAGGCGGCAAAAACCGGATCGTCGCACTCGTCGATGCCGGCGCGAATATGCTGAAGACGACCGTATTCCGTAATGAGCAACAACTCTATACGCGGGAGCAGGCATTCGGCGGTAACCAATTGTCGCAAGACATTGCCCGCCAATACGGCATGAATGCCGATGAGGCTGAATCCGCAAAGCGGACTGGCAGCCTTCCAGAGAATTACGAAGTCGAATTACTGCGCCCGTTCATGGACAGCCTTGCGTTGGAAGTCTCGCGCGCGCTGCAGTTCTTCTTCACGTCAACGACATTCAACCAGGTCGACCACGTCATCCTCGCCGGAGGCTGTGCCGTCATCCCGGGTCTTGATCAAGTAGTAGCGGCACGTACTCAAATTCCCGCGACTATCGCAAACCCGTTCTCCGGAATGGCGCTCGCTCAGCGGATTCGGCCGAAGACCCTTGCCGCGGACGCTCCGGCCTTAATGGTCGCCTGCGGCCTCGCCCTTCGGAGGTTTGACGAATGATCAGAATCAACCTCCTTCCGCACCGCGAAGAGGCCCGCAAGCTTCGGCGACAGCAGTTCTATGGGCTCGCAGTAGTCGCCGTTCTGCTTGGGGCTGTAATCGCCCTGATGGTCCATTCGTTGAATGAGTCCCGGATTCAATCTCAACAAGCGGATAACGACTTCCTCAAGAGCGAGATCGCGAAGCTGGACAAAGACATCGCGGAGATACAGAGGCTAAAAGAGCAGACTCAAGCCTTGTTGTCGCGCAAGCAAGTGATTGAACTGCTTCAAAGCCATCGTGCCGAAACTGTCCATGTATTCAACGAACTGGCAAAGCTTGTGCCGGACGGCGTCTATCTTGGTTGTGCGCAGGCCGAGCCTGATTGCAAAGCATTCAAACAATCGGGGATGAAGATATCGTTGATCGGCGTAACGCAGTCCAATGCGCGAGTTTCAACTTTAATGCGAAATCTCGATGCGTCTCCGATTTTCGAGCGCCCGCAACTCGTCGAGATTAAGGCTGTGGAGCAAGGAAAGCGACGCGTGTCACAGTTCAATCTTGATATCTTCATTGAGCGCGCGCGCGATCCTGGAGATTCTGCAAAGTCGTCGCCGACATTGCCGGGGAAAAAGCCGTGACATCGAAAACCATGGAGAGTTTGCGCAACATTCGGATTGATCGTCTGGCGCAAGATTTTCGAAATCTAGATCCGAACGATCCTGGTCTTTGGCCGTTAGCTCCGCGCATTGCAGCGCTAGCAACCGTGCTCATTGTTTTGCTCGGGTTGGCGTGGTGGTTCGATTGGAAGGGCCAAAGCGAGGACCTAGAGCAGAGGGTTGCCCAAGAGTCACAGCTGAAAGAAGAGTGGCTGTCAAAGAAGCGGCAGGCCGTCAATCTTGATGAGTACAAACGCCAACTTACTGAGATTGATCGGCAGTTTGGGGCTTTGCTAAAACAGCTGCCAAGCAAGACGGAGATGGAGAATCTGCTGATTGATATCAACCAAGCGGGGCTTGGCCGAGGACTTCAGTTTGAGCTTTGGAAACCAAATTCTGAGTCGCCGAAGGACTTCTACGCTGAACTCCCTATTGCGCTTCGCGTTACGGGCAACTATCACGACTTGGGCAATTTTGTTGGCGATGTGGCTAAGCTGCCGCGGATCGTTACGCTAAATGATTTGGTAATTGAACCGCGGAAAGATGGCACGCTCAAGATGGATGCCTTGGCGGTGACCTATCGATATCTTGATGATGAGGAAGTCGCGAAGCAGAAGCGGGAGAAGGCTGCGCAAACGAAGGCAGGTACGAAATGACCAAATACTTTCGTGCGAACAGTGTAGGCCGTATCCGAATTGCGCCGGTGGTAATGATTCTGGCTGCGCTGGCGGCATGTACCTCAGATGAGCATTCAGGCGTGAAGCAGTGGATGGCGGAATCTTCACGCGATTTGAAAGGCCGTGTTCCGCCGCTTCCACAAGTCAAGGCGTTCCCAGTGGTGGCGTACGAGGCCGGTGCTCTTGTGGACCCATTTCGTAGCTCAAAGCTTGAGGCAGCAAAGGCGGGCGGTAGCGGAACCGGGGTCAGGCCCGATCTCAACCGGCGTCGAGAGCCCTTGGAGGCGTTCCCTCTAGAGAGTTTGAAGATGGTGGGTACCTTGACCATGAAAGGGCGGCCTCTTGCAATCATTAGCGCCGATCGAACGCTGTATCAAGCTGGGGTTGGAAACTATATGGGGCAGAATTTCGGTGTTATCACTCAGGTAACCGAGAGCGAAGTAACCCTTAAAGAGCTGATTGAAGACACCAACGGCGACTGGGTTGAGCGTGTCAACACGCTGCAGTTGCAGGAGGCTACAAAATGAGAATGTCACATCGGCTGATCGCAGCCGCATTTACCAGTGTATTGTCGTTCTTGCCGTTGTTCGCTCTGGCGCAGGTTGCCAGTGATAACTCAAATTCGATAGAGGCGGTCGGCGTTGCGCGACAGGGCGATGGCGTTGTGGTGAAGGTGACAATGAAGAAGCCGCTGGGGTCGGTTCCCGGTAGCTTTTCGGTAGCCAACCCCGCCCGGATTGCCTTGGACTTTCCGGCCACATCGAATGGAACCGGTAAGACCGCCCAGGTCTTCAATGAGGGCGATTTGCGCAGCGCCAACATCGTTCAAGCTGGCGACCGTACTCGGCTTGTCTTAAATTTGCTGCGACCGCTCTCCTATGAAACGCGCGTTGAAGATAGAAACGTTCTGATCTCACTTTCAGGGGCCCCCTCAGCTGCTGCTGTTCCGCAGGCCGCGAAGTTCTCTGAGCCATCAGCAACTAAGGCCGCGCACGCCATTCGAGATATCAACTTCCGCCGGGGCAAGGATGGCGAGGGGCGTGTCGTCGTGGACCTGTCGGATTCTGGCATCGGAATCGACATAAAGAATCAAGGCAACAATCTTGTTGTGGATTTCTCCAAGACGTCGCTGCCAGATTCGCTGCGGAAGAAGCTTGACGTCACGGATTTCGCCACCCCGGTGCTTGCGGTGACGAGTAGTCCTGTTGGCCAGAATGTCAGAATGGTCATTTCCCCGAAAGGAAACTGGGAACACAACGCTTATCAAAGTGAAAATCAACTGGTCGTCGAAGTCAAGGCGGTGGTAGAGGATCCACGGCAGCTTACCCAAGGGGCTGGAAAGCAAAAGTACTCTGGAGAGAAGCTTTCGCTGAATTTCCAGAATATTGACGTCCGTTCTGTTCTACAGGTAATCGCGGACTTCACGAACTTCAACATAATCACCAGCGACTCCGTCAGCGGTAGCTTGACGCTTCGACTTAAAGATGTGCCTTGGGATCAGGCACTTGACATCATTCTCCAGGCGAAGGGCCTGGACATGCGGAAGAACGGCAACGTTATCTGGATTGCTCCGCGCGATGAACTGGCCACCCGTGAACGACTGGAGTTTGAGTCTCGGCAGCAGATAACTGACTTGGAGCCTCTGCGCACCGAGAGCTTCCAGATTAATTACCATAAGGCAACCTCCGTTGCGGCCTTCCTCCGGAACAGAGATCAGACGATCCTTTCGAAGCGTGGCAGCGTTGTTGTTGACGATCGAACCAACAAGCTGTTCGTTTCGGATATTGGCTCCCGTCTTGACGACATCCGCAGGGTTGTATCGGAAATTGACGTTGCGGTTCGCCAGGTTCTGATCGAGGCGCAAATCGTTGAAGCGGCGGATACTTTTACCCGGAATTTGGGTGTCCGACTAGGCTTTGGCGGTAGTTCGGGTGGTGTCGTCGGCACAACAGCGGACGGTCGTTCCGTTGGTCGGAACACATTTGGGGGTGGTATTGCTCAAACCGGCTATCAAGGTGGACTCATTGAAACGAAGCCCGCCACGCTCGATAGCGCGTTGGGCGTAAACCTGCCGGCGGGTTCCATCGCCGCAAAAGCGGCTGGCGCGCTGTCTTTTGTGCTTTGGAATAGCAACGCCACACGCTTTCTAGCGCTGGAGATTTCTGCTCTAGAAGCCGACGGTAAGGGGAAGGTCATCTCCAGGCCCCGCGTGATGACCGCCGACCAAGTGGAAGCGATCATTGAGCAGGGCGTTGAGATCCCATACCAGCAAGCGACGAGCTCTGGAGCAACGAGTGTGTCTTTCAGGAAGGCGAACCTCTCTCTCAAGGTGAAGCCACAGATTACGCCTGACGGGAAGATCATGATGAGCTTGGATGTCAATAAGGACACCCCGAACACAAAGATCTCAACTAGCTCAGGTATCGCAATTGATACTAAGCACGTGCGTACGGAGGTTCTCGTCGAGAATGGAGGAACAGTAGTGATCGGCGGAATCTATACGCAGGAAACTACGAATCAGTCGACGAAGATCCCGCTGCTCGGTGATATACCGATCGCTGGATATTTGTTCCGCGATAACGCGAAAGTGGATGACAAGACCGAGTTGCTGGTGTTCATTACGCCGCGGATTGTGTCGGAGCAAACGGCGAACCGCTGAGGGATAAGTGAAGGACGAATGATGAGAATTACGAGATTGGTTCGCGGATTTTTGCTCGCTCCGGTGGTTGGCGTGTTGCTGTCGGCTTGCGGCGGGGGGAGCGGAGGCTCGGCTTTGGTTCAGCCACAGCCGGAAGTGACCTATAAGCTTGACCTTACGACGAGCAGCGCGACGCTGCCGTCCGATGGCACTTCAACAGTTGGTTTGACCGCACGGGTACGCAATGCATCGACAAATGCAGCCGTGTCAGCTAAAGAAGTGATATTCGGTGCCGATTCAGGGCTATTAAGTGCAGGTTCTGCTGCTACGGATCAAGCGGGCAACGCCGTGGTGACCTTGTCTGCGGGAGCGGACAAAGCCAACCGCGTCATTACGGCAACTGCGTCCGTCGGCAGCCAGACCGTCACGGCGACTGTGACCGTGTCTGGCACGGTTTTGGCGTTCGGTGGTAGCAAGAGCGCTGTCGTTAATCAAATGCAGCAGATGACGGTTAGTTTGCGCGACGCTGCAAACAAACCAATCAGTGGGCAGTCGATCGCGCTAAGCGCTTCGGGCGGGGGCTCGGTTCCCGCCAGCGTGACCAGTGACTCGAATGGTCAGGCGACGTTCAATTACACGCCTGTGACAGGCGGCACCGAGACGCTTACGGCGAAGAGCCTTGGTGCATCGGTCACCGTTGACGTCGCTGTCTCGAGCAAGAGCATTAGCGTAACGAGTCCGGCGGAAGGGGCGCTTGTCGACATAGGAAGCTGTGTGGAAGTTGACGCCGACGTTGGTGGCTCCCCCGCGAGCGCTGTGTTCGCCATAACCCGAGGGCAACTGTATTCGACGTCGACGTGTGGTGGATCTGCATCGTCCGTATTGACGGTTGCAGTTGCCAGTGGCAAGGCGGTGGCGTACATGAAGTCCACTAACCCAGGCGCTACCCGCCTATCAGTTTCGGATCCGACTGGAGGAGCTGCAAGCGCCGCTTTCACTTTTGTATCTAAGACTCCGGCCACGATCACCATACAGGGTGATCCATCTACCGTTAGCGTAGGCGGAAGCAGTGCAATCTCGGCCTTCGTTCGCGATTCAAATAACAACCCGGTATATGGCGCGACCGTCTATTTCTCGGCACCGCAGGGCGGTGGGTCGCTTAACCCCGCGTCTGCTACGTCGAATGAACAAGGTGTCGCGACGACGGTGTTCAAGGCGGACAGCTCGTCATCCGGCCAAAAGGCGGTCTCCATACAGGCGGACATTCTCACGCCGAAGATTAGCGGGAGTGCTAGCCTCACTGTATCCGGGCAGTCGGTTGCTGTTGCGATCGGTAGCGACAACAAGGTCTACCTGCTGGATGCAAAGCTTTCTTATGAGCAGAGATTTATTGTGACGGTTGCCGATACCGCTGGTAATCCGATCGCGAATCAGTCTGTTTCGGTCTCCCGACGCCAACCGTATTACGGAAAGGGGGACTGGGTGTTGGACTCTGCGACTAAGGTATGGGTTCTGCCGCCCACTCACTTCCTTAGTTGTGCGTCAGAGGATGTCAATGGTGACGGGAAATTTGATACCTTCGATTTCAACGGAAACGGTACAATTGAGCCGGACACTGCAACAATTGTCCGGCCGGGCGATGGGTACGGGGCCGGGAGCGGTGGTAGCTCTGCTGTCGTGACCACTGATGCGGCCGGTTCGGCTATTGTCTATGTCGACTATCCGAAAGACCACGCCGGTTGGGTCGAAATCGAGCTCACGGCAACCGCGGTTGTTCAAGGCGTCAACAATGCGGCGACTAGAAGTTTCTGGCTCGGGGTGCCCTACGACGATACGAAGCTAGAGGCTGCGCCTCCCTTCGTTGTGAGTCCGTTTGGCAGGGTGTTGAGTTGTAGTAGCCCGGACTAACGTCCAACCACAAGGAGAGTGCCGTCGCCCTTAGGGGGTGGCGGCACTGTTTTTTTGGCCTATCGCATCTGGATCAAGCTCCGTGAGTCGGAATATTGTGTTGGTCGGACTAATGGGATCCGGCAAGACAACCATTGGCCGAGTCTTGGCGCGGCGCCTCGGACGACCGTTCCTAGACGTCGACCACGAGATCATTCGTAGGACTGGCGTTTCGATTCCGACGATATTCGACCTAGAGGGTGAGACCGGGTTTCGCAGATGGGAGTCGGGGACCATTGCGAGCATTTGCGCCGACGGGGGGCAAGTGATCGCGACTGGTGGCGGAGCGGTGATGGATGCGACGAATCGATCCGAGTTGAAACGCAACGGTTGGATTGTCTATCTGGATGTTCCGGTGGTTCAGTTGCACGATCGGACACGCAACGATCCAAATCGACCACTGCTTCAGGTTGATGACCCGTTGGGCCGGCTGCGGGAGCTTTATCGCCTAAGGGATCCTGTCTATCGTGAAGTCGCTGACTTCATCCTCGACGGCTCGCGGTACCATTCGTCTTCGGCCGTTAACAGGATTCTGAAGGAATGGGAGAAGCAGTCCGCGTCCTCGACGTAGCGCTCGGCGAGCGCAGTTATCCGATTTGTATTGGATCGGGTTTGCTCGACGAGCCGTCGTACCTGATCCGGGGGCTCGGCCGGAAGCGCGCGGTCGTGGTGACCAACGAAACGGTGGCGCCGCTTTACCTTGAGCGTGTTTTGGTCGGGCTTCGCGCCCACGGTGTTGAGGTGTCCGAGGTGGTTTTGCCGGATGGCGAAGCCTACAAGGACTGGCCGACACTCAATCGGATCTTCGATGCCCTCCTCGCGAACATGGCGGAGCGGTCTACAACGCTGATCGCCCTTGGCGGTGGTGTGGTCGGCGATATGACGGGCTTTGCCGCTGCGACTTATCAGCGCGGCGTTCCGTTCATCCAGATTCCGACGACGCTCCTCTCCCAAGTGGATTCGTCCGTCGGTGGCAAGACCGCGATCAATCACCCGCTTGGTAAGAACATGATCGGTGCCTTCTACCAGCCCAAGCTGGTACTGGCCGATATCTCGACCTTGAATTCCTTGCCCGATCGGGAGCTGAAAGCTGGGCTCGCCGAGGTCATCAAATATGGACTGATTCGGGATTTGCCCTTCTTTGAATGGTTGGAGGGCAACCTGGACCGATTGCTCGCACGGGAGCCAGAAGCCCTTGCGGATGCGGTCGAGCGCTCATGCCGCAACAAGGCCGAGGTGGTTGCTGCGGATGAGACCGAGCAGGGCGAGCGGGCGACGCTGAATCTGGGGCACACCTTCGGGCATGCGATCGAAACTGGGCTGGGCTACGGCGTTTGGTTGCACGGTGAAGCCGTCGCGGCTGGAACCATCATGGCTGCCGAGCTTTCGCGCATATTAGGTTGGCTGACAGAGGACGATGTCGCGCGAATCCAGCGCTTGTTCGTCCGCGCCGGGTTGCCCGTCCGTGGCGCCCCTTTGGGTGCAGACCGTTACCTTAGCCTGATGCGACACGACAAGAAGGTTGCAGACGGGCAGCTACGTTTGGTGCTCTTGAAGGCCATCGGGCGGGCCACGATCTCGGCGGAGGCGGATGAAGCTCAGATTCGCGCTGCGATTGAGCGCTGCGGGGGCTGACGATGTTGGCACCGTACGCCGTAACGGAGATCAATTCGAAGGGGCGTCGGGTTGCCGAGCCGGCGCCGCAGGGCAGGGGCGAGTTTCAGCGCGACCGAGACCGCATCGTTCACTCGACGGCATTCCGCCGGCTTGAATACAAGACACAGGTCTTCGTCAATCACGAAGGGGATCTGTTCCGCACGCGCCTGACCCACAGCATCGAGGTCGCGCAGATCGCGCGGTCGATCGCGCGCGTGCTGCACCTCAATGAGGATCTCTCGGAGGCCATCGCGTACGCCCATGACCTTGGGCATACGCCGTTTGGGCACGCCGGTCAGGACGCGCTCAACGACTGCATGCGTGAACACGGCGGTTTTGAGCACAACCTGCAGTCGCTGCGCACCGTCGAGGTGCTGGAGGAGCATTACGCAGACTTTGACGGCCTCAATCTCGTGTACGAAACACGCGAGGGCATCCTCAAGCATTGCTCGCTTCGGAACGCTCAACAGCTTGGCGAGCTTGGGCGGCGCTTCATTGAAAAGCGCCAGCCATCGCTCGAGGCGCAGTTGAATAATTACGCCGACGAGATCGCCTACAACAACCATGACATCGACGACGGGCTTCGATCGGGCCTGATTTCGCTTGCTCAGCTTGAAGACGTGGCGCTCGTGGCCAAGCATCTCGCCGCCGTGCGTGCCGCATACCCGGGACTGGGTGAGCGCCGCTTGATTCATGAGACGGTCAGGCGCTTGATCAATGAACAAACGTTGGATCTGTTGCGCACGACCGAGGCGGCGATTGCCTCAAGCGGCGTCGCCAGCCTGGATGACGTGCGTGCGGCGGGCCGGCTTGTGGGCTTCAGTGAGCAGATGCACGCGGCCCTGCAGCCGCTGCGCAAGTTCCTGCGGGAAAACCTCTACTGGCACTTCCGCGTCTTGCGCGAGATGGCCAAGGCGAAGCGCGTGATCGCCGATCTGTTCGATGCCTTCATGAACGACCCCCGCCTGCTCCCGCCGCAATACCAACAGCGGGCCGCGGACGACAAGCCTCGTGCCATCGCCGACTACATCGCTGGCATGACCGACCGCTATGCGATGAAGGAGCATCATCGCCTGTTCGCGATCTCCCCCATCTAGGGCGAATTGATGGCGCGGCTTGCGCGACTCTACATCCCGGGGCTGCCCCAGTTGATAACCCAGCGGGGCAACAACCGGAATCCTCTGTTTCTCGACGAGACGGACTATCAGCAGTTTCTAGCGTGGCTGCGCGACGCACTCAAGGAGTGCGATGTCGCATTGCATGCCTACGTGCTGATGCCGAATCATGTGCATCTGTTGGTCACTGCGGCAGATGCGCAGGGCGCATCACGGTTGATGCAACGCCTCGGGCGCCGCTATGTGCGTTGGTTCAACGACCGCCATCGCCGGACTGGCACATTGTGGGAAGGGCGCTACCGCTCGACGGTGGTCGATCCCGCGCAATGGCTGCTGCCCGCCTATCGTTATGTTGAATTGAATCCGGTTCGCGCAGGGCTCGTGCCTGACGCGGCGTACTGGGTCTGGTCGAGCGCGCGCGCCCATCTGGGGCATGAAAGTGATCCGTACCTGACGGACCATGCGATGTTCTGGGCGCTGGGCAACACGCCTTTCGATCGCCAGGCGGCCTATCGAAAAACGGTCGAAGCCGGACTGTCCGCGCAAGAGCTTGAGGCGATCCGCTTTGCTGCGCATCGCGGCTGGATGCTGGGCGACCCGCCGGACGAACCGGGCGACCCCGCGCCTACTCGCCGTGCGAGACCGCTGCCCAAGGGGCGACCGAGCAAGGCGGTAACTGTGGACTGATCTCAATCGTTGCTCCCAGCGTCGCCTCGCACCAAAGTAATATGTCCCCATTAAATGTCCGCACCTAGAGTGGGCATTTTTATATTGCACTCTGACCCCGTTTTATAGTGCTTGAGTGCACTGTTGCAGCGCGCTATCTTTCCGCCGTCCCGGCCAAGGGCCGGCCTACGCGCGCACGCGCGCCGCCAAGGGAGCAAGTTATGGAACAGCGCCAGGGTCTCTACGATCCCGCCAATGAGAAAGATGCCTGCGGTGTTGGCTTTGTCGCCCACATCAAGGGGCAGAAGAGCCACGAGATCGTTCAGGGCGGCCTGAAGATTCTCGAGAACATCGATCACCGCGGTGCAGTGGGCGCCGACCCGCTGATGGGCGACGGTGCGGGCATCCTGGTGCAGATTCCGGATCAGCTCTACCGCGAGGAAATGGCTTCGCAGGGCGTGAAGCTGCCGCCGCCGGGCGAGTACGGCGTCGGCATGATCTTCCTGCCGAAGGAGGCGGCATCGCGACTCGCCTGTGAGCAGGAGATGGAGCGCGCGGTGCGCGCCGAAGGCCAGGTCGTTCTGGGCTGGCGCGATGTGCCGGTCGATCGTGACATGCCGATGTCGCCGACCGTGCGTGCGAAAGAGCCGGTGATCCGCCAGATCTTCATCGGTCGCGGCCCGGACGTGATGGTGACCGAGGCGCTGGAGCGCAAGCTTTACGTTATCCGCAAGATGGCGAGCCACGCGATCCAGAATCTCAAGCTCAAGCACGGCAAGGAGTACTTCGTGCCGTCGATGTCGGCGCGCACGATCGTCTACAAGGGCCTGCTGCTCGCCAACCAGGTAGGCGTCTACTACAAGGACCTCGCCGATCCGCGCTGCGTGTCGGCACTCGCGCTGGTGCACCAACGCTTCTCGACCAATACGTTCCCAGAGTGGCCGCTGGCGCACCCCTACCGGATGATCGCGCACAATGGCGAGATCAACACGGTGAAGGGCAACTTCAACTGGCTGCGCGCGCGCGAAGGCGTGATGAAGTCGGCGGTGCTGGGCGACGACCTGAAGAAGCTCTACCCGATCGTGTATGAAGGCCAGTCCGATACGGCGACCTTCGACAACTGCATCGAGCTGCTCACGATGGCGGGCTACCCGCTTGCGCAAGCCGCGATGATGATGATTCCGGAGGCGTGGGAACAGCACACGCTGATGGACGAGAACCGCCGCGCCTTCTACGAATACCACGCGGCGATGATGGAGCCGTGGGACGGCCCTGCCGCGATCGCGTTTACCGATGGTCGCCAGATCGGCGCCACGCTGGACCGCAACGGCCTGCGCCCCGCGCGCTACATCGTCACCGACGACGATCTCGTCGTGATGGCCTCGGAATCCGGCGTGCTGCCGATCCCCGAGAGCAAGATCGTCAAGAAGTGGCGCCTGC
Organism: Niveibacterium sp. COAC-50; assembly: GCF_013184235.1. Lineage (NCBI taxonomy): Bacteria > Pseudomonadati > Pseudomonadota > Betaproteobacteria > Rhodocyclales > Rhodocyclaceae > Niveibacterium > Niveibacterium sp. COAC-50. The sequence continues at coordinate 1,075,266 of NZ_JABCJM010000002.1, forward strand.
AGCCGGGCAAGATGTTCCTGATCGACATGGAAGCCGGCCGCATCATCGACGACAAGGAACTCAAGGACGCGCTGGCGAACGCCAAGCCCTACCGTGAGTGGATCAAGCGCATCCAGGTCAAGCTCGACGAAGTCGACGGCCCGGAAGCCCAGCAGGAAGTGCGCGCCTCGCTGCTCGACCGCCAGCAAGCTTTCGGCTACACGCAGGAAGACATCAAGTTCCTGATGGCGCCGATGGCGGCCAGCGGTGAAGAAGCGATTGGCTCGATGGGCAACGATTCGCCGCTGGCGGTGATGTCCAACAAGCACAAGCCGCTCTACAACTACTTCAAGCAACTCTTCGCGCAGGTGACGAACCCGCCGATCGACCCGATCCGCGAACAGATCGTGATGTCGACGGTGTCGTTCATCGGCCCGAAGCCGAACTTGCTCGACCTGAACAACATCAACCCGCCGATGCGTCTCGAAGTCTCCCAGCCGGTGCTGGACTTCAAGGACATGGCAAAGCTGCGCGAGATCGAGAAGTACACCGACAACAAGTTCAAGTCCTACGAACTGAACATCTGCTACCCGGTCGCCTGGGGCCGTGACGGCATCGAGGCGCGCATCGCCTCGCTGTGCGCGGAAGCCGAAGATGCGGTGCGCTCTGGCTACACCGTGCTGATCGTGTCGGACCGCAAGGTCGACGCGCAGAACGTCGCGATCCCGGCGCTGCTTGCCACCTCGGCGATCCACCAGCACCTCGTTGGCAAAGGCCTGCGTACCTCGACCGGTCTCGTCGTTGAAACCGGTTCGGCACGTGAGGTGCACCACTTTGCACTGCTCGGTGGCTATGGTGCCGAAGCTGTGCACCCCTACCTCGCGATGGAAACCCTGCGCGAGATGGCGAAGGACATGCCGGCCGAGCTGGGCCCGGACAAGGCGATCAAGAACTTCGTCAAGGCCGTCGGCAAGGGGCTCAACAAGGTCATGTCCAAGATGGGCATCTCGACCTACATGTCCTACTGCGGTGCGCAGATCTTTGAAGCGATCGGCCTGAATTCCGACCTGGTGCAGAAGTACTTCAAGGGCACCGCGTCCAACGTCGAAGGTATCGGCATCTTCGAAGTGGCGGAAGAGGCGCTTCGCCTGCACTCCGCTGCATTTGGCCAGGACCCGGTGCTTGCCAATGCGCTGGATGCCGGCGGCGAATACGCTTTCCGCGTGCGCGGCGAAGAGCACATGTGGACGCCGGACGCGATCGCCAAGCTGCAGCACTCGACGCGTTCGAACAGCTTCCAGAACTACAAGGAATACGCCCAGATCATCAACGACCAGACCAAGCGCCACATGACGCTGCGCGGTCTGTTCGAGTTCAAGATCGATCCGGCCAAGGCGATTCCGCTCGACGAAGTCGAACCGGCGAAGGAAATCGTCAAGCGTTTCGCTACCGGCGCGATGTCGCTCGGCTCGATCTCGACCGAAGCGCACTCGACGCTGGCCATCGCGATGAACCGCATCGGCGGCAAGTCGAACACCGGCGAAGGTGGTGAGGACGAAGCGCGCTACGCCAAGGAGATGAAGGGTATCTTCATCAAGAAGGGCGAGTCGCTGGCATCGATCATCGGCAAGGAACAGATCGAGCGCGACATCGAGCTGCAGGAAGGCGATTCGCTGCGTTCGAAGATCAAGCAGGTTGCGTCGGGCCGCTTCGGTGTCACTGCCGAATACCTCGTCTCGGCCGACCAGATCCAGATCAAGATGGCGCAGGGCGCGAAGCCGGGTGAGGGCGGCCAGCTGCCGGGTCACAAGGTGTCCGAGTACATCGCGAAGCTGCGTTTCTCGGTGCCGGGCGTCGGCCTGATCTCGCCGCCGCCGCACCACGACATCTACTCGATCGAGGATCTGGCACAGCTGATCCACGACCTGAAGAACGTCAATCCGAAGGCCAGCATCTCGGTGAAGTTGGTGTCGGAAGTCGGTGTCGGCACGGTTGCCGCGGGCGTCTCGAAGTGCAAGGCCGATCACATCGTGATCGCCGGCCACGACGGTGGCACCGGCGCGTCGCCGCTGTCCTCGATCAAGCACGCGGGTTCGCCGTGGGAACTCGGCCTTGCCGAAACCCAGCAGACCCTGGTGCTCAACGGCCTGCGTGGCCGCGTGATCGTGCAGGCCGATGGTCAGATGAAGACCGGCCGTGACGTCGCAATCGCCGCGCTGCTGGGCGCCGACGAGTTCGGTTTCGCGACCGCGCCGCTGGTCGTCGAAGGCTGCATCATGATGCGCAAGTGCCACCTGAACACCTGCCCGGTGGGCGTGGCGACGCAGGATCCGGAGCTGCGCAAGAAGTTCTCGGGTCGCCCGGAGCACGTGGTCAACTTCTTCTTCTTCATCGCGGAAGAAGTGCGCGAGATCATGGCCCAGTTGGGCATCCGCAAGTTTGAAGACCTGATCGGCCGCGCCGACCTGCTCGACAAGAAGAAGGCGATTGACCATTGGAAGGCGAAGGGGCTGGACTTCAGCCGCATCTTCCATCTGCCGGAAGTGCCGGAGAGCGTGGCTCGCCGTGCCACCGACACGCAGGATCACCTGCTTGAGCGTGCCCTCGATCACAAGCTGATCGAACAGGCCAAGCCGGCGCTGGAAAAGGGCGAACGCGTTTCGTTCATCACCCCGATCCGCAACGTCAACCGCTCTGCCGGCGCGATGCTGTCGGGCGAGGTGGCGAAGCGCTACGGCCACGCCGGCCTGCCGGACGATACCATCCATATTCAGCTCGCCGGTACCGCCGGCCAGAGCTTCGGTGCCTTCCTCGCGCACGGCGTGACGCTGGATCTCGTTGGCGAAGGCAACGACTACGTTGGCAAGGGCCTCGCCGGTGGTCGTGTGATCGTGCGCAGCCCGAACGACTTCCGCGGTTTTGGCCCGGAACACATCATCGTCGGCAACACCGTGCTGTTCGGTGCCACCGGTGGTGAGGCCTTCTTCAACGGCGTCGGTGGCGAGCGCTTCGCGGTGCGTAACTCGGGTGCTGCTGCGGTCGTCGAAGGCGTGGGTGACCACGGCTGCGAGTACATGACCGGCGGCACCGTGATCGTGCTGGGCGACACCGGCCGCAACTTTGCGGCGGGCATGTCAGGCGGCGTTGCGTACATCTATGACCCGGATCGCACCTTTGCGCAGAAGTGCAACCTTGCGATGGTCGACGTCGAGCCGCTGCTCTCCACTGCCGAGCAAGAGGCGAAGGGCGAGCGCGCACTGTGGCATGCCGTCACCCGTGGCGGCCAGGGCGAGACCGACGAAGCGATCCTGAAGCGCCTGATCGAGCGTCACTTCCGTTACACCGGCAGCTTCCGTGCGAAGACGCTGATCGAGAAGTGGAACGAGTCGCGCGCTGCCTTCGTCAAGGTGATGCCGAAGGAATACCGCCGTGCGTTGAAGGAAATGGCTGCCGCGCGCGAAGCTGCCGCCACCACCACCGCCTGATCGAGAACCGGAGAAAACGAAAATGGGTAAGGTCACCGGATTCATGGAATTTGCGCGCGTTGAAGAAGGCTACGAAGCCGCCGACAAGCGCAAGCAGCATTACAAGGAGTTCGTGCTCACGCTGAGCGACGAACAGGCCAAGGTGCAGGGCGCACGCTGCATGGACTGCGGTATCCCGTTCTGCAACAACGGGTGCCCGGTCAACAACGTCATCCCGGACTTCAATGACCTGGTTTATCACCAGGACTGGAAGCAGGCGATCGATGTGCTGCACTCGACCAACAACTTCCCGGAGTTCACCGGGCGCATCTGCCCGGCGCCGTGCGAAGCCGCCTGTACGCTGGGTATCCACGAGCTGCCGGTCGGCATCAAGTCGATCGAACACGCGATCATCGACAAGGCCTGGGCGAACGGTTGGGTCGTGCCGCAGCCGCCGATCGCGAAGACCGGCAAGAAGGTCGCGGTCGTTGGTTCGGGCCCTGCCGGCCTCGCCGCTGCGCAACAGCTGGCGCGTGCCGGCCATGATGTGACGGTGTTCGAGAAGAGCTCGCGTGTCGGTGGCCTGCTGCGCTACGGCATTCCTGACTTCAAGCTCGACAAGGGTCACATTGACCGCCGCCTGGAGCAGATGAAGGCCGAAGGTGTCGTGTTCAAAACGGGCGTGTATGTCGGCAAGGGCGGCCTGCCCAAGGGCGTGGGTTCGGATGCCAAGCAGACGATCGACCCCGAGCAGCTCAAGGCCGAGTTTGACGCCGTGGTGCTGGCCGCGGGTTCGGAGATCCCGCGCGATCTGCCGGTGCCGGGCCGTGAGCTCGAAGGCGTGCATTTCGCGATGGAGTTCCTGCCGCAGCAAAACAAGGTGAACGCGGGCGACAAGCTCAAGGACCAGATCAAGGCGACCGGCAAGCATGTCGTCGTGATCGGCGGTGGCGATACCGGCTCCGACTGCGTCGGTACCTCGAATCGCCATGGTGCTAAGAGCGTCACGCAGTTCGAGCTGATGCCGATGCCGCCGGAGAAGGAGAACAAGATGCTGGTGTGGCCGTACTGGCCGACCAAGCTGCGTACTTCTTCATCGCACGACGAAGGCTGTGAGCGCGACTGGTCGATCACCACCAAGTCCTTCAAGGGTGAGAACGGCAAGCTGAAGGCCGTGGTCACGGCGCGCGTCGAGTGGACCAAGGACGAGAAGACCGGCCAGATGAAGATGACGGAAGTCGCGGGCTCCGAGAAGGAGATCCCGGCGGACCTCGTCTTCCTCGCGATGGGCTTCGTCAATCCGCTCGGCTCCATGCTCGAAGCCTTTGGCGTCGACAAGGATGGCCGTGGCAACGCCAAGGCCAGCACCGAGGGCGCTGGCGCCTACGCCACCAACGTGCCGAAGGTGTTTGCGGCGGGTGACGTACGCCGCGGGCAGTCGCTCGTGGTGTGGGCGATCCGCGAAGGCCGTCAGGCTGCGCGTGCGGTGGATGAGTTCCTGATGGGTACGTCGGTGCTGCCGCGCTGAGCGCTACGGACCTCAGGACATAAACAGGGCGACCTTCGGGTCGCCCTTTTCTTTTGCACTGCGATGGCGCGCGTGTCGTTTGCTCAGGCGGGGTCGGCGTTCGGCACCGCTTGCTTCGCCCATGCGCGCGGCGAGCAGCCCAGCGATTGCGCGAAGCGACGGGACAACGCGCTCGCGTTCGCGTAGCCAAGCTCGTTCGCGATGACCTTCAGCGGGCGACCGCGTCGTAGCTCCGCCTGCGCAATCGCAAGTCGCCACTGCGCCAGGTACTCCGCCGGCGTCTCGCCGACCACACTCCGGAAACACAGCGCAAACGCGGTGCGTGACATGCCGGCACACGCCGCCATCGACTCAAGGCTCCAGGCTGCGCCCGGCTGCTCGTGAATCGCAGTCAGCACCCGTGCGAGGCGCGGGTCGCCCAGGGCGGCCACCAACCCCAGCGATATGCCGCCCTCGCCGGGGTGATCCATCAGCCAACGCAGCACTTGTAGCAGCAGCACTTCGAACAAGCGGTCTGCCAGCAGGCGGTGCCCGCAGCGTACCCGCTCAGTTTCGCCAAACAGCAGCGCCAGCGTGTGCTCCAGCCCGGAAACCCGCGCGAGCGGCAAGACGATCACGGCGGGCAGCGCACGCGCGAGCGGGTGGGCATCACCGCCATCGAACGAAAGCGTGGCGCAGGTGAAGTCCGAACCCTCTGCGGGCGCGTTGTGAAACTCGTGCGCCATCGCACGCGGATAGAACAGCAGGCTCGGCTCGCTGACTTCGATGCGGCGCGCGGCGCCAGACCGTGGCCGATGCGTCACCACCATCGACCCGCTTCGCATCACATGCAGGAAGCCCCGCCCCGGTTCGGCGGCAAAGCGACTGACGCCACACAGCGGCCCGTTGTGGAAGAGATGCGCATGCACCCTGAATCGCTCCAGCAGCGCAGAAAGACGATCAAGGCCTTGCTCCATGGCGATCTCGGTGAACGGAATGGTTGATATCAAGAACGCAAGGATACCAATCGTACGCCGCGCTCGGTGAGACTGCAGCTGTGCTGATTGGCGCGGTATCTGTGGCGCCGGCCAGCTTCACGTCATCCACCGCAAGGAGTGCTTATGAAACACACCACACTGGCCTGCCTGGCCGCCACGTTGTTGCTGCAGTCACCGGCCTGGTCGGCGCCCGAGCCGACGATTCCGGGTTACAGCCTTGGCCAGCCGCAAGTCGCCCGGGCGCCGTATTCCGAGGCGGACCTGGCGGCCTTGAAGAAGGTGATGCTGTTTTCGGACGACGACGCGCTGGCGCTTCGCCAGAGCAAGCCGATCCTGGCAGATCAGGTCGACGCGATTCTTGATGTCTGGTACGGCTTCGTCGCCAGCACACCGGAGCTGCTTCGCTACTTCAGCGACGCCGCCGGCAAGCCGGACGCTGCCTATCTGGCCGCGGTGCGGAAGCGCTTCGGCCAGTGGATTCTCGACACCGCGGACGCGAACTATGACCAGCGCTGGCTCGATTACCAGTACGAAATCGGCCTGCGTCATTCGCGGCTGAAGAAGAACCGCACGGATAGCGCCAGGAGCGTTGCGCAAATCGACTTCCGCTACCTCTCCGCGCTGACGATTCCGGTCACCACCACCTTGAAACCGTTCCTGGCCAGCAAGGGCGCTTCGCCGAGCGAGGTCGAGCGGATGCACGCCGCCTGGGTCAAGGCGGTGCTGCTGCAAACCATTCTCTGGAGCCACCCCTATGTGCGCGATGGGCAGTTCTGAGCGCCAACGTTGCGCTGCGTTTTCCGACCCGACCTCACCTCGCAAGGAGCAAGACATGTCCCGCATTCCCCTCGTAGATCCGGCCGCCGCCGCACCCGCCAGCAAGGGGCTGCTCGATTCCATCACTCAGGCCTTCGGCAGCACGCCCAACATGTTCCGTGCCGTGGCCAACGCGCCAGCGGCCTTGCAGAGCATGTGGGGTGCCTTCGCTGCGCTGGGAGGTGGCGTGGTCGGTGCGCGCCTGGGTGAGCAGATCGCCGTCGCGGTGGCCGACCGCAATGGCTGCGACTACTGCCTCGCGGCCCACACGGCACTTGGGCGCAGCGCCGGCCTGAGCGCGGACGCCATGCGTGCGGCGCAGTCCGGCGAGTCGGACGATCCAGGCACCGCTGCGGCTTTGCGCTTTGCATTGAAGCTGGTCGATGCGCGTGGCCGCGCCGATGCGGCCGACCTCGCGGCGTTGCGCGAGGCGGGCTTCGATGACGAACACATCGTCGAGATCCTGGCCCATGTCGCGCTGAACCTCTTCACCAACTACGTGAACCTGGCGTTCGCCGTGCCGCTGGATTTTGCACCGGTGCGCCTGCGTCACGCCGCCTGATCGGTGGGCGGGCGGCGCAGATGCATGCCGCCGTCCGCCTGCATGGAGCACACCATGAACGCACCCCTTACCCTGGCAGCACCCCTGCACGTCAGCCGCTGGTTCAACGTGGCGTCGCCGCTTACGCTCGAATCGTTGCGCGGCCGGGTTGTCGTACTGCACGCCTTTCAAATGCTGTGCCCGGGCTGTGTCGCACACGGCTTGCCGCAAGCCCAGCGTATTGCCCAGAGCTTCCGTACGCGAGCCGTCAGCGTGATCGGCCTGCATAGCGTGTTCGAGCACCATGCGGTGATGACCGAGGCCGCGCTGGCGGCCTTCATTCATGAATACCGGTTGGATTTTCCGATCGCAGTGGATCAGCCCGCCGCCGATTCGCCGATCCCGCTCACGATGCAGGCCTACGGGCTGCGCGGCACACCGAGCCTGATCATCATCGATCGCGCCGGGCGGCTTCGTTCGATCCTGTTTGGCCATGCCGACGATCTGCAGGTTGGCGCGCTGATCGGTGCCTTGCTGGAAGCGCCGCACACGCTCGGCGTCACTGCGTCCGCCGGGGTGGCCGACGGCTGCCCGTCAGGTGTGTGCGCACACGATGCCGTGTCGGGCCAAGCTGGATGAGTGGGTCAGTTGGCGATCGGTGTGTCGGGCTCCCGGTACGCCTGATCGTGTCATCGGCCGTGGCGCTCGTTAAACTCACGCCTTCGAGTGAGCTCGCAAGTCCGCGTGCCATGCGGCACATCGGATCGCGGCCAGAGTGACTACGCGCACGGAAGGCGCCATGCAAAAGAAACTGTTCGCTGCAATGTGTTCGGCGGTCGTGCTGACCGCCTGTGTCGGAATGCCCAGCACCGAGGTTGATCGGCAGATGGGGCAGCAGGCGGCCCAGTCGGTCGCGAACGACATGGGGCTGGTCGACGACCCCGCGCTGACCGCTTACGTGGATAGCGTGGGCCAGCGTGTTGCTGCGGCGCTGCCGAATCGCCAGTTCAACTACCGATTCGCAGTGGTGGACCAGGTGGAGCCGAACGCGTTTGCGGTGCCCGGCGGCTACATCTATGTGTCGCGCGGTTTGCTGTCGCTGCTGCGTTCGGAGGATGAACTCGCTGGCGTGCTCGGGCATGAGATCCAGCACGTCGAGCGTCGCCATTCGGTGCGGCAGATGAAGAAGGAGCGGCGGCTCGGTCTGCTCGCGCTGCCGGGCGAGCTGGTCGGCGGCATCATCAGCGATGACCTCGCCACGCTGGCCGGCAAGCCCTTCGAAGCGGTTGCCGCCGGATACAGCCGCGACCAGGAGCGCGAAGCCGATGCGCTCGGCCAGCCGCTCGCCGCTGCTGCCGGCTACGACCCGCAGGCCATCGCATCCATTCTCGACCGCATGGAGCACTTCATCGAAACGATGACGGAAGAGAAGCGCGCGCCGACCTTCTTCGACAGTCATCCCTCGACACCGGAGCGCGTGGCCACGCTGAGCCGCAATGCGGCGAAACTGACGCCCACCGCGGCGCCTCATGTGGCGGCCGATGAAGCGGCTTTCATGAAGAAGCTCGATGGTCTGCTGATCGGCCCGGACCCGACCGAAGGGCTTGTGCATGACCAAACCTTCGTGCATCCGGCGCTGGGCTTCCGGCTGGTGTTTCCGAAGGGCTGGCTGGTCGAGAACACGCGCAAGACGGTGAACGCGATGGCGCCGACGAAGGATGGCATCGCCGCGTTCGGCCTCGCCGGCGACGGCACGGCCGAAGATCTGCCGAAGATCGCGAAGGCGTTTTCCGAGAAGCTGGCACGCAAGTACCGCAGCACGCCGCAGCAGATCGAGGGCAAAACAGCGGGCGGCTTGCCGGCGCAGGCGCTCTACCTCACCGACAAGAGCGGCAAGGAGCCGGTGCACCTGTACTTCCTGTGGCTGGTGATGGATCACAAGATCTATCAGATGATCGGCCTCGCGCCCGATAGCCAGCGTGCCCTGGTGCGCAGCATTGCAGACAGCCTGCGGCCGCTGAGCGACAACGAGCGCGCGTCGATCTCGGAGCTGCGCCTGCGCGTGCTGGGCGCACGCAGCGGCGAAACCCTGCCCGCGGTGTCGAAGCGGGCGGGAGGCTCGGTGGCGGCCGCCGTGCTCGCCGCCATGAACGGCGTGACCGAGAGCGTTCAGTTCAAGGGTGGCGAATGGGTCAAGGTGCCGGTGCGCTCCGCATATCGCGCGCCGCGCTGAGCTTGCCCGCTACGGCAGCGGCACGACCCCGCGCGTGAGCAGCGCGTCGAGTGCCGCGGCGGGCTCGGGGCGGCCGAACAGGTAGCCCTGCGCCTGATCGCAGCCGGCCGCGCGCAGGAAGCCAAGCTGTGCGCTGGTCTCGACGCCCTCGGCAATCACTTCGAGATCGAGCGCGTGGCCGAGCTGGATCATGGCCTTCACGATCGACTCGCCGTCGGCGCCGCTGAGCATGTCGCGCACGAAGGACTGATCGATCTTCAGCTTGTCCACCGCCAGCTGCTTCAGATAGGCAAGGCTCGAGTAGCCGGTGCCGAAGTCGTCGATCGAGAGCTTCACGCCAAGCCCCTTGAGCACATGCAGGGTCGTCATCGTGGCTTCCATATCCTGCAGCAACAGGGACTCGGTGAGTTCCACCTCAAGGAACTCCGCCGGCAGGCCGGACTCCGCCAGCGCGCCGGTCACGCAGTCGACCACGCTGCCGCGGCTGAACTGCAGCGCCGAGAAATTCACCGCGACGATCGGCGCATGTTCATGCCGGGCCCGCCACGCATTGGCCTGCCGGCACGCTTCGCGCAGGATCCATTCGCCAAGCTGCACGATGTAGCCGCTGCGTTCGGCGAGCGGGATGAAGCGGCCCGGCGCGATCAAGCCCTCGACCGGGTGCTGCCAGCGCACCAGCGCCTCGACGCCGACAATGCGCCCGCTGTGGAGATCGACCTGCGGCTGGTAGTGCAGCAGGAATTCGCGGTTCTTCAAGGCGCCCGGGAGTGCGCCGGTGATGCGCATCTGTGCCAGCAGATCCGGGTTCATGTCGCGCTTGAAGAAGCGGTAGGTGTTGCGCCCGGCTTCCTTCGCGCAGTCGACCGCGGTGTCGGCGCGCTTGAGCAGCGTGTCGAAGTCCTGCCCGTCATTCGGGTACAGGCTCACGCCGATCGAGAAGCTGACGGTCAGCGGGTTGCCGTCGATCGTTACCGGCTCGGCGAACATGTCGTGGATCGCATTCGCGAGGGTGCCGACATCGGTGGCGTCATGCAGCGTCGGCAAGAGAATCACGAATTCGTCGCCGCCCAACCGGCTGATCGTTGCCGCAGCGGGCACGCAATGCCGCAGACGCTCGACGGCCACACCGAGCACCTTGTCGCCGGCCTCATGGCCGAGGCTGTCGTTGATCTGCTGGAAGTGATCGAGATCGAGGTACAGCATCGCGAGCGCCGTGCCGTCCCGCTCGGCGAGCTGCGCGGCCTGCTCGAAGCGATCGCGCAGCAGCATGCGATTGGGCAGCTGGGTCAGCGGATCGAAGTTCGCGAGGAATTCGACCTGCTCTTTGGCTGCGGCGTGATCTGCGCGGGTGCGCAGTGTCACGATGCCGTACGCAAGATCGGTGGCGAGCTCTTCCAGCAGCGATACCTCTTCCTTGTCGAAGGCGTCTCGCTCGCGGGAGTAGATCGTCAGCGCGCCAAGCAGGTGCGTGTTGCCGATCAGTGGCAGGGCGATGCTGGAGCGGTAGCCGCGCTGGATCGCGGCTTCGCGCCAGGGCGCAAGACCGGGATTTGTGAGCACGTCCTGATTGACGCAGGTCTTGCCGGAGCGGATCGCGGTGCCGGTCGGCCCGCGGCCGCGCTCGTTGTCCGCCCAGCTGATGTTCACGCCGTCGAGGTAGCCGTCTTCGTAGCCGGACTGTGCGATCGGTCGCACGCTCTTCGCGTCGTCATGCTCGGCATAGCCGACCCAGGCCATCAGATAGCCGCCGCGATCGACACACAGGCGGCAGACCTCGGCCAGCAGCTTGTACTCGTCGTCGGCGTGCACCAGCGTCGTGTTGCAATCGCTCAGCAGGCGCAGCGCACGGTTGAGCCGGATCTGTGCAAGGTTGCTCGCGCGCAGTTCGTCGGTCATGTTGCCGGCAAGGGTCAGTGCGCGCACGCGCCCGCTTGCCAGCAACCACACGACGAGGGCCAGCAGTGTGCTGCCGCAAGTGCCCGCAATCGCAAGGATGTTGGCGGCCTCGCTCGCCAGCCGGGCCTCAAAGGCGGGCAGCGAACTGACCTGTATTGTCCAGGGCTGACCGAATAGCGGGATCGTCTTCGTCGAGCGAAAGAGTGGTGCAGCCACCGAAGCGGCGTGATGGTCCGAGTCGTACATCAGCGCGGGGGCGTCGACGCGATCGCCGTCATAGATTTCGAGATCCAGCAGCTTGCTGACTTCGCCCTGTTCGGTGCCGAGAATGCCAGCCATCAGGTCGTACATGCGGAACGGCGCGTAGACCCAGCCAAGGTGATTTGCGCGGCGCTCGTCGAGCGTCTGGTGCGGGGCATTCGGGCGATAGACCGGCAGGTACATCAGGAAGCCTGGCTGCACCTGATCCTTGGTTTCCTGTACCAGCGTGACGCGGCCGGAGATCCGCGTGCGTTCCTCGTCTCGTGCGGCGGCCATGGCGGCCCGGCGCACCGGCTCTGCGTACATGTCGTAGCCGATCGCGCGCTGGTTGCGCCAGTTCGCGGGCTCCAGATAGACGATGGCGGTGTAGAGTTCGCGCTCGCCGGCGGGTCGGATGTCGTAGTCCGCAATGCCCGAGGCGCGCACCGCCGCGACATGCCGCGCTTTGTCCTGCGGCGCAATCAGTTGCGCAAAGCCGACGCCCTGGATGCCCGGATATTTGCCTTCGGGCTTCAGCGCGCGGACGTAGGTGATGAACTGCTCGCGCTCGACCTGCGGTGATACGGCAAACAAACCGCTGGCGCCTTCCAGCACCTGCTCGTAGGTGCGCATGCGTCGCTGGATATCGTCGACGATGCCTGCGGCGCGCAATTCGAACTCATCGTGCAGCTCATGCCGGCTCGCTTCCCTGGCGTTGTGCTGCAGCGCATAAGTCAGCGCCAGCCCGAGGACAAGAATGATCCACGGCACGAAGAGCAGGCTGCGGGGCGATCGGTGTTGATCCGACATGTCTCCAATCTAGCAAACCCGGTTTTGCGCAATGCGTCGTGCATCAAGAAAGGCGCCGGGGCTGCGCGGCGTGAGGTGCCGGCGCCCGCGGCTCAACCGTCAGGCGCTTCCGCCAGCAGCGCCCCCTTTTCGGCCAGTAGTTCGCGCAGCACCGAGCGATGGCAGTGGGCTTCGTCCTCGCAATAACAGCCGACCGAGAAGTCGCTCTGGCGCGAGAGCGCGGCGAGCAGGGCGAGCGCGTGGCTCGCTTCGGGCGTATTCATTTCGGCGCGATACTTCTTGATGAAGGCCGCCCATTCGGCCGGCGTCGAGGCTTGCTGGCCGAGCTTCATGGTTTCGACGCTGGGTGCCAGATTGGGGAACCACACGTCGTACCAGTTCTGCGACGCGAATTCAGTCTTCGGCACGCCGCGTGGCGGGCGACGCACGGTGCCGATGCGGATGCCTTCGTTGGCGCCGCGCGGGCTGCCGAGTCTGACGATGCGTACGGCCATGATGCGGCGCTCCCTGGGTTGGCGATAAGCGATCGACGGCATTCTGCGCTGCACTCGCCAGCAAAGTGAAGGTGGCCCGCGCGGGCTTTTGATCCGACAATCCAGCTTCAACGCGAAGACGCGTCGGCTACGCTTGCGATGGCGCGCAACGCAAAACCGATGGCCCCGAAGGGGCTGGTTCGCCAGCCGCATCGTGACAGCATGCAGCGCTCGTTAACAAAATCAGAGCGGGCGACGGTGCCCGCCTTGCGAAAGGAGTCAACGATGTCTTCGACACACGGAAAGGTTCATCTCGGCGCATGTCTGGCGCTGCTGGGTCTCGTTGCAGCGGGCAACGCTACGGCGGCGCAGGGGCCGTCGTTCCCGTGCACGAACGTCAAGGCGGGCAGTATCGAAGCCATGGTGTGCGCAGACACGGGCTTGTCCGCGCTGGATCGAAAGCTGGCTTCGGTCTATGCCGCCGCCACGGCCAAGGCGAAGAACCAGAAGCCGAACACCCTCAAGGCTGAGCAACGCGGCTGGGTGAAGGGGCGCGACGACTGCTGGAAGAGCGACAACGCGCATGCCTGTGTGGAGAACGAGTATCAGCGGCGCATCGCCGAACTGCAGGCGCGCTACCGCCTGGTCGACAGCATCGGGCCGCTGCGCTTCGCCTGTGACGGGAACCCCGCCAACGAGCTGGTCGTGACCTACTTCAAGACCGAACCGTCGACGCTGATCGCAGAGCGCGGTGACAGCAGCTCACTGATGTTCCAGCAAGTCAGCGGCAGCGGCCCCCGCTACCAGGGACGCAATGAAACGCTCGCCGAGCATCAGGGCGAGGTGCGCGTGGTCTGGGGCTACGAGGCGCCGGAGATGGTCTGCAAGAAAGCGAACTGATCCTCGGCGGCAGAACCCGCGGCCGCGCTGCAATCACTGACGGTGGCGGCGCCTAGACGAAGCGTTGCTCGATCTCCGCGGCGCCCTCGGCGTAGCGCACTTCGGCCAGCGCGCCGTTCACCAGCAGCCACTGCGGCGGCATGTGGCCGATGTCGCAGCCGATGATCACCGGGCAAGGCAGATCCGCCAGCCCGGCAACCAGTGCTTCGCGCTGGTTCAGCCATTCCGCGGTGCGTACGTCGCCGGCGCTGCTGCGGCCGACCAGCACGCCCGCAAGCCCGTCGAACCAGCCGGCGAGCTTGAGCCCTTGCAGCACGCACAGAAACTCGCTCGGGCGCAGGTTGCAGTTCTCGAAATACAGGATTGCGCCGGCATCGCCAGCATCCCGCACGAAACGCGGTACATCGCCGCAGGGGCTGCCGGCAAGGTTGCGGACGGTGTCCAGGCAACCGCCGATCAGGCGCCCGGAAAAACGCACCGCACGGCCGGGGTTTACATCCAGCAGCGCGAGCCGGGTGGGGATCTGCGGTGCGAATACACGCTCCGGGTGGATCGTGTAGTCACCCCAGTCGGCTTGCCACGCAGTGGAGCTGCGTTGCGTGAAGCGCCCGCCCGGCGCGGTGGCCAGCGCCGGCAGCAAGCCGCCGATCAGCGGATCATGCTGGCCCGGCACCAGATCCATCAGGCAGGCACCGTGTGCGGTAGCCCAACGCAGCCTGAGGGTCAGGGCCATTAGCAGGGTCGATGTATCGGAGTAGCCAAGCAGCCAGGTTGGCGCTGCGGCATCGAGCGCAGTCCAATCGAGGCGGGGCAGCACTTCGATCGCGAGCTCGCCGCCCCAGGGCGGCATCACGGCGGCAATCTCCGTCGCGAGCAGGCAATGCATCAGCTCGGCGGCGCGATGTGGTGCAGGCGCACTTGCCTGCTTGTGCTGGGTGCGCAGGCAGTGGCCTTCGACCGGCACGAGGCCCTGCTGTCGCAACCAGGCGAGCGCGAGATCAAGCCGGCGATGGCAGTCAGCGCCAACGCCGGACGAGGGAGCGGTCACCGCGACACGCGCGCCGGCGCGCAAGGGGGAGGGATAGCGAATCATGGGCGCCACTCTGCCATGCGAGCGGCGCGGCCGACATGTGCCAAGTCAGGTGAACAGTGCCACCCGTCCTTGCCGCAATCCGCTATAAACGAAGAAGAGGCGGAGCGCATCGGTCGGCCAAACAAAGGGGGAAGGATGTTCTCAACGGGCAAGCTGCTGGAGATCATCGCGATCCAGACCGAAATCGCCCGCCTTGGCGCCGACTTGGGCAGCGTCATGCAACATGCGGTCGAGCGCACGTTGAGTCTGATCGGCGCTGATGGCGCGGCCATCGAACTCGCCGAGGGTGACGACATGGTCTATCGGGCGAGTGCGGGGATTGCTCAGCGCTTTCTCGGGCTGCACCTGGCGCGTGGGCAGAGCCTGTCGGGTGCGTGTGTGGCGCTCGGGCAAGCGGTGCGCTGTGACGACACCGAGCTCGATTCGCGGGCCGACCAGGCCGCCTGCCAGCGCATTGGCCTGCGCTCGATGATCGTGTTGCCGCTGCGATACGGCGACAGCACGGTGGGCGTTCTCAAGGCGATGTCAGCCCGCGTAGCGGGGTTCACGGAATCCGATCAGCGCTTGCTCGACCTGCTTGCCGAACATGTGGCGGCGGCGATGTTTCATGCCGCGAAGTACGACACCGACGCGCTGTTCTACCGCGCCACCCACGATGCGATGACCGACCTCGCCAATCGGTCGCTGTTCATGGACCGCCTGCGAGGGATCGGCGTGCTCGCAGGTCGCGAGGGCATGCGCGCCGGCGTACTGGTGGCAGACCTCAACGGCCTCAAGCAGATCAATGATGGCTTGGGCCACCGCGCGGGCGATGCGCTGATCGTCGAGTTCGCGCGTCGCCTGAAAGCCTGCGCACGCCAGTCGGATCTGGCGGCGCGGCTGGGGGGGGACGAATTTGCGTTGATCCTCGATCCGGTCGATTCGCCCGAGGGCGCAAAGGCCGCCGTCGCGCGGCTCGAGTCCGCGCTCGGCTCGCCGCTGATGTTCGAAGGGCGCGTCATCGAAGTGGGCGCGAGCATCGGCCATGCACTGATGCCGGACGATGGTTGCGACGTCGATGCATTGGTCGACCTTGCCGATCGCCGGATGTATGTCGCGAAGCGCCAGCAGCGTGGTGCGGCGCATTCGGGCCGGACCAACTGACGCCGACGCGCTCAGTCGCCGCGCGTGGCGACTTCCAGGCGGGTCAGATACTGCAGCGCGTGGGCGCGGTCGTCGCCACACATTTCGCCAGAAGGCTGTAGTCCGCCACAGACGGCCGGGCGGCGCGGGTCACCGAAGAGTTTGCACCGCAGCTGCGCATCGAGCTGCACGCAGGGTACGCCGGCCGGCTTGCCCGAAGGCATGCCGGGGATTGCCGACGAGATCGACGGCGCGATGCAACACGCGGCGCAGCCTGCGCGGCAGTCCATCAGTCGGCCTCCGGCTGGTGGCTGACCCAGCCCACCAGATGGTGCTGGCCAGGGCGCAAGACCCAGCCAACACAGCGGAAGGAGTCGCCGCCTGCCAGCGTGAGGCTGCCGTGGTCGCTGACCGTCAGCGTGCCACCGCGCCAGAATCGGCCGAGCAGGGCGTCGAACCCGGTATGCGCGGGAACGAGTTGTTCGTCGGGCGCGTCGATCGCCCGCGCTGACGACGCGATGTCGTGCCAGCTGGCCCATGCGAGTGGTGCCAGCGTGGCGCGCAGCTCGGCGCACCAGGCCGCGCTTTCTTCGTCCGGAGCGAGCTGGCCGAGCACGTTGCAGAACAGGATCGCATGGTCGGCGTAGCGCTCACGCAGCGCGGCAAGCCCGCCCGGCGCAAACGCATCCAGCGTGTCGAAGTGCGGCCTGCTCGCTGCGAGGCGCCGCGCCAGCAGCAGGCGTGCAAGCGGGTCGGGTTCGAGTACGCGGACTTCACGAAAGCGCTGCACGAACGCTTCGGGCAGTGTCCAGCCGGCGCTGGGGCCGACCAGCAACAGCTTGTCCCGCGCCGGCTGCCAGCCGGCCAGCCAACGCGACACACACTCACAGAACGGCTGCCAGGCGCGGCGTCGATGGCGCAGCGCTGTCAGGTGCCAGCGCAGGCCGCCGCTGGCGTGCAGCAGCTGGTTGGCCAGGCGTGGCGCGGCTACGCCGGCCGGCAACTCGTCCGAGGGGCAGATCACGCCGCGTCGTCGGGCGATTCGCCCAGCTTCTCGTACAGGCGTGCGAGCTGCTTGCGCAGCGTTGCCACTTCGTCTTCAAGGCGGGCGACGCGGTCGGCCAGCAAGGGGTCGCGTGCGGCGCCACCGCTCGCGGGGGTCGCGCTTGTCGTGGGCATTGCTGGCGTGCCGGAGAGCAGGTGCGCCCAGCGGTTCTCGCGAGCGCCGGGTGCGCGTGGCAACTCCACGACCAAGGCGCCAGCCGGGCGTTCAGCGAGTTCGGCGAGGAAGGCCTCGACCGACGACACATCGGCGAAGCGGTGCAGGCGTTCGCAGTTGGCACGCAGCTCGGCGGCCGTCTGTGGCCCGCGCAGCATCAGCGCGGTGAGCAGCGCCACCGCTTGCGACGGCACTTGCAGCACGCGGGCGATGTTGTGGCTGTAGCGGCTGACGCGGCCGCCGGAGTTTTCCATGATCAGCGTGTGGCTGCGCAGGCTGTCGAGCGCTTCGAGCACATCGGCGTCGCTGGCGTCGATCACCGGGTCACGGCTGGTCTTCTGGTTACAGCCTGCGACCAGCGCGTTGAGCGAAAGCGGGTAGGTGTCGGGAACCGTATGTTCCTTTTCGACCAGCACGCCGAGGATGCGCGTTTCGAGCAGGGACAAGGGGGGTAGCGGGTGCGACATGCGAACCATCCTGACGGTTAGGGATTCGGATTGTGCCATCGCGCGCAGCGGTGTTCGTTTCTGCCGCTAAAGTTGTTGCAGCATCTGCCGTGAAAGGGCGTAAGCGGTCTGGGAAGGGGGTGGGTGCGCCCGGGCTGTTCGCGTGTCGCCACAGGCGGCGCGCCTTGAGGGCTTTGTCGCGCGGGTGGGGGCCCGGGCGGCAAGCACATGCCTGCCCTGCATCGCTTGATTCCACGACGGACCAAAACATGTCGATTACAAAACGGCTGATGCTGATGCTCGCCATCGCGGTGGCGTCGCTGCTGACGATCGGGGGGATTTCCTTTGCATCGTTCGCGAAGATCCGCGGCGAGGTCAACCTGCTGACGACCAATGCGGCGCCGAGTCTGATGCTGATCGGCGACATCGGAAACAACTACCGCGACCTGCGCTCGCAACTGCTCTCGCTGCTGATGGAGCAGGACGCAGACCTGAAAAAGGCCTTCGCCGAAAAGGCAAAGCTGACCGAAGACGAAGGCGCGAAGCTGATCGCCAAATACGAGCCGCTGGTCAGCGATGAGCAGGATCGAAAGCTCTACGACAAGCTCAAGGCAGACTTCAAGGCGTACATCGATGCCTACCACGCAACCGCAGAGGCGTCGGTGGGCGGCAAGGCAGACGAAGCCACCACGCTGATGTTCAGCAAGGTGATGCCGACGGCGGCGGAGCTGGAGGCGACGCTGGCGAAGATCACAAAGTACAACGGCGACAGCTTCCGCGAATCTGAAGCACGGGTGAACAGCACGCAGCAGACCGCGCAGATGGTGAGCATCGGCGTGAACCTGGCGGCAATCGTGGTGCTGCTGGCCTTCGGCGTGTTCGTGATCCGCGCGGTGAAGATTCCGCTGGCCTCGATGGAGCGAACCGTGGAGGCCATCGAGCGCGAACTCGATTTCACCCGCCGCGTGCCGGTGCGCAGCCACGACGAGATCGGGCTGACCGTGCAGGCCTTCAACCGCCTGCTGGACAAGCTTCAGGCGAGCTTCCGCGAGATTCTTTCCGCCTCGGAGGGCGTGACGCGGCAGGCTGGCGACGTCGCCCACGCGGCGCAGGAAATGCTGGATGGTGCGCGGGTTGCGAGCGATGCGTCGAGCGCGATGGCGGCGACGGTCGAGCAGGTGACGGTGAGCATCAACCATGTGGCGGATCGCGCCAACGATGCGGCGGTCGAATCGCGCCAATCCGGCGAGCGTGCGCAGCAAGGCGAAGGCGTGATCAACGGCACCGTCGGCGAGATCAACGGCATCGCGGATCGGGTGCACGAAGCTGCGCAGAAGATCGAGGTGCTCGCGTCCGAGGCACTGAGCATCAATGCGGTCGTCACGGTGATCAAGGAAGTGGCCGATCAGACCAACCTGCTGGCCTTGAACGCGGCCATCGAGGCTGCCCGCGCCGGCGAGCAGGGCCGGGGGTTTGCCGTGGTGGCAGACGAAGTGCGCAAGCTCGCCGAACGCACCGCGCATTCGACGCAGGAGATCAGCACCTTGATCGGGCGGATCCAGAGCAGCGCCGAGGGCGCGGTGGATCAGATGCGTGGTGTCGTGGATCGCGTCGAGGTCGGAGTCAAGCAAGCGACTGAAGCCGGCACTGCGATTCAGGAGATCCGCAGCAGTTCGGCGCAGGTGGTGAATATGGTGGGCGACATTTCCCACGCCATCCGCGAGCAGAGCGCGGCGTCGACCAACATCGCGCAGCAGGTGGAGCGGATTGCCCAGGTGTCCGAAGAAACCAACGCGTCGGCAGCGCAGACATCGGAAGCAGCCCATGCGTTGAAGTCGCTCGCCAACCAGATGCAGGAGGCGGTCGCGAAGTACCGCATCTGAAACGGTGTCGTCCGAGGGGCCCAGTGCCGGCCCCCGAAAAAGGGAAGGCCCGCAATCTGCGGGCCTTCTTCTTTGTGCTTCGCGACGCTGCTTACGGGAACACAGCCTTCAGCGAACCGTCCATCTGACCCTTCTCAAGGTAGATCAGCACCGAGGGGTCGTCCGCCGCCATCTTCTTGGCTTCCGCCAGCGAGCCGACTTCCTTCGGGGCGCCACCGAGGCCGGTGAACTGGAGCTTGGCGTAGTGGGCCTTGAGCTGGTCCGGTGTCTTGCCAATGATGCCGTTGGCGAACTCATCCTTTGGCGAACCGTTGTAGTCGATGGGCTTGGCGGGGTTGCCGCCAACGCTTTTCGCCTTGCCCATGAAGACATCCGCTACCTGTGCCTTGCTCAGGCCAGCAAGCGGCGACTTCGCGCCAGCGGCGACAACCACCTCGGCATTGGCGACCCACGGCAGACCGGCCAGCAAGGCGGCGATACAGAGCTTTCGCATGCTTGTCATGGTCGGCCTCCTAGAACACGAAATCGAGCGTGGCGGTGTAGAGGTTCACCTTGCCGTCGTAGGTTGTCCCTGCGACACGCGGCCATGAACCACCCATTGCCTTGTTCTCGTACTCGTGCTGCACGAATTCGGCCTGCAGCTTCAATGCCACGTTGCGATAGAAGTCCCAGCGGGTACCGATGGTGATCACCGAGCGATCGGTCGCGAAGCTATCGTAGATGCCGTTCACCGCCGCCGCGAGGCCTTTGACTGACACGGGCGATGCGCTCGCCACGGTGAGCTGTTGGCCCTCGGGCGCCGAGGTGGTGTAGTACGAATAGCCGATGTAGGGCGTCAGCGTCTTCCAGCGGTAAGCGCCGAGCAGCATCAGGCCGGAGGTGTCCGGGATCACCGCGCTGCCGTTGCGGATGCCGTACTCGGCCTGCGCGAACCAGTCGCCCTCGTCGTAGGTCGCGGCCAGGCCAAAGAAGCTGCCGCCCGAGCCCTCGACGATGTCCTTGAACTTCTGCGATTCCTCGGCGCAATTCGCGCAGAGTGCTGACGGTACCGCCGCGAGGCCGTTGGCCACCGCGGTGAGGTTGTCGGCACCTTGCCCGGTGACCTTCAGATTGACGCCGGTGCCGCTGGCACGGAAAGTCCATGGGCCGATGCTGTAGGTGGCGGCTGCGCCGTAGATCGCGTCGGCCTTGAAGTCGAACGCGGCGGTGCTGTACTTCGTGACCCCGCCAAAGGCCTGGACTTGCAGGCGCCCAGCACCGACTTCGCGGCCGTAGATGACCTCGGCACCGTCATGGCGGCTCAGCGGGTAGTTGCCCAGCATCTCTTGCGTATAGCGGGCGGGGATCATCGAGTAGCCGACGTTCTGCGAATCGGACTGCAGGAACACCGGTGTCACCATACGACCAGCGCGTACGCGCCAGTTCTCGTTGATGGTCCACATCACGTTGGCCCATTCAACTTCTGCCTCGTACTTGCCCTCGTTGCGTTGCGCGCCGATCACCTGCAGCACGCCGCTGATGGTGCCGCCGCGGTTGAAATCAAGCTGCACACCGAGTTTGGAATCGATGTCGGTGGCCCATTCATCGGCTTCGACGTTCTTCTGGGTCGGCAGCCGGAATCCGACAGCCTTGTCGTCGGTCATCGAGGCGCCCAAGGTGCCGAAGCCCGAGAACGATAGCCAGTCGAACTGGCCATCTGCGGCGCAGGCCGGCCCGGCGAGCGCCAGCGCGACCGCCGTTGCGATGCGTTTTTTCATGTTTCCCCCTAGATTGATACCGGGCAGCCCCCGCTACCCACTTTGTCCGGCAAGTCCCGCCGGTTAAAGATCCCGAGCTCGCGCCGCTGTGCGGCTTTGCTTGCCGTAACGATTAGCGGCAAGCGCCTGCAAGACTTGAGCGTCGTCCAGGGAGGAAATTTCAGCGGTTGTGCGCGACGCGCCGGCCACCCGCGTTCTTGGCCACGTACATCGCGCGGTCGGCAGCTCTCAGCAAGGGTTCCACGCTGGTGGCGTCATCTGGCGCGAGCGCCACGCCGATGCTGGCGGAAAGGGGAACGCTGACCTCCCCGAGGGCGAGCGGTTGCCCCAATGCGTCGAGCAAGCGTGCGCCAAGGGCGTCCAGTTCGGCGCGGTCGTCCAGATCGCAGAAGACACAGACAAACTCGTCGCCACCCAGGCGGGCCACGGTGTCACCTGCGCGCGCGCAGGCCGCCAGACGCTGCGCCACGGCTTGCAACACGCTGTCGCCCACCGCATGGCCGTAGCGGTCGTTGATCGGTTTGAAGCCGTCGAGATCGACCATGGCGACGCCGACCTTGTGTTTGGCGCGTTGCGTTTGCGCCAGGGCAATCTGCAGCCGGTCGTCCAGCATGCGCCGGTTGGGCAGGCCGGTCAGCGCATCGTGCAGCGCGAGCTGACGCAGCCGGTCTTCGGCGCTGACACGTTCGCTCATATCCAGCAGGGTGACCAGCGGAATCCGCCCCTGCTCGGTGCTCACCTCGCCGTAGCTGAGCGCGACGTGAAAGGGCGTGCCGTCCGCACGTTCGCCGCGCCAGAGGTCGGCATCCTCGTGCAGCGTGTGGTCGACCCGGCGCCCGACGATCTCGTCCGCGTGGCGGCCTAGTATGGTCGTGGCCGCTGCATTGGTTGCGGTGACGTGTTGCCGTGCGTCGAGCAGGCATACGCCTGCTGCGATCTGGTCGATCATTGCCTGCAACTGCTCGCCGCGCAGGCTGGCGGCGCGATAGCGTGCGATCAGCAGCACGATCACCAGCACGAAGTTGCACAGCGCGAGAACGAAGGCGCCGGTCTGGATGCCGCGCAAGACCCGTGTGCGCTCCAGCGATACCGTCTCGATCCGCGTCGTGAGCCGGTTCATCAGGTTGAGCAGTTCGCCCTCGTGGTCGGTCAGCGCCTGCGCGATCCGCTCCCGCGCCGGCGCTGCGCCTTCGAGGCCGAGGCTGCGGATCGTCTGCATGATCGGGCGCCACAGCGTTCGGGCCTGGGTCACCAGTTCGGTCGCAACCGGATCCTCCATGGCCTGCATGCGGATGCGGCGGCCGTCGCCGGCGGTCAGCTCGCCGCCGTCGGCAAAGGTTTGCAGGGTCTCGTCGAACAGCACGGCGGCATCGAGCAATTCGACTTCGCTTGCCGCAATGCGTGAGCCGTCAGGCGCTGAGACGTTCTTCAAGGCCGCCTTGGTCATGCGCTGCGACAGCATCCGCTGGCGCCCGGCGAGGTTGATCTCGATCGAGGTCTGGTCGAGCTCGTGGGCGATCCACAGGTTGATCGCCAGTACGCTGATATCCAGCACGACGAACAGCGCCACGGCGGCGGCGATCGCGGACATTGGATTTCGGCGCAGGGCGAGCAGCAGCATCGGCGGCCTCGCAAGGCAGGGGTAGCCCATGCTACCGCGATCGGCCGGGGCTAGACAGTATTCGCGGCTCTCGGTGTGGCTATTCGGCCCGCAGTGCGTCGAGCGGATCGAGCCGTGCCGCGTGGATCGCCGGTGCCACGCCGGCCGCCAGCCCCACGCTCACCGCCACGCCCTCGGCCAGCAGCGCATACAGCCACGGCACGCTCACCGGCAGCGCCGGCACCGCCAGTTTCAGCAACGCAGCGATGCCGCCGCCCAGCACCAGCCCGGCGACGCCGCCGATCGCCGCGAGCAGCGCCGCTTCGGCGAGGAACAGCCACAGGATGCGCCGCCGTGTGGCGCCGATCGCGCGCAAGAGGCCGATCTCCGCCGTGCGTTCGGACACCGCGATGGTCAGGATCGTGAGGATGCCGACGCCGCCCACCAGCAGCGAGATGCCGCCGATCGCGGCCACGGCGAAGGTCAGCGTGTCGAGGATGGTGCCGAACACGTCCAGCATCTGTTGCTGCGTGATGATCGTGAAGTCCTCTCCGCCGTGCCGGGTCGTCAGCAACTGCTTGATGCTCGCCACGACGTCGTCCACCGGTGCAGTCGGCTCATACACGACGTGGATCTCCATCAGCCCGTCGCGGTTGAACATGTCCAGCGCGCGGCCGACCGGGATGTAGGCGGTGTCGTCCAGATCGAAGCCGAGCATCTGGCCCTTGGGCGCCATGACGCCGACCACGATGTAGCGCTCGCTGCCAACGCGGATACGCGCGCCCAGCGGCTGCTGGCCGGGGAAAAGTTCGCGAGCCACTTTGGCGCCCAGCACCGCGAAAGCGCGTGCGTTGCGCGGATCGTCATCCGGCAGGAACTGGCCGCTCGCCACCTTCATCTGCAGTGCATCGGGGAACCGGTGGCCGACGCCGTACAAGGCCACGCGGCGCGTGCGCTTGCCGAACTCCAGTTCCGCGTTGCCCTGCACCAGCGGATCGGTGACCCGCACCCAAGCTGCGCGGCGCAGCGCGATCGCATCGTCGATCGACAGCGGGCGGGTCGTGTTGATGCCGCCGAGCGGCGCCCCGTGCGTCTGGCTCTTGCCCGGCTGCACTGTCAGCAGGTTGGTGCCGAATTGCGTGAATTCGGCGATGACGAAGTGATGCAGCCCCTCGCCGATTGCCGTGAGCAGAATCACCGCAGCAATGCCGACGGCCACCCCGAGCGCCGACAGCGCGGTGCGCATCCGGTGCGAAGTGAGCGAGCTGAGCGTGAAGCGGGTGAGATCGGCGGTACGCATGCTCAGGCCTGCCTCATCGCCTCGACAGGGCTTGCACCGGATCGAGCATCGCTGCGCGGCGCGCGGGCATCACGGTGAACACGACGGCCGTGACGACAGCTGTGACGGGCGCGGCAATCAGCGCCCACCAGGGTGCCGAGAAAGGAATGTTCGGGAAGGCGGCCACCAGCGCTTGCTGACCCAGCAGCCCCACCGCCACGCCCGCTGCCGCGCCGCCCAGCGCGAACAGCACCGCTTCGCTGAAGAAGATGTGGCGGATCTCCGCTGCGGTGGCGCCGAGCGCTTTCAGCAGCCCGATCTCGCTGCGCCGCTGCGCCACCGAAATCAGCATCACGTTCATCACCAGGATGCCCGCTACCGCGAGGCTGATCGCCGCGAGGCCGCCGATCGCCAGCGTCAGCGTGCCGAGGATGCGGTCGAAGGTCGCCAGCACCGCATCCTGCGTGATCACCGTGACATCGCGCTCGCCTTCGTGCCGCTGCATCAGGATCGCCTCGGCGTCGGCCTTGGCTTGCGGCACCTGATCGCGATGTTTGGCTTCGACCAGCACGCGGAACAGGCCCTCGGTGTTGAACAGCGCCTGCGCGGCCGCCACCGGCACGATCACCACTTCGTCGGTGTTGAACCCCAGCGAGGTGCCTTGTTTGCCGAGCACGCCAATCACGCGGAACCGCCGGTCGCCGATGCGCAGCCATAGGCCCAGCGCGCTGCGGGTGTCGAATAGCTCCTTGGCAAGATCGCGCCCGATCACGCAAACCGGCTGCGCATGGTGCGGGTCGCCCGCGGGAAGGAACACGCCCTGCGCGAGCGTCATGTTGCGCACCGCGAGGAAGTCCGAGGTCGATCCAAGCACCGGCCCTTCGCGCACGCGGGCATCGGCGCCGTCGGCCGCCCGCACCGCGCCAAGGCCGACGATCAGCGGCGCAAGGCGGCGTACCGCGAGGCTGCGCGAGAGCGCCAGCGCGTCGTCCAGCGTGATGTCGCGGGTCGTTTCGCCGCTCGCGATCGCAGGCCCGGCGCCGGCGGTTTCCGAGCGTCCCGGCAGCACGATCACCAGATTCGTGCCGAGTGCGCCGAACTGGTCGGCCACATAACGCCGCGCGCCCTCGCCGAGCGCGCTGACCAGCACCACCGCCGCCACGCCGATGCCCATCGCCAGCAGCACCAGCGTGGTCCGCACCACACCACCGCGCACCACGCGCGCGGCGTACTGCAGCAGATCGCCGTTGCGCATCTCAGCGCCGCCCGGCCGCCCGAAGGCGCTGAGGCGCCCCCTTGGGGGGGTGGAGCGAGGACTTCGCGAAGCACTGCTTCGCGCTCGCGGAACGGGTCGGCTGTGCAAAGCCGGCGCTGGTGCGGTGAAGTGAGCGTGGGGGCTGTTTCATCTCAGTTCCCGTCCTGAACGATCTCGCCATCGACCATGTGTAGCTGCCGATGCGCGCGGCGGCCGAGTTCCGGGTCGTGGGTGACAACGATCAGCGTGGCGCCCGCAGCCTGCAGGCCTTCGAGCAGGGCGATGACATCCTGCCCTGTGTGCCGGTCGAGGTTGCCGGTGGGTTCATCGGCGAGGATCAGCGAGGGCCGCATCGCCATCGCGCGCGCAATCGCCACCCGCTGGCACTGCCCGCCAGAGAGCTGGTTCGGCCGGTGGTCGGCGCGCGGCGTAAGGCCGTAGTCGCGCAGCAGCACCTCGACGCGCCCGGCCCGCTCCGCCGGATCGATGCCGGCCAGCACCATTGGCAATTCGATGTTCTCGCGCGCCGACAGCCTCGGCACGAGGTGGAAGGACTGGAACACGAAGCCGATCTTCTCGCGCCGCGCCAGCGCCAGCGCGTCGTCATCCAACCCTGTCACGTCACGGCCATCGAGCAGGTAGTGTCCGCTGTCGGGTCGGTCGAGCAGGCCCAGCACGTTCAGCAGCGTCGACTTGCCCGAGCCCGACGGGCCCATGATCGCGATGTACTCGCCCTGCGCGATGCTCAGGTCCAGCCCCCGCAGCGCTTGCACCGTCTCGTCACCGACGGTGAAGCGGCGGGTGATGGCAGAGAGGCTGATCAGCGGGGTGCGTGGCGACTGCATGGTGTGGGCTTTCGGGCCTAGAGATCGTCGACGGGCGTGAAGCCGTGGCGCCAGTTCAACTCGCTGTCCTGCATGAACTGCATCGGCCACGGTTGCGCCGCTTGCGGCCAGTCGCGGAAGGCTTTGATCGTTGTGTAGAACGTATCGACAGCGGCAGCGCCGGGCGAAGTGAACAGCGCATCGAAGTACTCGATCAGGCGATCCGGCTTGTCCTCGCAAATTTCGAGTTCGCGACGGAGCCACTTGTGGAACGGAAACAGGCGCTGCTGTTCATTGAGGATCAGGCGTGCGCCAAACAATGCGAGCTTGCTGCCAGCAAGCGCGCAGAGGTAAGGGTTTTGCTGCGCCAGCGCCTCGTGCGCGTACCAATGCCACGCCTCGAACTGGGCCAGAAAGCGGTCGCGGCGTGCGCCGGCGAGCTCGACCGGGAAGCGCGCTGCTGCCGCCAGCAGCGCAGGAAGACCCTCGACGCGGCTGTGGAGGATCTGCGCGTCCTTGAACGCATAGCGTGCGGCGTCGCTGCCGCGCGCCGCAACGTCGCGGATGAAAGCTACGTCGACAAATTTGCCGTCGACATAGCCGCCCTCGTAGGTGCTGAGTGCCGGTTCGTACAGCGTGAGCTCGCTCCGTGCCACACGCTCGGCATAGTGGGCCGAGTCGACGACCAGCAGGATGTCGACGTCAGACTGCGGGCGGGCGAAACCGTGGGCAATCGAACCAGCGAGCAGGATGGCCTCGACTTCAGGGAGAGGCGCGAAGTGAGCGATGACCTTATCGATTGTGGCAGCGTGGTGAGGTAGATATTCCATGGCAGGCATTCGGGGATGAAGATGCCGAGGATTATCGATTCGCCGGATGTTGCGTCTGCGCGTGTGGCGCAACTGCGCAATCGGAGCATGGCTTCGCACGGCAGTTCCTGTCGCGTGGGACGGGCAGCGGGAGGCTCGATGTCGGTCCGTCACGTCGTGAGGACGCCGCATCATTTCTTCCCCACCTCAACTTCCGCCTTCGCGCCCGCCTTCACGCCGGCCCGATCCAGCGAGGTCACGATGCGATCCCCCTTCGCGAGTCCGCTCGCGACTTCGGTGAACTCCCAGTTCGATAGACCGGGGCTGAAGCTCACTTCCTTCAGCACGCCGTCTGCGCCGAGCGCCAGCACCCGGTTGCCGGGCATCACCGCGACGGTCGGTACGCGCAGAACGGGGTCGTGGGTGGTGACAATGATGTCGACATCGGCGCTGTAGCCGATGAGCAGCGCCTGCGCGTCGGCGGTGTCGGTGAAATGCACTTCGACTTCCGCAGTGCGGGCCTGTTTTTCAAGTGCGAGCACATAAGGTGCGATGCGCTTCACGGTGCCATTGAAGTGGCGCTCGCGGAAGGCGTCCAGCGTGATGCGCGCGCTCATGCCGAGCTTGAGACGCGCGGCATCCACTTCATCGATCGGCGCGCTGACGTAAAGGCAGCTGTCGTCGATCAGGTCGACTGCTGGCAGTGTCGGGATGCCGGGCGGCGAGGGCGTGAGGTACTCGCCGACTTCGCCGTTGAGTTCAGCGACGATGCCGTCGAAGGGTGCGCGCAGCACGGTCCGTTCGGTATCGGCGCGTGAGGCACTGATGCGCGCTTCGGCCTCGGCAATCTGTGCGGTGGCGGCGCCGCAGGCGGCGGCGGTGGATTGCGCTTCGGACTGGCTGCGCTGGATGCCCTCGGGTGACAGGAAGCCCTGGTCCCGCAGCTGTTGGGCGCGATGTGCATTGGCGGCGGCGGTATTGGCGACAGTGCAAGCCTCGCGCGCATGGGCGCGGGCGCTCTGCAGCTGCTCGCGCGCGACCCGTTCGCGGGCGACGAAGTCGTCGTTCCACAGTTCCAGCAGCAACTGGCCGGCCTTCACCCGCTGCCCCTTCTTCACCGCCAGCGTGCCGATGCGCCCGCCCGCGGGCGGCGCGAGTTTGGCGCGGCGGCAGGCGGTGACCGACCCGGCGCGCGTGTTGGAGACAGTCGCCTCGACGCGACCGGCTTGCACCTCGGCAACGGTGACCGCGATCGGCTTGGGCCGGTTAAGCAGCACGGTCATAACCGCCCCAGCGACGATGATCGCAAGCACAATTGCAGCGGTGCGTCGGCGTGTGCCGTTCGGTTTCCGGCCAGCGGATTGGGGCGAGTCCATCAGGGCCTCGTAGGCAGGGTTGGCGTGTTAGTGACACTACACCCCTCGCGGGCGCCTCAGGTGTTGCGGAAGGTCAGCGCTTGTCCGGAATCTTGCCCGATTGGCATGCGCCGGTTCGCGGTGGCGGGGCGGGACGAAGCTGCAACGCGACGAAGCGCGCGTCGCAGTCGGCGAACGATCTGATCAGAGCGTTCGACCTATGGGCTGGTGGGTGCGAGACGGAGCCATCAGCCCTCAAGGCTTGCTGCGAACCTGGCTCAGCGTTCAATCCGAACCAGTTGCCCGCCGTCGGTCAGCAGGTAGAGCCAGCCGTCCGGGCCTTGTTTGACACAACGGATGCGCTGGCCGAGCGTTTCGAAGAGCTTCTCCCGTGAGGTTTCCTGGCCGCCGGTCAGGGCGACGCGCCACAGTGCGGTGCCGGCCAGTGCGCCGAAGAAGGCGTTGCCGCGCCATTCCGGGAAGCGGTTGCCGGTGTAGAACATCAGGCCGGCGGGGGCGATCGACGTGGGCACCCAGTAGCTGACCGGTTCGGTGTAATCCGGCGCATGGGTGCCCCCGCCGATGCGGCAGGTGTCGCCGATCGGGTCGCCGTAGTTGCAGCCGTAGCTGCGGATTGGCCAGCCGTAGTTGTTACCCGCGCGGATGATGTTCAGCTCGTCGCCGCCTTGGGGGCCGTGCTCGGTTTCCCACAGTTCGCCGGTGTCCGGGTGGATCGCCGCGCCCTGCGGATTGCGGTGGCCGTAGCTCCAGATCTCGGGGCGTGCGCCGGCGACGCCAAGGTTCGGGTTGTTGCCGGGAATGCTGCCGTCCCGGTTGATGCGGATGACTTTGCCGAGGCTGGTGGTCAGATCCTGCGCCGGGCTGCCCTTCTGGCGTTCGCCGAGCGTGACAAACAACGTCTTGTCGCTGCGGAACGCCAGGCGTGAGCCGAAGTGGCCGCTGCCACTGACCTTGGGCACCTGACGGTAGATCACCGTGATGTCCTGCAGGACATCGCCGACCAGGCGGCCGCGCGCCACGGCGGTGCCGGCAAGGCCGGCTTCGGTGCCGCTGCCGGGCTCCGAGTACGTCCAGTAGATCCAGGGGGTGCTGGCGAAATCCGGGTCGAGTGCAACGTCGAGCAAGCCACCCTGGCCTGCGTTCGCCACGGCGGGCAGGTTGTTGAGCGTGGCCTGCACGGTGGCGCCGTCTGCGCTGAGAATCACCATCGACCCCGCCTTCTGCGTGACCAGCATGCGGCCATCGGGCAGAAAGGCGAGTCCCCACGGCGCACTCAGTGCGTCGTTCAATACGACGGCCTTGGGCGCCGTCGTTGGCGGTGGTTCCGGTGGTGTTGGGGGCGTAGGGGCGGGCGCATCGCTGCCGCCGCCCCCGCAGGCGAGCAGCAGGATGCTGACGGCGAACGCAGCGACGTAGCCGCGGCGTGCGGACGACACGGCAGACGAGTCGATCAATGTGTTCATGGCAGCCCCCCGGCAGCCCCGGCCCCGAGCGGAGCGGGTACACCATGATGCGGCGCCGGGCCGGCAGCCGCAATATGCCGGTTACATCTGCTTGAACAGATGGCCGAAGCTGCGGCTGACTTCGAGCTTCTCCGGATTACCGCGTACCGACACCATCAGATGACCACGCTCGTCGCGCGTTACCGCTGCGATGGCATCCACCTTCACCAGTGTCGCGCGATGGATCTGCCAGAACTCGTCCGGGTCCAGTTCGGCCACCAGTTCGCGGATCGGCTTGCGGATCAGCGCCTCGAACTCGCAGGTCTGCACCCGGGTGTACTTTTCGTCAGCGGTGAAGAACAGGATTTCGCGCGTGGCGATCATGCGGATCGCGTTGCCGACGCTGGCCTGAATCCACTTCAGGTAGCTCTTCTGCGTGCCGCCGTTCATGCTGCCGGCGAGCTTCATCAGCATCTGGTTCAGATCCGGCGGAGGCTCGACCAGGCGAGCTTTCAGGCGCTCGACGGTGCGCGCCAGCCGATCCTGCTCGACCGGCTTCATCAAGTAATCGACGGCGCCGCGCTCGAAGGCCTCTACCGCGTACTGGTCGTAGGCGGTGACGAACACCACATGGGCGTGCTGGCACACCTCGCGTGCCGCCTCCAGGCCGGTACGGCCGGGCATGCGGATGTCGAGAAACGCAATGTCCGGCTTCAGGTTCTCGGCCATCTCCACGGCTTCGTCGCCGTTCTTGGCTTCACCAACAATCTGAAGCTCCGGCCAAGCCTCGGCCAGCGCGAGGCGGATCTGGTCGCGCATCAGGCGTTCGTCGTCGGCGATCAGGGCGGTGGGCATGGTTGGACTCTCGTCGGTGAGGCAGTCGGGAATGGTCAGAATTATCGCGGAGAGCGCTCACACCTTAAAGCGGAACAGGACACAGGCTTCGCCATGGATCGTCCTGGCAGAAGATTCCAGTCGATCCACCGCACAGGCCGCCAGCACGCGTTGCCAGAAGGCGCCGGCAGCGTGGTTGGCCGCGAGGTGATAGATCTCCCAGTTGCCCCGGTGCAGGCGCAACAGTTGGCGCACGGCGGCGCTGCCGTACCCGCGGCCGCGGAAGCGCCGAGCGATGAAGAAGTAACCGAGGTTGCGGTCGCTGTCTGCATGTTCGCATTCCGCATCGACGATGGCGAAGCCGGCAAGCTCGCCGTCAACCCGCATCAGGTAAGCACTGGTGCCGGGCTGCGCAAGGTAATCGCGCTTCGGGCGGATCGCGTAGCTGCCCGCCTCGCTGAAGCGGACTTCGCAGGTTTCGCTCAGATCGTAGTTGTAGAACTGCATTAACGCTTCGATGCGTTCAACGTCGTCGGGGCCTGCGGCGACGAGTTCGAGTTGGGGCGCTGTGGGCATCGTGGCCTGATGTGTGGGGCCCACCCTTTCGGGTGGGCCGGTGGTGTCAGCAAACCTTCGTCTGCTGCGCGTCGTCGTCGCGGTAGGGCAATTCGATCGTGGCGACGGTGCCGCCGCCTTCGTTCGGTGTGAGCGTCAGCGATGCGGTGTTGCCGTAGAGCAGGCGCAGGCGCTCGCGGATGTTGGCGAGGCCGACGCCGTCCTTGGCATCCGCGGTGAAGCCGACACCGGTGTCGCTGACTTTCACGCGCAGCTTGCCGCGGGCGACTTCCGCCTTCACGTCGATACGGCCACCTTCGGGTTTCGGTTCAAGGCCGTGCTTGATGCAGTTCTCGATCAGCGTCTGCAGCATCATCGACGGAAACTCCGCGCAGCTGAGGCCTTCCGGCGCATCAAAGCTGAACGCGAGCCGCTCTTCCATGCGCACCTGCATGATCTCCAGATAGGCCTGCGACATCTTCACCTGGCGGCCGAGCGTGCTGCGTTGGGCGTCGTCGCGCATCTGCGGAATCGCCGCGCGCAGGTACTGGATCAGCGTCTTCTGCACCTGCGAGGCGCGTTGCGGATCGGTGCGGATCAGCTGATCGACCGAGGCGAGGGTGTTGAACAGGAAGTGCGGTTCGATCTGCGCCTGCATCGCGTGCAGCTTGGCGTCGGCCGCTTCGCGCTCAAGCCGCGCCATATCGGCGGCGACGCGGGCGCTGCCGGCATCGAGCTCCGCACGGCGCTTGCCGCCGGCGAGCAGTTTCATGATGGCAAGGCTTACCACCACCAGAAAGGCGATCGGCGCGAAGTCGATTGTGCGCTGCGTGTCTTGTGCGCGCTCGGAGGCCGCTTCAACCTCGTTGCGGATGCGGTCCTCGATCTCCTTCGCCTTCTCCGGCGTCAGGCCCGGAATGCTGCGCAGCTCCGGCACGCTGATGTCCACGTCGGTGTTATCCCCGCCGTCGGTGACCTTGATGCCATCGATGCCGATCTTCACGTGCTGTGACACCTTGCCGTCGGCATCGCGTTCGATCACCTCGATGCCGCGCGGCCCGATCTTCACATCCTGCGAGTCCTTGTTGCGATGGGCTTTCGGCGTGGATTGCCCGGCCACCGGGGCGCTTGCGTCGGCGGCGTCGGCAACTGCGTCTGCGGCGTCCGCAGCTGCGTCGGCGGCTTCGGCCATGGCATCGGCGCGGGCCTCCGGCGCGTTGGGAGCCATCGGCGCCTTGGGGGCAACGGGCGCTTTGGGCGGGACCGGCATGCTGGCGCTACTATCAGCGTTGTCACTGCGGATGATTTTGACGACCGAGTGCTTTTCCGGCTTGATCAGGCTGTTGGCAATGCCGGCGGCGATCAGCAGTAGCAGGCCGATCAGCATCAGGCGGCCCCAGGTCAGGCGCTGCAACCAGCTGCGCGTGCTGTCCTCCGTTTCGGCGGCGCCAATGTCTGCGCCATAGGCTGACGCGCTTGCTGGGCCGGCGCCGCGCTGCACCGAGACGCCTTCTACGCCAATCTTGACCTGCTTGGCGATGCTGCCGTCCGGATGGCGTTTGACGACGTCGATGCCGTGCGGGCCGATCTCGACCGACTTCGCCTCGTCGCCGGCGCGCAGCACGCCGGCTCCATTGCGCGGCTGGGCGCCACGCGCAATCTTGGTGGCGATCAGTACCAGGATGGCGGCGAAAACCAGCCCGATGAACTCGCCGTGGCCGGACAGTGCATCCGAAGCAATGCCCGCCGCAATGAAGCCAAACAGGCTGACAAAGATCAGCCGCCACCAGCCGACTACGGCGAGCCAGTCAGACAGCCGCTGCCAGCGCTCGCGGAACTCGGTCTTGAGGCTGTCCGGGCCAACCAGCCAGAGCTTCCATCCGAACAGGGCCATCGTGATGGCGACGGCGGTGATCACCGATACCCAGGCGCGCATGCCCAGCGTGGCACCGATCAGGCGGTGGGCAATCAACACGCCGAAGCCTGTCAGCAGCAGCGAGCTCCAGTTGGTCCGGCGGATCCAGCCCTCCACCCGTTTGTGGGCGTCAGTGCTGCGGGTGTCCTTGGCTTCTTCAGTCATGTTCTGTTCCGTACGTGTTTCAGCAGGCCTTTTGGGCCAGGCTCGGCGCGGCCGAGACCACGACGATACCGGAGAGCGTTCCGGGGAAGGGGGGCAGTTCGCCGCCGAAGGCGACTGCCGCGAACAGCAGGATCGCGCCGGCGGTAAGCAGGGCAATCAGGGTGGAGCCTTTCATTTTGTGGCCTCGCGCTTGGGGCGGCCGGGGTGTTGGCCGTTGCGGCGCACTGTAGGGTGCGGCGAGGCAGGCTGCAGCCGGGCTGCGATGAACTGCAGCCCGCTCGGCGTGGAATGCAGAAACGGGGGATGATCGGTTGGCGCCGAACGCGTTCCTCGTCGGGCTGGCATCATGGCGTGAGGGAAGCAAGATGCTGCGCCCAGCCATTCGTTTGTGGAGTTCCGATGTCTTCGTTTCGCCTGTCGTCCTCAGTTCTTCTTGTTTTGATGCTGGCCGGCGTCGCCGGCTGTGACCGCGTCGATCCCAATTCTCCTGTGGCGCAGCGGCGCAAGGTCTTCAAGGAGATGACCAAGGCGCGCGAACATCTGCTCGCCTATGTGAAAGAGAAGCAGGACTATGACGCCGATGCGGCGATACGCGATGCCGAGGCGCTGCAGCGCCTCTCACGCCAACCCTGGCCGCTGTTCCCGGAGATGAAGCAGGCGAGCGAGGTCGGGCGCGCGAAGGACGCCGTGTGGCAACAGCCCGAGGCCTTCCATCAACTGGCCAAGCAGGTTCAGGATGATGCCGATGCCTTGCTCGAGGCGTCGCGCAAGCGCTCACTCGACGCCATCAAACCGGCGGCGAGCCGGCTTGAGCAAACATGCACCCGCTGCCACGATCAGTTCCGTCAGTCCTGATCGTTGCGCGAGCGCGCTGACGGAGGCCGCACCATGACAGGCAACCCGCCGCTTGACGCCGTGACACTGCGGCCCCACGGCCCGCATGCAGCGCTATACCGCTACGGCAGCGTGCTGGCGGACTTGTCCGCCAGCGGCACGACCCAGCGTATCGAACTGGTCGAGGCCGGCGACACGCGTACTCATGCCGCTGCCGTGCTGGCCGTGTCCGAAGGTGGATCCTGGCGACTCCACTTGCCGGCCGGCGCGACACTGAGCATCGAGATCCCTGCCCATGCCCACTGGTACGGGCAAGGCAGCTTCGTCCGCCAGGTGTTTCCGCTCGACCGCATGAGCTTGGCGCCGTCGCCGTTGATGAGCTGGGACAACGGCCCGGCCGGACACGGCTGCATCCAGGAAGCGCTGTGGCTGACGTCGAGCGGCATCGCGGTGCAGTCCGAAGTGCTCAGCGAGGCGTTGCACGCCGGCATCAACCCGATGGGCGATGCTGCTGCGGGCGATGCCGGGCGCGGCTGGGTGTCCGTGTTCGAGGCCGACGGCGTGCGACCGACGCTCAGCGCCGATCCGACCGCGCGCCGGCTTGTGTTGCACGCCACGCAGCCGACAAGCCTGCGCCTGATCTGCGCGGGCGACCTGCCCGGCGCCTATCGCGAGGCGCTCGGTGTGTTCGGTCACCCCAAGGCGATCCCGGCCGAACCCTTGCTCGCTGCGCCGATCTGGACCACCTGGGCGAAGTACAAGGCCGATATCAACGCCGAGCGGGTGCTCGAATTCGCGCATGCGATCCGCGCTCACGCCTACCCCGGCGCGACGCTGGAAATCGACGACCGCTGGCAGGCCGCGTACGGCGCCACTGAGTTCGACCCGCAACGCTTTCCCGACGCCGCCGGGTTGGTCGCCACGTTGCAAGAGCTGGGCTTTGCCACGACGCTGTGGATCACGCCCTTCCTTGCCGACGGCGCCACGAACACCGCCGAAGCGCAGGCGCTGGGCCATGTGGTACGCCATGCCGACGGTTCGCCCTACCCAGCGCGCTGGTGGCAGGGCGAAGCCTGCCTGCTCGATCTGACGAGCCCTGCCGCACGAGACTGGTGGGCGGCGAAGCTCAAGGCGCTGCAGGCGGCCACCGGCATCGCCGGCTACAAGTTCGATGCCGGCGAAGCCAACTTCCTGCCCGCCGACGCGGTGACGCACACACCGATCGAGCGCAGCGAATACAGCCGGCTGTGGGCGGATTTCGCCGCCGAACATTTCCCCTACGGCGAAGCCCGCTGCGGCTGGCGCGGCCAGCGCAACGCGATCCTCTACCGCCAGTGGGACAAGTTCAGCACCTGGGGCGAGGACAACGGCCTGGCGTCCGTCGTCACGCAGGCACTTGCACTGGGTCTGGTCGGCTACCCCTTCGTATTGCCCGACATGGTCGGCGGCAATGCCTACGGCAACACCGTGTCGCCCGAGCTGATGATCCGCTGGACCCAGGCCTGCGCACCAATGCTCGCAATCCAGTTCTCGATCCCGCCGTGGGAATTGGGCGAGGCCGTCGACACAATCGGCCGGCGCTATGCCGACCTGCATGTCGCGCTCGCCCCGCGGCGGCTCGCCGCTGCACGGCAGGCGACGGTGGATGGCACGCCGCCGATCCGGCCGATGATCTGGGCCGCGCCGGATCGCGCCGAAGCCGCCGCGATTGCCGACCAGTACCTGCTCGGCGACGACCTGCTCGTCGCGCCGGTGCTGGTCGAGGGCCAGACCGCGCGCGACATCTGGCTGCCGCCGGGCCGCTGGCGCGACTACTGGAGCGAAGCCGAGTTCGCTGGCGGCTGGCTGCGCGCCCACCCCGCGCCACTCGAGGTGTTGCCGATGTTCCTGAGGCTTGCGTGAGCACGCGCGGTCGGTGCCTCGCGTTGCTGTGTGCAGCGCTGGGCCTGGCCGGCTGCCATACCTGGGCGACGTATCCGCAGCTCGACCGGCCGCGCGACGAGATCGCCAGCCTTGAAGGCTACTTCCGCGAGTACCTGATCTACAGCGGCGAGATCTTCATCTCGGCGGTGGATGGCGAGCGCATGGCCGGCTTCCCTTGGGCCGCCCGCCGTGCCGAGCTTGCGCCCGGCGATCACTGGATCGAGTTCACCGATGCACGCGCGGTGGCCTACTCGGCGCCGCAGTCGGTGTGCGTGCTGCAATACCGGTTCGAGGCCGGCCACGCGTACCGCTTCAAGGCTCACTCGCGCGCTACCGATGTGCCCTGGTTCGATCGGCGCTCCCCGTATCGCGGCACCGTCGTGCTGGTGGACGAGTCCGCCGGGGAGCCCAGTGACGTCGTCGTCACCACGCTGTGCGCCGATGGTGGCGGTTCATTCTGCTATCGCAAGGAGCATTGCAGCCCGCATCCCGATCTACGCTGCTTGCCGACAGCGGATTTCGATATCGGCATGTGCGGCTTCCCGCCCGACTGAGCTTCGCCACGGCCAAGGTCGTCCGCGCGGATTGGCTTACCA
This sequence comes from Niveibacterium sp. COAC-50, assembly GCF_013184235.1. Lineage (NCBI taxonomy): Bacteria > Pseudomonadati > Pseudomonadota > Betaproteobacteria > Rhodocyclales > Rhodocyclaceae > Niveibacterium > Niveibacterium sp. COAC-50. The sequence continues at coordinate 1,112,050 of NZ_JABCJM010000002.1, forward strand.
TGCCGGCTTGCCGCTGCAAGGCGGAAACCCCTGGTTACCCGATGCGCCACACGCCAACCCCTTCCACGCCCCTGCCGGCTAGCAAGAGCGGCCTGCACCCGCGCAACCGCCAGCGCGGCCGTTACGACTTTGCGCAGCTGATCGGGTGCAGCCCGGATCTAGCCCGTTTCGTGGCCCGCAACGCGTATGGCGACGATTCGATCGACTTCGCCGACCCGGCCGCGGTGCGCGCGCTGAATCGTGCGCTGCTCAAGCTCAACTACGGCATCGCCGGCTGGGATCTGCCGCCGCAGTACCTGTGCCCGCCGATCCCCGGCCGTGCCGATTACCTGCACTACCTCGCAGACCTGCTCGCCGAACGACACGGTGGCGAGATTCCCACTGGCGGCGCGGTGCGGGTGCTCGATGTCGGTGTCGGTGCGAACTGTATCTACCCGCTGATCGGGCATGGCGAATACGGCTGGCACTTTGTCGGCTTCGATATCGACCGTGATGCGCTGGCTTGCGCGCAGGCCACGCTGGACGCGAACTCGGCCTTCGCCGACGCGATTGAGCTGCGCTTTCAACCGACCGCGCGCGCGATCTTCCGCGGCATGATCGGCGAGCGCGAACGCTTCCACCTGACGCTCTGCAACCCGCCTTTCCATGCCTCGCTGGCCGAAGCGCGTGCGGGCAGCGAACGCAAGTGGCGCAACCTCGGCAAGGCCGATCCGCAGGGCGCTGCGCCACGACTCAACTTCGGCGGGCACGGCGCGGAATTGCACTGCCCCGGCGGCGAAGAAGGCTTCATCCGCCGCATGATCGCGGAGAGCGCTGATTACAGCGAACAGTGCCTTTGGTTCAGCTCGCTCGTCTCGAAGGCGACGACCATCCCGGTGGCGCAACGGGCGCTGCGCGCGGTCGGTGCGCGCGAGCACCGCGTGATCGAGATGGCGCAAGGGCAGAAGCGCAGCCGCATCCTCGCCTGGACCTACTTCGACGAGGACGAGCGGCGCGCCTGAGCGGGTCGCTCAGTCCGCGGCCAGCAGGCGTTCGACAAAGGGCGCCAGGCGGTCGAGGTCGAAGTCCGTTGCCGGCGCCCAGCAGTGGATCTCGGTGCGGGCGAGGCCGGGCACCACGGTGGGCGATAGCGCGTGAAACAGGAAGATGCCGGTTTCCTTCGCCAGCGCGTGGTGTCGCTCGGTGAGTGCGGCGGCGTCGCCACGGATATAGAGCTGGAAGAAGTTCACCTGCGGCACGGTCGGGTTGATCGTGATCGCATCGAAGCGCGAGAGGATCTCCGCCGCCGCTTGCGCGCGGGCCACCCACTGGTCGATCTGCGGCAGCGTCCGCTGTAGGCCGGTGCGCGCCGCCGCCACGAATGGCCCCTGCGTGCGCAGCCGACCGCCGTGTCGTACCTGCCACACCCGCGCCTCGCGGATGAAATCCGCGCTGCCCAGCAGCATCGCGCCGCTGAGGCCGCCGAGATCCTTGTAGAAGGAGACGTACACGCTGTCGAACTGCGCCGCGATCTCGGCGTAGGTTTTGCCGTAGAACGGGCGGCAGGACCAGATCCGTGCGCCATCCAGATGCAGCGGCACCCCGCGCGCCTGCGCCCAGTCGCGGGTGGCGACGAGGTCGTCCCACGGCGGCAGCTGACCCCCGAGCGGCCGGCAGGGCAGTTCCAGCAAGGCACAACCGGGCGTTTGGCCGAGGGCTTCGAAATCCTTGGCGGTGGGCATGCGCTCGGCAGGGAACTCCGGCGCGCCGAACTGCAAGCGGTGCATGCCGTGCAGGAAGTGATAGCCACCGTGCTCGGCGAACTCCGGATGCGCGCTCGGGTGCATCGCCACGCTGAAGTTGCCGCGCCGCCCGCACCACACCCGTAGCGCGATCAATTGCGCCAGCGTGCCGGAGGGCAGGAAGACGGCCGCCTCCTTGCCGAACATCTGGGCGACTTCCGCTTCGAAAGCGGCGAGGTATTCGCCCTCGCCGTAGTTGTCGAGGTAGGCGCTGTCATCGAGTGAATCGGCGAGTTCGCGCAACACCTCGCGCATCGGCCGCCGCGGGCCTGCGCCGGAGAGGACGTCGGTGAAGTTGGGGGGCGCGGAAGACATTGGGGTCCCTCTTGTTGGGTGTTGTGCGGCGTGGCTCGCAAGGGCGTTGTCCGATTACGCGAGCCCGGTGTGCAGCAGTGCGTCGAGAAAGGCCTGCGCGGGCAAAGACAGGAGTTTGCTGCGAAGGTGGACCACCGTCCATGGTCGCTTGAGCACAAAGTCCGTAACGTCGAGTACCGCAATTCCGGCCTCGGCGGGTTGCCCGCCGAGCGCGTGGCGCGACAGGATCGCCAGGCCCATGCCACTGGCGACCAGTTCGCGGATTGCCTCGTTGCTGGCCAGCGATAGCCGCACCTTGAGCGCGATGCCGGTCTCCCGCAGATGCTGGTCCACCGCGAGTCTGGAGCCCGAGCCGGTCTCGCGCAGCAGGAAAGGCTCGTCCGCCAGATCCCGCAGCGTCACGCTTTGGCCAACGGCGCGGTGATTGAGTGGCGCGATCACGACGTATTCGTTATCGAGGAACGGGTAGCTGACGATATCGATATCGGCCGGCGGATGCGACATCACGTAAAGGTCATCCTGGTTGCCGCGCAGGCGCTCGACAATCTTGTCGCGGCTGGCGATCTCGAGCTCGATGTCGATCTCCGGGTAGCGCTTGCAGAACGCGCCGAGCATCCGTGGCAGAAAGTACTTGGCCGTGGTGACCAGGGCCACTCGCAGTTTGCCGCGCCGCAGGCCCTTGATGTCGTCGATGGCCGATTCAAACCGGTTCCACACATCGTCCAGGCTGCGCACCGTCTCCAACAGCTCTTCGCCGGCGCTGGTCAGCAGCACTTCACGCCCGTGCTGTTCGAACAGCGGCAGGCCGATCGCATCCGCGATCTGGCGGATCTGGATCGACACGGCCGGTTGCGTCAGGTGCAGCGCATCGGCTGCACGCGTGAAGCTCTGCAGGCGGGCGACGGCGGCAAACGTTTCGAGCTGGCGGAAGGTAATGCGGCGGCGCGGCATGGATTAGTCGGAGCAAATGCGAGATAACAATTAGTTTAATTGGTGCTAATGCGCTGCGCTTGGCAATCTTGCACCCAAGACGCTGCGATGGTTGGCAGCGAACCCAAGCCGATTCACGCGAACAGGAGAACACCATGCGCCACTACCCCTCTGATAGCCCCGAAGCAAAGGCCCGCGTTGTCGCCCTTGCACTGCTGGCCGACGGCGCGATCGATCTCAACGAGATCGAGGCGCTCGAGCGTCATGAAGTCGTTTCGCGCCTCGGTCTGGATCACCCTCGCTTCGATCGCGTGGTGCGCGAGTTCTGCGAGGACATGCTGGTCTCCGCAAACCGTGGCGAGTCGGGTCAGATCGAGCTGGACGAAGACACGATCGACGCGCTGCTCGCGGATATCCAGGACCCGCTGACGCGCAAGCGCATGCTGCGTGCGGTACTCGACATCGTGAATGCCGACGGGCGGCTTGCCGACGGCGAGGCGGTACTGGTGAACCAGGCGATGAAGGCCTGGAACCTCGATCTGTACGACGTGGCGAACGGCGCGCGCCTGCGGCGAAGTGAGCGCAGGCCGCTGGGTATGCCGAGCGCGGACTGCTGAACGCAGCAGAGCGGAGTACATGCCGTGTTTGCGCAAGACCGCTCGACCGGCGTTGCGGCCACCAGCCTGGCGCGTTCGCCCTGGCTGCGGGATCTGGCGGTGCGCCGCGATCGCGTGCCTGTCGATGAGCGGGCCGACATGCCCGAGGTGGAGGAGTCGGCTCGCGTCAGCTTCAGCGATGCGGTGCGCGGCGGGGCCGTCGCCGCTGGGCGTGATGCTGCGCAGAGGGGCGAGCCGGTGGATACGCGCTTGCAGCGCTATCGCGAGATCGCCCGCCTGTAAGGCTGCGGATTAGCCCGTGAGCGGCCCGAACGGCGCGGTGGCCGCGCTGCCTGTCATGCGCTCTATCGTGGCGCGCACGATGTCGACGCTGTTGTCGAAGCACCCGTGCGCAGTGGCGATCTGGCGCGCACCATTGCTGACCTGCGCAGCATCGAGCAGATGCAGGCGTCCGTCTGCCAACTTCGCAGGGTCGTCGGCGAACCCGCTTGGTGCGGTTGTGCCCCACCAGAACGCCTGCCACGCAGTGACGCTCCCGAGCGCATCGCGATGCCAGTACTCGCCGCTGTTGCAGGCAGGGTCGAAGGCGCTCGCCATGCCCAGCAGCGGCGTCTTGTGCCAGCGCTCCAGCGCGCGGCTCACCAGGTAGAGCAACGATTTGCGATACGGGCCGACGCTGTCGTCCAGTTCGCGCCGATCGGACAAAGCATGGATATCAAAACGCGCCGCCGGTAGCTGGCCGCTGTCGATCGCCGCCTTGTAGTGCGTCAGTGCGAAATCCAGATCGCAAGCGGGCGCGTAGAGCGTGCAGCTTGCTGCACTGACCGAATGCTTGGCCAGTTCGCTCAGCAATCGACCGCAGACGAAAGACCCTGCCGAGTGGCCGACCAGGTGGAGTTCGAAACCCTTGCCGGCATCCTTCGCCAGCGCGGCGATCTGAGTAGCCAGCGCGTCGAGGCCCTGGCCGTCGTACTCTGCACGGGCGACGTTTTCCTTCATCTCACTCCACATCGCGCGCACCAGCAGCTGGCGACACAACGCCTCCAGTGCCCGGTCCGTCGCGTCGACAATGCGGTCGCCAAGCCCGCGTGCGGGTTCATCCTCGCCGGGGAAGTTCTTGCGGAAGCCGTCCGCGAGCATTTGGCCGATCACCTCCGCCCAACCGCTCTTCCAGGTCACGAAAAGCGGATGCAGGCCGTTGTCATCGAAGGCGGGGCCAAGACTGCGGATGCGCTTGATCGAATCGGCTTCACTGTTGAGCCCGCCATGCGCGTACACCACCAGCCGCCGCGGGCTGCCCTTGGCCTGCGCCTTGAAGCGTGCGAGCGGTTGTTCGTAGGCGACGAAGCGTGCGTTGTCGGCACCGTCCGCAACCTGCGGCAGCCGGCGCAGCACGGTGCCATCGTTGCCGGTGACCAGGGTGTGCCAGTAAGCGGCCTCTTCACTCCACGTGTTTGCGGCAGTGGCCTGTGCATCGTTCGACGACGACAGCAAGCCGCTTCCACCGCTGCGTGAAGCCACGAAGAACTGGCGGCTTTTCGCCGGTGCGCCGCGCCCACCATTGGCGCCGCCGATCGCCAGGGGCACGCCCAGCCCGGCGACCCATGCATCGAGCCCGTTGTCGGCCCAGTCCTCGTAAGGCAGCAGTGCGAAACCGCCAGCGCCCCAATCCTCACCCCAGGAGTTCTGCACGACGAAGCCGTTCTCGTTGTAGCCGACCAATGCGAAGGCATGGCCGCCCATGCCCGGCTGGCGTGTGATCGCCGGCAGGCTGGCATGTGACACACGGGCGCTGCCCTTGCGTGGTTTGAGATGCCAGCCGGCATGGACGTTCGCCGCGACATACACTGCACCTGCCTGCGAGATCGCTGCTTGCAGGTCGACCACCGACTGCCGATCGACCCGGTAGTACACACCGAGCGGCCGCGTGACCGCATCCTCGGCCCACTTCGAATTCGGCCGTCGCCCGCGTGCGCCCCACAGCGTCTCGAGGCACACCCCGTGACGGTGCCAACCCTTCAGCGCGCCGCGTGCCGATGAGCCTTCGTAGCGCTCGCCGGGCCACTCATCGTAGAAGCGGGCGAGTTGGTAGAACATCCAGGGGCTCACGCGCTGCGAGGCGTCCAGGGTAAAGCCGCTGGCACGCCAGCGCAGGAAGTTCACCACCGCCGCCAGGCCAAAGCCGGTGCAGGCGCCATCCTTCTTCTGATCCAGTACCAGCCCGGCCTTGCGATACGCCGGCAAGAGCTTTGCCACCGCTGCGTCATCCGGCCAGCGCTGCGGCAAGCTTGTCACCGGCGGGCGGTAGGGCAGGTCGCGCAGATCGAGCCGATCAGGCCGCGCATCCAGCAGGATCAGGCGACTGCCAAGTTTGAGCGTGCGTTCGGGCATGGCGGTGGGCTCCTGAAAGTATGTCGCTAGCCTTCAGGCTAGCAGGCGAGCGTGCCTCGCGGGAGATGAACCGCGCGAGCGCGCTTGCGTCGGCGCTCTGTACGCTCGGGCGCTTTCGGCTCCGCTCCTCTTGATTGATCCATCTCAATCGTCATGCGGAGCGGAAAATCCACTACGTAGAACTACGCTCCAGCGGACAGTGCGCCGACCGTAATGCCCATCGTGAGTGCTTGCCCCCAACTCGGGCAGGCACGTACTTGACTGGGAAACAGCAATGCTCGACGCACTTAAACTCAAGACAAAGATTCTCGTCATGCTCGGCAGCGCCTGTGCTGCCGTGTTCCTGCTCTTGATCGCCTCGGCGATGGAGCAGCGCAGCACGATGATCGAGGGCCGCAAGGCGACGATTCGCGCCGTCGTGGAATCCGCCCACCATGTATTGGCGTTCTACGCGGCCAAGGAAGCGGAAGGTATGCCGCGAGAGGCTGCGCAAAAGGCGGCGCTGGAAGCGATTGCACTGATCCGCTACGGCGGCGATGACCACAAGACCGAGTACCTCTACGTCTATCAGATGGACGGGGTGAACGTCTATCACGTTCGCAAGGAGTTGATCGGTACAAACGTGGCGCAAACGCTGCGCGATGGTCGCGGGCGCTACCCTGTCCAGGACTTGATTGATGCCCTCAGTGGTCGCGCGGATGCATTCGTCGACTCGATGTTCCCCCGCAAGGCAGGGGCTGAGCCTGTTCCGAAGCTGCAGTACGTGATGCGGTTTGATGGCTGGAACTGGTTCGTCGGAACCGGCGCATGGATGGACGATGTAGAACGGCAGATGCGCGACGAGTTGATTGCCGGCGTGGCGTTGTTCGTCGCTGTCTTATGTGTGGTTGGCGGTATCGGATGGGCGGTCTCACGCAGTGTGCTGCGTCAGATTGGCGGCGAACCGGCGAGTGCCATCCAGGTCATGGCGCGAGCCGCTCAAGGTGATCTCACGGCAAGTGTCGGCAAAGCGGCGAGCGGAAGTGTCCTTGCTTCCTTTGACGTGGCGCGTACCGCGATCCGCGACGTGCTGGCGCAGATTCGCGGCGAGTCCGCACGTATGCGCGACGGCGCGTCGAACATCGCGGCGGTGTCGGGCGAGGTTGCGGAACTGGCGCAACAGCAGGTGGACGCCACGTCCAGCATGGCCGCCGCAGTCGAAGAGATGACGGTGAGCATCGGGCATATCTCGGATTCGGCTCATGACACGCAGACCTACTCGGCGGAGGCTGCGCGGCTGGCACAGGAAGGCCAGAACCAGGTGGAGCGCGCACGCGAAGGCATCCAGGCGCTATCCGGCACGGTGGCGAACGCGGCGACGCGGATCGAAGTGCTCGCACAACGTGCCGGCCAAATCGGCGGAATCGCGTCGGTGATCAAGGACATTGCAGGGCAGACCAATCTCCTCGCGCTTAACGCAGCGATCGAAGCCGCGCGTGCCGGGGAACAGGGGCGCGGTTTCGCCGTGGTTGCGGATGAGGTGCGCAAGCTCGCCGAACGTACCGCTGCGGCGACCGTTGAAATCGAGACGATGATCCAGTCGATCCAGAGCGAGACCGGTGCGGTGACCGATGTCATGCAGGCCGCGATGCCACAGGCCGACGAAGGCGTGCGGCTGGCGAGTGGTGCCGCTGAGGTGCTGCGTGCGATTCGCGACGGTGCGACCCACACGCTTGAGCGCATCCGTGACGTCGCCGACGCGACCCGTGAGCAGAGCGAGGCCTCGACCAGCATTGCTCAGCGGGTTGAAGAGATTGCGCGGATGATCGAGCAGACCAACGGCCGCATGCAGGACACCGCGGGCACCGCACGGATGCTGTCGGCCATTGCCGACGCGCTGGATGCGCAAGTGGCCTACTTCAAGACCTGACGCGAACTCGCGGTGGCTTCGGCGCTGGTGGCGCGTGGCGGCTAGTCCGTCAGCAACACCGGCCCGCCCTTGGCGAGTGCGCGTTGATAGGCGGGGCGGGCTGCGACTCGCTCCCGGAACGCCTTCAGCTTGGGATAGCGGTTGGCGTTGCCGGTTCGCGCGAGCGCGGCTTCGACCGGGAAACACATCTGAAAGTCCGCAATGCTCAGTTGTTCGCCGGCGAACCAGTGGTTCTTGGCGAGATGCGCTTCCATGAAGTCGAGCCCGGTGCGCAGGTTCGGGTCCACCAGTTTTTTCAGTACCTGATCGCAGATCGCGCGCGCGATGGGGCGTACGAAAAAGGGCATCGGCTGCGTCGGGATCTTCATGAACACCAGCTTCATGACCAGCCAGTTCATCAGCGAACCTTCTGCGTAGTGCATCCAGAAGCGGCACTGACGGTGCGCCTCCGAGCCCGGGGCAGGTTGTAGCTCGGCGAGGTCGCCGGCCTGCGCGGGCCCGTAGCACTCAGCCAGGTATTCAAGAATGGCGCCGGATTCGGCGATCGTCAGTTCGCCATCTGTGATGACCGGCGACTTGCCGAGCGGATGCACGGCCTTGAGTGCCGGCGGCGCGAGCCGGGTCTTCGGGTCGCGTTTGTACAGCACGAGTTCGTATGGCAGGCCAAGTTCTTCGAGCAGCCAGAGGATGCGCTGCGAGCGCGACATTTCAAGGTGATGTACGGTGATCATGTGCTTGGGCGCTCGCGTTTAGATGGTGTGGGTCGTGGCTACTTCTGATAGCACTGCGGGGTAACGGATCCCGTGGTGCAGGCGCTGTTGCGTGGATCGAGGTGGTAGCCGCGTTCGCTCATGCAGGCAGCGATGCGCTGTTCGCGTTCGGCGATATCCGTGGCCGAGCGGCCGGCGTTGTCTTTCTGCACGGCGAACTGGCAGTCCCACAGATCCGCGTCCGGGTTGCGCGCGCAAGCGCCGGCCGCTAGCGCGCAGAGGGCGGCGAAGATGCTGATCGGGCGTCGCATCGGTGCGCCAGTCCGTGTGCTCAGCGGCCCATGCGCCGTTCGTAGGCTTGCGAGAAACGATCCGGCAGTTGCGGGTCGTTCTTTGTTTCGCCCTTGCTGTCGAACTGCACTTTCACCGCGCCATCGGGCAGGCGCGTGACGGTCACCGTTACGTCGATCCCGTTCTTCGTGCCGCGGATCAGTCCGCTGTTTGGTTCTGCGTGCATGATCGTCACGCCGGCATCCTGCACGCCGCCCAACGCGGCATTCCAGGCGCGCTCGTACTTCGACGGCGCTGGCGGTGCCGGGTAGCTCACGCATGCGGCCGCGAGGCACAGTGTGGCGAGTATGGCGATCCAGGTGCGAAGGGCGAGGCGCATGGCGATGCTTCCTGTAGCGAAGAGGTCGCTGCATTCTAGGGCCGTGGGGCAAGGGGCGCGAGCGCTGGATTTGGGTTGGCGCAAGGCGGGCCCACTCGCGCTCGCCAGCAATGCGATTCACACGGCAGAATCCGGCTGCGGAATGGCCGCGCTGACAGGCAACATCATGAAGACCAGACTCTCCTGCATCCTGCCGCTGGCTATGCTCGCCCTGGCAGCCCCTGCTCATGCGACCGACAGTGCCATCACCGCGTATGGCGCGTTCCGAAGCGGCGGCGATTTCCAGAACGCCACCACCGGCGAGAACTTGAAAGTGGAAAGCTCCGGCACAGGTGCGATCGCGCTGGACTTGCCGTATGACGGCAGCCGGCAGCTGCAGCTCTTCCTGTCGCACCAGCGCTCCCAACTCGACTACACGCAAAGCGCAGCGCCGAAGACCACCGCGACGATGCCGCTGTCTGTCACCTACTTCCATCTTGGCGGCACCTACTTCTTCGAAGGCCCCGTTGGCAGCGGGCCCTATGTGGTCGGCGGTATCGGCGGCACGCTGCTGGCGCTGGACGGCGAGGGCTATGGCAACGAACTGCGGCCCTCGATGAACCTGGGCCTGGGCTACCAGTTCATGCTCGGCAAGCACGCCGCGCTGCGCCTTGAAGGCCGCTTCTATTCCACGCTGATCAACAGCAGTGGCGGCTTGTTTTGCTCAGGGGGCTGCATGCTGCAGATTCAGGGGGATCTCTTCTCGCAGGGCGAGGGCATGGTCGGGGTGTCGGTGCCGTTCTGATCTGTCGTGAGACACGGGAAGTGGTCGCTGCGCGGGGCGCTGTTCATCGCCTGCCTGGGTTTCGCCAACATCGCGTCACCTGAACGCTACGCCCAGCACGATGGCATCGTGACTGACCCGCGCAGCGGTTTGGCGTGGAGCCAGAGTGACAACGGCACCGAGATTTCCTGGCCCGATGCTGTGAACGAGTGTGCTGCGCGTGGCGATGGATGGCGGCTTCCGTCCATCGACGAACTCGAAGCGCTGTACGACCCTGCCGAGTCCGTCGCATGCGGCGGAAACTTCTGCCACGCCGCGTCAGTCTTCGTGCTCAGCGGTGGCTGGTTCTGGAGCCGGGAGGGTAGCGGCACGTCGCAGGCTTGGGGCTACAACCTCGACATCGGTCGGCGCGACCTGAGCGCGACGACGGGTGGCAGTTACGGCCGCGCGCTGTGCGTGAGGGGAGGGTGACGGTCGTTCGTGGCCTGCAGGTGTGCAGCGCGCAGGAAGGCGCCGATCGGTCGGGCGACGATGATTGTCGAAGCGCAAATAATGCTGAATCTGCACCCCGCAGGCGGCTGCGTGCTGCCGATTCAGGGGGATCTCTTCTCGCAGGGCGAGGGCATGCCCGGGCTGTCAGTGCCGTTCCGAGCTCACTTCAGCTCAGGCGCTCCTGACGACTGTGGACGTGAAGCGTCTAGCTGAGCCACCTGGTTGAGCCACCAGTCCAGATGTCGGTCTCGCCAGCGCGCCGAGGGCAGGCTGGCGAGTAGTGTGCGGATGTCCGAGACCGCAAGGTAGTCCTTTGGTGACATTGTCTGCGCGCGCTCCCACGCGAGCTGCCTGCAAACCTCGGCCTCCAGGTCGGCTGAGGCCCAAGGCAGCGCCTCGAATGCGGCCCGAAGCAAGCGCGCATCAAAAAGGGCGTGATGCAGTTTCAGGTCGCCCGCATTCTCCATTGCCGCGGCTGTTTGCTCGCGTTGAGCGCGGCATGCCGGGTGCGAGGCGTCGTCGGCAATATCGTCGGCTCTGAGTTTGGCGCTCACGCGTGGCCAAACGCCGGCCCACTGCAGCGCCTCTTCGAGCAGCCGCCAGTCGGTTTTGTAGTCATAGCAGAGGATCACAGGCGAAGCGGGCAGGCGATCGAGCCACTCGCCCAGGCGCGTGCCCAGATCGGCAAGGTTCGGAACCGACGCACCGGGCACCCGGCCAAACTGCGACAAGACGTGCGCGCGGACAAAAGCGTTCGATGCCGCCTCAAGCGCCGCACTGCTGATCTCGCAGTAGAACTCGCTCCCGTTCTGCGCTACGGCGCCGATCGACAGCAGTTGTCCGTCGCGCAGCTGGGTGAATTCGGTATCGAAGAAGACTCTGAATGCAGTTGCGCGGTCGTAGCCGGGGGCGCTCAGATGCAAGGGCGGGCAGTAGGGCGCCAACGCCGGCGCCAGGCTGCTGTCCGGGCCCAGAGGCGCTGGTTTTTGCCCCGAGAGCGCAGCTTCCTGCCGCCTAAGGGGGCCCAGCAGGCGGTCAAGCATCGAACGCATGATCGGGGCCTCGACTTATGCGGCCGGACCGCATGGGCATGCAAGCGGTGCGTCGTGGTGGCGGGCTGTGTTCATGGCGTGCAGTTTAACGTGGCGGCAGGGGCGCTCACGCTCCGTTACGGTGGCGTCAGCCGGTCGCGGAGTCGCAGCATGGGCCCTTGAGCTCGATGCGATTGCCGTCGGGGTCGTCCAAGTAAAGCGAGAGCCCGTCGCCCTCCGCACCGAAATTCATCTCGGCCGGGCCGTGCGGTGTGATGCCGTGGGCCGCCAGATGCGTGCGCAAGGCGGCCTCGTCGAACGGCTCCACCCGCAGGCACAGATGATCGACGTTGCGGCCTTCTGCCCCGGCTGCCGCGCCGCCAAGGCGCCCGAGTGGGCCGTCGAGGGCGACTAGATCGATCATCGACGCGCCCGCCCGCAGATGGAAGAGACCCAGGTCGTCGCGGCGCCGGACCAGGCGGCAGCCCAGAACGCCCTGGTAGAACGCCACCGCCTGCGCGGGGTCGCGGACACGCAGGACCACATGGTCGATGCGTTGCACAGTAAAGCCTGACATGTCGACGGTCTCCGGTGTGGCGCGGTTCCCGGGTCGATGCGGGTCCGGTCTGCGCCGGTGCAAGGGTAGCGCATGCCGCCACCTGCGCCGTATGGGGGCTCAGAACGGCAGCGTCGCCATCAGATATGCGTTGCCGCGATCCGGTAGTTGGCGGTAGAGCGAATCGGCGGGGCCAAGGTAGGTGCGCAGGCCGGCTTCGATGCGCAGGCGGTCGCCCTGCCAGGCGAGTGCCGCGCTCAGCACGCTGCCGCCGTCAGCAGGCGTGAGCAGCCAGTCGATCTCCGGTTGCCAGGTGTCACCGCCGTACGCGGCACGTAGCAGCAGGTTGGCGCACTGCAGGTTAACCTGGCCGAGTGCCTGGGCGTTCCACGCGAGATTGCCGGCGCGGGCGATTTCAGGCGCGTAGGTAAAGCCGCCGATCGCGGCGTTGCGTGCGCGCCAGGCGTCCCACTCGGACTCGGTGGGGGCGGTGCCGTCGTACCAGGCTTCGGCGAGCACCGAGATCTTGTTCTCACCGGTCCATTGCGCGCCGATCAGGGCTTGCCAGAAAGCCCCGCCCACCTCGTCGCGCCACGGCGACGCGGTGGCGAGCGGGATGGCCGAGGGCCAGGTTCCGACCAGGCGCGTCGCGCGCTGGCCCCAGCGGGCTGAACCGTGCACTTCGAGCGAATCGAGCGGCACCGCCGAGAAGCCGGCGCCGAGGCTCGCGCGCTCCTGCGCACCCCAACGGGCGAGCAGATGCAGGTCTGCCATCGACGTCTGTGCGAAGCCGCGCCAGGCGAGCGCCTGCTCGTCGCGCCGCAGGGCTTCGTCACTTTGGCCGGGGTTGGCGAAGACCAGGGTCGAGGCCAGGTGCGAGCTGAAGTGTTCCAGCATCACGACCGGCACGCCTTCAAGCTGCTGGTCGATCAGCGCGCGGCGATTCTCGCGCTGCACCACGTCGAGCGGGCGAAAGCCGAAGCCGACGTCCCAGCTCACCACCTTCTTTCCCAGAGTGAAGTGCAGCGGGCCGGCCTCGCCCTCCCAGAACAGCTCGTCGACGCGGCCGTCGCGGTCGACGCCACCCGGGTCGCAGCTTGCCGCCCAGGCCTGCCCGGCAAAGCCCACTTGCCCGACGCGGCCACGCAGCCGCACTTCGCCGGCGCCACAGTCCCGGCCTGCGCCGAGCATGTGCGCGGCGGGCGCGAGCGACGAATCCGGGTTGGCGCTGCGTGCCTCGGCCTGCGCCCGCAGTGTCCAGTCCAGCGTGGTCTCCGGCCAGTCGGCGGCGCTCACGCCACCGCTCAGCAAAGCAGCGGACAAGGCGAACAAGAGCTTCATGGCGTGACCGTGTTGCGCGTCAGGTACATCGGGTTGAACCACGCTTCCGGCGCTTCGTACGCGGTGCGGCTGCGGTAATGCAGCACGGTACGGCGATTGGTGAGGATCTCGTCGTCGATGGTCATGCTGGTCACCTGCGGCTTGCCGGACACCGTGCCGACTTCGAAGCTCGCGCGCTTCGCGAGTTTTTCGGACACGACGAACAGATCGGCCTTCAGCGGTTGCGCGGTCTTCGTGTCGACCCAAAGCTCGATACGCGCGTAGGTCACCGACGCCTGCTTTGCCTTCAGCGTGAGATGGGTGCAGGCGCCGCTGTCGCACTTCTCGGCTTCGGCCTGCGCCGGCGTGTAGTCCTCGGACCACGACAGCGTCGCCACGTCGCCGGCCGCCGCATCGCCGATCAGCTTCTGCGTCGGCGTGATGCGGATCGGGCGCTGGCTGCCGGGCAGGATCATCCAGAAGTCGTCGGCCTTCATCAGCACCTTCTGGCCCTTCTCGGCCGGCGATTGCATCAGCACCAGCGACTCGCGGCCGGGGCGCAGGAAGACGAGGTAGTCGCGTTCCTTCTCCAGCGCGCCGTTCTTCATCACCTCGATGCGGGTTTCCACCTTCATGTTGTCGGCCGACAAGCGCCAGGCATCGGCGCGCTTGAGCAGGGCCTCTGGCGATTCGGCGTATGCCGCGCTGGCGCAAAGGGCCACTGCGCCCAGTGCCAGACCGCGTTGGATGAGGTTCAGATCAAACATGGCCCAGTGCCTCCACAATCGGCTTCTTCACTGCGATGCGTGCGACCACCGCGGCCGAGATCATCGCCAGCACGCTGACGGCTGCGAGCGTGATCAACGCAAGCTCGGGCGAGAAGGTGATGAACAACGGATAACCGACCGAGCGCCCCGGCGGTGGTGGCATCTGCAGGCCGGCGAACATCAGCGCGATGGTGACGCCGCCCGCGACCAGCGCGCCCAGCAACCCCCCCGCTGCGCCGAGTGCTGCACCTTCGATCGCGAAGGCCCGTACGAGCTGCCACGGCGAGGTGCCCATTGCCCGCAAGGTGCCGATCTCGCGTGTGCGCTCAACGATTGCCATCGCCATCGCACCGGCCACGACCCCTACGACGATCAGCCCGATAACGAGGCCGAGCCCGCCGAAAATGCGGTCGTACAAGCCGCGCACCGCTTTGTAGAAGAAAGCCTCCTCTTCCCAGGTGCGCATTGCGAGCGGCGCGATCTGCGGCGTGAGCTTGGCGCGCAGGGTGGCGGTCTGTTCCATATCGGCGAGATACACGCCGACGCTGCTGACCTTATCGGTTGCGAGCAGGCCTTGCGCGGTCGCGAGGCTGGTCAGCACGAGACGCTTGTCGATGTCCGGCACGCCGCTGCTGACCACACCGCGTACCTTCACATCCACCGCATTGAGTGCGCCGGCGGTGGTCGAGCCGAGCAACGTCAGTGCGCTGCCGGGGCCAGCCTTGAGGCTCTTCGCGAGATCTGCGCCAATCAGCACATCCGGCCCCTTGGCGGCATCCTCGTTGAGCAGCTTGCCCGCCTTCAGCTGCAGGAAGGGGCCGCGCACCGAGAACTCGGCCTGCGGGTCGACGCCGCTGCCGATCATCACAACCGACTTGTCGCCGTTGCTGATGAGGCCAGAGAAGTGCAGCCGCGGCAGCACGTAGCGCACTTCACGATGCGCCAGCAGGGTGTCGCGCAGTTGATCGAAGTGTTCGATGCCGAACTGCATCGGCGTGTCTTCCTCGCGATCGAAGAAATCCTTCGTGGCGACGATCAGGTGGCCGGTGTCTCGCGCGGCGGCTTGCTGCAAGGATTCATAGGTGTAGAGCGCGAAGCCGCCGCCGACCAGAATCGCCGCGCTGCCGAGCGCGGTGAGGGTGACGGTGGCGAGCGAACGGCGCCGGTTGCGCAGCGTGTTGCGCAGCGCGAAGCGGATCCAGCGGATGAGCGATGTGGTCATTGCAGCACTCCGTCACGCAGCGCGAGCACACGGTCGCAATGCGCGGTGAGGCGGTCGTCATGGGTAGCGATCAGGCAGGCGGTGCCGGCTTCGTGGCACAGCGCGCGGATCACCGCGATCACCTCGTCCGCGGTGTGCGAATCGAGGTTGGCGGTCGGCTCGTCGGCGATCAACAAACGCGGCTGCTTGACCAGCGCGCGTGCAATCGCCACACGTTGGCGCTGGCCGCCGGATAGTTCGTCGGGCCGGTGCTTGGCGCGGTCGGCCAGTCCGACACGTTCGAGCATCGCGGCGACGCGCTCGCGCGCCTCGCGCCGCGCTACCCCGTCAAGGAATAGCGGGTATTCGACGTTCTCCGCCACCGTCATCACCGGCACCAGGTTGAAGCTCTGGAACACAAAGCCAATGGCGTTGCGGCGCAACTGCGTGCGGCGCGCTTCGTTGAGCTGCGTGGTGGCCGTGCCAGCGAGGGCGTAGTCGCCGGTATCGGCGGTGTCGATCAACCCGGCGATGTGCAGCAGGGTGCTCTTGCCGCTACCGGAGGGGCCGGTGAGCGCGACCATCTCGCCGCTGCTCACATCGAGGTCCGCCGCATGCAGCGCGGGGACCTGCACTTCACCGAGCCGGTAGGCCTTGCTCACACCACGCATGGCGACCACCGGGGTGCTGTCGCGCAGGGCGGTGTTCATTGCTTGGCCTGCGCGGTGAGTTTGAGCACGGCGTTGCGATAGCGCTCCGGCATCGTCGCGAAGCCCGGCTGGTTGGCCAGTTCATGCGCGAGTTTGGCGCCGGCCTCGGCGCGGTTGAAGAAGCCGGGCAGGCCGAGGAAGGTGCTCGCGGCGGTGACCTTGACCTCGTTGGCAATCGAGACGCCGCCGGCCGGTGCCTGGGCATGTTCGGGCTTGAGCAGGGCGAGTGCGCGGTCAAGGTCGGCGATGCCGGCCTCGGCGAACTTCATCTTCTTCCACGGGAAAGTCGCGTCGCGCCCCTGCATCGATTCGGCGGAGCCGAGATAGGCAAGCAGCAGCGGGTTACCCGGTTCGGCGGCGACGAGCTTGGCGAACTTCTCGGCGGCCTCGGCTGCAGCCCCCGATTCACCGGCGTTGGCGCGCTGGAAGTCTGCCTGTGCGGCCTGCCAGGCGCTGGCGTCGTACGCATGAGCCTGTGGCATGGCGAGGCAGCCGACGAACGTGAAGGCGACGAGAATCGAGCGAAGCGGGGTCTTCATGGCGCATCTCCTGGGGTGTGAGGGAATGGCGCCAGTGTCGTGAGCCGCCGCGCCGCGCGCAGCACGCGAGCGACGAATCGACAGTGAAGGGGGGCGAAATGCGGCTGTGCTGCGCGAGTCGCGGTGTCAGCGCATGCGCTGCGGTGGCACAAGCGCGACGCGACGTCGCCGTAGGAATCCGCGTGCGCCGCGACCTACGGCGAAATGCCGCGCGCGCCTGACCGTGGTGGCCAGCAGGCGGACGCGGTCGCCACCGTGTCCGCCCGGCCGCCCTAGCCGCGCCGCCGGCGCAGCGCCAGCACCCCGAGCCCGGTCAGCAGCATCAGTGCGGCGGTGGGTTCCGGTACGGCGCTGATCTGCACCTTGTCCAGCGCGGTCGTCTCGACGATGCCGTTGATGGTTTCGCCGCGCACGTAAAGCGCGGAGACCTTGCCGAGTGCAGCGGCGAAGGCGGTGTCCGACACCGCCGGGCCGCCGAGGCCGCCAATGGTCCAGCCCGCGGCACGCAGCGTGACCTGCTCGGTGCTCCAGTCCGCACCCGGGTTGGCCGGCCCACGCCAGACGTAGGACTGGCCGCCCGAGACGATCACGACGTCAGGGTCGTCCCGCCATTGCACCGAGCCCTCCGGCGCAGTGACCTTGCGTGCGAAGCCGAGCGTGCCGCCGAGGTAGGCCGAGAGGTCGCCGTTGAAGGCGCTGGATGCGGCGAAGTAGAACGACCCGCTCGACGGGTCGGCGAAATCGATGTAACCGCCGGGTGCGCCGCCGGCGGCGTGCCAGTTCGCCGCGAAAATCGTTGATGGCGTGACGTAGTCGGTGCTGCAACAACCGAAGTCGACGACGCTCCAGCCTTCCGCGCCGGAGTCGAAATGCGCGGCTGGGGCGGCGATTGACAGGATCGGGGCGGCGGCGACCAGCGCGACGAAGGCGCGGCGCATCGCTGTGGCAAGGGGCATGGCTCTCTCCGTTGGTGTTGTGGGCGACAGGACGTCGCGCAACGGAGTATGTCGCCGGCATGGTGCCGACGGCAAGGCGATTCATGTAAACGTCATGTATCCGAATCGGCTATTCGGCTCGCCGCCACGCGCGCACGTAGTCGATCGCGAACTCGGTCGGGTAGTCGGGCGCGGCGTCCGGTCGGTCGTCCGTCGGCGGCAGTTCGTAGAGGTTCAGCATCAACTGCATCGGGTACGCGGGTGACTGCGACGTGCGATGAATCAGCTGGTTGTCGAGATAGAACGCGACGCCTTCCGGAGACCAATCCACGGCGTAGAGGTGGAACTCGGTGGCGTCGATCGGGAATTCGCGCTCGAAGAACTCGTCGCGAATCGTCGGGTCCCCGAAGGGGTGCAGGCCGAAGCCGAGCGTCGCACGCTCGCTGCCCGCATTCCAGCCTTTCAGCTCGAAGGGGCAGATTTCGGCGGAGCGTTCCGGCGTGTCTTCGAAGCCGATCATCCAGAAGCCGAACACGTTGCGCAGCCCGCGCCCGCCGCGGCAGCGGATCTCGATGTAGCCGTACTGCGGGCAGAACAGCTGCTGCGGCGTTTGTTCTTCGCGCACCCGGCAATCGGCGGAGAAGCGGTGCTGGCCTTGCGCGCTGCCGAGCAGCCCGGCATGCACGCCGGTCTGCAGATTGCTGACCTTCACGCCGCCGTTGAATTCGGGGCACCACGGCTGCTGGTCTGCAGTGATTTGAAGCACCAGCTGGCTGTCTGCGATGCGGTAGTTCGGCCGCGAGCGCGCGCGCGAACTCCATTGCGGCAGGTAGAGCGGTAGCCAATGCGTGGTGTTCAGCGTGGCGGCGTCGAAGTCGTCGCTGAAGACGAGTTCGTAGCCGGGTTTGTCGAGTGGGTTGCGCGGGGTGTCGGCCATGGGGTCAGTCGATGCGTCCGGTATTTCGGGTAAGCCGCAGGCTCGCGAGGGCGAGCAAGGCGACAATCAGGAACAGCAGCACGGAGATCGCCGCAGCGAGTCCGAAGTTGCTGCCCCCGGTGAAGGCCATTCGAAACGCCGCAGAGGCGAGCAGATCGGTCATGCCGATCGGATCGCGCGTATCGAGGTACGAGGGGTCGCCGCCGGTCAGGTAGCTAATGAGTCCTGCGTTGTTGAACGTGCTCGCGAAGCTGGCAACCAGCACCGGCAGGATCGGCCGCGCAATCAGCGGCAGCGTGATGTGCGTGAAGTTCGTCAGTGGCCCGGCACCGGCGAGCGCCGAGGCTTCGTACAGCTCGGCGGGGATCGCTCGGATCAGGCCCAGGCACAGCATCATCATGTAGGGGAAGTAGAGCCATACGCTGACGATCACGACCATCGTGCGGGCGAGCATCGGCGACTGGAACCACTCGGGCCGGATGCCGAACACGGCGTCCAGCACGGCATTCACTTCGCCGGTGTTGGTGAAGAACATCATCTTCACGATCAACACCGCAATCATCATCGGCACCGCGCTGGGCAGGTAGAACAGCAGCTTGTAGGTTTCGCGCCAGCGCAGTTCCTGCCAGCTCAATACCGTCGCGATTGCGAGGCCCGCCGCGAAGGACAGCAGCACAGTCAGTGCGCTGTAGGCGAGGGTCCAGCCGAATACCTTCAGGAAAGGCTCGCTCATGCCCTCATCGGCCAACAGTTTCATGAATTGCGCCGCGCCCACGGAAACGGTGAAACCCGGTGCCACTTTCTCGCCCCTCGCGGTTTCGTAGTAGCCGCTGACGTGGTTGGGGCGCAGTACCGTGTGGTCCTGCTGGTTGATCAGCGCGCCGTCGGCACGCCGTATGTACAGCGGTTTGCTGGTGTCGAAGCTGCGCAGCGATGACATCTGCGCCACGCTGCCGTCGGGCAGTTGCAGCACCAGGGCCTTGAGCACCGCCACGCTGCGCACCAGCGTTGCGGTGTCGGCTTGCGCATCGAGCGGGGCGTCGACGACCTGCTTCATGGCCAGCGGTTTGCCGGCCTTGCCCGGCGTAAAGGCCTCGCTGAGGAAGACCTCGCCGGCTTCGCTCTCCAGGCGCGCGCGGTAGCGTTTGCCATCCGGCAGCAGCGCGAACGCGTATCGTTGCGCGCCCTCCGGCATGTACCGCGTCGTCAGCAGGTACTCGGTCGCACGGCTGAAGGTCAGCAAGTTTTGTGATGAATAGTTCGACGTACTGAGCGACACGGTGTAGCCGATCGGCAGCAGCACGAACAGCAGCGCCGCGAGCAGGCCCGGAAAGAGGAATCGCCATGCACTGCTGCGCGCCTGCAGATACACGAAGCATCCGGCGCAGACCGTCACCAGCACGATTACGCCAAACAGCCACTGGCCGCTGACGTAGAGCTTAAGCACCACGGCCAGCCCGACGAGCAGCGCTGCGATGCCGATGGCGCGTGGCCCCCAAAGCGCGGCATGCGCCCGCCAACGCGAATGCCTGACCCGTGTGCGTGGGGCCGGTGCGGCGGTGAGTACTGCCTGTGATGCGTTGTTCATCGCATCATCCCTTCACCGAGCCGGCGGTCGATTGATCCATCCAGCGTTGTGCGAAGACGAATACGACCACGCCCGGTAGCGACGCGAGCAGGGCCGCGGCCGCGAATTCATGCAGCGCGACGGCGCTGCCATTGCCGGCACTGCCCGCAGCGATCGTGAAGCGGTTGAGCCCGATCGGCAGCGTCGCGGTGTCCGATCCGGTCAGCAGCGCGGCACTCAGTATCGGCTCGTACATCAAGCTGGTGACCAGCAACAGCACCATCACCACGATCATCGGGCGCGCCAGTGGCAGCGCGATCGCGCGAAACGTTTGCCAATCCGTCGCGCCATCAATGCGCGCGGCCTCTTCGATCTCCAGCGGCAACTGTTCGAAGTAGCCCTTGAAGGCCCATACCATGCCCAAGGTGGCCTGCCCCGTCAGCGCCAATACCAGGCCACCATGCGTGTCGACACCGATGACCGGAAAGGTGTCGCCGATGCGGTCGAAGATGCTCCAGTACGCCACCGCGAGCAAAAAGCCGGGGAAGAAGTGGCTCATGTAGAGCAGCTTGTCGAGCGACGCACGACCACCGAAGCGCAAGCGTGCAAAGGCGTAGGCGGTGGTCAGCGCGAGGGATGTGGCGATCGCGGTCGTGATCACCGCGACTTTCACCGAGTTCCACATCCACAGCCAGAACTCGACCCGCGCCGCCAAGCGGCCGCCGTACTCATCCAGTTGATCACGCCATCCGAGCACCATCAGCAAATGATCGGCCGTGAACTGCGGCCACCAGTGCTGGCCGTCGGCCGCGCTGGCATGCGCCGTGACGGCCTGCCACAACATGTTCGCGAACGGGTACAGGATCAGGGCCAGCGCGAGCCAGATCCCCACATGCGCCACGCGCCTGCGCCAAACCACTTCCCGCCCGACCACCATGCCCATGTGCACCCGCCCTCAGTTCAGAACCCCGCCGCGGGCTGGCCCCGAGGCGGCGTCATTCTAGTGGCCGCCACGGGGCGCTGCATTGATGGTTTCTGCGCTCGACGGATACGAAGGCGGAATGACGCCGGCACAACCGCGGTGGATTGCGACGCGGTCGCGTTTGGCGGAGTGCGGTGATGGGCTACCGCTGGCTCAGTGCCCCAGCAGCTTGCCCATCGTCACCAGCGGCATCTCGCTGAATCCGAGCTTGGCGAAAAAACTATGCGCGGGGGCGTCGAGGCCGGTTTGCAGGTTGATCGAGCTGATGCCTTCTTCCAGCAGGTCGGCGCACATTGCGTCGATCAGGCGGCGGCCGACGCCTTCGCGCTGTCGGTTGCGGGCGACGCAGAGTTCGCGCAGCGAGAAGAACCAGCCGTCGTTCCAGCGTTCGCGTGCGCCGAGCGCGAAGCCCAGCGGCTGATCCTGCTCCCAGATTGCGAAGCCACGCGAATGCGGATTGGCGGCGAGGGCTTCCAGCCGCTCGATGGCGGTCTCGAGCGTCCAGCCGTCTTGCCACGGCGGAGCGTTGAACACCTCGACGAAGATCGCGGCGAGCCGCGGGATGTCGGCAGGCGTGATGGGGCGGGTCTGCATGGTGGCGGCCTGTACCGGCGTGGCCGGCAGTGTTGGGGGGAGCGTCGAGTATCGGCGGCTCAGGCGGATGGCTGCCTGATTCGCATCAATGCTCGGTGCCCTGGATCACCCGCAGGGCGCTGACCAGCACACCAACCGCGATACCCAAGGTGAGGTTGCCGCAGATTGCTTCGAGTGGGCCGAGGATGCGCCACGGCGCCTGCATCACGATGTCGCCATAGCCGAGCGTCGCGAAGTTCACCGCGGAGTGGTAGACCGCGGTTTCCATGTCGTCGAACTGGTGCAGGGCGCGGAAGATGCCGGCCCAGATCGCGATCTGGATGAAGAAGGTCAGCAGCAACGAGAAGCTCACCGCCGACAGCGTCTTGATCGCGCCGCTCAGACGTTTGCGAGCCAGCCAGCGGGTGCCGGGGCCATTGACCATGCGGACAATCAGCACCCCGGCAGCGATCTGGATCGCAAAGTTCGACACGAAGCCGCCGCCGGCGACAAGCAGGAGTTTGAACATGGCGCTTAGCCCAGGAACATCTTGTAGGCGGGGTTGCTGGTTTCGTCGACGTACTCGTAGCCGAGCTTGTCGAGGAAGGCCGAGAACTCCGCGTCGTCCTGTGGCGGTACCTGGATGCCGACCAGTACGCGGCCGTAATCCGCGCCGTGGTTACGGTAGTGGAACAGCGAGATGTTCCAGTCCGAACGCATGTGGTTCAGGAAGGTCATCAGCGCGCCCGGCCGCTCCGGGAAGATGAAGCGCAGCACGCGTTCGTGATCCGCGGCCGGCGCGTGGCCGCCAACCATGTGGCGCACATGCAGCTTGGCCATCTCGTCGTCGGTCAGATCAAGCGTGTCGAGATCGTGGCGGCGAAGGGTTTCGACGAGCTTCAGGGATTCGGCGCGCGAATGCACCTGCACCCCGACGAAGACGTGCGCGGTATCGCTGTCGCCGTAGCGGTAGTTGAATTCGGTGATGTTGCGGTTGCCGAGCAGGGTGCAGAACTTGCGGAAGCTGCCGGCCTTCTCGGGAATTGTCACCGCCAGCACGGCTTCACGCTGCTCGCCGATCTCGGCGCGCTCGGCGACGAAGCGCAGGCGGTCGAAATTGGTGTTGGCGCCTGATGCCACCGCCACTAGCGTCTTGTCGCGCAGCTTGTGCTGCGCGGCGTAAGCCTTGGCGCCGGCGATCGCGAGCGCGCCGGAGGGTTCCAGGATCGAGCGGGTGTCTTCGAACACATCCTTGATCGCCGCGCAGATCGCGTCGGTGTCGACCAGGATCACCTCGTCGACCAGATCCTTGCAGAGGCGGAAGGTCTCTTCGCCAACCAGCTTCACCGCGGTGCCGTCAGCGAAGAGGCCGACGTGGTCGAGCCGGACCCGCTCACCGGCAGCCAAAGAGCGCGCCATCGCGTCGGCATCATAGGTTTCGACGCCGATGATCTTCGTCTCCGGACGCAGGCGCTTGATGTAGGCCGCTACGCCGGCGATCAGCCCGCCGCCGCCGATCGCGCAGAACACCGCGTGGATCGGCTTCGGGTGCTGACGCAGGATCTCCATGCCGATCGTGCCCTGGCCGGCGATCACGTCCGGATCGTCGAACGGATGCACGAAGGTCAGCTTCTCCGCTTGCTCCAGCTCTTTCGCGTGGCCGTAGGCTTCGTCGTACGAGGTGCCGTGCAGCACCACCTCACCGCCGCGCGCGCGCACTGCATCGACCTTGATCGCCGGTGTCGTGGCCGGCATCACGATTACGGCGCGGATGCCCATCTTGGCGGCCGACAACGCAACGCCCTGCGCGTGGTTGCCCGCCGAAGCGCAGATCACGCCGCGCTCACGCGCCTTGGCCGAAAGCTTCGCAATCTTGTTGTAGGCGCCGCGAATCTTGAACGAAAACACCGGTTGCATGTCTTCGCGCTTGAGCAGCACACGGTTGTGTGCGCGGGCCGAAATGTTCGGCGCATGCTCGAGCGGCGTTTCGATGGCGACGTCGTAGACGTTGGCGTTCAGGATGCGTTCAAGATAGTCGGTCTGCATGGTGGATTCTGAGGATGTGCGCCCGTCGGGGGGTGACGGAACTGGTCAGGGTAGCAGGCGCTGCTGCAGTGCGCAAAGCCCGCGCCGTGGCCGACAGCCTTGCAAACAATGGCCAAATCAGTGGTCATCGGCCGCGGCGCGGCGCCAGGGCTCGCTATACTCGGCAAAGGGCTCGCCAACGCGCGTGGCGTCTGGGTGCGGGCCGGGAGCGTGATGAAGGTGCTGATCGGCAAGCGGTTCTGGGGACTCGTGCTCGCGGCATTGCTGTCGCAGCCGGTGCTCGCCCTCTCGTCGATCGCGTTTCACTACGGCGCCGATGCGCCACTCGATGAACTCAAGGCCTTCGACGTTGCCGTGGTCGATCCGGATCATGGCTTTGACCCGGTCGCCTACCGCGGCGCGGATGGCGCGCGCAGCGGCAGCGAGCTTTTCGCCTATGTCAGCGTCGGTGAAGTGCAGCCCTCGCGTGCGTTCGCGAAAGATATCCCCGCCAGCTGGCAGCTTGGCACCAACACGACCTGGGCTTCGATCCTGATCGATCAGCGCGCCGCGGGCTGGCCGACCTTCTTTGCCGATCGCATCGTTGCGCCGCTGTGGGCGAAGGGCTGGCGGGGCTTCTTCCTCGACACGATGGATTCCTACCAGCTCGGCGGCCCGCAGGCGGACCCGGTTGCCCAGCAGCGCGGCATCGTGAGCCTGATCCACACCCTGCGCAGCCGCTTTCCGGGTATCCGGTTGATCGCCAATCGCGGTTTCGAGCTGTTGCCGCAGATTGCAGGTGATCTGGAGGGCGTGGCGGCGGAGTCGCTGTTCCGCGGCTATGCGCACGACACGCGAAGCTACCGTGAGGTGGCGGAAGCCGACCGCGCCTGGCTGGGCGAGCAGTTGCGCGCGGTTCGCGACCGCTGGAAGCTCGCGGCGATCGCAATCGACTACGTTGCGCCAGCGGATCGCGAACTGGCGCGCGACACCGCGCGGCGAATCCGCGCCGCCGGCTTCATTCCCTGGGTGGCCGACGGTGCGTTGAGCACGCTCGGCATCAGTACGGTCGAAGTGATGCCGCGGCACATCGCGGTGATGATCGACGGGCGTGAGGCGCCCGCCTTGCACTACCGCTCGGCCCATCGTTTCGCCGAGATGCCGCTGAACTACTTTGGTTACGTCGCGGACTACTTCGATGTGAGCAAGCCGTTGCCGGTGCTGGACCGCGCGCGCTACGCCGGCATCGTCAGCTGGTTTGGCGGCCAGCTCGCGCCCGAGCTGCAGGCGCGCTATCGCAAGTGGCTGCTCGATCAGATCGCCGCAGGGTTGCGTATCGCCGTGTTTGAAGCGCCGGGGTTTGCCGCCGATGCGGCCTTTGCTCGCGCGACCGGCCTGCTCCGCTCGCCGCCGCCAGTCGGCCAGCTCACGCTGGAGCGCCGGCATGAGGCGATCGGTTTCGAGATTGAGCCGCCGATGAACCGGCGCCGGTTGGTCGGTGTTCGCATTGACGACAGCGTCGGCGAGCCCTGGGCGCGTCTGCGCGACGAGCAGGGGCACCGCTACGATGCGGTGGCGATCACGCGCTGGGGTGGGTTTGCGCTGGGTAGCTATGCGGTGGTCGAGATTTCGACCTCGCTGGAAGCTTCGCGCTGGGTCGTCGATCCCTTCCGCTTTCTCAAGGCCGCGCTCGCGCTGCCCGATCTGCCGATGCCGGAAACCAGCAGCGACGCGGGCCGGCGCATGCTGTTCGCGCATGTCGACGGCGACGGCTTTCCGTCGCGCGCAGAGTTCGCCGGCAGCCCCTACGCTGCACAGGTGATGCTCGACGAACTCGTGACCCGCTACCCGATACCGCACGCGCTGAGCGTGATCGAGGCCGAGGTTGCGCCGGACGGGCTTTACCCGAAGGAGAGCGCAGCGCTGGAGGCCATCGCGCGGCGCGGCTTCGCGCTGCCGAACGTCGAAATCGCGACCCACACCTACAGCCACCCGTTCAAGTGGCGCAAGGTGGAAGCGGGCGATGCAAGCACCGATGACGACGCGGACTATCACCTGGAGGTGCCGGGCTATACCCCTTCGCTCGCACGCGAGATCACCGCGTCGGCCGAGTACATCCGCAAGCGCCTCGCGCCGCCAGGCAAGCCCGTCGGCATCCTGCTGTGGTCGGGTGACGCGGTGCCCAGCGTTGCGGCGCTCGACGAGGCAGCGTCGGCAGGCCTGTTGAACATGAATGGCGGTAGCACGCGTGTTACTGCCGCAAACCCGACGATGACCGAGGTCTCAGCGCTCGGTGTGCGGCTCGCAGGGCGCTTTCAGGTTTACGCGCCGGTGATGAACGAGAACGTCTACACCAACCTTTGGCGTGGTCCGTTCTACGGTTTTCGCCGCGTCGTCGAAACCTTCCGCATGACCGGCGAGCCTCGCCGGATCAAGCCGATCGACATTTACTACCACACCTATGCAGCGAGCAAGCCGGCCTCGCTGCGTTCCTTGCGCGAGGCCTACGACTGGGCGATGACGCAGACGACACGGCCGGTGTTTCCATCCGAATTCATCCGAATCGCGACGGACTTCAACCGCGTTGCGCTGGCACGCGATGTCACCGATGGCAGCTACCTGTTGCGTGGGCTTGGGGTGCTGCGGTCGCTGCGCGCGCCGGCGACGCTTGGTGAGCCGAACCTGGCCGTCAGCAAAGGGCTTGCAGGTTGGGCTGAGGGCCCGGACGGGCGCTACCTGATCCTCGCCGATAGCCAGGCGCACATTACCTTCGGTGGCGGGCACAACGGCCCGCGCCTGGCCGGTGCGAATGGCGGCGTCAGCGCGCTCGAAACGACGCCCGCCAGCGTGCGCTTTGCGCTGCACGGCCATGGCCCGCTCGAGTTCGACCTCGCCGGCGCCGAGGCGTGTCGCGTCAGCACGGCGCGGCGCACCCTGACCCCGCGCCAGGTTGGCACCTACCAACGCTTCCACCTCGACGATGCTGCGGCAACGATCGACCTTAGCTGTCGCGCGCCATAAGCGCCCGCACCTGCTGCCGCGCGGCGTACTGCCGCTGTTCGTGCTGCTGGTACTGGTCGCGCTGACGCTGATGTATCCCTACTCCGCGCTGCTCGACCGCATCCTGCGCGATACCCGCGGTGACGAGCTCACGGTCAGCTACCTCAACGCGATGCTGCGCACGGACCCCGCCAATCCCGAGTTGCGCCTGCGGCTTGCGCGGCAATGGCTCAGCCGCAACGATTTTGCCGCTGCCCGCCGGGTGCTGATGCCGTTGCTGGCAGACGACGTGCCGCGGCGCATTGAGGCACGCATGCTGCTGTGGGAAGTGGCCGAGCAGGAGTGGCGCCGGCTTGCGACGGACGACACCCGGCGCGATGCGGTGCGACGCGCACTGCTGCAGGAACTGCATGAGCTCGCACGCCTGCCAGTGACCGAAATGGATCGTTTCGAGCTGGCCCGCCGTGCGCTGGAGTTGGGCGACCGCGCCCTGGCGCTGACGATCTACCGCAACAGCGCAAGCGGCGCGTTGCCGGCGGCGTGGTTCGTCGAGCTGTCGCGCAGCTACCTCGCTGCGGGCGAATACGAAGCCGCGGCCGAAGTGCTGATGGTCGCGCGCCGGCGTGAAGCGCGGCCGCTGGCGGCGCGGCAGCTCTATTTCGATGCGGTCGACGTGATGCGTCAGAGTGGCCGCACGGCCGATGCGCTGGCGCTGGCGGAGCGCGAGTTGCGCGGTCTCGCCAGCGACCCGGAAGTGCTCGAATACCTCACGCGGCTGGCGCTCGCGGCCGGGCGGCCCGATATCGCGTCGAAGTACGCGCGGCAGATGCTGCGGCTCTCGCTGTTGCAGCAGATCGAGCGCGAGGAGTGGGCTCGCCTATGGGGCGATGTGGCGTTGCGCCGCGTTGTCGACGATGGCGAAACGCCCGGGAATGACGGCGCGAAAGGCGAACCGCGTCTGCCCTTCGACGACCGTCGTTACACCCTTGGCTACGAAGTCTTCCTCGCGAATCGCGAACTCGACGAAGCGTGGCGCGTCGCGGCGTCGGCGGTGCGGCAGGCGCCGGGCAACGCGGCGTGGCGGCTGCGTTTGGCGCAAGTGTCCGAATGGTCTGGCCGCCCACAGGAGGCGCTGCGCCACTGGCGCTGGCTTGCCGAACACGGCATGCAGGGCGAAGCTACCGATGCGCTGCTGCGCCTCGCCCCCGGCCTGTTCGACGACGAGGCGTTGATCATCGGCTTGCGTCAGCGCGTTGCGGAGCGGCCGGGCGACGACCGCGTGCTGGGCGCCCTGGTGGATGCCTACGAACGCATCGGCGATCCGGAAGCCGCCATCGCCTATCTGCGCGAGATCGCGCGCCGCCGTCCTGAGCGAGCCGTGCTGCAGGCACTGGCCGACATTGCCGAGCGCGCGGCCGATCTCCCGCTCGCAATCGCAACCCTGCGCGAGATGGATGCGCGATTCGGCGCCGACGTGGCGCGCGCCTTCAAACGCTCGGGTTTTCATCTGCTGCGCGGCGAGTTGCGCTTTGCCTATGAGGCGCTCGACTTTGCACGCGATCAGGCGCTGCCGAGCGATGTGACCTACTGGCGCCGCCTTGGCAACATCGCGCAGATGCTGCAACGCGACGACACCGCCGAAGCAGCCTATGCCCGCCTGATCAACGGCGGCACCGCGTCGGCCAACGATTACGACGTGCTGATCGATCTGCTGGCGGCCGAAGAGCCGGCACGCGCGGCGGATCTTGCGGTGCAGGCGTGGCGCCACTTTCCTGCGCCCGATCGATTGCTGAGGGCGCTTGATCTCTACGCCGCGGCCGGTGCCTGGAGCAGCTTCGGGCGCCTGCTCGGCGAACTGGACGCCGCGGCGCTGGCCAGCGCGCAGGCCGATCCGCGCTTCCTGCGCCTGCGCGCGCGCTATTTGCGCGAAACAGGCAAGGGCGCTGCGGCGCTGGCCGATCTGCGCCAGTTGCTGGTGCTCACGCCGCAAGATGCCGAAGCCCGAGAGGCCTACCTGTGGCAGTTGATCGACCGGCGCGATACGACCACGCTGCGGCGCGTGCTGGCGCGGAACGAGACGGTGTGGGCGCGCGATCCGGCCTTGCACGACGTGTTGGCCGCAGCATGGATGGCCTTGTCCTTGCCGCGCGTGGCGCTCGACCGCTATCTCTCGCCGCGGGTGGCCGCGCATCGCGGCGACTTCCTGTGGATGATGAATCTCGCCGATGCCTACGAACAGGACCAGCAGACCGATCGCGCGTGGCGGCTGCGTGCGGCGGCGTGGCGCAACCGGCGGACAAGTTCGGAGAATGCAGAGGCGGTGCCCGATGCGGCGCGCCGCGTCGCCTGGGTGCGTCTCGCCAATGCGCTGCGTCCGGGCGATCCGGCTCTTGCGGCGCTGCGCAGCTTGCTGCGGCTCGACCGCGACGCGGGCGCACCGCTCGACGCAGCCAGTCGCGAACTGGTGCTGGCCTGGTACCAGGATCAGGCCCTGCCCGAAGCGGTGCGCGGCTACCTGTGGTCGGCCTATGCGCGGCACGAGCAGTTGCCGCTGTGGGCGGACATGGCCGCCGCGATCAACGAAGGCGACATGACGCGCGCAGCCGCGCTGCAGGACCGCTGGGGTGGCGCTGCGGCACGCTACGATCAGATCACTGTCGCGCGCAATCGCGGTGATGACGCACTTGCGGCGACGGTAGCCTTTGAGGTGCAGAGCCTGCAACGCGATGATGAGGCCTTGCAGCTGCAGTTGGCTGAAGTACTGCCGACACAGGCCAGCCGGGTCGACGCCGACATCAGTGCAGCGGACTATGGCCGATTCGGTGAGGGCGGCAACTGGCGCGAGCATCAGGCTACGCTTGCGGTGGCAATGCAGCTGACGCCGGCCTTGCGCATCAGCGCCTCGATCGGGGAGACGCTGCGCAGCGTGCCGGACGCCGGCTTCGCGGTGCCCGATACCCGCGTGGGCACCCTCGGGCTTGCCTGGCGTACGAATGACGGAAGCCTGCGGTTCGAGGCCGGCAGCCATGCCGCCGCCGAGCGCTGGACCGGGCTGCGAGCGGAGCAGAACGTTCGTGTCTTCGCCAATGCCGACGTAGGCTGGAAGCTCGCATGGCGCGATCCGGCAACCGAAACGCTGGCGCTGCGCGCCTTGGGCTGGCGTGACCTGGCGGCGGTCGAGGCAGGGTGGGCCATTGATGCGCGCGATCGGGTATCGGTGCAGTTCGAGTGGTCGCGCTACGCGACTCAGGCGGCGCAGACCCTGGGCTACGGCCGGCTGCTGTCGCTCAACTACAGCCATGCGTTCCGCCAGCAGTCGCGTGATCTCTACGGCGAGGCCTTCGTGAGCCGTTACCGGACGAGCAGCTCCGGCGTGCCGCCAAGCGGGCCTGCGGCCGAGGTGCCGATCGCCTCGCTGTTACCGCAGGGCTATGATCTGGTGGGCTTGCGCTTGCGCAGCGACACGAAATTCGCGACCGACTACAGTCGCAGCTGGCGGCCATACGGCAGCCTTGGCATGACCTGGAACAGTACTGCGGGGCTCGGTTTTGATGCCTCGGCCGGGCTGGCGGGCAGTGTCTTCGGTGCTGACCACGCTGCGATCGACTTCCGGCGCGAGCAGGGGCAGACCGCGAGCATCTCCTCGACCACGGTGTTCGGCATGCGTTACTGGATTGATTTCTGATGGGGGCTTACATGAGGGCTACAGGTTTGTTCGGCCACTTTGCGCGTGTCGTGGCCTTGGGCGCCGCGCTGCTCGCGTCCGGATGCGCCACCCTGGATAACGCGCCCCCGGCCAATTTCGCCCGCGATGCACGCTGGGCGGTGCTGCCCTTCGCCAACGCCACCGAAACCCCGCTCGCCGGTCAGCGCGCCGCCAGCCTGGCGGCGGCACTGATGCCCAGCCTTGGCGTGGCCGATGTGCGCAGCTATCCGGAACGCCTGGAGGACGACAGCCTGCTCGAACCGGGGCAGGGTGCATCACGCGACAAGGCGCTCGAATGGGCGCGCGGGCAGGAAGCGCGCTACGCACTGAGCGGCACGGTGCATGAGTGGCGTTACAAGGTCGGGGTGGATGGCGAGCCGGTGGTGGGCGTGTCGGTGCAGGTGATCGACGTCGCCGACGGGCGTGTCGTGTGGTCGTCGGTCGGCGCAAAGAGTGGCTGGAGCCGTGAGTCCCTTGCCGGCGTGGCGCAAAAGCTCATGCGCGATCTGATCTCGCCGGCCCTGCGCGCACGCTGAATGCCCTTGCGCCCGTTGTTCGGCAGGTTCCGCAGACTGCTCGCCCCCTACCGGGTCGGCTATTCGGCCGCCGTCGAGATTCTGCTGCTGCCCGGGGTGGCCGTAGCACTTGGGGTATGGCTGAACCCTGCCGACCCCTTCTTCGCGCGTGAAGAGTTTCCGTGGATCTGGCTCGCGCCACTGGTGCTGGCGCTGCGTTACGGCCCGATGGTCGGTCTGCTCGGTGCCGCCATGGTGTTCCTGCTGTGGTTCGGGCTGATTGGCTACGGCACGGGCTGGAGCGCGCTGCCGAAATCGTATTTCCTCGGTGGACTGATTACGGTGATGCTGGCCGCCGAGTTCTCGTCTGTTTGGCGCGGCCGGGTGCGCCGCGCGGAGTCGATGCAGGACTACCTCGACGAACGGCTCGACGGGCTCACGCGCAACCACTATCTGCTGCGCCTCTCGCACGACCGGCTGGAGCAGGAACTGCTGTCGCGCCCGGTGTCGATGCGCGATGCGCTGACCGGGCTGCGTGCGCTGGTCGGGCAGGCGCAAGCAGGGCAGGCGCTGCCGGCCGCGAGTGAATTCCTGCGCCTGACTGCCCAGTATTGTCAGGTGGACCGCGCAGCGCTGGTGCCGCTGCGAAATGGCAAGCCGAGCGCAGCGGAAGCGGTGTTTCTCGGCGAGGCATTCGAGGTCGTCGTCGACGATCCGCTGGTGCGGCACGCCGAGCGGGTGCGCGTGCTGGTGCACGTCGCGATCGAAAGCCTGCCGGAGCGGCTCGACAGCCGCTACATCGCGGTGGCGCCGGTCAGCGATGCGCGCGGCGAGGTGCATGCGCTGATGTTGGTGCACGCGATGCCCTTCTTCGCGCTGCAGGAGGAAACCCTGCAGATGCTCAACCTGATGCTGGGTTTCTACGGTGACGACCTGTCCAGCACCCAGCTGGTGAGCGAACTCACGCGCATCTGGCCGGATTGCCCGCAGCCCTTTGCGCTAGAACTGCAACGCCTGATCCGCCTGCGGGTCGAATCGGCGGTGCCGAGCATGCTGGTGGCGCTGAGCTTTGCGCCCAACCCGGATCAGAGCGATCTGCCCGAGGCGGTGGCGCGGCAGCGCCGCGCGCTCGATGTGTCGTGGCTGGTGCGCGGTGCGCTGGATCAGCCGAGTGCGCTGCTGGTGGTGATGCCGCTCGCGGGTAGCGAGGCGGTGGACGGCTACCTCGCGCGGCTGTCGCGCTGGATCGAGAACGATCGTGGTATCGGCCTCGATGCGGCGGGTATCCGCAGCCGCTCGTGGCGGATCGGCGATGCGGCTGCGAGCGAACTGCTCGCCCATGTGCTGGAGGCCTGCGATGTCGCAGATCAAGCTCGCGATCTACGCCGTTCTGCTTGAACTCGGCGCCTGGGCGCAGATGTTCGAGGCCGGGCGGCAAACGGATCTCGCGTTCATCGGCTTCATGCTGACCCATTCCGGTGCCAGCGCAGTGCTGGCAAGCCTCGCACTGCTGATGGTGCCGGCGGACTTTGCGCGACCACGCGTGGCGGTGTGGTTGTTGTTCTTCGCGCTGAGTGCCTGCATCCCGGTGCTCGGCTTCGTCGGCATCGGTGTTGGTCTGTTCGCGCTGCCGTTGATGCCCGCGCTGCGGGCCCGGCGGCGCTTCAACAAGGTTGCGTTGCCGGCGCTCGACCCGCATGAGCGGCGCGATGCCACCGCCTTCCGCCAGGCTGGCCTGCGCCAGTTTCTCAACAACGACCGTGCGCCGGTCGACCAACGCCTGAAGGCACTGGTGGCGCTGCAGAACGCGCCGGCGCAGTTCTCCAGCCCGGTGCTGCGCGACCTGCTGGGCGACTCAAGCGAGGACTTGCGTCTGCTTGCCTACGGCATGCTGGAAACCCGCGAAAAGAAGCTCAACGCACAGATCCAGACCGCACGCGCCGAATACCTCGCCGCTGCGGACGACGCCGGCGCGAGGCAACGCGCTGCACAGCAGCTGTCCACGCTTTACTGGGAACTCGTCTATCAGGGGCTGGTGCAGGGCGACCTGCGACGCCACGCTGCCGGCGAAGCCCTGCGTTACCTTGAAGAGGCGCTGAGCGAAACCGCCGACGCCGGCCTGCATCTGCGCCACGGCCATCTGCTGCATGAGCTCAAACGCGCCGATGAGGCCGAGGCCGCCTACCGGCGCGCCGCCGAGCTGGGCATTCCGCCGCCGCGCGTGGTGCCTTACCTGGCGGAGCTTGCCTTCGAGCGACATGACTACCGCGAAGTGATCCGGCTGCTCGGCGGCTTGCGCGACTTCCGCAGCGTTGCGCGCCTCGAGCCGCTACTGCGCTTCTGGGGGGCGGCATGAGCGAGCCGGTGTTCCCGAAGGCCGACTCCGCCGACGTTGCCTTGCTGCTTGAAGGCACCTTTCCGTTTGTGTCAGGCGGCGTGTCGAGCTGGGTGAACCAGATCATCCGGGCCTTCCCCGAGATCCGCTTCGCGATCGTGTTTCTCGGCAGCCGCCGCAGTGACTACGGCGCGCCGAAGTACGCGCTGCCCGACAACGTCGTGCACGTCGAGACGCACTTCATGCACGACGATCTGGTGCGTCACGGCATCGAGGTCAAGCCCAGCAAGGGTGACCCGGCCGCGTTCGCGCGGGTGATGATGCTGCATGAGACCTTCCGCCAGCATGGCGCGCGCGACCTGTCCGCGTTTGCCGCACTGGCGCCGGAGCTGGCGCCCGGCGGCTGTTTGCCGCTCGACGACTTCCTGCACTCGGAACAGGCCTGGGGCGTCATCACGTCGAGCTACCGCCGCTTCTGCACCGACCCGAGCTTCGTCGACTACTTCTGGACGGTGCGGATCATGCATCAGCCGCTGTGGATGCTGGCTCGCGTCGCCAAGGACCTGATCCCGGTGCGCGCACTGCATTCGGTGTCCACCGGCTATGCGGGCTTTCTCGGCGCCTTGCTCGCGCGCTCGCGCGGGCTGCCCTTGATCCTTTCCGAACACGGCATCTATACGAAGGAACGCAAGATCGACCTGTATCAGAGCGAGTGGATTCAGGACAACCGCAATGTGTTCCAGCGCGATCCGTCGGAGCTGTCGTACTTCCGCACGATGTGGATCCGCTTCTTCGAATGGCTCGGGCGGCTGTGCTACGACGCCGCCGACCCGATCATCGCGCTGTACGAAACGAACCGGCTACGCCAGATTACCGATGGCGCCGAACCCGCACGCACGCGCAACATCCCGAACGGTGTCGCGGTGAAGCGCATGGCGGCGCTGCGCGAGAAGCGTGCGCCCGGCGTGCCGCCAGTGCTGTGCCTGATCGGCCGCGTGGTACCGATCAAGGACATCAAGACCTTCATCCGCGCCATGCGTATCGTCGCCAACCGCCTGCCGGAAGTGCAGGGCTGGATCGCCGGCCCGGAGGACGAAGATCCGGGCTATGCGCAGGAATGCCGTGATCTGGTGGCGAGCCTCGGGCTGGAGGACAACCTCAAGTTCCTTGGCTTCCAGAAGATCGATGAGCTGATGCCCAAGATCGGCCTCGTGGTGTTGTCCTCCATCTCCGAAGCGCTGCCGCTGGTGATCCTCGAAGGCTACGCCGCCGGCGTGCCGACGCTGGCGACCGATGTCGGATCCTGCCGCCAGCTGGTGTACGGGCTGGACGAGGACGACCGTGCGCTGGGCGCGGCGGGCCGGGTGGTCGGCATTGCTGATCCGCAGGCCCTGGCCGAGGCGGCAATCGAACTGCTGCAGCCGGAGGCATGGCAGTCGGCCCAGGCGGCGGGCATCGCGCGGGTCGAGCGCTACTACACCGATGAGCTGATGTTCGGCCGCTATCGCGAGGTCTATCTCGAGGCGCTGGCGCGCAGCCCGGTCGCGCCGGGGGTGGCAAGCTGACATGGCGGGGATCGGATTCGAGCTGCGCAAGCTGCTGCGCAAGGACAATCTGCTCGGCATCCTGCAGGCCTATGCCTATGCGGGGGTGATCGGCTCCGGTCCGTGGGTGCTGTCCATCGTCGGCATCCTGATCGTCGGCATGCTGTCTCATGCCGTGGTGGTGCCGAACTTCCTCGTCACGCAGTTCCAGGTCTCGGTGACCTACCTGATCTCCGCGTCGCTGATCTTCACCGGCGCCTTGCAGCTTGCCTTCACCCGCTTCGTGTCGGATCGCCTGTTCGAGCACAAGGACACGCTGGTCTTCTCCAACCTCAACGGTATCTTGCTCTTGACGCTGATGGCCGCTGGCGCCGTCGGCATGCTGCTGGCGCTCACGCTGTTTTCGGGCCTCGCGGTGGTGTACCGCGTGCTGATGCTGGCGGGCTTCGCGCTGATGTGCGGTATCTGGATCGCGACGATTCTGCTCAGCGGGCTGAAGATGTACCGCCAGATCGTTGCGCTGTACGCCGTGGGCTACGGCATCGTGGTGGCGTCTGCACTGCTCGCGCGGCCGTGGGGGCTCAATGGCTTGCTGGCGGGTTTCGTCTTCGGCCAGTTCGTCATGCTGGTGGGCATGTGGATGCTCACCGCGTGGGACTTTCGCTCGCCGCAGCTGGTGTCGTTCGAGTTCGCACGGCGCGAGTCGCGCTACCCCTCGCTGATGTGGATCGGGCTGCTCTACAACGTTGGCGTGTGGGCGGACAAGTTCATGTTCTGGTTCTTCCCCGACACCTCCGACGTGATCATCGGCCCGCTGCGTGCGTCGGTGATCTACGACCTGCCGGTGTTCATGGCCTACCTGTTCATCATCCCCGGCATGGCGGTATTCCTGGTCCGCATCGAGACGGATTTCGTCGAGTACTACGACCGCTTCTACGAGGCGGTGCGCAGCGGCGGTTCGCTGGAGTACATCGAAACGATGCGCGACGAGATGCTCTACGCGATCCGGCAGGGGCTGCTCGAGATCGCCAAGATCCAGACGATTGCGGTGCTGGTTGCGCTGGTCGCCGGCCCTGCCGCGTTGCGCGCACTGGGCATCTCCGAGCTCTACCTGTCGCTGTTCTACATCCAGACGGTCGGCGCGAGCCTGCAGGTGGGCTTGCTGGCGCTACTCAACGTGTTCTTCTACCTCGACCAGCGTCGCATCATCCTGTGGCTGTGCGGCGTGTTCCTCGTCAGCAACCTTGCCCTCACCGCGCTCACGCTGCGCCTGGGTGCGCCTTACTACGGCTACGGTTACGCGTTGGCAACACTGATCGCGCTGGCGGCAGGCCTGGTGATGCTCGATCGCCGGCTCGATCGGCTCGAATACGAAACCTTCATGCTGCAGTGAGCGGTGTCGGCGCGCGTGGCCGGGCGCGCTGGCTGCGCCAATCCTCCGCCGTGATCGCGTAGCGCAGATGGTCGCGCCAGCGGCCGCCGATCTTAAGGTAGCGCGGCGAGAAGCCTTCGCGCCGAAAGCCGCCGCCTTCCACCAACGCGATCGATACGAGGTTGCCCGGCTGGATGTTGGCTTCGATGCGGTGCAGCTTGAGCGCGCTGAATGCGCACTTGAGCAGCAGCGGCAGCGCCGCGCGCGTCCAGCCGTGGCCGATGTAGGGCGCGAGCGCGTAGTAGCCGAGGTAGGCGTTGCAGAACGGGCCGTAGAAGATCTGGCTGAGGTTGAAGATCGCCGCTGGCGCGCCGGTTTTGCGATCGAACGCGACGAAGCTCTGAAAGTCCGCATCCGCACTGCGCGCCACCCAGCGGGTCAGCGCGGTTTCGCGGGTATCCACGCGTACCCAGGGGTGGTGCAGGCGCCGGCTGCGCTTGAGCGCAAGCAACAGCGCGGGCAGATCGTCCGGCAGCGGGGGGCGCAGGCTGATCCAGCGGTTGTGCGCCTGCGGCATGTCAGAATCGGGGCATGTCATCTCTGCCATGGATGCCTCTGCTGATGCTGTTGGCGGCGCTCGCGTGCGGGCTGGCTCGGCGCCGACGGCGCTGCGCTGGCGCTGGCGGTGTCGGCCGTTGCATTGGCCGGCAGCGCGGCGATTCCGCTCGCCATCCGGCGCCTCGTCGCGCGCGACACGCCAGCGGATCAGTAAAAGCCCGCTTCGCCTTCCGGGCGCGTCTTGAAGCGCTTGTGCACCCAGTAGTACTGCGCCGGCATGGTCAGTACATGACGCTCCAGCTCCTGGTTCATGCGCAGCGTGTCGGCGTATTCGTCGTCGCTGGGAAAATCCTGCCACGGTGCGCCGATGGTCAGCTCGTAGCCCTTGCCCCAAGGGAGCATGCGGATGATGCCGCTGAGCACTTGCGCACGCGCCATCCGGGCGATGCGCGGCAGCCCCGGCACGGTGGCCGCCTGTACGCCGAAGAAGGGCACGAAGATCGAATCGCGCGGCCCGAAGTCCTGGTCAGGCAGATAGAAGAAGCCATAGCCGCCTTCGCGCAGCTTCTTGATCACCGGCCGTACGCCCTCCTGGCGCGAGAACAGCACCTGCTGGCCGAAGCGGGTGCGGCCATGCAGCAGCCAGTGCTCCAGCACCTTGTTCTTCTGCGCCGAATAGATGCTGACCCAGTTCACTTCCGTCGCCAGCCGGGTGCCGGCGGCGTCCAGCGCGCAGAAATGAGGCACCAGCAGGATTGCGGGCGTACCGCTGTCGATCACGCCTTTGAGGTGTTCGAGGCCTTCCACGCGCACCAGTCGGCGGATGCGCTCGGCGGGCGCAAACCAAAGCACGCCACGTTCGAGAAAGCTGCGTGCGACGTACATGAAGTGTGCGCGGGCAAGCCGCGAACGCTCCACCTGCGACATCTGCGGAAAGCACAGCCGCAGGTTGGTCTGCACCACGCGTCGGCGTGGCACGACGAGCCAGTAGAGCAGCCATCCGAGTACGTTTCCGCACGCCGCCTGCAGCGGTAACGGCAGCCAATGGAACAGCCACAGGAAAGCGACGACGAGTCGGCTCATCGGTTGGTCCCCCGGTCCTTCATGTTTGGCTCGCCGGCGGGGTTACACCGGGCGGGCATTTGTAGCGGTTGTAGCCCCAAAGGTACTGCGCAGGGCATGTCAGGATCGTGCGTTCGAGGGCCGCGTTGAGCGCTGCCACGCGCACTTCGGCGGGGCCTT
Organism: Niveibacterium sp. COAC-50; assembly: GCF_013184235.1. Lineage (NCBI taxonomy): Bacteria > Pseudomonadati > Pseudomonadota > Betaproteobacteria > Rhodocyclales > Rhodocyclaceae > Niveibacterium > Niveibacterium sp. COAC-50. The sequence continues at coordinate 1,150,043 of NZ_JABCJM010000002.1, forward strand.
CCGGCAGTTCGATCGGCGCGCAGTCGAGCTCGAAGCCTCGACCCCAGGGTAGCCGGCGGGCGAAGGCAAGGAAGGCCGGCGCACCGTTGCTGCCGATGAAGCGCGCGGCCAGCGTCATGGTGTAGGCCGGCCGGCCGAAGAAGGGCGCCCAGATGCCTTCGCCTTCGCGTGGCACCTGATCGGGCAGGATGCCGATCGCCTCGCCGGCGCGCAGCGACTTGAGCAGCTGGCGCACCCCCGCCGCATCGGCAGGTACTGCGCGCATGCGGCCGCGGTTGCGCCCGGCGTCCATCAGGGGTGCGAGCACCGCCTTGCGTGGGCGGCGGAAGAGCACGGTGATCGGCGCGGCCACGGCGGCGAAGTACTGCGCCGAAATCTCGAAGCAACCCAGATGCGGGGTCACGAACACGATGCCGCGGCCGGCCGCCTGCGCGTCGAGCACCGCCTGCCAGCGCGCCGTGGTGCGCACCGCGCGGGCCAGCGTGGTCTGCGGGCGGATCCAGACCCATGCGGTCTCGAATGCGCCTTTGCCGGCCTCGATCGCGTTGGCGAGGCACTCGCCAAGGCGCGGAGGGCGACTCAGGGCCTGGGCGAGGTTGGCGGCGAGCGTGCGGCGGTAACGGCCGGATACGGCCCACACGAGCAGGCCGACGCCGGCACCGAGCCAGTGCAGCAATAAGAGCGGAAGATGGCCGAGCAGGCGGAAGAAGGTGTTCATTGCGGAAGGTGGGAACCCGGTCGGCGTTTGACCGGGCTTTCGGGCCCGATGGATAATAGCCGATCCGCCGAGTTAAACCGACAACTTGCAGGGCGGGCCGGGGCCTGTCGCAGGCTTCGAAAATTCTGCTAAAGCGTCGCCCGCTCGAAACCCCGGAGCCGGCCGCGACGGCAGCAACGGGGTTTTTTCATTTGGAGCGCGCCATGAGCCAAGACTTCCTCTTCACTTCCGAGTCCGTCTCGGAAGGCCACCCGGACAAGGTGGCCGACCAGATCTCGGACGCCATCCTCGACGCGATCTTCACGCAGGACCGCTATGCGCGCGTTGCCGCCGAGACGCTGTGCAACACCGGCCTCGTGGTGCTGGCCGGCGAGATCACGACGCACGCGAACGTCGACTACATCCAGGTCGCGCGCGACACGATCAAGCGCATCGGCTACGACAACACCGAGTACGGCATCGACTACAAGGGTTGTGCGGTGCTGGTGGCCTACGACAAGCAGAGCCCGGACATCGCACAGGGCGTGGACCATGCGTCGGACGACCACCTGAATACCGGTGCCGGCGACCAGGGCCTGATGTTCGGCTACGCCTGCGACGAAACGCCGCAACTGATGCCGGCGCCGATCTTCTACGCACACCGCCTGGTGCAGCGCCAGTCTGAGCTACGCAAGGATGGCCGCCTGCCCTGGCTGCGTCCGGATGCGAAGAGCCAGGTCACGTTCCGCTACGTGGATGGCAAGCCGCACTCGATCGACACCGTGGTGCTGTCCACCCAGCACTCGCCCGACATCACGCAGGAGATGATCCGCGAGGCAGTGATCGAGGACATCATCAAGGCGGTGATCCCGGCCGAGCTGCTGAAGGACACCAAGTACCTGGTCAACCCGACCGGCCGTTTCGTCATCGGCGGCCCGCAGGGCGATTGCGGCCTCACCGGTCGCAAGATCATCGTCGATACCTACGGCGGCGCTTGCCCGCACGGTGGTGGCGCCTTCTCGGGCAAGGATCCGACCAAGGTTGACCGCTCGGCCGCCTACGCGGCGCGTTACGTCGCGAAGAACATCGTTGCCGCCGGCCTGGCACGTCAGTGCCAGGTTCAGCTGTCGTACGCGATCGGCGTCGCCAAGCCGATCAACGTGACGGTCTACACCGAAGGCACCGGCGTGATTCCGGACGACCAGATCGCCAAGCTGGTGCAGGAGCATTTCGACCTGCGCCCGAAAGGCATCATCCAGATGCTGGATCTGCTGCGCCCGATCTACCAGAAGACCGCCGCCTACGGCCATTTCGGCCGCGACGAGCCGGAATTCACCTGGGAAGCGACCGACAAGGCCGAGGCGCTTCGCGCCGAAGCGGGCCGCTAAGCCAAACGCCCAGCTTGTACCGCACGAGGCGGGCTGTCGAGAGACAGTCCGCCTTTTTGCATTGCAGCAACACTGGTGTGCATTAGTTGACGTGGATTTGGGTGTGCACACCTAGGTCTGAAATGTTGCAGCGCATACACTGAAAGCCTGCTGGGTAGCTCGATCGTGCCCGTGCAGGAAGGAGGCGATCATGGATGTAGCGATGCCTGTCAGTGGTGTGCTGCTACCGCCTGGAAGACATCACGGGATTGCCCAGACAATCCTTGGCGGATTGGGTGGTCTGTTCGTGCAGGCAACCGATGGCGAACGGGTTACCGGGTTCAAGGAGATCGACGACCCGAAGGGGCACCTGATTCAGCTGACGCCGCAGCGCGTCGGCAAGCGCTGGCGCGTCGTCAGTGTGGGCGACCCACTGCTGCACGCTTGTGTGCTGCCTGGGGAACTGGTGCTCTTCGGCAGCCGCGAAGAGCTCACGGCGCGCATCAGTGACGAACTGCCGAATATGGATCTGGATCCGCTGACCGCAGCGGAGCTCGACGCCTTCTGCGCCAGCCCGGCCTGAGCCGGCCGGCGCGCCTTCAGCGCGCGTCGATCAATGCGATGCCGTCCAGCGTCGCGGCGCAGCGTTCGCGGATGATCGCGAGCATGTCCTGCGCAAACGGGCGCTGCATCAGCGGTGCCAGCGCGGTGGCGTGCAGCTCCGACCACAATCCGTTCGGCCCGATCGGTTTTGCGGTGACGTACTGGTAATCAACGTAGTTCTTCACGCCCCAGTTCGGTAGCGCGGCGATACCTCGCCGACTCGCCACCAACTGCATGATCGCCACCGTCAGCTCGGTGGTGCGGCGTTCCAAGTGTACGCCGGCCGGCTGCAAGACCTGGCGGATCAGATCGATGCGTTCTTCGGGCACCGGGTAGGTAATCAACGTCTCGCCGACGAAGTCCTCGGCGCTCAAACGGCGCTTGCTGCGCAGGCGATGGTCGTTCGGCAGCACCGCGAGAATCTCGAAGCGGAACAGCGGTGCGGTGACGCGGCCGCGTCGCGGTGTGGGCGCCGCGCCGATCACCAGATCCGCCTGGTCCGCATCGAGCAGGCCCATCGGGTCGGCATGGAAACCCGCCACCAGATCGACTTCCACTTCCGGCCAACGGCGCCGGAATTCATCCATCACGGGCATCAGCCAGTCGAAGCAGGTGTGGCACTCGAGCACGATGCGCAATTGTCCGCGCTGATCGTCGCGCAGGCGCATCAGATCGCGCTCCGCTTCGCCCACTGCAGCGATGGTCTCGCGCGCCAGCCGCAGCAGGCGCTCGCCAGCCGCGGTAAAGCGCAAGCCGCCCGGCGTGCGCTGGAACAAGGCCATGCCGAAGTGTGCCTCGACGTTGCGGATCTGATGCGACAGCGCGGATTGGGTCAGATGCACGCGCTCGGCGGCGCTGGCCAGCTTGCCGCTGTCGGCAATCGCAATCAGGGAACGCAGATGGCGGAGCTCCAGCATGGTGCTCTCCGTATGAATTGCATTCAAGTCTATCGGAAAAACTTGCGATTGATGAATGTGCGGCCGCGCCCGAGACTGCATGACCCAACACGACATTGATGCGCCCGACCGATTCCGGCGGGCACGCAGCCCGGAGGCTCCGCATGACAACGATTCACACCCTTGGATATCCGCGCATTGGCGCACAGCGCGAGCTCAAGTTCGCGCTTGAGGCCTGCTGGCGCGGCGAAACCGATGTTGCCGCGCTCGAAGCCTGTGGCGCCCGCCTGCGCGCGGCGAACTGGCAGCGCCAACAGAACGCGGGCCTCGCTCGCGTCACCGTCGGCGACTTCAGCTTCTATGACCCGATGCTGGACCACGCACGCATGTTCGGCGCCACGCCGGCCCGTTTCGGTGAGCTGGGCAACGGCCTCAACGCCGTGTTTGCGCTGGCCCGCGGCACGCCATCGCAGCCCGCGCTCGACATGACCAAGTGGTTCGACACCAACTACCACTACCTCGTACCCGAGATTGAGGCCGATACGCCCTTCCGGCTCGAAGCATCGGTGCTGCTGGCCGCAGTGCGCGAAGCGCAGGCCCTCGGCCATGCGCCCAAGCCGGTGCTGATCGGGCCGCTGAGTTTTCTCTACCTCTCGCGCAGCGCCACGCCGGGCCATGGGCTGCTGGCCCGCGCCGCGGAGCTGGCCGAGTGTTACGCGAGCCTCCTGGCGGAACTGGCAGGGCTCGGCGTCGAGTGGGTGCAGATCGACGAACCGATCCTCGGGCTGGAGTTGCCGGCCGACTGGCTGGCGGCCTTCGCGCCGGTGTACGCACACCTTGCCGCGCAGGGGCCCAAGCGCCTGCTCGCCACCTACTTCGACAGCGTCAGCGCGCATGCTGACGTGATCCTCAAGCTGCCGATCGACGGCTTGCACCTCGACCTCGTGCGCGCCCCTGCGCAGGTGCTGGCTTTCCTGCCGCGACTGCCGGCCCACTGGGTGCTCTCCGCCGGCATCGTCGATGGCCGCAACGTCTGGCGCTGCGATCTCGATGCCGCGCTCGCCGTCTTGCTGCCGCTGCATGCGCGCTTGGGCGATCGGTTGTGGCTGGCGCCGTCCTGCTCGCTGCTGCATGTGCCGCTCACGCTGCAGCAGGAAACGCGGTTCGATGCGGAGCTGCGCAACTGGCTTGCCTTCGCCGACGAGAAGCTTGCCGAGCTCGCCGTGCTTGCACGCGCGCTGGACCACGGCGCTGACGCGGTCGCGGCTGAACTGGCTGTAGCACGTGCGGCGTGCCAGTCGCGCCAGCATTCGCCGCGGGTTCAGGTCAACGCGGTGCGCGAGCGTGTCGCCGCAATCCGCCCGGAGATGGCCCGGCGCGCGAGCCCCTACGCCAGACGCGCGCCGGCGCAGCGCAAACGCTTCCAGCTGCCCTTGCTGCCGACCACGACGATCGGCTCATTCCCGCAGACGCCAGCGATCCGTGCGCTGCGGGCGGCCTGGAAGCGGCGCGAGCTGGGCGAACTGGCTTACCTCGGTGGCGTGCGCGAGGCGATCGCCGATGCGATTGCGCGGCAGGAGGCGCTGGGGTTCGATGTGCTCGTCCACGGCGAAGCCGAGCGCAACGACATGGTCGAGTTCTTCGCCGACAAGCTGTGCGGCTTTGCCTTCACCGAGCATGCCTGGGTGCAGAGCTACGGCTCGCGTTGCGTGAAGCCGCCGCTGATCTTCGGCGATGTGTGGCGGCCGGAAGCGATGACTGTCGACACCGCGCGCTACGCACAATCGCTGACCGCGAAGCCGGTGAAGGGCATGCTGACCGGCCCAGTGACGATGCTGCAATGGTCATTCGTACGCGACGATCTGCCGCGCGAGGCGGTGCTCAAACAACTTGCGCTGGCGATTCGCGCCGAGGTGCTGGATCTCGAGGCCGCCGGAATCGGCATCATCCAGATCGACGAGCCGGCCTTCCGCGAAGGACTGCCGCTGAAGGAAAGCGCTTGGCGTGCGGCACTGGCGGCTGCGGTGCAGGCCTTCGGCCTTGCGGCCGGCGGGGTTGCCGACGAGACGCAGATCCACACCCACATGTGCTACTCGGAATTCAACACCGTGTTGCCCGCGATTGCCGCGATGGATGCGGACGTAATCACGATCGAGACCTCGCGCTCCAACATGGCCTTGCTCGATGCCTTCGGCGAGTTCGAGTATCCGAACGAAATCGGGCCGGGTGTCTACGACATCCACTCCCCGCGCATACCGTCGGAGGCTGACATGCTGCATCTGCTCGAGCGAGCGTGTTCAGTCGTACCGATCGGGCGGCTGTGGGTCAACCCGGATTGCGGTCTGAAGACGCGCGGCTGGCCCGAAACCGAAGCCGCGCTCGCTGCAATGGTGCGCGCTGCACACGCGATGCGTGCGCGGCTCGCTGAGCACATCAGCGCGCCAGCGAGCGAGCCGGTCTCAGCCTGAGGCTTCGGCGAAATGGCAGGCCACGCGGTGGCCGCCAAGCTCGCGTAGCTGCGGTGCTTCGTCGCGGCAGCGCGCCTGCGCCAACGGGCAACGGCTGGCGTAGGCGCAGCCGCGCGGCGGCGCGAGGGGTGATGGCGGCTCGCCGCGCACGATCGCGCGTTCGCCACGTTCCGCCGGATCAAGTCGCGGCGTGGCGGCGAGCAGCGCGCGGGTGTAGGGGTGTAGCGCGGTGTCGAACACCGCTCGCGCCGGCCCTTGTTCGACGACGCGGCCGAGGTACATCACCATCACTTCATCGGCGATGTGTTCGACCACCGCGAGGTTGTGTGAGATGAACACGTAGGCGACGTTCGTCTCTGCCTGCAGATCCATCAGTAGGTTCAGCACCTGCGCCTGGATCGACACATCGAGCGCGGAAACCGGTTCGTCGGCCACCACCAGCTTGGGCTGCGTCATCAGCGCACGCGCTATCGCCACACGCTGCCGTTGGCCGCCCGAGAACATGTGCGGATAGCGCTCGTAGTGCTCAGGCCGAAGCCCGACGCGGGCCATCATTGCCCGTGCGCGGTCGGCACGTTCGGCCGCATCGAACGTGGTGTGTATCTTCAGCGGCTCTTCCAGGATGCTGCCGATGCGTTTGCGCGGATTGAGGCTCGCATAGGGGTTCTGGAACACCATCTGCACCATCGGCCGCAGTTGCCGCAGCGTGGCCTTAGAGGCAGTAGCAAGGTCGTGGCCGTCGAGCACCAGCGTGCCGGCGGTCGGCGTTTCGAGCATCGTGATCTGGCGCGCCAGCGTGCTCTTGCCACAGCCGGACTCACCGACCACCGCCAGCGTGTGGCCGGCCATGACGCCAAAACTCACGCCATCGAGCGCACGTACCACCGCCTTGGCGCGGAACAGCCCCTGCGGCACTTGGTAGTGCCGGCTCAGATCGCGCGCTTCAAACAGGATTTCGCTCATCGCGCCGCCTCGGCCGTGTGGCCTTGCGATGCGCCCTGAGCGTCGAGCGGGAAATGGCAGCGCACCGTGCCGACGCCGCTGGTGACGAGGGCAGGGCGTTCGGCGGCGCAGCGTGCTTCGGCAAATCGGCAGCGCGGCGCGAGCAGGCAGCCGGCGGGGCGGTCGAACTGCCCAGGCACCACGCCGGGCAAGCTCTGCAGGCGCTCGCCACCGCGGTTGTGTTCCGGCAGGGCTTCGAGCAGCGCGCGCGTGTAGGGATGCTGCGGCGCTGTGAAGATCGCGGGCACCGGGCCGGTCTCCATCACTTGCCCGGCGTACATCACCACCACCCGTTGTGCCACTTCCGAGACCACGGCAAGGTCGTGCGTGATCAGCAGCAATGCCATGCCGCGTTCGCGTTGCAGGCGCAGCAGCAGTTGCAGTACCTGGGCCTGCACCGTCACATCCAGCGCGGTCGTTGGCTCATCGGCGATCAGCAGGCGCGGGTTGCAGGCGATCGCCATGGCGATCATCACGCGCTGGCTCATGCCGCCGGAGAGCTGGTGCGGATACGCATCGAGGCGCTGCGCCGCATCGGGAATCTCGACTTGCTGCAGCAGTTCCAGCGCGCGGGCGCGCAGGCTGCGCCGCGAACCGCCTTCGTGGACCGCGAGCGTTTCAATGATCTGCTCGCCGACGGTGAAGCAGGGGTTCAGGCTGGTACTCGGGTCCTGGAACACCATCGCAATGTCGCGGCCCAGCAGGCGGCGGCGTTCGGCCGCACGCATCGCGAGCAGGTCGCGGCCGTCGAAGGCCAGTCGCTCGGCGCTGACACGGCCCGGCGCGTCGACCAGCCCCATCAGCGCGAGCGACGCGACGCTCTTGCCGGAGCCCGATTCGCCGACGAGGCCCACGACTTCACCGGCCTCCAGCGTCAGGTCAAGCCCGTCGACCGCGTGCAGCGGCTGACGCGTCGCGCCGAACGCCGCACGCAACTGGCGCACTTCAAGCAGTGCCATCGCTCGCCTCATCGTGCGCCGGCTGCAGCAACGGCCTCGCGAACACCAGCTGTGCCTTGGTCTCGACGAAGCCGCGCGATTTGTAGAAGGCATGGGCGCGGCCGCGCTTGATGTTCGATCGCACCCGAACTTCCGCCACCCCTTGGGTCCGCGCCCATCCCGCAATCGCCTCCACCAGCTTGCTGCCGACACCTTGCCCCCGCGCGGCCTCACCGACGACGAGCCCGCCGATCTCAACGAAGGCATCGCTCTCGACGAACTGGCACACGAAGGCGTGCCCCCAACCAAGGATCGCGTCGCCGCGGGTTGCCACGAATGCGGCATGGTCTTCGCGATCAAGAATTGCAGCGAGGCGCGCGATCATGCGGGCGGTCTCAGTCGGATAGCCCAGCTCGCCGGAGAGTGCAGAGACCGCCGGTGCATCAAGCAGCACCATGCGGCGGAGACGGATGCGCTCGGCTTGTGGCACGTCAGTCGTCGCCATGCTCATCAACGTGTTCCATGTTCAAAGGGTTGGGGCGGGACGAAGCCGCTGCGGTCTTCTCGAACGTGTAGCCCGTCTTCATGTTCTGCCACCCATTGCGTTCGTAGAAGCGATGGGCATCGACGCGGGTTGTATTGGAGCGCAACAGCATGCGCGGCTTGCCCCGCGCCGTCGCCCAGTGTTCCGCGGCGTCGAGTAAGCGCGTTCCGACGCCATGCCCGCGGGCACTATCGGAAACGATCAGCGCAGTGACCTCGATGTAGCCGTTGCTTGCCAGAAGTGCGACGTCCTGCGCATGCAGCGCACCGACCACGCGACCGCTCGCACCCAACGCGACCAGTACTTGGTTCGAATTGTCTGCGTGCAGCTTGCGGATGCGCGATGTCACGGTGCCGCTGTCGGTCGGGTAGCCAAGTTCACCAAGCAGTTCTGCAAGTGCAGCGGCATCGCTTGGCGAAGCTGGGCGAATCTGCACGCCGCTCATCGTTTCAGCTTCGGGTCGAGCGCGTCGCGCAACCCGTCTCCCATCAGGTTGAAGGCCAGCACTGCGACGAAGATCGCGATGCCGGGCAGGGTGACGACCCACCATGCGGACTGGATGAACTCCATCGCGCCGGCGAGCATCGCGCCCCATTCGGAGGCTGGCGGCTGCGCGCCGAGGCCGAGGAAGCCGAGTGCTGCGGCGTCGAGGATCGCGGTCGAGAAACCCAGCGTCGCCTGCACGATCAGCGGCGCAAGGCAGTTCGGCAGCACCGTGATGAACATCAGCCGCAGCGTGCCGGCGCCCGCGATGCGCGAGGCCTGCACGTATTCCTTGTCGCGTTCGCTCACCACCGCGGCGCGCGTGAGGCGAACGTAGTGTGGCAGCAGCACGATGGCGATGGCGTACATCGCGTTGATGAGGCCTGGCCCCAGTACCGCGACGACCGCGACGGCGAGCAGCAGTGAGGGGAGCGCCAGCAGGATGTCCATCAGCCGCATCACCGCGGTACCGACCCAGCCGCGCGAGAAGCCTGCGACGAGGCCCAGCAGGATGCCGAAACCGAGCGACAGCGACACCGACACGAGGCCGATACCGAGCGACAGGCGCGCCCCGAAGATCAGGCGTGAGAGCAGATCGCGGCCGACCGGGTCGGTGCCGAGCAGGAACTCGGCTCGCCCGCCCTCGGCCCATGCGGGCGGCGTGAGGATCGCGTCGCGGTATTGCTCAATTGGCGAGTGTGGCGTCAGCACTTCGGCGAACAGTGCGCAGAACACCAGCGCGAGCACGACGACGAGGCCGCCCACGGCGCCGGGGTTGCGCGCGAAGTCGCGCCAGAGTTCAAGAAGCGGATGCGTCGGGCGATTCATCGCGGATGCCTGATGCGCGGGTTGATCACGCCGTAGAGCAGGTCGACGACGAGGTTCACGACGATCACCAGGGTGGCCGTGAGCAGGATGCCGCCTTGCACCACCGGGTAGTCGCGGCGGTGGATGGCTTCGATCAGCCACTTGCCGATGCCCGGCCAGGCGAAGATGGTTTCGGTCAGCACGGCGCCGCCCATCAGCACGCCGACCTGCAGACCCAGCACCGTGACGACCGGGATCAGTGCGTTGCGCAGCGCATGCTTTACGACCACCCTGAGGGGCGAGAGCCCCTTCGCACGCGCCGCGCGAATGTAGTCTTCGCGCAGAACCTCCAGCATCGCGCTGCGTGTCATGCGCGCGAGCGTGGCGAGCGGGATCGTGCCGAGCGCGATGGTCGGCAGGATCAGGTGCGAGGCAGCTGAGCGGAACGCTCCTTCCTCGCCCGAGAGCCACGCGTCGATCAGCATCAGCCCGGTGACCTTGGGTGGATCGAACAGGATGTCGAGGCGGCCGGACACCGGCGTCCAGCCCAGATGCACCGAGAAGAACAGGATCAGCAGCAGCGCCCACCAGAAGATCGGCATCGAGTAACCGGCCAGCGACACCCCCATCACGCCATAGTCCACCGGCGTGTTGCGCTTCACCGCGGCGAGCATGCCGGCCGGGATGCCGATCAGCATCGCGAACAGGATCGCGCATAACGCCAGTTCGAAGGTGGCGGGGAAACGATCGAGGAACTCTCGCAACACCGGCTCATGGCTGACGATCGAGAACCCGAGATCACCGTGCAACGCACGCCATACGAATTCGCCGTACTGCACCGGCAGCGGCCGATCCAGCCCGAACTCATGCATCAGCCGCGCATAGCGCTCCGGCTCCATGCCGCGCTCGCCCGACAGCGCCTCGACCGGATCGCCGGGGATCATGCGGATCAGTGAGAAGACAAGCAGCGTGATCCCGAGGAAGGTCGGGATCACGACGGCGAGGCGTTTGAACAGGAAGGCGAGCATCGGCGTCAGAGGGTGATGACCTTCTCCGCTGCGCCTTGCGCCTCGATCACGTTCAGCATGTTGCCGATTTCGCCGACGGCGACGCGGTCCATCAGCTTGAAGTATTCGAGGCAGGTGCGGCAGATGATCAGCGGTACGCCGGCATCAGAGAGCGCCTTCAGTTCGGAGAGGCAGGGCGAGTCGTCCGCCGAGAGCAGCACGCCGCGGGTGTAGAACAGGATCGCCTGGGGCAGGTTGCCGCTCTCGAACAGCGTGCGGAAGTAGGTGGCGATGACCTTGCGGCGCAGTGTGTCGTCGCCATGGCCGAGGCCGTCGTTACCGACGACGATGACGGTGTTGGCGTAGGCGTTGCTGGACATGTTCCGAAGCTCCTGTGGAAGGGTGCGCGCAGCAGGCGGGTGGCGCCGCTGCGCGTTGGCTATTTCGCGAGGTCGACTTTGGAGAGGAAGTGGCTGACCGGCACCGCCGCCATTTTGTAGTTCTTCACTTCCTTGCGCACGGGTTCGAAGCGGACCGAGTGGGCGATCGGCACCCAGGGCGCTTCGTCCTTCACGATCTCCTGCGCCTTCTCGTAGAGCTTCGCACGCTCCTTGCGATCGGCGGTGCGGGTGGCCTTGGCGATCAGATCGTCGAATTCCTTGTTGCACCACTTGGCGTTGTTGCCGCCCCCCTTCACCGCGTCGCAGGAGAGCAGCGGGGTGAAGAAGTTGTCCGGGTCACCATTGTCGCCGGACCAGCCAAACATGATGGCCTGGTGTTCGCCGGCCTTGCTGCGCTTGCGGTACTCGCCCCATTCGTAAGTGATGAGCTTGACCCGCACGCCGACCTTGGCGAGATCCGCCTGGATCAGCTCGCCCATGCGCTTGCCGTCCGGGTTGTAGGGGCGCTGAACCGGCAGATACCACAGTTCCATCTCGAAGCCGTCCTTCAGGCCGGCCTTGGCGAGCAGTTCCTTGGCCTTGTCGACGGCGTAGTCGTAGTCCTTCACCCGGTCGTTGTAGCCCCACATGATCGGCGGGATCGGGTTTTTCGCCATCTGGCCGGCGCCCTGGTAAATCGTGTCGAGGATCGCCTTCTTGTTGATCGCCATGTTGATGGCCTGGCGCACGCGCTTGTCGTCGAAGGGTTTCTTCTCGGTGTTGAGCGCGAGGTAACCGACGTTGAGCCCTTCCTTGGTCATCAGGTTGATCGCCGGGTCGGCCTTCATCTGCGCGAGGTCGGCAGGCTTGGGGAAGGCCATCAGGTGGCACTCGCCGGCCTTGATCTTGGCGTAGCGCACCGAGGCATCCGGCGTGATCGCGAAGATCAGGTTGTCGATCGCCGGTTTGCCGTCCCAGTACTGTTCATGCGCCTTGTAGCGGATCACCGCGTCCTTCTGATAGCTGACCAGCGCGAAGGGGCCGGTACCAACCGGCTCGCGGTCGATCAGTTCGGGCGTGCCGGCAGCCTTCATCTTCTCGGCATGCTCGGCCGAGAGGATGGACATGAAGTCCATCGCCATGTTGGCGAGGAAGGGCGCTTCGGGCTGGCGCAGCTTGAAACGCACGGTGTTGTCGTCGAGCTTTTCGAGTTTTTCGACGATCTTGCCCATGCCCATATCGTCGAAGTAGGCGTAGGTCTGGCCGGGGCTGTTCTTGTGGAAGGGATGGTTCGGGTCCGCCATGCGGTACCACGAGTACATCACGTCGTCGGCGTTGAAGTCGCGCGTCGGTTTGAACTTTGGCGTGGTGTGGAACTTCACGCCGCGGCGAAGGTGGAAGGTGTAGGCGAGGCCATCGGGCGAGATCTCCCAGCTGGTCGCGAGCCCAGGCACGATGTTGGTGGTGCCGACCTCGAACTCGACCAGGCGGTTCATCAGCTGGGCAGAGGCCGCGTCATGCGTGGTGTTGGTGGTGAAGAACTGCGAATTGAAACCTTCGGGGCTGCCCTCAGAGCAGTACACGAGGGTCTTCGCGGCGAGGGCGGGCAGCGTGAGCGCGGCAGCGAGCGCGGCCGTGGCGAGGCGCAACATGAACATCGATCTCTCCTGGGGGCTGTGGACAAGCTCCGCGCCGGAGCGCGTTGCCCTCATTGGCTTCGCGGGCAAGGCGCGCGACGCAGCGAAGGGTGGCGCCCTTCGCAAGAAGCGCAACGCAGCACGCGGGGCCAATGAGGGCAACCCTCCGGGCTCGGGTCATTCGCGCACGCTACCGCGTTGCGGCTCGTTGCAAGGGCACCCCCCTTGCTTCCTCGCCACGCCTTGTAGCGCACGCGAATGACCGCGAGCGCGCCCGGCGCGGAGCTTGTCCACAGCCCCATGGTTTTCCGAACCTGGGGCGATGCATGCCGGCCGCCGTGTGGGCGGTCGGTCTCTTGTTTGCCGGATCATAGCCGCGCGGCTTCGCCGCGTTCAATCGCGCGCCGCGCGATCAGCGCAAATCGCCGGCCCAGATCTCCACCTGCACACCGGGCAAGGGCGGGTATTCGCGATGAGTTTCGAGCCTGAATCCCAGCTTCTGCACGACGCGCTTCGATGCATGGTTGTCGGGGTGGATCACCGAGATCACCCGTGCGAGGCCCAGCGTGTTCTTTGCGAACTGAAGCGAAGCGAGCCCCGCCTCGGTGGCAAGCCCTTGCCCCCAGTAGCGGGTGAGAAAGCGATAGCCGAGTTCGGTTTCATTGAATTCCGGCAGGTACTTGAGGCCGCTGAATCCGATCAGCTCGCCGCTGGCTTTCCACTCGCAGGCAAAGCGGCCATAGCCATAGCGTGCATAGTCGGCAAGCGGCGCGGATCTCAGGATCTCGCGCACGCCTTCCAGCGTATCCGGCCCGGGGCCGCCGGCGTAGCGCACCACATCCGGGTCGGTCACCAGCGGCATGTAGGCCGCGGCATCGGCTTCGACGAAAGGGCGCAGGCGCAGGCGTTCGGTCTCGATGATCGTGTGCATGGGCTCAGCGTGCCAGATCGACGTTCTGGAAGTTCAGGCCGTAGGTCGGTTCCAGCACAAAGCCGGTGACTTCCTTGCGCGTAACGCCGAAGCGGTTGCCGTGCGCGATCAGGAGTTGCGGTACGGCCTCGCGCAGCGCTTCCTGCGCCTTCGCGTAGAGCTTCGTTCGCTCGGCGCGGTCGCTGGTGCGGCGGGCGCGCTGCAGTAGATCCTCGAATGCCGGGTCGCACCAGCGTGCGAGGTTGCCACCGCTCTTGGCTGCGTCGCAGGAGAGCAGCGGCTCGAAGTAATTGTCCGGCTCACCATTGCCCGAGAGCCAGCCGAACATCAGGGCCTGGTGTTCGCCCGCGCGGCTGCGCTTGAGGTATTCACCCCACTCGAAGGTGGCGAGTTTCACGCGCACGCCGATCTTGGCGAGATCCGCCTGGATCATTTCGGCCATGCGCTTGCCGTCCGGGTTGTGCGGGCGCACGACCGGCAGGTACCACAGCTCCATGTCGAAGCCTTGCGGGTAACCGGCACTGGCGAGCAGCGTTTTCGCCTTGTCGGGGGCGTAGGCGAGGGCCGGCAGTTTGGCGTCGGCGGCCCAGTAGGCGGGCGGCAGCAGGCTCTTCGCGAGCGTGGCGCGCCCCTGATACACCGCGCCGAGGATCGCGGCGCGGTCGATTGCCAGATCCAGCGCTTGCCGAACGCGGGCGTCGGTGAAGGGCTTCTTCTGCGTGTTGAGCGCGATGTAGCCGGTGTTCAGGCCGGGCTGCTGGACCAGGTTCAGGCCGGGCGTCTTCTCGATCTGTGCAACGTCGGCCGGCTTCACCGAGGTGGACACATGGCACTCGCCGGTCTTCAGCTTTGCAAACTGCACAGCGGCATCCGGAACGATGCTGAATACCAGTGCGTCGATCTTCGGCCGCCCGCGCCAATGCTGATCGAATGCCTTGTAGCGGATCGCGGTGTCCTTCTGGTAGCCAGCAAACTGGAACGGGCCGGTGCCGATCGGCTCGCGGTCCAGTTTGTCCGGCGTGCCGGTGGCGCTGAGCTTCGCGGCGTATTCGGCAGACTGGATGCCGAGCATGTCGAAGCTCATGCGCGTGAGGAACGGCGCCTCGGGCTTCTTCAGTACGAAGCGGATCGTGTAGTCGTCCAGCTTCTCGAGTCGCGCCACGTTCTCGTCCATGCGCAGGTTGTTGAACTGCACAAAGGCGAGGTTGCCGGCGAGCGTGTGGTACGGGTGGCTTTTGTCTGCCTGGCGGTTCCAGGTGAACAGCACATCGTCGGCGTTGAAGTCGCGGCTCGGTGTGAAGCTCGCGCTGCGGTGGAACTTCACGCCGCGGCGCAGCTTGAAGGTGTAGCTCAGGCCGTCGGGCGAGATCGTCCACGACTCGGCCAGCGCCGGCTGCAGTTCGGCGGTGCCGGGCTTGAAATCGAGCAGTGTGTCGGCGATCTGTGCGCCGGCGTCGGCGGTGTTCTGCCCGTTGGCGAACAGCCGGGTCAGTGATTCGGGGCTGCCCTCGGCGCAGTAGACCAGCGTCTTGGCGGCGTGGGCGGGCGCCAGCGCAAGCAGGCCGGCGATCAGGAGGGTGAGGTGCGTGCGTCGCATGCGTCGTCTCTCGGTCGGGCCATGCATGATGGCAGAGCGGGCGGGGCGGGTCGATCGACTCTCGGCGCCGGCAGAAAAAAAGGGCGCCCATGGGCGCCCCTACTCTTGCGGCTGAGTGCGGCTTACTGTTGCTTGAGCGACTCGACCGGGATCTTGATCGTGACTTCGTCGCTGACGTAGGGCACGTACTTGTTCAGGCCCCAGTCCGAGCGCTTGATCGTGGTGCTGATGTCGCCGGCACAGGCTTGCACCTTCAGCATCGGGTGCGGCACGCACTTGAAGTTGCTGACCGCGAGCTTGACCGGCTTGGTCACGCCCAGCATCGTCAGCGTGCCGTCGGCGCCGACCAGCTTGTCGCCGTCGAACGTGAGGTTGTCCGACTTGAAGGTCATGGTCGGGAATTTGGCGGCGTTGAAGAAGTCTTCCGACTTCAGGTGGTCGTTCCACTTCTCGAAGCCCATGTTGATCGAGCCGGTCTCGATCACGGCCTCGACGCTGCCCTTCTTGGCGGCGAAGTCGATTACCGCCTTGCCGGTGGTCTTGTCGAAACGGCCGCGCTGTGTCGACAGGCCGAAGTGGTTGATCTCGAAGCTCGGCCAGGTGTGGGTCGGGTCGAAGTTGTAGGTTTCTGCGGCGGCTGCGGCGGCGCCCGACAGGGCGGCGAGCGTGACAGCGATGATCAGTTTCTTCATTTGGGTGACTCCTGTTGCGGGGTGAGTGGTGTCGCCGGCCCCGGTGGGTGCCGGCGATCGGTGATCCGGATTACTTGCGCGCAGCGGCGACGAGGCGGAACTTGATCTGCACATCGTCGGCGACCGTGGAGGTGTCCCCCCATGGGCCTTCGCCGATGCCGAACTGCAGACGCTTGATCGTGAAGGCCCCTTCGAACACGCCGTTGGCGCCGTCAGCCTTGTAGGTAAACGGCGCCGTCACGTTCTGCGTGCGGCCCTTGATCGTCAAAGGGCCGGTCACTTCGAAGCGATTGCCGCCGAGTGCCTTGACGCTGGTGGACTTGAACACCGCGGTCGGGAATTGCTTCGCGTTGAACCAATCCTTGCCCACCACCTCGTCGTTGGCTTCCTTGCTGCCGGCGTCGATGCTGGCGAGCTCCAGCTCAAACCCTGCGCTGGCCTTCTGTACGGCCGCCGGGTCGAAGCTCAGCGCAACCTTGAACTTGTTGAACTTGCCGTCGACCGGCACGCCCATCTGCTTGGACGTGAAGGCGAGGCTGCTCTTGGCCGGATCCAGCGTGCCGTATTCGACGGCGGCAGCGGGCAAAGCGAGGGCGGCGGCCGCGAGGGCCGTGACGAGAATCTTCATGTTGGGACTCCGCTTACTTCAGGAAGGGCAGCATGCGGGCAAGGACGCCGTCGCGTGCTGCGAAGTGGTGCTTCACTGCCGCCGCTGCGTGCGCAACGACGATCAGTGCCATCAACCAGGCGAGGATTTCGTGTGCTTCCTCGAAGAACTCGGCGAGCGGTTCACTCTTGCCGATCAGATCGGGCAGCGGCAGTACTCCGAACCAGACCACCGGAAAGCCCTTGGCCGAGCTCATCAGCCAGCCGGCCATCGGTACCGCGATCATCAGCAGGTAGAGCAGGTGATGTGCGCCATGCGCGGCGAGCTTTTCGATGCCGCTCATGGAATCCGGCAAGGCGGGCGGGCGATGTGTGGCGCGCCACAGGATGCGCACCAGCACCAGCGCGAGCACCGTGATGCCGGCCCACTTGTGCCAGCTGATGATCTTGAGTTTCTGCGGGGAGAGGGGAAGGTCGACCATGTAAAGGCCGACCGGGAAGGCGATGAAGATCAGCAGCGCGATCAGCCAGTGCAGTGCGATCGCGGTGCGGGTGTATTGCGTTGGGGCTGTTGTCATGTCTGTGGGCTCTCTGCATGCAGTCCGCAATCGTTCGATGCGGTTCAGTATTTACTGCATGCTAGAGCCACAGACTCCGTCATTCCAGCGAAAGTTTCTGGCGAATCAGATGAAACTGATTCACTTATTTTCGTTGCCGGCCTTGCTGCGGGCGAGTTCGGCTTCCAGCTCGATGACGCGGGCTTCCAGTCGCACCAATTGTTCACGTGCGCGCGCAAGCACCTCGCGCTGAACGTCGAATTCCTCGCGCGTCACCAGATCCATCTTGCCCAGCACCGATGCAAACGCTGCCTTCGCGTTGCGTTCGATGTCCCGCGCGGGGCTGCTCTCGAGCAGTTCCGCTACTTTCTTCTGGATCTCATCGACGAACTTGGGCGGCTCCATGGCGGCTCTCCGTAAGGGTTTCAAGGGCTTGCAGCCAGTTTAGCACGCGCCATTTCATGCACCGGGACAGTGCGGCATGCGGGGAAACCCGGAATCGCACCGTCGTGGTGCGAATTGCTTCCGGATGCGGGGCAAAACGGTGCGGCGATGCGGGCGGGGACATCGCAAGGCGCGATCAAACGGTGCGCGGACGGGGTTTTCGAGTCTGTGGCACGGATTCTGCATTAGGCCCGTCACCACGATTCTCATCCCATGACGGAGATTGAAATGCGCAAGACCCTGATCGCTACCGCCCTGATCGCTGGCTTTGCCGCTTCCGGTTCGGCCATGGCCGAAGAAGCCAAGGCGCCCTACACGCTGACCGGAAACTTCACGCTGGCCTCGGAATACATCTATCGCGGGATCACGCAGACCAACCACAAGCCTGCCATTCAGGGCGGCATCGACTTTGCGCACGAGAGCGGCATCTACCTCGGCACCTGGGCGTCGAACATCAGCTGGCTGTCCGATGCAGGCGGTATCAGCGCCCCGATCGAGATGGACTTCTACGGTGGCTACAAGGGCACGGCCGGTGACTTCGGTTACGACGTCGGCCTGCTGCAGTACTACTACCCGGGCACCTATCCGGATGGCTTCACCAGCCCGAACACGCTGGAAGGCTACGTGGCCGGCAGCTACAAGTGGATCACGCTGAAGGGCTCGTACTCCTTCACCAACCTGTTTGGCGCCAAGGCCCCGAACGGTGACAAGACCAGCGGCAGCTACTACCTTGATGCAACGGGCACCTTCCCGGTTGCCGAGGGTGTGAACCTGGTTGCCCACGTGGGCTACCAGAGCGTCAAGGGCTTCGATGACGCGTCCTACACCGATTACAAGCTGGGCGGTACCGCCGATGCGCTGGGCCTGACCTTCGGCCTCTTCTACAGCGGCACCAACGCCAAGGGCGACGCGGGCGAGTTCTATCACAACGCGTTTGACAAGGACATGGGCGCTGGCCGCGTCCTCTTCACCGTAGGCAAGACTCTCTAATTCCGGTTTAGCACACGGCATCCCTCCCCCGGGATGCCGCGTTCCACCCAAGGAGCCAACATGAAATTCGTCACCGCCATCATCAAGCCGTTCAAGCTTGACGAGGTGCGCGAGGCCCTCAGCGCGATCGGCGTGCAGGGCATCACCGTCACCGAGGTCAAGGGCTTCGGCCGTCAGAAGGGTCACACCGAGCTGTATCGCGGCGCAGAGTACGTCGTCGACTTTCTGCCCAAGGTGAAGATCGAAATCGCAATCGCCGACGATCTGCTCGACCAGGTCATCGAAGCGGTCGAGAAGGCCGCCAGCACCGGCAAGATCGGTGACGGAAAGATCTTCGTCTTCGATCTCGAACAGGCTATCCGCATCCGCACCGGCGAGACCGGCGCTGAAGCGCTCTAAGGCAGACAAGGAGATTTCGACATGAAGAAGATGCTCGCGATCCTGCTGACGGCGCTGTCCGTCGGTATCGCAGCCCCGGCCTGGTCCTCGGATCAGAGCAATGAGGCGACCGGCGCGGTTGCCACCACCGAAGCGGCCAAGCCGGCTGCCGAAGCCCCCGCCGCTGACGCCAAACCGGCCGACGCTGCGCCGGCTGCCACCGCCGAAGCGCCCGCTGCTGCGCCCGCCGCCGCGGAAGCTGCACCGGCTGCTGCCGCACCGGCCGCAACCCCCGCCCCGAACAAGGGTGATACCTCCTGGATGATCGTTGCCACGCTGCTCGTGACGCTGATGACGATTCCGGGCCTCGCGCTGTTCTACGGCGGCCTCGTGCGCTCGAAGAACATGCTGTCGATCCTGATGCAGGTGTTCGTGATCTTCGCGCTCTGCGTCGTGCTGTGGACGGTGTTCGGCTACTCGCTCGCCTTTACTGAGGGCAACGCGTTCATCGGCGGCTTCGACAAACTGTTCCTGAAGGGCATCACCCCGGATTCGGGCGCAGCGACCTTCTCGAAGGGCGTCTATATCCCCGAGCTGATCTACGTGATGTTCCAGGCGACCTTCGCTGCAATCACGCCGGCCCTGATCGTCGGTGCCTTTGCTGAGCGCATGAAGTTCTCCGCGGTGCTGCTGTTCATCGTGCTGTGGTTCACCTTCTCGTACCTGCCGATCGCTCACATGGTCTGGTACTGGGCGGGCCCGGATGCCTACACCGACGCTGCTGCTGCCGACAAGGCCGCCGCGACCGCTGGCTTCCTGTTCCAGAAGGGCGCGCTCGACTTCGCTGGTGGCACGGTGGTGCACATCAACGCTGCGATGGCCGGCCTGGTCGGTGCCTTCATGGTTGGCAAGCGTATCGGTTACGGCCGTGAGGCGATGGCGCCGCACAGCCTGACGATGACGATGATCGGTGCTTCGCTGCTGTGGGTGGGCTGGTTCGGTTTCAACGCCGGTTCCAACCTGGAAGCCAACGGTGCTGCCGCGCTGGCCTTCGCCAACACCATGGTCGCTACCGCGATGGCTGCGCTGGCTTGGCTGTTCGCTGAATGGCTGATCAAGGGCAAGCCCTCGATGCTGGGTGCTGCGTCGGGTGCTGTTGCTGGCCTCGTTGCAATCACCCCGGCTTGTGGCTTTGTCGGCATCATGGGCGCACTGATCATCGGCCTCGCTGCCGGCCTGATCTGCCTGTGGGGCGTCAATGGCCTGAAGAAGCTGCTTGGTGCGGATGACGCGCTTGATGTGTTCGGCGTGCATGGCGTCGGCGGCATCCTGGGTGCCATCCTGACCGGCGTGTTCGCGGATCCGGCCCTCGGTGGCGCAGGCGTCATCGACTATGTGGCCAACAAGGTTGGCGACTACAGCATCTCGGCGCAGGTCACGAGCCAGCTGTGGGCCGTTGGCACCACGGTCATCTGGTCGGGTGTTGTGTCCTTGGTTGCGTACAAGCTGGTCGACCTCTTCATCGGCCTGCGTGTCGCGGAAGACGAAGAGCGCGAGGGCCTGGACATTGCCTCGCACGGCGAATCGGCCTATCACAACTGATCTGTCGTACAGGGCCGGCGGCATGCCGCCGGAACAAAGCAAAACGGGCGCCCTCGGGCGCCCGTTTTTGTTTGCATGGCGCGACCAGCGCTTACGCGGCCGCGCTCTCGCCTGGCACGCCGACCGCGGCGACGGCAAGGGCCTGTTCGATATCGGCGAGCAGGTCTTCCGCATCCTCAAGGCCGGCCGACACACGCACCAGACCTTCCGGGATGCCGTGTGCCGCGCGCTCCTCCGGCGTGTAAGTCGAATGCGTCATGCTGGCCGGGTGCTGTGCCAGCGTCTCCGGATCGCCGAGGCTCACGGCGCGCGTCACAAGTTGCAGCGCGTTCATGAAGCGGCGCCCGGTTTCGATGCCGCCCTTGAGTTCGAACGCGATCATGCCGCCGGCGCGCTTCATCTGGCGTAGCGCCAGCATGCGTTGCGGGTTGTCCGGCAGGTCCGGGTAATGCACCCGCTCGACCAGCGGGTGGTGCGCAAGCAGGCGCACGATCGCCTTGGCGTTATCGCAGTGGCGCTCCATGCGCAGCGCCAGGGTCTTGATGCCGCGCAGCACCAGGTTGGCGTCGAGCGGCGACAGCACGGCGCCGGTCATGTCCTTCAGCCCGACGAGCCGGATCCGCTCTGCAGTGGCGGCATCGCACACCACCAGCCCGGCGGTTACGTCGCCATGGCCGCTCAGATACTTGGTGGCCGAATGCACCACGATGTCTGCGCCCAGTTCCAGCGGCCGTTGCAGGTATGGTGTGCAGTAGGTGTTGTCGACCACCGTGATCGCGCCGTTTGCCCGTGCGAGCATCGCAACCTGGCGGATGTCCACCAGGCGCATATTCGGGTTGGCAGGCGTCTCGAAATACACCACCTTGGTCTGCGCCGTCAGCGCGCGCTGCACCGCGACGGTGCTGGTCATGTCGCAGTGGCGAACGCTCACGCCAAACTTCGCCAGCCCATGATGCAGGAACGAGAAGGTGCAGCCGTATAGCGTGGTGTCGACCAGGATTTCGTCACCCGGTGAGAGCAGGGTCCACAGCGTGGAGGTGATCGCCCCCATGCCGGATGCGAAGGCCACGCCCGCCTCGCCGCCTTCCAGCGCCGCAATGCGTGCTTCGAGCAGCGCCAGGGTCGGGTTTGAGATGCGGGTGTAGATGTAGCCCTGCGCTTCGCCAGCAAAGCAGGCGGCACCGTGTTCGACGCTCGGGAAAGCAAATGTGCTGCTGTGGTACACCGGCGGCACCAGTGCGCCCTGATGGCTCATCGGATCGTAGCCGTGGTGGATTGCGCGTGTGGCAAAGCCGCGCGCCCGGTTGTCGTGAGTCATGCTGCACCCCGCCTCAGATCGCCATTTCGATGCGGCAATCCTATCGAGTTCGACCGGCCGAATTTTTGCAAACCATGCCGATACGGCGATAGAGTGCGCATGACTAATGCGCAAACGGTGGTGTGAGTGGATAAAACGATCGTCGAAAATCTGGACGCTACGGACCGGCGGATTCTGGTCGCGCTGCAGGACAACGCCCGCCTCACCACTGCCGAACTTGGCGAGCGCGTGTACCTCAGCCAATCCCCCTGTTGGCGACGAGTGAGGCGTCTGGAAGACGACGGTTACATTCAGGCCTATCGTGCAGTGCTGGATGCGAAGAAGCTCGGCTACGGCGTCACCGCGTTCGTCAGCATCATGCTTGAGAGCCATGCCCAGCCCTTGAGCCGCGATTTCGAGGCGCGCATCGCCGAGATCCCGGAAGTCATCGCCTGTCACAATGTGTCGGGCCGCTACGATTTTCTGCTTGAAGTGGTGGCTCGCGATCTGGAAGGTTTCGGCGTGTTCGCGCGCGACGTGTTGCGCGCGCTGCCCGGCGTGAAGGAGATCTATTCGAGCTTCTCGCTCAAGGAGATCAAATCCACACGGGCCTTGCCGATTGCCGGATGAATCCGCCGGCCTTGCGGTCGGCGCGGTGCCTCGATCGCGGCCCGGCGCCACGGTTGGCCCTTGAGTTGCAGCAAAAGCCGCGCAACTTATCGGCCACCTGTTGAGTGCGCACTTTTAGACTTGGCTTTTCTGCAGCTTCCGAGGCGTGCCCCCGAATGCCCGTGACGCTCTACCTGCTGGTCCTGCTGATTGCTGCAAGCGGCACGCTGATGCTTGCCGAATCAGCGTGCGCGATGAACGATTGCGGCGCGATCGAAACCCTGCACGGCTTCGCGGCGCTTGGGCTGCCGGTGCTCGTGTTCTACGCATTGCTGACGCTCGGGCTACTGTACCGGCTCGCGGTGGCGCTTGAAGCACGCCATGGTCGCCTGCGTGCGGCGCTTTACCCTTCCGCGCTGTTGTCCACACTGATCGTGCTGGGCGCGACCGACCCGCAGCGCTCCGATCTGCATCAGACGCTGGTCCTGCTCGGCAGCCTCGCGATCCCATGGTTTGTTGCCGCGCTGGCGGGCCTCGTGATGCGCGCGGGTGCTGACGCGTAGGCGCTTCGATCGCGCGAGGTCTTTTCCGCATCCCTTGGCCGCACGCTGCGTTACGCTTGCGCGCCTGACGCATCGAGCCCGGCGGGATACGCTCCGCCGCCTGCCACGCACCTCCGGTAGATCAACCCCATGACCCAGATTTCCACGCGGCTTGCGACGGCCAATGATGTTGACGCGCTGGCCGTGCTGTTCGATGCCTATCGCCAGTTCTACCAGCAGGCGGCCGACCTGCCGCTTGCTGCGGCATTCATCCGGGAACGGCTGGTGCGGCATCAGTCCTTCGTCTTCGTCGCGGAGTCCGCTGCCGGCGAGATGCAGGGCTTCTGCCAGCTCTACCCGAGCTTCTGTTCCCTGGTGGCCGCGCCGATCGTGATTCTCAACGATCTGTTCGTGCTGCCTGCAGCGCGCAATGCGGGTGCCGGGGCAGCGCTGCTGCAGGCCGCCGAGGCGTTCGCCCGCGCCCAGCGCTTCGCACGCATGGAACTCACGACGGCAAAGACCAACCTCACTGCGCAATCGCTTTACGCATCACAAGGCTGGCAGCGCGATGAGGTCTACTACGCCTACAACAAGGTGTTGTAGGGCTGAGGGGGCGCCCGCTGGGGCGCATTGGCTCAGGGCACTTCGGAGAAGCGCATCCGCCGCTCGACGCTTGCGGCGTGGGCTGCCAGGCGTGGGCCGAAGCTCTTTTCGTACTTGCGCGGGTTCGGCAGCATCACGGCGAGGCGCGCCGCCTGCCCGGCGCCCAGTTGCGCGGCCGGAATATTGAAGTAGCGCCGTGCAGCCGCCTCGGCACCGAAGACGCCGTTGCCCCATTCGACGACGTTCAGATACACCTCCAGGATGCGGCGCTTGTCCCAAAGGTGTTCGATCATCACGGTGATCAGCGCTTCCTCGGCCTTGCGTACATAGCTGCGCGTAGGGGTCAGGAACAGGTTCTTCGCCAGTTGCTGGCTGATCGTCGAGCCGCCACGGATCGGCTTGCCGCGCTTGGCCAGCTTTTCGTTCTTCTCCAGCGCTTTCTCGATCGCATCCCAATCGAAGCCCTCGTGGTCGACGAAGCCGTCGTCCTCTGCCGCGATCACGGCGCGCTTGAGGTTGGGCGAAATGCGCTCGTACGGCACCCATTGATACTTGAGTTGCGCATCAGGCGTCTTCTCGCGCAGTTCGGCGAGGCGCAGCGACATGAAGCTCGTCTGCTGCGGCGGGTTCCATTTCCACCACAGCACGAGTCCGAACACCCACAGTTGGTACGCAAGAAACAACAGCAGCAGCGCGAGCAGCGCACGCTTGAACCACTTCAGCATCATCAGGATTGGGCAATCGCCTCGCGCAGCGCTGCGCGTACAGGCAGGGTGTCGGGGCGCACGCCGCGCCACAGGAAGAAACTTTCAGCCGCTTGTTCGACGAGCATGCCGAGCCCGTCCGACACGCGGGCCGCACCGAGCGCGCGGGCCGCGGCGATGAAGCTCGTCTCATCGCGGCCGTACATCATGTCGTACGCCAGCGCACCAGGTGCGTAGATGCCTTGCGGCAGAGGGGGCACATCGTCGGATAGCGACGACGATGTGGCGTTGATCACTACATCGAACGTGCCGCCGGCAAGGCCGTCGAAACCACAACCGGCAAGCGCACAGGCGCGGCCTTCGGGCTGGAACTGCTGCGCCAGCGCGAGCGCCTTTTCCGGCGTGCGATTGGCGATGGTCAGCGACGACGGCGCTTCGGCCAGCAAGGGCAACAACGCGCCGCGCGCCGCACCGCCTGCGCCCAACAGCAGTACGCGTGCGCCATCGAGTACGCAGCCGAGCTGCGCGAGGTCGCGCACCAGGCCGACGCCATCAGTGTTGTCGGCAAGAATGCCGCGCTCGTCGAACAGCAGCGTGTTGGCGGCGCCGGCTGCTTCGGCACGCGCCGAACGGCGGTCGGCCAGTGCGAACGCATCGAGCTTGAAGGGCACGGTTACGTTGGCGCCGCGGCCACCTTCCGCACGGAAGGCGGCAACCGCCTCGGCAAAGCCGCCCAGTGGCGCGAGGCGCGCCTCATAGCGCAAGGCCTGCCCGGTCTGCTCGGCGAAGCGGGCATGAATGAAGGGCGATTTGCTGTGGGCAATCGGATTGCCGAAGACGGCGTAGCGGTCCATCGCTGGCTCCTGTGGTGGCTTGCGCTCAGCGCCGTGCATCCAGCGCGTCGCCTTCCTTCGAGAAGTTCCAGGTACGTGCGATCACCAGCACGTCGACATCCTTGCGGATGTTCGCCGGGAACGGGGCAAACGGCGAGGCAAGCTGCAGGATCCGCATCGCGGCGTCATCCAGCACCTGATTGCCGGACGAGCGGCGCACCTCGGCGCTGGCGATCGAGCCGTCGGACTTGATCTCGACGGCGATCAGCAGGCTGCCGTAGATCTTGCCGTTGCGGTCGCGCGGGAAGTTCAGCGTGCCGACACGCTCGATCTTCTGGCGCCAGTCTTCGACGTACTGCGCGAAGCGGTATTCGGTGGTGCGGGCGCCGACAAAGGCCTTGCGCGGCCGCTGCGCGTATTCCTGCAGGTTCTTGTCGATCACCGCTTCCTGGCGGGCGATCGCGCGTGCGTGCTCCACCAGCTCGAAGCCAGCCACTTTCGGGGGCTCGGGATTCTGCTGCGGTTTCGCGAGATCGATCTGCGACTGCTTGAGGCTCTTGCTCTGTTTGAGCAGCTCGCGCTGCTGTGCTTCGAGCTGCTCGATGCGTCGCTGTGCATCCATCAGCGACTCGCCGTCGCGTGTCTGGTCCTGTGGCGGCAGCGGCGTGGTCGGCAGCGCCTTGGTCTTGCTGTTGCCGCCCCCATCCAGGTTGGCTTGCGCCAGTGCCTGGGCGTCTTTCGGTGCGCGGGCGTGCTTGGCGTTGACCAGCACGATGTCGAGGCCCTTGTCGCGTTGGCGATTGGCCTTGTTGTCCGGCATCGAGAACTGCAGGGCAAGCAGCACCGCATGCAGCACGATCGACACGGCCACCGCGCCCCAGAAGATGTTCTCGCTGCCGATGCGGCGCGTCGCTGGCGGCAGGCGCAGGCGGCGGCGCTTGGCGGTAGCCGGCTTGGCCGGAGCGGCCTTCGCTGCGGCAGCCGGGGCGGGCTTAGCGGCCTCGGCGGCGGCGCCCGATGGCGCCCGTGCACCGCTTGTGCGGGCAGCGGGGGCGGCCGTCGTGGGTTTGCGTGGAGTCTGGGCGTTGGGCATCGGGACGCGAGTGTAACGCGCAGATTACAGGCCGTCTTCCTCGTCCGTCGTCAGGACATCGGCATCAGGCGCAAGCGTCTCCACATAGCGGGCCACAAGGTCGGGCGCGAGGTCGTCGTAGCGTTCGATCGCGAGGCGGATATGCGTGCCGGCATCAAGGTTGGGCAGCGACGGCACCTTGACGACCAGCGGGATGTCGTTGAAGCGCACGAGGTTCTCGCGCCAGACATGTCCTTCCGGCTGGTAATCCGGGCCTTTCTGACGCAGCCAGCGCAGGCACCAGTAGCGTTCCATCTGGCGCTGGTAGTCCGCATAGGCCGCGTAGGCGAGCTCAAAGTCGTTCATCGCGGCGGCGAGTTCGGCCGAGCCTTTGCCGAAGGGGGCGGGCTCGTTCGATAGCAGTGCGATCAGCTGGCGCTGGTTGACCAGATCGACGTAGCGACGCAGCGGCGAGCTCGACCACGCATAGCAATCGACGCCCAGGCCATCGTGCGGCGCGGCGGCGGTGGTCATGCGCACGCGGCCGCCGGTCTGCGCACGGTAGATCGCGGGGATGCCGGCATCGGCCAGCACGCGGCCCCAGGTGCTGTTGGCAAGGATCATCAGCTCGGCAACCAGCTTGTCGAGCGGGGAGCCGCGCTTGCGGCGCTGGATATCGACGAGGCCGGGGCCGTCAGCCGTTTCCACATCCCAGTCGACGTAGAAATTGAAGTCGAAGGCGTTCTGGTTCGCCGAAGGCTTGCCGCGGCCGGCTTCAAGCACGGTGGCGAACTCCCACAGCAGTTTCAGTTCATCGCGCCAC
Source organism: Niveibacterium sp. COAC-50 (assembly GCF_013184235.1). NCBI lineage: Bacteria > Pseudomonadati > Pseudomonadota > Betaproteobacteria > Rhodocyclales > Rhodocyclaceae > Niveibacterium > Niveibacterium sp. COAC-50. The sequence goes on from NZ_JABCJM010000002.1 coordinate 1,177,152, forward strand.
GGTGCGTCCGGCAGTTCGGCGGCGAGTGTGGTCTCGTTGAACCAGGGTTCGATGTCGTGATGACGCAGGTTGGCGATGACCGGCACGATCTCGACCCGGCTCGAATGGCCCGCGATCGAGTAGTCGGCATTGACGTCCACATACAGCGACACGGCCGGGCAATCACGCCCCTCGGAGAGGGTGTAGGCCGACACCGCGTCGTCCGGCAGCATCGTGATCTTGTCGCCCGGCATGTACACCGTGGAGAGACGCTTGCGCGCCACGGCGTCGAGCGGCGCACCTTGCGGGATGCCAATCCCGGGTGCGGCGATATGGATGCCGATATGCCAGCCACCTGTGGCGCGCGGCGTGATCGAGAACGCATCGTCGATTTCGGTGGTGGTGGCGTCGTCGATCGAGAAGGCGCGCACGTCGGCGCGCGACAGCGCGTGCACCGGCGCAGGCACTTCGTGCGGCGGAAACTCGATGCCGTCGGGGAAGTGCTCCGACAGGAAGCGTGCGCGGTGGTAGGCGTGGGCGTTCGGGAAGGCGGCGCAGGCGAGCAGCAGTTGCGGCAGGGTGCGGCCGCTGCGTTCGCAGGCGAGTTCCACGCCCTTGGTCTCGAGCCGGTTGCGATCCGGTTTGACCAGCAGTTGCGTGACGATCGCGGCGACTTCCGGCGGCAAACGACCCGCTTCGAGTTCGCTGGCGTAGCGTTCCACGGTTTCCTGCTGCAGGCGCTTCTTCTCGAGCCCGGCCAGCGCGGCTTGAAGAATTTCGGGCGGCGCCTTGCGGAAGCGGCCCTTGCCCTTGCGATGGAAGTGGATCGGCGAGGCCTGGAGTTTGAGCAGCAGCGCGACCGACTCCACCGCATTCGGCACATGGCCGAAGTAATCCTGCGCCAGATCGGTGAAGGCGAACTCGTCGTCGCCACACACTTCGTACAGGAATTCGGTTTCCAGCCCTTCGGCTTCGCGTTCCGCGGCGGCCATCAGGTCGCCCGCCGCCGGCCGGTCGAAACGCATCAGCACGTTGGCGGTCTTGAGCTTCACCCGCTTGCCATGCGGTGTTTCCACCTGAAGCGAGGTATCGGTTTGGGTGAGGATCGTGGCGGGCTTGAAGGCCCCATCCTCTTCGAACAGCACGTGCATGGCAGCCCAAGATCAAGCAAACCGCAAAGTATAGCGGAGCGCTCGATGCGCCCGGCGGCTTCAGTGTGTGGCGGGCTTGCCGGCGCGCAGCGCGTCGGCCGAGTACAGCGCCAGCGCAGCCCAGATCAGCCCGAATGCCGCGAGGTCGCCGCCCCGGAAGGCTTCGCCGAAGACCCAGACTGCGATCAGGAAGTTCAGCGTGGGCGACAGGTACTGCACCAGGCCTACCGTCGATAGCGGCAAGCGGCGTGCCGCTTCGGCAAAGAGCGCGAGCGGAATTGTGGTCATGACGCCGGCGAACGGAAGCAGCGCGGTGACGGCAGACGTCGCGCCCAAATGCAGATCGCCCTGGGCCGCCAGCCAGCCGAGGTAGCCGATCGCGATTGGCGCGACGAGCAGGGTTTCGATGAAAAGGCCGTTCTGCGCATCAATCGGTGCCCGCTTGCGCAGCAGCCCGTATGTGCCGAAGGTGCCGGCGAGGAACAGTGCGATCCACGGCAGCTGGCCGGTCTGCCAGACTTTAAGCGCAACGCCGGCTGTGGCGACCGCTACGGCGATGCGCTGCAGCGGGCGCAGCCGCTCGCCGAGGAAGAGACGCCCGAACAGCACATTGACCAGCGGGTTGATGAAGTAGCCAAGGCTGGACTCGACCAGCCGGCCGGCCCCGACCGACCATACGAAGACCAGCCAGTTCAGGCTCGTCAGGCTTGCGGTGAGGGCGAGCAGTGCGATCAGGCGCGGCTGGCCGACCACGCTGCGCAACGTGCCGTAACCCTGTCGCCAGCCGATCCATGCGGCCAGCAGCAGCACGGACCACAGCACGCGGTGCGCGACGATCTCGCCCGCGGGAATCGAACCGACGGCGTGGAAATAAAGCGGCGACAGGCCCCAGACGCTGAAAGCACCGAGCGCGCAGGCGAGCCCGGTGCGCGCGGCCTTGCCGCTCACGGTGCGGACGCGAAATCGATGATCGCGTCGATGTAGTCGTGCCAGCGCGTGAAGCTGTGGTCGCCGCCCGGCAGCACGGTCTGTCTGGCCCCAGCGAAGCGCGCTACCGATACGCGAGTGTCGAGCACTTCATCGGCTTCCTCCGCCAGCAGCCAGAATCGTTCCGGGTGCGCGATGCGGGGCAGGCGCAAGGCATCGATCTGGGCGACATGCGCCCAGGTGAACTCGAACACTTCGCCGGTGTAGAGGTTCGAATGCGTACCGACGAAGGGTGTGGCGTCGAAACCTTCCGGGAACACGGCCGGGTTGATCAGCACCGCTCGTAGGTCGTGCTTCTCGGCGAGCCAGGTCGCGTAGAAGCCCCCCAGCGAGCTGCCGACCAATGTGGGCCGCACCGGGGACGCTGCAATGGCGGCCTCGGCCTGCGCGATCGCCCGCGCCGGTTCGTGTGACAAGGCTTCACACCAGAAGGCGTCGCCGCGCCCGAGTTCAGTCAGGCGCGCATGCAGATCCTGCGCCTTCGAAGAGGCGGGCGAGGAACAGAAACCGTGGAGATAAATGATCACGGCCCGGAGCTTATCGCATCCGGGCCGTGCTGCCTCTCGGCGAAAATACGTACGGCTTAGGCGCGGCGACGCAGCGCCGCGGCTGCAAGCCCAAGGCCAATGAGCGCCAGCGTGCCAGGTTCGGGCACTTCGGCGCCGCGCGTGTTTGTGAAAGAGAAGCTCAGATCGTTGTAACCGGCAGGGTATTCCGGCGTGTTGAACAGATCCTCAAAGCTCACCAGGGCTTCGTGCGGCATCCATTCCGACTGCACCCGAGCGTGCGCCTTGCCGTCGGCGTTACGCGTGCTGGGGCCGGTGTAGAAGTCATCGCCGGTGTTGTTCACATGAAGCCGGAAGATCAGTTCGGTGCCGACTGCAAAGCTGCCGAGCGCCACGGTGCTACCGACCGCCGACGCGTGGTTGTTGAACAGGAACAGGTCGTTGCTCAGGTCGCCGTCGTCGCCTGGCGCGCCGAGTCCATTGAGCGCAAGGTAAAGATCATTGCTGTATCCGGCCGAGTTGCCTTGGTAGGTAGCAACAATCGTGTCCGTCGAGGTGACCGTGACCTTGATGCCTTCGGTGCCCAACGGGGCGATCGGGAATGCGAACGACGCGGTTGCCGCGGCGCTTGCAAGGATTGCGACGATGAGTTTGCCGAGTTTCATGATGGTTGCCGGAGCCAATGAGGGGACGGCTAGCTCTAAAGCAAGGGCCGGACCTGCTGCTTGGCAGCCCAGGAAACACAAGGGCCGCCGTCTTGCGACCGCGGCCCCGCATGGCAGAAACGTAAATGCTGCCGACATCATCGTCGGCCGAAAACGGGATTAATGATCGACCCAGGCAACCCAGCCCATCTGCCAGGTGAGCAGGATCAGCAGGCCGAAGGCGATGCGGTACCAGGCGAAGAGGCGGAAGTCGTGCGTCATGATGTAACGCAGCAGCCAGCGCACGCACAGGTAGGCGGAGGCGAACGCGGCGAGGAAGCCGACTGCCCACATGCCGATATCATCCGCGGCGAGCAGTGCGCGCTCCTTGTAGAGCTGGTAGAGCGAGGCGAGGAACAGGGTCGGGATCGCGAGGAAGAACGAGAACTCCGTCGCCGCTCTGCGCGACAGCCCGAACAGCATGCCGCCGATGATCGTTGAGCCCGAACGCGAGGTGCCGGGGATCAGGGCGAAGGCCTGGGCGATGCCGAGCTTGAGCGCATCCAGATAGGTCATCTGGTCGACCGTCTCGACGCGGGTGAATTTCTGCCGCGATTCGGCCCACAGGATTACCAGGCCACCAAGGATGAAGGTGGACGCCACGACTGGCGCATTGAACAGGTGCGCCTTGATCTGCTTGCCGAATACCAGCCCGAGTACGGCAAGCGGCACGAACGCGATCGCCACGTTCACCAGGAAACGCAGGGCTTGCGCGTCGCTGCGGGCATGCATGAACGCGCCGACTAGGCGCTGGCGGTATTCGAGCACCACGGCGAAGATTGCGCCGGACTGGATCACGATTTCGAACAGCTTGCCGCGCTCGTCATTGAAATCGAGCAATTGCCCGGCGAGGATCAGGTGGCCGGTCGACGAGATCGGCAGGAATTCGGTAAGGCCTTCGACGACGCCGAGAATCAGCGCCTTCAACAGAATCAGCAGGTCCATGGGGAGCACGGGAGAAAGAGGGTGCGGCGATTATACGGTTGCACTGCAACAATCCCGTGTCGCCGCGGGGCGACTTTGGCGGCGTAGCGTGCAGCGTGGCACGCGGTGCAGCTACATCCGGCTCTGCGTTGCGGCGCTGCGCAGGGCGCGTTCGGCGGCCAGCACGCGGGCCGCATCGAGGCTCGCGATCGGGATGTCGTTGCCCTGCGGGATCGCGCCGAGCAACTGCAGCGAGAGGTAGCGCAGGCAGCTGACGCGCAGGAAGGATGTGAAATTGCCAAGGTCGCCATCGGTCTCGGCGAGTTCGTCGTACAGCTTGGCAATCAGCTGCGACAGGCTCAGTCCGTCGCGTGCGCCGATGTCTTCGAGCACGCGCCAGAACAGGTTTTCGAGCCGGATCGACGTGGATACGCCGCGCAAGCGCAGCGAGCGTGCTCGGGCCTGATAGAGCGCCGCGTCGGCGCCGATGAATACCTGACACATGAGAGCGATCCCCCCGGACGCAGCGTGGCAGGCCGGGCAGCCTGCCACGGGTGAGATCGTAGCCCCTGTGGGGTCGACTGCTCAGGCCTCGATCCGTGTACCAAGCACAGCGAGGAATTGCGCGATCCACGCGGGGTGGGCCGGCCACGCGGGCGCGGTGACGAGGTTGCCGTCCGTCACTGCGGCATCGATCGCGATCTCGGCGTACTTGCCATGCGCCAGTTCCACTTCTGCGCGGCAGGCCGGATAGGCGGAGCAGGTGCGGCCCTCCAGCACGCGGGCGGCTGCCAGCAATTGCGCGCCATGGCAGATTGCGGCGACCGGCTTGCCTGCATCGAAGAAGTGCCGCACTGCGGCGATCACCGCCGGATTGAGGCGCAGGTACTCGGGTGCGCGGCCGCCGGGGATTACCAGCGCGTCGTAATTCTCGGCGCGGATTTCGGCGAAGCTGGCGTTGAGGGTGAAGTTGTGGCCGCGCTTTTCCGAGTAGGTCTGCTGGCCTTCGAAATCGTGGATCGCGGTGGCGATCGCGTCGCCGGCATTCTTGTCAGGGCAGGCGGCGTGCACAGTGTGGCCGACCGCGAGTAGCGCCTGGAACGGCACCATGATTTCGTAGTCTTCACCGAAATCGCCCACCAGCATCAGGATCTTCTTACCCATGGCTGTCTCCTCTGTTGAGTTTCGGCCGACTGCGCGACCGTGAGGAGATTCTTCGCCTGGGTTCACCTGAGCGGGTGTTAACCGGTTACCGCGTGGGCTGCCAATGCAGCCTCACAGTGATACCGGTTTCTTGTGAGCCAGCAATTGCGCAATCGCGCAGGAGATTGAACGGCTCTGAGCCGTATCGGCCCGGCTGGTGAGTACGATCGGTACCCGTGCGCCGAGCACCACACCCGCGAGCAGCGCGCCGGCAAGGTAGTGCAGTTGCTTGGCCAGCATGTTGCCGGCTTCCATGTCCGGAACCAGCAGGATGTCGGCCCGCCCGGCCACTTCCGATTCGATGCCTTTGGCCTTTGCGGCGAGCATCGAGATGGCGTTGTCGAAGGCGAGCGGCCCATCGAGCAGCGCGCCGCGGATCTGCCCGCGGTCGCCCATCTTGCACAGCGCGGCGGCCTCGAAGGTGGAGCGAATCTTGGTCGTAACCATCTCCACCGCAGAGAGAATCGCCACCCGCGGTGTCGTGATGCCCATCGCCTGCGCCAGCTCGATCGCGTTCTGCAGGATGTCGACCTTCTCTTCCAGGGTCGGCTCGATGTTGATTGCGGCGTCCGTGATCAGCAGCGGGCGCGGGTAGGTCGGCACATCGGCGACGAAAACGTGGCTGACACGCCTTCCGGTGCGCAGTCCCGCATCGCGCGACACCACCGCACCCATGAAGGTATCGGTGTGCAAGCTCCCCTTCATCAGCGCGTCGACACGGCCGTCGCGCGCGAGCGCCGCAGCCAGTTTTGCGGCGTCGGCCTCGAACTCCGCGTCGACGATTTCAACGCCATCAAGGCTTGCACCGTATTGCGCCGCGAGCCGCTCCATACGCGCGCGCGGACCGACGAGCACCGGTATCACCAGGCCTTCGTCGCGCGCCTGCAGCGGGCCGACCAGCGAATCTTCAGAGCAGGGCCATGCCACGCCAATGCGGATCGGGCTGAGCCCTTGTGTCAGCGCGATCAGGTTGCCGTAGCGGCGCTGGCTGTCGTTCACCGTGACCTCGGGCAGCTCTGGCACTGGTTTGCGTACCTTTACCGTCGGCGCGATGACCTCGGCTTCGCCTTCGAAGATGCGTTCGCCATCCTGGTTGACGCCCTCGCAGCTCATCGTCACACAGTGGGTTGCGGCGTGTTTGTCGCGGCAGGTCACGGTGACGGTCAGTGTGTCCCCCAGGCTAAGCGGTGCGAGAAAGCGCAGATTCTGGCTGCGATAGACGGTGCCAGGGCCAGGCAGGCTGCTGCCCAGCAGCGACGACACCAAGGTGCCACCCCACATGCTATGCGCGACGACACCTGCGAAGCCGACATCACGCGCGTAGTCGCTGTCGAGGTGCGTCGGGTTGAGGTCACCCGACGCCACCGCAAAGAGCTGGATGTCCTGCAGACGCAGTGTCCGAGTCAGCCGAGCGGACTGGCCTAGCTGGATCTCGTCGAAGGTGCGGTTTTCGATGTGTTCAGTGGCAACAGCAGACATCACGGCCTCTTGGTTTGCTGCACTGCGGAACGTCATCTTATGCCGGCTTCGCTCATGCGGCGAGGTGCGGAGCGCCGGATTTGATCCAAGTGAAACGCCGGCCGCACCGTCGTGACGCAGACCGCCGAGGGCGCGGGGGTTGGCGATGCTAAAATCCGCCGGATCTCGCATTCCGAAAGGCTTCCCATGCATGTCGTCGTTCTCGCTGCCGGCCAAGGCAAACGCATGCGCTCCGCTTTGCCGAAGGTGCTGCAGCCGCTCGCGGGGCGTCCGCTGTTGGGGCACGTGCTTGCAACGGCGCGCTCGCTGGGGGCGCAGAAGTTGTGCGTGGTTTACGGCCACGGCGGCGAACAGGTGCGGGCCGCGCTGGACGCGCCGGATCTCGCTTGGGCATTGCAGGCCGAGCAACTCGGTACTGGCCATGCTGTTGCACAGGCGCTGCCGCATTTGCCTGAATCGGGCCCGGTGCTGATTCTTTACGGCGATGTGCCGCTGACACGCCGCGAGACCCTGGCCGAGCTGGTTGTTGCTGCGGGGGAGGAGGGCTTTGCGCTGCTGACCGTCGATATGGCGGACCCAAGCGGCTATGGCCGCATCGTGCGTGATGGCGAGCATCGCGTGGTGCGCATCGTCGAGCACAAGGATGCCAGCGAAGCGGAACGCACGATTCGCGAAGTGAATACCGGCATCATCTGCTGCCAGGCGCAGCACCTGCGCGGCTGGCTCGGCAAGATCCGCAACGACAATGCGCAGGGCGAGTACTACCTGCCGGACATCATCGCGATGGCCGTGGCGGACGGCATCGAAGTGAAGACCTCGCGACCGCTGGCGGTGTGGGAAACGCTGGGCGTCAACGACAAGGCGCAGCTTGCCGAGCTCGAGCGCCTGCATCAGCGCAATCAGGCGCAGGCTTTGTTGGTGGCCGGAGTCACGCTGATCGATCCGGCGCGTATCGACATCCGCGGCACGCTGGAGACCGGCCGCGATGTTGAGATCGACGTGAACTGCGTTTTCGAAGGGCGCGTGGCGCTTGGCGATGGCGTGAAGATCGGCGCCAACTGTGTCCTGAAGGACGTGACGGTTGCAGCCGGCGCGGTGATCCATCCGTTCAGTCACCTCGATGGTGCTGAGGTCGGCGCCAAGAGTCTTATTGGCCCCTTTGCGCGCCTGCGGCCGGGTACGAAGCTGGCTGAGGATGTGCACATCGGCAACTTCACTGAAGTGAAGAACAGCACCATCGCGGCACACTCGAAGGCTAATCACCTGGCCTATGTCGGCGATGCGGATGTCGGCAGCAAGGTGAACATTGGTGCCGGCACGATCACCTGCAACTACGACGGCGCGAACAAGTTCCGCACGGTCATCGAAGATGAGGTGTTCATCGGGTCCGACACTCAACTCGTGGCGCCGGTGCGCGTTGGCAAGGGCGCTACGCTTGGCGCGGGTACGACGCTGACCAAGGATGCGCCGGCGGGTGACTTGACCCTTTCGCGTGCGAAACAACTGACCGTTCCCGGCTGGAAGCGGCCGGTCAAAATCACCAAGTGAGCTCCATGTGCTTGCGCCTGGCAGGGCTGTTGCTGGGCGGGCTCGTCTGCTTGCCCACGGGGCTGGCCCATGCTGCGGGCTGCAAGGCGAGCTACACGGTGCCGGTTGCCCTCATCGGCGATGTGGCACGTCGCGCATCCGATAACAGCGTCGAGGGCTACGTACCAGATCTTGTCGCGGAGCTCGCGCGACGTTCCGGTTGCGACCTGAAGATTGAGGAAGTGCCGGCTGCGCGGATCAGCGCCATGCGCCAGCACGGCGAGGTGGCGATCCTCGCTTATTCGACGCAACGGCCGTCAGCGCCGGGCTATGCGTTCATTCCCACCGAGCGGTTTGCGCACGATCTGCTGGTGAATACGGCGCACGCTGCGTCGCCGCTGACGGTGAAATCGGTTCTCGCCGATTCGCGCTTGGTGTTCGGGCGTGTGCGCGGCATGAATTACGGGCCCGAGATCGAGGGCTTGCTTGCCCAACTCGGGCCGAGCCGCGTCGACGAATCGAGCTCGATTGACGATCTCTACCGCAAGTTGGTGGCTGGCCGCGTCGATGCGGCGTTCCAGTTCCCGCTGGTGTATCGCGGCAAGCTTGCTGCGCTGAGCGCCGAACAGCGCGTCGCGGTGTTGCCCTTTGATGGCGCGGCACCGCAAGTTGGCGGTTGGGCGTTTCATACGCCGCCGATGGATGGCGATGATGCCGAACGGCTTGCCACGGCGGTACGGATGATGCGCGACGACGGCACGACAACCCGCATCCTCGCCCGCTTTGTTGGCGATGCGGCAGCGCGCCGTGCCCGCTACGCCGGTGCTGGCCAGAAAGCGGGCAAGTCTTGATGCGTCGGCTTGGGTCGTTCCGGCGCGGTGTGAGCGAGCCGACGCTCTGATGGACATGCGCGCAGCATGGCCGCCGCTGCACGCCGGCGGCGCGCCGACGTTCGAGCGGGCCAGCGAGGCCGATTTTGAGGTGCTGCTCCAGATCCGTCTTGTTGCCATGCGAAGCAGCCTTGAGCAGATCGGCCGCTTTGATCCATTGCGCGCTCGTCAGCGCCTTGCTGCGAGTTGGGATCCGTCGATGACCCAGCACATCCTGTGCGATGGACAGCGTGTTGGCTTCTTCATGCTGCGCCGGACTGACCATGCGCTGGTGCTGCAGCATCTGTACCTGATGCCTTTCGCGCAGGGCCGTGGCGTAGGGAGCGCGGTGATGCGGACGCTGATCGACGAGAGCAACTGGGCGGGCCTGCCCTTGCGGGTGACGGCGCTGCGCGGCAGCCCCGCGAATGCGTTTTATCTAAAGCATGGCTTCGTTCGCTGCAGCGCCGATGAATACGATCTTGGCTACGTTCGTGCGCCGGATCGGGACGCGGGTGCGCGTGCCGCGACGACATCACCCAAGGGCTGATGGCAGGCGAATTGCCGGCGAGAACTTGCTGCGTTTTACCGAGAAGAAGGTGCGTACGTTGCGTACGTTGGCGTCACCCGCGAATAGGCGGTGCGCCAGCGCTTGGTAGGCCGCCATGTCGGCTACCTGCAGAATCAGCACGAAATCCGGGCCACTGGAGACCCGATAGCACTGCTGCACCTCGGCCGCAGCCTCGGTTCGGGTCTCAAATGCAAGCATGTGCTCGGCGGACTGCGAATCCAGTGTGACTTCGACGATCGCGGTAAGGCCCGCGCCAAGATGCTCGGTCGACAGGATCGCGACCTGGCGTTCGATTACGCCAGCATCAATCAGCTTTCGCACCCGGCGCAGACAGGTTGCCGGTGATACGTGCACATGTGCGGCAAGGGCGTGGTTCGTCAGGCTTGAATCACGTTGAAGTTGATCGAGGATGCGCAGATCGGTCGCATCCAGTGCGGCGGGGGTGTGCTTTTCGATCATGAGGCCGTATTAAATGAAATATTATTTCGCGCGCGTAGTGCGGTGCAATAATGTTGCGCAAGTGTGAAAACTTAGCAAGCCTGTTGCAAGCGGGAGTGCCTATAGTGCCGCCATCTTCTTCCTTCAAACGTGGAGTGCTCCATGTGCGGCATCGTCGGCGCAGTGTCCCAGCGCAATATCGTTCCCATTCTGGTCGAGGGCCTCAAACGGCTTGAATATCGCGGCTACGACTCCTGTGGCGTGGCGGTACATCAGAACGGTGCCCTGCGCCGCGCCCGCAGCACCTCGCGTGTCGCCGAGCTTGATGCGCAAGTTCACGCCGAGAACGTTGAAGGCTTCACCGGCATTGCCCATACGCGTTGGGCGACGCACGGCGCCCCGGCGGTGCACAACGCACACCCACACTTCTCGCGTGACCGCATCGCGCTGGTTCATAACGGCATCATCGAAAACCACGACGAGCTGCGCGCCGAACTCAAGACCAAGGGCTATGTGTTCGATAGCCAGACCGATACCGAGGTCATCGCTCACCTGGTTGATTCGCTGTACGACGGCGACCTGTTCGACGCCGTCAAGCGCGCCACGCTGCGCCTGAAGGGCGCCTACGGTATCGCGGTGTTCTGCCGCGACGAACCGCACCGCGTGGTGGGTGCCCGCGAGGGCTCGCCGATGGTGCTGGGCGTTGGCCAGGGTGAGAACTTCGTTGCCTCCGACGCAATGGCGCTCGCAGGCGTGACTGATCAGATCATCTATCTGGAAGAGGGCGACGTCGTCGACCTGCAGCTCGGCAAGTACTGGGTCGAGACACGCGCAGGCACCGATGGTTTCGTGCGTGTCGAACGCCCGGTGCGCACCGTTCATGCGCACACCGGCGCAGCAGAGCTCGGCCCCTATCGTCACTTCATGCAGAAAGAGATTTTCGAGCAGCCGCGTGCTGTGGGTGACACGCTGCAAGGCGTCGAGGCGATCACGCCGACATTGTTTGGCGAGAGCGCCGAAGCAGTGTTCAAGGGCATCGATTCAGTGCTGATCCTCGCCTGCGGCACCAGCTACTACGCGGGCTCGACGGCGAAGTACTGGCTCGAATCAATTGCCAAGATCCCGACGAGCGTCGAGATCGCCAGCGAATACCGCTACCGCGACAGCGTGCCGAATCCGAAGAGTCTGGTCGTGACGATCAGCCAGTCGGGTGAGACGGCAGACACCATCGCGGCGCTCAAGCACGCCCGCGGCCTGGGCATGGAACACACGCTGACCATATGCAACGTGTCGACCTCGGCAATGGTGCGCGAGTGCAAGCTGGCCTACATCACCCGCGCCGGCGTCGAGATCGGTGTGGCGTCGACCAAGGCCTTCACCACCCAACTTGCAGGCTTGTTCCTGCTGACGCTGGCACTCGCCAAAGTGCGCGGCAACCTGTCGCCGGAATCCGAGGCCGCGCACCTCAAAGCCATGCGTCACCTGCCGGTCGCGTTGCAAGCGGTGCTCGCACTCGAGCCGCAGATCATGGCGTGGTCTGAAGAGTTCGCAAAGAAGCAGAACGCACTCTTCCTCGGCCGCGGCCTGCACTACCCGATCGCGCTCGAAGGGGCTCTGAAGTTGAAGGAGATCTCCTACATCCACGCCGAAGCCTACCCGGCGGGCGAACTCAAGCATGGCCCGCTTGCCCTGGTTGATGCGTCGATGCCGGTGGTAACCGTGGCGCCGAATGACACCCTGGTCGACAAGCTCAAGAGCAACATGCAGGAAGTGCGTGCGCGCGGCGGTGAACTCTACGTGTTCGCCGACGCCGACACCCGCATCGAAAGCGAGCCCGGCGTACATGTGATCCGCATGCCGGAGCACTACGGCGCGCTGTCGCCGATCCTGCACGTCGTACCGCTGCAGCTGCTCGCTTACCACACCGCGTGTGCGCGGGGCACGGACGTCGATAAGCCGAGAAACCTGGCCAAGAGTGTGACCGTCGAATAAGCCTGGGCGCGAAAACGGGCTTTTTGTTCCCGACAATTAAAGTCGAAAACTAAACAATAAAGTCGAAAACTAGCGCTCCACAGAGCACGTCTTCCAAAGCCTTACAACATAAGGCTTTGGCTGCTGTGGGGCAACGACGAACTTTCAGGGGTGCAGCCGGAAATAAAGTCGAAAACTAGGCGGAGCCTGCGTTTCGGACGAGGAAACACGGATCTGACGCGGGGCGTGGGCTTGCGCGCCGGTTGGCAGGCAAGCAGAAACCGTTCGCGCAACGCCATGGCCGACGGCATAAGGTAGGAAGCGGGCGCACCGGGGTACTGCTCGCATTCGGGTTGTCGGCCTTAGCCGACATTCAGGGAATCGCGCTACGCGAGCACGCGAACGTCAGCTATGAAATCTCTTGGGCGTGCAGATCCGATCGGTTGCCGTCATTGGGCTAACAATGCTCCGTGGCGGCTGCCGGCCAGTTCGCCACCATTGGCAAGCCCGTCGAAATATCACTCTAGGAACTGGACCGGAGGGCCGGTCTATGGCCTGCAATTCAAAACGCCTCTTTGGCTTAAGCGGCTACGAGCAGGCTGCGCACCGACCAGCCGTAAAGACAGTCCCCACAGAGGCTGACGCTCGCTGCTTCAAGTAATATCCGCGAAATGGAAATGGATGGCGGATACACGTGCTTGAGCACCCCAACGGCTTCGCTCGATGCGCAGGCTCGACACGCCATGTGCGAGCTCTACTTATCCTGCTATGAAGCCACGAGCCCTCAGATCTTTGAAAGCGATCTGCTCGGGAAAGATGAGGCCCTCCTGCTTTACTTCGGTCCTCGGCTAGTCGGTTTCACGACATTACGATTGTTCGATACCCGTTGGCGAGGAGATGATATCCGCGTGGTGTTCTCGGGCGATACGGTAGTCGACCCAAAGCACTGGGGCCAGCAGGCACTGTCCGTAAACTGGGTACGACGGATGGGACAGATCAAGCGCATGCAGCCAGATAAGCGCCTCGTCTGGTTTCTTCTGGTAAAGGGGCATCGCACCTATCGTTACCTGCACGTCTTTGCGAAGGTTTTCCATCCCAAAGAGGGTGCGCACGATGCCGACCTCAGTGAGCTTGCAGACTATCTTGCTCAACAGCAGTACGGTCCTGACTACAACCGGGAATCCGGGCTGGTTGAATTCTCGCCCTCACGCGGGCAGCTTAAGCCTGCAGTGTCCGAACCGCGGGAAGATGAGCAGAGTCGCACGGGCGTAACCTACTTTCTGAAACGGAATCCGGCGTTCCGGATCGGGCACGAGCTCGTCTGCGTCTGCGACATCGAGGAAGCAAACATGAAGCCCATGACTCTGCGGCTATTCCGCCAAGGGTTCAATGCTCTCGCGCCAGGCCTCTGACCCGATCAACGGGGGCGCCTGGCTCGAGGCCCTTCTCGCAGACAACGCTGCAGCATCGTACCTGCGGCAGTTCGGCTCTCCTCTGACCCTACAGTCGTTTCGTCAGAGGGTGCCCATCACATCCTATGAAGCGCTCGCGCCATGGCTGGATCGGATTGCCGCGGGAGAATCGGATGCGCTGTTTCCGGGGCGCCCCTGTGCGTTCGAACTGACTGGAGGCAGCTCGGGTGGTTCGAAGCTGATCCCCTATACACCGCAGGGCCTCGCGGCATTTGAGAACGCGCTGATGCCCTGGTTGGCAGAGGCGGTTTCCAGATTCTCGATATCGGGCAGTGTGTACCTTGCCACCAGCCCGGCAACCCGCCCTACACAGCAGATCTGCGGCATCCCCGTAGGGCTACCGGATGGCGCGTACCTCGGGCCACAGTGGGGCCATTGGGTGGCCCAACATACGGCAGTACCACTTGACGTCGCCAAGGAGACAAATGTCACTTTATGGCGAGAGCGCACTTTGGAATCGCTAGCCGCCGCACGCGACCTTGAGATGATCTCAGTCTGGAGCCCGACTTTCATGCTCAGGCTTCTGGACGATTTGCCCGACCCGCGGGAGCTCTGGCCGAGGCTCAAGCTGATCAGCTGCTGGACCGCTGGGGCGTCCCGCGGCCCAGCCGAAGCACTGGCCGCCCGGCTCCCCCAAGCGCACCTACAACCGAAGGGATTGATGTCGACAGAGTGCGTCGTCACGGTCCCCAATGCTCAGGACGTGCCCGTTCTCAATTGCCACGGTTTCTTCGAATTCGAACGGGAGGGGCGGCTCTTGCTTGGTCAGGAATTGGAGAAGGGGGGAAGCTACGAAGTAGTTGCCACCACCGCTAACGGCCTGTATCGATACCGCACCGGAGACCGCGTGCTATGTGCTGGATTCATCGATGGCCGCGCGCCAGTACTCGAGTTTCAGGGGCGGACCGGCATCACCTCGGATCTGGTCGGCGAAAAACTGGTTGAGGCGTTCGTGCTGGAAGCGTTGCGCCCCGCCCCAGACTGGTCGTTTCTCACAGTGAACGACGGTCGATCAGGGTATGTTCTGGTCACCGAAGCGGGCGCAAAGGTGGACCTCGCAGTCATAGAATCCCGCTTGATGGACAACCCTCAATACGCGTATGCGCGACACATGCAGCAGCTCTCGCCGCTGGAGCATCGACAGATAGAGGGGCTTTACGAACGCCTTGTAGCATTTCGCCTCGCGCAGGGAACGCGGCTGGCGGACATCAAGCCCCTAGCGTTGATCCCCGATGCCCGTTGGAGCAAATAAGGAAGTATCCGGTGAAGATTGCGTTGCTATCGCCCAAGGGGCCGCTGTACCGCCATCGTGGGGGCGTCTTCCGCAAGTCGCTCCGCTACCAGCCCCTGACCCTCACGACTTTGGCCGCGCTGATACCGAGCGATATCCAAGCTCACGTGGAACTCTTTGACGAAGGCATTCAAGATGTTCCTGACGACCTCGATGCCGACCTCATCGGCATCACGGTCATAACCGGAACTGCAAACCGTGCATATGAGCTCGCCACCCGCTTTCGGGCACAGGGGCGCACGGTAGTGCTCGGAGGACCGCATGTCACGCTCGTGCCGGCAGAAGCGGCACGCCACGCGGACGCCATCGTGACCGGGTATGCGGAAGATTCATGGCCCCAACTGCTCCGGGACTTTGCCGCGGGCAGGCTAAAGCCTGTGTACGCACAGGCACCGGACTTCTCGCTGGATCGCCCGGACATGCCTTTTGCCCAGCGCGACCTTTTTGACAAACGGCACTTCTTGACCCAAGCCGTGTTCGAGGCGACGCGCTCCTGCGCCCACGACTGCGAGTTCTGCGTGGCACCGAGTGCCTGGGGCCGCAGGCAGTTCCAGAAGCCAGTGTCCTGGGTCATTGAGGACATCCGGCGCGTGGGCGAGAAGCGGATCCTGTTTATCGACCTGAACCTGGTATCTGACCGCGAGTACGCGAAAGAGCTCTTCACCGCGCTGATCCCGCTGAGACTTCGCTGGTTCGGACTATCAACCGTACTGATCGCCCACGATCCGGAGCTGATGGAACTCATCGCGCGTTCCGGCTGCCGCGGCCTGCTACTTGGGCTCGAAACACTGAACCCCGGATCGCTCCGAGATACGCGCAAGAAATTCAATGGCTCGGTGGACTATGCCAAGCTGATCTCGGACCTTCATTCGCTGGACATCGCCATCCAGGGTTGTTTCGTTTTCGGCCTTGATCACGACACACCCGATGTGTTTGACGAAACAGTCCAGTTTGCAATCGATACCGGCATCGATCTGCCGCGTTTCGCACTGTTGACCCCGTTCCCCGGGACTCCCCTTCATCGAAGGCTCCAAGCCCAGCAGCGAATTCTCACGACTGACTGGGAGCTGTACGACGGACAACATGTCGTGTTCCAGCCCTTGAACATGTCGCCACAAGAGCTTGCCACGGGACACGAACGCGCCTGGAAGGCCGTCTATCGCCCGTCTGCCATCATCCGCCGTTTGTGGAAAGCCCGCGCCTTTGAGCCGTTGGCCATCGGAGCCAATCTGGGGTACCGCTTCTACGCCCACAACCTGCATCGCTTCTACAACTGCGACTGGCATCTTTCACCTGTGGGCGTCCCGATGGGACTACATGAACTTGCGCCCATTGAAACCAAACGGAAGGCCGTGTGCGGATGACACGTTCGCGTCGCTTGCGGCTAACGCTCATTCACCCCGCCATTGGTCATCGCGTCGGCGAGCGCTATATCCGCAGCTGGCAGATGGAGTCTCTTCCGATTGCAGTGCTCACAGCGCTCACCCCTTCGGACGTAGACCTTGTGTTCCACGATGATCGCCTGGAGGCCATTCCATTCGATGCACCAACGGACGCGGTGGCGATTCCGGTTGAGACCTATACCGCGGCCCGCGCTTACCAGATCGCCAGCGAATACCGAAGACGTGGCATACCGGTAATCATGGGCGGCTTCCACGCGACGCTCGTTCCCGATGAAGTTGCGCAGTACGCTGAAACCGTCGTGACTGGAGAAGCAGAGTCCGTCTGGGCGGAAGTCATTGATGACCTGCTTCACGGCAGTATGAAACTCCGGTATCACGGCGATCGCCGACCGCTGGCGGAGGTGCGCGTCGATCGACGCCTGTTCGCCGGCAAGCGCTATCTTCCTATCGGGCTGATCGAGACGGGCCGCGGATGCAAGTTTCCGTGCGAGTTCTGCGCGATCCAGACGTTCTTCTCGCGAACGCATCGCACGCGTCCCGTGGAAGACGTCGTGGCCGAACTGGAGTCCCTGAAACACGAGAAGCAGCTGTTCTTTTTCGTGGATGACAACTTCGCCGGCGACATGAAGGCGGGGCGATTACTGCTGCCCGCGCTGGCACGGCTCAAGGTGCGCTGGATCACACAGATGAGCATCAATGCTGCGCACGATGAGGGCTATCTTCAAGCCATGCGCGAGGCGGGATGCGTCGGCGTGCTGATCGGGTTTGAAAGTCTGCACGAGAGAAATCTCGTCCGGATGGGAAAACGTTTCAACTTGATGCGGGGCGGCTACGGCAACGCATTGGCAAACCTTCGGCGTCACAGGATCTTTGTATATGGCACCTTCGTGTTCGGTTACGAACATGACAACCACCGCTCCTTTGACGAGGCCGTCGACTTCGCGACCGAAGAAGCCATGTACATCGCCGCGTTCAACCACCTGACACCGTTTCCCGGAACACCGCTCTACAGACGACTGCAAACGGAGCAGCGGCTGCGCTTTGAGAACTGGTGGCTGGATCCCGCATACCGCTACAACGATCTCCCCTTTCTGCCCGCCGCCATGCAACCAGAAGAAGTAACCGAGGGCTGCGTGCGAGCCCGCCAGCGGTTCTATAGCTGGCGCAACATCATCCGGCGTAGCCGTCAACACTGGCGCGACCCTTTTGTCTTCCGCAACTACTTCCTGGTCAATGCGATGCACCGCAATGAGATCAGTCAGCGCAACGGCTATCCGCTAGGTGATGAGAACTGGGCCGGACCTCTGGTGCGGGTGCAATGACGTACCTCCACCTTGCAGGCCCCGACGATGACGCCGATCTGCGTCACCTGCTGCGCGAAAACGGCATGCCAAGCTGGGTCGAGATGACCATGGAGCGCGAGCCATCCTATTTTGCCGGCGTGAATCGCTTTGGGCAGGAATGGGCCGTGATCGCAAAGGAGCACGGTGACCTGGTTGGCATGTACTCAGCGTCGGTGCTGCCACTCTGGGTGAACGGCGCGGCAGAACAGGTGGGCTACTTGGGCGGACTGCGCGTGCGGTCGGCCTATCGCCGTCGAATCCGCCACCTGCGAGAGGGCTACGCCTCGATCGTCAAACTCGCGCCTTATGCCACGTCTCGACCTTTGTGGTTCACGATCATCGCAGAAGAAAATCACACGGCACGCCGGCTGCTGGAATCGGGCCTCGCCGGGTTACCACGCTACCGCCAAATTGGCCGCTACGCCACCTGTGCACTCGCCACCGCGAGGGGTCGATCGCTGGGTCTCTGGCGTCGTCCGCAGGCGCACGACTTGCCGGGCCTACTCAGCTGGCAGCGCCAGACGGCATCAAGTCAGCAACTGAGTCCGGCACTGGACGAAGAAATGCTTGCCCGATTTGGCCTAGAAAATGTTTGGATGTGCAACGAGGGCGAATCAATCCACGGCTTCGCTGTGCTCTGGAACCAGAGTGCCTACAAGCAGGTCGTCGCGCGCCGATACCGCGGCGCGCTTGCCTGGTTGCGACCGGCCTATAACCTCTACGCGCGCCTCTCGCGGCGTGTAGAGTTGCCGGCCCTAGGCAGTGCGCTGGAACAAAGCTCGATCTCTTTTCTGGCGCTCTCGCCACAAGCGCTGACCGACCGCAAACTGGCGCGAGCGCTGATACACGACCTGCTATCGAGATGCATGACGCCTGTCGCTACGCTTGGGCTGCATGCCGAGCACCCGCTGCTGTCCGTCGTAGCGGAGTTCAGGGCAATGCGCTACGCGGCATCGGTCTACACGGTCGAATTCCACGAATCCGCGCACCTCGACAACCGGCCAGTGCAACCAGAGGCTGCCCTGTTTTGAAGCTCTCGCTGATCCGCCCCAACATTGGGGACTATCGATCGTCCGACGCAATGCCTCCACTGGCGATGGGCATTCTCGCGGCGCGCGCCCCTGGCTGGGAGATCGCCTTCTACGACGAGAAGGCAGAGGCGCTACCCTTCGACGATTGCCCAGACCTCGTGGCACTCAGCGTCGAGACCTTCACCGCGCGACGCGCCTACGCGGTGGCCGATGCTTACCGCCAGCGAGGCGTGCCCGTTGTCATGGGCGGATACCATCCGACGTTCCTGCCGGACGAAGCGCTTGAGCACGCAGACGCCGTTGTAATCGGCGATGCGGAAGGCGCATGGGAACGTCTGCTCGATGACTTCAGCGCAGGCCGTCTTCAGCCGCGTTACGCCGGTGACCGATCTGCCCCCTTGCACGACTACCGTGTCGACCGGAGCATCTTCCAAGGCAAGAGATACGCGCCACTCGAACTGGTGCAGTACGGCCGCGGTTGCCGCTTCGCCTGCGACTTCTGTTCGATCCACAGCTTTTACGGCACCAGCGTCCGGGTGCGGCCAATCGACAGCCTGCTGCGCGAGATCGAGACCCTACCGGCAAAGCGCCTGCTCTTTTTTGTCGACGACAATCTATTCTCGAACGAGGCCGAACTTGGGCTGCTGCTCGACGCCATGAGGGGGCTCAAGCGCCGCTGGTCATGCCAGATCAGCATCGACGTCGCGCGGAACCCGCGCTTGCTTGATCGCCTAGCCGAGGCCGGCTGTCGTTTCACCTTGATCGGTTTCGAATCCTTGCTACCCGACAACCTGAAACAGATGGCCAAGCCGTGGAACAGGGTCGCCGGCAGCTACCTAAGTGTCGTACGCGCACTGCACACGCGCGGCATCGGTATCTACGGCACCTTCGTATTCGGGTACGACTCAGACACCCGCGACACGATCGAGCGAACCGTGGATTTCGCCATCGAGTCTCGTCTCGAGATCGCGAACTTCAACGCGCTTACACCTACGCCCGGCTCTGCGCTCTACAACCGCTTGCGCGACGAAGGTCGCCTGCTGTCGCCGCAATGGTGGCTGGACCCCTCCTATCGATACGGCGACACGATCTTCAGCCCGCGGAGCATGAGCGCCGAAGATCTGGCCCACGGCGTGTTCGCTGCCCGCGAGCGTTTTTACAGCTGGTCCTCGATTGGGCGGCGCGTGATGTCGGGTGAGGTTCCCTTCTCGCCGTTCAGGATTGGCCTCACGGCAATCGCAAATACGATCTCCCGGCGCGAGATCTACAAGAAGCAACACCGACTACTGGGCTGCTAAGCACGATGAAGATTACCTTTATCAAACCCAACATCGGGCGAATGGAGCACAGCCTCTATGTGGATCAGGGCCGAATGGAACCACTGATGCTCGCCGTGCTCGCCGGACTGACGCCACCGGACGTCGAGTGCGTGCTCTACGACGACCGCATGGAGGCGATTCCGCTCGACGAACCTACGGACTTGGCGGCTATCACGGTTGAGACCTACACAGCGAGGCGAGCCTATGAGATCGCCGCAGAATACCGGGCGCGCGGCATTCCAGTCATTCTTGGGGGTATGCACGTATCCCTGCTGCCAGAAGAAGCGGCGCTCCACGCGGACAGCATCTTTCTGGGCGACGCCGAATCGGCCTGGTCGCAGGTTGTCGAGGATGCCAGGCGCCGGCGTCTGAAACCGCGCTATAACGGCGTGCCCGGCGTGGCCCAGTTCGGCGACGTACTGCCCAGGCGTGACCTCTTCAAGGGCAAGGGCTACTTGCCCATGAGCCTCATGCAGTACGTCCGGGGCTGTCGCTTTGCGTGCCGATTCTGTGCCGTCAGCCAGTACTTCGATCGCAAACATTACATCCGCGCCATCGATGAAGTGCTCCGCGAGATAGAAGCACAGGACAGACGTTTCCTGTTTTTCATCGACGACAACATCGCCAGCGATCAGAAGGCGCTGGCTGAGTTGTGCCACGCGCTGATTCCGATGAAAGTGAGCTGGATCAGTCAGGCCAGCCTAGATGTCACCCGGAATCTGCCACTGATGGATCTGCTGCAGCGTGCAGGTAATTGGGGCAATGTCATGGGTTTCGAGTCGATCTCAGCCGAGAGCCTGCGTGAGACTCGGAAATCACCGAACATTCCAGGTTTTTCTGGCTACCGTGACGAGGTTCGAATCCTACGCGATCACGGCATGCAGACTTGGGCTGCCTTTACGCTCGGTTACGACCACGATACGCCAGAATCCATCGCGGCAACCGTGGATTTCGCTCTCAAGAGCAAGTTCACCTTTGCGGCCTACAACATCCTGATGCCGTATCCGAACACGCCGCTCTACCGCAAGCTTGAGGAACAGGGGCGCTTGCTTTATGGCGGAAAATGGTGGTTGCACCCGGAATACCGTTTCAATAGCGCGGCCTACGTGCCGGCCAGAATGAGCCCAAACGAGCTGACCGCCGCCTGTCACGCCGCGCGAACCCGTTTCAACAGCTTCGGTTCGTTGCTTAACCGCTTCGCGGATCCGAAGACGCATCTACGATCACTCGCGCGCATTGGGGCCTACTGGTATTACACGCTCATCTTCCGCAAAGAGCTTTACAAGAAACACGGCATGCGTTTCGGACTCCATTGACGGGCGCCCCATGAAACGCCTACTCGCGCTCTACCCCTATGTCGCCCCAGTGGTTCTTGCGCCCCTTAGCTATTGGCTCTGGCTTCGTACTTACGCAGGAAACCACCATCTTGTTGTAATCGCTTGGGGACTGCCTGTCCTTTGGGCCTACATCGTCCCTGGCGTCGGCACCAACATCCTCAAGGTCTGGGAGTTTGATACGCGCCTAAGGCTAGGACGTTTCCGTCCCCACCACGGCTTCGTGTTCGGTTCGGCAACCGCAACGCTCGCCTGGCTATCGCACCACACTCCCGCGCAGGACTTGGGCGACGCTTTCCGCAATGCGCTCGTGCTGGCGTCTGTCCTCGGGTTCTGGAACCTGCTCTATGACATCAAAGCACTCGAGGTTGGGCTTCTGCGTGTGTATAACCAGCCTTGTGCCGACGGACAACCGGCTTCGGTCGTTGCGCTGGACTATGCGCCCTGGTTCTTTGCCGGTTTCGGTGGGGTCTACGGGTTCGCGATCAGCCTCGCGGAGATGAACGCGGAAAGGCTCCTGAACTGGCCCGTCAGCATCGCATGGCTGCTCCTCTCCCTGCTTTGCGCGTGCTGTGTGCCGGTGGCCGGCTACGTCCTGCAATCGCGCCGCAGATATGGTCACTCTGGAACCCGGCCCATCCACCAGCGTACGTCCAAATGAGGCCCCGTCTGAGTCTCGATCGCATCAATCAACTTGCTGGCGACCCTGCCCACCAAGCTGACATGGTAGCGCCGGGCACGGCAGACCTGTCACGCCCATTCGTGCCCGAAGAACACACGCAACTGTTCTATACGCCGGTCTATGCAACGCTGAGCCACGTGGAGCGCCTTCGTTACAACCAGCTGTTCGGGCTGCGATTGAACGAGTACATCATGACGCTGGAGGCGGAACTCGTTGAGCGCTTGCTTGCCCCGCTACGAGGACATCCAAACGTGCGCGACGATACGGCCATGTGCACAGCCTTGGACACAATGGTGGCAGAGGAACACCTCCACTACGCGGGGTTCGCGAAGTTCAACCGCGCCTGCCGCCCCGACCTCTACCCGGAGGGAGATGATTGGTGCTTCGCCCGCCAGCCTTGGTGGGCACGGGCCATGTTTGGCGTTGTGGGTCACCTTTCCAGGCGCTACGCCTTCGCCGTCTGGTACATGATGGCGATGGAGGAGGCAGCGAAGTCGCTGGCGCGCGACATGATCGGACAGCCTCAGACCGCAACACTCGGCGAGCTTGACCCTTCCTTCGTCGCATTGCACCAGCAGCACATGAAGGACGAGGTTCGACATGTGCATATCGATGCGCTATTGATCGAACGTTGCATGGACGAACGGAGGGCAAAGGCGAACGCGCGCCTCTTCACCCTGATGCTTGACGGAGTGGTTCGTCCAACTCGCGGAGGATCAGGGGTCCGGGTTGTCCGCCAACTCGTCTCTGATCT
Source organism: Niveibacterium sp. COAC-50 (assembly GCF_013184235.1). Lineage (NCBI taxonomy): Bacteria > Pseudomonadati > Pseudomonadota > Betaproteobacteria > Rhodocyclales > Rhodocyclaceae > Niveibacterium > Niveibacterium sp. COAC-50. Next base: position 1,200,090 of record NZ_JABCJM010000002.1, read on the forward strand.
GCCAGAACTCGCGCCTCGCGAGGCCGAGCTCATCGACGCAGTGTTGTCGCTCAAGGACAATCAGCGCTTTCAAAAGAGCCTGTTCAATCGGCAGATCATGCCGCGCACCTTCGAGATATTCGATTGCACGCCAGCTCTCGCTAATCTCGGACGGAAAATGGTGGGTTATGACCGACGCGCACCGGTTTGAGCGCCCGGACAGCTTCTCGCTGCTCCTGAACTTCCTGCCTATCCTTCAGCTCACCTGTGGCATGGTGTTCAGTTGGCTCGCTTTCTCGACCCCGACTGCGCGGCTGATGACGCTGACACTGTGGGTCTACTTGCTGCCCCCTCTTGTGTCGCGCCTAACACTTGCCGCTTTCGGTCGCCCCCAGGGTCAATGCGCGCTTGACTCCCGTGCCTACCGGGTCTGGTGGTTTCTAACCCAGTGGCAGATGCTCTTCAACCGCCTCCCGTGGCTTGAGGAGTTGCTCCGCCTGATTCCCGGTCTTTACGCGCAGTGGATCTGGCTATGGGGAGGTCACCTTAGCCCGTTCGCGTATGTCAGCCCCGGCGTACTAATCACCGATCGCTATCTTGTGGACGTCGCGCGTGGAGCGGTGCTTGGTATGGAATGCAGGCTTGCGGGTCACATCGCCATACGTGACGGAGAAGGCCGCTTCGCCGTGATAATTGCAGCGCCTGTCGTCGAGGAAGCGTCGATCGTCGGCGGAGAGGCCGGACTCGGCCCAGGTGCGCGACTTCGCGCCGGACAGATGTTGCCTGTTGGCCGCCGCGTCGCACCGTTCACCGAGTGGCCGCGGCGCGCCCCATCCGCATGAAACCGCTTTGCCACCCGATTCCAGGCCGTCTGAACCTTCTGATCGGCATGGTGGCCATCACAGCGTCGATGGGTTGCCTCTGGGTCGCCAGCCATGCGCACTCCTGGTGGTGGATTGCCTCCGCCTGCGTGCTGTTCTCCTATACCAACAACACGATCTTCTCGTTACACCACGAGGCGGTGCACCGCATATTCCACCCCAACCCGCGAATCAACGACGTCGCGGGGATTTTGCTGGCGGGCTTCTTCCCAACCATCTTCTCCGTTCAACGCATCAGTCACTTCGGACACCACCGTCGCAACCGTACCGACGAGGAGCTATACGACTACGTGCTGCCTCACCAATCTTGGTGGCTCAAGACCTACTGGATCTATTGCCTGCTCACCGGGTTTTACTGGGCCATCATTCCATTCGCCATGCTGGTCTACCTCGCCTGCCCCTGGGCTTATCGATCACGCTGGTTTCAGGAGGGACCCGCACGCTGGTGGGGGTTCCGCCCTTTCGTGCTCGACATCGCCCAGGCGCCCATCGGCCGAGTCTGGTTCGAGGGCCTATGCTCGCTCGCTGTGCAAGTCGTGCTGTTTGCCTCGCTTGACCTCAGCCCCCTTGCCTGGCTTCTGTGCTACTGGTCGTTTGGTTTGAATTGGAGTTCGGTACAGTACAGCGACCACGCAGGAAGCCCGCGGGATGTGATCGAGGGCGCATGGAACTTGCGTTTCTGGCCGTTCGCCCGGTGGACCTTCCTGAACTACAACTTTCACTTGATACATCATCGGTACCCAAACGTGCCGTGGATTCACCTGCCAAAGCTGGTTGCCCCGAACGATGCAAACCCTTCGTTCTGGTCGATCTACCTTCGACTTTGGCTGGGCGCCCAGCCGGCCCCAACTGGCCCCTCACCACAGCCGCTTGACGAACTAAAACCCTGAACGCACGAGGACATCATGCTTCGCTCATTTCTGGCACTTCTTATGCTCATCGCCACGTCAGGCGTGTATGCCCAAAGTGACGAGCACGCGGCGGATCATAACGCGCTGCGCAAACTTAAAGGCGACCTTGAGCAGGCGGTATCCAAGCGCGATTTCGACGCCGCGCAAGTGCTGTTCCACAAACCCTTCATGGCGACCGTCGTCACGCAAGAGAGCTTTACGGACTTAGCGAGCCTGAAAACCTACTTCGACGGACTGTTCTCCCGTGAACTGTTGCGGATGAAAGAGATGTCCATTCACGCTAAAGCGGATGAACTCTCGAAAATCTACACGGGCACCTTTGCACTGACTCGAGGATCCACCCAGGAGCGCTACGAACTCGCCGATGGTCGCGCATTCGAGATGCAAGGCCGCTGGACTGCCATCAGCATCAAAGAGCCAGATGGCAACTGGAAGATCCTCGGCATCCACTCGGGCACGAATTTCCTGGACAACCCGGTGCTCAGCGCCATTGAGAGAAGTGCGCTATGGCTCGCCGCAGGGTGCGGTTTCGGTGGCCTGCTTATGGGAATCGGTATGGGGTGGTTTTTCTGGCGCCGTAGTTCAGCACGCTGATTGCCCCTGATCCAGCCGCCAACGCCAGCGAAGCGCGAGAACAAGCAAGAGAGCGGAGGCCACATCCAGCAAATGATGCTGATGCACCAGAACGGTCGAGAGCACAATCAACGGGAGCCACGCCCAGAGCAGATATCGAACGCAAGGCCGTGCAAAACGTGCGCAAGCCAGCGCAATCAGACACGAGAACACGACGTGCATGGACGGCACCAGGTTATGCGGCGCATCGACGTCAAAAATAGCGCCAAAGATCTGCCTGTATGGCTCCTCTGACGGCAGCCCCCTATCGAATCCGAGCACGGCCGGGAAGACCAAGTACGACAGACCGCAGACCACGCACCCGGCGATCAACTGCCTTGCAAGAAGCGGAGCGGTACGTATTGGCACGAACAGCGGCGGCAACAAGAACAGCACGTACATCGACATGTACAGCCACACAAACTGTGGCAAGAGCGGTATCGAGAGCTCCGCGTCTAGGTATAGCCGCCACGGCTCCACTCTCTGCGCGGTCAACCAGTTGCAGAAAGGATAGATGGCAAAAAACACCATCCCGATCACTACGCCCCACGTCAGGAATACTCTCAGATCTCCTAAATCGGGCCAACGAGGACCGGGGCAAATTGCATGGTTCGAATGCCCGGCGGCTACTTTTTCTTTTGGGTAATACTCTTTAGTAACCATGCTTCTGGACTCACATAGTTGCACTTACTGTCGCCCCCGAATTCTTATGGGAACCGCTTGCCGTGACACGCGACTTTTGACCGCCGCGAAATCAACTGCTGTGCTAGTTTGCATTGCTTGACCCGAGACAGTGTTTCGCCACTCGCGACCAAGGGACTTCGCCTTCAAAGACCGGCAGCGACCGGCAGACCGCTTTTGAGAGCCCCAAAGGACTGTGTTCGATCGGGCCCTGCCCTTTACCCGCGATCTTCGTCTGACCGTTTACAGCGTTAATCGACCGCTTGTCTCGTCATGGCGAGCGGCCGCTTCTCGCCGGATGCCGATGAGTGTCTCGACGCTCATTAGCTGACGTTCGCGATCAGTTCGCCTTGGAGCCCACCGACCGCTAAGGCCGAATAGCGTGACTCGACCTAACGGCGGGTTTCGCTGCAAACCTGACAGCAGCCCACGATCCATCCGCGAGAATCCCGGCGGGCGCGGGCCGTCTACCATTTGTGTAGCATTGATGCCTTGGTCGCCGGTCCTCGCGAGTCCACGGCATGGACACGAACAAGATCAAGATCTCGCATCTTGGCAGTAACCCCCTCCCCTCGTGGCTCCCCGACGAGTCGCTTTTCAGTCTCGTCAGCCGAACCCATCGACTGTGGGGCTATCCGTTGGCCTCAACAACGGCATCGATCCTGTTTGGGCATGCCCACGGCGGCACCCAACATGATTTGCCGACACGGTTGGACGAGTTTGCTCGGAGAACCGCCGGACTGTTGGGTGACGCAGTTTCAATCGGCGCGTCGCGGACGATGTTTCGCTACTACCGGACCTTCTTGCCGACGGATGAGCGCCAGCATGTTCTCGATGCATTACGCGGGCCGACCGTCGCACATCTGAAGCTTCGCTTGGGTCTGCTCACCAGCCGGTTTCGCGCACATCACCCGCTGAAGGCATGTGAGTCCTGCATGCGCGAAGACGCCGATCGTCACGGGGTTGCCTACTGGCATGTGGCGCATCAGTTCCCTGGGGTGTGGACCTGCACGCGACATCGGGAGCTCTTGCGGGAGTCAATGTTCAAATCTACTGGTGTCGGGCGTTTCCAATGGCACCTGCCAGAGCCCTCGGCGTTGCAAGAGTGGGACGCAAATCACCGCGCAACGCTTGAGCGGAGCTGTGAGCGCATCGACACGCTGTCGAGGTTGATCACAACCTTGGTCGACGCATCGTGCGAGACCCCGCTCGAGCCGGAGCGCTTGACGGTGCTTTATCGCACGGTGCTGGCAGAGCGTGGTTGGACCACGCCGTCGGGGAGCCTGCGTATCGCCCGGATCGCGGAGAGCTTCACAGACTATGCCGGCGCGCTGCGGCTGATACCGGAACTGCGCGCGCTCCCTGAGTCGGCGCCCGAGGCTGGACGCCAACTACCGCGGCTTCTGCGCCCCATGCGATCGGGTACGCACCCGATCCGGCATTTTGTGATCATCGGCTGGCTCTTCGATGAACCCCAGCAGTTTCTCGACGCCTATCAGAGTACGGGCAAGGACGTGATCCGTCATGCCGTTGTCGCCGACGGTGTCACAACGATCTCGCCGCCCGCGCCCCAGCTGGACGCGCTGCGTGAGCTTCTTGCCGACGAGGGCTTGAGCGTCTCGGGCGCGGCACATCGTCTGGGGGTCGATGTCGCGACGGCCGCCGCATGGGCGGCCCGATGCGGGATCACGCCCTCGCGTCGCCCGAAGCGCCTTCAGGCCTTTGCACTGCGTGACTTGATCGCCGACTTGCGCGGGGGGCTGGATAAGGCGCTGGCCGCTGATCGCTATGCAGTGTCAGTGGGCACCGTAACGCGGATTCTGCGAACAGAACCCGGACTTCAAGATGCGTGGCACCAGGTGCGTTTTCAGCAGGCCCAGGAGCGGGCACGCGCCGCTTGGCGTGCACTACTGTGTGACCATGGCTCGCTCGGAATGAAGTTCCTGCGCGGTCTTGATCCTGCGAGTTACGCGTGGCTCTATCGTAACGATCGCAGTTGGCTGCAGTCACAAACACCTGCGCGCACCTCCAACCGCACTTCGAAGTCGTCCTCCCGGGTCCAATGGGATCAGCGAGACGCGGCGCTGTCCCATCAGGTTGAGACAGTCGCCTTGGCGCTGCTGGCCGAACGCACAAACCGCACGCTGAAGCTCTGGGAGTTGTACCAACGCATTCCGGAACTCAAAGCGAAGCTGGCAGCGCTTGAACGCCTTCCGCTCACGCGTCGCGCGATTGAACGTGCCCTTCGCCCCAGCAAACCTGCGCCAGAACGGCCTTTTCTTTGAGCCGCGCCCAACGTGCGTCACCGACGAATTCGATTACTTGTATGCGGATATGCGCAAGACTATACATAAAGCATGTCACCAGATACGCGATGCCGAACGCTGCGTGCAGCCGAAATCTGTCGAATGCAGGGCATCACTCAGAGCGAGATCGCGGTTGCGGTCGGCGCAAGCCAAGGCCAGGTCAGTCGCATTCTGTCCGGCAAGCATCGGCGTACCTCGCGCTTGTTGGAGGAGGTTTGCCTCTACGTTGAACGGCGTGCCGGAGGCGTCACCGCCGATGCCGTGCGCGCCAACGACGAGTTGATCGAGGCTGTTCGCGCGACGTGGGACGGGAGTGGCACCCACGCCAGAGCGTTGTCCACCGTGATCCGCTCCCTTTCAGTCCTGAACCCCGCGACGCAATCGGGGCAAGTAATCAGACACACGCCGGAGAAATGATCATGCTGCTTCGCCCCAGTCTCATGGATGACGAAATGGACCGTGGTTATCTGGGGCGAGTAAAGCGATTGAATGGTTTTCGCGACAAGCGAGAGACCACCGACGCCCTGCGCCTGTGGCATGCCGGCCGTTCGACGGCCGCCGGCAAGATCGGAACGACCGAGTTGCTTAGCCACTGCGCGGGCGTCTCGCTTGAGGTATTTACGGCTGCCCACATGACGTTGCCTTGGCGGCGCGCGGTCACCCCGTTTCATCCGGAGGTTGCCCACGGGAGTGCAAGTGCTGCGAGCATCCATCGGATCAGTGGGTTTCGCCTCGCCCGCGACGGCGCGTACCTATGCCCCGAATGCATCTTAGATGATCAAACGTGTGTCGGCTTTTGCTACTGGCGACGCGCACATCAGATCCCTGGCCGATACCTATGTCCACGCCATAGCACGCCGTTGCGGCGTGTCGAAGACGAGTGGTGCTTCCTTGATACGCCTTCGGCGCGATTGGGAAGCAGCACGCCAATTGACTACGGTTTGCTGCTAGACAGCAACTTGCACCCCCTGACGCAGCGGTTCGCGGCAATCGGGGATGCGTTGATGGCACGTGCTGCACCTTTAGCATTGCGGTCAGTCATGCGCGCGCTCAAACGCCGCGCCCATGACTGCCATCTTCAGGTCGACGGGGGCGAAGCTCGACGTCCTCTGCTGAGCGACCTGATCCTCGATAGTTACCCGACGGCGTGGCTTCAAGAGGTGTTTCCTCCTGCAAAGGCCAAGCGTCGAGGCGCATGCCTTCATCAGCTGGACGGTGTGCTCTATTTGAGCAATGCCGCGAGCTCTGTCGAAGCGTATCTATTGGCCGCCGCGGTCCTGTTCGCATCATCCGACGATGCAGTGGCGGCTTTCCTGTCTGAAGACGAAAATCACGAACCATCTGCGAAGCGACAACTCAAACCGACTCCGACGCAGAAAGCATTGCACGACGCGTATGTGGCCGTCGGTGGGCGGTATAGCGCTGTCGCAGCGCTATGTGGCACTTCGGTAGCGATCGCGCGGGGGAGACTCGAGCGCATGGGGCTCCCGAATCTCGTACGTGGTCGTGCCCAAAGGGACTTTATGCGTGCCGCTATCGCGTTTTACGAGGAAGGCAGAACACTAGTGGAGGCCGCCCGGATTGGTGGAGTTCCCACCGAGGAGTTTGAAGCGCTCGTGCGGGAAGGTGGCGTATCCCTTGCTGGCGCACTGTCGAGTATGGTCTCGGGCGTTGCTCTGCAGGCGGCCTGAAGACCGCCTGCTCCATATCTCAAACTTGCGCGCTCACCTGCTGCGCGAACAAATCCGACCACACGTCCCAGTCACGTGGTAGCAGATCCTCGTACCGTCGCATCTGTCGGGGGTCGTTTGACCTCAAGGCGGCAACGGCTGGCATGACGGGGGCCAGATAGGTGCCAGCGGCCTTGCGTATATCGGCTTCCGTTAGTGTGTCTGCCTTGTGCTCATACGCCACCCGGTGGGCTGCCACCCACAATGCGACCAGCAATCGTGGGATGCCAGCGGTCAGTTCCATCAAGAGGGCGCCGAGTTCGGGTGATACATGCAGCGGCTTTGCCACGCCTTGAAATGCGGTGAGCGACGGAAGGAAGTAGTCAGAAAACTCTTCGTCTTGCATGCCACCGAACACGCGCATGCAATGATAGCCGCCCGTGACGGCGCGCTCGGCGAATGCCAATCTGCGCATTAGTCCTTGAACGCCATCGGGCGTGCCGATCAGAATCAGCGCGATGCCCCAGGTATTCATCAGGGTAAGAATCCATCGCAGAACCTGATCCTCTACGATCGACAGCTCGAGACACGCTGAATCGTCGGACGCGTCGACACGTCCACGGCGCGATCGCGCCTTCAGTGCCGGGAGATTGAAAAGATTCTGGACTTCGTCGAGCACCAGGACGCCGAGGAAGTGACTGGTGGCAACTTGCCGCCATTCCTCCAGCATGCGCGCACCGTCACGGCGACCGGCCTCACGTGTCCTCCAGAAGCGCGGTACGTGCTCGGCATTGGCCCGTGTCATCGTATCGTCCCACGCTTGCATGAGCACGTCGGCGAGCGATTCAGCCTTCCCGTTTGGTGGTACGTCGACGCAGAGCCACGTCATCTGGAAGTGCGGACCTTCCAATCTCGGAAAGCTCATGTGTTTGATTACCTGAGCGGGGTAACTGTGCAAGATGCGCAGCACGGTGTCCGTCTTTCCGGTCCCTGAATGGCCGGAAATCACCATGGACTGTGCGGGTGCGCGCGGGGCCTGCATTAGCATTGGTTCGGCGCTCACCAGTCCCCAGGTCGCAGCCAAGCGTGGGTCGCGGTAGCGGTAACTTTCTCGAATCGCGAGGTCGATGCTATCTGCGACGCGCAGATCTTCTCGACGCACGATATGCAGGTCGCGCAGCCGCGCGAGTACATGAAGGCGCAAATGACGTGGCGCTCCGATCGCATCCTTTGGCATCGTCGGGATCATCATCAGTCTTCTCTGCCGATCGAACCTGGAGAGGATCGGGCCGAGGCCGTCCACGAGGATGTTGCCGGCATAAGGGTTGAATTCAGTCATCGCCGTCCTCCCTGGCCATGTCCGCCATGATCCGACGCATGGTTTCCGTATAGTCGTCGGGCTCCGGCGGCGGCAGGTCCTCGGGTGCTGGTGTCGGCAGGCTGGGGGCGATGCCCCGCTCGTCGATCTCGATGCGTCGTGCCTCCGTCAGAGAAGGGCGGGCTCCGGTGCTGCGCGATTCGGCCTCTCGGGTGGCCTCGATGGCGTGCTGCGACAGTTCCTCGCGGCGGTGTCGTTCCCCCAGCCGGATCATGGTGCGCTCGTGCTCGGTCTGCGGACGGTCGCGGAGTCCATATGCGTGGGCGTCGGCCACCTCGTCGAACGTGAGTTCCTCGGAGGCGGTGGACTGGTCGCTCAACGCGAGTTCGAGCGGCACCGTAGATGCCGGCGAGGGCACCCAGATGCGAGAGACGGAGCCTGGAAAGTAGCGAGCTTGGACGTCCCAGCCCTGCCCCGCGCGCGCGATCGTGGTCCATCCCTCCGGCGCCTCGTAGTCGCGCTTCATCATGCGGACGGCATCCCTACGCACGCGAGCCAAGCCCTCGGAGAGGAGCTCCGAGATAAGCAGGGACGGAGGCAGCGCGCGTTGCACACCCAGTCCCATTGAGTGGCCCCAGCGCCAAAGCCCCGCCGGGCAGGGCACGACCCCTTGTGCATGCATATGGGCATCCAGTCGTTCCTCGCGCCGAGCGGCGAGGTTGTATTCGGTGTAGATCGAATACAAGTAGGCGACGAACTCCTTCACAGTGAACGCGGCGTCATCTGGTCGGAAGCGGCGCAGTTCATACTCGTCGCGTCGCGCGTCAATCGCTCCGGGCGCGAACCGGAACATTTGGTCCTTGGCGATCCGGTGCAGGACTTCGACCGATCCCTTCAGGTCGGGGCGGTACGGGGGCGCGTAGGCCAGATCGGGAATCAGCTTGATGCCCGTCTGTCGCGCGCCCTTGCTCAGATACTCGCCGCGGTCGCAAAGCAGAACGACGGGAAGCGTGGGGGCCGGGCTCAGCGACAAAACGGGGGTGTAGCCCCAAAGTACGCCGATCAGTTGCGGATCCGCTGCGGCACTGAACAGTGCGAGTTTGGCCATCTCCCATGACGGATCTTCGAGGCAAACATAGAAGCCCACCACGGCGGACGACCACACATCGACAATGGTGTACACGATCGGGCGACCAATGATCCATGACCGGTCGACTGACGATCTCAAGTAGATGTCGCCGACAGTCGAGTCAATTGCCCAGGTGTGCCCTGGTCCGCTCACCCCTTTCCATGCTCTGCCGTGGAGGCCGCGGTGAGAGCGTGCGAAATGGCCCTTGGTCGTCTTTTCGGCGATACGCATGAGCAGTGGTAGCTCGCGCGTCAGCACGTGTTTGATCTGGGATCGACTCGGATAGGAGCCCAAGGGCATTTCGGCCGGAATGAGCCGCCCGTCTTCTTCGCGATACCGGGTTACGAAGCTGCTCTCGAGAATCCTGAGACAGCGGGCAGGCCATTTGGGCTTTGGCTGGCTGATGCGCGAATCGGCGGCCAAGATGCGTCGACGCCAGTCGCTCGTCATGCCTGGCTGCTCGGGCTCAGCGACCAGACCACGGCGCAGGGTTTGCCGCTGGTTGGCTGTTTTGCGGCCGGCTTTCTTGCGGGGACGCTCGGCTTCGCCGCATGGGCGCAGCACGCCCGGTGCGCCGCACCGATCCTTCCGGGGCCGCAGGGCGTGTTCGAAGAAGCCGTAGCGGCACAAGAGTGAGAAGATGCCGTAGGCGAGAGATTTCGAAGCCCCAAGTTTCTGAGCCTCATTGATCAGGGTAGCCAGTGATCCGGACGAGAGGATTTCGTCTCGCAGGTGGTCGAGATCAAGGAAAGGCGCGGCACATCGAATACGTCGCTCCAGAAGCGCCGCGTTGTGGGTGTTCAGCGGAAGGCACTGCGAGCGATCCAGTTCGAGCTCCAGCGCGAACAGCGAGCGGTCTTCTTGCATGCGGGCGAGTTCATCGCGGTCCCGCCAGACGAGCTCCCCGACCAGTGGCATCGGCGCCTTCTTGCGAGGGTTTGCTTCAGGGACCTTGCGTCTTCTGCCCCCGCGGTGCGGCTTTGGAGGCTCAGAGCAGTAAAGCTGTGCGCAGACAACCTTTCCGATTTCGGGCGCATCGAACAGCACGCGAAAGATGCGCGTGGCATCAGCATCGAGAACCCGCACCAGCGCGCCGTGTGCTAGCCAATCCATGCTGACCTCCCACACAGGATCGGATTCAGACTCCGGAAGCCATCGACGGAAAGAACGTGAACGGGCACGTGGGGACGCCACCCGCGGCGCAGGTCGACCGGCGCTGCGCCACACCAGATCGCTTGCCAAAAGGCGTGCTGGGCGACCATTGGGTCGCCCGTGCGGCGGGCCACTTGCTTGATCGCGTGGAGTTGGGTTTGGCCCGCTGCTCGGCAGATGATCGCCGCCGTGTTACGAAGCGTTTCGTTGTCGACCGGGCAGTGGAGCGCCCACCACCAGACTCGCTCCAGACACTCGGCATAGCGGCGATCGAACAGTGCCTCCGTGACCATTAACCATTGGACGCCACGCCGCAACCAGTACTCACGTTCCAATTGCAGGAGCTGCTTTGTACGCTTGGCTGCCAGCTCCCGTGCGTACTTGAAGGCGACAGCAATGAAGGCAAACACGCCCGGCGCCTGTTCGACCGTGAGCAGTAGGTCGGTCGTGGAGACCCAAGGCGCTTGATCGTCTCCTTCACGCAGCTTCGGTGCTCGGATCTTCAGTTCGCTCGCGAGCTGAGCGATCCCGGGATAGCGTGCTAGCCGGATCTCTCCGTAAGCTTCCAGCTCGTGCGAGCTCGTGTCCAGGGCTAGGGGAAACTGCGCGCGCGCGTCAACGACGTCTTGGCGCATGCTTGCCAGCAGGAACAGGGTTTTTTCTTTGTCCGACAGCAGATCCAGCTGGAAGTCTCGCCAACAAACAATGTGCGAGCGCCCTCGACTTGCTGGGTCACCGCGGCTCACCTGATGCCAAGCCTGATATTCACCGAATGTCCCTGTACCCCGGCCCTGCCGCGCAAAGCGGCGGAGGACTGCTGGTGTGAAGCGTTTTGTGGTTCGCATGGGTCAATCCCTTCTTTGCGGACGAGCGAACCCGTCGCTCGTCGCGAGACGTTCGAAATGACGAAAAAGGGGATTGACGCGCCGAAATGGCGGCCCTAGACTGGCTTTGTCTGAAGACGCAGTCTTGGGGTCAAGCCCCGATTAAAGTGAGAGCCCGGCCGGCAAGCCGGGCTTTTGCTTTTCTGGACGCTGTCTGTGGGTCACCTCCTGACTGAGCTTTGCGAAAGGAAGGCGCGGGTGTGGATACCGCGAGTCCACAGGAGACTACATCGGCAGGACGCTGAGTTCAAGCGTCTTAAAAGACCTAACTATCTGATAATAAACAAGAAAATACGCTGCGAGCGTAGTTGGGGATGCCAACTGAGTCAGTTACCAGGGGCAGAAGGGTGAGCTTGGGTTTTGAGGGCAGCATCGGAACGGCGGGCCGTTGCACGGGCACAACCAGGGAGTGCGCGAGGCGCCGGCGCTCTGTTGGCTTCGTATAGCGGGGGGCGCGCTACGCTGCATGCCGCAGCCACCGCAATGCCCCACGCGGCGCAAGTTTCTCAGGTGCGGATTCCGAGAAACCGATCGAGTACTGCGAAGTGGTCCTCGAAGATCTGCTCCTCCATACCTGCAAGCACTTCGACTGGCACCCACTGGGCGAGTGCTGCGTCGTCAGCGCCGGCAACCTCAGGGAGTCGCGTGCTCCCGAGATCGAAGAAGTGCGCGTGGGTGAGGGTGCGGCCGCGCTGACTGCGGTCGGGGTGGTCGAATACGGCAACGTCCTTGAGGGCGGCTTCGAGGGTTACGGTCAGCGTCGCGAGACCGGTCTCCTCCCGCAATTCTCGAATGGCGGACTGGAGCAAGCGCTCGCGCGGCTCCAGGAAGCCACCCGGTAGCGCCCACAGCCCTTTGCCCATGTCGCCGCCGCGCTGTACCAGCAGCACATGGCCGGCGGCCTTCACCACAGCATCCACCGTCACGAAGATCGGCTCAAAGGGCGCGCTCTTCCACGCGCGCTTGTAGTGGACTATGGACGCGTGTTCCGCACGCAGGCCCGCTACGAAGGACTGCCGCAGCCAACCGCGCAGGTAGTGGTGGATCTTCGGATGCGTCAGGCTGGCCAGTAGGGCGCTGGTCGCGTCCTCATCCTCGCCTTCGAACATCACACGTCGCAGGTCGGTCGCGTCGACCTCATGTTCGCGTGGCGCGGCGATGTATTCCCAGGTCGGAAACAGGCCCAGGTAGTAGCTGGACGCGTCCTTGTTGAACCCGACCAACGCGATCTTCTCTGTCGCGCTCCCAGATCGCTCAGCGACGCCTGCACTCACCGCCGCCTGCCAACGCTTGTCGTCATACAGATCCCGCACTGGCAGGTAAGACACGCGGGCACGATCCGCTTCGTTGAGTGCGAGTCCGATCATCGCGGCGCGTTCTTCCCAGGTGAAGGGGTTCTTGGCGTCGCGCGCGCGATGCGCGGAACCCAGCACCACGACCACTCGGTGCGCGCGCGACAGCGCGGTGTTGAGGAGGGTCGCATGGCCCTTGTGGAAGGGCTGGAAGCGGCCAATTACAACCGCGGTATCGAAGGTCGTCATGGAGGGGGTCCGGTGAGTTCAGAAGGTATGGCGCGCGGCGATAGGCATCTGCCGGCCACTGCCAAAGGCGCGTGAGCGCAGACGGAGGATCGGAGGCGCCTGGCGCCGCTTGTACTCGTTGCGACCGATCATCCCCTTGATGCGGGCGATCAGCGCACGGCCTGTGTCGGTGGCGATGAGGTCTGCCATGCGGGCTTGCACGGTCTCCTGTTCCGAGGGGCCCAGCCGGTCGCCCTCGATCAGATGCTTGAGGATGTCGTCCAGCACCGGGTAGGGCGGCAGGCTGTCGGTGTCCTTCTGGCCCGGAGCGAGTTCAGCGCTAGGTTCCTTGTCGATGATTGCCAGCGGAATGACTTCGCGCCCCTCGGCTGCGTTGATGTGCCTGCAGAGTTCGAACACCTCAGTCTTGTACAAGTCGCCAATCAGTCCGAGCCCGCCATTGGTGTCGCCGTACAGCGTGCAGTAACCGACTGAGATCTCGCTCTTGTTGCCGGTGGTCAGCAGCAGGTGGCCGTGCGCGTTGCTGTACTCCATCAGGATCGTGCCGCGCACGCGCGCCTGCAGGTTCTCGAGCGTGAGGCCCTGCGGCGCTGCGCCGGTGGCCTGCGTGAACCCGGATTCAAAGGCCGCAACGATCTCCCGGATCGGGTGGGTCAGCAGTTCGATGCCGAGGTTGTGGCACAAGCGTTCCGAATCGCTGACGCTGCCTTCGCTCGAAAAGCGCGAGGGCATCGTGATCGCCGTGACGTTCTCGGCACCGAAGGCTTCTACCGCCAGGGCCAGCGTCAGGGCGCTGTCGATGCCGCCGGAGCAGCCCACGACCGCCTTCTTGAAGCCACAGCGGCGGGCATAGTCGCGCAGCCCCAGTACGATCTGTTTGCGATAGAAGGCCATCGGGGAAAGCGCTTCGGCGACCGGGCCCGGGAAGGCCGAGCAGTCGTTCTGCAGGAAGTCACCGTTCTCGAATACAAGCGTCACGATGTCTTCTTCGAACTGCTTGGCTTCGAACACCACGCCGGCATCCGGTGTCGCCGCGAAGGACGCCCCGTCGAACACCAGTTGATCGTGTCCGCCCACCTGGTGCACATAAAGGATCGGTAGGTGGTTGCGTCGGCTTGCCGCGGCAAACAGCGCATGGCGCTGAGCGCGTTTGCCGAGGTTGGAGGGGCTGGCGTTGATCGACACCACCAGGTCGGGTGCTGCGTCGGCCAGACGCTCGAAAGGATTGACGGCGTAATCCTTACCGGCGTCATTCCATGAATCTTCGCAGATCATGAAGCCCACCCGTGTGCTGCCGACCTTGAGGATGCGCGCGACATCCGGGCCGGGTTCGAAGTGCCGCCGTTCATCGAAGACGTTGTAGGTGGGCAGCAATTGCTTGGCGTAGCGAAGCACTTCTTCGCCCTGATGCAGCACCAGGAGCGCGTTCTGCAACCGCTTACCAGGCCCGCTGCGCGTCACTGGCGCGCCGATGACCCAGTACAGATCCGGGGTCTCGCGGCTGGCGGCGCGGGCGGCCTCCAGGCCGCGTTCGATCGCGGCGAGAAAACCCGGTTCGTCGAGCAGGTCACCGGGGTAGTAGCCGGTGAGCGAGAGTTCCGGGAACACCACCATCTGCGCACCTTCGGAGGCTGCCTTGCGGGCCGCCGCGCGCATCAATGCAAGGTTGCCGTCGATATCGCCGATGGTGGGGTTGATCTGGCCGATTGTCAGTCTGAGCATGCGTGTCTCCTCGGGCTCTCAGCCTTGCGGGTGGTCGAAGACCTGGCGCAGGTAGGCGAGGAACACTTCGTCCTCGCACAGCGTCTTGCCCGGCGAATCGGAGAGCTTGGCGACCGGCTGCCCGTTGCACGACATGATCTTCATCACGATGTTGAGTGCCTTGTGCGGCGTGTCGTTCGAGAGGTCGGTACCGATCCCGAAACTTGTCTGGATGCGACCGCGGAAGTGGGCGTGGATGGCCATCGCGCGCGGCAGATCGAGCCCGTCGGAGAACACCAGGCGCTTGGTGGCGGGGTCAATGCGCAGCTTCTGGTAGTGGGCGAGCGCCTTCTCTCCCCACTCAATCGGATCGCCAGAATCGTGGCGCAAACCGTCGAAGAGCTTGGCAAAGTAGAGGTCGAAGTCGTTCAGAAAGGCATCCATGCCGACCACGTCGGTGAGCGCAACTCCGAGGTCGCCGCGGTACTCCTGCACCCAGCCCTCCAGCGCGGCCTTCTGGAAATCGCGAAGCCGGAAGCCGAAGGCCTGATAGGCCTGGAGGTACTCATGTGCCATGGTTCCGATCGGCGTGAGGCCGAACTTCTTTGCGAGATACACGTTGGATGTGCCGCGGAAGTGCTCGGGCAGCGACTCCGCGAGTGAATGCACCACTTCTTCATGCCACTCCCCGGAGTAGCGGCGACGCAGGCCGAAGTCGAAGAACACGAAGGGGTGAGCCGGATCGGCGAGGAGCGCATCGCGCTGTGAATGCAGCAGCGCGATCTTGGCCTGTAGCCGTTCGCGGGCGACGTTCATCACCGCGTCGCCTGAAGGCAGACCACGGAAGTACAACTCGTTCACGATGTAGAGCACGAAGATCTCGAAACCCATCACGTGCACCAGCGGGCCGCGTGCCTTGATCAGCAGCTTCTCACCCTCGGTTTCGACGGTGATGAAGCGGCGCTGGAAACGGAACAGCGAAAGGAAGTCGACGAAGTCGCTCTTGATGAAGCGCAGGCTGCTCAGGTAGTCGAGTTCGTCCTGCTGGAAACTCAGGCTGCAGAGGTGATCGAGCTCGGCTTCAACTGCGGCCTTGAGCGTCGCGAGCGGATAGACCGTGGCGTTGCGGCACACGAAGGCGTATTCGGCCTGCGCGCCGGGGTGGCTGTGCAGCAGGGCCTGCCACATGGTGAACTTGTAGAGGTCGTTCTCGAGCAGGCTGCGGACAACCGGGCGATTGAGGGTCATTTCAGGACTCCGCGCAGGCAAGCGCTGCCTGCAGTGTGGGGAGGACGTCTGTAGAGGTCGCGATCGTTGCGCCCCGGGCGCGCATTGCCTCGATGAACGCGCGGTACTGGGGTTCAAAACCACTGACCGGGCTCATGCAGTCAACCAGGAGCGTGAGACGCTGGGCGCCGAGTTGCTCTGCGATGTGCTCGGTGGTGGCCTTGACGCAGTGACTGCCCGCTTCACCGGTGATCAGAATGCGATCGGCCTCACGCAGCTGCGCAATGAACGCGGCGTTGAGTTCGGTCGCCGCATCGGCCGGGTCCGGCACTTCGGCGCGCACCGCGCTGTAGTGCTCGGTCCAGGGGTTGGTGCCCTTCACCACCTTGTTCACCGTGCGCAGCGTTGCCTCTTCCCAGCGGTTGTAGGCAGCCAGCACATCGCGGTGGACGTTGTGGCCCCAGGTGCCGATTTCGCAATGCACCGGCCACACCATGTGGGTGTAGCGGCCGGCGGCTTCGAGTTGGTCGAGGTAGGCAAGTACGCGGGGCAGGGCGCCTTCGAGGCGTGGCACATAGCGCCCGGCGCGCACGTCGGCGGCTGTGATCTGGGTGAAGGCGCCGATCGCGTCGCCGCGGGCATCGCGCCAGAACGTCGGGTGCGCGATGTCGATGTGCTGGTGTGAGTCGAGCGTGACCGAGATGTCGGTGATCGCGTTGCCCGCAGCGTCGATCAGGGCGGCAATGCGCAGCATGTCGGCATGCGCGCCGGTAACCGGCAGGCTGGGGGCCGTGCGGGCCTTGCCTGCGACGTGTGCGGGGAGGTAAGCGTCGGGCAGATCGCAGAAATCGTTCTGCGGATCGATGATCACAAGGTGGATGCGTTCCTGGCTCATTTTGTGGCCTCCTGGCTGTGTCGCGTCTAACGTGAGGCCATCGTACGCCAACAAGTTGTACAGTGCAACTAACAGTGCGTATGCATCACGTGATCAATTCCACGACGCGGGGAATGTGACTGAAGCGCGTGGAGTCTGCTGCGTTTGTCGCGTTCAGAACGGCATCAACGACCGAAGGTACGAGGAAACACAACGGGGGCATTGCGATCCTTGAGGCGATAGCCCATGGCCGGGCGATTGGACAGCCCATCCAGAAACCCCGCTTCGACGAGAAAGTCGGCGGCGAGCATGCGGGTACGAAACCCGCTCTTGTCGACGGGACGTCCCAACACAACCTCATATACCTTCTGCAATTGCGGGAGAGAGAAGGGTTCCGGGATCAGGAACGCCGGTAGCGAGGTGTACTCGACCTTGCTGCGCAAGCGCTCCACGGCCGTGGCGAGAATCATCGAATGGTCGAAAGCCAGGTCCTCCGCGGCGAGAATCTCATCGACATCGAACCAGGCGACGTCGGCCGCGTTGGCGCCCTTCTCAAGCGTGATGTGTTCAGCCGGGATCAGGGCGAAATACACATGGGTTGCAGACCATCCTCGCGGGTCGCGGTCGGCGCCGCCCCAGCTTCCGAGTTGTTCAAGGTATGGACTTTGGACGCCGGTCTTCTCGCCAAGCTTGCGTACTGCACAGGCTTCGAGTGTTGCGTCCACCTCGACATTCACGAAACCGCCGGGCAGGGCCCACTTGTCGGGAAACGGCTCGGATGCGCCTGAAGGGCGTCGGACCAGCAGCACGCAAAGACTCTCCTCCAGCACCGTAAAGATCACGACATCCACGGTTGTGAAGGGCAGGCGGAAAGCTGGGGCCGTACGTTTGGATGCGGCGCTGTCAGACGATTTCTTCGTAGGCATGCAAACATCTCCTGTTGACGACCCCAATTCTAAGTTGTACTGTCCAACCCATGCAAGTTGTACAGTGCAACCGGCAAAGGAAGGAGACCCACATGTTCGGCGTTCGCTATATCAAGTCCCAACCCACGGTGCACTTGATGCAATTCAAGGGCGGCAAACTCGTGCGAGAAGGCGCCGGTGCCTCGTTCTTCTACTATGCCCCGACGACCACCCTGGTGGCGGTGCCAGTGGCGAGCCGCGATCGTCCGTTCATTCTCGAACTGACGACGGCGGACTTTCAGAGCGTCACCGTGCAAGGGCAAGTCACGTTCAGGATTCAGGACCCACGCAAGACCGCAGGGCTGATGGACTTCTCGTTGGCCAAGAATGGCAGCGCGTATGTGTCCGAAGATCCGGCGCGTTTGGGCGATCGGGTCGCGATGCAGGTCGAGGTGATCGTGCAGCAAGCCGTTCAGGGAATGGCGCTCAAGGAGGCTTTGCGCGCCTCGGCACAGATCGCTCGCGCCGCGCAGGCGGAACTGGCAACGCGACCGGAGATCGAGGCGCTCGGCCTTGAGGTGCTCGGCGTCTCCATCATGGCCGTCAAGCCCACGCCCGACATCGCGCGGGCGCTCGAGGCCGAAGCGCGGGAATCGAACCTCAAGGCCGCCGACGATGCGGTCTATCTGCGGCGGATGTCGGCAGTGGAAAAGGAGCGCGCCATCCGGCAGAACGAACTCGATACCGACATTGCCGTAGAAGAGAAGAAGCGCCAGATCCGCGAGTCACAACTTGATTCCAAGGCGCTGGTGGCCAAGCGGGAGAATGCGTTGCGCGACGAGCAGATGTCGGCCGACATCGCGCTCGAAGACCAGCGCAAGGCCCTCGTTGTGAGTCAGGCGGACAACGCCCGTGCGCTTGCTGAAGCCGAGGCGCACCGGGTGGCGGCGATCATGCGGGCGTTGGAGGCCGCCGACCCGCGCATTGTGCAGGCCCTTGCCGCCGCCGGGATGGCGCCGGGGCAGTTGATTGCACAGGCCTTCGGCGGTATCGCGGAGCGTGCTGAAAAGATCGGGCACCTCAATGTCTCGCCCGATCTGCTGCAGACTTTGCTTGGCGCCCCGCGTGAGGACGCCGTGACGCAGGTGAATCGTGAGCGCGGCCGCTGATCGGAAGGTCGTGCTGGTGACGCGGCGCACGCGGCTCGATGAGTTGATCGCCCGTCACCACACACTTGCGCAGGCGCGTTTCTACCTGGAACACCTGAACGCAGACTTCTCGGACTACCTGGCAGAAAGCGCGGCGTACGCGCGTAGTCTGGCGCAGGTGGTCAGTGGGTTGCAGACCTGGGGGCGCTATCAGCTGGTTGATCGAACCTACCTGCCGAACTTCGTGTTTGCCGCCGACGATATCGTGGTGGCACTTGGGCAGGATGGTTTGGTGGCCAATACGATGAAGTACCTCGATGGACAGCCACTCATTGGTGTCAATCCAGAGCCGAGTCGCTGGGATGGTGTGCTGCTCCCCTTCGAATCGGACGGACTTTTGGCATTGATTGGTGACGTCGCGCGAAGCCGACGCGCAATCCGAGCCGTGACGATGGCCGAGGCGCGGCTCTCCGACGGTCAGAT
This sequence comes from Niveibacterium sp. COAC-50, assembly GCF_013184235.1. Classification (NCBI taxonomy): domain Bacteria; kingdom Pseudomonadati; phylum Pseudomonadota; class Betaproteobacteria; order Rhodocyclales; family Rhodocyclaceae; genus Niveibacterium; species Niveibacterium sp. COAC-50. The sequence goes on from NZ_JABCJM010000002.1 coordinate 1,219,492, forward strand.
GCTGCGCGCGGTGAATGACCTCTTCATAGGTCCGCGCACCCATGCGTCGGCGCTCTACGAGATTCAACATGGGGCTGGGCGTGAAGTGCAGTCCTCCTCCGGCGTGATCGTTGCAACCGGCCTTGGGTCGACGGCCTGGATCAAAAGTATCGTGACCGGTTCGCTCGCGGTGGCGCAGGCGCTTCGCGGCGGAAAGCCCAGTGCAGGGTACGCGGCCAAAGCGTGGGACGCCGATACGCTCACCTTTGCAGTGCGCGAACCGTTTCCGACGCGCACCTCGCAGGCGAGCATCGTTTTTGGCGAGGTGTCGCGGACGCAGCCCTTGAAATTGCGCTCGCGCATGCCCGAGAACGGCGTGATCTTTTCGGATGGGATGGAGAGCGACTTTCTGCGATTCACCGCCGGCATGGAGGCCACGATTGGTGTCGCTTCGGTGCAGGGTTGCCTGGTGATCTAATCCGTAACGAGCGCTGCATTCAACAAAGAACAAAATCTGGAGAACAAGAAGAACATGCAAACGGAAAATCAGCTCAAACGATTGAGCAAATTCATGAGCCTGGTGCTGCGGCATCAACCGGAACTGATCGGCATTGCCCTTGACCACGCAGGCTGGGTTGCCATCGACGAGCTCGTGACGCGTGCGAACGCAGCGGGCAAACCGTTGACCCACGCGTGCATACGAGAAGTCGTTGCAACAAGCGACAAGCAGCGTTTCGCGATCAGCGACGACGGCTTGCGTATCCGCGCCAATCAGGGCCATTCAGTCGAGGTCGAACTCGGTCTCGCACCAGCAGAACCGCCGGATGTGTTGTTGCACGGAACGGCCCGCCGTTTCCTGTCCGCCATCCTGCGGGAGGGATTGGTCAAAGGCGCGCGTCATCATGTCCACCTCACCACCGATCTTGGGATTGCAGGAGCCGTCGGCAGGCGCTACGGCGAACTGGTGTTGCTGAGTGTGGCCGCAGCGCGTATGCGAGCAGACGGGCACGTCTTTTACCGATCCGACAATGGTGTATGGCTGACCGATATGGTGCCGCCGCGATACCTGGAAGTGTTGGATTGACCCGTAAGGAGATCGCACGATGACGCGACCGATCATCGCCCTCGACGCCGACGGTGTCCTGCTCGACTACAACCTCGCTTACGCTGACGTGTGGGAGCGGGCCTATGGTGTTCGTCCGATCGAGCGGGACCCCGACGCCTACTGGGCTAAGGACCGATGGGATGTCCCGCACCTCGCCGACGAAGCGCTGAGTCAATTTCGTCGTTTCTTCGATGAGGCGTTCTGGTCGTCGTTGCCTGCGATGGCGGGCGCGATTGAGGCCTGTCAGCTGCTGCATGACGCAGGCCACGAGCTCGTGTGCGTCACCGCGATGCAGCCTCAATTCGCTCAAGCGCGCGAGTCCAACCTGCGCAAGCTAGGGTTCCCTATCAGCCGCGTTTTGGCTACTGGCGGTGATGCGTCACGTGGAAGCCCCAAACGCAGCGCGTTGGAACAGATCGACGCGCAAGTGCTGGTGGACGATTACCTGCCCTTCCTGGTTGGACTACCCGAGCCTGTGCACCGGGCACTTATCGACCGCAATCCGGCGCGCTCGCCGAATCGTGGATCGGAGCGCGAGACTTTGAGTTCAAGCCACCCAGATCTGAGATCGTTTACGCAGTGGTGGCTGAGTCGACTCTGACGTTCCCCCCAAGAGCGCAAGACCGAACGGAATGACGAATAGCAAGAAAGAAAACAAGAAAAATGGATTACGAGTACTACATCGAACAACTCAAACGCTGGCCTGCGAACGGCCAACACATTCTCGCCAACTACGATCACGACAGTATTGTCGTGTACCAGGCATATCGGGACGAAATTGCCGACTATGCGCTGTCCCATCAGTGCTTTGGCGGAGCGTTCAGCTACAGCCGAATGAGTTGGATCAAGCCGAACTTCCTGTGGATGATGTTTCGCAGTGGGTGGGCAACCAAACCCGGGCAGGAGCGCATTCTTGCAGTGCGACTGCGGCGCACGTTCTTCGACGCCCTGCTTGAACAGGCGGTGTCATCAAGCTTGCCGGCGGGATCAGGACAATCACGGGAGGATTGGCAAGCTGCGGTGAAGGCATCGGATGTGCGCCTTCAATGGGATCCTGACCACGATCCTTCCGGCGGGCCGATCGATCGGCGCGCGGTACAACTCGGGCTGCGGGGCCGCGCGCTGGAGACCTATGGAAAAAGCGCCATCGTTTCAATTGCGGATATGACGGAATTCGTGAGTACGCAGAGGCGGCACGTGACCGAGCAGTGCGAGGCGTTGTTGATGCCTGTCGAACATATATACGTGCCGAGGCAAAAGACAGGCTGTGCTCAACCTGGGGGAGGCTGTATCGAGTAACGGGCGCTCGCCTGTGCGACGCCTCGTGCCTGATGATCGCTCACGGCCGGGTCTTCGGCCTCATCGATTCGAATATCAGGCGGAGTCTTGATCGGACTCGGCGCCCGTGGGGTCATCTGTTGATGTGTGTGAGCAAGCAGGGTCACACTGGTCTCCCCGCTCTGGTATCACTTCACCACCGACGTTCGGCATATTGAGCCAGTCGAGATCCTCTTGTGCCAGCGGAATTGGCCTCCGCGGCCAATCTCGTCGCGCCGAGCTTGACGTACCAGCGGATGCCCCTGCGCACGCGATTGCGTTGTTCATCTCTTCGATCGAAACCGTGGCCTGTCCCTTCCGCCGAGCGATGCCTGCAAGGGATTCAAGCTTTGCGATTCGCGTGTTCGAGGTCGAGACGGCCTCGAGGCTTGCGTCTGCCGTGTGATCTGCTCGTGCCATTGACAGACGAAGCTGCATCAACGCGTCGCTCAGTGGCATGACGTGTCGCCGCGGGGAGAGCGGTCTATAGCGGCGTTCGCGGCCCATCCAATGCGGGTTCCGTCTTGCCAAGGCTAGGACCTCAGCCAGTTTCTGCCGCCGCATCGCTCTCTCCCTGTTCAGATCCAATGCTTCATTTATGCCGCAGCGTCGTGATCGATATGGTGCTGAGAACTCCTGGGGTTAGATCTTGTGCGGGAGCGTTGAATCGTTGGTTTGGACGCTTACATCGTCGGGGCAGTCGTGTCACCGGGTCCCGTGGGTCGGGGATTCTCAGCCAAGTTCTAGCCTGCAGCACTAGCCATTGTTCGCCGACCGACCGCACGCGACCCAAAGCAGTCCTTCATTGCCAGGCAGGGCATCTATCCCAACTCTCGTACATGCGGGCATTCGAACGGCAGCCTTCGGGAATTTCACCCACTATCGCGGAGACTTCGGATTGGTGGTGGCGCGCAGGTCTGAGATGCCTCGACCGCCGGCCCTGACGCGGCGGTTAGGCTGTGAGGGGGGCACGCCACCCTCGCGCACCCGAGTGTCAAGGCAGATCAAGCGGGCTGATCACATGGCGCGCGGTAGCCTCGACGTGTGTGTAGATCATTGTGGTCTGCAGGCTGCGATGACCCAGCAGCAATTGAATCGTGCGGACATCCGTCCCGGCCGCCAACAGGTGGGTCGCGAAGCTATGGCGCAAGCAGTGCACGCTCGCGTGCTTGTGGATCTGCGCGCGATCGAGCGCGAGCTTGAACGCCCTCTGCACGGTTGAGTCCGAGACATGCCAACGCACGAAGCGTCCGCTCGATCCCCATGGACGCAATACGGCCGACGGAAACACAAACTGCCAACTCAATGACGCTGCAGCCGACGGATACTTGCGTGACAACGCGTCCGGCATAGGTGCCAGGCCGCCGCCGCGCGCACGATCCTCCGCGTGTAGGGTGGCCACGCGTGTCAGATGTTGCTGCAGGCTCGCGATGACGGTTTGCGACAAGATTGTCGTGCGGTCCTTGCTGCCTTTGCTGTTCCTCACCGACACGGTTCGTGCCGCCAAGTCGACGTCCTTGACTCTGAGCGTGACGCACTCGTGCACACGAAGCCCCGCGCCATAGAGCACTTCACACATGAGCCGACGAGTCCCCTGAAGCTGATTGAGCACCGCCCGCACTTCCTCGCGTGACAGCACCACCGGAATGCGTTGGCGCCGCTGAACCCGCTTGAGTCCTGCCATGTCACCAAGCGGCAGCCCCAGCACCGCGTCATACAAGAACACCAGCGCATTGAGTGCTTGCGACTGCGTGGAGGCGGCAACGTGTCGGTCGGTTGCGAGGTGGTTCAGGAACGCTTCGACGTCCCGGGTACCCAGGGAGTCTGGGTGGTGTTTGTCGTGGAAGAGCACGAACTGACGCACCCAATAGCGATAGGCCTGTTCGGTGTTGGTGCTGAAGTGCCTGCGGCGACACACCAGCGAGACTTGTTCAAGCAGACGCGGGGGTTGTGTGCCCCATAAGGGGGCTCCTTTCTGTCAGAAAAATCACGAGGCTACCTGCGCGACCCTGCGGCTGCACGTACCCCCTAATATTGCTGTTGTTATACTGACACGCAAGAACGGCGCGCCCAACAAATCAATGGGTTACCACGCAACTCCCGCGCCCTAAATATCAATTGATATACGGACCCTCTGGGTCCGTGTAAACACTGTTAGGCGGCTGGAGCGGTGCCCTAATGAACCCGATCGTCATTTGCGCAGCACTGCTCGGCACAATCATCTCGTCACTCAACTTCTACCTGTCGTTCATAAGGCCTCTCGCGCACCACTATTGGAAGCCCACAGGGCCTTACAAGCAGGTTTCTGGTTTCCCGTTGTTCGGGTCCGTGCTGCTTTGGGGCTCAGCTATCCCTCTCTGGTCAGAACACCTACCATTGGCGCTTGCTTGCTTGGCTATCGCGGCCCTAGACACGTTAGGCTTGCACTGGCTTCTCATCAGTCTGTGCATCTCAATCCGTCGCCCTAACCAGCAGTGATGCAACGCAAACCGCCGCCTAACCCTGCAGTCAACCGGACACCAAACTGCTGCGCAGTTTGGTTCCCTTCGCTGGCGCTCCGGTGCCGGTTACTTCCACGTTAGCGCGCTTTGTTATGACCAGCCCAGTTAACGTCGCCACATGAAACAACGACACCTATTTCGCCTTGCTCAAGCATGCGCGTTGCTGTTGGCGCTTGCTGTCGTTTCAAACCCAGAGTTGCG